>JBCBMO010000128.1:0-500 GCA_039822785.1 Pseudomonadota bacterium | reverse complement strand
ATGCCGGCATCGCCGATTTCGGACCCATCGAGACCACCGATTTCGAAGTCTGGCGCCGCATCATGGCGACAAATCTCGACGGGCCGTTCCTGATGACCCAGGCCGCGATCCCGCATCTGCGGGCCGCCGGCGGCGGGGCGATCGTCAACGTGACCTCCATTTCCGGCCTGCGCGCCTCCACCCTGCGCACGGCCTACGGCACCTCCAAGGCCGCGCTGGCGCATCTGACGCTGCAGCAGGCGGCGGAGCTGGGCGAGCATGGCATCCGCGTCAACGCCGTCGCCCCCGGGCCGGTGGAGACGGAGATGGCGAAAAAGGTCCACTCCCCCGCCATCCGCGCCGCCTATCACGACGCCATCCCCCTCAACCGCTACGGGACCGAGGCGGAGATCGCCCAGGCCATCCGCTGGCTCTGCTCGGCCGAGGCGAGCTACGTCACCGGTCAGATCCTGGCGGTGGACGGCGGCTTTCAGGGCGTCGGCATCGGCCTGCCCGCCCTG
>JBCBMO010000127.1:0-500 GCA_039822785.1 Pseudomonadota bacterium | reverse complement strand
CAGACCTTCGGGCCGAAGTCGCCAGCTTCTGGAGTTCCGAGTATTCAGGAACGGTTGCCCCGGACCAGGTGGCAATCTCCTCAGGCTGCAATCAGGCCTTCACCGCAGCCATGTCGACCCTCGCTGGCCCCGGCGATGAGGTGATCCTGCCAACACCCTGGTACTTCAATCACAAGATGTGGCTGGACATGGCCGGCATCCGCACGGTGCCCCTGCCCACCGATGGCAACATGGTCCCCACACCTGAAGCCTGTGCCGAGCGCATGACGCCGAGAACCAAGGCGATTGTCCTCGTCAGTCCGAACAACCCGACGGGCGCGGAGTATCCTGCCGAGACCCTCTCGGACCTGCTCGCCCTGGCCCGCAAACACGGCGTGGCGCTTCTCGTCGACGAGACCTACCGCGACTTCCACTCCACGTCCCCCGGCACCCCGATCCACCCGCTCTTTTCAGATGCCACATGGGACAACACTCTGATCGCCCTCTACAGTTTCTCCAAG
>JBCBMO010000126.1:0-500 GCA_039822785.1 Pseudomonadota bacterium | reverse complement strand
ATACCCACGTTCAGTAGCAGCAGGCGCAGCATCACCGACGCCGCCGCCACCGCCGCCGCCAGCAGGAGAACTGCCACTGCTGCCATCGCTGCCCCCACCGCCGCGAGTGGCGCCAGGAGAACTGCCGCGGCTGCCCCCACCGCCGCCACCAACACCCCCACCCCCAGCAGACGCAGCCTCCCCGACACCGCCGCTGCCAGCACGAGCCCTGCCGCGGCTACCGCCGCCGCCGCTGCCACCGCCCCCAACGCCGCCAGCAACGCCCGAGCCCCCAAGAAGCAGCGGGACGCTCGGACGGCTGGGAGGAAACGCAACCGCAAGGTCTCGACACCTGTGGCGGTCGACGAGCGCGACTTGGTGCAGCTGCTGTGGAACGGCCAGTGGTATGACGTTTGGCTGGAGAAGAAAGTCCAAGCCGGCTACCGCTACTCTTTCCTCGATGGTTCCATGACCGTGGTGCCGGACCGGGAGCACGCGGCCCGCGTCCGCAAGAAGCCCAC
>JBCBMO010000125.1:0-502 GCA_039822785.1 Pseudomonadota bacterium | reverse complement strand
GGCCATGGGTGCGGGCAAGTCCCGAGCCATGCAGTGGCTCCACCGGCGCGGCTACTTCCCCCTGGACAGCTTCGTGGCCGTGGACCCGGACCGCATCCGCTATGCCCTCCCCGAGTGGCGCCTCTACCTCGCCAGGAACCGCACCACCGCCGGCGCCCTGACGCACAAGGAGGCGGGCTACATCGCCGAGCTCCTGACACTCGACGGCCTCGCCCAGGGCAAGAACGTGCTGGTGGACGGCAGCCTGCGCGACGCCGCGTGGCACGCGGGCCTCTTCCGCCGCATCCGCCGGGACCACCCGGCCACGCGCATCGCAGTCATCTACTGCCGCGCGCGACCCGACACCGTGCTCGCCCGGGCGGAGCGCCGCGCCGAGGAGACCGGTCGCGGCATTCCGCGGCACGTGTTGCTGGAGACCATGGCGCAGGTGCCGCGGGCCGTGGAGGCGCTCCGCCCGCTCGTGGACCAGTTCGTGGAACTCGACACGGACGGGGCCAGCCCC
>JBCBMO010000124.1:0-503 GCA_039822785.1 Pseudomonadota bacterium | reverse complement strand
CACCGCTTGACGTGCCCAAACACTTGGCAAGGCGTGCTTCATTCAGTACCTGGGGCATCCCTGCGCGGTGAGCCACTCGACCACGTGCGTGTGATGCCCCAGGTCTGCACACTCCCACGTCCTCTCATCCCAGGGGCAGCCCTCAGCTCGGGCCCACTGCACGATGTCGAGGTGGCCCTCCGAGGCCGCGCGCGTGCAGGTCTCCGAGTCCCAGGGGCAGCCCTCGGCGTGGGCCCACTGTAGAAGCGCGAAGTGCCCCCCGTATGCCGCGAGCTCGCAGGTTTTGGCATCCCAGGGGCAGCCCTGGGCCCGGCACCACTGCAGCAATTCCAGGTGCCCTCCCTCCGCCGCCCCGGCGCATGTCCCGGCATCCCAGGGACAGCCCTCAGCCCGGAGCCACTCCAGGACCTCCTTGTGCCCGTTCGTCGCCGCGAGCGCGCATGTCTTGCTGTCGAGCTCGCCGCCATGAGCGCGAAGCCACTGCAGGATCTCCAGGTTCCCCA
>JBCBMO010000123.1:0-504 GCA_039822785.1 Pseudomonadota bacterium | reverse complement strand
GTAGGGGTAGCAGCCGCCTGCCTGCCTGCCTGCCAGATCTTGCCTGCCTGCCTGCCTGCCAGCCAGCCTGCGCGGCTGGGCTGCTTGCCGCATGCGGTCGGCTTCAACTCTCTGCTGTTCTTTCGGACCCCCGCCGCCGCCGCCGCTGTCGGTGGCAACGACAGGTGCACATTGCTGCCAAGAAGCTGAGCGACATCTTCGAAGCCAAGTTCCGGGACTTTGAGACCTGGTTCGAGGCGCATCGGCCACCACCTGCCCCGCGCCCGGCGGCCGATGCCGCTGCCGCCGACGACGACGACGAGGACGACGACGAGGAGGAGGAAGACCTGGCGCCGCCCCCGAGCACCAAGAAGGCACGCAGCCAGCCCAACAGCAGCACCAGCAGCAAGGGCGGCAAGGCGGAGAAGAAGACACCGAAGAAGGCAGAGCCCAAGGCCAAGGCGAGTGCCAAGGCTACGACTGCCAAGGCTCCTACTGCCAAGGCTCCTGCCAAGCCCAGCGGCA
>JBCBMO010000122.1:0-505 GCA_039822785.1 Pseudomonadota bacterium | reverse complement strand
GATCTCTACCGGGCGCGCTCTGCGGCCATGTCGATGATCCCCACCTCCACGGGCGCTGCGCGCGCTGTCGGCCTCGTCTTGCCGGAACTAAAAGGCAAGCTCGACGGCTCCGCGATCCGGGTGCCGACGCCGAACGTGTCGGTGGTGGACTTCAAGTTCATCCCCTCGCGCGCGACCACGGTCGAGGAGATCAACGAGGCGATCCGCAGCGCCGCGAACGGCCCGCTGAAGGGCATCCTGGGCTTCACCGAAGAGCCGCTGGTGAGCGTCGACATGAACCACGACAGCCACTCCAGCCTGTTCCACATGGACCAGACCAAGGTCATGGAGGGGACGCTGGTGCGGGTGATGAGCTGGTACGACAACGAGTGGGGCTTCTCCAACCGCATGAGCGACACGGCGGTGGCGATGGCGAAGCTGATCTGAACGATCCGCATAGGGCCGCGTTCCGACGCGGACCGTTATCAACCAAACGTCCGGAGCGCCGGTTTCGGAGAGGATCAAT
>JBCBMO010000121.1:0-507 GCA_039822785.1 Pseudomonadota bacterium | reverse complement strand
CTGCAGCGGTCGCTCGAGAGTGGGGAGAGCATGGCGGCGCGGCGGCTGCGCAGCAAACAGGAGGAACTGGACGCGGCCCAGTCCGCGCTCGAGGACCTGCGCACCAAGCTCTTCCACCTCGAGCAGCGGGATAAGCGGCTGGCAGCCCAGGGCCTCGCGCCGCCGATGCCGCCGCCGCAGCAGCAGCAGGTGCAGCAGCAGCAGTCGGTGCAGGTCCCGGGAGGCAGAGGCGAACAGGAAGAGGTCAAGGCCCAGGATCAAGGCATTGCGGCCGCCAAGCGCGCACCCCTTGCCGTGCCAGAGCTGAACGGCGCGGCCGGTGGGGACAACAAGTCTGCAGCCACCGCCGCTGCTACGGCAACAGCAGCAGGAACAGCAGCAGGAACAACAGCAGGAACAGCAACAGGAGCAGCAGCAGCAACGCCGGGGGCTGGAGCTGTGGCCCCGGGCCTCGAGCACGGGCTCTGCGCTATCTGCCACTTGGACGACATCAAGCAGCGGTCCCAG
>JBCBMO010000120.1:0-507 GCA_039822785.1 Pseudomonadota bacterium | reverse complement strand
TCTGCGAGCTTCTCCACCTCCCGGCGCTCAAGCTCTTCCCGCTCGAGCTTGCGCGCACGCTGCTGCTGCGCTTCCATGTTGAGCTCCAAGTCTTGCTTGCTGGCCGCCCGAATGAGATCCTGACGCTGGCGGCGCTCGTCCTCGCTGGCGCGGTAGGCGGCAAGCCGCGCTGGGATGTCGGCATAGGCATCTCGGCGCTGCGCCAGCAATTCACGGTAGTCGTCCTGCGCAGCCTCGAAGCGTTCGTCCCGCACCGCCTGGGCGACGGCGCGGAGCCGCCCCTGCTCGTCGGCCTCGGCCTGGGTGGCGAAGCGGTGATAGGTGGGCACCGTGCCCGTCGCCTTGGCGCTGAAGTAGAACCGCTTCACCTCCGGGCGGAAGCGCTCTCGCCAAGCGCCAGCGCACCGCGCCCGCACGCCTTTAAGAAAAGCGTCGAGCGTGGACTTCCCATCGAAGTGGATGCCTCCGGTCGCGGCCCACTCCTCGCAGCACTGGTAGTAGAACTGG
>JBCBMO010000119.1:0-509 GCA_039822785.1 Pseudomonadota bacterium | reverse complement strand
AGGCCGGCGAGCGGGCAGCAGGCATGCTAGCCTCAGCGCCGCCGAGGCCCTGTTCCCCGCTGCAAGCAACGACCCAGCCCCCGACGGCGGCTTTCCCGCTGCTGCTGGTGCCGATGGCGTCGGCAGCAGCGGCGGCGGCGGCGGAGGCCAGGGCGCCGCTGACGGAACCGTGGCTTCCCACCGGCGGCTGTCGCAGCTGGGCTTCACCCTGCTGAACACCGCGATTGGTCCCGCCCCCAGCCCCATCAACCCCCGGTCGCCTCGATCCATGTCGGTGGCCGGTGTTGGCAGTCCTGTCGCGGATGGGGGGGGCGGCGCCTCCGCGGTGCTGCTCTCTCGGCCAGCTGCAGCTGCTGCGGAGGATCCCGGCGGCTTCGAGGACCCGCCAGGCCTCCCGAACCCCAACGACTTGACCTTGCAGGTCGCGGACGCGGCTGCCGAGGGCATCATCTCACAACACGAGAAGCGCATGCTGAACTTGGAGGTGCCGAGGGCTAGGAGGGCAGGAA
>JBCBMO010000118.1:0-509 GCA_039822785.1 Pseudomonadota bacterium | reverse complement strand
GCAGACAGAGGGCAGCTCAGGGGGGGCAGACAGAGGGCAGCTCAGGGGGGGGCAGACAGAGGGCAGCTCAGGGGGGGCAGACCTGCAGGGGAGGCCGCCGCTGCCGCCGCCTCCGCCTGTCGCCGGGACTGCCACAGTGCTGCCTTCTCCGGTGCGCTGCTGCTGCTGCTGCTGGAGGCGCCTGACCTCGCGGATGAGGGCTCGCCGCTGGCGCCGCGCCTCGAGGAGGCGCTGTGGCTGGGCAAGGGTCGGCCCCCTGACCTCTCGGCGGGGGGCGCCAGCGGCGGTGAGACCGACGACGCGCGAGACGACGACGAGGCGGCGGCGGAGGCAGCCGAGCCGCTGGCGACACGGTTGCCGCAAGATACAGCACGCGGCGGCGGCGGTGGTGGTGATGCGGTCGCCGCAGCCGCAACGCTGGCTGATTCGCTCAAGCTTGGGTTGACCATTGAGCGGAACGAGGCAGGCATCCGAATATCTCCTGCTGCGAGCCAGGGCCAGAATTCTGC
>JBCBMO010000117.1:0-512 GCA_039822785.1 Pseudomonadota bacterium | reverse complement strand
CGCGGGGCGTCGGGACATCTGACGCGCCACTGGTTCTATGCCCGGATCAAGAGCCTTGCGGCCTTTGCCGACGTGGACGGCGCCAAGGTGACACCGCACACGCTGCGCCATGCCTTTGCCACGCACCTGCTGGCGGGCGGCGCCGACTTGCGCGCCATCCAGACGATGCTGGGGCACGCGGATGTCGCCACAACCGAAATCTACACCCATGTCGTCGACGAGCGCCTGACCCAACTCGTGCTCGATCACCACCCGCTTGCCAAGGATCCCGGCCCGCGCGACACGGAGTAGCGGGCCCAGCCACCGTGGCATCCCTTGATTGCACGGCAAAGCGCCCCCATAACCAGCGCAGACCTAAAGGACTGGTGCGTAATGGATGACCCTGTAACCACGCTTGACGCTGCATTCTGGATCACCTGCGGCGGGATCCTCCTGTTGTTGGTGCTGTCGGGCTTCTTCTCGGGCTCAGAAACCGCGCTGACCGCGGCATCGCGCGGCAAGCTGCGCGCGCA
>JBCBMO010000116.1:0-512 GCA_039822785.1 Pseudomonadota bacterium | reverse complement strand
CCAGTACTACTTCATCAACGCCCTCTATTCTCTGAGTACCACCATATCCATGTTCGGGCTCACCATTTTCCTCCGGCACAACTACAACCTCTTTGGCGACCCGGTGCTGATCCTCATTCTCGTGGTGATCTTCGCCTTTGGCGACCTCCTCCAGCGCCTCTTCATGCGCCTCTCGGACGTGAAGATCCGGGCCCTGGGCTGGCGCGGGCTCTGGGTGACCAAGATGATCGAGGGCACCGTGGACGACGAAGTGGCGGCGAAGCTCGCGGTGGGCGAGGGGCGCCAGGCGGACCTGGAGCAGGAGCGCCTCGAGCTCCAGGCCCTGAACTCGGAGCGCTTTCGGCACCGGTTCCTCGAACGCAACCGGCCCTGGATCCTGCAGCACCTCGTGGACTTGCTGACCCCGGAGACGCTGGACCAGCCAGGCCCGGACGGCCGCCCCGTCGTCGAGTACGTGCGGGACGTGTACGCGGAGCTCATGAACATGGGCGAAGGCGCCCGGCGCCCCGGCG
>JBCBMO010000115.1:0-512 GCA_039822785.1 Pseudomonadota bacterium | reverse complement strand
ACCACGCCCGGGAGTAGCAGTAGCAGCAGCAGAGGCGGTGGCGGGCGTCCCCGTTCCCCTGCCAGCAGTCGGCTGACTGGTGGTGGCCGGCAGGAGGCAAGCCCGCGCCGCAGCGGGACGCCTCCGCGCAGCCGCAGCCGCTCTCCCCCGCGGCCTTCTCCAGCGAAAAGCGACATATCCCCGCGCAGGGAGCGCACCGGAGCCGGCAGCAGCAGCAGCAGCCGCACCAGCAGCAGCCCGCGCAGGTCCAGTTGGTTCCAGTTCATGCGGCGGACCAGCGGCGGCGAGGCCAGGAGTCCCCGGCGCGAGCCAGCGCCGGCGGGAGCAGAGGCGGGGGCGGCAGTGTCACCTGCGAGCACAGGCAGCAGCTCAGGCCCTGCCACGGATGGCCGGTCGCCACGGCGGCGGCGACTGCCAGCCGTGGGCCGCCGGCGCCGAGCCCCCTCACCGCCCTACTCGCCTGCCACCACCTCGCCCCTGGCCACGCCCATGTCGCCGCTCGAGGAGCGGGC
>JBCBMO010000114.1:0-514 GCA_039822785.1 Pseudomonadota bacterium | reverse complement strand
CCTCTCGCGCTGCATCTCGAGGACCTTCTCCTTCTGGTCCGCGATCTGCTTCTCCAGCTCCTTCAGCCGCAGCTTCCTGGAGAGGGCATCGACCTTCGTCCCCTCCTGCTCGATCGAGAGCTTGACGCGCCCGCTCGCGCCGAGGTGGATCTCGAAGTCGATCTCAGCAAGCCGGTCCAGCGCGGCCTCGTCGGCCTTGAGGCGGAGCAGCTTGTTACCGGACCGCGCCACGTCGGCGATCTGGTATATCTCGAATCGGCCGGGGATCAGATTCCTGGCCTTTTCGTAATTCAAGAAGCGCTCCAACACCTTGAAGTCGCGCTTCGCGGCGGCGCCCTTCACCAGCCCGGTGAGAGTGCGGACGCACGCCCTTTCGGCCTCGAGCTTTGACTTCTCCTTGAGGTCGTAGCCGAGGTTCTTAGCCACTTCGGTGCAGATCTTGGCGGCGCGCTCGTCGGCGGCCAGCTCCAGGATGTTCTCGCCGTCCAGCAGCGCCTCGCCGCCGGTGACCTCA
>JBCBMO010000113.1:0-515 GCA_039822785.1 Pseudomonadota bacterium | reverse complement strand
AGATCGACCTGGGCGTGGTTGAACGGGGGTTGGCCTTGCCCCTCTACCCCGTGGCGATGGCGGCAAGCCTGGCCGAGATGGCCGAGCGGATCGGGCAGGCGGCAGAGCAGACGCTGGCCGCAGGCGGGGTTGAGGCAGAGGCGGTGACCAAGGTGATCTTTGTCGGCGGCACCAGCCTGATGCAGGTGGTGCAGGCGGCGCTGACCCGCGGGATGCCGCAGGCAGAGGTGCACCGGGGCGCTGCCCTGACCGCCATCGCGCAGGGGCTGGCGATGGCCACGACGGGTTAGGCGCTATGTCGGCAGCAGCAGGGTTTCCAGCGCCTTGCCCATCACCTTGGCGCTGTCGAGCATATCGGTGACGCCGATCCACTCGTCGGGCTTGTGCGCCAGTTCCAACTCTCCCGGCCCATAGGCGATGCAGTTGCGCAGCTTGCCGATGCGGTCGATATGCTTTTGGTCGTAAGAGCCGGGGGAGGCGACATAGGTCGGCTCCACCCCCAGCACATCCGCGAT
>JBCBMO010000112.1:0-515 GCA_039822785.1 Pseudomonadota bacterium | reverse complement strand
GGTCTGGAACTCGACTACCCTGGCACTTCTCATCGCCGAGGGCGGCGCCGGCATCTACTTTGCCTTCCGCCGCGCCATCGGTCCGGCCATCGTGCAGCTCCTGCTCTTCATTGTGGTGTCCACCTTCCGCGCGAACCTGCGCCAGAACTTCGAGTCGCGACAGGCCGTGCTCACCTACGTGCAAGCAATCAAGAAAGACGAGCAGGAGCGAGAGGCCGCTTCCGACGCTTGTCAGTGCTCTGCGGCTGCTGCCGACGCCGAGCGCGCCGAGGCCAAGCAGAGCCAAGTCGACGAGGCCGAGGAGCTGGACTACGAGCAGCCAGGACGACAGGCCGCTCTCCAAGCCAAGGAGAAACAGCTCCAGGCCGCCAAGGGGCTGGGCGAGGAGGAGGCCGGCGCCGCGGGGCACAGCGCCGGCGGGGCGCAGTCGTCGTCGTCGGCGGCGTCGAGCGGGGCGTGGCTCCGTCGAGTGTTCCACAAGACGAGGACGCACGGACCCGCCGGGTCCCCGGGCG
>JBCBMO010000111.1:0-516 GCA_039822785.1 Pseudomonadota bacterium | reverse complement strand
TCTCCAACGTCTGGAAAATTTTCGGCAACCGTCCCGAAGCCGCACTGGCCGCGATCCGCGAACGGGGGCTGACCAAGGCGCAGGTGCTGGCCGAGTACAACGCCGTTGTCGGCGTGGCCGATGTGAGCCTGAGCGTCAATCGCGGCGAAATTTTCTGCATCATGGGACTGTCTGGCAGTGGCAAGTCGACCCTGGTGCGTCACTTCAACCGCCTGCTCGAGCCGACTGCTGGCAAAATCGAGATCGAAGGCACCGACGTCATGGCCCTTGCGCCCAAGACCTTGCAACGCTTTCGCAACCTCAAGATCGGCATGGTCTTTCAGAACTTTGCCCTGATGCCGCATCGGTCCGTGCTCGACAACGTCGCGATGCCACTGGAAATCCGGCAGGTGGCCAAGAACGAGCGGATGCGCCAGGCGGCGGCGATCCTTGACATTGTTGAACTGGGCGCGTGGGGGGCGAAGTTCGCCCACGAATTGTCGGGCGGGATGCAACAGCGCGTGGGGCTGGCGCGCG
>JBCBMO010000110.1:0-516 GCA_039822785.1 Pseudomonadota bacterium | reverse complement strand
CCGAGGCGGCCGAGGGCGGGCACCTCGAGGTCCTGCGGTGGTGCGCGGCCCAGGGCCTGCCTTTCGACGAGCTGGCCTGCAAGGCCGCGGCCGAGGGCGGGCACCTCGCGGTGCTGGAGTGGCTCCGCGCCCAGGGCTGCCCCTGGGATGAGGGCTGCATCGCCGAGGCGGCGGCGGCAGGCCACCTCGATGTCGTGCAGTGGTGCCGGGCGCAGGGCTGTCCCTGGCACGAGGGAGCCTGCGAGGAGGCCGCGGCGGGCGGGCACCTCGCGGTGCTGGAGTGGCTCCGCGGCCAGGGCTGCCCCTGGGATGAGGGCACCTGCGCCGAGGCCGCGGCAGAGGGCCAGCTGCTGGCTCTGCAGTGGTGCCGTGCCCGCGGCTGCCCCTGGGATGCCCAGGCCTGCCGCAGTGCCGCGGCGGGCGGCCACCTGGACGTTCTGCAGTGGCTCCACGGCGAGGGCTGTCCCTGGGATGAGCACGCCTGCACCGCCGCGGCCGGCAATGGCCACCTCCACG
>JBCBMO010000109.1:0-517 GCA_039822785.1 Pseudomonadota bacterium | reverse complement strand
CCCCCGGCGGCAGGTGCCAGGGAAGCGAACACAGCCTCCGTGGAAGGCATTGGGCCAGGACCGGTGCCGCCGCCGCCCCACCGCGGCGGGCCTTGGTCCGCCGCCGAGCCGACAGCAGCAGTTGAGAAGGATGCCGGCGGCAGCGGGGTGACGCAGGTGCGCTGGGAGGCAGCAGCAGCATGGCGATCGAGGGACATGGCATTCGGATGGAAGGCAGGCATGGGCTCGCGCGACGAGTTCTGTGTGCATTGGCTGCCGGGCGGCGGCTCGATGCGCTGCTCTGCTCGCAGTGACGGCATGAGAGCTGTGCGCGGTTGTCAGTGGACACAAGCGGGCGGGTCACACATGCGCCCACACCGCTCGGTCGGCCGGCCGGCCAACCGGGCGGCACAGGGCGAGCGGCCACGCACACATGCGACAGGGCGCACGGCGCAGCACGGGCGGACGAGCATGCCATGGCCGCAGCAGCAGCAGCAGCAGCAGCAGCAGCAGGGCGGGCGATTGAATGGAATAGGGA
>JBCBMO010000108.1:0-518 GCA_039822785.1 Pseudomonadota bacterium | reverse complement strand
ACTATCCCTCCGACTGGGCCTGGAGCGTTCAGCCGCAGGGCCAGGATTTCTCCTATTTCCGGCTGGTGTTCGAGGCCTATCGCGGCTTGCGCAAGCTGGGCCTCTCGGTCGATGTCATCCCGGCCGAGGCCGATATCGCGCCCTATAAGCTGGTGCTCGCCCCGGGGCTGATGACCCTGCCCGACAGCTTGCGCGATGCTTTGGCGGGCTTTGACGGCATTGCCATTCTGGGCCCCAGGGCCGGGGCGCGCAGCGCTGATATGGCTATCCCCGTTCCGCTGCCGCCCGGCCTGCCCGGGCTCGAGGCGGTGGTGGCCCTGGTCGAGAGCCTGCCGCCCGATCTTGCCCTGCCGGTCAAGGGCGGCGGGACGGTGCGCCATTGGATGGAGCGGATCGAGGGCAGCGCCCCGGTGCTGATGGAAACCGAGGCCGGCGCGCCGGTCCTCTTGGGCGATCGGCTGCGCTATCTGGCGGGCTGGCCCGATCCGGCGCTCTGGGCGCGCATCCTGCAGGAGGCC
>JBCBMO010000107.1:0-515 GCA_039822785.1 Pseudomonadota bacterium | reverse complement strand
TCTCGATCTCGATGGCCCCTGCGGCGGGTTCACCAGCGTCCGGATCAGCTGATCCTTGACCCCACCGCCCAGCTTCTGGAGTGGCGTCGAAGGATCCGCGCCGGCCAGCTCCGCGAGCGCCTCTGCCACCTCGCGGGCCTGGTGCCCAAAGTGGCGCTGAGCGGGCCTTCCCCTGCCAACATCAAGCGCCTGGAGTTCGTGCCGCCGCCGACGCTGCAGCAGCAAGCGCTGGCAACAAGAGCCTCGTCGTGCACGCGGTGCCGAGGGAGTACCAGGCCTGCGTGGCCTTCACGCAGCACTTCAAGCGAGGCCTGCGCTACTACGGCGAGTCCCCTGGCGTCTTGATGAACACCGCCTTTGATATCCTGTGCAAGCCCGCGCCGAGGGAGCAGCTGGAGCCCGAGGTGCGGCACGAGATCCTGGAGACGCAGGGTTACGCCTGCGCCCTCTGCGGCAACGACGAGCTGCTCCAGGTGGACCACAAGGTGCCGCTGCGCCTCGGCGGCGCCAACAGC
>JBCBMO010000106.1:0-518 GCA_039822785.1 Pseudomonadota bacterium | reverse complement strand
GGATTTGAGGTATGGTCATGAAGTTCGAACTCCATCTGTGCTGAGATGGTCCGGACGTTGTGTGAAAATTTCGTCGAGATCGGTTAATATCTTCAACAAAAAAGTTAGCGTATAACGGACAGAAACACAAAAAAAAAAAAAAAAAAAAAAAAAAAAAAAAAAAAAAAAAAAAAAAAAAAAAAAAAAAAAAAAAAAAAAAACTAGAAAATTCTTATCAGAATTGCACCGCCCGGAGACGCGCTGCGCGTAGCACGAAAACTATGCATTTTATCAAAAAATTTTATTGAACAAAAAAGCTTTAGAATGAAAAAGTACCTACTAGGCACCCTCAAAAATGCAAAAAAAAAAAAAAAAAAATTTAAAAAATTCAATTTTTTTCGAGACGCGCAGCGCGTAGCGCCAAAACTATGCATTTTATCAAAAATAAATAAATAAATAAATAAACTAGAAAATTCTTATCAGAATTGCACCGCCCGGAGACGCGCTGCGCGTAGC
This sequence comes from Pseudomonadota bacterium, assembly GCA_039822785.1. GTDB lineage: Bacteria > Pseudomonadota > Alphaproteobacteria > Rhodobacterales > Rhodobacteraceae > Thermohalobaculum. The sequence goes on along the minus strand of JBCBMO010000106.1, from coordinate 23 downwards.
ACGAAAACTATGCATTTTATCAA
>JBCBMO010000105.1:0-522 GCA_039822785.1 Pseudomonadota bacterium | reverse complement strand
AACTTATCGACCGGCCAGAAGGCGCCGGGCACCTGCGGGTCCGTGGACTCCACCGCCACCCAGAGCCAGTGCGAGCAGCCCACCGCGGAGCGGCTGCGGCTGCCCGGTGGCTCGGCGCGCGAGTCCCGAGGCCTGTCCGCCGGCAGGGGCCGCAGCACGGGCTCCAGGGCGAAGTCCCGCCCCATGAGCGCGGCCAGGGAGTTGGCCTCCAGCGTCAGCGCACAGAGCCTCATGCCCGCCCGCGCCAGCCCCTGCCGCCGGGCCTCGTCGCTCGCCCGCAGTGCCTGGCCCGAGGCCTGCAGCCGCTCCACGAGGTCGAGCCAGTGCCCCGCGAACATGTCCTCGTAGCCGTGGTCCGCGGCCCAGCCCTCGCCCGCCTCGCCGCCCGCCCGCAGGGTCGCCAGGTGCTGCTCCAGGTGCACGACGCGGAGCAGCAGCCACGGCGCAGGGCTGATCAAGTCGCCGTGGCGCAGCACGCGGCTGCCCACGACCGTCTTCTCATGCAGCAGCTCTGTCGGCGCG
>JBCBMO010000104.1:0-524 GCA_039822785.1 Pseudomonadota bacterium | reverse complement strand
CGCAATCGTGGCCAGGATCATGATCAGGGGCAGGATCTGGTTGATCGTCGTCGGTATGTTGAGAAGCGTCAGTTCCAGCCGCTGACCAAAGCTCACGTCCATCCCGCCATAGCGCCGGGCCTGTTCGATGATGTCGACCAGCAGGATCAGCGCGCCCAGCACTTCCAGCAGGGTGAAGCCGCGTTGCCGGCTCATGGCGCACCGCCCGGCGGCACCAGCGGCTTGCCGAGGCGCAGGGTGTCGAAATGCGCGACCTGCGGATGCGCTTCGCCGCCCCATCGCACCGTCAAGTCCAGCCGGTACAGCTGCGCCGTCCCGCCGGGCGGCACGCGGTGCGGCGCCGCGCCGAGGCGGAGCGGCGCGCACCCCCACGACAGCCGCTCCACGCGCTCGCCCGTCTCGGCCTCGACCCGCTTTGCCAGCGCGGCGCCGCCCTCGCCCTCGACGGAGGGCAGCGCGAGCGCGCCGCCGGCGCCCAGCCTCTTGACGCAGATGGGCGGCGGCGCGAGCCGCGGCGCGGCGAG
>JBCBMO010000103.1:0-525 GCA_039822785.1 Pseudomonadota bacterium | reverse complement strand
ATACCAGGGACATCCGTGCGCCCGGCACCACTGCAACACCTCCACGTGGCCACCCTCTGCTGCTGCCTCGCATGTCCCCATAGCCCAGCGACAGCCCTGCGCCTTGAGCCACTGCAGCACCTCCAGGTGCCCCTCCCTTGCTGCCTTCTCTACGCACGTGAACTCATTCCAGGGACAACCCTCCGCTCGGCACCACTGCAGCACCTCCAGGTGGCCTCCCCTCGATGCCGCATGGCACGTCCATTCATCCCAGGGACAGCCCTGCGCCCGACACCACTGCAGCATCTCTAAGCGACCATGTGCTGCTGCCGTCTGGCATGTCCATTCATCCCAGGGACAGCCCTGCGCCCGGAGCCACTGCAGTACCTCTAGGTGCCCTCCCACCGCTGCCGACCAGCATGTCCTCTCATCCCAAGGACAGCCCTGCGCCCGGCACCACTGCATTAGCTCCAGCACCCCGTCCCGCGCCGCCTGAATCAGCCAGGTCTGTTTGCCAGCGGGGATCCCACACTCCGTTGGCAGTCC
>JBCBMO010000102.1:0-525 GCA_039822785.1 Pseudomonadota bacterium | reverse complement strand
CGATGGGCGTCTGCGTGCCGTAGGTCTCCACGAAGGGCATGTTCAGGTCGTCAATGAAGAACACGAGCTTCTTCGACGCCGGGGGACCATAGATGCGCCCGCTCCGCTTCTCGATGGGCTCCTCCAGCTGCGCCTGGAGGCTCCGGGAGTCCGTGTAGTAGTTCATGTTCACCACCGCCGTCGCGAAGCCATCGTCGAGGTTCCGCAGGTATTCCTGCACGATGACCGTCTTGCCCGTGCCCGCGCCGCCCACCAGGAGCATGGGTCGCCCGCGCCGCACCAGCAGGTCCGCGAGGAAGGAGAGGCGCGCCAGGTCCACGGTGGGCACCACAATGCTGGCGAAGGGCACTTCACCCACGGGATTGAAGGCCGGCACCGCGTCCTGCCAGTACTGGAAGGCGCCTCCGCTCCTCGCGCCGCCGGCGCCAGCGCCCTCCTCGACGACCCCGCCGCCGCCGCCGCCCGCACTGCCGGTCTCGACGGGGCTGACGTACAGGTCGAAGACGGATGCCTTGTCCGGATACC
>JBCBMO010000101.1:0-526 GCA_039822785.1 Pseudomonadota bacterium | reverse complement strand
ATGGGCCGCGGCCAGCGCCGCGCGACGGCCGATGCCATCGCCCGCGTGACGGCCGAGGCGCCGGACTTCGCGCTCGGTCATGCCTTCAAGGGGCACCTGCTGCTGCTCCTCGGCCGGTCCGAGCTGGTGGCCCCGGCCCGCGCGGCGCTGGCCGCGGCCCATGCCGCCACGGCGCGCACCCCCCAGATGGCGCCCGCGCGCACCGCGGCTGTCGTTGCGGCGCTGGAGGCCTATCTCGCCGGCTTTCCCCGTCGCGCCGCCGTGATCCTCGGCGCCTGGCTCGAGGACAACCCCGGCGACATGCTGCTCACCAAGCTCGACCACCAGATCCGCTTCCTCATGGGCGACCGGCGCGGCATGCTGGCGATGACGACACGGGCGATGGCGGTGGTGTCGGAGGCTGATGCCGGGGACGACCCGCTCCACGGCTACCGTCTCGGTGCCCATGCCTTCGCGCTCGAGGAGAACGGCCACTATGCCGAGGCCGAGGCGGCCGGGCGCGCGGGGCTCGAGCGTGCTTCGGACG
>JBCBMO010000100.1:0-527 GCA_039822785.1 Pseudomonadota bacterium | reverse complement strand
ACGGTCACCTACAGATGTAGGTGACCGTTCTTTGCGGCTGCATCGCACGTGTCCTCGTCCCAGGGACAACCGTGCGCCCGGCACCACTGCAGCACCTCGAGTTTTCCGTGCTCCGCGGCGCCGGCGCACGTCGCCTCATCCCAGGGACAGCCGTTGGACCGGAGCCACCGCAGCACCTCGAGCTGGCCGTTCTCTGCCGCGGCCTTGCACGTGTCGCCGCTCCAGGGACAGGCCTGCTCCCGGCACCACTGCAGCACCTCCAGGTGGCCTCCACGCGCTGTCGCCCAGCATGTCCCCGCATCCCAGGGACAGCCGTGGCTCCGGCACCACTGCAGCATGGTGAGGTCGCCCCTATACGCTGCCTCGCTGCACGTGTTCCCGTCCCAGGGACAGCCCTGGCTCCGAAGCCACTGCAGCATTTCCAGGTGCCCCCGCTCGGCTGCCAGGGCGCAGGTCCACTTGTGCCAGGGGCATCCCCGGGCCCGGCACCACTGCACCAGTTCGCACGCGCCCGCGAATGCCGCCTG
>JBCBMO010000099.1:0-530 GCA_039822785.1 Pseudomonadota bacterium | reverse complement strand
CTTGCCGAAGCCGTCGGGCTTGCCCTTGGAAAACGCCCCTTCGTAGACCGAGCCGTTGGGAAAGCGCGCGGTGCCTGCGCCCTTGATCTCGCCATCGACCCAGGCGCCGGTATATTCGTAGCCGTTGGGCAGCCGGTAGGTGCCCTCACCGTGCTGCAAGCCGCCGCGAAAGGTGCCCTCATAGATGCCGCCATCGTCATATTGCTTGGTCAGGACCTGCCCGGATTGCGCCAGCGCGGCGGCGGGCATCAGGCACAGACAGAAGATCAGACCGCGTACGGACATCGCTCACCTCATCAGATTCGTTGGCCCGTCCATCCACTCCGGGCGCGCAAACCGTAAGACAGGGGGCGCCGCGGGGCAATGCCCTTAACCGGTCCGGACCGCCCCGTGCCGCGGCGCGCTGACCGGAAAATTTGCAATTTTCCGTTCCCCCGGCACGGGATGTCGCGGGTGGGTTCCCTCTGCGGCGCTTTCTGCTACATCACGCTGGACACGCAAGGAGCCTGCCGATGGCTGACACTTTCCGC
>JBCBMO010000098.1:0-530 GCA_039822785.1 Pseudomonadota bacterium | reverse complement strand
AGGGTTGCACCGCCTCCAAGGGCGGTGGCCGCCGGGGAGTCCAAGTTTTGGGCGCCCCGGGTGGCCCGCCGCGGCGACGCCCGGCGGCGCTTGGGGTCCGGGTCACCTATCATGGTCCCCAAGACCGCACCCGCACCCTCGCCCGGCCCGCGCCGGCCGCCCAGGGGCCTGCGCCAGCGCACCGTATGCGTGGTCCCATCTCCGCGCCCGGGTGCGAGCAGTAGGGTTGGTCACCAGGGTTGCACCGCCTCCAAGGGCGGTGGCCGCCGGGGAGACCAACTTTTGGGCGCCCCGGGTGGCCCGCCGCGGCGACGCGCGGCGGCGCTTGGGGTCCGGGTCACCTATCATGGTCCCCAAGACCGCAGCCGCACCCTCGCCCGGCCCGCGCCGGCCGCCCAGGGGCCTGCGCCAGCGCACCGTATGCGTGGTCCCATCTCCGCGCCCGGGTGCGGCCAGTAGGGTTGGCCACTAGGGTTGCACCGCCCAGGCGGTGGTGCCCGCCCCGGCGTCCAAGTTTTGGGCGCCCCGGG
>JBCBMO010000097.1:0-533 GCA_039822785.1 Pseudomonadota bacterium | reverse complement strand
ACGCCAAGGACGCCGACGCCTATCTGGCCGAGTGGCGCAAGGCCACGCCCTACCCGCTCGACGGCGATCCGGCCGAGATTGCCGAGGCCGAGGCCGTGCGGCTGGAAACCGAATATGACACCGCGCGCATCAAGGCGCTGATCGACAACGAAGGCTGGGCCTAGCCCCTCAACCCTGCGGAGCATCTGCCATGGCATTGCTGAATTTCAAAAAAGACGACGGCCCGGTGCCCGGCACGCTCAGCCCCGAAGTCGAGGCGTTCTTGCAGGGCTACTCGATCGAGGTGATGCCCCGCACCGCCGAAAAGATCGCGGATTTCCGGTCGCTTCTGCCTCAGGGCACGCGCGTCTATATCGCCCATATCGAGGGGACACCCATCGATGAGATGGTTGAAACCGCGGCCCGCCTGGCGCGCGACGGCTATCAGGTGATGCCGCATTTTCCGGCGCGGATCATTGCGGATGCGGCCACGCTTACCGATTGGATCGCGCGCTATCAGGGCGAGGCGGGCGTGGACCAGGCGCTGTTGCTGG
>JBCBMO010000096.1:0-533 GCA_039822785.1 Pseudomonadota bacterium | reverse complement strand
GGCCGCCCACGTCCTCCCAGCTGCAGTCGGGGATCTCCACGTGGGTCTCCCGCAGGGCGCTGGGGCTGCAGAGCTTCATGGCGTTGTTGAAGTGGTCCGCCCGGACCCGGAGCCCGTCGAGCACGGCCCGGTCCAGGCGGTCGGCCTCCATGTCCAGGTCGGGGAGGTGCTCCCGGATCGCCAGCAGCGCCGCCTCGAGGCAGAGCTGCGCCAGGTCCGCGCCCACAAAGCCGTGCGCGTCCTTGGCGATGGCCTCCAGGTCCACGTCCCGACCGAGCTTCATCTTGCGCGTCTTTATCCGCAAAATCTCGAGCCGCCCGGCCTCGTCGGGCACCCCCATGTCAATCTCCCGGTCGAAGCGGCCGAAGCGCCGCAGCGCCGGGTCCAGCACGGAGGGCCGGTTGGTGGCGGCGAGGACCACCACGTTGGAGGTGGGCTTGAGCCCGTCCATGAGGGTGAGCAGCTGGCTCACGATGCGCCGCTCCACTTCGCCGCCGGCCTTGTCCCGCGCCGGCGCGATGGAGTCGATCTCG
>JBCBMO010000095.1:0-533 GCA_039822785.1 Pseudomonadota bacterium | reverse complement strand
CTGAGTTGGTGGCGCTGTTTCCCGCTGCGCGCGTGCTGACGTCGCGCCGTCGACGCTCGGTCGACCGCGGCTCTTCTTCGTCTTCGACCGCTCGGCCAGGGCCAGCGCGCTGCGACGACGTCCACGTGCCGGAGGGCCCGCATCTTTGGTGCTTCTGTCGCCGGCGCTTTTCTGTGGCGGCCGTCGTTGAAGTCGCGCCTTCGTTTGCGCACTTGAAGAACGACGCTCGACCGGCTGATCGACCGACCGCGGTTCTTCTTCGCCGTCGCTCTCGACTTGTTCGACGCGCCTCCTGCGCCGAAACGATACCGGCATGAGGACTGGGCGTCGACCTCAGCGCAGTTGCGCACGCTCTTCGATCGTCCTAGTCCCCTCGCCTTGTTCACGCGGCCACTCCGCCGACGCGCCGCGAGCGAACGACAGATGCTTCGAACGACGAACGAGGCCACGACGATGGGCTGCTGCGGTCGCGGAGCTGTCATTGTCCATCGACGACGGGAGTCGAGCTTCGACTTCGCCACGCCACTCGGACG
>JBCBMO010000094.1:0-534 GCA_039822785.1 Pseudomonadota bacterium | reverse complement strand
AACCCGCTTCAACGGCGATTTCGAGACGGAGGCCGACTACCGCTCGGTCGAGGTGCGCTGCCTCATCGTCACCGGCGGGCTCGACGCCTGCTTCGACGATCCCGACGGGCTGATCGAGGCCGTCGCCGCGGGCGAGGCGCCCGAGGGCGCGACGCCCGGCGCCATGACCTGGCCCCTGATCCCCTTCAGCTACGACACCATCAACCGCGACGTGCCCTTCGCCCCCTCGCCGCCCGACGCCAGCAACTGGCTCGGCACGGACGATCAGGCGCGCGACGTGCTGGCGCGGGTGATCTACGGCTTCGACATCTCCGTGCGCTTCGGCCTCGCCCTCACCCTCGTCAGCAGCGTCATCGGCGTCTTCGCCGGCGCGGCCCAGGGTTATTTCGGCGGCTGGGTGGACCTGGTCTTCCAGCGCATCGAAGAGATCTGGAGCGCCATTCCCGTCCTCTTCCTCATCATGATCATCAGCGCCATCATCACCCCGACCTTCTGGTCGATGCTGTTCCTGCTGGCGCTCTTCCAATGGACGGC
>JBCBMO010000093.1:0-536 GCA_039822785.1 Pseudomonadota bacterium | reverse complement strand
GTTCCGGCTTGCTCAGGGTCACGCCGAGCTCCCGCAGCGTGGCCCGGAGGGTCTCGGGCTCCTCGCCCAGGGCCTGCGCGTAGATCTTGTAAATGGGCTCGAGGACGAACTGCACCTGGACCCCAAGCCGTTGCTCAAGCTCATCATGGGCCGGTTCCTGGGCGACGCCGGCGGGTTCGTGGACATGGTGGCGCAGCACATGCCGTCGCCCGTGGCCAGCGCCGGGGCCAAGGTGGACCAGGCCTACTCGGGCAGCCACGCGGCGGCCTGCGTGCCGGCCATGCGGGCCTGCGACCCGAGCGGACCCCTCATGGTGAACGTGGTCAAGCTGTACTCGACGCCGGACGGCACGGCGTTCCATGCGCTGGGTCGGGTGTTCTCGGGCACGCTGCGGCCGGGGGAGCAGGTCAAGGTCCTGGGCGAGGCCTACTCCCTGGACGACGAGGAGGACATGGCCGTCTGCGAGGTGACGGGTCTGAGCCTCGGCCAGGGCCGGTACCGCGTGGAGGTGCCCGAGGCCCGGGCGGGGAACTGGG
>JBCBMO010000092.1:0-537 GCA_039822785.1 Pseudomonadota bacterium | reverse complement strand
CGTGCGGAGGGCGGGGGGCGGGAGTTGGGGAGCGCCGCATGGCTGGCGTGTGCTCGTGCACGGGGAAGAGAACCACCGGCTGATGGTCCCTGCTGTCCCCATTTGTCCGCAAGGCATCCACCAAGGGGCGCTGCCGAGCCTGCTGCCGCCACTGGACACGACCACTCCCATGGCAGCGGAGCAACCCTCAGTATGCCTCCCCCCCGCAAACTGCTGCAAGCTGATTGATGCCGGTCAATTGGGCTGGCTGGCTGGCTGGCTGGCTGCTGCTGCTGCTGCTTGACGCAAGCTCCTCTGCACCACAGCCGAGCATGTTCAAAGGAGCACCGGGGGGCGGCGAGGAGCACCTGTCGCTGTGGCAGCCGCCGCCGTCGCAAATTTCGAAGCCGCACAAACCGGAGTCGGCAGCACTGGTGCGCGCCGCGGGGTTGTGGGGTTGGGTCAAATCAGGCAGAGGAGGAGGGTTTGCATGCATGGCTGTCCACACAGCTCCTAACTCCTTGGCTCGCGGGTGCGCAACAGGCTGACGAGTGGCTG
>JBCBMO010000091.1:0-540 GCA_039822785.1 Pseudomonadota bacterium | reverse complement strand
ACCAATCCCACTTTTCCCCTGATCTGTGCGCTTTGACCGCCGCATAGTCCCACGGACCACCCTTCTGCCGAATCCACCGCAGCACATGCGTTTGGCCCCGAACAGCCGCCCAAGTGCATGCCGATTCGTCCCAGGGACAGCCCTCGCTCCGGCACCACTGCAGCGTCTCCAGGTGACCCTTCTCTGCCGCCGCTCTGCACGTCTCTTCGTTCCAGGGACAGCCCTGGCTCCGGGCCCATTGCAGCACCTCGAGGTGGCCTCCCCCCGCTGCCTCCCGGCAAGTGTCCTCGTCCCACGGACATCCCTGTTCACGGCACCACTGAAGAAGGTCCAGGTGGCCGTTCCGCGCTGCACACCTGCACGTGAGCTTGTCCCAAGGGCAGCCATGTGCCCGGAGCCACTCGAGCATCTCCAGGTGGCCTCCGCCCGCTGCCACCAAGCACGCCCACTCGTCCACGGGGCAGCCTGCGAACAAGAGCCATTCCAGGACCTCCTGCTGGCCATACCTCGCGGCCGTCGCGCTGACACAGTGATTCCAAG
>JBCBMO010000090.1:0-541 GCA_039822785.1 Pseudomonadota bacterium | reverse complement strand
GTATTGCCAACTGTCGTACTTGGATGTGAAAGCCACCGGCTCTGGCGCGCCAAACCACTTCAACTCGACCCCCCGCCCCGCGCAGCGCCGCAAAACGTCTCGAATGCGATCTGCGGCCCAATCCAGCAAAAGCACCTGAAACGACGACCCGACATACAGTTCGTCGTCCGGCCGTTCAATCACGGTCAGGCCAGGTGTGCCACGAACGCCCTCCTCCAGCACTCGGTAGCGGTCATTCCACCGGGCCACCTGATCGTTCAGGACCGCCAGTTGCGGGCGCAGGATCGCGGCGCGCAAATTGTCCATCCGGCCAGAGATGTTCGGGGTGACGTACCGGACCTTTTCAAACGCCTCTGCTGGCGGAGCCGCCAAGTGGCGTTCGTACAACATGTACGACCCCGACAGCACGATCGCCTTGGCCGCAAGCTCCGCATCATCGGTCACAAGAAAGCCGCCTTCGCCCGAATTGGCATGCTTGTAGGTCTGCGTGGAGTAGCACCCGATCACCCCATGCCGACCCGACGGGACGCCGCGCCACGCA
>JBCBMO010000089.1:0-541 GCA_039822785.1 Pseudomonadota bacterium | reverse complement strand
CCCCGCCGAGCGAACCGACACTGCGCTTGCAGCAGTAGTAGCAGGAGCAGCACCAGCAGGACCAGCAGGACCAGCTGCAGCAGGAGCCAGGCCCGCCGGCTCTGGTGCGTGCAAGCAAGCGTCGGCAGCAGGCGGTGCGTCAGGACAATCACTGGCGCCGTCTGCGGCGGCCTGCCCGAGCGCGTACAGCCGCAGCTGGTAGGGCTCCTCCTCGCCCTCGGCGAGGAGGTTTGCGTCCGCGCTGGGCGCGGGGACCTCCTCCTCGCTGCCGCTGCCGCCGTCGCCGGGCAGCGGGAAGCGGCGGGTGCCGGTGGCGACCGCGAGCAGCGGTTCCGTGCTGACGGGCGAGAAGCCCACGCCGTTGACGGCGTGTCCGGCGCACGGCACGGGCAAGCGCAGCACTTGCTCGCCGGTGGCCAGCTCGTACACCAGCACGTGGGCGTCGTCGCTGCCGGTGGCGAGGAAGCGGCCGCACGGGTCCACGTCGAAGCCGATGCGCTGGTGCGTGGCCACTGTCCGCGGGTAGCTGGCGAGCGGCTCG
>JBCBMO010000088.1:0-541 GCA_039822785.1 Pseudomonadota bacterium | reverse complement strand
CGCCGCTGGTCAGGCCCTGGGTCGCCACGGTGCAGCCCGCGGGCTCGTTGCCGTCCATGCAGCAGTAGGCCGTCATGTTGTCCTGGTCGCCGTAGCAGGTCCCCGTCGGGCACTGCTGCGCGCCGTAGACGTTGGACCCGCAGGAGGTGCTCGCCGTCGTGGCCCCGGCGCCCGAGGAGCAGCTGCAGTTCTTGAGGTAGGTCGACACGGTGGCGCTGGCACTCGTCTCGTCGGGGTCCGTGTAGCCGCCCAGCAGCGTGCAGACGGACGCCGCCGTGTCGTACGCTACGCCTACGCACCGGGAGCTCTGGTTGCAGCCCACGGTCGGCACCAGGCTGCCCGGGTCGATCTGCCCGCCCTGCATGCACTTGGAGAGGATCTCCGACGGCTTGGCCGAGATCTTGTTCGCGACGGCGCCGGTGGTCGGCATCTCCACCGCGCCGACCATGGTCGCGCCGTCCAGGAGCTCGGCCAAGCCGTCGGAGATCCTCTCCAAGTGCATGCAGGGCGGGCAGATCGACCCGGGCAGCCTGGTGCCGAC
>JBCBMO010000087.1:0-542 GCA_039822785.1 Pseudomonadota bacterium | reverse complement strand
GGCCTCGGTGCCGCACCGAGGCCGCGCTGGATGTGATTGCAGCGTGCAGAGGTCGCGGGCGGCGTTGTTGGCGCCGGGACACTGGTGACACCCGATGATGTGAAGGCGGCCAAGGCCGCGGGCGCGCAATTTGGCGTCTCACCTGGGGCAACGGACGCCTTGCTGGCGGCCTGTGCCGCCGAAGAGCTGCCACTGCTGCCCGGCGCCGCCACCGCGTCCGAGGCGATGGCGTTGCTGGAAAAGGGCTTTGATATGCTCAAGTTTTTCCCGGCTGAGGCCTCGGGCGGCGCGCCCGCGCTCAAGGCCATAGGCGCGCCCTTGCCGCAGATCGCGTTTTGTCCCACGGGCGGGGTCAGCCCGGCCAATGCCGACAGCTATCTGAGCCTGCCCAACGTGGTCTGCGCCGGGGGCAGCTGGGTCGCGCCCAAGGACAAGGTCGTCGCTGGCGACTGGGCCGGGATCGAGGCGCTGGCCCGCGACGACCTTGTCTTTGGGTGCAACCCAACTGCCCCCGGCGCAGACCACGTTGGGCAGGCTCAGAT
>JBCBMO010000085.1:0-556 GCA_039822785.1 Pseudomonadota bacterium | reverse complement strand
GCGGCGCCCCGGCGGCGGCGCGCTCAGCCCCGGGCCGCGAAGCCGTCGATGAGATCGCCCAGATGGGCGGCGAAGTGCCGGTCGAGCGCCGCGCGCCGCTCCGCCCCGTAGATCCCTTCGAGCGTCGGGCCGGAGACGGCGAAGTACTGGATCGCGCCGATCAGGCGGTAGACGGCGGCCAGCGCTTCGGCCTCGTCGACCTTTTCCCAGGCGGGCGCGGCGCGCACCAGGGCGGTCAGCCGGTCCAGAAAGGGTTTGAGCGGCCAGGCGCGGGCCGAAGCGTCGCTGTCCAGCAGCGCCCGCACCACCAGGCGCGCATCCTCGGGCCGGGCGTGGGCGTTGCGGGCGTGGGCGTGCAGCACGGCGGCGAGGCGATCCTGCGGGGCGTCGGCGCGCTGCGCCTCGATCTCCGCCACCAGACGGTCGCCCAGGGCGGACAGGACCTCGGCGTAGAGGCGGGCCTTGGTGCCGAAGAAGTGGAGCAGCGCCTGCTTGCTGACCCCGGCGTCCTCGGCCACCGCCGCCAGGCTGGTTCCGTGAAACCCGTCGGCGGCGA
>JBCBMO010000084.1:0-556 GCA_039822785.1 Pseudomonadota bacterium | reverse complement strand
CCTGAGGCGCGAGCACGAGGCCAGGAAGCCTAGCGAGGCCAAGAAGGCAGGGAAGAAGGGCGAGGACGAGTGCGACGACCTGCAGAAGATCCTGCCGGCCAACCTCGTCGAGCTGCTAGAGGACCCGGACCTCATCGTCGTCGGCTGCGACAGCGAGGGCGACGAGTGGGTCATGCGCTGCTGCGGACTCGCCATGTCGACAAACCTTGTCGACGTCATGGACCTCAGCAAGGAGCTCATCGACTGGCAGGAGTTCGCGAAGGTCGGCGGCGGCCGGTACGGCAAGACCGGCATCAAGATCACGCAGGTGCGGCTCTGGAGCGCCTACACGAAGCAGGGCTTCGCCGACAAGATCCTCAAGGAGTACGGCATCAAGGTGCCCGAGCCCTCGCGGTGGCGAGACCCGCGCAAGTTCTTCGAGTGGACGATGAGCCTGGAACACATGATGCTCTATTGTGTGTACGATTCGGTGACGCCGATGGCCCTCGTCTGGTACTACAAGCACGCCCACTTCAACGGCGTGGGCAAGCTCGGCACCGCGCTGCCGGCTGGCTCC
>JBCBMO010000083.1:0-557 GCA_039822785.1 Pseudomonadota bacterium | reverse complement strand
CCCTCCTACTTTTCTTTTCTGTGGGTGCGTTGCTTCTTGCTTACTCGCCTGCCTCGCAGCTCCCTCCACGTGCAACAATCTTCGACGACGGCGCCGCCGTCTCCGCCGGGGGCACGGAACAGGCGAGGGCCGTGGGCGAGTGGACCATAGCCCGAGTGCGCCGCGCGCCAAACACGCAGTACAGCGGCGCATCCTCGGAGCTGGCAAAGCCGACCCCGGTCACAAGCACCTGGCCGCCGCCTCGCAGGGGCAGCCGCGCGGGCCGCACGGTCTGGGGCGTGGGGAGCAGGGACAGCGCGTAGCTGCCGCGGTCCAGCGGTGACGCCGGCGCCGCCGCATCCAGCAGCTCGAAGGCCAGCAGCGCCGAGCCGCGCACCGCGCCGACGCCCGCGGGCACGCGGCAGGTAGCCCGGGCCACGCCACCGGGCGGCGCGGCCCAGGCCACCGCGGACCGCGCACCGCCAAAGGCGCAGATCAGGTCCGGCGCGGCGGCGGCGGCGTTGGTGCCACCACCGGTCGTCGGCACGCCAGGCCCACCGTCGTCGAGCAAGTCCAAC
>JBCBMO010000082.1:0-561 GCA_039822785.1 Pseudomonadota bacterium | reverse complement strand
CGGGAAACGCGAGAAGAGGCTGCCGGGCGACACAGTCCCTGCCCGGTGGCTATGTGTGCCCAGCATGCATGCAGCATGCGATTTTTGTCTCTGCTTGCGACTTTTCTTGCTCTCTCGCGCCGCCGCCGCCGCCGCTTTTCTTACCCAGACAGCGAGAGGTCTTCCTCGCGCGTTACATTCTGAGTAATAATGCGAGCCAGTTACGACAGCCAGCCCAAGGCCAGTTAGTAGAGAGGTCGATAAAAAGCTCACTCGGGACAGCCCTGCGCCCGGCACCACTCCAGAACCTCGTCGTGCTTCTTTGCCGCCTAGCTAGTCCTCTCATCCCAAGGACAACCCTTCGCCCGGCACCACTGAAGCGCATACAGGTGTTTTCTCTCTGCTGATGCCGCCCTGTATATCTTCGCAACCCAGAAACAGCCCTGCGCACGGCACCACTGGAGCACCTGCAAGTGGCTCTTGAACGCTGCGAACTCGCATGTCCTCTCGTTCCACGGACAGCCCTGGGTATGGAGCCACTGAAGCACCTCGAGGTGACCACCACCTGCTGCCGCCTCGCAG
>JBCBMO010000081.1:0-564 GCA_039822785.1 Pseudomonadota bacterium | reverse complement strand
CCTCGACCCCTGCAACTTCACCGGCAGCATCACCCTCACCCACATCACGTGCGTACCTCTGCTGCTGCGCACCATGACCAAACATACCCACCACCGCCGCCGCTGTCGTCGCCGCCGCCGGCGCTGCCCCCGCTCTCGCTTGCCGGGTCAAAGCCAAAAGCTTGGCGAGCAGCGGCAGCGCGCCGCCGGCGACGAGCTGGGACCGCACCTCGGGGCTGTCAGAGAGGCGTCCGAGGCAATCCAGAGCCAACGTCCAGACTGGCGGCGGTGGTGCCCGGGCGTCCATTCCGGGCGCCGGCGCCGCGGGAGCTGGCTGGCCGTCCGGAAGCAGGGGAGCCAGCCGGCTCCCAACTCCAGCCCGAGTCCTTCTTGGGCGGTTGCGCGGCAGCGGCCGGCGTCCGCAGACTTCTGCCCCTTCTGCGGCGCCCCGGCGCTGAGGAGGAGAACGGAAGTTCCGGCAAAGGGTCGAGGGCAAGGACGAGGGCAGGGACGAGGGCAGCGGCAGCCGAAGCGGCGGCCCCGGCAGTTCGGTGGCAAGGGCGGCCCCCTGCCGCACCACACGAC
>JBCBMO010000080.1:0-564 GCA_039822785.1 Pseudomonadota bacterium | reverse complement strand
CTCAGTGGCGCCGACGCGCCAGTCCAGACGCCGGTCCGCCGCCCACGTCTTGCCGCCCTTGCTGAGGTCGCTCTTGCCGATGTTGAAGGTGATCTTCTCGCCGGGGACGATCTCCACCTTGCGCTGCGGCGTCGAGGTTCTGCTCGGGCGGTCGCGGGGCCGCGGAGGGCCGGGAGGCGTGGCCGCACCAGCAGCAGTCGCTCCCCGGCCGCGCTCCTTGGCCCGCTCCTCACCGTAGTGCAGGCGGCGCCGGTGGCGGTCCCGGGACCGATCTCGCGACTTGTCGGCGTCCTCGCGGCGCCTTGACCTCTCTCTCCGGTCCTCGCGCGACCTCGATCTCGTCCTCGATGTCTCGTCGGTGTCCTCCTTCGCGCCCTTGGCGCGCTTGTGGTCGTCCTTGGCCATGACGATGGCGGGGACGATCTTCTCCTCGTTGCACTTGACACCCGACGAAACGTAAACACAGGAAACGGAAAAAGACAGCTAATCGTTTGCTAACTAAAAACGGGTTGAGAACTTAAAACTAGGTGAGCTCCTTCCGAGGCGCGGAGCTCGAGGCGGAAG
>JBCBMO010000079.1:0-566 GCA_039822785.1 Pseudomonadota bacterium | reverse complement strand
CACAGCACGTTGAACGAGCAGCAGGAACGGCTGTAGGCTGTAGCTGTAGGAGCCCCTGCGTGCGACCCTCACACCGCGCCTGCTCCTCTAATTCGACTCGATCCAGGACCGAGTTCTTCCACGAGCCACCGCGAGACAGTGCTGTTTGTTCCAGGGACAGCCCTGCGCCCGGCACCACTGCAGCACCTCCAGGTGGCCTCCCTTCGCTGCTACCATGCACGCCTCTGCGTTCCAGGGACAGGCTTGCGCTCGCAGCCACTGCAGCATCTCCACGTGACCGGTACGCGCTGCCGCTGTGCATGTCCTGGCATCCCAGGGACAGCCCTGCTCTCCAAGCCACTGCAGCAGCTCAAGGTGTCCCCCCTTTGCTGCTACCATGCATGCGTCTGCGTTCCAGGGACAGGCCTGCGCTCGCAGCCACTGCAGCACCTCCAGGTGGCCTCCCTCCGCTGCCGCAGTGCATGCCCCCGCATCCCATGGACAGCCCTGCGTATAGCACCACTGCAGCAGCTCAAGGTGGCCTCCCTTCGCTGCTACCATGCATGCGTCTGCGTTCCAGGGACAGG
>JBCBMO010000078.1:0-579 GCA_039822785.1 Pseudomonadota bacterium | reverse complement strand
CCATCCGCCGCAGCCTCGCCACCGGGGGCGAGCCGGTCCGCCTGATCCGCCGCCGCCGCCCCGACCGGACGCTGAAGATCGTCGCCCTCTGCGACGTCTCGGGCTCGATGACAGTCTCTGCGCGCGTGTTCCTCGCCTTCCTCGCGGGGCTGATGCGCGGCGACGACGCGGCCGATGCCTACATCTTCCACACCCGCCTGGTGCGCATCACCGAGGCGCTGCGCGACAAGGACGCGATGCGGGGGATCGGGCGGATGTCGCTGATGGCGGATGGCTTTGGCGGCGGATCAAAGATCGGTCCGTCGCTGCAACGCTTTGCCGACACCTATGCGCGCCGCTTTGTCGATGGGCGCAGCGTCGTGCTGATCCTGTCGGACGGCTATGACACCGCCGCACCGGAACAGATTGGCACGGCGTTGGCCAAGCTGAAGAAACGGGGGTGCAAGATCATCTGGCTGAACCCGCTGAAAGGCTGGGCGGATTACGCGCCGGTGGCTGCGGGCATAGCGGCGGGACTGCCGCATATCGATCTGTTCCGCGCGGCCAACACGCTCGACGATCTGGCCGCACTTGAGCGCG
>JBCBMO010000077.1:0-579 GCA_039822785.1 Pseudomonadota bacterium | reverse complement strand
CTCGGACTTTGCTGCACTCCCGACTCGGGGCGCCAGGCGCCGTCCGGGTACACCGCACCTTGGCCGTAGCCGTCGTCTGCGGGGTCGCTGTAAATGAGCACTGCCACGGCGCCCCGGCGCTCCGCGTTCATGACTTTGAGGCCACGGAAACACTCGCCGTAGCGCACGAGCACGACTTTGCCCGCCACGCTCACGCCCGCGGCCTCGAGCGCGGGTTTGACATAGGCGATCAGTTGCGCGTCGTGGGCGCGGTTTTCGTCGAGCCAGAAGATCGCCTCGGACCCGGTCAGCCGCTGACGGTCCAGCGCCAGTTGGATCCAGTTTTCAATCGGCGCCTTCTTGACGGTGCAGGACCGCCAGATGTCGCCCCCTTCGACCGCGTGGCTGTGCAGCACATCGCCGTTTGCCAGCACGATGCGCATGGTGCCTGCGGCGGGTGCCTCGAACGTTGTGGGGTGGCTGCCGTATTCTTCGGCCTTTTGCGCCATCAGGCCCAGGTTTTGCACCGTGCCTGCAGTGGCGGGATCAAGCGCGCCGTTGGCTTTGAAGAAGTTGATCGCCTCGTCATAGATCGGGGCG
>JBCBMO010000076.1:0-583 GCA_039822785.1 Pseudomonadota bacterium | reverse complement strand
ACGCCGCCAGCCCTGGCCGGCCGGCCCGCTCGGCTTCCAGCACCGCCACGAGGTCGGCCACCACCGGCATCACCGGGTTCGCCTTCATCGAGGACGCCGCCAGCGACGCCTCGGCCAGCGAGGCATCCTCGCCCGCGCCATGCCCCATCTCGCCCAGCACCGGCAGCCCGCGCGCGCGCGACCAGTCCGCCGCCTTGCCGGCACCCCGCCGATGCGGATGCTCGAGACCGGCCACGGCGCCGCCTGCGTGCGGGCGGGCGAGGTCGCGGCGATCGGCCTGACCAACCAGCGCGAAACCACGCTGGTCTGGGACCGCAAGACCGGCGCGCCGATCCATAACGCGATCGTCTGGCAGGACCGCCGCACGGCCGAGACATGCCGCTCTCTCAAGGAGGCCGGTTTTTCGGTTCCAGATCACCGTGGTTTCGCGCTGGTTGGTGATGCCGATGGCGGCGATATCAGAGGCGGCAACATCGGCCTTTTCGATCACATCCCGGCAGGTCTGCACCACGGTGCTCCACAGATCATCGGGCTCGTGTTCCACCCAGCCGGATTGTGGAAAGTGCTGATCGAATTCCTGCTG
>JBCBMO010000075.1:0-586 GCA_039822785.1 Pseudomonadota bacterium | reverse complement strand
CCCCATGTCGGGGGCCGCTGCCTTGTTCTTCCGGAGGCAGCCATGAGCGACGTAATTGATCCCCCGGTGCGCGAGATCCCCGTGATCGACGTCGCGCCCTTCCGAGACGGCACCGCCCGCGCCGCGGTTGCCGAGGCCGTGGCACAGGCCTGTGAAAGCATCGGATTTTTTGTCATCACCGGGCACGGAATCGCGCCTGAGACGCTGAACCGGCTGATCGCCGAGCCCGGCTTCGGCGACACGGCGGTGATCGTGAACGAGTTCGGCGAGGCGGGTGTCGACGGCGCGCTGGTGGCCAGGGCGGACGAGCGCGCCTTCGCGATGTCGGTCGGCTGTCTCTGCTGCACGGTGTCGGGCGATGTGCGCCTTGGCCTGCTGCGGCTGCTGGACGAGGCCGACCGTGGCGTGGGGCCCGCCTTTTCGCGCGTGGTGATCGAGACGACGGGGCTGGCGGACCCGGCGCCGCTTCTCCAGACCTTCATGACCGGCGACGAGATGCTGCAGCGGTTCACGCTGAACGGCGTGGTGACGCTGGTCGCCGCCTCGCCAAAGCGCGCGACCGCGTCGCCCCCCTGCACCGCGTCGA
>JBCBMO010000074.1:0-589 GCA_039822785.1 Pseudomonadota bacterium | reverse complement strand
ACGAGCTGCAAGTCAAACTGGTCCGCTGCCCTGCCCTGCCCTGTCCCTGCCGCCTCCGCCGCTTTGGTTGCTTGTGGACCAGAGCAGCCGCACCGCAAAGGCCTCCACCATCGCCCCTCCCCCTCTTTCGAACACCTCATCCGCCGCAGGCCCAGGTGGAGAACGAGCTGGAGGAGCGGCTGGAGCGCGAGCTGGCAGAGAAGGATGCCCAGCACGCCGCCGAGTCGGCGAGAATGGCAGAGACGCTGCGCAAGAAGGAGGCCCACTTCGCCGCGGAGCTGGCCAAGGTCGCCGACGCGGGCGGCGCCGGCAGGCAGGACCTGGAGCGGGCCCTCGAGGAGGAGCGGCGCAAGCACCGCCAGGTTTGTGGACGAATGGGAGGCACTGTGGAAGTGGTGGTCTCGGGGTGGTGGACCACTGGTGGTGGCCTCGCTGGGCGACCAAGGGGTGGCTGGTCGAGCTCTTGAGCACTGCCCGCACTGCGGCCAGGCGCTGGAGGCGGCGCGTGCCTCGGAGCGCGCGCGCTGCGGCGCCGAGCAAGTCCGCGCGCGGGAGGCGGCGGAGCGGGCCATGGAGCAGGAGCTGGAGG
>JBCBMO010000073.1:0-594 GCA_039822785.1 Pseudomonadota bacterium | reverse complement strand
GGTTCGATCACACACGCATCGGTTCCACCATGACGGGGCACACGGGATCGCCACGGAGGTGGTCCATAAAGAGGCGTGTGGTTCGATCACACACGCATCGCTTCCATGAGAGGCGTAGGGCCTGTGAGGGCCCCCACGCATCGCTTCCATGAGAGGCGTAGGGGCGTCGGGCTCCCACGCATCGGGTTCTGTGGGTGGCGTTGGACCCGTCAGGGTCCTACGCGTCGCTTCCATGTCCCGAACACCGGGTCAACCATCCTTCCCAGGGGCAAGGCGCAGCGGCAAAGGGTCTTGCCGCCCCGGGCCCGGAGGCCCGGGGCCGCGCGGGGAGCGCGCAAGGGAGAGGGAGGCGGACCGGAAAGAAGGGTGGAGTTCGGGTGGTTAACTAGGTTGTACGACATAGCGCAGCGAGATGGGTGGTCCTGAGAGCCCCAGCGAGCGGCGCGTGTCACGAATCGGCGAAGGCAACGAGTGGCCCTGAGAGGGCGGCGCGAAGGGTTGACCTGCAGCTGCCCTGAGCCGAGTCGTGACACGCGCCGCTCGCTGGGGCTCTCAGGACCACCCATCTCGCTGCGCTATGTCGTACAACCTTGT
>JBCBMO010000072.1:0-597 GCA_039822785.1 Pseudomonadota bacterium | reverse complement strand
CGGGCGGGCGGAGTGCGAACAGGCACGTACAGGGCGTGGGCGAGGACGAGGCTGCCCGCGAAGCCGCAGGGGTCGGCGCCGCCTCCCACGAGCTGCACCGCGCGGGTGTTGGTCACGCGGTACTCGGCGGCGCGGCAGAAGACCGGCAGCAGGGCGAGGGCGAGGGCAAGGAGATCAAGGCCTTGTGGTCCAAGATGGAGGACGCCGTGTGGGAGGACAGCCCGGGCCCCATTCCCGAGGAGTCTGATCTTCCTGCCGCCGCCACCGCCGCCGGCGGCACCACCACCAGTGGGCAACCGCCGACTTCCAAGGCGGCGAGCACCACCACCGCCACCACCACCGCTGGCTGTGCTGCCGCCGCCGCCGCCGCTGCAGCGGTGCCGTCGGTGCCGGCAGCGGCGCGCAAGTCGTCGGGGGACGAGGCGTCGCCGGGAGGGGACGACGAGGAGGCGACCCGCGGCGAGGAGGACGAGGAGTCGCTGTCGTCGCCGAAGCGCCTCGGCCACAGCAGCCACCGCGCCGGGGCTGCCTCCCAGTCGTCGGCCGCGTCGTCCGTCACCGAGGCGCGCCATGCCTCCCACACCCTGTCGCCCTCCG
>JBCBMO010000071.1:0-598 GCA_039822785.1 Pseudomonadota bacterium | reverse complement strand
CAGCCGCCAGCTTGACCAGCTCGGCATTGCGGGAAACAGCACGGCGGCCTCTGAGCTTCGTGACTATCTCGCGCACAAGCTTGTCCTCCGCCGTCTCACCCGCGACTGGTTCTGGGTCCTCGCCACCACCAGCGGCGGCGGGCTGGGCGAGGTCCGCACGCACCCTCGTGACGAGGCGCATGATTTCCCCGCGACTGCTGCCCTCGTCGTCGCCGCCGCCGCCGCTGGTGGGGGTGGTGGTGCTGCTGCTCGTGCTGCCCGTGGTGCTCGTGGTGCCGCCGCCGCTGGTGCCGCTGCTCGTGCCGCCGCCGCTGGCGCCGCCGGCGCTGGCCCCGTCTCCTGCTGCGGCGAGCCCTTGGAACTCGGGGAGGCTAGCGAGGACATCAAGAAGGAGGGCCACGAGGAGGTTCGCGCCATCCAAGCCGACGACCCTGGCGCTGTGCACATCCAGCACGAGCGCGTCGATGGCGGCCTTGCAGTAGTGCGGGAGAGGTGCATTCCCTGGGTGAAAGAGCTTGTTGAGGAACACAGCTACCGTGGTTATACCGCCCTGAGCAGGTGCGAAGATGGCCAGTGAAAGCAAGACTCCATCCCCAGC
>JBCBMO010000070.1:0-600 GCA_039822785.1 Pseudomonadota bacterium | reverse complement strand
CAGCAGCGCGAGGCCCTGGCGGCCACTGCCATTCAGGCAGTGGTGCGCGGCGGGCGGGGCAGGGTCCGCGCGGCGCAGCGGCGGGCAGCGGTGGAGGAGGAGCACCGGCAGGCGGGGCTGCTGCTCGACCAGGCCGCCGGAAGCATCCAGTCCGCGTGGCGCCAGCGCATGGCGCGGGAACGGGTCCGCGTGGTGCGGGAGGCCAAGCAGGACAAGGAGAAGATGCGGGAACTGAAGCGGCGGGAGGCCGCAGCCCTCAAGGCGAAGCGCGAGGCGGCGGACAAGGCCGAGCGGGAGCAGCGCGAGGCGGAAGCCCGGGCCAAAGCCCGCGCCGAGGAGGAGCGAAGGGCTGCCGCCGAGCACCGCGGTGCCGTGGCTGTGCAGCGCCTCGTGCGCGGCTTGCTGGGTCGGCGCCGCGCCGCAGCGGCTGCCGCGCGGCGAGAGGCGTGGCTGGCGGAGAAGGAGCGGCGGCGGCGGGAGCGCCAGGCCGCGGCGGCCGCGACTGCTATTCAGCGCATGGTGCTGGGCTTCCTGGCGGCGCGGCGGGTGGCCCGGCGGCGAGAGGCCCACGCCCGGGAGCTCGCGGCGCTGCAGTCGCAG
>JBCBMO010000069.1:0-603 GCA_039822785.1 Pseudomonadota bacterium | reverse complement strand
GATCGAAAGCGCGATCAGCTGCAGCGCCGACAGCAGGGCGGCGAGGCCCAGGATCGTCAGTTCGAAGGGGACGGCGTCTGTCATGGGGTGCTTTCAGAACTTCCAGGTGAGGACCAGCATGGCGGCGGTCCAGGCGGTGACCCACAGCGCGTAGAGGGTCGGGCCCGGCGGCGGCAGCGCGAAGCCCGCCCGCCCGACGGCGAGCCACATGAAGAACGCAGCCCACAGGAACGTGGCCCGCAGGGCCGCGCCTCGGGATTTGAGGACCGAGCGGCGATAGCCCAGCGCGGCCCAGACCGCGGCGCCCGTCGCCGCCAGCGCCAGCGCGGGCTTTAGCAGGCCGGGCGAAGGCAAGGCGCCCCCCCAGGGCAGCAGAAGGGCCAGCGTCAGGATCACGGCCGGCAATCCGGCCAGCATCCCGGTCGACCACAGGTCGAGCCAGCGCGGCGGCGCATAGGCCCGGGCGGCCGCGGCGGGCGCGTCGCGGCCGGTCATCGGGCGCCCTGCGGCGGGAAGAAAACGTCCTTGAGGATAAGGACATGCAGGCCGATCGAAAGGGCGAGGCCGAAGGCATGGAGCCAGAGCGGCGGCGCCGAGGCGGCC
>JBCBMO010000068.1:0-604 GCA_039822785.1 Pseudomonadota bacterium | reverse complement strand
GCCGCCGCCCGCGGCAGGCTGCCCCGCCGGGGCAGCCCATTCGGCAGCGCTGCTTCTCCTGCCCCCTGGGCCAGTCCTTCCCGCCGGCGGGGCAGCCTGCCGCGGGCGGCGGCCCAGAAGCGGAGCCGTGGGCCACGCCGCAGCCTCTGCCCGGCAGCCGGTCGCGCGTGGAGGCGGTCGCCCTGGGCCCGCACGGCCACTTCCTGGCAGTGCTGACGCGCCGGGCGCCGCGGTTCCTCGTCTCGCGGGCAGCCATCCAGGACCTGACGCTGCGGCACCACCACGTGGCCATCGCCATCCTGCCATGCCAGACAGTTCCCCCCGTGCCCTGCGCCGCAGGTGTTGCCGCGATCAGTAACAGCAGCAGTAGTAGCAGCAGCAGCAGCAGCAGTAGCAGTAGCAGCAGCAGCAGCAGCAGCAGTAACGCTGGCGGCATCCCAAGCTGCGCCGACCTCCCTGTGACCCGCGGCATCTCCACTACCGCCACGGCGCCAGCACCGCAGCAGCCGCAGCCGCAGTGCATGCAGAATGAGCTGCTGCGGCATCCGGGGTGGGGAAAGGGGCTGAGGCCTGCGCGGCGCTGGCCTGGACGAAGGTATGCCAC
>JBCBMO010000067.1:0-606 GCA_039822785.1 Pseudomonadota bacterium | reverse complement strand
GCTGCCCCTGGGATGCGTGCACATGCAATGCAGCAGCAAGGGGAGGCCACTTGGGGGACACTGCAATGGTGCCGGGCGCAGGGCTGTCCGTGGAATTGGCGCACATGCGCTGCGGCAGCGTATGGAGGCCACCTGGAGGTGCTGCAGTGGCTCCGTGGTCAGGGCTGCCCCTGGTTGCAAGATCACATGTGCGACGCGGCAGCGGAGGGGGGTCACCTGGAGGTGCTGCAGTGGTGCCGGGCGCAGGGCTGTCCCTGGGATGCGAGCACGTTCCGCGCAGCCGCGAGGAGGGGCGACCTGGCGGTGTTGCAGTGGCTCCATGCGCAGGGCTGTCCCTGGGATGCGAGCACATGCAATGCGGCAGCGGGGGGTGGCCACCACGAGGTGCTGCAGTGGCTTCGGGCGCAGGGCTGTCCCTGGAATGCGCGGGAATGCAAGAAGGCAGCTGAGGGTTTGTTGAGCAACTTTCCTGACGTCGTGGACTGGTGCACGCAACGGCTTTTGGAGGAGGATACTGAGGCAGGAATGCCAAACAGCCACTATGGTCCACTCGAGATGTTAGTGTAATTTGAGGAGGCGTAGGGCCTGTGAGGGCCCCAGCCACCG
>JBCBMO010000066.1:0-609 GCA_039822785.1 Pseudomonadota bacterium | reverse complement strand
GGTGTTCCCGCGCTCACGGGGTTTGGTTTTGACGCTTTGGGGTGGGTCGGCTAGGGAGGCGCGACCTGAAACGGAGGACGTCATGCTCAGCAAGCTCGCCGGCGCCTTTGCCCTCATCCTCACCCTCGCTGCGACGGAGGCCACGGCCGTGGAGATCAAAGACCCCGAGAACACGCTGATCATCGAACTCGCCAGCGGCGAGGTGGTGATCGAGCTCCTGCCCCAGGTCGCGCCGAACCACGT
Organism: Pseudomonadota bacterium; assembly: GCA_039822785.1. Lineage (GTDB taxonomy): Bacteria > Pseudomonadota > Alphaproteobacteria > Rhodobacterales > Rhodobacteraceae > Thermohalobaculum. The sequence continues at coordinate 366 of JBCBMO010000066.1, read as the reverse complement.
GGCGCGCATCAAGGAGCTCGCCCGCGAAGGCCAGTACGACAACGTCGCCTTCCACCGGGTGATCGAAGGCTTCATGGCGCAGACCGGCGATGTGCAATACGGCGACCTGGAGGACGGCTGGGGCCGTGGCCGCCCGGGCACCGGCGGCTCGACCAAGCCCGATGTGGGCGCGGAGTTCTCGAATGTGCCGTTCGAGCGCGGGACGGTGGGGATGGCGCGCTCGCAGAACCCCAACAGCGCGAACTCGCAGTTCTTCATCATGTTCGAGCAGGGCAGCTTTCTGAACGGCCAGTACACGGTCTTCGGCCAGGTGATCGCGGGCATGGAGAACGTGGACAACATCACCCGCGGCGAGCCCCCGGCCTC
>JBCBMO010000065.1:0-615 GCA_039822785.1 Pseudomonadota bacterium | reverse complement strand
GTGGCGACCCAGAGCCGTACCTCATGCACGTCGGAGGTGGACCTACGCAACGCGGTCCGGCGAGAACGGGGCTCAGTCCCCGACACGGCACCGGTCGGTGAGACGCAGCGGGGCGTAGCGACGGCGGCGGCGGCGGCGGCAGGTGTTCACTTGAACGTGGTGCTCCACCGGACGGGAGCGCGGGGCTGGGAGCTCGGCGCCCGGATGCGCTTTGCGGCGCCGCAGCGAGGGCGGGTGGGAGAGGCGCACGTGGTGGTGCTGCAGCGGCTGGGAGGGGCGGAGCACTGTTTCCGCCGCATGCCTGCTTCGGGCTGCGCGGCACGCCAGCCCACCGGGGCGGCGGCCACGGCCGCGGCCACCGCGACCGCGACCCCGGCGGGCCGGCTTTTTCCCTTCCCCCGCTGCCCGCTGAGCGACCTCTTGGCGTTCGGCACGCGGCAATTTGTTAGGCACATTCCCAAGCGATTTCTTGCTCGGGTACGGCTGCTGGTGGCGCTGGCGCTGGAGGAGGCCCTCACCATGGAAGGGGAGGATGTCGCCCCGGCCGAGCGCCTAGCACACCTCGCCCACATGATCCTGGCCACGGACAACCTGTACAGCGAGGACATGCTCGAG
>JBCBMO010000064.1:0-616 GCA_039822785.1 Pseudomonadota bacterium | reverse complement strand
CCGCGCCTCTGCGACTGATTTAGCGGATATGTCAAAAATGTGAACGCCTGGCTGCGTGCCTGCGTCAACAATAATGTCGCCCCAGGGCGATACGACCATGCTGTGGCCAGGTGTTTGACGCATCTTTCCACGGGTGGCGGCGTGCGTACCGCACTGCGCCGGCGCCACAACGTAGCAGCCCGTTTCGATTGCCCGGGCGCGCAACAAAGCCTCCCAATGTGCGGCACCAGTCACGGGCGAAAACGCCGACGGGATCGAAAGCACCTCGGCACCTGCCAAGGCCAGCGATTGATAGAGGGCCGGGAACCGCACATCGTAACAAACAGTCATGCCAAGTCGGCCGAAAGGGGTCGCGGCCACCACTGCACGCGTGCCGGGCCGGTACCCAGCTGATTCGCGATATGTTTCGGCCTCCGTCACTTGCACGTCGAACATGTGGATCTTGTCGTAGCGCGCGACGATGTCACCTTGCGGCGAAATCAGGAAAGATCGGTTGGCGAATCGCCCATCGGCATCCGTGGTCTTCAAGGCCAAGGACCCAAGCAGCAGCCATATCTTGGACATTGCCGCCGTTTTTCGCAGGCTTGCCAACGACAAATCCGCGTCTTCAAGTTGC
>JBCBMO010000063.1:0-630 GCA_039822785.1 Pseudomonadota bacterium | reverse complement strand
ATGTGGTAGTCCAGAAACGCAGCCTTGTTCCACGGGAACCCGTGGTCAACGCACCATTGCAGCATCTCGACGTGACCGTGATTCGCCGCTACGAAGCATGTCTTGTCATTGAACGGGCAGCCCTGGCTATGGCACCACTGCAGCACCTCCAGGTGGCCGCCAATTGCCGTCGCCGTGCAAGTCTTCTCATCCCAGGGACAGCCCTGTGCCCGGCACCATTGCAGCACCTTCAGATGGCCTCCCTCCGCCGCCGATTCACACGTGTGCTCGTCCCAGGGGCAGCCGTGGTCCCGCGCCCACTTCAGTACCTTCAGGTGGCCTGCCTCTGCAGCCTCTTGGCATGTCACTCGATCCCAGGGACAGCCCTGGTCGCGGCACCATTCTAGCACCTCAATATGGCCTCCGTACGCCGCTGCAGCGCATGTCCTCTGGTCCCAGGCGTACCCCTGATCCTTCCATGTCGCCCTTCTCCGCCGCCGCAGGGTATATGCCTGTGGCCCAGGGGCAGCCCTGCGCAAGGCACCACTGCAGCACGCCCAGATGACCACCATTCGCTGCCGCGACACCAGTTGCCATCCAAGGATATCCTTCGGATTGGAGAAATTCGAGCAGATGAAGGTGACCTCCTTG
>JBCBMO010000062.1:0-631 GCA_039822785.1 Pseudomonadota bacterium | reverse complement strand
GCGGGGATGGCATCGCCTCGCGTGCCGTGGGCTACGGCATGCACGCGATCCGCGTGGACGGCAACGATCTCGCTGCCGTGTTCTCCGCGACACAGGCCGCGCGAAACTTGGCCATCGCCGAGTCCAAGCCAGTGCTTGTGGAGGCCATGACCTACCGCATCGGGCACCACTCCACCTCGGACGACTCGACGGCCTACCGCAGCGCCGACGAGATCAACCAGTGGAAGGAGGACAGGTGCCCCGTGCGGCGCACCCGCGGCTTCCTCGAGGCACAGGGCTTGTGGACCGAGGAGATGGAGCGCCAGGCCCGGCGTGAGGAGCGCATCGCCGTGATGAAGGCTCTGGAGACGGCCGAGGCCAGGCCCAAGCCGCCCCTCGAGACCTTATTCACTGACGTGTACGCGGACATGCCCAAGCATCTCCAGGAGCAGTACGACGACCTCCTTGCCCATCTGGACAAGCATCCCGTCCGGCCGTCCCACGCACGCTAGGCGCCGCGCTGCTTGCACCGCCGCGGAGAGCATCAACTGCAGCACAGCACAGCACTTTGGGGGGGGGGGGGGGCGGAGTGAGGGACGTGCAGCAGCATGCAGCAGCCAAGCCCCGCCGGGGGGTCGTGCAGACAGGGTCG
>JBCBMO010000061.1:0-653 GCA_039822785.1 Pseudomonadota bacterium | reverse complement strand
GGATCCATGACCGGTTCCGCGCCATCGTCATGGGCGGACCGGAGGGCGCGGCGCTGACCGCGCGGCTCTACGAGGCCGACGCGACGGAGGCGCTGAGCGCCGCCAGGACCCGGGCGGAGGCGCTGCTGCACGACGACGACCCGGATTTCGACGCGCTGCGCGACTGGGCCATCGGGGCGCTGGGCGAAGACCGCGTACGCTCCGCCCCCCGCGCGCCGGCGGCGCTGGCCGAGGCGGTGGCGGCGGCGCTGCGGCGGCTGGGCTGAGCCGCGTCCCCGGGCGCCGCGGCCATCCGCGGCGCTGGCGCGGCGCGGCGCGGGCGGGCAGGATGCGCCCCATGAGCGGAGATCGGACATGAGCGCGGCGCTGGAGGCGCTGCTGGGCGAGGACCGGGTGGACCGGTCGCCCGAGATGCGGGCGCTGATGGCCGAGGACATCTCCGGCCCCGCCGCCCATGCGCCCGCCGCCGTGGCGCGGCCCGCCGACGCGGCCGCGGTCGCCGCGCTCGTCGCGCAGGCGCGGGCCGAGGGGCTGGCGCTGCTGCCGCGCGGGGCGGGGCAGAGCTACACCGCCGGCTTCCGCCCGCCGTCGGATCGATCCCTGATCGTGGACCTGCGCGACCTCGACCGCATCGAGATCGACGCCGTGCGCCG
>JBCBMO010000060.1:0-658 GCA_039822785.1 Pseudomonadota bacterium | reverse complement strand
CAACGCGTGGTCGTCGAAGCTTCGAGACGTTCTCTCCAGCCCCCAGAAACCCTAGCTTCCGCGGTGACGGTTGGCTCGATGGCGCCCGATCTGCGCCCGGAGGACGTCGCGCGCTGGGAGGTCGTGAGTCACGCCGGCCAGCGCGGCGGCGCGCCGGTCCGCGTCATCGCCATCCACCTCGTGGGCCGCCGCAAGCAGGGCGGCAAGCCCGACCTCTTCGCCTGTCCTCTGGCCGGCCCCCCGGGCTTCATCTGCACCTGTTCGTCCTTCCAGTCCGCCCGCGCCGACCCTTTCCCGCCCCAGGCGGCCGTCGGCAATGTGCGCAAGCACTGGGCCAGCAAGCACGACCTGGCGCCGGTGGGTCCGGCCGGGCGCGCGGACCCGCCGGTCGCTGATATGCGAGACTTCATCGCCTTCGACGCGGAGGCGGCCCTCCTGGGCATCATGCCCGAGGACTACAACCTCGGCCTGGCGCCCAGGCGACGCGACACCGAGTGGCTGGAAGAGGTGGTGCAGGACGACCGTCGCCCCGGGCGGCGCCGGGCCGGGCTCCACCTGGACGCGCCGCCCCTGGAGTGCGAGCCGGATCGGTTCGACCAGATCTGCGAGAAGCTAGGCTACGCGCCGCTGGACGCCGACGACGAGGCATGGGTGCATC
>JBCBMO010000059.1:0-672 GCA_039822785.1 Pseudomonadota bacterium | reverse complement strand
CTTCTTGAAGCCGGAAGAGGTCTCCATCCTGCAGCGCGTCCAGCAGCAGGGCCGCGGGGACCAGGAGGCCTGGAAGGCCCGGCGCCGGCAACTCTACGAGCAGTCGCGGCCCCCCCGCGCCCGCGCCGCCCCCAGCCCCCCGAGGCCGCGGCAGGCCCAGGCTGGTCTTCAAGAGCCCCGAGGCCGAGCAGGCCTACAAGCGCGCCCTGCGGCAGCAGCGGCAGCTGCGCTACTTCGCGCGGAAAGCGCTGCGGTCAGCCGGCGAACTTTTTTCTACAGGTATAGAAAAAGATGTCAACGAGCAACAACAACAACAACAACAACCACAACCAGAACAACAAGCGACGGAAGCTGACGCAGGGGGAGAAGGATGCGCTTGACCGCGCCCTGTCCGCGGGCCTGAAGCCGCGGGCCACCGCCGGCTCAAAGGGGCTCATCGTCAGTGTACCAGGGGGGCGCTACAGGACCCTCATCACCAGCAAGGGCCAGCTCACCGGCGCGGGCCAGTACTTCTACCAGAAGCAGAACGCGTCGCCGCCCAACCGGACCTTCGACCCTGCCCAGGAGCCGCAGCGCGTGGGGCGCCGCGAGACGGTGGTGTTACGAGATGGTAACACCACGGTCAGGACCTGGGACCACATCCACAAGAAGTGGAACCTGACGCGCCTGGGG
>JBCBMO010000058.1:0-672 GCA_039822785.1 Pseudomonadota bacterium | reverse complement strand
ACTCCGTCATGGAAAACCCCTGTTCCTCAAGCCACTGCAGCACCTTCACGTGGCCTCCTGCCGCTGCCGCTATGCATGTATCCGTGTTGCAGGGAAAGCCCTGGTCCCGGCACCACTGCAGCATCTCGAGCTTGCCTCCTGCCGCTGCCTGCGCGCACATGCTGTCACCCCAGGGACAGCCCTGCGCCCGGCACCACTGCAGCACGGCGAAATTGCCTCCCCTCGCCGCCGCGTTGCACATGTCGGTCTTATCCCAGGGGCAGCCCTGCGCCCGGAGCCACTGCAGGACCTTCAGGTGGCCGCCCCACGCTGCCGCCTCGCATGTCCATTCACTCCAGTGGCAACCCTGCTCTCGGCACCACTGCAGGACCTCCAGGTGTCCTGAACCCGCTGCCGCTTTGGATGTAAACACATTCCAGGGGCAGCCCTGCGCCCGGCACCACTGCAGCATCCTTAGGTCGCCTCTCGCCGCTGCTACCTGGCATGTGTGCTCATCCCAGCGGTAGTGCTGCGTCCGGCACCACTGCAGCACCTCCAGGTGGTCTCCCTTTGCTGCCGAACAGCACGTCCATTCATCCAAGTAGCAGCCCTGTCCCCGGAGCCACTGCAGCACCTCGAGATGTCCCCCGCGCGCCGCAGCGTTGACTACAAACCGATTACAGGAAAAGCCAC
>JBCBMO010000057.1:0-674 GCA_039822785.1 Pseudomonadota bacterium | reverse complement strand
CCATCTGCGCCAACGTGTCCTTTGTCGATCGCTTCGCGACTCCACCGGTGGTCTTCCGCGGCGTGCACGAGACCGTCGATGGCGCCTGGGCGCAGGAGGACCACCCGCTGGTCCCCGGCGCGGCGTTCCCTGCGCCAGCGCGGCTGCTGGCCAGCGTGCCGTTCGAGGCGTGGGACATGTACTACGGGGAGCGCACCCGGTGCTGCTTTGCTTACTTCTCCGTCCTGTCGCAGCAGGGGCTGCGCGTCGTGGTCGGCGCGATCTACCGCTCCACACAGCAGTTCCACGCCCTCGCCGCGTTCCGCAACCCAGACTCGGACCCGGCGGCGCTGGCGGCGCTGGTGCGCAACCTCACTGCCCTGGCCCCGTACAGCGCGCGGGCTGCGAACGACATGGAGTCCTTCGTCGACGACGTTCCCACGCTAGACGCTGTCACCACCGAATGGAAGCCCAAGTGCGCCTTCTTCGGCAACAGCGACGTCGACGTGGACTGCGCCGTTTACATGGGTCCCTTCGGCGGCTCGGTCATCAAGCGCCTGCGCCTGACGGACACCATGCCCGAGCTGCACCTCATGGACCTGTACCAGAACCTGGCGCGCATCTACGGCATCGTGGGCCAGGCGCAGCACACCGACATCCATACCCGCGTCGCGGTGGACACGGACAAGAACGAG
>JBCBMO010000056.1:444-678 GCA_039822785.1 Pseudomonadota bacterium | reverse complement strand
CTGCACCCGCTGCCGCATTGCATGTCCACGCATCCCAAGGACAGCCCTCTGCCCGGCACCACTGCAGCACCTCCAGGTGGCCTCCCTCCGCTGCCACACCGCATGTCCACGCATCCCAGGGACAGCCCTGCGCCCGGCACCACTGCAGCACCTCCAGGTGGCCGCCCCCTGCTGCCGCCCGGCATGTATCCTCATCCCAAGGGCAGCCCTGCGCCCGGCACCACTGCAGCATCT
>JBCBMO010000056.1:0-434 GCA_039822785.1 Pseudomonadota bacterium | reverse complement strand
GCTGCCATGGAGCAGGCCAACTCATCCAAGAAACAGCCCTGCGCGTGGCAGCATTCCACCAGCTCCAGAACGTCATCCCGGGCCGCCTGCACCAACCAGGTCTGCTTGCCTGCGGGGATCCGCCACCCCCGGAGAAGTGCCTCGGCCTTGCCCTGCAGGATCCGCAGCGCCCGCCCCGCCACCGGCAGAGTCCCCGCTGCAGCTTGCTCTTCTTCCCCCAGGTCCACGCCCAGGTCGAAGCCCCCGCTCCCCAGCAGCAGCGGCAGCAGCGGCGGTACCCGCTGCCCTTTGCCGGGGCGCAGGTGCGGCGGACGATCGGCCTCTTCCTGGATATTCTGCAGCGGCTGCAGCTGACTTCCCCGCTGCAGCTTGCTCTTCTTGATGATCCCCCAGGTCCACGCCCAGGTCGAAGCCCCCGCTCCCCAGCAGCAAAG
>JBCBMO010000055.1:0-683 GCA_039822785.1 Pseudomonadota bacterium | reverse complement strand
CCGTCATGCGTGCGGTCCTGGACGAAGTCGTAGGACCAGACGTGGTTCGGCCGCTCTGGGCGCAGGCGGACGCACGACCCGTCATTGAGCCATAGTCGGCCCGTCTTCGGCTGCTTGTGGGGGACCTTGAGCCCCTCGCGCTGCCAGATCCGTTCCACCCGCTTGTGGTTCACGTGCCAGCCGGCGTTGTTCAGCAGGCCTGTGATCATGCGGTAGCCATAGCGCCCGTAGTCGCGGGCGAGCGCGATGATGTCCTCGGTCAGGAGTTCCTCATCAGGCCTGCCGCGAGGTGTCTTGCGCTGGGTGGATCGATGCTGGCCAAGCGTGCGGCAGGCGCGGCGCTCACTCACGCCAAGCGACTGCCGCACGCTCTCGATGCAACGGCGGCGGCGCGCGGGGCTCCGTAGTTTCCCTTGGCCGCCTCCGCCAGGATCAACTTGTCGAGCGTCAGGTCCGAGACGGCGCGTCGAAGCCGCGTTCGCCAATGTCTCTCGGACCATTGGCGTTCCATTGGCTCACTCTCCTTCTCAAGCTCCTTCAGCCGGCGGAGCTGTTCCCGACCCATACCTCCGTACAGCCGACGCCATCGGTAGTATGTCTGCTAAGTCACACCAATCTGGCGCACCGCATCCGCCACCGACATGCCCTGGCCTTGCAGCACCTCAACCTGGCGCAGCTTCACA
>JBCBMO010000054.1:0-691 GCA_039822785.1 Pseudomonadota bacterium | reverse complement strand
CAAGGGCATCGGGTACGATCTCTGCAAGCGCAAGGAGGACGGGGAGGCTACCGAGGTACATGACGTCGATGGTGTCCAGCACGGCGCGGAGGTTCTCCGCCTGTGGGTTCTGCAATGACACATTATAGGTCACCTCGCTCAGCAGGTACTGCAGCATATCACTGCGCACGCACTCATACATGGGTAGGTGCACGTACATGACGACGTCCTCGGGATCAATCGCGCCGACCTCTGGGATGCCCGCATCGGGTCCGTCAGGGTCCTCTGCGCGACGCTCATCCTCATCCACATCCGTGGGTCCCGTGGGTCCTGCGAGGGCCTGTAGGTCCGTCTGACTAATGACCTCGTTGGCTGGCGGCACGAGGTTCGGATAGGCCGCACCGCCCTCCGGCGCGACGAGTTCCTTCACGGCATCATAGACGAAACGATGGAGCAACCATCCAAGCCACACGACGTTCCTCGCGTACTCGGTATGGGGGCCGAAGGGGGAAGGCACGGTGTTATCGACCCTGCGTGCATTCACGGTGACGCGATCGAGGACCTCCATCGGCATCCAGGTCATGGCCGCGAGGCGCTCGCGGTTCTCATTGATGAAATTCCGCACGCCGGCGGCGGGTACGCCCGGTAGGGCAGGGAGGGCAGGGAGGGCAGGGAGGGAGGGAGGGCAGGGAGGGAGGGAGGGAGGGCAGGG
>JBCBMO010000053.1:0-710 GCA_039822785.1 Pseudomonadota bacterium | reverse complement strand
GTGCTTTCATGGATGCATGAACACGGCTACATGCTGGAACTCGCAGCCAAGAAAGCACGCTCGGCCGGAACTGGCCGAAGACATGTATGTCTTCCTGTTCCTCGCCCCATGGGCATTCACGGTCGTGGCACCACTGCAGCACCTCCATCCGGTTGTACATTGCAGCTCCGATGATCGTCCATGAGCCCCATGTGCAGCCCTGATCCAGGCACCACTTCAACAGCTTGAGGTTGCCGCCCACTGCGGCCTGGGCACACATGCCTTGCATGGAGCCCGAGTCGTCCCGAGGACAGCCCTGGGACCGGCACCACTGGAGCACCTCGAGGTGACCTGAGTGCGCGGCCTCCTGGCACGTGTTCCCGTCCCAGGGACAGCCCTGGTCCCTGCACCACCGTACCAGGGATGGGTGCGAGAACTGCGCCGCCTTGGAGGTCGACCATTCGCCCCGTGGCGCCCAGCGCCGCGCGCACTGGATGATAAGCGGCTCGCAGCCGCGGTTGCAGGCCAGACGCAGCAGGCCCTCGCCCCAGGCCGGGCATTCCTGGAAGAGCGCCACGGCGGCCCTGACCCAGACCGGGAAGCGCGCAACGAATAGGGGGCAGGCACGCGCCAGAACCGCACACTCGTCGGCCCAGAGGTAGGACGTGATGTAGCGGAGAGTGCGCGCGTGCGGGGTCGGCATGGACCCGGCGCGGTGCGAACACTCAGAG
>JBCBMO010000052.1:0-804 GCA_039822785.1 Pseudomonadota bacterium | reverse complement strand
CCTCGGCGGCTCTGTGCCCCTGCTGGAGCGAGATGACCTGCATGGAGGCGGCCAAGGCGGGCCAGCTCCCCGCGCTGCGCTGGCTCCGGGGCCAGGGCTGTCCCTGGGATGCCTGGACCACAAGCGCGGCGGCTGCCGGCGGCCACCTGCCCGTCCTCGAGTACGCCGCGGCCGAGGGCTGCCCCTGGCACGCCGGCGCGTGCAGCGCCGCGGCCGGGCACGGCCACCTCCAGACCCTGCAGTGGCTCCGGGCGCAGGGCTGCCCCTGGAACGCGTGGACCTGCAGCTCGGCGGCGAGGGGCGGGCACCTGGAGGTGCTGCAGTGGGCTCGCGGGCAGGGCTGCGCCTGGGATGAAGGCACGTGCAGTGCCGCAGCGGAGAGGGGCCACCTGGCCATCCTGCAGTGGTGCCGGGCGCAGGGCTGCCCCTGGGGTGCCGGCACCATGGCCGCCGCCGCCGGGAGCGGCCACCTGGAGCTGGCGCAGTGGTGCCGCGCGGCGGGCTGTCCCTGGGACGAGCGAGCCCCCGAGGCGGCTGCCCGCGGCGGGCACGCGGAGCTGCTGCGGTGGCTGCACGCCGCGGGCTGCCGCTGGGACTCGTGGACCGCCAAGGCCGTGGCTGGCCGGGGAGACCTGGAGCTGCTCCGGTGGCTCCGGCAGCAGGGCTGCCCCTGGCATGAGGCGGCGTGCCGGGAGGCCGCGGCCGGCGGGCACCTGGAGGTGCTGCAGTGGGCAGTGGCAGAGGGCTGCCCCGTGGACAGCCTCACCGCCATGGTGGCAGCACGGCGACGTGGCCGGCGCCGGC
>JBCBMO010000051.1:0-869 GCA_039822785.1 Pseudomonadota bacterium | reverse complement strand
CGCTGGGGTGGGTGTGAAAACTGATTGCATGTTGCGGCCCATGCAGTGGCATTAAGCTCTGCAATCACAACAGCCTCTGCCATCCATGTCCAAAGATATGAAAATCGCTGTGATTGAGTCGGACCGCGACCGCGCGGTGGGCATCATCGACGCCCTGCGCGAGGACGGGTGGGACGATGTGGTCGTCTTGGGCGACGTGACGGGCCTGGCGCGCAAGCTGGCAGCACTTGAGCCTGACCTGGTGCTGATCGACCTGGCCAACCCCAGCCGCGACGCGCTGGAGCAGGTGAGTGCTGCCACCGACGCCCAAAGCCGCCCCGTCGCGATGTTCGTTGACCGGTCCGATGACGAGATGACCCAAGCCGCCGTGACCGCAGGCCTGTCGGCCTATGTGGTGGGCGAGTTGCAGCCCGAGCGTATTCGCCCCGTCCTCAAGACTGCCATCGCCCGGTTCCAGATGATGAGCCAGATGCGGCGCGAGTTAGAGGCGGCCAAGCAGGCGCTGGCCGACCGCAAGACGCTCGACCGCGCCAAGGGCATGATCATGCGCGCCAAGGGCGTGGGCGAGGACGAGGCCTATGCCCTGTTGCGCAAGGCCGCGATGTCGCAAAACCGCAAGGTGATCGAGGTGGCCCAGGCCCTACTGACCGCATCGGACCTGCTGACATGACCCCGATCCGATTGAACTGTGGCTATGTCCCACTGGTGGACAGCGCGCCCCTGATCGTGGCGCAAGAAATGCGCTTTGCCGCCGACGAGGGCCTGGCGCTGAACCTGCTGCGCCAGCCGTCTTGGGCCGCGCTGCGCGATCTGTTGGCGCTGGGTCATCTGGACGTCGCGCACATGCTATCGCCCATGCCCGCCGCGAT
>JBCBMO010000050.1:0-1094 GCA_039822785.1 Pseudomonadota bacterium | reverse complement strand
CCCCCCCCCCCCCCCCCCCCCCCCCCCCCCCCCCCCCCCCCCCCCCCACCCCCCCCCCCCCCCCCCCGCGGGGGGGGGGGCCCCCCCCTGGTTGAGCTTCGATACATCGATACGCGGTGCAGGCAGGCGCACGCAAGGACCCCGAACAAGGGGCGGGCAGGGGAGCAACAAAGAGGCGATGGCTAGCATGAAACTTGCCGAGAGCCTGGCCTCGTCGGCAGGGTGCGGCCTTGGCCCTGGGAAAAAGGCTCGGGAGAAACGGCTCTGGACCTCTTGGCCGCCGCCGCCGCCGCCGCCTCCGCCGCCAGCACCCGCAGCCTTGTCGTTGCGCTTCCGCTTGGCGTACCAGCGGGCACCCACGGCCAGCAGGGCAAGCCCAAGGACGGCGCCCACGCAGGACATGGCCACCGTGACGGCGTCCGCGCCTGCGGCGGCGCCACTGCCTTTAGTACCCGTGGTGACCGCTGGCGTCGGCACCCCCGTCGGCGCCAGGGATGGCTGCGGCGTCGGCGCGAACTGGAATGTGGGCAGCGGGGAAACGGTTGGCGTGACGGAAGGCCGGTCCGTTGGCTCGGGCGTGGGTGTGGCCTGCCAGGGGACGGGCGGGCGGTAGCTTAGAAGGTAGGGCGCGGCGCTGGGCTGGTGCGGGGCTACGAACCGTGGTTGGGCTGAGAGTGGTGGGCTGCGGGGTCGGCGAGTGGACCGGCGCGGCGCTGGGCGCCGGAGTGGTGGGCTGGTGGGTCGGGGGAGGGAATTCCGGGGTGGGGGCCAGAGTGGTGGGCTCCGGCGCTGGGGTCGGCCCTGGTGTCGTCGGCCTCACGGTCGGAGCACGCGTCGTTGGTTGCGGTGTTGGCTGTAGCACCGGCTGCGGCGTCGGCGCGCAGGCCTGTACGAAGATCCAAGGGGCAGGGGGCGGGGGGGGGGGAGGGGCGTTCATGCGAGCGGTGCTCACTGACCATGCGACTACCCCCGCCACGCCACGCCACACCACTCACCGCGTCCGCCACCTTGTCCGCGCAGCACCGCACCACCGCCGTCGTCGAGTCGTCATCCTGGCAAGTCCACGCCGTGCCGCCCGTTGACCGGCCGAAGGT
>JBCBMO010000049.1:0-1212 GCA_039822785.1 Pseudomonadota bacterium | reverse complement strand
TGCTTGGCGCGGCAGTACTCCTGCAGCCCGAAGCCCGTCTTGGCGCTCACCGCGATGATGCGCTCGTGCCGCCGCGGCACCGGCGCGCCGTTGGCATACATGGAGGGCCTCCGCGTATCGGGACTCAGCCCCCGCTGCCGGGGGAGGCCGCCACCTGCTGCAGTTGCATCAGGTCCGGTGCCGTCCGCATCTCGCTCCTCCCGCTCAAGCTGAGCCTGCATGGCTCTGAAGTGGCGCTCGGCAAAGGCCGCGCGGTCCGCCTCCCAGGCCTGCAGGCGACAGGTCAGTTGGTCCAGTGCCGTCTCCAGTGCCGTGGGGCCCAGCAGCTCGGCCTTGGTGCCGACTACGAGGAAGACCGCGTCGGGCACCCGCGCCACCATGTCCTCCAGCTGCTCCACCATGCTCTCCGCCATGGCCTCCAGGTCCGGCTCCAGCGCGGTGCCCGGGCGGGTGGCACTCAGGTCCACCACCACCTCGTAGAGCGCGTGGGGGGTGAGGAAGCCCCGGTTCCAGGGCAGGTAGTCGGCCTGGCCGCCAAAGTCGAAGACCCGCAGGCAGCCCGAGGTCATGAGGTCCAGCGCGATGGTGCGCTCCTCCTCCCGGGTGAGGGCCTCGCCGGTCTGCGCAAAGACCTCGGTGAAGTCCGCGGTGGAGAGGACTGCGAGGTCCGCGAAGAAGTCCTCGCGGTGCACGCGGTCCAGCTCGCCGAGCCCGAACTTGTCCATTTGCGTCTGGTCAGATGGGGAGGCGGCGACAGGTCAGTAGAGCCAGCGCGGGTCAGGTCCGGTGGCGGCGACAACAAAGGCACGGAGGAGGAGAGGGGAGTGGGCGGGCAGCGACGGCGGCGGCTGCTACCCGCTGCGCCACAGCCAGAAGCTTGTCCATGGTGCGGCAGAGACTGGTCTTGCCCGCCTTGCCGCGGCCCATGAGCACGTTCTTGACGAAGGCGTTGACCAGGGAGCCGTGGGCCAGCGCCGCGAAGTAGCGCCGCAGGTCCTGCGCCTTTGTGGTGGCAAAGGGGCCACCGCCGCCGGTGAAGGCGTTCGGGATGGTGTGCCCTGTGTCACTGAAGGCAGAAGGGCATTTGTTAGGGGGGGGTCCAAGGGGTAAGAGGGGGAGCTGACGGCGCCCAGGGGCTGAGGAAGCAACGCACCTGATGTCGATGCTCGACAGGTCCGGGCAGCCGTGGACCAGCGCGCGGATGCCCTCGTT
>JBCBMO010000048.1:0-1325 GCA_039822785.1 Pseudomonadota bacterium | reverse complement strand
CTTGTATCGCCATCCCATCCCGTTGGTGGCGCGATAGAGCGCCGACAGGGCCTGCGCCTCTCCCTTGAACGATACCTGAGCGGACAAGGTCGACCACAGGCACACGGTGAGTAACACATCCTCGCAATCCTGCCCATCCAGCCGAATCCACACACCCTCACCGTCGGCTGGGCGGTCGGCGCGGCGGACGGCCTGGCCTCGGGACTCGCACTCCGCCCACCGTCCACTGCCACCCGGAGCGCCGGCCGCCTGCCCGGACCACAGCCGCCGCCGGACACGGTGGGCTGCGGCACAGAGGAGCAGAACTCCACGCTGCGGTACGTCGCCTCCTCGACGAGCTTGAGCAACACGCCGTGCGCGGCAAAGGCCTGGTAGCGCTCGACGCCGTTCACCACGTCGAGCAGCTCCACCGTGTAGTCCTCCGACACGGAGCGCGGCGCGGGGAGGCGCAGGCACGCGCCCGGCACGGTGGGCGGCTGGGTATTCCACGAGGTCGCGCCCGCTCGCCACGGCCCCGCCAGGACACAGATCTCGAACTCGGACTGCCTCGCGAACTCCAGGTGCCCCGCGCCGTGCCCCGGGGGTTCCCGGGCGAAGAGGCGCAGGCTCAGCGACGCGATCCGGTCGAACTCGAGGCTGCGCGGCGGGGCGAACTGGAGCAGCGACCGCGCGACCCCGAACCGGCCGCTCCAGGTCCAGGCCATGCCGCTGAGCATGGGTGCGGTGGGGTAGACGTTGCCATCCCTGTCCTGGTCGACGAAGTCACCCGCACCGCCGGCGGCGCGGCCGTCCCAGTCGCCGCCGAGGAGGACCCGTTGCTCCGCCGTGGGGTGCAGGAGGGGGAGGACGGTGGCCTGGTTCGGGTCGTCGGGGACGGGAAAGGGGTACGCGGAGGTCCAGGAGGTCCTCGAACCCCCGTCGACCTCCGCCGGTACTGCTGCATCGATCTCCTCATGTTCAGGCGGATGCACCCCCGCGCATGCGGCGTCCTGCGTGCAGGGAGACCAGCGTGGGCGGCGGGCGCGCAGCTCCGGGGGGGGGGCAACAAGGGCAGAAGAAGATTCGACAAGGGAATCGCACCGTCCGGGCGAGAAGCAGGCACCCCAGGGCGGCGAGGCGGAGGCAGACCGCTGCTGCCATGGATCGCATGCGCTGCCCTCCAAGGTGCCGCCGCGGGCCCGGGCCCATGGCCGCAGGGCAGCGCGGGTTCCGCGGGGCGGTCGAAGGCGAAGGGCAGTGGCTGCTGGGGAGCACGAGGCGCGCGGAACGTTCCGAGGAACGGCGCCCGCCACACCGCCAGAATCTGCGCAACGAGCCGTTGCGAG
>JBCBMO010000047.1:0-1453 GCA_039822785.1 Pseudomonadota bacterium | reverse complement strand
GTTGGAGAAGGTCCGCACAATGGCCCTCGAGGCCGTCCTGGTCACGCTACCGATCTCGGTGGAGCGGTTCACGAGGGCCCGCGTCAGGTTGAATGCGCTCGCGAGCTCCGCGTCGCCGAGCAGGCTCTTCTCCTCGTTTGTCAGCTGCCGCAGGGTCACCGACTGTCGCCAAAAGGGGGAAGGTGGGGGAGGGGCCAAAACATGGCAGCAGCGGTGGCAGGCAAGGCAATGAACGTCACTCTCTTCCCCCCCCCCCCCCCTCGCCCTTGCATTCCTTCACCCACCTGGCTCTCCACGGTGGCCGGGTTCCTGTCACTGCTGCGAACCAGGGCCTCGGTGCGCGTGAGCAGATCCCGGCGGACCTCCGCCGCCGCGGTCGTGTTGGCGCCCTCGCGGAAGGCGAAGTTGAGCACGCTCGCCGAAGCCTCGATCAGCACCGCCGCGGAGACCCAGTTCCGCTCCCGGATTGTGTCCTCGATGGTGCCCAGCCCGCCCTCCACCTGGTCCACGGCGTCCTCGGCGGACGGCGGCAGCACGAACACCTCCCGCGAAACCGAGGCCGCCGAGCCAATCACATCCGTGACCCGAACCACCAGCTCCAAGCCGTAGGCTTGTGCCTCGGCGCCCAGGGGCAGCGAGGTGCGCAGGCTCGCCGCGCCCGAGTCGTTCAGATACCGCTCGCTGCCATCGGCCGACGCCTCCAGCAGCGTCAGGTCCCCGTCCTCGAGAGCGTAGAGGAAGACGTACGCCAGGGGGTAGGACGTCGGGTCGTCCTCCCAGTCGGTCGTGCGGAGGAGGAAAGAGGTCTCCAGCGCCGTGCCATTGGCCGGCGTGACAGCAAAGGTCCCGTTGAAGGGCGGTCGGCCCGCCGTGACGTTGAGCGTGCCCAGGGCGAAGTTCCCGAGGCTGTTGGTGGCGGTCATGGAGAAGACGTAGGTCTGCCCCGGCTGCAGAGAATTCGCCCGCACCGCCACGGTCGACAGGTCCAGCCGGGTGGACGTGGTCAGCCCCGGCTGCAGCACAAAGCCGGGATCACCCTCGCTCACGACGTCCCAGAGCAGCGTAGTGGCGGGATCCGTCGACGAGTACGCCGCCTCCAGCACCAGGCGCACGGTGGGGCTGACCTCGGTGGAGTTCACCCCTCGCACGAAGAGCCGCGAGATGACGGGCGGGCTGTACGAGGGCATGGGCGTGGGAGCCGGGGTCGGGGCGGTCGACGGCGCGGCGGAGGGCGGAGGCGTTGGCCCCGCCGATGGCAGCGGGGACGGCGCGGGAGTCGTGATGCAGACGCAGGGCTCCAGAACTTCACCCGACGAACACGAGTTTGCAGCATTGTCACCGGGTGAATCCACTCCGCCACAGATCCGCGAGCGGCAGTCCGAGTTGCTAAAGCACTGGTCCCCCGAATCGCAGAGGGGGCACTCACTGCCACCGCAGTCCACGTCGCTCTCGT
>JBCBMO010000046.1:0-1467 GCA_039822785.1 Pseudomonadota bacterium | reverse complement strand
TGCAACTCGCGCACGACGGCGCGCAGCCGCGTACCGGAGCCGGGCGTACATGAACAGCGCCACCATCATGGGGTCGTACGCCTCCGCCCGCGCCCGAAATACAGTGTCCCCGCCGGCTTGCGCGAAGGATTCAAGCCGCAGGCGCCACGCAACGACACCGATCACCGCCGCGACGCACGGGGCTTGGCCGAGCAAATGCAGCACGGCGTGCGCTGTGATCTGGGTTCGGCCGAGCTCTCCCTGGGTGTCCAGCGCGTCCTGCACCTTGCCGCAAAGCGGCGCCAGGTCCGTGCCGGCGCCCTCCAAGTTCTGGAAGGCCGCGCACACCAGGGCGACGACGCAATGCCTGAGGCTGCTAAGCTTCTTGCTTGCTCGGGTCATGTACTTCTTCAGGAGCTGCACGGTCGTGTCCGCGCCCGCGGGTCGCGGGGCAAGTCGCGCCGCGGTGGCTCCGCCCGGCGGCGCGTGCTGGTCCCCACCGCAGCGGCACGCCGTGGCTGCATCGAAGAGCGCCAACACCGTTTTCATCGTTGGAAGTGGGGCGGAGACCAGCGCCATGGTGCCGTGAAGCAGGGACGCCGAGGTTTGGTAGGTGGAAGGCTGGCTCAGGTAGAGATCGACGCCGGAGCCTCGCAGCAGGGTGTCTGCGTCCTCCCCGTGCGCGTCCTGCCCGCGTCGCCGCACGTGGATGTGCTCTGCAATGACCGTCATCCGCGTCAGGAAGACAGCTGCGCATCCCGACTGCGCCAGTTCCCACCAGAGGTGCTGCCCGCCAGTGCCCAGCTGCTGCCAGAAGCGACCCGAGCCTGCGCGCGGGGGGGCGGCAGGAGGCGCCATCAGATAAGACAGGCACCGGCACGCCCATGCCCTCCCCGCCTTACCCGGCGCCGCCTGCTGTTCGGCCATTGCTGCCACGATGCGTCCCGAGTGGTGGGAAGCTGCCCGAAAGCCCTGCAGGGGAGCGGGCGTGTCACGCGCGCGGCGGTCGTGGCGGCACCTGGTGGCCGGACGGCGGGGCTCCCGCCCCCCAAGGGAGGGAAGCGGCCGGCCGGTCGGGATGCATTTGCCAGAAAGCGGTATGAACCGGCGAAGTGCCTTTTGTTTTTGGCCAGAAACACACGCAAGGCACGGATCTTCCCCATGAGCCTTGGCGACGACCGCGCAGCCGGGGCGCGCGCAGACGGGACGCTCGCCTCTGCGCGTCCGGCGTCGCGGGTCTCTACACTCTGCGCTCCACCCGCAGGCTCGGCGCCGACGCTGCGGGTCTGCATCCCGGCAGGAGATCGCGTCCGCGCAATGCTTGTGTCCCTGGCCGCGGCGTACGCCGCCGCGCACGAGGCTGCGCGGAATTTAGTGACCAAGTACAGCGAAACCACCGTCGAAGAGTACAGCATCCGCAAAGAAGACTTTGATCAGCTCTTGCAGAGAGCCGACAGCGTGGACGTCGCCGCGTTGAAGCACTTGATG
>JBCBMO010000045.1:0-1538 GCA_039822785.1 Pseudomonadota bacterium | reverse complement strand
CCCAGGCCCCTCCCCTGCCCGCTCCCTTGCCGAAACCACATCCTCTTCCCCTGGTCCTGGCCACACAGCAAATTCGAGTGAGTTTCGAGGATGGCCTTCGCGTGGAGGTCCAGGGGCTGCAGTTCGACGCGCGCACGCTGAACCGGGAGCTGTCGCGGGCCGGACCGAGCCCCATCCGCATCACGCGCCTGAGCCTCGGCGTCTTCACCGCGGACGTGAACTCCCTGGCGCTGTCTCTCGAGGGGCTGCACGCCGAGGTGACCTGGACGCCTCTCACAGTGACCGCCGAGCCGCCTCCCTCGACGCCTTCTCGCGCGGCGGCGCCCCGTGAAGCGACCGCTCGCCAAGCGGACCGGGGCCCGGTCGTGGAGCAGCTGGCCCAGTGCATCCACAGCATCGTCGACATCCTGTCGGCCAACTCCTCCCTGGCGGTGGCCCAGTGCGTGGTGGTGGTCCGCGTGGACGGATCGCCGCACATACTGCGCCTGCAACTCCCCCAGGTCACGGTGCGGGAACGGAGTGGATCCCGGGTCGGCCAGCCCAAGGACAAGGTCGTCCAGATCCGAGGCTTCCACGCCGCCTTCAACGGCATGCCCCTGCTTCGCTGCGAGAGAGAATGCGACCTCGCCCTCTCGCCGCCGCCCACGGACCGGCCGGGCGCCGCTCTTGGCGTCGCCCTGGAATTTGCTTCGGTGCAGCTGCTGCTCGACGTGGGCGCGCTTGAGGCGCTCGCGGACTTCCTGGGCCGGTTCTCCGGCGGGGCCCCAGGAGGCAGACCCGGCGCAGGAGCGGCCCGCACACCCGGCGCGGCGCCAGTCGGCGCCGGGCAGGCCCCTGGCAGGGACCGGCACAGGGCAACGAGCATCCCCTGCGATGCGGGCACCACGGGCGGAGCCACCCAGCCCGAGAGCCTGCCGGACGTGCTCCGGCGCCTCAGTTCGTCGCACGCCGACTCCGAGGAGCTCACACGCAAGTACTGGGACGCGCGGCGCGGCCTGACCAGGCACGACGCCCCAGCTGCTGGCCGCGGTGTGTTTCACCACAAAGGCGGTGCCGAGACCGACGGCGACGACGGAGGTGCTGCCGGCCCCGGGCGCGCGGGGGAAGCCGTGTCCGGGGACAGCGTAGCCGAAGGCGACAGCGTGTACTTCGACTGTCCCGACGACGGCGCTGTCGCTAGTAGTATTGGTGGCATTGGTGGTGGTGGTGGTGGTGGTGGTGGTACTTCTGCTGCTACTGCTACTGCTGCTGATTACGCTTCTGGTGGTGGTGTTGGTGGTGGCGGTGATGGTGGTGCTGGTGGCGGTGATGGTGGTGGTGGCGCTTCGTCCTCCGCCACTGAGCCCCCCGAGACGCTCGCGAGCCGCCCACGCCTGCGATGCGTGTGCCGTGGCACCGCGTCTGCGCATCTGGTGCTCGCCCCTGGCGAGGAGCTTGCACTACACCTCTCCGGGATCAGCCTAGCTGTGGACGAGCGTGCGAATGGTGAAGAAGTCTCCGTCACGGCGAGCGTCGATCAAGTGCAGCTCGTCGCCGGA
>JBCBMO010000044.1:0-1557 GCA_039822785.1 Pseudomonadota bacterium | reverse complement strand
CCGGCCTTGCCGCCGTCCACACCGTCCGGGTACGCGGACACACCGGACCAGACCTGGAAGAAGTCGTACCGCTCCGCGCCTCCGTCCGACGCAACGATGGCTGCCGACCCGCCCGCCGTGCTCACGTAGAACTCCACGCGCTCGGCGCTGTACTCGGCGCCCCAGGCCGGCGTGTCGCACTCGAGATCGATCGTGGACAGGATCGTGGCGTTGGTCGCGAGGCGCCGGGACGCATCTGTGGTCGACCGGAACTCGCACTGGTAGTATCCGACCGGTCGGTCCGTCTCCAGGCCCGGCGCCACCAGGGTCACGGCATCGCCGCCCGCCGCCCCGAAGCGCGTGGTGAGGCTTGCCGTGGTCCACACGAGGTAGAACTCGAAGGTCACGCTCCGCGGCGCGCCGGACACCACCGCCACCGTGCGCACGCCGTCCGCGATGAGCTCGAGGGTGGCGGTCTGCGCTGCAAAGGTGTCGCCCCAGGCCGGCGTGACGAAGCCCAGCTCGGATGCTGACCCGGGCAGCTCCGTGTCGGCCTCGAGAAAACCGGTCCCGTCCGCCGTGTAGAACCGCAGCGTGTACTCGAGCGCCGGGTCCAGTCCGAACACTGCCAAGCTCACATTCTCTCCGCCACTCGCCACCCCACCCTCCAGACTCGGGTTCGGATAAACCTCCACTCCCTCCAGCGCCGGGAAGAACCAGTAGGTCAGGTTGAAACTCAGGGCGACCACCTCGGCGCCACTGCGCGTGTTGCGGAACGTCACGGACACGTTGTCGGCCACGAACGCCTCGCCCCAGGCCGGCGTCGAAAAGTTCAGCTGCGTGGTCGACGCCGGCGAGATGCTCAGCACCAATGAATCCACCGATCCGTCAAAGGTCACCTCGTACGGCGCGGACGGGTCCACGCCGAATGCGGCGATGGACACGGGATCGCCACCCCTGGCACCGAACTGCGTCGACACCACGGCGCCGTCCCAGACCTCGTAGAAGTCGAAGGTGAAGTTCGCGGCCTCCACGCGGGGCTGCACACTGCCGTCGTCCAGCACGAGCAGCACGCGGACCAGGGCGGCCGGGAACGCAGCGCCCCAGGCCGGGGTCGCGCAGGCCGCCGTGCGGTAGTCCAGAACCGTCGCGTTCACGCTCAGGGCTTGTCCCTCCGCACCGCCGGACGCAAGGAAGGTATCGTAGTCCGCGGCGCGGACGAAGCGGCACTGGTAGCCCGCGGCCCCGGCGACCAGGTCGTTGGCCTGGATCGTCAGGTTGTCGCCGCCGCGGGCGCCGTGCGCCGTGGTCGCGTCGAACAGAATGGGCGTCGGGGTCGGCACGGGAGTGGGCAGCGCCGAGGGAAGCGGAGTTGGTGCCTGAGGGTCCCGGAGAGTGCGCGCAAGGCGGGTGAGAGGCAACCAGGGTGGAGCGGCGGCGAAGAGCGGGGGGGAGGGGGAGAGTCCAAGCAAGGTACCGGTGTCGGCGTGTAGGTCGGGACCGGCGTCGGCGTGTAGGTCGGCACCGGCGTGGGCACTGGCGTTGGAGTGTAGGTCGGGACCGGCGTCGGCGTGTAGG
>JBCBMO010000043.1:0-1582 GCA_039822785.1 Pseudomonadota bacterium | reverse complement strand
GAGCCAGTCAACGAACTCCCGCGGTTCCGCCTTGAGGCGGGCCAGGAGATGGTCGGCCCAGTCGGTCAGCAGGTGGACTTCAGGCTTGGCTTTGAAGTCGTCCATCCACACTGCCACCTGTTCCTCGACGAACGGAATGCACACGCGCTCGGTCCAGCCGCCACCGTCACCACTGGCACCACCACCGCCACCTGTGGCGCCGCGACCCACGCTGCCTCCACGCGCGCTGCTGCCGCCCGCGCTGCCCAAGTCGCCTGTGCCGCCGCCCCGGCTGGCGCCGCTGCCGACGCCACCGCTGGAGGCGCCACCGCTGGTGCCGCCACCGTCACCACAGGCGCCCCCACCGCCTCCGCCGCTGGCGCCGCCCGACGCCGCCATTGCCTTTGCCTTGGCCGTTTCCCGCCTGTTGAGGGCATTCAAACCGGGTTTTGATTTTAACCCTAACATCCACCCCAAAATCGGCGGTTGCCCACGACCGCCGACGCCATGCGGACCCCGACCTTCCCGCACTTCCCTGACTGCGCGCGGCGGCTGTATGCCGCCATCGAAGCCAAGCTCGGGCCCGATCGCGTCTCAACGATGGACAAGAAGCTGCAGATTCCCTTCGCTTGCATCCCGCCCGCGGAGGTGCACAAGCTCCTTGACCCCGCCACGGACATCGACGCCCTTGCGCCCTGCTGGCAGACCCTCGCCGCGACCCCCGCCGAGAAGCGCGGCTGGCTCGACGAGCTAGCCCGCAAGGCAAGGGTGCAGCTCGATTCATTCACCCGTCGTCTCCCACCCACCCTCGAGACAGCCCGCGACCTGCTGCGGGAGCGCGCGGACTACCTGCTGCCGCAAGTTCCCCACCACCCCGCCAAGACCGCCGCGGAGGTGCGAGAGTGGGTCAGGTCGGGCGGGTTCGCGCGGGACGCGCTGGAAGCCCGGTGGCGTGCCGACGGCACCTGGGCGCGGGCCCCCCTCATCGGTGCCCGCCTGGGCCCCGACGACCGCCACGGGCTCCCGCGCCAAGTCGGCCTCGACGACGCCGTCCTGAGGGGGCCGGGGGCCATCACCCACCTTGGCCGCACGTTGCTGCTGCGCGGCGCCCACGTGTCCGCCCGAAAGCGGATGGTGCCACCGCCCGATCGCCTCGTGCAGAGCGTGCCGTTCGAGGTCTGGGACAACTACTACACGGACCAGGTGCCGTACTGCTTTGCGTACTACTCGGTGCTCGACCGGTCGCACCGTTCGTTTCGGGTGGTGCTGGGCGGGTTCGAGAGAGCCACGCGCCGGTGGGTGGAGCTGGCCGTGGTGGTGAATCCTGACAAGGACACCGAGCGGCTGCGGGAGCTCTGGGCGCTGCTCTACCTCTTGCGGCCGTGGTGCGACGACATCCATTGGACACGAACGGACCATTCGGATGTCAGCGACGACGTATTCGTCTGGGCGCCGGTCCTGGACACGCCGCCGACCTTCAGGGACAGTCGCGTGTACTTCGGGGACCACGACGGCGTGCCCGTGCGCAAGCTCATCCACGCCGCGGAGCAGGGTGCGGCCGTGGTGAAGTGGATCGTGTTCGACCGGGACACGGCCGGGTGGC
>JBCBMO010000042.1:0-1630 GCA_039822785.1 Pseudomonadota bacterium | reverse complement strand
GCAAGTCAGGCGACCGCCCCTTGCGCACAGGAGCAGCGCATGCCGGGCTGGGCGGCCCGTGTGCGGGCGGGGGCGTCCATGCTGCAGGGCGAGGCGCGGCACGAATGTTCTTTCCATGCAGCGGAGCCTCGGGAGGACCCGAGCGAGCAGGTGCTGCTGGGGCTGCCGCCGGACCCCGTCTGGCCCCACTGCTTCGGCGGCAACTCGGCCTGCTTCGTCTTCTCGGCTGTCGGCTCGGCGCCCCAGCACGTGGACCTGCGCATTGGGCTTGTGCCGCGCAAGTCGCGCAGGTTCATTGACCTGTACCGTCGCAGGGTGGACCTGTGCCGGGTCTTCGACCTGGCCGAGGTCGCCGTGCAGTGGTTCAAGCTGTGGGTGCTGGTCCTCGCCTGGCAGACCGAGGTGGAAGCGATTGCACCCACGGACTTCTTGCCGGACTGCATGCCGGTGCAGCCCAAGATCGTGCCCCTCGCGTGGCACGCGCCGTCGTCGGGCCGGTTGCACACTGTGGAGGGGCTGGTGAGCATCAAGTACTCGGTTCAGGACGACGTGGTCTCCGTGGCGAAGAAGATCGTCCTCGGGAGGGTGGGGGCTCACGTGGTGAAGGATGCCAGCGAGGCGCAGCTCGCCGAGGCGCGGCGCATCGCGGCGGCGAGCGAGGAGCGCGAGGGCACCGAGTCAACTTGTTCCGGGCTCGTGGACCGCACCGCCGTCGTGATCATGATACGGGACCATGTCCAGTCGATCTATGGTGCCGTGGCTGCTGCGGCTGCCGGCGCGGTGGGCAGCGGTGGCGCCCCGGTGCATGCGCTGCTGGGTTGCACCGTGACCTGCGAGCAAGGCTATGACGTGCAGGAGCTCGGCTCCCGGGCCGACGGGCTGTGGCCGGTGCTGCGCATCCACCACGCGCCGTTGGGTGTGCCGATCCTGGCGCAGTCTCCGCTGCGCACCTGCGAGGAAGTGCTTTCTGCGGTGCAGGACGTGCTCGGCGACGCGGCTCGGCTTCACGACCGAGCCCGACTGGTGCACCGCGACATCCGGTGGCCGAACGTGATTCGGTGCGGCGCAGCGGCGGGTCTGAGTGAGGTGAGGTACATGCTGATTGACTACTTCGACGCGGTACCGTTGGACGAGCAAGGGCGGGCGGCCCACCGTGAGTTTCACGAGGACCAATTCGCTACCGAGTACGTGATGGAGCTGGTGAAGAGCGGGGACTACGGCGCGGAGCTGGACCTGCGTTGCATCGGGCACCTGCTGCTGGCGGACTCGACTTTCTTTTTTGTGTCGAGTTCCGCCCTCGAGGCGCTTCCAGGCTGGGTGCATGTGTTCGGTGAGGTGCTGCGCAAGCTACCGGCGTCGGCGCGGGTGGTGGAGCCCGGGGGCGGAGGCACGCAACGCGTCCTGGACAAGTTCATCCAGCTGCGCGGACGCTGGAAAGACAGCGCCGAGGCGTGGAGCGCAGCCGCGGGCCGGGCGCTGGAGGCGGAGCTGGCGGCGGAGTGGGGTCTGCCAGCCGCATCGGCGAGAAGCAAGCGGCGCCGGAGGGTTGGCGCTGTGAAGAACCAGGCGGAAGACGACCCCGCCTCGGCAGACCAGGGGCAGGCCAGGAAGCGACAGAAGCGGGGAGGAG
>JBCBMO010000041.1:0-1685 GCA_039822785.1 Pseudomonadota bacterium | reverse complement strand
CCTTTTTGCGAAGCCTCGCGTGCACCGAGTTCTGCGCCTTGGCGACCCAGCGCAGCGCAATGGCGCGCGAGGCGGCGTTGATTCGCACGATCCACGCCGCGGGCACACCATTGCTGCCGGCACGCTCGTCGTCTCCATGCCCTTCTCCGTCGCCCGCTGCCCCCGTCCTCGCCCTCCGGAGCTGGCGCTCCCGCATCTTGTTCGCGTACTTCTCCATCTCCCGCCGCGCGTGCGGCCGAGGGAACTCACCACCGAGGCGCCGGCGCGCGGCGCCAAGCCACTTGCCCATCATGCGCCCAACGTCCGAGTCCCGGCCCACCACCATGGGGTCGAATCGCACCTCGTCGTCTCCGCTCGTGTTCTCTTCGTCTGACGACACATCCATGAGGCGCGTGGCCTGGCCGCCTCGGACCGCGCTGGCCTTGGTTCTCGCGTCACGGTCATCCACACCGCCGCGCAAGGCCAGGCGCGCGCGGAAGCAGGGGTCGCAGAGCGTGGCGAGGCGCACGTGGGCCCGGAAGAAGGCGCGCCAGAGGCCCACGTCTTTTTCCTGCGGACCGTACTCCGCCTCGAAGCCAGCAATGGCCACATCCAGCGCTCCGGGGTCCGGCAGGTCGCCGTCGTGGGCGTTCATGAGCTGCACCCGGAGTGCGCGGTCCGGTGGCGCGTCGGCGCAGCCGCAGGCCGCGCACTCGGCCTGACGGGCGGCGTCCACGAAGCCGGCAACCAGCTTCCAAAAGGCGCGACGTTTGCGCGCCTTGCCCAGCCACAGCAGAGCGAGATCGCGGGCGACGCCCTGGACGGGCACCGGGGGCCAGCCTCGGCCAGCCCTGCCGGCGTCGTCCTCGTCCTCGTCGCTGGATATGTCACTGCGATCCTGCGGTCGGCGGGCGCCCTCGCGGAGTCCCGCGAGCTGGGCGTACACGTCTCGCACGTACTCGACCACGGGCCGGCCGTCGGGGCCGATCTCGTTCAGGGTCTCGGGCGTGAGGAGCTCCACGAGGTGTTGCAGAATCCAGGGCCGATTCCGATCCAGGAAGCGGTGCCGGAACCGTTCCGAGTTGAGGGCCTGGAGTTCCAGGCGTTCCTGCTCGAGGCCGGCTTGCCGGCCCTCGCCGATGGCAAGCTTTGCGGCCACGTCGTCGTCGACCGTGCCCTCGACGTGCTTGGTCCGCCACAGGCCGCGCCAGCCGAGCCGCCGGAGCCGCAGGTCGGCGAGTCGCCGCGCGCCGGCCTGGAGGAGGTCCCCGAGCAGAAAGACGATGAGGAGGATGACGAGCGCAACGGGGTCCCCGAAGAGGTTGTAGTCCTTGCGGAAGAAGATGGTGACGCCGTAGATGGAGAGCATGGTGCTCATGGCGTAGAGGGCCAGGACGAAGTAGTACTGGGACGAAAAGCAGAACGCGTCGAGGGTCTGCATGCTTTGCGCCAACGACTCGTCGACCACTCCCGAGTCCGGTGCCCAGCGATGGTCCCGCACCGAGAAGCGGTAGCGTTGGTAGGACACGTAGTCGAAGATCTTCCAGCCGTGCACGAGCTCCTGGGTATTCAGGAGGAGCACGTCGAGAACGAGGGCGAAGAGCACAATGTAGAAGTTGTAGAGAGCGTAGTAGAGCATGGCCGTCTCGCCGATGCGGTAGTTATCCGGAATCTCGGTTTCTCGCCGAAAGGCCATGACGAAGAGG
>JBCBMO010000040.1:0-1685 GCA_039822785.1 Pseudomonadota bacterium | reverse complement strand
CGGATCGCGCCCCGTCGCTTGTTGACGGCCTGGCGCAGGAGGTCGCCGGCCTTCACCGACCCGCGCTTGCGCGTGGCCAGGCCCTGGCCCTGGATGATGGCCTCGGCCGCAGCGAGCTTGCGCGCCGTGTCCGACGCGGTCTTGTTGCCGGAGAGGTCTGCCAGCGCGACCGCGGTGTTGGCCAGCGCGGCCGTGTTTTTCCGGCTCGCCGCCTTCTTGGCCCGGTTCAGGGCCTTGGTGAAGTTGATACCGTCCCCGCGCAGCCCCGTGTGACCCGCCAGGTGCAGCCCGGCGCCGTCCACCCGCGTCCCGCTCAGGAGCTGCGGGGTTGGGTTCGTCAGCGTGTTGCGGACTACGTGGCCAGCGCCGCCCAGCGCGTTGCTGAGATCATTCTGCACGAACCGCTCGGCCGCGGCAAACTTGTTGGCGGTGTCGATCGCCGTCTGGTTGCCGGAGAGCGCTGCGAGCCCCGTCGCCATGCCGGCCAGCGCCGCCGTGTTGTCCTTGGTGGCGAGGGCCTTGAGCGAGCCGAACGAGATGCCCTTCTTCTTCTTCTTGCCGCTGCCGGCCAGGAGCGTGCCCGCCGCGCCCATGGCCGCGCCGTAGGACGGGTCGATCATCCCCGCCGGCAGCGAGCCGAGCTGCATGGCGTGGCCCATGGCGTGGCGCGTGTCCTTGTTGGTCACCGCCCCAATCGCACCGCGCAGCGTCTTGCCCAACCCGGCACCAGCCAGGGACACCCCGGCCCCGGCCATGGTAATGCCCTCGCCGGTCAGGACCGTGCCGACGTCGTCCAGGCGCCCGCTCAGCGCCGCGAGCCGCGGGTCGAAGGTGTCCATGACCATGGCCGCCGTCTGCATGCTGCGACCGAGCTTGCGCCGACCCCCGCGCCGGCCAAAGGTGTTGACGGTCTTGCGCAGCACGTCGTGCCGGCCCGCGCCGTCCAGGTCCGCGTCAGTGATACTATCCAAGACCGGCGACAGACCGTAGTGCCGCATGCGAAGGAGGTGTGGTGGCAGTTTCGGGGAACGGCCTGCTGGCATGCGCATGGTGTGCCGTTGTGTAGCAGGGTGCACCTATTATTTTTTCCGGAAAAAATTTTTCGGGTGGTCAGAAGGAGAAAAGCGCGCATGCTGCACGTGTACGAAAATCCGGAGAAGGTGCTGGACATCACCGAGCCGACCGACGAGCGGGGTGTGGCGCCCGTGCACCCGTGCCGCATCGTCATGGCCGGACCCGCCGGCTGCGGCAAGCGGAACCTGGCGCTGAACCTGCTCAAGCGCCTGCAGCTCCGCTTCGACAAGTGGAGCGTGCTGACCCTGGACAAGAAGACGACCGAGTGGCAGAAGATTGAGGACCAGCCCGGGTT
Organism: Pseudomonadota bacterium; assembly: GCA_039822785.1. Taxonomy (GTDB): domain Bacteria; phylum Pseudomonadota; class Alphaproteobacteria; order Rhodobacterales; family Rhodobacteraceae; genus Thermohalobaculum. The sequence continues at coordinate 316 of JBCBMO010000040.1, read as the reverse complement.
CCGCCTCTTCTCCTGGGACGACAGCAAGGACCGCCTGCCGCCGCTGTCCGAGTTCACGCAGAAGGACGGGCGCAGTGTGCTGCTCATCGACGAGGCGCCCTTCAGCCGGCTCGGTCGCGAGCGCCTGTCGCAGCTCGAGCGCCTGTTCGCGCACGGGTCCTCGCATGGTTCCCTGTCGCTAATCATCATGCACCAGAAGTGCACCTCGATTCCCATCGAGATCCGGAACAACTGCCAGTACTTTTGCTTGTGGGCCACGCCCATGAAACCCTGCATGCGCTACTTCGAGGACATGCTCGGCCTCCCCATCCGCCAG
>JBCBMO010000039.1:0-1759 GCA_039822785.1 Pseudomonadota bacterium | reverse complement strand
CGGGGCCACGGGGAGCAGGGCAGCGAGGGACGCGGGCGCTGTGGAAGACGTGGCAGCCGTATCGTAGACGAAGTCGATGTCGAGGATGGTGGTGGCGGCGGCGGAACTCGCACTGGCGCGCGGGACCAGTCGAGTGGGCGGAAGCTGTGCCAGCGCGGCGAGAAACGGTGAGGTCTCAAAGTCGGCGCAGGCGGGGACGATGGCAGCTTCCGCGGTGTGTGCAGGCGCGGGGCGGAGGCCGGCCCCGGGGGAGCCGGCCGCCGCTAGTCATGCTCGCTCGCCCCCCGGGACTGGGGACGAGCCGTGGCCCGACAGGACGTCGATGCCGAGAGCCCTGGCGTTGGCCACCATGCGCATGAAATCAGCCAGCCGCGGGCACGCGGGTGCGGGCCTGCCGCACGTGAGCTGGCCGGCGGACGCGCAGTGGCAGGGGCCGGGAGGGTGCCGCACGAGGCAGTGCCCGTTGGGACAGGCCGAGGCCGACGGGCGACCTCCGGAGGACCGGGCACCCCTCCCACGCCGGGGCGGGTTGCCGGGCCGTGGCGCGCGTCGCTGGGTGGCGCGGACGGCGAGCTGAAGGCGTTGCCGTGTGAACCGTGGCGGGCGGTTCGGATCGTCGCGCATGGCGACCAGGCCTTGCACCAGCTCCGGCTGCGCGGCCCGCAGTCGAGTGACGTGGACGAGCGGGCACCGTCTTTCCGCGACGAGCTCATCAGCCCCGGCGCACCCACCGGGGCACAAATCTCTCGCGCAGCACTGGACGTTGGCGATGAGGACGACCTCGGGCTCCTGCTCCGCCGCGGCGTTCAAGTGCATGACCCGCTGAACCGGCGAGCTGGAACCGGCGATGGCCTCCATGGCTTGGGCCGCGACGGCGGCGGCATCGGCGTAGCGCCGCAGCGTGTCGACCAGGACGGCAAGGTCACCGGCGCCGAGATCTCCCGCCCGCTGTTTGGCAAGCTGAAGCTCGCGCAAACAGGAAACGCAGAGGCGTCGGTCTTCGTCTTGCACGCCCCTCAGCTCCCGAAACCAGTGGCACATGGCGCCGACCACGGCGCGGGGAGGCGCCTCTCCGACGTCGAGCAGCAACCGGTCATGCTGAAGGCTATCCAGCTTATCGAGAAGACGGTGGAGCACCACTCGGTGGTCGACGACCGCGGACCAACTTTCGATTGCGGCCAGGTGCTCCCGGTCGAAGTCGGTGGCAGTTGCGCGCGGCAGCGCGCGGAGCACTGCACGAACCGCGAGCGAGCCGACCGGCAGCAGGCCGAACAGGCGACAGATGAGCCCGGCGGACTCGGCGTCATCGAACTGGGGATGGGTCGCTGCGGAGAGCACGGCGCCGCTCACGTCGCCGCCCGATGCTTGGAGGTTGTTCGCCATGGCAACCATGAGTTCTTGGAGCGCTTGCTGCTGGCGCTGGTACGTCGCGAGAGAATGCACGGCCGCAGCAGAGACCCAGCGGAACGGCGCCTGCACGCGCACCGACGAGAGCTCGGCGAGGTCGCGCACGCCGGCGGCGCGGCACGCGAGTCCCGGGAAAGCCAGGCGTAAGGCGTCGATGCGGGCCAGCAGGTCCGCCAGAAGGGCTTGATCAGCGCCGCTCAGGGACGGGACGAACTCGGGCGGGCGCTGCACGGCGGCGTCGTCGGACGACCGCGTCGGCCTGGGCGGGTTCAGGATCGAGGCGGCAGTCTCCACCGCCGTGGTGCGACCCAGGGGAACATTGGGAAGCACCGCGTGGAGCCGGGGGTGATCC
>JBCBMO010000038.1:0-1760 GCA_039822785.1 Pseudomonadota bacterium | reverse complement strand
CCCCCCCCCCCCCCCCCCCCCCCCCCCGCCCCCCCGCCCCCCCGGCCGGGGGGGGGGGGCCACAAGAGGCGCGCCGGACATGACGATACACCCGCGCCTTAGTCAGCCAGGAAAGGCCCCGAAGACGGCAGAGAGAGATATGCTGTGCGGGCCGATTCCGGCGGACTGCTTGCAAGCTTGCACTGCTTTGCACGTGGGCGTTTCGCAGCAATCCTTGGTTTACTTCCCGATGTCGCCGGGGTGCGGATTGCCCGTGTGGCCGCTGTGATGGCAGCCGACACGCGGCCGCAAGGAGACTGGCGCAGGCATGCGGCACCAGGCATGCCGAGCGGTTGCACGACGGGACTGCACGTCTCTGTCGCTGGGAGCCCCACGAGTCGAATTGGTCGCAGTCTGCCCGGTGTTAGCGCAGCAGCGCTGCTCACACAGGTGCCACACCGTCGCGGATTGCTGGCGCGGGCACCGTAGCCCTGAAATGTTGCATGTGTAGCACAGAGCACGAGAGTCAGGGCATCTCGACGGACTGGTCTTTCGTGGTGTCACGGGGCTGTTTGCCGCGCGCGCGGATGATCGGCTGTTCGGTCTTCGGCTATTGTCTGTTGTTGCCGCTTCCGGCGTCTGCGAGACTTCGATCGTCCACAGCGCTCTCTTCCCTTGTCCGCCCGTTCCCAGGTCCACCACGCCGGTTGGTTGGCGGCCTGCGGCCCTCGGAACCGCACAGCGGCCGGCGCATGGTCTCGCTGCGACTGGAAGGCGCGCGCAGTCTGTCTGATGCGGGTCTTCTCAAGATCGCGTCTCGCTGCGACCACCGCGAGGCCTCGCCATGGCCGCGGGCTGGGTGCCGCGCCTCTTCCTGCCTCTCTGCCCCCCCCCGTCTGCCCCCCTCCTCAGCAAACCCTCCCGCGCGCTGCAGGACCCCGCCGACTTCGAGCCCGCCTTCCCCGTGGAGCGCGCCCGCCGCACCGAGGTCCCCGAGGACGGGCTCTGCGGCTTCTACTGCATCGCCGGCGAGCTCCTGCGCCTCGGAATCGTCGACCGCCTGCTGGACCCCGCCGCCCTGCTGCCGCACCTGGCCGCCCTCCTGCACTCCCACTGGGACGCCGGCTTTACCCACGTCTCGGGGAACCTCCGGGAACCGGTCCGTTTCCAGGGGACGCTGGGCAGCTTTCTGCAGCAGGAGCTCCGCCTGACCAGCGCGCAGGAGTACCTCGACCAGCGCTTGGCCCCCCCGGCGCCCGAGCCGGAACCACCCCCCGGCCAGGGTCAGCGCCGCCGCGGCCGGGCGTCGGAAACTGCCGGCAGGCTCGCTGCAGGGCAGTCCCACTACGCCTCGGACCTCGAGTTTGCCATTCTCTGCGTGGCGGCGAACCGGCCGGTGGTCATGGTGTTCGACGAGCGCGACATGCGGGCGCGCCGCACGGGGCGCCGGAAGCGGGCTCGCACCGACCGCGCGGCAGGACCAGGGGACGGTGGGCCTCCTTCATCGGATGATCAGTACCGCGTGTGGTACCGCCTCTTCCCGGGACACGTGGACGAGCAGGAGGGGGGCGGCGCCCTGCCACCGACGACGGAGGAGGACCCGCACTTCGTCTACCAGCACGGCTTCGCCCCGGGGTGGGGCGAGGAGCCCCACTTCTCTGGCCTGCAGGTCCTGGCAGCACTGGCGGATGCGGCAGGAGAAGGGGATCAAGTCGCCGTGACGCCCGCCTTCGGCGCGCGGTGCGCGGACGCGGCGGCACTCTGCAGGGCCATGGCCGCAC
>JBCBMO010000037.1:0-1780 GCA_039822785.1 Pseudomonadota bacterium | reverse complement strand
CCAGCTCCGCCATCCGTGCGCTCACCAGCGTGAAGAAGGGGAACGCCAACGCCTCAGGCCTGGCGCCGAGGACCGTCCTGCCTTGCTGTCCGCGGACCTGCAGCTCCTGGATGGGCGGCGGCTCCAGGCGGTGGAGGATGTCCCAGAAGAGGGCCGACAGCTCCGGCGTGCGGCACGGCAGCACGCCGCCATGGTGGATTTGCGTGCAGGCCCACGTCAGGTAGTGGCAGAACGCGTGCAGCAGGGATGTGGTCAGCGACTCGGCCAGGGGGACCTGGTGGCGTCCAGAGCAGGTCAGATGCGGCTTTGGTTCCTGCGCAAGGCACCCGAGCCGGCGCTGCTCACCTGGGTCTGCCCCGTGTGGAGTGCTGCCGCCGCGCTGGCCACGTGCTGGCTGACTTGCGCTGTGTCCCAGAGCTCGGCAAACCGCTGGCAGAGCTCCTGGGCGACTGTGCGTCCGCTCTGACCGGTTGGGGCCTGCGGGAAACATCGCGCGCCGCAGTGTGCGGGCACAAGACAGACTCAGGGGATGCACGAAGAGCCCTGGGCCGCGCGGGCGGGGGCTGGGGACACTACCTGCAGCATGCTGCGAGCCCACTCGTAGGCGCTGGCGCCGTGGCCCGGGCGGCCGCGTCCCGAGTACGTGAGGCCGCTCGCCACGACGCGAACCACCTTGTCCAGGAAGCCTTCGAGCGTCGCGCGCAGGTCGTAGGCCTCGGTCCGCAGCCCAACCGTGATCTTAGAGCACTCCTCCACGCTCAAAGACCGCTGCAAGTCCGCATCACTGGCTCCCGCCACCAGCCCGACCGAGTCCAGCACCAGGTGCTCCCAGCCCGCCAGGAAGAGCGCCGGGTAGCAGTTGCGCAGGCGCATGTTCGCCATGGGGAAGTGCAGCAGGAGGATGCAGCGCTTGTCCTGTGTGCGTGCGTCGGCCCCGCCGCAGACCTCCTCCACCTTGAGCCGGGCGAAGTTCACCTTGGGGAGGCTGCACAGGTGTGTGTCGATGATGAGCAGCAGGAGAGTGTGCCGCGGCGACGCCGCCCAGGCCTGCAGCGCCGACGTGTACGCGCTTGCATCCCGGAACGCCGACAGGCGAAGCACGCACATGTCGGTCCCGGGAAGTCCGAACGCCTCCAGCTTGGCGGGATCCGCGGGCTGGTCGGCCGGGCTGAGCGGCAGCGCGTGCACCGCTGCGCTCGTGCGGGTGAAGGCGATGAAGCGGCGGGCCTGCGTCGCGGGATGCCGGACCACGCCCACGAGGGCCCCCAGCGAGAAGTGGCTCTGTGCGAAGTAGGTGGCGAGCACTTGCCGGGGCAGCGCGGCGTGCCGGTGAATCACGGCCTCGGGCAGCAGGAGCTGGGTCATGCGCTGGACTGCGAACCGGGTGATGGCGAGCGTCGCCAGGCACATGGCGAATCGCGCAGTCTGTGACTGCGGTTGCCCTTCAGCTTGGGCTCTCGGAGTTGCATCCTCTGCTGCCAGAGGAGCAGGAGCACCATCAGCCGAGAGGTACTCCTCCAGCCAGCCCGCGATCAGGCCCGGGTCCGCGTGAAGGTCCCCCGCCAGCGGCTCCAGGTCGGGCTGCGCGCGGACCACCTCGGCCAGGAAACTGTCGGGGTCCTCGGGGTTGAGCGCTCCCAGCGAGATGCCGTGCTGCGCGAGGAGGCGGCGAAGGGTGCCGTACACGGACCGAGGCTCGGGCTCGACGACGGCGTGACCTACGAGCTCGACCCCTCCGACGGCGGCACGGTCGACGTGAAGAGCCCGACGGTCTATGTCT
>JBCBMO010000036.1:0-1784 GCA_039822785.1 Pseudomonadota bacterium | reverse complement strand
CGCACCCCTTGCCAAAGGGCGGCATAGGCAAGGAACAGGCCGCCTCCGCCAAAACCGACCAGCAGCCACGGCACGCCCGCCGCGCCCGTCCTCGAAATCCGGGACGTGCCGCCGCGTGGCACGACGGGAGCGCTCGTCGCCCAACCGCGCGGCAACGACGGGGACGAGCGACCGGCGTCGTTGGCCTCCATCATCGCCGGCACGGCCCAGATCGTCCCGCGCCAACAAGACGTCGAATGGGTCCGTTTTGGCGACGTCCTGGCTGCCGCGGCGTCGGTCGCGACTCCGGAAGTGTCGCCGCCCGAGTCGGACCTCCCTCCGCGCTCGCGGCTGGTGCCGTCGTGTCAAATCCCCGTCTACGTCGGGGAGCGAGCCTCGTCGACAACGCGCGCGGGCTTGGACAGTTGCAACGAGGCGCCGCGCTCGTTAGTGTCGTACGACTACTACGAGCGCCACCTCCGACCACAGGGCTACAAGATCGAAGCCGTCCCGACAGGCGACTTCCCGTTCGCGGCATGCAACGGCGGAGAGCTGAAACCGTTAGGCGTGGTGCGCGACGTCCCCTTCTACTTTAAGAAGCCGGGTGCCGGCGAATCGGCGGTCTACCGACTCCACCTCTACATCATGTCTCCGGCCAGCAACTTCCAGAACGAGTTGCTCCTCTGCGTCTACGATCTGAAGAATCTCCGCGTCACGCTCGACATCGGCGAGGGCATCGTCACGTTCAAGGGCCTCTCACCACCAGTCAAGGTGAAGCTCTCGAATACGCAACGACCTCCCGAACCAGGCGCGTCGACGCTTCCGACTACCTCCTCGGTCATGGCCGCGACGGCGGCCGCGACCTTCAATTTTGGACGGCCCAAGTACTTGCAGCCGCGGTCGTCCGGCATGATCAAGACCGCCGTGCCGAAGCTCGACACCGAGTACGTCTTCAGCACGTCGGGCCCGTCGCCGATCGCCCCGGGCCTCATCCCCGCGGCCACCGATACCGTCCGCCTCCGCTATGACAACGCCACCGACGAGCACATCTGCTTGCCCGAGGAGCTCCCCGTCCTCCTCACGGCGCCGGAGACCGCTCACGTCCACCAGGCCGCCAGCCGCCCGAAGCCGACAGCCCGGGCGGGCCGCGTTATCAGGGCAGCGACCGCAACGCCCTGGCATCGGGCCGTCGTCGCGAAAACCCATCGTTTCGCTGGCTGCCTTCACGCAGCTGTGGACCAGTGCGCCGGCGCCGGCGCTTCGAGCGAACGCCGTGACCTCGCCCGGGCGCCTCGACGCGGCCGCGTGGCTCCCGAGCCCCGCCGGCTCGGTGCCGACGTTCGGCGCCTCGCCGGCTTGCCAGCCGTTCAGCGACGCCGAGCTGGCCGCGTGGCTTCCGCCGTCTGTCGCCGCCGCCTCGGGCCGCCGGACGCCATCGCTCGGTGCCCCGTCGGCACCGTACGACAGCTCGGACCCCCGTACGACGTCACCGGCCTCGCGGGGCGCCCCGTCGGTGCCGTACACGGCCCCGGAAATCGACGCCAGTCCGCCACACGTCACCTCGGACGACGTGGCCCGATTGAACGACTACTTCACGGTTCAGCGCGGCGTCGTCGCGAGCGATGCGCCGGCTTTCGAGACGATTCCGGAGCGGCCTACGGCAATGACCCCGAACGACGTCAAGTGTTACTTTGGGTCTGTGGAGGACATCGCCATCGACCCGACGTTGACGGACGACCAACAGCGGACGCTTCGAGAACTCTGTGCGGAATACCACGACATCTTCGTCCGGCCGGACTCCATCC
>JBCBMO010000035.1:0-1815 GCA_039822785.1 Pseudomonadota bacterium | reverse complement strand
CCGGTGGCTCCGGCGGATCCGGTGGTTCCGGTGGTTCCGGCAGCCCCGCCCGGCGGTCTGGCTCCGGTGGCTCCGGCGGATCCGGCGGTTCCGGTGGTTCCGGCAGCCCCGCCCGGCGGTCTGGCTCCGGTGGCTCCCGCGGCTCCCGCGGCTTCCGCGGCTCCGGTGGCTCCAGCAGCCCCAGCACCACTCAAGCTGCGGGGGCACTGGCCGCTTTGGGTGCCAGTTCCTCTGGTAGAACCACGCCCGCTGCAACCGCCCGTCGCGTGGCGGTGAAAACTCCCCGTACGGCGCCAAGGCGGTCCAGGGTTCGACGCCGACGTCGCAGCGGCACCCGGGCGCTCCAAGAAATCCGGCAGTACCAGAAGAGCACCGAAAATCTGATTCGCCAATTGCCGTTTTCCCGACTCGTCCGAGAAATCATGCAGGGTTTTCTAACCAATCCAGAGGAACATTTCGGCACAAAGGAGATGCGCATACAAGGCACCGCGCTCCTGGCATTACAAGAGGCGGCGGAAGCGTATTTGGTAGGTCTCTTCGAGGACACCAACCTCTGCGCGATTCATGCGAAGCGCGTAACCATCATGCCAAAGGACTTGCACCTCGCCCGCCGGATCCGCGGCGAGCGGTCCTAAAAAAGCGCGATTGCCAGCGCCTGGACCTTGCCGCAGCGGGTCAGCAGAAGAAACAAGAGACATCGGGTTGACGGAACACGCCCAGCTCAGTCGCAGAGCCTTCTCTTTTTTTGTTTTTTTTTGTTGTTGTTGGTTCTTTGTTGGGGCTCAGGCATCACGGACGACGGGAAGGGACACGGCCTCGTCGTCCTCCCACGGACATCCGGCCGCCCAGAGGTATCGTAGGATGTGGTAGTGGTCCTCGCTCCGGGACAGCACTGCCGCGGTGCGGGCGCGCATCATACACCCGAGGGCGACGAGGCATCGCACGGTCTGCTCACGACCGTGGCGCGCGGCCGCGCACAGGGCCCCGTCGTCCAGTGGTACGCCCAGGGCGCGCAGGCGCCGCAGGCAGCCGTCCGCACCGGCCGCGGCCGCGGCGGCGCCTGCGCGGTCCATCCAGGGGTACCCCGCGCGGGCCAGCCAGATCAGGACGTGCTCGTGGCCGTGCCGCGCCGCGAGGACCGCCGTGTCCTCGCACCAGCGACACCCCCGCTGCCGCGCCCAGACCATGACGTGCAGGTGGCCGCACCGCGCGGCGGCGTTCATGGTGCCCTCGCTCCAGTACACGTCCCGGGCCCGCAGCCACGCCAGCACGCGCAGCGACCCACCGGCCGCGGCGAGGTCGCAGAGGTCGCTGCGCCGGCGCGCGCCGTGCAGCAGGAGCTCGATCCGCAGCACATACATCGGCGGGAAGGCGGCCACGTCGTCCGCGTCCCGGCGCGCACCGGGCTGGCGCCAGAGCCAGTCCAGGAGCTGGAGGTGCCCGCCCCGCACGGCTTCGCGGAGCGCGTCGGTAGTGAGGAACGCGCCGTGGTTGAGGGCGAGCACGAGGACCCGCAGGGACCCGGTACGCGCCGCCGCAATGCAGACCCCGGGCGTCATGGGCAGGCCCTGGTCCAGGCACCACTGCAGGACCGCGGGGTGGGGGTAGGTGGCCGCGTCCTCGCAGGTCCGCACCCGCACCACAGGCACGAGGGCGTGCACCAGGTCGTCGACCCCCTGCTCACAGGCCAGGCGCAGCGCCTGGTCCATCGACCGGTGCCGCAGGATGGCGGCCCAGAGGTCCAGGCCGGGAGGGGAGGCCCGCGCGATCAGGAGGCCGCACCGCAGCGCCTCCAGCACGGGAAGGTATCGCAGG
>JBCBMO010000034.1:0-1869 GCA_039822785.1 Pseudomonadota bacterium | reverse complement strand
ACCAAGCCGGTGGAGGACGAGGACTGGGAGGAGGAGATCGCCCGCAACCCGCAGCCGCCCTTCTACGCGCCGGACAAGGCCCTCGAGAGGACGCCGTCCCCGGCCATGCTCACCGACGACGAGGACGAGAACATGATCTTCGCCGTGACGCCGAGGCAGCAGAGCCTGCCCTCGACGATCACCAGCGGCGAGTACGAGCGGGAGCAGAGCCGGAGGTCCGTCTTCGACCGGCTGGACGGGCCGAGCGAGCAGGAGTACCGCGCCGAGAAGAGCCGCAAGTACGTCTTCGACCAGGAGAGCAGCAGCGAGATGGAGCTGGCGGCCCCGACTGACGCTTGTGCGTCCACGGAGCCCCGCTCCGTCGAGCTGGAGGAGCCCGTCGTCAAGCGCGCCTTCGCCAACAACGCCGTGCCGCTCGACGCCCCCGCGCCCGGCGGCAGGATGGTCCCGGCCTTCGACGGCGAGCCCAAGAGCGAGTTCGACGTCGACATCTACCAGAGCGACGTGGCGAACGTGGAGCAGCCCGCGTCGGAGCGGAGATCGTCGCTGCGCGAGTGGGAGAACTTGTCGGGCCCGCGGCCGGAGCTGATCGTCGTCAACCCGACCGTGGTGTCGCCGATCCTCTTCAACGTGTGCGCGTTCTGCGGGAGCGCGCTCCACGCGGCGCGGGACCGCGACGGCGTCGTGTGCCAGAAGCTCAAGGACGAGGTGAAGCGGGTGGCGGCCGGCCTCCCGCGCGAGGACCACTGCGCGTACCCGCCTTGCGCCCTGAAGTACGGCCACTACACGCCGTCGTGTCCCACCATGCACACGATGTGCCCGGTGTGCGACCACCGCGGCCACGTGGCGAGCAGGGATTGTTACAACGGCACGCGCAACCACGAGGAGGACCTGCGGACGTTCGAGGCCTACGCCGACAAGGGCGTCTGGACGCGCATTCGGCGCGGAAAGCCGTACGCGTCGTGGGGGTTCTTCTCGCTGCCGGAGTGGACCAAGCCGAAGGACCAAATCTACGCGCTCTTGGTCGAGGAGGGCTACAAGGCCGGCAAGGAGCGCGTCCAGGCCAGCATGCGCGGCCGCAAGCGGAAGGCGAGCGAGCGCGTCGACCGGCAGATCGAGCTGCAGGTCGAGAAGGGCATCGTGAAGAAGCCCCGCCTCCGAGACCCTTCGCGCGCGCCGGCCGAGCATCGGTGCAAGGAGATCGCCAAGGGCATCGTCAGCGGCAACCTGGTGCGCGACGACGACGGCAAGCCGGTACTGAAGGCCGTGGGCAACACGGCGGCGAAGCTTCAGGAGCCCGGGCACACCGTCTTCAAGCGCCTCGGGCAGAGAGCCGGTCACGGTGCCGCTGAGCAGCCGCCTGCGACTGCTGCTGGTGCGGCCACGCGGGCTGGCAGCGAGGCCGCCGAGGCCGGCGAGGCCGCCGGCGGCGACGCTTCTGGCGCCCGCCCACACCGTCTCCACGCGCCGCGGGCCGCGCGGGGGCCGCGGCAACGCCGAGCAGCCGCCTGCGACTGCCGCTGGTGCGGCCACGCGGGCTGGCAGCGAGGCCGCCGAGGCCGGCGAGGACGCCAGCGGCGACACCTCCAAGAAGAAGAAGCGGAAGCGCAAGCGCTCGCACCGTCGGCGACGCGGTCAAGGAGCCGCGGCCGCGGAGAAAGAAGAGGGAGAGATCTCGGACTGAGTGGGGGAAATAGTGAGGGCGCGGACAAGCCCGTCTAGTGAGTGTTCAGCAAGCTGAAGGGGGGAGTGTGTCGACGTCAGTACGCGTTCATATTTCCCGCCTCTGTCTCGTTTCCCGCCAAGATCCAGATTGTCCGCCAAGATCCAGTCATTTCCGGTTTTTCCCGCGCTTTTGATTTTTGTTGC
>JBCBMO010000033.1:0-1970 GCA_039822785.1 Pseudomonadota bacterium | reverse complement strand
CGTGGTGCTCTTTAACCGCCAGCCATCCCTGCACGCCGTGTCCATGATGGCGCACCGGGTGCGGGTCCGCCGGGAGAAGACCTTCGCCCTGAACCCGCAGTGCACGCAGCCCTACAACGCCGACTTTGACGGCGACGAGATGAACATGCACGTGCTGCAGTCCATCCCCGCGCGGGCCGAGGCCGCGGAACTCATGGCCGTGGGCCGGAACCTGGTCTCGCCCCAGAACCACAACCCGACCATTGGCATGATCCAGGACGCGATCATGGGCCTCTGGATCCTGACGCGCAAGGACCGGTTCCTCGGGCGGGGGCAGGCCATGCAGCTGGTGTGCGCCCTCAGGAGCACCTACCCCTTGCCGGCGCCGGCGATCCTGCGCCCCGAGCCGCTCTGGACGGGCAAGCAGATCTTCTCGCTCCTGCTGCCGCCGGACATGGCGCCCGCCGCGACGGCCGTCTTCACCGACCCCCGGCGCGGCGGCGGCGACCCGCTGCCGCAGGAACCCAACCGGGAGAAGGACGCGCCGAACCGGGTCGCGGTCGCCGCCGGCGAGCTGGTGCACGGCCGCCTCAGCAAGAAGAGCCTCGGGGGGCGGCCCGGGGGCTTCATCGACTACTTCACGCGCTACGTCGGCAGCGCCGCGGCCATCGCCTTCATCAGCGACGCCCAGCGCCTGGCCGTGTGCATGCTACAGTACGCGTCCTTCACCACGGGCTACGGCGACATGGTCCTGCCGCCGGCCGTCGGCGCAGTCGTGGGCGCGCAGGTCGCCGCGGCGCGGCGCGCGGGGCCGGCGAGCCTGGTGCCCCGGCAGGAGCAGCGCGTGCTGCACCGCATCAGCCAGGCCGTGAACCGCGCCGGCGCCGCGGCCTGCGACCACATCGCAAGGAAGGGGAACGGGTTGTGGGAGATGGTGCTCTCGGGCAGCAAGGGGTCGGCGATCAACATCGTGCAGATCACCAGCGCCGTGGGCGTGCAGATGGCCGGGGGACAACGCATCTTCGCCGCGGGCGATCCCAGCCGCCGCACCCTCCCGTGCTTCGCCCCGGACGACCACTCGCCCGCGGCGCACGGGTTCGTCGGGTCCAGCTACCACCGCGGGCTGTCGCCCCAGGAGTTGTTCATGCACGTCAAGGCCGGGCGCGAGGGCCTCGTGGACACGGCCGTGCGCACGGCGGACACGGGCAGCATGTCCCGGCGGGTCGCCAAGTTCATGGAATCCACCATCTCCGACGCCAAGGGCCGCATCGTGCTGATCGACGGACCGCTCATCCAGCCGCTCTACGGCGGCGACGGCTACGACCCGAGCCGGGTCGAGCGCGTCGCCTGCCCGGCGCTCGGGTGCAGCGACGCGGCGATCCGCCAGCACTGCGCGCGGTTGGGCGCGGCGCGGTGCCACGCCGAGTGGTGCGTGCGGTGCGTGCGCGAGATGCGCCGGGGGCAGCTGCGCCACGCGACGACCCTGCGCAAGAAGGTCGTGGTTCCGGTCAATGTGCTGCACCTGCTGCAGCGCCACGGGGGACCCGGTCGTCCATGGCTCGACGAGTTCGACCGGGTGGTGGGGCGCATCCTTCCCCGGGACCAGGTTCGCGTGGTGACCGCCGGGCACGACACCTTCGTGCACACGCCGATCGACCCCTTCCGGCTGCACCTCCTCTGGGAGGCCGGTCCCACCATGCCCGCGGCCGTGCTGCAGGAGTGCCTGCGGTTCTTCCTGCGGGCGCGCCTGCCCACGGGCTACTCCCCGGGGATCATCGCAGCCCAGTCCATGTCCCAGCTCGTGACGCAGAGCACCCTCAACACCTTCCACCACACGGGCCAGGCGCACACGCTCGTGAACACGGGCATCACGCGCTTTATCGAGTTGCTGAATGCGACGCACGACATTGCCACCCCCACCACAACCCTTGAGCTCTACCCGAACCTGCGGTTCCTGGCGCCGCGGCTCGCGGCTAGTCTCCCGTACGTCC
>JBCBMO010000032.1:0-2103 GCA_039822785.1 Pseudomonadota bacterium | reverse complement strand
CCATGGCCACCGTGGACTTGCCCGACCCCCGCTTGCCGATGATGACAATGAAGAAGCCCAGGATCTCCAGCGCACCCGTACTATTGCGGTGCGACGGGTCGAGGTGTGCGAGCTTGAGTTGCTTGCCCATGATATCCGCGCTTGCTACCTCGGGGCGCGGTCATTTTTTTTTTGTTTTTGTTTCTCCCACCGCGTTTAGAGCTGCACGATGCCATTATCTCGTATGAAAAGTGGTACGTTGTACCGTACTCACCGGCCGGTGTGGTGGCGCGTGGGAGCATGGCGTCCGGCTCGGTAGGGAAGCAGTGCCGGTGGGGCGAGGGGCGGGCCGGGGCTGCGAATTGCGGCGGTTACCACGCCCTGTCCACGCCCAACAGGGAACAACCCGCGCTTCTGGAGGTTCCTCACCAACGACGCCAAGCACCTCTGGCGGGAGTTGGTCTACGGCCCGCCCATGTTGGTGGTGCGGGCGACCATGATCGCGGCGGGGGTCCAGACCACCGGGGAGTTCATCCCGGGCAGCCTCGGGGGCGCCGAGGTCTATTTCCCCAAGGACTTCTATGCCACGTGCGTCCACCGCCACGTCTCGGGACTGGGTTGGGGGTGGGAGTTCGTGCCCACGCAGGAAACGATCCAGGAACTGTGGGACGCGGCGACGGCGACCTTCCCCGCGGACCACGAGCACCCCATCCCCGACGACCCGGGACCGCCTCCAGCGCCACCGGGTGGTGACCGGGCGGCACCGCTGCTCCGCAAGCAGCTCGCCTCGGTCGATAAGACCCACGCGACCCTGCGCACCGCCATGGCGCGGGTCCTGGACGCGGCGTTCGACCAACTCCACCGCGGCGTGGTGGAGCTTGGCGCCGAGCTCAAGACGCTCCGGCGCGCCTTCGAGCAGCACTGGGTCACGGGGTCCGACCACACCACGGCGCACACGATCCTGCACCTCTTCGAGGACCCGCACCGCGCACGGGTCCTGGAGATTCCCCTGCGTGAACTGAACATCCATACGCAGACCAGGGCCGGCGGCGTGGTGGTCTACCGCATCGGTGCGCCTCGCTACAACCCCTTGATGGTCGCGGTCTTCCTGTACACCCGGATCCGGTACGGTGCTAGGGACACCGACCGACGACGGTCCCGCAAGCCGCTGACCCCGCCGCCGCCCGTCCCAGGTTTCCCGACGAGACCGAGGACGCGCTGCAGCGCTGCCTGGTGGACGGCGCGGTGCCTCCGTCGCAGGACTGCGAGGTGAGCGCCATGGATCCCCTGGTGGGCGGCATGTGCCGGGCCAGGGTGCACCTCATGCACGGTCACCGGAACCGCCCGCCCGCGACCCTGGACGCGCGGTTTTCCGTCATGGCCAGCACGGACCCCGCGCCGGACGCGGGCGACGACCCGTTCGTCGTGGATCTCGAGCGCTTTCGTCCAGGTACGGCGACGCACTTCACGAGCGTCGACGCCGATCTGCCGAGCGGGCTCCGTGCCATGGCCGTCATCTGCTCCAACCGCATGAACGTTGGCAGCGCCCCGGACCTGATCCGCGTGGCGGCCGACGGCAGTCCCCTGCTCGCCGTGAGCGTGTTTGTCGGGGCCGGCGTGCTGCGGACCCACGACCTCACCGAGGTGCAGCCCTTTGCGTCGAGCTGTCATCCCCTGCGGTACTACACGCCCCAAGCCGACCATGCCTGGAGTTTTCCGGCGGACCCGCCCTTCATGTGCGTGTCGGCCCGGCCCTTGGGAGTCGAGGTCCTGCGCAGCGTGCTGGTCCACGCGGGGTTCTTTGGGGTGCCCCCGGCCACCGGACCCCCCGGCGCGTCCCGCGCGGTCATGCGCTACATCATGAACGGCTCCTTTCACAGCGTGCGCCTCCGCCCGCCCGCGGCCCTGGTCCTGGACCAGGATACCGCCATTCCCTTCGAGCACGCTGATGCGCCGCCGGGCATGCACCCGGTCTACGTGCTCGTCTGTACCCTGCGGCACGTTCCGGACCCGACCCTGATGCTGCCCCGGGACCACGGCGAGGTCGCGGCGCTGGCGCGGGAAGCGCTCTTTCACAAGGACGGCGTCGTACCGAACAAGGCGGATCGAGACGTGCTGACGCGG
>JBCBMO010000031.1:0-2428 GCA_039822785.1 Pseudomonadota bacterium | reverse complement strand
CTCAGTCGCCTGAAATCGCGATCACCGCATCGACTTCCACCGCTGCGCCCAGCGGGAGGACCGGCACGCCTACGGCCGCGCGGGCGTGCCGGCCTTTCTCGCCAAAGACATCGAACATCAGGTCCGAAGCGCCGTTGGCGACCTTGGGTTGATCGGTGAAGTCGGGCGTGGAGCTTACAAAGGCGCCGAGTTTCACAACGCGCTCCACCCGATCCAGCAATCCCGCCGCCTTCAATTGAGCAAGGATCATCAGCCCGCAGGCGCGCGCGGCCTCCACCCCCCCGTTTATATCGACGCTTTCGCCCAGGCGGCCCGTCTTCAGATTGCCTTCGATAAAAGGCAGCTGCCCCGAGACATACGCCAAGCCGTCCTGCACAACGACGGGCGTATAGCTCGCCACAGGGGTGGCCGCTTCGGGCAGAGTGATGCCCAGTTCTTGCAAACGCGCTTCGATTGTCATGCCGCTTCCCTCTCCATGCGTTCCACCAACCACGGTAGGGCGTCCCCCCAGCGATCTATGCGCGCGTGGGCAAAGCCTTCGCTGTGCGCGCAGGTAATCTCGCCTGCGATCATGGGTTCCCCGCACATATGCAGGCGTATCACATCGGGCGCGACGTCTTTGACCGACTGATGATGCTGCGCGAGATCATCGATGAAAAACGTCCGCCGGTCCGCCCCAAGCTCTTCCCGAATGGCTTGCAGAGCCGGACCTTTTGGCCCTTGATTCGTGTAAACCGGGGCGTGAATACCGACGGAGGCCAATTGCTCGGCGCGCTTCTCGCGGCGTTCATCAACAAGATTTGTCAGCACAACAATATCGGCGTGCTCGCCAAGCGCGTTGATCGCCTCGACCGCGCCGTCAATCGGTGTTTGCGTATCCATCTCGGTGTCGAAGAAGCCCCCAAGCATTTTCCAAATGTCTTTTGGTTCCAGCAATTCGCCGCCGTTCTGCCAACGCAGCGCCTCGGCGAAATTGTGCCCTTCGAGATTGAAATCGACACCTTGGCTGGTCTCGAGCCAGATCTTGAAAGGAGCCACCATATGCAGCAGCACTTCATCGCAATCGCTGATGATAAGAGGGCGTTTCATTCGGCAGAGCTCCTAGGCGCAAGGTTTTGTCGGGCTGCGATAAGCTCTTCAGGCGTCACCGCAAGAGCCTCCGCAGCGCGGATCAGGTCGGGTTCGTAATTGGCGAGAAAATCGAGGCAGGAGGCGAGCACAGCCGGGTTTCCCAAGCCGCCGCGAAGAGCGTCAGGATCGAGCCCGGTCATATCGAGATAACGCTGCGCCCGATCATCGTCTTCCAGCGTCCAGCCAAGCGCCGCCAAGGCGAGCGTGGCCGCACGGGTCGAGCGTTCGTCGCCCTTGGTCAGGTCATCTGGCATTGTGAACGTCTCTTGGGTCGGGTAAGTCAGTGAAGCAATTGGGGCGAAAACACGGGGCGCATCGTGACGAAACGCATCATGGTTGTTGAGGATAACGACCTCAACCGCAAATTGTTCTGTGACGTTTTAAAGGCCAACGGGTTCGAGGCGTTGCCTGTGGCGGATGGCGGCCTAGTGCTCGACACCGCGCGCCAGCATTCCCCGGATTTGATCATTATGGACATCCAGTTGCCCGGCGTTTCCGGCGTAGACCTGATCGAAGCGGCCAAGAGCGACGCTAAGCTCGAAGAGATCCCCGTTTTGGCGGTGACGGCCTTCGCGGCCAAGGGCGATGAAGAGCGCATCCGCGCCGCCGGCGCGTCGGGTTATCTGGCCAAACCGGTGTCGATCACGCCGTTTATGAGCGCGGTGAAGGGGTTGCTGCCGTCCTGAGAAGCTCAGCCAGCGCTTGACAATCGGGGCACACAGCCGCTTTTCATTGGTTTGAATATCTGAGCGCTCCCATTTCGTATAAAGGACGCGCCCCAAGGAAAGAGCACCCGACATGACCGAAGCCGAAGTTGACGAGCGCATCCGCGCGCTGATCGAACCCTTCAACAAGAAGGGTGTGACGATTGAACCCACGACGACCTTCGCCAACGATCTTGAGTTCGACAGTCTCACCGTGATGGATTTCGTCGCCGAGATCGAAGACGAATTCGACATTATCATCAGCATGAACCAGCAGGCCGAGATTGAGAATTACGGCCAGTTGGTAAGCGCAGTGCACAAGCTTCAAGATAGCTGATACAAGACCCCTTATGACTGATATCGCAACCAAACCGGCTCCTGAGGCCGCGACGCCCAAGGGCGATCTGTTCTCCAAGTTCGATGGAATGATCCAACTGCGCGAGAGCATCCTCGCGACCGGCGTGGACGACGTGATTTCCGTCTCAGCCGGAGACCTGGACGGCGACGACGACTTGGACGTCGTGACGGCCGGCTGGTACGGCCACGCCGTCCACTGGTTCGAGAACAACGGCCACAGCTCCCCGACCTTCACG
>JBCBMO010000030.1:0-2512 GCA_039822785.1 Pseudomonadota bacterium | reverse complement strand
AAGAGAAAAAAAAAGCAATCCTTCCCAGCACCCATCAACGATCCGAAGACGGGTGTGGGTTGCGATCGTGAAGGTAGATATGATCAGTGCGACGACGCTTCCGTGGGCCGGGGGGCGTCGCTTGAAACCATCGGTCGGTATCAACCGGTAACGCAAGATTGAAAGGAAGGCTGCGCGATGGAAACCGCCGCAGTGCGGGTCGTGCAGTTCCGGGTGCGGTCCGACTACCACGTGCCGTCCTGGTACGGGTCCGCGAGCCCCGAGGACGTGGGCCTGGCCCTCACGGTCGGCGCGCAATGCCTGGCGTGCCAGGCGGACCAGCGGGTTGCAACGCTCGAGGCCGAGTGCGGTAAGCGGGTCGAGCAGGAACGCCGGGCGCTCGCCGCGGCGCGGCAGGACCACCAGCACGCGACCCGGGAGATGCAAGCCGAGCACCGCCGCGCGATGGAGGCGGCGCGCCAGGCCGCGGCGGCCCGCACCCAGGAGCTCGAGGGCCGGATCCGCGAGATGGACGCCGAGCGGAAGCGGGCCGTGGAGGCCGAGCGCCAGACCGCGATGGTGCGGGCCCAGCAGCTCGAGGGCCGGATCCGGGAGATGGACGCGGAGCGCACGCGAGCCGTGGCGGCCGAGCGCCAGGCCGCCGCGACCCGGGCTGGGGACCTGCAGCACCGGATCCGCGCCCTCGAGGAGGAGCAGAAGCGCGTGCACGACGCGGCGCGGGCCATGGGCCGGGACCTCGCGCTCGAGGTCGTGCGCGCCGAGCGGGAGCAGGCCCAGGCCGCCCGGGAGGCGGACCAGCGGCGCGCGGGCGAGGTGCAGAGCCACCTCCAGGCGCTGCTCTTCGAGGTGACCAAGGAGCGCGACCGCGCGCGGGAGGACGCCGAGCGGTGGCGGGAGCGGAGCGAGGCCCTCACCAGCCGGAGCATGGCGGGCATCGGCGCGGACGGCGAGGCGTGCTTCCGCGCCATCATAGAGAACGCGGTCGCCGGGCCGCAGCACTGGTCCATCACCGACACGTCGTCGCGCCCGGGGCTCTCGGACTTTCTCCTGGACGACCGCCACGGGTTCCGGTGCATGGTGGAGGTCAAGAACAAGGCCCAGCTCCATTCCCTGGACGACCTGGCCAAGTTCGACCGGGACGTGCGGAACAACACGCAGCTGAACTACTGCACGGCGGCGCTGTTCCTGTCCCTGCGCACGGACACCGTGCCGCGCCACGGTGCCATCGACGTGCAGGTGGTGAACGGGCGGCCCGTGGTGTGGCTCGCGTCCGGGACCCCGGCCGAGATCGTGTCCACCCTGCTCCTGCTGCGGGCCCTGGCCAGCCAGTGCGGCGCGGCCCAGGACCGCGCCAACGACGGCCGCGCCGAGCGCGTCGCGGCCGAGGCGCACCTCGTGCCCATCATGGACGGCCTGCGCCAGCAGCTCAAGACCCTCGGCGCCCAGGAGTCCCTGGTCCAGCAACTCACCCGGGCCCTCGCCGACCAGCGCAAGCACCTGCAGCCCCTGCTCCAGAACGCCGAGGCGCTCTTCCGCGCGTTCCCGGGGCTCCGGGACCCGTCCAAGGAGCGGTTCGCCGAGGCCGTCCGGGCCGTGAGCAACGCCATCGAGGCGAGGGGTGGAGGCGACCTGGCGTTCTCCACCCTCTCCAAGCACGACAAGGCGCTGGTGCGCGGGAGCGGCGAGTCCTTCGACACGGTGCTGCACGCGGTTAAGCGCCAGCGGACGGCGGCCCCGAGCACGCGGCCGTGCACGCCGCCGGGGCCGCCGCCGCCTGCTCCAGGAGAGGCAGGCTCGAGTACATGAGGTAGCCGGCCAGCACCGCCTGCGGCAGGGTGAGCACCCACGCCGCCGCCGAGGTCGCCATGGTGTCGTGGATGCAGACGCCCAGCGCGAGGACGTAGAGGGTGAGGCCTAGCGGCACCATCCCCTGCTGGCTCGCCATCAAGCCGAGGAGCAGTGCGGCGTGGATCAGGGCAAAGTCCCGCAGCGGCTTGCAGCAACACAGGACGCGCGCGCGGCAGGTGATGCCCGCCGCGAGGCCCGAGCAGAGGATCGCCGCGCACCAGAGGACGAAGAGCGGCAGGCGGGGCTGCTTGGTGGCGCCCTTCTCCGCCGGATTCATGATGAGATAGAGCACGACCATGGGAAAGACCACCACCCCCACCATGATCCCCGCCGTCGACGCGCGCATGGTCCCCGGACCGTGAGGGGCGTTCGTGTTCGGGAGTGTGCCATTATTTTTTTTCTTTTCAAAGGGAAGGCGGGGGGCCGGGTCCCTCGTCGAGGGGGCCGGAGAAACTCATGCAATTTGCACCGAATCGATCCGATCGCCGATCCGCACCCGCGACCCGCCGTCGGCGCGGGTGCCTGTCGCCCGGCGTTCCCGGCAACGCGCGTCCAGTCGCCAGTAGGCGTCCCGGCCGAGGCGAAAGGGCGTCTGCTTGTCCATGTCGACTTGATAGCAGAAGAGCACGTCGTCTAGATTGTTACTCCGCACGCGGTTGTTCAT
>JBCBMO010000029.1:0-2631 GCA_039822785.1 Pseudomonadota bacterium | reverse complement strand
GCCCTTCCTAGACCCCATCCCTTTATTTTTTTTTTGCTGTTGTTTTTTCCCGGGGGCGGGGGGGAGGCTGCTACTTGTTCTTGCTATCGTTGTAGAGGTGCGCCAGTTCCAGCAGTGCCTTGCGCCGTTCTTCCAGGAGCGCGGAGCGTTCCTCCGATGCGGCTCGCGCGGGGAAGGACGGATTTGCCGCCGCCGCCTGATTAATCTCGTCGATGCGATCCTGCAGGCTCGTGACCCATTGCGTGAGCTGTGCCTGGCGCTTGGCGCGGTCCGGTGGCTGCGCGCCCGCCGGTGGTGGGGCTTCCATCATGAGTTCTGCGAATTGGGAGCTGATCTCCGCAACCTCTGGCTCTCCGGCCGCCGCGTCCTCGCCGTCCGCGTCGTAGTCCGGAACCGCGGCAGCGGCAACCGCCGGTTCGGTGGGTTCCACGGGTTCCACCGGTTCCGCGGGTTCCTGTGGTGCGGCCGCCGCATCGACTTGCGTGACCGGGGCCTGCGCCTCGGCGGCCTGCTCCTCGATGATGGGTTCGCGACGGACCTTGCGGCGAATCGGAGACCGCCGCCGGCCGGAGCGCGGGCGAGAACCGGACGGGGCCATGGTGGTACCTTTCAAACCTTGGGTGGGCGGGAAATGTGACGCGACGGCAAGGTCAGTTCGTCTGATACTGTTCTGTCCCTCGCACCGGCCGGTGCGACGGCGACCGGTGGCGCACGATGGCAACCAAGGCGGCGGTTGGTCCGGCAGCGAAGCGACGCAAGACCGGAAAGCACAAGGAACAACCCGTGGGCGTCTGCAAGCCGGAGCCGGGGTATGCCATGGACGATTTCTTGTGCCCGATCACGCGCGCGCTCATGGTCGACCCGGTGACGGCCCCCGACGGCATCACCTACGAGCGCGAGGCCATCACCACGTGGCTGCGGGACAACAACACGGGTCCCGTGGACCGCATGCGCATGACCGCGCGGCAGCTGCATCCGAACGTGATCGTGCGCACGCTGATCTGCACCATGGTATCGACCGGCGGCTGGGCCACGGACGCCAGGGCCCTGGACGAGTGGCGGGCGCGGCGCGTGGTCTTCTTGCTGGAACAGGGCCTGTACCAGGAGGTGCTGCGGCTCGTGCCCGACCACCGGGAGGCGCGGGTGCGGTTGGTGCTGCAGACCGCGGACGCGACCGCGCGGTACCAGGCGCTGCGGGTCGCCGTGGCGGGGCTGGACCAGCCCCTGCCGTGGGTCATGGCGGCCTGCGCCGCCCTGCTCGATCTCTGGCGCGACCACGATGGGAGCGAGGCCGGCCTGGAGGGGCACCTCGCGATGGCGGAGCGCCTCTTACAGGAGCCCCGCGTCCGGACCCTCTCCGCCGCCGAGGAAACCCTGGTGGTCGCCGTCGCGCGCCGGCTCCTGCAGCACCCGCGGCAACGGCGCCGCCGGGGCCAGCTCCTGGCGTTGCTGCAGTACTGCCGCGACCGGCTGCACCAGATCAGCGGCGCGCTGGTGCTGCTGTTCGGGTTCGCGGGCAAGAAGGCAAAAAACCCGCAGCACGCCGCACGGCTGCTCAAGTGCCACGACGACCACCCCATCGCCCTCTACTGGTACGGGCGCATCCTGATCACGCCCGCGGAATTCGGGCTCACGGTCGTGCAGCCCGACACCCCGGACACCACCATGGCACGAGGGCTGTTGACGTGCGCCTACGCACAGGAACGCCGATCCACCCAGCCCGCCTGCGTGGTGGAGGCCCTGGTGCGGTGCATGCGCCGCGACGTGACCGAGGGCTACGGGTGGAAGCCGGGGGTGAAGGACACACTGCCGTGGCTACTGAATTGAGGGCGTTCCACCGCATTCTGAAAGAGGGGAACACGGAGCATGCGCGTCGCCGTGGTGCACACCCTCCCACTGGGAGGCCACATGGAGACCCTGACGGCGGTGGTCGCCTACCTCGTCGCGCGGCCCCGGGTGGACTGGACCCTCTTCTGCGACACCAAGGACAAGCACACGCGGGACTGGATCGATTGGTGGGCGGAGGTGGGCACCTTCCCCGTGGACGCGCGGCATTTCACCCGGTTCCTGGTCACGGACGAGCCCCAGCGCGACTACGACTGCGTGATCGCCGACACCGACGACGACCCGATCCTGGCCTGCATCCCCGACCGCACGCGGGTACTGGTCTTCGAGCACACGGCGACCAACCGGTCCGGCGCCGGGGCGCGGCTGGCGGTGCGGCGCTTCCGCGGGCCGGCACCGGCGCCGGTCGCCCTGCCGGTCTTTGTGCTGCCGGGGATCCGCACCTGGCGCGGCGCCGGGCGGCGCGACGACACGGTCGTCGTGGCGGGGCTGCAGCCCGAGAGCGCGGATTGGGACGCCCTGCGCGCCGTGGCCCGCCGGTTTCGGGTCACGGTGCTCACCCGCCGGCTCGCGGGCGTTCCCGCCGACCTCACGCCCGGCCGGGGCTGCCTGGTCCGCTTCAGCGAGAACGCGCCCGCGGGCGTCGTGCTGCGCGCGATCGCGGCCGCGGGCGCCGTGCTGATCCCCAAGGCGGGGCGCTACGTGCACGACACCCTCCCCGGGTCGCTGGCGCTGGCCCTGTCCCTGGGCCGGCCCGTGGTCCTGCCGAACCAGGTCGCGCGCCAC
>JBCBMO010000028.1:0-2735 GCA_039822785.1 Pseudomonadota bacterium | reverse complement strand
CCCTTGATCGAGCCCTTGCCGAACTCTTCCTGCTCTGCGCCCTTGGTCAGATTGTGCTCAACTGCGTAGCCTAGGAACGACGCAATCGTCGCCCCCGCCCCGGGAAGGACACCGATAAAGAAACCCTGCAGCGATTGGCGACCGATCACCGGCGCAATCGCCTTGGCCTCTTGGCGTGTGATGCGCAGGTCCTTGATCTCACCTCCGCCCTGCCCGGTGGCCCCGGCAGCGCCGGACCGCAGCTGAAGGTCGCCTCCGGCCCCTGCAGCACCGAGACCGGATCCGGCGTCGATCTGCACCGTTCCGCCGGCCCCGCCGTCGCCTGCGCGGAGCGAGACCGCGCCCCCCAGCGCCGACCCTGCCATGGCGCCCGCGCCGGCACGCAGGCCAATCTCGCCGGCGGCACCCAGGGCACTCGCCCCCGTGCTCATACGAATGCTTCCGGACACGCCGGCCAGCGAGTCACCCGTGGCAAGGTCCAGGCGCCCGGACGCACCGGTCTCGGCGTCGCCCGAGGCAAAGGCAACGTCGCCTGTCGTCGGGCTCGCAGCTGATGCAAGCAGGAGCTTCCCAGAAGCATGCGCAAGGCTGCTCCCAGTGATCAGGGACACGTCGCCACCCCTCTCGCGGCCCTCGCCTGCTTGCAGGTCGAGGAACCCTCCGCTCCTGGCACCATCGCCACTCTCGATCGCAACGCTGCCACCGTCCGCGGCCATACTTTCCCCTGCACGTAAGCGAACGCTGCCAGCGTGCCCTCCGCCTCCTGCTCCGCTGGTCAGATCCAGACTGCCACCCTGCACTGCTCCCGCCCCCGCACCGAGAACAAGGCCTCCACCGAGTGAGTCTCCGGACGATGCCACAATGCCAACGTCGCCAGCGCGGCTGCCCGAGCCGCTTGTGAGCTGCAGGCTTCCACCCACTCCAGAACCATTCTGTGCAGCGATGGACACGGCGCCGCCGACCGCATCGCCAGCTCCGGAGGCGATGCGGACCTGGCCGCCTTGCACACCTCGACCACCGTCGAGGATGATATCGCCCGACGCGCCCGACGACCCCGCGCCTGTTGTGAGTGAGACATGTCCCGAGGCTTCGCCCGCGGCGCTGGCCAGGGTAATGCTGCCGGACATGCCTGACAGCGCCGTCGAGGTCGCGAGGGTCACGGATCCCGAGGATGGCCCTCCCGCGCCTGACACGAGCTGAAGCTGGCCGCCGGGCCCGTCTGCGCTCGGACCTGCCGAGACTCGAATGTCGCCCCCGTGCCCAACGCCAGCGCCGGCAGCCAGGCGAATTTGTCCCGCGGCGCCATCACTGGCCTGAGCATGGCCAGCGCGGGCATCAATGGCTCCAGCCCGGCCCTCGCGCGAATGACCCGCGGCCAGGCGGATGTCACCGGCCTCGCTTTCGGAGTCTCCCGTACGAACGTCCAGCACTCCCGACGACGGAGATGCGGCCGAAGTGAGTGAGACGGAACCGCTACGCGCTGACGTACTGACGCCAGACATGATGCGCACGGAGCCGCCCAGCCCCGTCGACGTTTCCGGAGCGAGTGCCACCTCACCGCCGCGCCCATCGACTGCCGCACCGGGCGCCAGGGAAATGAATCCCTGGCCTGTAGTCCCCGCGCTCGTCTCAATCTGGATCGAAGACGCCTCACCACCACGGCTTGCACCAGAACGAATAGTGACGGACCCGCCATCCTGGGCATCTCCGGCAGCAACGGCAATGTCTCCACCTTTGGTGCCTCCGGCACCGGTTTGCAGCGTCAAGTCTCCCGAGCCCCCGCTCGCGCCAGCCCCAGTGGACAATGCGAGCTGCCCCGATGAGGCCGCCGAAGCAGACCCGGTCGTCACCGCAACGCGTCCGCTGTCCAACTCGGTGCTGGCGCCTGAAGATACCTCGATGGCTCCCGTTGCCGCGGCGGTCGCCGTGACGAGGCCCAGCGCGCCACTGCGGACCACACCTGCGCCCGAGACCAGGTCCAGGTCTCCGCCCGCCACCTCTCGGGCAGCAGACCCTCCCGCAGCGATGCTCACACCGGCGCCTGGCCCAGATTGCGAGGTGCCGGCTGCGACGACAACCGAACCAGCCCCACCACGTGAGTCGCCAGACCGGAGGACAACATCCCCGGAAGGACCCATCGCAGAATGCCCTTCGCCAGTGGCCAGCTGCAGCGCGCCGGACCGCGTCAGGCCGGGAGCCGACCCCACTGCAACGTCGCCGCTCGCACCGGTCTCCGTAGCGCCGCCTCGCAGCACGACACGACCACCTGAGGCATCCCCTGCCCCCGCCACGACTTCCACGCCGCCGCCGGTCTCGGTGCCCGACCCACCATGGGCCCGCACGGTCCCGCCCACGACACCACCGCCCGCAGCGGAGATCGACACCGTGCCGGCCGCTCCATCTTGCGAACTCGAAGCGCCGGACTCGATGCCCACGTCGCCGCCCGCGGTCTCGCCGGCACCAGATCGGAGCGCGACAGCGCCGCCCCTCAGCGAGCCTTGGCCACCCGCCAGCGCAAGCGCCCCACCAGTCGATGACGCGCCGAGCGCGCCCCCGGCTTCGACTGCAACATTGCCTGCCTGTGCCTCGGCACCAGTTGCGGTACCGACGGCGATGCGGACATGTCCACTGTTGCTTTGGCCAGCGCCTGACGAGAGTCGAACGTCCCCAGATGCTGCAGAGGATGCAGCTCCTGTCTTGAGGACGAGCGCGCCCGAGGCTCGCGAGGACGATCC
>JBCBMO010000027.1:0-3281 GCA_039822785.1 Pseudomonadota bacterium | reverse complement strand
CGTCAGCGCCGTGTTGGATTCCGGGTGGACCGGTTCAAAGGTGACTCGGCGGTACAGGGGACCTTCAGAAGCCATGGACAGTCGATCGCTTTTTGCTACCGGGCGTACCTAAAAAAATTTTTTTTTTATTTTTCCTTATCTTTGCGTGGATTGTGTCCTCATTTGCGCACGATGGGACGTTTCTTGAAGTCGCGGCGGCGGCGCTTCTCCGGCACGACCGGCTTGCGCAGGCGCTTGATGACCTCCTGCACACTCACCGTGCCGTTCAGCATGGGCAGCACGGCGAGGAGTTCGTTGGTCGACAGGCGGGACAGGATGGACTGGTCCTGCCGGCTGAACTGCTGCATGCGCTGCGCCTGCGCGGTGTTGACCGGTCCCTGCCGGCCGGGGGTCGGTCCGACGCGCGTGTTGGGCACGGCCGGGCGCGGTGTTCCCGAGGGTCCGCCCTGCCCCGGAAGCGTACCAGGCATCGGTCCTGCGAACGGCATGGGCGCGGCGGGCGGCATACCCGGCGGTATACCCGGCGGCGGTGGCGGCGATTGAAACGTCGGCGCTGGCGGCGGCGGCATGGGCGCCGACGGCCTCCTACTGGTCGACAGCGGGGTCAGCCCTGGACCGAGCTGCGGGTTGGCCTGCGGTTGGCGCGGCGGAAACACGATGGGCGCACTAGGCACGCCGCGTGGGGGTGGCACCGGCTGGAAGGTCGCGGGACGCTGCTGCGGTCGCGGAGCTAACGCCGCCTGCGGCGCGGGGGCTGCTGGTGCTGTGGGGGCTGCAGACGCGTACCCGCCCTCGTTGAGGCTTTCTATGATAATGCGTCGAAAATTATCAATGAACGCCTGGTCGACCACACTTGGGTCGTACACAAGGTCAACGCCGCCATGCTCCACGGCGAATCTGGGCTCGATGCTGTCCAACATCCTCTCGACCGCCGCGTCGTTGCCTGACTCGCTGAGCACGCGCCTGCTTGCGACACCTAAAACGGTCCTCTGGTCGTTCATGTCGTTCACCTGCGCGAGTTCGGGTACCTGCAGTCGTTGCTGCCCGGCATCCTCGTCGGCGTCCTCGGCATCCATGGCGTCGCCTTGGGCGGCAGGCACCACAGCACCCGCATCGCTACCCTGCGTGCCCTGCGCGGCCTGCGCGGCCTGCGAGGCCCGGTACGCCTCGTTTCTCAGTTCCATCTCAATGTTGAACACCCAGCTGTCAAAGAGGTTGTCCCTCGTCTGCTCACCGCGTAGCATGCCGCTGATTGGCCGTATCATCCGATCCTCCACCGTCGGCGGCAGGTTGGAGGCGTAGATCCAGTCCTGCCCATCGCCGCCGTAGAAGTTCAGCCCCTGCATGTCCGCGAAGTAATCGCGCACGTACCTGTCGGGCAGCTTGGCGTCCTGTATCTTCTTCAGTCGCGTCTCCTTGAGCACCTGCATGACCTCATTGAAGCGCTCGACGGACGCGTCCGCCGTACCGCGCAGGATCTCCTTGTTGCGACCCTCGTTGTTCCGGATGAACTCGGCGCGCGGCGAGTTCGGGTCCAGCGGAAACAGGGGTCGGCGCATCTCCTCGAACTCCAACCGCGCCTGCTCGGCGGCCGTCGGCACGTTGCGCGTAGCCTCACCCTGTGGCGTGTCGTCATCATCGTCCGCACTCTGTGCGGCAGGCGCCGAAGGCGCGGTAGCAGGCGCCGAAGGCGCGGTAGCAGGCGCCGAAGGCGCGGTAGCAGGCGCGGTAGCAGGCGCGGTAGCAGGCGCCGAAGGCGCATCCTCGTCCATGCTCGTCGGCGCCTCCGGTGCGGCGGCAGGCGGCGCCTGCTGCTGCAACTCCTGGATGCGTGCCTGCTCCTCGGGCGCCAGCCCGGCCAGGAGGGTACTCCAGTTATGACTGAAGGGCGGTACGATCGTGTCCGGCTCCTCGACGTTCTCCGTCATGAGCCCCAGCCGGTTCGCCGTCTGCACCATCAGGCGCGCGTACAGCTGCAGTTCGTCGACCGAAATCGGGTCCGTCGAGGCGAGCATGGTGTTCGGCAGCAGCCCGCCGCGCCGCACGTCGATCCGCAGCAGCAGGAAGGAGATCGCCAGCGCGTCGGCCGCGAACGTGGGCGAGTCCTTCTGGAAACTGACAATGATCTGGTTGGTGGCCACCTTGATCTGCAGCACCTGCTCGGGCGTGAGCGTGTCCATCATGCTCAGGTCGTGCCAGCCCGTGTAGCCCATGGACCGTAGTGCTTGGCGCCAGTCCATGTCCGCCTCGGGCGCGGTCGGCGGCGGCGGCGGCGGCATGTTCATCGTCTCCTGCTCGCCCGTGCGTCGCACCTTGGTCGCACCCTGCTGCGCGCTGCGCGTCGGCACGAAGGCGGCTGGTGTCGTCACGTCCTCCTCCGCGCCCGTCGACAGCGCCTGGCTATCCGCGATCGTGCGCTTGGACCCCGCCTGCACGGCGAAGATGCGATCCCGACTCTCCTCCATGGCCCGCGTCAGGAGGCGCGCGTACGTGGCCAGGGCTTCCGGGTTGTAGGGTCCGCTGATCGTGCCCGTGCGCAGGTCGTAGGTCGCCTTGCGCCCGATCTCGATCATCAGGTCCCGCTCGGCCTCATCCGATACCGTGTCCTTGAGCAGCAGACCCAGGACCCAGTTGACGAGCTTGTCCTTCTCGGTGGGGCTCAGCCCGGCGATCGCCGGCACGGGGATGGACGTGATGGGGAGCGACAGGGGCCCCGCGGGGCTGAATGACGGCTGCGCCACAGGCGTGAGGGAAGTCGACGAAGAACCCGGAGGCGGGATGCGCGGGAGGGTCGGCGTTTCGGCGCTGGCCCCCTGCGACTGCCTCGCCTGCTGGCCGATCGCCATGTCCATGACCACCTGCCGCTCCTGGTCACTGAACCGTCGCAGCATCGGCTGGATGAGCGCCAGCTCGTCGGGGCGAAGTAGCGGCTGGTTCGCTAGCACGATGGCCGCGTCGTGCGCCAACTGCGTGGTTTCCTGGGGTGTCAGCTGCGAGGCGCTGTTGACCACGGCATCGGCACGCACGATGGCCTGCGACAGCTCCGGCGGACGCACGGCGAGCGCGGATTCCGCTGCCTGCGTCTGCTGTTCCGCCGGCACGATCGCAGCGCCTCCGGCGCCGGCGCGGGGCGCAGCGCCTCCGGCGCCGGCGCGGGGCGCACCCCGCCCGTACCACTGCCACCCCTGTGCCTCGGCATTGCGCCGCGCCACCTCCTTGTCCGGGAGAATGCGCGCCGGATCGTCCCAGAAGGCGTGAGCCTGAACGAGCGGGAACAACTT
>JBCBMO010000026.1:0-3366 GCA_039822785.1 Pseudomonadota bacterium | reverse complement strand
GTCGTGGTCTTCCGGTGCTTCTGCGTGTGGGTCGGGTGGTCGCTTCTCGACGCGACCGTCGCCCGCCTCTACGACGGGACGACCCGCACCTTCAACGACGTGCCCATCGACGATTACCAGCACTGGCTCGACCAGGACCTGCTGGACACACGGTATGTGATGCTGCACTACTTCCAGCGGTCCCCGGTGCTGGTGGGTGCGATGACCGGCGACGGCCGCGACGACCCCGCCGCACGCCTGGACTTCTCCCGGCTCCTGGAGAACCTGGGCGCGGCCCGGTGCCGGCCGGACCCGGCGCGGAGGAAGAAGCGCCGCCGGCCCTAGCCCGCCGCCTCGGCGCCGGGCCGCGGCCGCTTGCGCCCGACCACCGGGGCCGCCGCCAGGAGCATGTGCCGCAGGGACCGCTGGCCCGGGGCCGTGGTGCGCGGCACCCGGCGCTGCGCGGCGTCGAAGAGGTCGTCCAGGTGCACCACGCCGCGGCAGATGCCCGTGACCGCGGCGCGGGTCTGCGCGAGGTAGTGGTACCGGTCGATGGCCGGGCCGTGGATCGCCTGCCACTCCGGGTCCTCGAGGCGCTGGCTCACGGACCGGCCCCGGTCGCCGACCACGACCACGTACGGCACCCGGTCCCCGGGCCCCAGGGGCATGCGCGCCACGACCCCGGCGGCGATGCGCTGGTTGATACGGTTGGCCAGGTCCACGTGGCCCTGGATCGTCGGCGGCCGGGGCACGGTCGGCACGAACTGCCGGGCCGCGTGGTCGAACGCCCAGCCCGCGTACGGCGACCGCAGCTGCTTGGTGACCACGAACCGGTCCTGCGGCACCTCGCCCCGCACCAGCCGGTCCAAGAAGTCGGCGACGACCCGCCGCACCGACGCCTGGATCCGGTTCGCGTCGAAGCCCGCGTCCTCGTCGTCCCCGAGCTCCGCGACCAGGGGCGTGAGGCGCTGCAGCACGGCCGCGAACATGTCCCGCAGGAAGGGCGCGTTGTCCCGGCGCTTCACCTCGAGCCCCTTGGCCACGCGGCAGCCCTGGGAGAGGTCCTCGCTCTCGTAGGCGCAGGTCGCGTAGTGCTTTTTTTTCCGCTGCACGAAGGGCCAGTACACGGTCTCGAACTCCAGCACGATGGGGTCCGGGAACTGCGCCGTCACGGTCGCGGCCAGCTCGCGCCCGATCGCGAAGGCCCGCCGCAGGCCCCGCACCGTGGGCGGCACAGACCGCACCTTGACCATGGCCGAGTCCGTGTCGCCGTAGATCACCTCGCAGTCGTGCGCGGCGGTCACCAGGCGCCGGGTGCACTCGATCAGCTGGCGGCCGTTGTAGGTCACGGCCTGGGCGACCAGGGTGTTGGCCAGCATGGGCCGGTACACCCACGCCCCCGTCGCCGCGTCCCGCTTGCCCTGCACGCCCATGAAGCCGTAGATGCTGTTCTGCACGATCTTGACGGCCAGCTGCAGCTTGTCCAGCACCACCCGCGCCGTGCCGGACTGGCCCTTCATGGCGGCCTTGAGGCGCGCGCGCTCGGCCATGAGGTCGGCGACCACGGCCGGCACCACGCCGCGACGCACCGTGCCGCGCACGAAGCTGACCCGCCGGTCGCCCAGCACGTACCAGTCCCGGTCGTCCTCGGCGAGCGCCGGGTCGACCTGCGCCCGGTCGCCGCGCCACTCGATCGTGCTGTAGCAGAGGTTGTAGGCAATGATGCAGCTCGGGTAGAGGCTCGCAAAGTCCAGGCAGAGCACGGGCTCCGGGTGGAAGCCGATGGACGGGTCCAGCACCGTGGCGCCCTGGTACGAGCCCCCCGGGGGCGGTAGGTCGTCCTTGTTGATGTAGTAACCCATCTGGTGGCACTTCTGCGCGATGCAGCGGTAGGATTTGATCTGCTGGCCGCTGGTGAGGTACTCCTGGAGCGGCGTCATGGTCACGAACGACAGGCCCCGCAGCCCCATCACCATGTCCACGCGCTGGCAGAGCCGCAGGGTCAGCGCCACGTCCTGCACGCAGTAGTCGGCGACCCGCGCGCGCGCGGCCGGCAGGTCCGGGATGCAGGGGTCGTTGCCGAACACCTTGAAGAGGTAGCCCGGCGCCAGGTCGTGCTTGCTGTCCTGCATGAAATGCTCGGCCAGGGCGTTCAGCGCGTAGCTCGAGAGGTTGAACATGGCCTGGAAGTACACCATGGAATCCAGGAACGCCACGCCCAGGCAGTGGGGCACGCGGTGCTGCCGCTGCATGGCCCGCTCCCGGATCGTCGCCGGGCGGCGCCAGTGGCTCGACAGGCGCAGCACCTGGGTCTGGTCGACGGTCGTCGCGCCCCCCGTCGCCAGCAGCGCGTCCAGGCGGCCAAAGAGGTAGGGGTAGTCGAAGCCGTAGGCGTTGTGCCCGATCACCACGGCGGTGCGCCGCCGGACCAGGTGGTCCCGGAACGCCAGCAGCATGCGGATCTCGCTGCCGCCAAAGGTCTCGACCGCGACCCCCCCATCCGCCAGGGCCGCGACCCCGTCCTGGCGGACCAGGCACAGGAGCTCGGGCGGCGCACCGGGCGCCGTGAAGGCTAGCCCGATCATCTCGATGCAGTCTCCCGGCACGGACGGGTCCGGGAACCCGCCCGTGCTGGAGTGGCACTCCAGGTCGAAGACGCACTCCGTGACCGGCGCATGGCCCGAGCGGTCCAGGACCTCGACCGTGGTGATCCAGGGGTGCAGGGACGGCACGCGGATCCACCCCAGCGGCCGCACGCCGGTCTCGGCGAAGAAGAGCTGGTCCGTCGTGTAGGCGTCCACCACCCGCGCCTCCTGGGAGTGGTCGTCGGAGAGGGTCCGCGCCAGGTCCCGCGCCGCGTCGCGCGCGCCGGGGTGCGTGGCGGCCTCGACCCGGAGACACGCGCAGGGTCGCGGCATGAAGCCGCAGAGGGGCAGCAGGCGCCGCACCTCCCGATCGGGCGCGGCCTGGCGGATGGCGTGGAGCCAGCCCGGCGTGTCCCGGTTGGACGCCGGCGCGACCAGGACACTCGGCCGGAACCCGGCGACCGTGACCATGCAGGGCTCGCCCGACGCGTCGGCGCACGCGAGGCGCACGATAGTCTGGGCCTGCGCGCCGTCGGACTGGGACACGTCGATGGACAGGACCTGGACCTCCATCGGCGGCGGCGGCGGCCCCGTTGTTGTTTCTCGTCTCGCCTCCGACTGTCCAAAATTCTGAAAGTGGCGCATGCAGCTCCAATCCGCATGGCGGCGGTGGGTTTGATCGTGGGTGGTGCAGCCAAGGAAGAGCAACACAAAAAAAACAGCACGAATCATTGTTCCAGCGGGTCGTCGCGCGTTCAGGCGTCCGCTGCGGCATCAGCATCCGGAAGTCCCTGCAGCATTC
>JBCBMO010000025.1:0-3502 GCA_039822785.1 Pseudomonadota bacterium | reverse complement strand
GTCGATGCGGGAGTAGTCCGCCATGCGTCGGTCGAAGGCCGCGGCGTCGGGCCGCGCGAAGACCTCGTCCCGCCGCCGCGCGCTGATCTCGTCGCTGTAGGTCGCAAAGGTCGTGGCGCGGGCGAAGCCCCGGTCCACCGAGGCCCGGTTCACGATGATGGAGTCCTCCTGGTTGTAGCCGTAGGGTGCGACCAGCACCACGGCCTCGGTAGACGCGGGGCAGTCCGCCGCCCCGCACATGCGGTCGAAGATCGTCTGGGACAGGGGCCGCTGGGGATAGTGGAGCTCGTAGAGGTTGCTGTCGAAGCGCCGCGCGTGGCCCGGGGTCCGGGCGCCGATGGCCTGCTTGCACATGGCCGACTGGTAGACGATGCGCGGCGACTGGTTGTGGTTCGCGTAGGGCACGGTGTTGGCGCAGGCGCCCATCATGGCCAGGTTCACCTGCACCTCGCAGTGCGTGTACTGGTCCGGGCTCTCGAGCGCGGCCTCGATGCTGGTCGCCACCACGCAGTGCGCGTCCTGCTCCTCCGTGTCGATGTACTCGATGGCGCCCGCGGCCAGGAGGTGCGCCCAGGCACCCGGGGCCCCGAGCGCCGCCGCGCCCGCCGGCAGGCCCGCCAGGCGCCGCGCGGCCTCCCGCACCAGGCCGATCGCCGCGACCCGGATCACGGGCCGCATGCACACGCCCGGGTCCGCGTTCACGTGCACGGCCATGCCCGGGTAGTGGACCAGGGACGTGAAGGGGGGCACGTCCCCGGCGCGGCGCCCGTCCCGCAGGCGGGCCACGCACCCGTCCTCGTCCCCGGCGCAGCCGACGATGGTGCCGTTGACGAAGACCAGCACCGCGCCGCCGTCCCAGGCCGCCAGGAAGGCGTCGGACCGGACCCCGGTGAAGCCCGCGTCCGTGCCCAGGAGCTCGGCCACCACCTCGGCCAGCAGGCCCGTGTCCACGCCCACCCGCACGTGGGTGAGCATGCAGTGGTTCAGCACCAGGCCGCAGCCGTGGCCCTCGGGCGTCTCCACCACGCACACGTTGCCCCAGTCGCTCGTGTGCACCTGGCGCGGCGCCGTCGACTTGCCCTCGCGGTTCACCGGCACGTTGACCCGGTTCAGGCACGAGATGGCCGTCAGCGGCGTCATGCGGTTCAGCACCGCGCACACGCCCGTGCAGGCCGCGGGCGACACGCCCCGCATCACGGTCCAGCGGCCCGTGGCGAAGTGGGACCGGATGCAGCTCTCCATCTTCCCGTGCGCCATGCAGTCCACCACGCGGAAGTTCCGCAGGCCCCAGGCCTCGAGGCGCCGGTGCACCTCGGTGCGGATGCCCTTGATCCACTGGGCGAAGTTCTGCCGGAACAGCACCCCAATCAGCAGGCCCGCGGGCTCGGCGCGCTTGTTGATCCAGTGGTCCCGGTCGTCCCCGATGCCCAGCCCCTGCGCGTCGCTGATGCGCGACAGCACGTGCGCGAACAGCGCCTTGCCCGCCAGGATCATGGTGTAGATCCACTTGCTGCGCCACACCGCCGGGCTGTCCTCGGTGCCGAGGTGCGGCAGCACGTCGCACCGCAGCAGCCGCAGCAGGGACCGCGCCCGCTCCTCCGCGGACCGGCCCTGGCACCCCTGGTCCGCCACCAGCTGCAGGAGCGCCGCGCCATCGCTGCCGTCCTCGTCCGTTGGCTCCCGCAGGGTCTGGTCCAGGGCCGCGTCGAAGGCGCGCCGGAGCTCCCGGGCGGGGTGGACCCGCAGGAGGTGCTCCACCGTGCGGGTCACCAGGCGGCGCCGGTCCGGCGCCGGTCCCTGCCAGAACCGCGCCTCGAGCAACCGGAGCAGGGACCGCAGGGACACGTCGCAGCGCAGGAACGGCAGGGTCGCCACCAGGGCCGCTGTACCCCCGGGCTGCACGGACGCGGTCACGTGCATGGAGGACGTGGCCTTGTACTTCTTCTCGTCCACCGACCGCACCCCGGCCACGTAGGTGTGCTCGGAGAGGCGCCGCCCGGTGGCGTCCGTGGTCACCCCCTGCGTGCTCTTGAGCGCCTTGGCGACGTGGATCATGTTCGGCCGGAGCTTGATCTGGCTCTGGATCACCTTCTCCTGGCCGTTGATGATGTAGTAGCCCCCCAGGGCGTCGTGCTGCGCGTCCGGCGCCGCGCGCGACAGCCAGCAGTACCGGGAGCGCACGGGGCACGGCATGGTGCTGATGGGTACCTCGGTGAAGGTCTGCGCGCTGACCAGGGTGAAGGTGTCGCCATCGCCCGCCGGGTCTCGCTGGAAGATCTGCTGGGTCACGTCGGCCATGATCCCGCACGCATAGGTCGCCCGCCGGTCCACGCACTCGCGCGGCAGCACCGGGTGCAGCGCGCCGTCGCGGCCCTCGAGCACCGGGTGACTGATGGTCACCCGACCGAACCGGAACCACACCCGGTAGTTGCCGTGGGTTACCTGGATCGGGTCCTGGTGGGTGATGATTTCCCGCAGCCCGCTGTCCATGAAGGCATGGTAGGAGCTGTACTGGTGATCGTAGAACCCCCCGCGGGACGCGAAGTACTGCTCCAGGAGCCGCTCCATGCCGACCGGGTCGGGCCGCATGGCTGCTCCTCACCCCTGCACCTTTCACATTGGCAACATCCGCTGCACACCCGGTGCTGCGCCGGTGCTGCCGTGGCTTGGTGCCGGAGAGGCCCTGCATTTATCGGAAAGCCCGCATCGGGGTCCGGCGCTGTCGTTGTGGTCTGCCACCATCATGGAACCGGCCAGTTCCTCGGCAGAGTTCCGTTGAGGTCGGGTTTTGGCTCGGGTTTGGTGCACAACCCGATTTCGAGCTAGAGCCCAACAGTGCTGGACTTGCAAGACGCTTCTTCCACGCCCGGCGCCCCGTTCCCGCAACCAGGCAAACCATGCTTTCGGTCCTCAAAGGACGCGCCGCTGCCAACGCAGGTGCGTTTGCTGTCTGTCCTTGCCGCGCCATCGCTTTCCCATGGTGCCGGACACGTTGCCGCCTCACGCCCCCGCCATGCTTTCCACCGGCCGGTGTTCCGCGTGCGTAGGGAAACGACGGGTGTTCCGTCCCACGGAAGGGACCGGCGCCAGCAGTGCCGGTGGCGTGGCGACCGGTGTTGGCAGTGTGGTGGCCGCGACTGGGTCTCCTACCGCCCGTCCAGGTAATGGAAACGGAAGCGAGCGGTGGGTGCAGCCGGCGTCGACACGCAAACTGGCTCTATCGACAAGCTCATCCCTGCGTCGTGTCCCCAGGTGCGAGGCAGGCGACGGTACGCGACGCAAGCAGTGCTTCAGGCCTTGCCGTGCTCGCCCAAGCCGCTGAGGCCAGCGTCCAGGCGGACACGAGCACCACGGGTCCATCGCACGGGCGACGTGTCGCGCGTGGGGCGAAGAGGAAGGCGGACCCGCGCCGCACCGCGCCGGCCGACGCCCAGGAGCGCCGGCCGGCGAAATCGGCACGAACCGAAGCCACGAAGCGGAGCGCCGGTCGTGGTCCGTCGGC
>JBCBMO010000024.1:0-3543 GCA_039822785.1 Pseudomonadota bacterium | reverse complement strand
GCGGCAGGGCCCACATCGCCGCCCGCTTCGCCGCGTGGGAGCGCGGCGACTACGCCCGCGTCTTCGACTGCTTCATGACCGACGCCGCCGCTGGGCAGCGTGGCCCGCGCCCCCGCCCGACCAACGACGTCCACCGCGCCCTCGAGCTCATCTACGCCGGCGAGCTGGGCAAGGCGGTCAACCTCCTCACGAGCAAGGGTATTGCCGACCCCAAGTGCGCCGAGGTCATCGCCCAGATGGCGGCCAAACACCCGCCGCGCAACTGCGCGCTGGACCTCGACCTCAGCCACTACCCGGCGCCGCAGCCCATCGGTTTGGATCTTACTGAGACGTACCGCGGTCTCCGGCCCAAAGCCGGCGTCGGGCCCGACGGCCTCCGCAACGAACACCTCACCCCCCTCGCCTACTCCTTCGAGTGCCCCAAGGCCAAGCGCGTCATGTCGTTCATCAACGCCATCGAGTCGGCGTACGCGGAGGGTCGTCATCCGAGCTGGTACTACGGCTTCTACGCCGCGGCCAAGCTCAT
The DNA here is from genome assembly GCA_039822785.1 of Pseudomonadota bacterium. Lineage (GTDB taxonomy): Bacteria > Pseudomonadota > Alphaproteobacteria > Rhodobacterales > Rhodobacteraceae > Thermohalobaculum. The sequence continues at coordinate 3,017 of JBCBMO010000024.1, read as the reverse complement.
CCCGCTCGTGAAGAAGCACGCGGCGGCGCCCGGCGGGACGCCCGACTGTCGTCCCATCGGCATGCCCAGCGTCCGCTCCCGCGCCACCGGGCGGTGTTTCGCGGCGGCCGTCAAGGACGAGGTCGCCGCACACTGCTACCCGCAGCAAGTCGGCGTCGGCGTCCCCGGCGGCGCCCAGAAGCTCGTCTTCGGCCTGCGGTCGACGATGGAGACCCACCCGGACTTCCTCTTCGTGCAGGTCGACGAACACAATGCCTTCAACCGGAACGAACGGAAGGTCGCGATCGAGCGTTGCCTTGACGCCGGAGGCGCCATTGGCGCCCTCGGCCGCCTCGCGCACGCCGAACTCTCGCCGCGCTCGCCCATTTACCTCGGCGGCGTGCTCGCTCCGTTTTCATCCGACAACGGCGGCCGCCAAGGCCAAGCGATCTTCCCGTCGGTGTACGCGGTGGCCACCCTCCCGGAGCTCGCGGCCACGGACGAGCGGCTGCACGCGGACGGCGGCGGCGCCCGGGCGTTCTTCGACGATCTGTACGTCTTCGGCCCGCCCCTCGCCGTCCTCGAGGCGCTGGGCCAGTTCGGCGTCGACATTGCGGCGCGTCGGAACGGCCGTCTTCGGCCCGACAAATGCGTCGCCTACTCGCCCGCCCACGGCTCCCAGATCCTGCATCTGCCCGAGCTTCAACACCTCGTCCGGACGACCACCGACGCCTCCGGCCGGCGCGTTCAAACCCTCAACGGCATCCCGGTCTCGGCGGAGGGCTTCGAATGCTGCGGCATCCCCCTCGGTCGCCAGTCCTACATCCAACGCGAAGTCGATGCTAAAGTTGATGCGATGTGCAACACTCTCCAAATAATACAACATGCGCTCGCACCAACCCACCTGCATGCTCTTCACGCCCTTGAGAGGTGGTGTCTCGCGCCGCTGCCCGACTACTTGGCGGCCAACTGTTACCCCCCTCATACTCGCTCCGCGCTGGGACGCTTCGATGCTGCGCTCGATGCCTGCGTCAAAGCCTCCCACGGCTCGGGTGGCGACATCGTCGGGTCGGACCCCTTCGCGCAGCGCCGCCTGCGCCTGCCTGTTCGTCGAAAGGGCCTCGGCATCCGCTCGCGCGTCGACGTCGCCGACGCCGCGTTCGTCGGCTCCGCCTGCGCAGCCCTCCCGGCGATGCTCGACCGCGGTTCCACTCCGGGCTTTCTCACCGTCCTGAACGACGTCTTCGGCGCCGGGTCCTTCGACGAGGCGAACGCCCCCCGCCGTTTCGACCACCTCCTCTCGCACCACGGGACGATGCCGCTGGCGGTCGAGCTGAGCGCCGCGTGGTCGCGCCTTCAGCAGGACTACACGGCGACGGCCGGGGCGGCGCCGTCGACGGGGCCCCTCGCTGCGCCTCCCGCCGCGGCGGGCATCGATCTTGCCGACGGCCACCCGTACGCGAAAGTTCAGAAGGTCGTCACGGACCAGCGCGAAGACGCCCGTGCCGCACAGCTCGAGGCGGATCTCCGGCGCCTTCCAGCTCGAGATCCTCGTAAGACGGCGTACTTCGTTGCCGACCGGATGTCGAGCTCGTGGGTCGCCACGTACCCGACGAAGTCGTTGCAGCTCAGCAACTCCGACTTCGCCGAGATCGTCACCAACCACTTGGGACTCCCGTCGCCGGCGTGCCGCGACCACGTCGGCAAGTCCATCCTCGGCACCGCGGCCGTCCTCGACCCCCACGGCCACATCCTCCTCTCCCACAACCGCCTCGTTAACCGCGATTCAAACCGCACCATCTGGCACGACACCCTCCACTTTGAGCTATCTGCCCTGCTGCACGAGGCCGGTATCATGCATTTGTCGGAGGCTTCTGGATTGTTCGCGACGTGCGGCACACCACGCTTCTGGGCCCAATCGTCGTGGACCGCTTCTCGCATCGTTCCTGACCTCGCGGTGCGCGGCGCCGCCGGGACGCCTACGCCAGGGGAGCTGCGCCTCTACGACGTGAAGACGATCTCCAACAACGAGACGCGCTACCAAGCCCCGCACTGCGAGGGTCGCCTCGACAAGGCCAACCCCGTCAACCAGCGGGCGTCGCACGTGCACGCCGAATACGTCAGCCACGCCCGCGCGCTGGATCGCAAGTGGCACGGCGTCCACGAGCCCGCGACCGGACCCTTCGGCCAGCGGCTCGCGGAGTTCGGCGAGGTCGGGGGCCTCGTCTTCGGCCACTACGGCGAGTGCTCCGACACCACTCACAAACTCCTCAGCGCCATCGCGGAGGAGATCGCTGTCCACACCGGCTTACAGGAGGGCGCTCGGACGATCCCGCAGGCGAAGGCGGCCCAAAAACGACGCCTCTACCGGACCCTCGCCATCCTCTGTCTCCGCGAGCGCGCCCGTCTAGTCCTCGCCGGCCTCAAATACGTCGGCGACGGTTCGGCGACCGCCGGCATCCAACGCGACGCGCACTACCGCCGGCAACACACCGCCGACCGCCGCGCCGCCTACCGCGACCACACCGCGGGCGGACCCTCTACCTCCTGCGGCGACTCCTCGTGGGCGGCCGGCGTTGGCTAAACGGGCCCGCCGCCCACCCTTCCCCCTGGCGGATCCTCTTCGCTCTCGCGGTCCCTATAGGATCCCCTCGACTCCCTTCCTCCTCGGCCTCTTCTTCGTCCCCTGCCGCTCGCCGACTGCTCCTGACCCCTCCATCCTCTCTTCCCCCTTCATCTTTCCCTGATCCCTCCCTTTCGCATTCACCCGTCCCTCGTTCCAACTCCGGGCTCCCGTAGCAAACCCCGCTCATCCCCCTGTTCCACTAGTCGACTTCATCTAAAACCCTTTCCGCCGGCGGCCTTTGGCTCCTTTTTGCTGCATCCGCTTTTTCGCCTGCTCGCGGGCCAGTTCGCCCGCCGTCTTAAGGTCGTCCGGCTTCTCGTCGGAGACGTCCCCCGTCGCGCGGTTCCGGTACGCCGTCTTCCCGTCGTTGGTGACGTACTCCTCCCACTCCGTGTCTGGCGCTTCTTCGGGC
>JBCBMO010000023.1:0-3572 GCA_039822785.1 Pseudomonadota bacterium | reverse complement strand
TCGACGGCCATGGCCACCAACCGGGACACCCTGGCGTGCGCGCCGCTCTTCTCCCAGGACGCGATCCTGGCGCGGCTCGCGACGAACTCCAACCGCCAGGACTGGGGCCGCCTCCTGCAGCTGGATAGCGTGCTGCAGACCTTCCTGAACGACACCCGGTTCCCGCCGGCGACCAAGTTCTACTGGCACCCGGGTCCCACCGACGCCCGGGGCGCGCCCATGGGCATCCGCAGCGGCAGCCAGTACTGCAGCGTGTGGGTGGACCCGGCGTCGCTCGGCCAGGCGCAGACCTTCTGCGCGGGCAACGCCAACTACATCTTCCGCGCCAACGAGGCGCTGGTGGCCCGGGCGCCGGCGTGCACGGTGCCGTTCATGGCCGGGTGCCGGGTCTACACGAACCCCGGCGGCTACTTCATCCCCGGCGGCGTCATGGGGTCCGTGCCCGAGGACTGCGTGGGCGGCACCTGGCTCCTGGCGCAGGCCAGTGACGGCAACTACCAGGTCGCGCCCACGGTCTACGACACGGATACGCTCCAGCCCGTGGCGTGCGGGACGCGCTTCACCATCGGCACAGCCGACGCCGGCGACAAGCTCTGCGCGGACGCCAGCAACCCGGCCTACCTCGAGCCGCACACGACCCCGGGCCTCTGCGGCACGACCTGCGCCATGCCGCTCTGCACCGGCTCTAGCGGCTGCAGCAGCAGCGGCGCGCTGGTGTCGGGGTTGTGCTCGGTGCTGGACGCTCAGGCGGGGGACGCCATGTGCGCCAACGCGCTGCGCACCGTCATTGGCGGGTCGGGACTCTACGACTACACCCAGACCTGGTGCATGCGCGACGACACCAACGCCCTGGGCCTGGACCCGGCGCCGACGAACACCTGCTTCGTCAACGACGTGCGGCGCGTCATGTCCGGCGACGCGGCGAACCCCGAGCTCTACGGCCTGCAGTACGGCGGCACCGCCGCGTGCGCGGCCATTGCCTAGTTCGCGCAGTGCTCTACGTCAATCGGCTGCGTGCGTGTCAATTTTTTCTTGCTATTTTTTGCACATCGTCCAAAAATTGTCGATGTGGCAGTGGCTCAGCGGTAGAGCACGTGGGTGGTGCACACACCCCGAGGTCCCTTGTTCGATTCAAGGCTGCCACTTGAGTCTTTTCTTGTCGTTTGCGTTAGTTTTTCCGTTTTTCTTTCTTTTTTCTTTTGGGGGCGCTCTCGAATCACCACCAAGCCATGCTCCTGCCCGAGCGCACCCAGCGCGACGTGCCCGTGCACCCCCTGCACCGCAGCCACCTCCTGCGCGCCCGCGGGCCGGGCCGCCCGTGCTCGCCCCGCGCCCCGGGCACGCTCCGACTCGTTGACCTCCCCATCAGCGCGGCGGCGGGAGACGTGGCCGTGTTCGGGGAGCTCCTGGACCTCTGCCCGTCGCTCTGGGTGCGGTGGGTCGGCCTGCGCATCGTCGGCGACGCCGCGACGCTGGAGCCGGGGGGGGCGTGCATCGTGCCCGTCGCGGACACGCACCTCCTCCTCTGCCACACCGCGGACTCGGTCGTGTCCTTCGTGGCGCGGGGGTGGCGCCTCACCGCCGACGAGACCGACGCGGTCCGGGCGCGGATCGCTGCGGTTGCGGCGGCCCGCCTCACTGCCCGGGTGCCGTGCTGCCCGCCGGTGCGGGCCGGCGCGGCGCTGCCCCGGCGGTACGGTGATGTCTGGGCCGCGCTCTACGTCCACGAGCGCGTGCGCTCTCCCGACCGGGGCCCGCTCGAGACCGTGCGGTCCCTGCAGCGGCCGGACATGGCCGCGGTCCTGACCCGCTGCGTGCGGCGGTGGGCCAAGGTCCTGGCGCGGCAGGCGATCCGCAACCGGGCGGCGACAGAACCAGGCGGCGACAGAACCAGGCGACGGCGTGGCCGGTGACCAGCTCCCGCGCCTCGACCCGGGGAAAGACGATGTTCAGCTCCGGGACGATGTTGCGTAGGTAGTCGTCCACGTAGGGCTCGCCGCTGCGCATGGCCGCCGACGGTGTGTAGGTCGGGCAGATGTCCAGGACCACGCAGGTACCACCAGGGAGCAGCATGTCCCGGGCGCGCGCCAGCACGTGGCTTCGATGCGGGGACGGCACCTCGTGCAGCAGGAACATGATGGTGATCACGTCGGCGCGGAGGTTGAGGTACTCGGCGGCATCCTGCACGAAGCCGACCCGCTCGTAGGGTTTCCAGATGTGCCGGGCCTTCCGGAGCATCTCGGGGCTCGTGTCCAGCCCAGTGACCGTCGCGTCGGGCCACTGGTCGGCCGAGGCACGGGTCGAGGACCCCGTGCCGCAGCCGAGGTCCACGACCGAATCGGGTTGCGCGCCGCAGGCCGCGACCGCCTCGCGCCGCAGGTCGCGCCCGCCATACGCAACCAGGTCGATGCCGCTCGTGATGACGGGCGCGAGGGCGGCGTGCATGGCGCCACCGATGCCCGTGTTTCCCATGGAGTGGATGACGGGGTTGAACCAGTACGGGACCACCATGCACAGCGGCGCCCAGCGCATGGGTGCGGGTGTCGCTCCTGTACTCGTTGGCACAGTGAAAAAAAAAGAAAAAGAACTGGTTCTTATCCTTACAGAATCCGGCAGGACAGCGGTCCCTGCGCGCGGAATCGGCGGGTTGCGAGTCACCCTAAATGCAGTTTGCCGCGCGGCCCGTGCGCTTCCTTAACGAGTACCTCTGGCTCGACGACTGCGCTGTCCTGTTCCAGACCTCGCTACGGATCGCCGCGGCCTTTCCTCTGGACGTGAAACGCGCCGTGCGGCTGTACATCGACTGTGAGCACTGGGGCGAGGACTTACTGCGCCGGGCCTGCGACGCGGAATGCGAACTGCTGGCGACGCAGTGCGTGCGGCGCTGGACCCCGGACGGTGGATGGACGACGGAGCATGCGGCCACCTTCTCCCACCCCTGCGTGATGCAGTGGTGCCGCGCGCAGGGTTGTACCTGGAATACCGCGACATGCTGGACTGCGGCCAAAAGCGGCCACATGCGGGTCCTGCAGTGGTGTCGAGCCAACAGCTGTGAGTGGGATTGGTGCACCTGCGAAATGGCGGCGCGGCGCGGTGACCTGCCGATGCTGCAGTGGCTCCACAGTCAGGGCTGTCCCTGGCTGTGCACGACTACCTGGCAGGCGGCCCGGCGTGGTGATCTCGAGATGCTGCAGTGGTGTCGCAGCCGGGGATGTTCCTGGGACAAGCAAACGTGCTCCATCGCGGCGCACGAGGGCCACTTCCATGTGCTGCGGTGGTGCCGCGAGCAGGGCTGTCCCTGGGATGCGTGGACATCGTACGGGGCAGTCCAGCGGGGCGACATGAGCATGCTCGAGTGGTGCGCGAGCCAGGGCTGCCCGAACCATCGGTACGCGTGCACTGCGGCGGCGGAAGAGGGGTACCTGGAGGTTCTCAAGTGGTGTCGGGAGCGTGGTTGTCCCTGGGACGAGGAGACGTGCGAGGCCGCAGCGGGCGGAGGCCACCTGGAGGTGCTGCAGTGGTGCCGGGCGCAAGGCTGCCCCTGGAACGAGAGGACGTGTGCCAAGGCCGCG
>JBCBMO010000022.1:0-3586 GCA_039822785.1 Pseudomonadota bacterium | reverse complement strand
GGAGCTGTCCGAAACCGACCGGGCCGTCGGGTATTTTACCGCGTTCATGCTGCTCGAGTACTTCCCGTACATGTTCCAAGAGGGGTGGTCGCCGGGACCGGGAAACGTGCGTGGCATCATGCAGGACTACCGCAACCTGATGGAACACCTCACTGTGGACTTCGACATCGACGATGCCGTTCTGCCCGTGATGATACTCGACAGGCTCCTGTCCGACCCTGCCGTGTCGGATGACGACATGATGCGCGGCTTCCTGGGGGCACTCGTGCAGGTCAATCTCATGAACCGCGGATTCGTACCCCCTCAACCAACAACACCCGCGCGCGGCACCGACAAGGCGCCTGAAGCGACCCGCCGTCGCCGGTCCGGGACGACCCGCCGTCGCCGGTCCGGGACGACCCGCCGTCGCTCGCCCTCCGCCGCCGAGCGCGGACGCGGCGCAGCGGAGCCGCCCGGGGCCACGTTCGCACCAGGGTTCGCGCGGGTCCCGACCGAGGACGTCCCTCCGCGCCCGGACTACACGACCGGTGGTGGCGACGCCGCGGCTGCCGCCGGACCCGTTGCCGGACCCGTTGCCGGACCCGTTGCCGGACCCGTTGCCGGACCCGTTGCCGGACCGGTCGGTGGACCCGCGGCGCTCCCGGAAGCCGCACGCAGGAAGCGTGACCGGGGAGGTGGGGAGGGGGACGAGCCCAGCCCGCCGGCCCGGCGACGTCGCTCGGGCGTCAGGAGGAAGCGACGGGAACGGCCCGAACTCATACCGGACCCCATGGCGGCCCCCGTGGATCAAGCAAAACGCGTGCGTCGGTAGACGAATCGGGTTCGTACAACCTTTCAGATTGCAGACCACCCCGCTGCTCCCGTATGGCCGCCATCGACGAGAGCACCGCCTCCCCCGGTACGGCCCCCTGCCCGCGGTGTCCACCGGAACCCGATCCGCCCAGTCACGCTCTTGTCTCCCGCACGGCGAGCGCAGCACAGGACACGGACGTTGTGATGGCCGGCGCCGCGGACGACGACACGAACAATACCGCGACGACAAGCAAACGCCAGGTACGCGTCCCGGCCGCGACGCAGCGCCGACTGACCGCGGCCTCAGAGCGCACCGCACAGGTTGTCCTGCGATCCAGCGACGGCGTTGAGTTTAAGGTGAGTGTCCGGTGGTCCGGTCCGGGCGGGGCGGGCCTCACGGGTCCGCTGGCCGCAGGTGCCCAAGCACATCGCCACCATGTCCACCATGGTCAGAAACTGCATCGAAGGTGCGTGGCGGCGTGGGGGCACGTGGCGGAACTTCCTGCGTGTAAGCCGCGCTCTGGGGAATCAGGTGATGATGACGACGCCGCCGACGACGACGACGATGACGCGCCGGACCTGGACCCCGTCGACGTGCCGAACGTCAATTCCGCGACCCTCAAGCGGGTCATCGAGTTCTGCGAGCATGCCATCGACAACCCCGTGCCCGAGATTCCCAAGCCGCTCCTGGGCGAGCTGCGCGAGGCGGTCGGCGACTGGTAGGTGGCGTGGGCGTTTCTCCCCCGCAGTCCCGGTACTGGCACCCAACAGCGGACCCTCGCAGGTACGCGGACTTCGTCGACGTCAACATGGACGACGAGAACACCAAGACGGCCTTCTACGACCTGACCGCCGCGGCGAACTACATGGACCTGGAGGGGCTGTTGCACCTCTGCTGCGCCAAGCTCGCAACCCTTATTCGCGGAAAGACCGTCGAGCAGGTTCGCCAGCTCTTTGGCATCGTCAACGACTTTACGCCCGAGGAAGAGCAAAAGATCCGGGAGGAGAATAAGGAATGGTTGCCGTTCGCGGGCGAGCCAGAGGTCTAGTCCGCATTTTTTTTTTTTTTTTTTTACCCCCTCCAGCGACAAGCGGACGCAATGGATTACAACCCCGCCGCGCACGGTGACCCGGCGGTCCCGCTGATTTCGGTTAAGGCGATGGAGAAGTACGGGAGCGGCGACCGGGGCACGCCCATGATCGTGGCATGCTACTCGTACCGGTGCGGGCACTGCCACAAGCTGTACCCGGCCCTGGTGGCCGCGGCCCGGCAGCGGCCCGGTACCAGGTTTGCGATTTTCCACGCGGCCAAGCACCGGGACGCGTCCTTCCCATCCATTCGCGTGGATGGAGAGGAGCTATCCATCGCGCGTGTCGTTGTTGCGTACCCCACCCTCCTGGTCCTGGACGGGCGCGGAACGGCCACCGTCTACCGCGGCGACCGGGATATCGCGGGGCTAACCGCCCTCGCCGATTCCATGCCGTCGCCGATCGACGAACCGGCGCAGGGCCCGGCGCGCGCGGAAGGCGGCCTCGAGCTGGTCGAGCACGGCGCGGTGTAGCAGGGTCGCTGGGTGGTAGTCCGTGGTGCCGGGGGACGGCACCCGGCGGTGCGGCAGGAGGTCCGTCTCGCAGAAGGCGTCCGCCGGCACCCAGCAGTCGTCCCGCCGCTGGCCGGGCTGGGGGTAGAGCCAGCCCAGCAGGCTCACGTGGTGGTCCCGGGGCGCGTGTCGGAACTGACCCACGTAGGCCGTGTCCAGGAGCACCGGCCGCCGCACCGACCGCCAGTCCCACCCGCATGGCGTGCGCGGCACCGCCGCCATGCGCAGGAAGAGGTCGTTGGCCGCGCCCGCGTCGTAGTAGCACAGGTCGTCGACCCGGAGGCACTGGCGTTGGAAGAGATGGAACAGCGTGGCCTGGGTGTTCAGGAACGCTGCCACGAGCCGCTGCACGCAGGCGCCGGTCACGAGGTACTCCCGGATGCGGTCGGCGACGCACGACTCGAAGCGACCCCGCAGGAGCGGCGCGGTGCCCGGCCGGCGGACCAGGCGCGCGTGGGCGAGCACGCACCGCCGCTCGCCGGTCATCACGAAGGTGTGCGGCGCGACCAGGCGCCGGGCCGCGCGGATCATGTTCCAAATCAGCGCCAGGTGCGCGCGCGACAGCGCCGCGACGTGGTCGCGGGTTTCTGGGAGGATCTCGTAGTGGATGACGCGCACGAGCAGGTCCGTGCCCCGCGCCAGCGCCTGGACACGGCCCAGCCACTGCGCCGACCGCAGCCAGACGAGGTAGAGCGCGGCGCGCACCGCGCGCATCTTTCAATTTTATTTTTTTTGGGTTATGGTTCGTAGACCACAATGGATAACATTCACCTCTGGCACGCGGGGATGGACGTCGCCTGGTATTTTGATGTGAACCCCGAGCATGACGGGGCCCTCCGGTTGGTCATCCAAGACATGGGGACGATCGTGGGGATGGACCCGGACACGGACCTCTGGGCCGTGCGCTACGTGCACGTGCCCGGGGGCATCCGGGTGGACTTCCGCAGCAAACCCAACCACCGGGGGCGGGTCGTCCTGGGGGCGCGCGTCGCCAGCGACCCGGACCGGTTGGTCTGGGAGGACGGCAACGTCTGGTACCGCTGCGGCGTGTCACCCGTGCGCCTAATCCGCGGCCTGCTGCGCCGGCGGCACCAGCTCCACCACGATGCCCGCCATGAAGATCGCCACGGCCATGAGGCAGGCAATCTTGGTTATGGTCGTGAGCGCGTAGGTGACCATGTTGTTCCGTGACG
>JBCBMO010000021.1:0-3729 GCA_039822785.1 Pseudomonadota bacterium | reverse complement strand
GAATATTTTTTCCCCGTAGTTTTGTGGTGGTAAAAAAAAAAAATGTCCGTCACCAGAGGTAAACCGGCCAGACGCATGGGGCGAATGGCCGCAAGACACCTCACCAGTCATGACCTCAGGCACTGCTGCATGCGCAGCGTCGTCAGCAATGGGCGACGGTACAAGCGGTTAAGCGCTGCCAAGGCCGTGGACGCGGGATTCGCTCCCGGAAGCACAGCCGACATTGAACAACCGGATGGGACGGTTGTGCGCAAGGTTCTGGCGACCGACAAGAACCACCGGGCCTACTGGAAGCTCATCGGCAAGGACCGCAAGAGTCCCGCCCAGCGCAAGAAGAAAACAACCATGCGCCGACGGTCGTCGAGCTCCACGCGACGCCGGTCCCGGTCACCGAGGTCCCCGCGTGGAAAGCAATCCCGATCGTCGCCCACCCCGCGTCGCAAGCAATCCCGATCGTCGTCGGCCAGCCCGCGTCGGAAGCCGGCATCGTCGAAAGGGTACCGGTCCTAGAGCCGGCCGCGTCGTCTACGAGGTATGCACGTCCTACGCGCAGAGATCCGCCACGCCCGAACAGTCGGCGATGACCACGCCGCTGTCGGATAGGGCGCTGCACACCTTGCAGGCGAGGTCCCGCTGCTGGTCCGCGTCGAAGCCGCCGGCGGCGTAGAGGGCCTGGCAGTCGGTGGCGTCGGACTTGGTCGAGGTCGGGAAGAGCGCCGAGGTGTAGGCGCCGCAGCTCGCCACGACGTCCGCATCGCTGGACGAGAGGATCGCCGCGGGGTCCACGCACGCCGTGCAGGAGCTGGCGTTGGCCGCGCCCCCGCCGCACACGCCCTGGGGGTCGTCGGCGGGGGTATCGTAGACGGGGCAGAGGGTCACGCTACCGCTGTCGCAGTCGCCCGCCGAGTCGCCGTTGACGTTGGTCACGCAGCACTGGTTCATGTTGATGTCGTCGAGGTTGACGTTGCCGCCGGCGGTCACGTCGACCAGGTTGATCTCCTGGATGCAGACGGTCTCGTTGACGCACGCGGGCGACACGGTCGCGGGCGTCTTCCACGCGCTGAGCTGCTCCCAGGTGCTGGAGGGCAGGCAGAAGTACTGGTCCTTGGAGGTTACGATGGACGGGTTGTACCAGCAGGCGTCGTCCACGAACTGCAGGGACGTCAGCTCCTTGAGGGTGCAGTAGGAGCTGGACCCCCGGCGGTTCATGGACGCGCACTCGGGCAGGTAGGCGTTCTGGTGCGTGGCCGCCGCCGTCGTGCCATCGGCGTTGCAGGACAGCTCGACGGTGTCGCCGGTCGTCGGGTCGTAGGTGCAGACCCCCGCCAGGAGGTCCTCCTTCATGGCGTCGGGGAGGGTCGTCCAGTACCAGCGCGCCAGGTCGCCGATGCTGCGCACCTCCCGCGCCGTCGCCGAGGTCGTGCCGCGGGCCACGAGCGGCAGGGAGCAGCCCAGGTGGGCCTTGTTGCCATCGTCCGAGGCCAGGGCATTGGCGCAGATGGAGTTCATGCGGTAGGACTGGATGGTTGCGACCTCGTCCCGGAAGCCGTCCAGCACGGGCTGGTCCAGCTCGACGGCGCCCACGCCGCGCACCACGTTCTTCATGGCCGGGTGGAAGGCCGCGGCGAAGGTCTTGAAGTTCGCCCGCAGGGTCATGAGGTCCGTGTACTGGGGCGCCGCGAAGCTGCACATGTTCACCAGCGGGCCCAGGGTGCCGTCGTAGGCATCGTACCACTGGCTGCCCTGGAGCTGCTCGCAGCCCGCGGGCGTCGTGTCCCAGGCGTCCGGCGCCGCGTACTGGCAAATGTCCGACAGCGGCTGGCAGGCCGTCGCCTCGCCGTCCGTGCCGCCGAGGCTAATGTCCAGGCGCATGGTGTGCCAGAGCTGGAGCCAGTCCTGCTCGCTCAGGGCCAGGGCCTCGGGCCCGCCGGTGACCCGGGTGTTGCCCTGGAGCGCCGCGACCCGGTCCGCGTACGAGGTCGTGGCATCCGGCGTCCAGACGCCCGTGGCCGGGTCGTAGGCGCCCAGTCCGGTCATCCTATCCAGGTCCAGCACGCACCGGGTGACGGGCGTCAGCGCCGCCGTGAAGTCCTGGTCCGCCGTGCAGTCCCCGTCCGCGCAGTAGGTGGTGCCGTCCAGGGCCGCGATGTACTCGTTGTCCCGGGGCGCGGCCGTGTCCGGGTCCACCCCATTGGCGTTGGACCAGCCCGTGGCGCTGATCAGCGCGCCGCGCATGAGCTGGGGAAAGCGCTGGTAGTAGCGGGCGCGGTCGAAGCGCGCCGCGCTCAGCAGCGCCGCCTGCACGTCGTCGTCCACGTCGTCGGCCACGCTCCCGGTCGTGTACCCGTCGGTCGTGTTGAGGCCCCGGTTGCCCATCCAGGGCGCACTGTAGTAGCGGTAAGGGGCGGCCCCGCACGCCGCGCCCGTGGCGTTGGCCGGGGCGCGGTCCGGGGGCGTGGACGCGTCGCCCCACCCCGTCGCCGGGTGGCCGAAGCCGACGAGGCCGTGGCCCAGGTCGTCGGTGTAGGTCGCCGCGCCGTCGGTCGACGCCGGGTCCACGGGGTTGCGCGGCACGACCTGCTGAGTGATGCCGCACCACATGTCGCCGCAGGCCGCCCCGCCGCCACAGGTGAGTGCCGGGATGTCGGCGTAGCCACCCTCGGTGGGGATCGGGTTGGCGACAGTACCGAACATGTGGGCCGCACTACCCACGCCCGTCGTGTCGCCCGGGTAGAGCACCGAGTCCGAGGCGTCCAGCCCCCGCCCGCCCACGGCCCAGGCGCGGAGGAAGGGGCTGACGGCGGCGTCCGAGCCCTCGGTCGCGCCCTTGAACTGGCAGACCTCGTTGTTGCCGAAGTAGGACTCGGCCGCCTTGGCATTACTGTACTTGATGCCGTTGTCCTCCTCATCGTTGCTGTAGTACTTGTACTTGTGCGAGCCGCAGCTCTGCACGCCGGTCTCATTCACGGATTGACAGGGGAAGAGCGCGGCCATGCCGTGCGTGGGCTTGCCCTTGCCGCAGTCGAAGGCGCCGTTCTTGAAGTTCACATAGTGCGTGCCGGCCTTGGCGCCGAAGGTGCAGTCGGCCCGGGTCTTCCACCGGCCGCAGAAGTTGGGAATCGCCGAGCCGGGCTTGTTAAAGAGGTCCGAGTCCTTGCCGCCCCAGGAGCCCTGGGAGTCCGGCGTCGCGCAGTCGGTCCGGGCGTTGCTGCCCGTGTAATGGCGCCCGGCCACGGCCAGGTCCTGGGCCGGGTCGAAGCCGACGGCGGCCTTGACCGAGCCCACCTTCCCGCAGCCCGCACCCACGGCCGGGTCCTCGGTCGCGCAATTGGTCTTCATGGTGCGCAGGTACTGCGTGCCCGTGGTGGCGGTCGCGGACAAGACCTCCCAGGTGCCGTCGGCGGTGTAGTTGTTCTCGCTCTTGATCGGTGCGCAGATGCCGTCCGTGGCGCACTTCATGGCCGTGTTGGGCGCGAGCTTGCCGTCCTCCCGCACCGAGTACGGGCCCGGCGAGTCCTCGAAGCAGGGGCTGTCGAGGCTGCAGAGCCGCTTGGTGTCGTCCATGGTCGCCCGGGGCGGCAGGAGCCCCGACTCGGTGCAGGCGCAGGCCGCGCCCGCGGCCCCCAGCACGGCGACCCGGGGCCGCAGGGAATACGGGCCCGGCGAGTCCTCGAAGCAGGGGCTGTCGAGGCTGCAGAGCCGCTTGGTGTCGTCCATGGTCGCCCGGGG
>JBCBMO010000020.1:0-4114 GCA_039822785.1 Pseudomonadota bacterium | reverse complement strand
CTAGCGAGCTACCACGGAGCCCAGCACGACCTCCAGTCGCCGGAGGGCCGCCCGCACCAGGGCTACGGAGCCGCGGACTACGACGAATTCGGCGCGGGCAACGGCGCGATTCGCCTGGCGCGCCGCCGCCGCTTCGATGCCGCGTGGAACTGCACGCCGGGGTTCTGGCTCCGCCGGGTCGGCACCGGGGCCGGTGGAGCCTCTGCCCCGCAGCAGCAGCAGCAGCAGCAGCAGCAGCAGTACACGGACCCGGAGCACGACCCCGCGGGGGTCCAGCGCGCCGTCCCGCCGGGGCACCTCGAGGACGTGTACTTCCCCGGCACCTGCGAAGCGGACCTGATCTGCAACGATCCCCGCGCGGGCGAGGCCGAGGCCTGCCCCGAGGGCTTCGTCTGTGACGAGGCCACAGGACTCGACACGGCGCGGGACTACCCCTGCCGCGCGGGGTTCGTCTGCGCCTTTGGTACGTCCCCGGACCCAGACCTGGCCGCGCCCGCGGGCCAGTTCCAGCGCCTGTGTCCGGCGGGCTTCCAGTGCCCCGAGGGCACGGGCGCCACCCAGGCCGAGGCCAGCCCCTGCCCCGCGGGCTATTTCTGCCCCACGGGCACGGGCGAGGCGGCTCTCGGACTCGTGGCCTCGGATGCGGTGGCGCGGGGCCTGTCCCCGGAGCAGGCGAACCCCTTCCTCGACGTGAGCCACGTCCGCCACCTCGGCGATGACACCGTGCGCGTGCTCAGCGCCCACGACGACGAGTGCCTGCGCGGGGCGGACCCGGCCAATGCCCGGCGCTACCGCCAGGTCCCGGTCGCGGGGGGCAACCGGACCACCGCCGCAGCGGTGCGGCGGGTCGCCACCGACGCGGCGCGGCGCTGCGGCCGGGACCACAAGTGGCGACTCGTGCAGGACGCGGTGGATCGCTGGGAGTGCGACTGCCTCGGACAGACGCTGCTCACCATGGTGGTGCATCGTTTCTGGCGCTGCACCACGCCAGTCCTGGACTTTTCCCAGGCGGCGTGGTGGGCGGCGGACGGCGGGCTCGACAACCTGGGCGCGGGCAGCCCTCTGCCCGGGGCCGCGCTCGAGGGTCGCCAGAGCGTGCGGGACTTCTGGTTCCGCCGCGGACACCTCATCAAGGAAGGGATCGACGCCTCCGGGGTGGCGGGTACCGCTGCGGACCCGGCCTGCGTGCTGCCCCCGGGCCCGGAGCTGTTCAACGCGACGCACGGTACCATTGACCTCGCGCGCTTTCCGCCAGCCTGGCACCGCCACCTGCCCGGTAGGCCGACGACGGCATTGCCCAACGCAACGCAGTCCACGGTGCTGCACGCGGGCTTGACGGTCCAGCTCACGGCCGCCACGCAGCGCACGTTCGCCAATTACGCCCAACTCAAAGCTGCGGTCCGCAGGGCCTTCGCCGGTGCGGTCTCCCGGCTCCGCTCCGGTGCGGCAGCAACTCTGGACCCCTTCGTCTACGACCTCTTCCAAGCGGTGCAGCGTGTGGAGGAGCACGGCGAGGAGCTTCCCAAGCTGGTGGGCGTCGAATGGCATGCAGGAGCAGCAGGAGGAGGAGTCGGAGGAGAGAACCAGAGGCAGCAGCAGCAACCCGCGCCGCGACGCTTGGATATTTGCGAGTGCCAGCACCTGTTGCGGTGCCCCAACGGCACTACCGCACCACCGGGCGCCGTGGACGTGTCGAGCTGCCGCGCGACGGGGCGCGAGGTGCTCCGTCGCGTCAACGCCGTGCCCCGGGCGGCAGCGAACCAGACCTGGTTCGGGCGGCGCTTCGACGAGCGGCGCACCTTTGATCCCGACCTCGGTGCCTTCACCGGTCAAGACATGTTCCTGCGCAACCACTCGGGCTTCGCCGAGCTCGCGGCCGAGAGCAGCAGCAGCAATGGTAACGACGGCGCCGCTTCCGTGGGCACCCTCTTTCTGCGCACGTTCGAGGCCGCGGTGCTGACGCTGGACCTGGGCCAGCTAGCGGCGAACTTGACCTACAATGACCACTACCGCATCGCCGTTTACGTGGACTGCAAGCCCTGCCCGGCGCGGTACCAGTGCAACTACGAGAAAGAGCCCCCCGCGTGCGACTTCCCTTCCCTCGAGGGCCAGCGCCAGCGCGAGCTCGAGTGCTTCGCCGCGCACCGGGTGCCCGCCTGCGTGAACGCCTCGGGCGACGCGTGCAGCCGCGGGGCCGCTGCCGCCGTCATTGCTGGGGAGCAGCAGACCGGAGCCGCCTGCGATGTGCACTTTCGCAGGCCGGACCTGTTCTACTGCCGCATGATCCCTTTCTACTGCGAGGACCGGGACCTTCCCGACGTGGTTTGGGGGCTGCCCATGGAGTACTGCGAGCGAGACCCAACCACGGGCAGCTGCCTCGGCGCGCGTCAGCTCGGCTACCACCACGCCCTGGATGCCGAGGCCCGGGCCAGCGGACTCGGGGGCTTTCTGACCTCGTACCGTGCCTTTGGTTACGACTGCAACGCGACGCGGCAGGGCATATCCGCCGCGAGCGCGGCCCGGGACCTGCTCGAATCGTCGTCCTTCGTGACGCTCGACGACGGGACCGGTTCCGCAGCGCCCCGGCGCCGGCAGCAGGGTTGCTGCCAGTGCGAGCCCCACTCCATGCCCGAGTTCTTCACGAGGCCCCTCACGGACCCGGGCTTCCCCGACAACAAGCATACGACTGTCCAGCTCGTCATGACTGCGCTCCGAGACGTGGAGCTCACCGTGTGCCTCGAGCTGCTGCACGGGGCCCACGTCGCCGCCTTCGTGCAGGGTGTGGCCGAGGCCACCGGCTGGGGTCTCGCGGCGCCGGGGAACCCGGTCCGCCCTCGGTCCCAGCTCTTCGTGCACTCGCCGTATCGCGCCGAGTACACCAAGCCCTACGACGGAGGCCGGCTGGACCCGAGCCGAAAAAAGGGTCGGCTTCAAACATCCTTTCTGGCCGTGATCAAGCGGTCGGACCTCGAGTCCCGCATCATGCTGCCCCTGAACCTTCCATGGCGCTTCGTGCGGCGACCGAACGTGCTGCCGTCCACGGACTACGCCGCAGATTACACGGTCGCCTTCGAGAACGACGTGATCATCGACCGGGTCGCCGGGGTGACCGTGTCGGACCCCTGCGCCTTTGACTTTGCGGGCGAGCCGGACTCCACGCTGGAAGACGTTTGCAATTTTGCCGAGCGCGCGGCCGCCGCGAATGCGGCGCTGGCGACGCAGCCGTTCATTGGCGGCGGAGGCGGGAATTCCAGCGACGCACGGCTGCGGTGGGATGACGGACGCGGTGTGCCGGTGCCCTATCCCGTCGCCGACTCGTACGACCTGGTGAACGAGTGCGCGGCGGGCTGCGACCAGTGGTGGGAGCAAGCAGATCTCTCCTGCGAGCTGGGGTCTGCCGAGTGGATCCTGGACCGGCCCGAGCGCCAGAACGTGTCCGAGCCGTCGACGTGGACTGCCGGTGGGGACAGCGACTTTCCCGCCCACCCGCGCCGCAGCAGGGTATCAGGCTGGAACGACCAGCTCCTGGGCAGCGGCGCAACCGGCGTGGACTTTGACTTTCTGGCCCTGCCCTGGCTCCCCTTCCTGTCCAACTGCGATGCCTACGACTCCCATGTCGGCCTGGCGCGGCTCGTGGAGACCCACCCGCGCTGCGACCACGTGGGCTACGCATCGACGCGGCCGGTGGCGCAGTTCTTCTGGGAGCGGGGCTTCACGCTGGAGACGCCGCGCGCGGATGCGTGCTGGCGCGACCCCACCTCCGAGGACGGCGACTACGAGGCCCTGCACCGTGTCACCGGCCATTTTGCCGCGCGGAGAGCATTGTTCTCCGCGCGGCACGGTGGCCGGTGACAGTGGTCGAAAAATTTGTCGAAATTAGGTCACCACATTTATGGGCTGCCTATGGGTTGGGGGTGCCAGTGACCGACCCCGACTCGGTCACGGTCGGGTCGCCGCCCCGCCCCCCACCCCGACCAGGGTCGGTCATGTGGGTCACCCCGAAACCATGACAAATTTTCCAACTCCGCGCACTTTACACGGGCACTTCCGAGGTCGAGTGACCGGTGACCGTGACTGACCACTTTTAATTAAAATTTCAATTTAGTAAAAAGTG
>JBCBMO010000019.1:0-4218 GCA_039822785.1 Pseudomonadota bacterium | reverse complement strand
CGCGATGTCAAGCCACTCGAGCGCTGGGTTGTTCTCAACGAGGTTCCTGACGTCAAGCTCCAAGCCCCCATCTCTTTCAACCATGCTCATCAATTCGTGCGTCGAGCCCAAGTCGACGCCAGCGCGTGTTTGTCCCGGCCGGATACCAGTGGAATCCTGCACGTGCGGACCGAGGGTGGACGTCGCACGAGCAGCAGCTGCCGCGCTGCGCTCGCCTGCGGCGCATGCACGTAGGTCCGCGTCGAGCACCTGAGCATCAGTGAGTTCCATGGCCGGGTACAGCATCCCAATGTGGGCTTGGTGCGAATCTGAAGGAATGTGCCAGTTGAAAAAGTTGGATGCGCCACCCGTGCTTCTTCTTTTTGAAACGGCCGCCTTTTTCTTGGGTGGGTTCCAGGACCACGTCGAAGAGCGTGAACTTGTAGGTGTTGTCAGCATGTCGCGCGAGGAAGTTTTGCTCGTTCGTGACCAAGGTCTGGATATGCGGCGGCAGGCCTTGGACACTGCCCACGTCACTTCCCCGCGATGCCCCTGGGTGAAATCCAGGCACCACAGGTGGCAGCCGCACGGACACAAAAGTCAAAGACGTGCCCAAAGGCCTGCTCATATCCCCGCCCTGTCCCCTTTGCCCGCCCGCCCGCCCCCCTCACACGCACGCTGTCTCCCTCTCTCGCTCTATCTGCTAATATCCATGCCCCCCCCCCCAGGCGGCCCGCGCTCGCGTGTGCTGCCCTCTCCCTCTCGAGTATATAAAGCACAGGGGTTTTGCGTGTGCAAGTGCGGCTCAGCGTGAGTGAGAGTCCCGAGCTTCTTTGCTTGCGCTGCTGGGCTGTTCTTTCACTTTCACAACAACGGTCTCCGTGTGGCCTTCCTTCCGAGTTCACGTGCCGCTGAGGAGGCGTAGGGCCTGTGAGGGCCCCAGCCACCGAGTTCCATGTCCCGAACCCACGGTCAAGCGTCCCTCCAGTGGCAAGGCGCAGCGGCAAAGGGCCTTGCCGCCCCGGGCGACATCACGGGCAGAAAACAAATGTGGGTATCCGACATATCTCCATGTGCCTGCGCCGTCACGCCGTCACCATCACGGGGTCAGGGCCGACTTGGAACTTGCGCTTGTGGGGACTGCCGGTGCCGGCTGCCGATGGGAGGAACGATCTCCACAAGCGCAGCAATCCGACCTCACGCGCTGCCATGGGCACGTCGGACGTGCGCAGCAACGGCGCCGCAGGGGCCTCGGGTGAACAGACCCACAAGCGACGGCGTGTCGCGGCCGAGGCCGACGCGTGTCAGCCGCAGCACAGCGCAGCAGACGACGCCGCGCGGCGCGCCGCGGCACGCGCGGCCTGCATCAACACGCACGACCCCATCACGCTCGAGCCCGTCTGCCACGAGACCTGTGTCTACCTGACGGACGCGGGCGGCGGCGTCTTCGGCGTGGACCCGGGCCCCCTCGTTACCTACATGCAGGTCTCGGGCGACAAGCGCAATCCCTACACGTCGCAGCCCGTCTCGGATGCCGACCTGGAGCGGCTGCTCCGGGCGGCACCGGCGTCCTCCGCCGAGACGGGTGCGGGGGCTGCGGCGGGCTCCGCGGACACGCAGGGGGAGGCGGACTCGTCCGGGGCGAGTCCCGAGCACCTGCTGCTCATCTCGGTGACGACGGACGTGATCATCGAGCTCGTCGACGAGCTCGAGGTGGCGCTCACGGACAGGACGCAGCCGGCCGAGGATCTGCAGGAGGAGGCCAACGACCTGGCCTGGGGCCACCTCACGGAACTGCGGCGGCTTGCGCGGCCGACCCACCGGCCCGTGACGGCCTACCTCGGGACAGTCTTCGACATGCTCCGGGACCTGCGGCAGCGCGCCGCGTCCGCCCCGGGCGACTTCTGGAATCCAACGCAGACCATCGACTTCATAGCCGACCACATCCTCTACTGCCTCTGGCACACGCGCCCCTCGACGTCTTCTCCATCGGCGGCCTCACGCCCCCGGCCCCGCAAGCGCAGAGCGCCTGGGACAGCCGGAGCTAGCGGGGAGTCGCGGCAGTGGCCGAGTGGAACCCGGGCGCGTACAGCCCGGCGTGCGCCGACGGGGAGGCCGCCGCCGCGCCCGACGCGTCCATCCGCAGCAGTCCGGCAGCCACGGGCGCTCCCCGTGCGCCGCCCATACCCGGCGGCAGCTGCGGCGGCGGCGGCGCGGAGTGGCCCGTGGCGGCGCGGAGTGCCGACAGCACGGCCTCGGTGCCCACCACCGCCTCGCCCGTGTCGTACTCGGCGAGCGTCGGCGTGGCGCGGAGCCAGGACAGGGACGGCGCACGCACCACGGACCGCGCGAAGGCCGATAGGTTCTCCACGTGGACGCGGGCGGCGGCTGCGGGCTGGGCCTGCAGGAACGAGTAGACCGGCGCGCAGTGGCGGCAGTCGGAGTGGGTGGACGGCGGCCCGGATAGACTCCCGGTCGAAGCCCGCGTCCGGCCCGGCGGGCAGGTCGTCGCTCAGGGGCATGAGGGCCCGGAGCACCTCCCCGTACACGGCGCGGAGGAGTCCCGATGTGTCCCGGCGCGCGCCGGAGGAGTAGTCCCCAGGGTCCTCGTAGCCACCTGCCGCGTAGCGCTTCTTCGCATCCTGCTGGACGAAGGGCCAGTACACGCGCTCGAACTCGAGGCGGGTGGGGTCCGGGAACCGCGCCGACACCAGCGCCGCGGCCTCCATCCCCCGCGCGAAGGCCTCTCCCAGTCCCCGGCGGGTCGGGGGAATCGCCCGGAACTTCACCATGGCCGAGTCCGGGTACGAGGCGACCAGCAGGTCGCAGGTCTCGCGGATCAGGCGCCGACCAGTGGCCGTCACGGCACTCGCGACCAGGGGACACGAGAGCAGCGCCCGGTGCGTCGTCCGGCCGTCGGCGTCCACCCGGTCCTGGGCACCGATGAAGCCGTAGATGGAATTCACCGTGACCTTGATCGCCCGCTGGAGCGCGTCCAGCGCCTGGCGCCCGGCGCCGGCCTCCCCGGCCATGCGCGCGCGGATCGCCGCGCGCTCGTCCATGAGCCGGCGCACGGCACAGGGGATGAATCCCTACACTGCTGCACGGCCGCCGAGACGAAGCGCTCCTGCCGACCAGCCACCTCGTAGGAGACGACGCCCGCGCCCGGCCCACTCGCGGCCGCGGCGTCGGTCTCTCGCAGGATGGTGCTGAGACACAGGTTATAGGCAACGATGCAGGAGGGGTAGAGGGACGCGAAGTCCAGGCAGACGACGGGGCTCTCGTGGTATCCCGGAGTCGGCGCCAGCACAGTGGCACCGTCGTAGGTGCCGGGCGCCGGCGGCAGGTCCTCGGCGTTGACGTTGTAGCCCATGGCGTGCGCCTCGGGCGACGATGGCCTGGTAGCTCTGCATCTGCGGCCCCGTGGTGAGGTAGGTCCCGATGGTCGAGAGCGTCACGCGGCCGAGCGCCAGGAGCGCCGGCACCATGCGGACGTGGCAGCAGAGGTCGAGGGTCAGCTCCGCGTCGCGCATGCAGTACCGGCCGACCCGGCCGAGCAGCTCGACCGCCCCGGGAATCCGCCGCCGGGTCCGCGGGCGAAGGCCGCGAAGAGGTCCGCCGGCGCCACGCCGGCCTCCTTCCCGGCGCCAAGGAAGTGGGCCCCGAGGGCGTCGAGCCCGTAGGACGAGAGCGCGTAGGTGCGCCGGTAGTAGACGAGGCCGTCGATGTGCAGGAGCCCCAGCGGACTGATTAGTCCGACGGCGAATTCCGAGTTCATGTACCGGAGAGTGGTCGCCCGGATGCCCGCCACGGCGTGCCGCTCGTGGGCCGACAGGAGCCGGCAGCGCCGCACCTCGTCCGTTGTCGCCCGCCCCGTCGCCAGGAGCCGGTCCTGGCGGCGCGCGTAGATGAAGGGGAGATCGAAGTCGTAGCCATTGTGGGTGAGGAGGATGGCCGGCGCCTCCTCGCGTATGAGCGCCGACAGGGCCAGCAGCAGGTCGATCTCCCGCGCGCCGGGGCGCAGGACCTCGACGCCCCCCCGGCACGTCCAGGCACGTGGGGGAGGGGAGCTGATGAGGACCCGGCGCCGCTGCCGGTCCTCTGCCTCGACATCGAGTGCCACTCGCCCACGGGCACCTTCCCGGACGCGGCGCGGGACGGCGGCGCGATCTGCCTCTTGGGCGTGGTCGTTCTCCGGGCCGACGGAACCCGCCGCCGGGTCCTCATCCGCTCCCTCCC
>JBCBMO010000018.1:0-5135 GCA_039822785.1 Pseudomonadota bacterium | reverse complement strand
CTAGTTTCCATATCGCATCTTGACCCTGTTGCCCGTCTTGGCCACGGCTCGTTTCTCCAGCAGGCGGGACACCAGGCGGGTGAGCTGATCCTGCCGCGTCCGTGGGGGATCCCGGGGTCCCGCGCCACGGAAGACCGGCACCGTCATGGTGTCGGATGTGTCCTGCCGAAGAACCCAGCCCGCGGTGGAGGCAAATCCGGCTCCAAGGATGCCCTCTTCCAGATAGACGGAACGAAGGGGCGACGCGCGATCTAGCTCCACGGCATCCACAAAATCCAACAAGCACCGCGTCACGCCATCCGTCAGGACGACCCGCGCCGAGCCCGCAAGTTTGCCCACGAGGCCCATGTCGTTTAATTGAGACAGAGGCTTTACAGAGCTAATGAATTCTATATCGACCGACTCCGCGCGTTCCATGACGGATCGACCAAATCCTGCAGCACCCTCTGGGGTATTCAAATCTTCGAGTGGATCCACGTTCTGCTCGTCGTCTGCTTCGACCTCTGCTTGGTCGTCGTCAGCGTCGTCGTCCTCGTCGTCGTTGCTTTCTTCGTCGCTTTCATCCCCACCCTCTCCTTCTTCGCCTCCCCTTCTGGCTTCATCTTCCGGCCTGCGCGCGTTCGACCCACTACCCGGTCCTTGCACTGGTGGCCCCAGCTCTGGTTTATCCGGTTCCATCATCTGTTCAATACCATAAAAGTCCATCATCGTTGTGTTGTGTTCTGGTGCCCTGGAAAAAAAAAAAAAAGGAGCAAGTAGCGACCGCGAAAAAAAAAATTCCGTTGCCATCTGACAAGGGTTGCCATGCCGAAGACGCGACCCATCTCCACCGCCTTTAAATATGCCGATCAGATGCTTCAGGTCCTGGAAGGCAACCACCCGGCGTGCAAGAGCGAGACCAAGGCCGAGGAGGTCGTGGCCCAGATCCGCCGCGACTTCAGTTCCCTGGCGTACCAGCGCCGCATGATCTACGAGGTGCGCCGCGCGGTCCTGTCCATGAACGCCCGGGATCCGCGGTTCTACGAGGATCTCAAGGCCCTGGCCGCGGAGGTGGAGCAGACGATCAAGGCCGCCGACGCCGACGACGCCGCGGTGGTGCGGGAGCGGTTCCGGGCCTTCCGCACCGCGTCCCTGACGGAACAGATCCGCTACCAGGCCGCGACGCGCCGCGACCTCGGGCCCCTGTTTCCCGGGGACGGCGACGCCGCCGCGCGGCTCAACAAGCTGGTCCTCGACATGCACATCGAGCCGGCGTGCCTGGCCAAGCTGCGACCGCCCGCGGACCTCAAGGCCGAGCTCGACCGGCGCGAGAGCGAGCAGCTGCTCAAGAAGTCCAGCAGCGTGCTGGTGCTCCCGGGCGCCACGGTCCGCGGCCTCTACGAGTGGGCCCTATCCATCCTCCGGCGCGCGGGGCGGGACGCCGCCCACGACGCGGCCTTCCGTGGCGACCTGGCCGTGGCGCTGGCGCTGGTCACGGGGCGCCGCATGAGCGAGCTCCTGCTCACGGGGGTGTTCCACCCCGTGCCCGGCAAGAAGCACGTGGCGCGCTTCAGCGGCCAGCTGAAGAAGACGGGGCTCACGGCCATGGCCGCGGGCGCACACCCCGTCGAGTACAACATTCCCCTCCTCGCGCCCGTGGTCATGGTGCGGTCGGCGCTGCGCGCCCTGCGGAGGGCGTTCCCCCTGCCCGAGAACGCCACGCCCCAGGACGTGAACTCCCGGTACTGCCACGTCCTGGCCCGCGCCGTCAAGGCCCGCATGGACGTGCTGCTGGGAGACGCGCCGGCGCAGGACGCGTGCGGCCACTTCCGCTTCCACCGCCTGCGCGAGATCTACGCCATCGTCTCCTTCGACGCTTGCCGCCCGCGCGGGAAGACGGGCGTGGTGGTCGGCGGCCTGTCCCTGCACGAGCACGTGCGGCGCGTGTGCGGGCACAAGGACCAGAACATCAGCGCGCGCTACGCCAAGATGCAGATCGATGGCGACCCGGGCCTACGGGTCGAGTACCCCTAGCGCCGGGTCGCGCAGGAGTTCGCGCAGCTCCGGGGCCGCGCGCAGGCCGCTGATGCCGCTCACCACGGTCAGGTCGTCGGGGCGCCGCCGCGGCGGCGGCGGCGGCCGGGGGACCGGCGCCACGCCGATCGACACGTGGTCGGGTGGGGTCGCGACCGGCGGCGCCTCCTCGTCGTAATGGCGCGACCGCCGCAGCACGGGCACCTGCAGGCCCGGGGGCGCGGGCGGCGCCGGGTCGGGGCTAGGCGTGGGCGTGACCGGATCCGGCGCTCCGTCGTCGTCGGGCGCCCACTGCCGCTCGGGCGGCGGCGGGTCCTGCTTGATCAGGCGGTGCAGGGTCCACTCCTCGTCGTAGGTGTTGTTCCGGTCGTGGATCCGTATGCCCGCCAGGGACGCGCAGACCCGCACCGGATCACCGGGGCGGACGTCGTTCCATTCCACCGCCACGCCGTCCGCGCCCTGGAGCACCGAGGAGCGGCGCAGCGTCAGGACGATGGGGAAGCCGTTTCTGCAGCTGCGCCGCACGCCCAGGTCCGTGCCGATCCGCTGCCGCGCCGCGTTGAGCGCGGCCAGGTCGTCGCTGCAGAGGGCTAGCGCCGCGCCATGGTCGCCGGAGACGCGGTCCCGCAGCCGGTTCTCCACCGTCCCGTCCATGGTAAGCACGAAGGACGGGTGCCGCACGCTCACGGCCAGCTGCTCGCCGGTCCCCGAGCGGCCCATGCGCAGGTGCGGCAACCAGCCGTCCACGTCCCGCAGGGGGCGTGCCGGGGACGCGGCGCCGGCCATGGTGCGTCGCTGTGAATTCTGAAAGGTGGCACGCCCCCGTCCTTTTTTTTTTTTTTTTGGGGGGGGGCGGGGGGGGTGGGTTTGTGGGTTTGTGGGGGGGAAACACACACCTACCCGAACCAGTCCAGCACCAGACCCCCGGCGCAGATTGCCGCGGCCAGGACCCCGGCGAGGCCCAGGGTCAGGAGGAGCGCGCCCGTCGCGCGGCGCGGTCCCCACCATGGCCAGGCGTGGCCGACCCACACGAGGATGGAGGTGAGCACCGCCAGCACCGCGAGGTAGATCCACCCCGTCGCCATGTTGTGTGCAGGGGGCACCGAATATATTGCGGCGGTCAGCGGAACCGCCGCAGGACGAAGGAGAGGTAGGCGTCCAGGGGGTCGCCGCGCACGGGCGCCAGGCTCTCAAGATAGAACCCGCTGTCGTGGAGCACGGGTTCGACCGCCGCCCAGTCGACCACGTGCTCGGCGAGGTGCCCCTGGTCCGGGCCCTCGACCAGCCCGGGGATCCGGACCCGCGCCACGCGGCCCAGGCAGGGTTGCTGGTCCGCGCCCGTGTCGATGAAGATCTTGTCGCGGTCGTAGCTCGCGTCCCGCCGGAGGGTCGTGCCGAAGACCACGGCCCCGCGGTTCGTGACCCGGGCGATCTGCTCCAGGACGTGGCGCAGCACGCTGGCGTCGCGGACCATGTAGTGGAAGGCGAACTGGATACCCACGCTATCAAAGGTCGGACACTGCTCCTTGACCAGGTACGTGCCCCAGGGCTGGGTGCAGAGGTCGCAGACGAAGAGGCGGCACCCGAGCCCGGCCCGCGCCGCGCGCCGCGCGGCCTCCTCGATCGCACCCGGCGCGCAGTCAATACCGACGCACCCCGCGAGGCGGCCCTGCGTCGCCGCGGCGGCGAGCTTGAGGACGTCGCCGCCCCGGCCGATCGCCAGTTCCAGGTGGAAGGCGTGGTTGGTCAGGAGCGTCTGGTACTGCTGCGCCTTGCACGCGTTGCTCGCGTCCCGGAGCCGGTCCACGATGGTTCGGGTGGCGCCGCGCGTCGGCGACCGCGCACCCGTCCGGACGGCGCGTTCGTAGGCAGCCGCGATCGTCGCGCATCCCGGGGCCGGCTTGGGCCTCGCCGCGCGGCGATCCGGTGAGAGGGTGTACCAACGCCCGTCCCGCCGGAGCTCCTGCATCGCCGCCCTTTCAGAATCCACGCCTCGCGATCGGGACCGGGACCGGCGACCGGGACCGGTGACCGGGCCCGGCGAGGCTTCACTCGCTCACGAAACTGTCCTCGCTGCCGATGGATTCCGACTCGGCCTCCGAGTCCGTTTCGGGGTCGTAATCCGAGTCTTCCTCGGAATTGTAGGCTTCACCAAAGAGTTGTTCGTATTCCGGGGTGTTGGGGTTGTCCCAGTCCAAGGTGTAGTCCGGGAACTGCCCTGCGATGAGCTTCATGCGTTCCGCCCAGTTGTCAAAGTTGCGCTCGCGTTCCCTGTGCCGGTCGTCCATCCTGGCAGCCAGGAGTTGACCTTCATAGAGTTCAATATCTTGGTTGAGTTTCCGGACCATCTTCTTGTTGTCGTTGCCGGATTGTTGCTTGAGCGTCTGCAGCTGCTGCTTGGCGGCTCGAATCCTGGCTTCCAGCTGCGTGACCTTGCTCGCTGAGGGTGCCGCCACGGCTGCTGCCGCTGCCGGTCGGTCCGGGGCTCGTGCCGCGGCGCCCGCGCGGGCCCCGGATCGGCGCCGGGCCGGTTTCTTGGCCGGGGACGATCGCCGCGCCTTCGTGCTGGACTCGGCCGACGGGCGAGACCGAGCCGGTTTCCGAGCTGGTTGCTGCTCCGTCGCCAGCCGCTCGCGCACCCGCTGGCCTTGGTCGGGCGGAGAGGCGCGCCCCCCGCGCAGGCTCGGCGCGCTCGCCTTCTTGCTGCGGTCCATGGTGCCTGGTTGCTGCTGTTTTATTTTTTTGTTTTTGGGTCGGTCTCCTGGTCTCAGGTTACTCGTTGCGCGACCCAAAAAAAAAAAAATTCCCCCAATTCATCGTTGGATGCCAAAAAATTTGAATGCCCGACGCGCGCCTTTCAGAATCCATATCTCGGGCGCGGCGCCACCCGGCCACCATGTCGGAACTGGTCCATCATACGGTGACCTACACCGGGGTCGTCGACAGCTACAACTGGTTCTCCGGATTCGGTTTCATCAAGGTCATCAACCCCGGTGTCGGGTGCCACGACGAGCTGGGTGTGGTGTTCGTGCACGTGTCGCAGGTGCGCACCGCGCGGTACCTGGCTCCGGTGCGCAAGAAGCTCGTGACGGGTGAGACGGTGGAGTTCGAGCTCGCACCCT
>JBCBMO010000017.1:0-5321 GCA_039822785.1 Pseudomonadota bacterium | reverse complement strand
GGACGCGTCGACGTTGGCCCAGCTCTGGTAATTGCTGGCCGCCGGGTCCGTGCAGCCCAGGTAGGCGCAGGACGCGTCCTGGGTCGCGTCCGGGTCGTAGTTGTCGGCGGACGGGTCGGTGCAGCCCACGATAATGCAGGACCCGTCGTCCAGGGTCGCGCTGGCGTCGTAGTTGAGGGCGACCGGGTTCGTGCAGCCAGAGATCGCACCGCCGCCGGACCCGTCGGTGCCGCCGCCGGACGCGTCGGTGCCGCCGCCGGAGCCGTCGTAGGCGCAGGTTCCGTCGTTGCCGGTGGCGGACGGGTCGTAGTTGGTTGCAGCCGGGTCCGTGCATCCCCAGGTCGTGCTGTCCTGGGTCGCCCACAGCACCACGAGGACGATCGCAACGATCAGGGTCACGGCGGCCAGGACCGGTAGTCCGATGTACAGGAGCCCGTCCTTCCAGTTCGTCGGCCACCGCGTGTCGCTTTGGCATTGGGTCGTCGATATTTTTTTTTTCGTTGTTGTTGTTGTCGTTGGGTCCGGCGCGCCTAGACGAAGGGCGCCAGCCCGGGCACGCGCTGCTCGTCCTCGTAGGCGACAAAGGGCCAGCCCAACCGGTCGCAGGCCCGGTGGAAGAGCACCTCGAGTTTCTGGAGGTTGGCCTTGCCCTTGGGCACGGGGAAGAACGGAACGAGGTGGAAGAAACCCTCCAGGACGCAGAACTTGCGGATGAGGTAGGGGTAGGAGGCCATGTTGGTGCGGTTGGGCGCGAGGTCGATCAGCACGGGCGCCATGAGCGTGAAGCGCGCACAGAGCCGCTCGCGCTCGTCGGGCGTGACCTGCGGCACCGGCTGGCCGGTCAGGTCGCACCAGATCCGCACGGCGTGCGGGGCCCACCGCTTCTTGTCGTGCTTGTCGACCAGCGCCCGGACCTGGCCGAACTTGAGGGACTCGGGCCGCACGCCCTGACGGTGCAGGTCCTGCATGACCAGGTCGCAGATCTCGGTCGTGTCGACGTCGCGCGCCTGGGACACGCGCCGGAGGTGGTCCCGGAAGTGCTGGTCCTGCTTGTACTGGAACTTGCTGTAGGTGCGCTCGTCGTTGAACGCGACGCTCTGCGTGGTCGCCTCCTGCGTGTGCACGGTGATGCCGCAGTGCGGGCACATGAGGGTGCTGTCCTGGACCCGCACCAGGGCCGTGTGGCAGTCCGCGCACAGGTCGGCGTGGTTGAGGTGCACCGGCGGCGCGGCGCCGTGCTGCGCGGACATGAACTCGTCCACGAGGCTGTGCGCCGACACGCGGGCCTCGTCCCGCTGGGTCGCGACCCGGACCGTGCGCTCGAGGTCCGAGCGCCGCCGCATCGGCACGCTGAGGTGCTGCTCGGCGAGCCGCGCCAGGGACCGGTGCACCTCATCCGACGTGGCGCCCGGGTCGCCGCCGACCCGGGAGAGGCTCTGGTAGAGCTGCAGGTACGGCTGGGCCGCGCGGAGGTAGTCCCGCCGCTTCTCCCCCGACTCGTACGCGTCGACCTCCCTCCGCACGCGCGCCAGGTCCCGCTCCGTGTCCGCGCGCGCACGGATCGTGTACCGCGCCACGGGCATCTGAGCCAGCGCCGTCTCGAGCATGGCGCGCTGCTGCAGGAGGGTCCGCGGCACCGTATTGAGCAGGACCGCGTGCTCCAGGATCGTCGTCTCCAGACCCGGGGCCGTGGAATCGTTGTCGCTCCGCGACGACCGCGCCGACGCCGGCGCTGGGGCGGGCGCCGGCTCCGGCGCGGGAGGTGGCCGCGCCGCCGCGCACGCCCGGCGCCGCCCGCCGAAGAACCGTGGCGCTGGCCCCGGTGCCGCACCAGGCGCCATCCTTTTGCTTGTGGCGTCCGAGAAGGAGACGAAGGAAGAAGGAAAAAAATTATAGGGAGGGAATACTGAAAGGTCTGCTCGCGGCGGACCATGCCACGCACCCTGGAATCTTTACTAGACGCCCAGATTTCCTTTGGATCCAGCACTGGATCCGGGGGCAAGACCGGCTTCATACGATGCCGCACACCCAGCGTGCAGCTCCTGGACTTCCTGGCGCCCCGGGAGGTCTTTGTCCTCTGGCAAACCTGTCGCTGGATGGCGCCGTGCTTCGACCTCCCGGTGGTGTGGAAGAACCTCTATTATCGCTGCCTGCCCGCGCGCCGTGACGTGCGGCGGGTGGCCGCGCACAACCTCACGCACCACGGACCCATCATGTGGTCCTGCACCGGTGAACTCGTCCCCGAGACCGGGGACGCGCCGCACCCCCGGTTCACGGACCTGCGCTACCTGCACTACCCCGCTCGGGCCTGCAGGCACATGGAGCACTACGAGGACACCAGCAACCACCGCATCTGCCACGTGCGCTGCGCGGGTGCGTGGCGCAAGGACCCGAAATCGGGTCTCATGGTCGCCAACTACAAGTTGCTGCTCCTTGAAGTCCTCGCCGACGCGCACGCGCGGCATTGCATGGGCGCCCACACCCGCTTGATGCGGTCCCTGCGGCACGAGCACCCGGACCAGCACTGGACCCCCGCCGCGCTGCGCGCGCGGATCGAACAAGAGTTCGAGCGCGATCCGGACTCGTACCGCCTCGTCCAGCGCCTACTGCAGCACCCCCATCTCCGGATCATCTCGACGATCTGGGAGCGGGTCATCGCCTTGCGACGCCGCAATCGCGCCGAGAATCACGGCGTCATCGTCTGCGCGCGGTGGGAACGCGACCGCGTGCTGCGCTTCAAAGACCTCATCATGCTGCAGTCCCTGCCCGACGACCTCCTGGCGCGCCTCGCGCCCACGGCCCGCCGGTCGTGGGCGGACACGGCGGCCCTACGGGAGTTCCACAAGCAGCGGCTGCGCAGGTACCTCTTCAATACCGACGCGCCGCCCGTCCGGACGCGTAAGTGCGGGTCCCCTGCGTTGACATCACCGCCGGCTGCGGACGGATAACTTGTCTCGGCGAAAAAAAAAATTTTTTTTTTGCAGGTTCACCAGTGGTAAGGACGAGGCATGGTGGGCGTGGATATGGACCTAGACCTGCCGACCTTTAAGCCTGGTGATGAGGTCGGTGGGCACAAGCTGGTGCAGTGGCTAGCGAATGGTCAGTTCTCCACCGTCTGGCACGCGCGTCCCGCGCCGCCGGGTACGACCAAGCGCCGGGGCCGGCGCCGGAAACTCGACTGCAGCGTCCTGGAGGCCGACGTGGCCATCAAGTTCTACACGTCGGACCCTCTCTACGCGGACCTGGCCGGTATCGAGGCCAGGAACCTCGCGTGCGCGAATCCCGACCACCACCCCCACCTCCAGTACGCCCTGGGATCCCTGGACGCGGCCCAGCCGGGCCTCATCCTTCCCATCGCCGCCTGCGACCTGCACACCCACATGGACGGGGCCAAGGGCCTGTCGGCCAAGGCGGCGGCGCTCTGCGTGGCGCAGGTGGCCTCGGCGCTGCACCACCTCCACGCCCGGGGCATGGCGCACGGCGACGTCAAGCCCGAGAACGTGCTGGTGTATCCGAGCCCGGCGGAGATCTACGTGCGCCTCACGGACCTGGACTCGCTGCAGTACACGACCCCGGACGCCCTGCGGCAGTACGGCCGGCGCCGCGCGGCCCCAACCACCGCCGACGACGCCGCCACGGACCCGCCGGACGACCGGATCCGGGCCCGCACCAACCCAGACCTGGGCGTGCGCGAGTACTGCGTTGCCTTCGGCGATGGACAGGAAGCCTACGTCGAGGAGCCGGCGGTGACCCTGGAGTTCCGCGCACCCGAGTTCATCATCTTCGGCGAGTACGGGTGCCCGGCTGATGTTTGGGCCCTGGGGTGCATCTTCTTCGAGCTCCGCACGGGCGAGGGGCTCTTCGACCTCGAGGGCGAGAACCGCGACGGCCCCATGCAGTCCGGCGACGAGGACGCCAACGACGACGACGCCGCCGACGCCGACGCCGACGACGACGAGCGCGCCGACCGGCGCCACCTGCAGCAGATGATCGCCGTGCTGGGCCCGGCGCCCGAGGACCTGGGCATCGGCGACATTGACGGGGGCGCGCCGGCCAGCATCAGCGCGCGGCTGCGCCAGCGCCGCGTGCGGGACCGGCGCCGGGTCGAGACGGTGCTGGAGGAGATGATGACCTGGCACCCCGCGGACCGCTGCACGGCCGACCGCGTGCGGTCCTACTGCGTCGAGACCTACGACCTGGCCAAGGAGTCAGCGGTCCCGTCCGAACCGGCGCCGGCCTGAGCCCCGGCGCGGGGCACGAGGCCGCGGCGGAGCCGGGCGATGAGGTCGGCCTCGAAGCCGGGGTCCAGCGCGCGCTCCAGGTCCCCGATGAATTCCACCTCGTACTCCGTCCCGGCCGGCACCCAGCGCGCGCCGGTCCTGGTCAGGATGCGCGACACCTCCACCATGTAGTCGCCGTGGGTGCGCCGGGTGATGCACTTGCGGCGGTGGAAGACGGGGGTTCCGCAGCGCACGCCCCCGGGTGCGGGGGTTTCGGTGGCGATGCCGACCCGCAAGCGGACGCCCTGCCCCAGGTCCACGTCCCGCTTGTACTTCTTCTCCTTGATCGTGTACTCGGTGCGCCACACCCGCTCCCCGTCCAGGACGCGGCGCCGGCGCACGCCCGTGCTGCCCACCGTGTCCTCGACCGTGGTGGTTTCCTCCACCGCCCCAGGCGAGGGATCCCACTGCAAGTCGAAGACCTCGGTCCAGGGACCCAGCACCCGCGCCTCGATCTCCATGTGCTCGGTCGGCGTGGTGGCCATGATGGCCGCGAGCGCGTCCTGGAACGGGGGCATGTCGACCTTTCAGAATGAGGGGTGTGGTTCCATGTGGTTCCGCGTGGAACCAGCGGGCGCGGCTCCGACCGAGCCGCCGGACACGACGGCCTTCACCCGCACCTTCATCTGTGCCGACTACGAGATCCTCGCGCCTACCGACCGGCTACGGACGGACCCGGTTGTCCAGCTCAGCGTCGGCGACGTGGCCCACCTAACGGTACTCCCGTCGCTGGTGCACTTCCACTGCCTCAACGACGGCGACGAACCGCCGCGGGTCGCGGAACCGGGCGATGGCAGTCCCCCGCCGGACCGCGAGGATTCGGATGACGAGCCACTCATGAGCCTGGCGACGGTCGGGTCGGACGAGGTTACCGAGGACACGCTCACCAGCGACCCGATCGATTGATTGAAAAAAAAAAAAAAAAAATCGGGGGGCACCCGGTGCAACACGGGATGCCGGCCGACCTCGCGCGCATCAACGCCGGACTCGTGCGCGGCCGGCTGTCCGCGACCATGGCGACCATCGGTGCGGCGGCCTACC
>JBCBMO010000016.1:0-6256 GCA_039822785.1 Pseudomonadota bacterium | reverse complement strand
GTTTGCATGGGTTGGGTGCGGAAACGCGTTTCCAGCGTTTTTCTACTGCTTCCCCATGTTTCCCACTTGAGTCCAGGAGGTCCTGTGCCCACCAACCCCGTTCCATGTACGGTACCGGTACCGCATGCTCTGCAGCGTCTTTCCCGATCAGCACTCCACGGGGTCCGCCGACGGCGACGAACCAGCCTCCGCGCCATCACCGTCTGGTGGCGGTGGCGGCGGTGGGCGGTAGGGGCTCGTGCCGAGCGGTAGGGTCCGCCGCAGGGCGAGCTCGACGATCGCGTGCACCTCGTCCCAGAGCAGGGCGCGCATCTGGTCTGCGTAATGTTGCTCGTAGGGACCCAGCGGCGGCGCTTCCTCCTGGAGGGGGCGGATGTGCAACTGCGACGCCGCGTGGCACATGCCGTGCCGGACCACCACGCATCCCGATGCGGGTCTTCCCCTGAGGTAGGCGTCGATGCTGAACTGGTACTGCAGGGGAATGTCTAGGGTGGCTTCCAGGGCTACCGTCGTCTGGATTGAACCGGTGTCGAAGCAGAGGCGCAGGCTCGGGGCGCACAGGCGCAGCGTGTCTCCCACCAGACGCGCGCTGAAGCGCGAAAGGCCCCGGAGCTCAACCCGGGTGTGCGTGGTCGGTAGGGCGTCGTTGCCGCGCGGAGTGGTGTGAAAGGTCGTCTGGGCGATACCCATGGCGAGCAGGGGTACCATCAGCCCGCAGCCGATCAGGTCCCGCTGCAGGGGCGCCAGGGGCCACACGGTGCAGTGCACGCACACCATCGCAACGCATCCAATCACCACCATGACGTACACTCCCACGGCCAGGAAGTCTACCCACGTCCAGCCGCTGGTCCGGTCCGCGTCCACCATCCCCAGGAGCCGGACCCAGGCCGGGTGGAGCTTGTGCCGCGGTAGCTGCGTTGGTAGGGCGCACTCGTGCTGCAAGGAGCACCATGGGTCCAGGCCCTGGCAGATGACGCCCTCCTGCACCCGCCGCACCAGGACCGGGAGCGAGTTCTGGACCCGGGATCGAATCTGTCGGCCCATGCGGCGTGGATTGATCGCGTCGTGCATGCGCCAGATTTCCTCGAGCTCCGCGGCGTCCCGGTCCCACAGGAGTTCCAGGCGGGACTCCATGGAGTTCTGTCGCGCTGTTGTCGGACGGTCCCCCCCAAAAAAAATATTTTTTTTTGTGTGTCTTTATTTGTTTGTTGGGGGGTGGCACGATCTTTCAGATTGCAACACATGGAGTCCTGCGCGGCCTTCCGTCACGCGCGGGCGTGCCTGGCGCCCGATGCGCTGGGAACCCAGCCGGTTCTTCCGCGCCCGGTGGACATGGACGGTGCCCGGGACATTGTCGAGCACGTCTTGCAGGCGCCGGATAGCACCACGGGCTACGCCCGGGTCCGGGACGTGGTCGACATGGTGAATGCCTGGTGCAGCCACGTGCTCGACCCGGAGGGGCGGGGCAGCACGACCCCGGCGTCGTCCCGGGCGTACACCGTGCTCTTCGGCTGCGCCTACCAGGACATGCTCGCGGGCGACAGCATCGGCGCCGTCACCGATGACGAGGAGGTATTGAAGGACCACGACCTGGTGACCGAGGCCGCGCTGCGCCGCACGCGCCAGGCCCAGATGTTGGAGCGCATCATGCATGAGTTGGACGTGAGGATCGGCGGCTGTGCCGATGAGGTAGTGGCCGCAGCCCTGCGGGACTGCCGGGACTCCGTGCGCGAGGCGCGGCAGCAGATCAGCCTCTACAAGTCGGTGGTGGAATGCGACGTGGCCAGCCTGGACCGGGACCTCATCAGCGAGGAGCCGTCGGAGAACCAGCCGCACACCCGCGCGGGCTCGCGCAGCCTCGTCGAGCTCCACGCCGTCAAGATCCAGCAGCACATGTTCATGCACGACCTGCGGCGCCTGGTTGTCCTGGACTACGTGCCCGAGGAATTCACCACGACGTCGGCGGCCAAGCGGCCGCGGCGCATGACGAGCGTGGAGGCCGTCGGCGGCATCTACCAGCGCGCGGTCATGACGGCCCAGCCTCGCCAGGCGTGGTTCGACGCCGTCCAGCGGCGGCCCATCGGTCCCCGGATCGCGGAGGAGGTCGTGCCCATTTCGCTCATGCTGGCGGAGTTCCTGGGGCGGGAGCCCCTGCCCCTCGACGCGCCGCACGACGCCCTGGTCAGGGCGCACGCCGAGGTGATCGACTGCATGCGCGGCGACCGAGTGCGCGACGACACCTTCCGCCGCATCGAGGATACCTGGACCCAGGCGTTCTTCCGGGGGGACGTGGTCGTGGCTACGGTAAGCCAGGACGTGGACGGGCGGGTCGCGCACTGCGATTCTAGCTTCTGCCGCGTCCGGCAGCTACCCCCGGGCCCGGGGCGGGAGCCGCGCGACGGCCCGAGCCCGGGGGCCGTGCCCTACGGCACCCCGTCGGGCAAGGACCCCCACACCGCCGCGCAGCCCAGCCAGTTCCGGTTGGTGCTGGACCCGCTGCCCGCGCCGGTGCGGACCTGCGCCTTCCAACACTATGCCAGCACGGAGACCTTTGCCCGGAACTACTTCTCCCCGGACCGGGACCCGGCGGCCGCGGCGCACGCCCTGCGGCCCGAGGTGGTCAAGGGCATCCGCGACTTCCTGGACGACCGCGCCTGGCCCGAGACGCTGGACCTGCACCCGAACCGCCACGTCTCGGTCTACAACGACGGCGTGCTGGTCGCCGACCCGGCCCTGGAAGAGGTTCCGACCTTCTACGCGCACCACTCCCACGTCTTTGCCAGTGGGGGGCGGTACCGGGACCTGACCACGACGCACTTCTACCCGGACGTCGCCTTCCGCCCCGAGGCCTACCACGCCATGATCGCCGCGGCCCTGCCGCCGCTGCGCGTGCCCCGAACCGACTTCCTCGCCAGCCGACCCGGGGCCGCCGCCGGCGCGTGGCCCGACCCCGTGCCATGCTGCGGCTGCTGCGGCCTGGCCCGGGAGGAGTGCGTGGCCATCAACCAGCGCCTCGTCGCCGCCGGGCGCCACCACTGCCTGGTGCGGGAGGCGGCGGAGTGGGCCCGGCAACTGCCGGGCAACGCCCGGGTCGCGGTGTCGGACCTGGTGGAGTCCATGAACCGTATCCGGGGCGACCGGGGCACGCACCTGGACCGCCACCTCTTCCAGCCCCACGCCCGGCCCCGGCGGAGCGACTGCGGCGCCCTCGCCCGGGGCGTGGACCTCACGCACCTCGACAACGTGCTCCTGCACCAGCTGGAGAACCCGGACCTCTGGCACGCGCTGCCGGCCCACCTCCGGGACCCGGGGACCCCCTTCTACCAGACCGAGCTCCACAAGGTCTGGAGCGAGGTGCGGTGCCTCCTGGGCCGCCTGCTCTTCCGCAACCAGGAGTTCCGGACCCTGGACGGGCGCCCGGACCGCTGGCAGCTGTTCCTCTTCATCAAGGGCGCCTCGGCGACGGGGAAGAGCACGGTGCAGAAGACCATCATCGACATGGTGGGGTCGGCGGCGGTGGGCATCCTGGACTGCAACACCTTCGAGAAGCAGTTCGGGCTCGGGGCCCTCATCCGCTCCGACCTCATCGCCGTCAACGAGATGGCCAGCAACATGGCCGTGTCGGAGAACACGATCCTGCAGATGGTCGACGGCAGCCGCATGTCGGCCCCCCGCAAGAACCGGGACCCGTACGTGGGCTCGGTGCGGGGCCCGCTCCTGATCCTGGGCAACAGCGCGCCGCGCAGCAGCCTCAACGCCGGCCAGTGGCAGCGGCGCCAGATGCTGCTCCCCTTCCCGCGATCCACCGACGGCTGCCGCAAGCCCAACCTGGAAGCCAGCATCCGCCAACTCCACCTGGGCCACGCGACCGCGGCGCTGCACATGGCGTACTGGGGCTGGGTCGAGACCCGGGGGCACCAGGACCCCTGGCAGGTCCGGGGGCAGGGGAACGCGACCGAGTACGCGACCTTCTCCTGGTTCTGGCACGAGCAGAAGCGGAAATCCGAGTGCCAGGCCAACAACCTCGGCAAGGTGATCGCCACGATCCGCGAGGCGTCCCGGAACCAGGATCCGCCCTACCTCATGCACCAGGACGCCCAACGCACCGACCGCATCATCCACACGCTCCGGGGTCCCTGGGCGGCCCTGGTGCGCGACACCTTTTCCCTCTCCCTGGACAACGCCCCACCGGCGGTGCGGGAACTCTTCACGGCCACGGATGCGGAACCGCGGCCAACCTTCGCCTACATGCCGTTCGAAGCCATTCAGTTTCCCGATGGCGACGCCGGACCCGCCGGATCCGCCGGACCCGCGTGCCCGGGTTTCAAGGCCGTGTGCAAGGAGGTGCTCGCGTCCATCCAGGGCGGTGCGGCGCGCCAGGGCGGCGCGCGCGGTGCCGCGCGGCAGGTCCTGCCGTGGGAGGACGAGGAGGATTTCTTCGGCGCGGTCTTTGCGGCGAACCACCTCTACGTCTTCCAGGGCCGACTGCCGTACCCGCCCTACCAATCCAGCCACCTGGTAAACTCACGCTGGATCATCGGTATCACGAGCCGCGACGCGTTCAGTGTGAACGGCGGCGCGGTGCACCCCGCGTACGCGGAGCTGCGCACACGCTTGTAGGGAGCGGCTTCCCGCAGGGTTGGGCGAAACCAAAAAACAAAATTTTTTTTTTTTGGGAACGAGACCAACCAACGGGGGGGATACGCACGGATTGTGGTGCGGCACATGTTCGTCGTCGCGTCCCGGTACGAGTTCTGCACCACGCCCCTCGGCACCGGCGCCTTCTCGCACGTCTATGGCGGCCGGGACCAGGAAACAGGCAAATCCGTGGCGCTCAAGGTCGACACCAGCGCCTACCGGGCGGGTGCGCGGCGCCGCGCCATGGTCATCTTCGAGGCGACGGTGCTGCGGGACCTGCACCGGGAGAACCAGGTCCAGGGCGTGCCGCGCGTGTACTGGTCGGGCACGGCGCCCATCGAGCCGCTGGGGGAGGCGCTCCCGGCCATGGTTATCGACCACCTGCCCTGCAGCCTGGGGCAGTGGATGGACCAGCGGCGCCGCGACGGCCACCGGCTGTCCCGGTGCCAGGCCACGCTCCTCACCGCGGAATTGGTGCACATCGTGCGGAGCATCCACCAGCGGGGCTACCTGCACCGCGACATCAAGCCCGAGAACATCATGATCGGTGACGACTCCCACCTCTACCTCATCGATTTCGGCCTGTCCAAGAAGTACCTCCAGGGCGGGCGCCACATCCCCTACATCGACCAGAAGGGGAGCATGGTCGGCACGCCGCGGTACTGCGCGACCCACACCCACGAGCGGGTCGAGTCCTCGCGCCGGGACGACCTGCAGGCGGTCTTCTTCGTCTTCCTCTACCTGCTGTTCCAGCGCCTGCCCTGGCAGAGCTCCCGGCGCCAGCGGTACCAGGAACGCCAGGTCCTGCGCATGAAGCGCGAGTTCCTCCTGGGCAGCTCGCCCACGGACGCCCGGTACGACCAGTGGTTGCGGCGCCTGCCCCGGGAATTCTTCCAGGTCACCCGCTACGTCTACGACCTGAGCTTCGAGGCGGTGCCCGACTACGAGCGCATCGTGCGGGACCTGCTCCGCGCCTTCTCGGCTAGGCGTACGGATCGTAGGCCTGGAGCTCCGGAGCCGATATCGCATGCGGCGTCATCCGGGAGTAGCGTGACGGATCCGCCGAATTGACCCGGAGGCCGTAGCGGTCAATGGTCACGGTCGGCTCCTCGTAGCCCCGGCGCCGCAGGTTGGCCTGGTAGTCGAAGATGTCCGCGTCGGGCACGGGCGGCAGCTGCACGGTCTGGCGCCGCGGCACATTACTGTAGAGCATCTGGTTGCCGAAGGGCACCACGCGCAGCGCGTCGTGGCGCTGGGCCGAGAAGTCGTACCCGATGAACTGCAGGGCCGCCTGCAGACCCAGCAGCAGCGGCATCTCCAGGTCCATGGTCGCCGCGCCGTCGTTGAGGGTGATGAACACGTCAAACTCGCAGTTAAAGGTGTCGTCGACCCAGCGGTACTTGATGTCCGTGACCAGCGGACGGGTCGCGTGGTACGAGAGGTACTGTTCCAGGCGCCCGCTGTAGACCGCCACGTCCAGGTGCTTCTGCAGGTCGTAGCCCGTGGACTGCTGGTGCATGCTGTAGGGCTGGCCGGGTCGTAAAGGGGATGCGCAGGTGCACGGTCAGGACCACGCCCGTGGCGTGGCGGGTCACCCGCGTGTCGTTAAGCTGTACGG
>JBCBMO010000015.1:0-6469 GCA_039822785.1 Pseudomonadota bacterium | reverse complement strand
ATGCGACGACGCCCGGGGCGAGCCGGTGGAGGCCACCGTCCCCGGGGTGCAATGGGACGTGGAAGAGTTTGCGGGTCTGGGTCCGTCGATCGTGGAGTGCGGGGTGGGTCTAACCGACGCGAGTGGCTACGCCCTTCGGTTTAAATGCCAGCGCCGCGACAAGGCGCGCGCCAATTCCGCCTTTGTCGTTCAACGAACGTTTCAGAATGCACGGGAGAACATTGTCCCCGACGAGCTCGTACGCGCCCTGGGTCTGGCGGCCCATTGAACACCCGTCCGCCCCCAATCCCCGCCCCGCCCCCAACAAAAAAATAACCGGTGCCCAGAGTCAAGCGACGCCGGGGAGCATGACCGTGACGGAAACCGTATTCGACCATACGCATCCCACCTTTCATGCGCTCCGCAGGATGATGGCGTTCCGCGGCAAGCGCACGTTCCAGCAACGATCGGCGGGCGTGGTTGGAGATCCGACCTGGATCGACTGTCGCGCGGCGCTGCTGGACGCCGTGTGCATCATCTTGCTCGTCGAGAGCGGGCAGAATGCCCTGCTGAAGGTGCGGTCCGGGCTTCCGGTGCGGGGCTGGGTCGTGCTGCACGCCCACGTGCCGGGGGAGGACGCGGTGCAGATGCTCTGCCACGCTCCGCGCTTGGAGCGCACGGCGACCACCGCGGCTGTGCGCTGGGCCGCCGCGACAAACATCGGGACCCTGGTCCTGTGGCCCCCGCGTCGCCAGATCGCTTTCTTCCAGGACCTCGGTTTCGACATGGTCCGGGGCCCGCCCCGCGCCGAGCTGCGCCGACCCGTGGTTCCTGCGATGCCGCGCGGGCTCTGCCCCGTCGCGGAGGAGCAGTCCATCGACGTCACTGCAGAGGCCGGGTCCACCTCGCCGCCGCGCGCGTCGAGCATACCCCGGATGGTTGCCGCTCTGGACGAGCTCGTGCAGCGTCGGAAGACGGCGGAGGCCGCTTGTGCCCCCGCTACGCCGCCCGGGAGTCCGCCCAACATCTTCGCGCTCCTGTCTCGTATACTCCCCACGCAGAGTTCGCCGCCCGGGAGTCCGCCCGACGCGACCCCGCCCCGTACACCCCCCCTGGGAAGTTCGCCGCCCGGGAGTCCGCCCCACGCGACCGTGTCCTGCGCTACGCCCCAGGGACGGTCGCCGCCCGGGAGTCCGCCCGCAGTCGACCCGGACCCCGCGCCGGACACGTTTCCGGCGTCGCCGCCCCAAGGCACGTCGCTGGACGCCATTCCCCCGGCGGTGTCGGGGGCGAAGACCGACGCAACGCCCGACGCGACGACGGACCTGCTGGAGGAGACGCGGCGGGTGCTGGAAGGGTTCCAGATAAAGCGTTACCTGGAGGAAGCGGATGGCGGCGACGCGTCCGCGGGGTGCGCCTGGGACGATCTCTGGCCGGGTGGGGCCACGTCGCCGTAGCGCTCGCGCGCCGCGTCCTGGGCGTTGGAGTCACCCCACTTGCACCGCCACTCCACGGCCGTGGCCCCGTCGGTGACCCCGAGGCGGCCCCGGGGGTCGTCGACCCGGGCGTAGGTCCGGTAGGCCTGGCTGATCAGGCCGCGCACCTGCGCCGGGTTCCAGGCACGATCCGCGGGCGCGGCGGGGCGGCGGCTGAGGTCCAGCTCCTTGATGATGCCCGCGCACCCCAGGATGCGGTAGGCCGCCGCGCGCAGCACGCTGGTGCCGACGGCGGGGAGGGCCCAGTCCGGCACCACCGCGTCGCCGAGCCCCGCCACCAGCGCGCCGAAGGCTGGGGCCGGTAGCACCAGGCAGTCCGGGGTGATGGCCGATAGGGGGATGGTCGACGCCTCGAGGAAACCGGGCTGGGCCGCAGCCCGGTACCGGAAGGCGGGCACGCCTCGCACCACCTCATAGACCACGGGGAAGGCGGGCAGGTCCCGCATGCGCCGCCGGACCAGCGCGGTGCCGTGCACGCGCAGACCCCGCGTCGGAAGCTTGGCGATGGCCGCGTCCCAGTCCTGGGCGAGCCGCACCATGGGCGACAGGAGCACGACCACCGGCTCGTCCTCGTGGAGGTCCCGCGCCGCGGCGCACAGGGCTTCCGCTAGGGTCGCGGATGCGTCCACGACCGTCACGCGCGTGCGGCGCACGATGTCCTGGCGGTGCCAGACGCGGAGGGCCTCGGCCACGTTCTGGGACCCCGGTGCGCGGCGCTGCACCAGGCCGATGCGGATGCGGCCCGGATCCGCCGCGCGCGCCACCACGTGTTCGCAGAACTGGGCGCCGTAGTGGGTCGCGTCCGTGCACACCACGAGGACCTCGTCCGTCTCGAAGGTCGCGGACAGCAGCGGCGGCGGCGGCGGCGACGCGCGGTAGCACCACCGCACCACGAGGACGACCAGCACCACGACCACGGCGCAGCAGACCCAGACCACGAGACGCATGGGTATCGTGCCCGAGGTTTCAGATTCGTCGCGGCCGATGGGAAAGGACCCGGCGCATCAGCCGGGCGTCGAGCCCGCACCAATCCGGCGCCGCCGCGGCCGCGCCGTGGTAGACGGCGTCCAGCTCCGCCTCCACCGTGCCGTCGTAGACGAGCCGCACGACGCAGTACAGCCGCTCCCGGGACGCCCGGTTGCGCACCCGGGCCAGGACCTGGGTCTCGTCCGGGGCGTCGGTGGGTGGGTCCAGGAAGACCACGGTGCGGCAGGGCCGGGCCGTGGTGCTCACCAGGCTCGCGCCCTGCAGGAGGAACGCCCCCGCGGCGACGAGGACCACGGGACCCGCCGCGGCGCGGAAGGCGCGGATGGCGTTTGCGCCGTCGCCCACCAACTGGATCACCGGCCGCGCCGGGAAGCGCGCCCGGAGGTGGTCGGCGCACTTCCGGGCTGCGGTGTGGTAGCGCGACACGACCACGACCTTCTCGTCGGGAAAATCGACCGAGACCACGCGCTCCAGGGCCGCGAGCTTCTCGCAGGGCTTGGGCGTGCCGTCCACGGGGGCGGAGAGGAGCGCCAGCGCCCCCGGTCGGAACGCCGCCCGGCACTGCGGGCACCGGTGGTCGCCCCGGCCCACGAGGTCCTGGGCGCACTGGCAGCATAGGAAGTGGTGGTTCCCGCAGGGAAGGAGGACCGGGTCCTGCATGTCGTCCAGGCAGATCGCGCACACGTCCTCTGGACCAGCAACGGGCGCGGCCAGCACGGGAAAGGTTGGGGGGGCCACGCCGGTGCCCGCGGCGAGGGAGTGGCACAACTGGTGGAACCCCCGCCGCAGGGCCCGGGCACTCATCGGGTCCTGCAGCAGGTGGGTCACCGCACACCGGTAGCGCCCCTCGACCTCCCGCGGGACCGGCACCCGCACGAGCCGTTGCATGACGTGGCCGGCGGGCGCCTCGGGTTCGTTCACGCACAGGCACGCCAGGAGCGCGACCAGGCGCACGGGGACGCGGTGCGCGCCCTCCGTCTCCAGGAGCGTGGGCGTGAGGTGCGGCAGGCCAAGGGGCGCGTCGACCCCCGGGTCGACGACCCGCAGGGCGCTGAGGATGCGCAGGCAGGCCGCGTGCCGGGGCCCCGCGCCCAGGGGCGCCGAGGTGAGCGCCCAGCGCCGCGCCGCCCGCACGCCCCGGGCGGCCACGACGTGCTGCGGGGTGAGGGCGTGCGCGTCGTCCAGCACCAGGCGGTGCAGCTCCAGGCTCCGCCCGTAGGCCGCGCTGGCGCAATACGCCTCGTAGGTCGTGACCACGACCTGCACGCCCGGGTCCAGGGGGAAGAGGCCGTAGCGCCGCACGGCGAAGCGCAGGGACGGAGACACCCGTGCGTAGGCCGCCAGCTCCTCCTCCCAGCCCAGGAGGGACCCGGCGCGGGTGAGGACCAGGGTCGGGCCCGGGCCGCGGTGGTGGTCGCAGAGCGCAATGCAGGTGCGCGTCTTCCCGCACCCGGCCGCCGCCGCCAGCACGCCCCCCGCGAGGCCCGGCTCGATGGGCGGCGACCGGTGCAGGCAGTTTAGGAGGGTCGAGTACCAGACCCCGGCGATGGGGTCCCACCACCGTGCCAGGAAGGGGCGCGCCTCGTAGGCCGCCATCCGTTCCACCTCCGTCCTCTGCGTGGGCGACAGCAACGGACACGCCACGGGCGGCGCGGGCCACCGTAGCTGCTCGGGGAGGAGGTGCCGCTGCTTACTGACCGCGTCCAGCACGCCCCGCGCCGTGAGCCGCGGCTCCCGGGACCGTGCCAGGTGCTGGCGCAGGTGGTCCAGGAGCTGCCGCGCGGTCGCGAGGCGCCGGGCCGTCGCTTGATCGGGGGTGGCCTGGCACAACAGCCGATCCAGTTCCACCCGGTGGCCGTGCGGGGTGTTGCCCTGGACCGGCGCGGGCGGGTGCGGCGGCCGGAAGCACCGCGCCGGGTCCAGGCTGGCGTGCGCCTCATAGGCCAGGACCACGGGCTGGCCCGGGACCATCTCCCCCACGGTCCCCACGGTCCCCACGGTCCCCACGGTCTCCACGGTCATGGGTGTCAGCAGCACGCCCCTATCCGGGCCACTGGTGGGCGCGAGGAAGACCCCTGTGGCGGAGCACTGTAGTCTTCCCCGGGCGAACATGGCATCCTCCTGTAATAAACGGAGCAGGGCGTGGCCCAGCGACGTCGGCTCGATCGTCCAGCACCGACCCGGTACGCGCATCCAGAAGCCCTGCACCGTACAGACGGGCTCGAATAGGGTTCGGGCGGGACCCTGGTACTCGACCCGGGCGAGGTGCTGCGCGGCGCACAGCCGCTCGGGCGTCGTGGCGTCCAGGAGGTAGGTGCGCAATTCCGCGGGTGTGCGGACGGAGCGTGAGAGGTGCAGGCGCCGCGCGCCGGCAGGCCACACGGCTCGGACCTCGTAGCGCAGGGACAGCACCGGGATCGTCTCGGCCATGGGTCGGGCTTTCAGAATCCCAGACCACACCCCCGGCGTCGGAGGAGCGCGCGGAGCTGCAGGTGGAAATCGTAGGTAATGACGGCGCTGAACTCTGGCGTCCCGCAGGTCCGGACCAGGTGGAAGGAGTGCTCGTCCGTGGACCTGCGCAGGTGCCGCAGGACCTGGAGGTAGTTGCTCAGGCTCACCGGCCGCAGCTCGGCGGGCAGCAGGTGCCTGTCAATGTCCGCCTCGGCCTGTAGGAGGAGGTCCGCCATGGTACCGTGTGTCATGCACCAGGCCCAAAAAAAAAAACAAAAAAAACGCAAGGGTCTGGAGGCGGTGGGGCAAGCCGCGACGAGTCAACGGCGGGGAGAAGGCGGCACTCACTTCATGAGGTCGCCGTTGCGCATGCGCAACACCACGAGCGCAATCGCCGCGATGAACACCAGCGCATAGACGATCTGCTGCGAGACGGAGAGAGCCTGGAGCGCGCCGGCGTCCGGCACCGTGTCGCCGGCCGCGGGGTTGGCGCGCGTCGGGAAGGGGTCGGAGCGGAACTTGTCCGGTCCGCTGAGCCGCGCCAGGAGGTAGAGCAGGTCCGGGGTGTAGCCGGAGGTCGAGCCGTCCAGGGTCTTAAAGGCGAACATGTTCACCAGGGTCACGAGCCAGTTGATCGCACCCACCAGCACCAGGGCCAGCAGCACCGCGGCCCACTTGCCGGTGCCCTTGCTGTAGTGGATGTTGCCGAACTTGGTGAACCCAATGATGGCCGCCAGGCCCACCAGGGCGTACACGAATGCCTGCACGCCCTGGCAGGCCTGCAGGTACGACTGCTGGGAGGTGCGGTCCTTCTTGTTTATTCCGTCGGGTGGGAGCTTGAAGAAGGTTGCGATCAGGTCGGGCACCACGCCGCCGTAGCTCCCGCCCTGAATGTCGGCGGCGTTGTAGTTGACCAGGACCACGAACCAGTTGACCGCCGCGAGCAGCAGGAGGACCACGACAACCACATGCAGCCAGCCCCTCCGAAGATCGCCGCCCTTAATGTCCGTGATATATTGCCCGTACGGGTGACGCCCCAGGTCATAGTAGGAGC
Source organism: Pseudomonadota bacterium (assembly GCA_039822785.1). Lineage (GTDB taxonomy): Bacteria > Pseudomonadota > Alphaproteobacteria > Rhodobacterales > Rhodobacteraceae > Thermohalobaculum. The sequence continues at coordinate 502 of JBCBMO010000015.1, read as the reverse complement.
GTGCGTTGGGGGCATACGCGCCACGTGGGAGGCTTCCCCCGCGAACGACCGGCGTCTTTTTCCTCTTTCCGGCACCCCGCACCGGCGAGCTCTTGCGCCTGTACGCGTCTGGGACCTCGGGAGGGTAGTAGATACCGGATCCCCCCGCTCCAAGGCGCCGCGGGGGGAAGGAGGACCTGCGGTGGTGCTGTCCGCCGCGGAGCGCGTCACTTGCAACATTGACCGTATGGGATAGACTGCGTGCGTGGTCGGCAAAGGACGGGTAAGGAGGGATTGTGTAACCCATGATTTCAGGTTTGCATGGGGGAACATATTTTTTTTCTTTCCCCAAAAAAATTTTTTTTTCGTGGGGCGGGGACGGGCGGTGCACCGGGGACGGGGGACTACCGCATGCCGCTTTTCACTTGTTGCCTTTTTTGGGGGGGGGAGGGGCAGGTGGGGTGGGGTGGGGCGGGCGGGACGCATCGCTCGAAGCCCAGAACCCGCGCGTCGGCACAGGTCG
>JBCBMO010000014.1:0-6671 GCA_039822785.1 Pseudomonadota bacterium | reverse complement strand
GCCCAGAATCGTATTCAAATTATCCTGGACCTCGGGCGACAAGGCTTGCAAACGACCCTCCAGCATTTCTACGGCGTTCTCGGGCACATGTGTTGAGTTTCCGGCCGCGAACTCCGGAGCATCGCTGACGGGGGGTTCCGTCGCTTGCTGCTGCTGCTGCTGCTGCTGCTCCTCCCAGGCTCTGTCGAAGTCCTGCTTGAATTCAACCATGTCGTCGCGCCTTAGAATGTCGTACTGGCTTCGACCCTTACTCACTAACCACCCAACCACAAAGCTTAGGAACAGGGCAACCTGCCCTGTCGAGAGTTCGACACCAAAATATGTTTGAAAATCATACAAACAACGCGTCGGGGCAGGGTTCCTTCCCCATATTGGCTCTAGGATCGAGTACTTGACGTGATGCAAGTGCCTCGCAAACCCACTTGGGCCGAATACACCGCGCACTGCTGCAGTGATGCTAGTGATGCCATCCAACACAAAATCCCCCTGTACTAAGCTATGAAGGGTGTTCCCTTTTCCGGAAAACCATGAAAATGTGTTGCTAAACGACTGTCCCAAGGTACGTGCCCCCGTGGCCGGCATGGTCGGCATGGTCATTGTCCCTGTTCTGCCCATCCCCGCCGTTCGTTGCGCGGCCGCCGGAGCAAGAAGGGCTGCGCTTCCGACGGCCGCGCCCAGCATCAAGTAGCGCGGGTTGAAACCACCGGAGATCGGCACGTCGCGGCGCTCCAGCTTGCAGACCGTCCCGGGAACATCGGTGACGAGGGGCAGGGGACCCGGAGCACCCAGCCGCGCGCCAAGTTTCCGACTGAATCGCCGGGGGTCCGCGCGTAGTGGGCCCGGAACGCCCCCGCTGTCGGCGGGGAATTCGCGCTGGATCGCATCGAGCACGAGGCCCCGGCGCCGGAGCATGACGCTGGCCCCGGCGCCCAGGTCGGAGGCGAGCACGGGTTCCTGCAGGAGGTGCGCCAGGAACGCCGCGACCGCTGCGTCCGGGGCCGCGGCCAGGTCCGTCACCAGCTCGTCCCACAACCCGACCACGGCCTCGTCCACCAGGTCCCGGTCCCGCGCCCGGTTGCCCACCCGTCGCGCCAGGGAGAGCACGCCCACCCGGATGTCCATGCGGCGCGGCGGGCCGGCGTCGCCCACCAGGGCGCAGCGCGGCCGGTCGCTCAGGGATCGCGTGGCGGGGATGAGGGCCGCCCGCCCGGTCTCGGCCTGGGCGATCTGCAGCAGGGGGAGGAGCACGCGCTCGAAGGTGATAATCTCCGATGCGTGGCGCAGGCCCCGGGCCTCGAGGTCGTCGGGCTCCAGCACCACCGCCCCCAGGTCGTCGTCGAGTTCATCGCCCCGCCCCGGGCGGAGGGCGTCGATGCCCGGCGCCCGGGGCAGGCCGCGCGTGTTGCGCAGCTGGGCACCCTCGCGCCAGAGCACGTAGTGGTACCGCCCCGTGCCGGGCACGGCGTCCGCGTCCCGCACCAGCGCCGTGCGCAGGGCGTAGGGCCGGAACCAGCGGGGACCCAGCGCCGGCCGCAGGTGGTCGACGACGCGCAGCACGCCCTCGACCCCGCTCCGGCGCAGGGCCTCGGGGAGCAGCACGGCCAGGACGCACGCCAGCGCCCGGGGGCGGGCGTCCAGGCGGCGGTAGTGCACGGGCACGCACTGGTCCAGCACGTCGGGCCCCGGCGCGGTCCGGTCCTCCGTCCGCTCCCAGAGGCCAAGGAGGGACGGGCAACCGGGGACGGCCAGGGACCGCGCCTCCACCGCCCGGATGAGATCCCAGGAGAGGGGCGGCGCCGGCGCGTGGAAGGGGCCCCGGGCCAGGCGCTCGGCCACGCTCCGGCTCCCCGGGTGGTGGGGTACGTTGATCAGCAGGTGGAAGAGCGCGGTGGGCAGGCAGAGCGCCCCCCGCTCCGCCGCGGCGCTCCGGATGCGGCTGTTGCCGGACTGGATGAGGGCGCGGATGAGGACGCTCTCCAGGAACCGCCAGGTCGTGCTGTGGAAGGTGAGTGACGCCCGCGCCAGGATCAGCTGGGTCGGGCCCATGGCCGTGCCGCGCGGTTGCAGGTACGGGCCCAGGGGCCGCAGGCCGAAGACGCCCATCTCGGCCGCGTACCGCTCCAGCACCTCGTCGTAGGCCGTGGTGCGGGAGATGGTCTCGGCCACCAGGCCGGTCAGGACGAAGCAGGCGCCCGAGGCATCGGCGAGGGTCGCGACGCGCCGGAGCGACCCCTCGGGGTGCAGGTCGACCACGTGCCGCATGCCCATGTCCTCGGCCATGGCGCGGGGCACCGCGACGAAGTGCAGCGCCGGCCGCAGCCCCGGCGCCGCCGCGTAGTGCACGGGCGCTAGGGCCCGCCGCACCGGCGCCAGCACGCAGCCCTCGGTCCCGTCCACGCCGGCCCGCAGCACCTGGTCCTCGTACCGGAGCATGTCCATCACCTGGTCGTCGGTGAAGGGCCGGTGCAGGAGGGTGATGGCCGCCTGCACGACTCCGCAGAGCGCGGCGTAGAGCACGGCGCGGAGCTCGTAGTACTGGGGGTCCTCGCTCACCCGCCGGAACCGCAGGTCCTGGTCCCAGTCCGCGGGGAACCGGTCCGCCGCCGCGTCCCAGGTCGCCAGGAGGTGCCGCAGCCGCGCCGTCAGGACGGCGCGCGTGCTCGGCCAGACGTAGGGCTCCTGCAGCAGGCGGCTGGCCTGGTCCACGATGGTGTGGAAGACCCGACCGAAGCCCGTGTTTGGCTTGAAGGGGCCGGCCAGGGGCTGGTCCAGGAGCACGCGCACGCCCGCACGCCGGTACGGCAGGAGGTGCCGCGCCACGCACTGGTCCTGCATGCCCGCCCGCTCCAGGTAGGCGCCGATGTCCCCCGGGGGCCCGGCTCCGACCGCGACCAGCTCGTCGTCGCCCCGCGCGAGGGGCAGGGCCGCCTCGCCCTGCAGCCCCCCTGTCCAGGCGCAGCGATCCGATGCCAGGGCGCAGGCGTCGGCGGAGGTCGCCGCGGCGCAGGCCGTGGGGCGGGTCGTCCCCTGCCGCAGCGCGGTCCGCAGCTCGCCGTCCTGCACCCGCGCGGTGCGCACGGGGCCCCGCACCAGGGCGTCGTCCGGCACAAGGGCGCCGAGCGCCGCGGCTACGGCGGCGTCGGTCTCGAGCCCCGCCCGGCCCGCGGCGCGGCGGATCGCGGCGACCGCCGCGCGGAACCGGGCCTGGGCCGCGGCGACCTCCTCCCGCCCCGTCGTGCGCACCGCCACCGCCGACACGGGTGTCCGGATCCGCACCAGGGACCGGCCGCGCGCGGGGTCCAGGAAGTGGCGCGTGTCCGGCCGCGGGGCGTCCAGAACGTGCACCACGCGGTCCATGGGCGCACCCCGACCGATGAGGTCCTTGACCTGCAGCAGGCGCGCCGTGAGCGCCGCGTCCAAGGTCTCCAGGGCGTCGCCGGGGTTGACCTCCTTGTACCGCGGAAGCCCGAGCACGGGCTGGAGCGCGGTGTAGATGCCCTCCATCGCTTTGACTTCGACCAACCGAAAAAAAAAAAATTCAACGGTCACCCAACGATGACGCCGCGGATCGGGAATCACTCCTGCGTCACCACGAACCCCTGGCGCTGGTACCAGGTGCGCCGCGCGCTCGCCCGGGCCAGGAACGTCGGGCCGTGGTCGACCAGGTCGATGACCTGGTTGCCGTGGGCCTTGGCCGGGTGCTCCCGCTGACAGCGCCCGACGGCCTGCTCGAGCGAGCCTCCGCGCACACTAATCGGCGTCGCCAGCAGGACGGTGTCGATGATGGGGTGGTTGAAGCCCTCCTTGACCATGTGCTCCGTGGCCAGGACCGCCCGCGCGCCCTGCAGCGCGTCGTCCCGGGCCTGGGTCGCGCGCTGGGAGGTCTCGCCCACGAAGACGCAGACCTCGGCGGGGTCCATGTCGCGCACGAGCGCCGTGCGCAGGCGCGTCAGCAGGTCCCGGCGCGCGGAGATGACCAGGACGTGGCGCCCGTCGTCGACCTGCCGCCGCACGAGTTCCACGATGCGGCGACACCGATCCGCCCGGTGGCAGAGGTCCCGCAGCTGGTAGGTGAACAGCAGCTGCGCCTTCTTGACCCGGGGGTAGGCGCGCGGCACGCCCGGCACCCGCACCATGCGCACCGTCACCGACGCGTCCGCGGCGCCCGGGACGCGGTGCACGACGGCGACCGGCGGGCCCAGGAGCCACATGACCCCCCGCTCGTTGCCGTCTCCGCGGGCCAGGGTCGCGGATAGGCCCATGACGCGGCGGGCGGGGAAGTAGGCCATGGCCTCCTGGAAGGTGCGGGCGCAGAGGTGGTGGCACTCGTCCACCACGACCAGGCCCACGTCCTTGAAGGCGTCCCGGGGGTGGCGCGCGCCGACCAGGGTCTGGATCATGACCACCATGACGTCCGCATCCTGGCACCGGCCGCCCCGCACCACGCCCACGGTGAGGTCCGGCGCAAACTGCCGCAGGCTCCGGACCCACTGGTCCTGCAGGCACGCGCGGTGCGTCAGGACCACGGTGCGGCGGTTGGTGGCGCGCAGCGCGGCGATGGCCAGGTAGGTCTTACCCATGCCGCACCCGGCCTGTACGATGCCGCCGTGCAGGGGCGGCGTGTCCAGGCGCTCGATGAGGTGTGGCAGCACCACGCGCTGCCAGGGCCGCAGGGTGGCCGGGTCCACCGGCGTGGCGCCCAGCGGCGCCCCGTCGACCCGCTCGTCGACCTCGGGGGCGCCAAACTGGGCGATACCGTAGAACCGGGGCACGCGCACCACCGCCTCCTCCTCCTGATACATGGCGTACGGCTCGGCGCCGTCGTTGAAGCTGGTCCCCGGCTCGAGCGTCAGGCTCGGGCGGAGCACGGCCCAGGCTTCCCGGATCTGGTCCCGGGGCACCGCGTAGCTCGCCGCGAGACGGGTGCCGGGGACGCGGCGCCGGGCGAAGAACGCGACGACCGGCGCGGGTGTGGGTTGGTGCAGGGACACACGCGTGCGCCCGTCGTCCATCGGGGTCGCTGAAGGACCGCGCGACTTTCAGAATTCAGCGGACGCACGCCCTCCGGTGCTATGGCCGCCCCCGCGCTCGACGACCTGCCGCCGACCGACGACGAGGTGCGGCGGCTGCTGGCCGTCACGCCGGAGGAGCGCGAGCGCTACGCGAACCTGACGCAGGATATCGTCGACCCGGCTACGGGCCGGCGCGTGAAGAACCCCGCCTGGCTGGCGGCGCGGGGTGCCGGGGGCGTGAAGCGCATCACGGGCAGCGCGATCGGCGACCTCCTCGGCTACGGCTACTCGTCCAAGACCGAGGGCGCGGGGGTCGCGGCCTTCCTGGACGACGGCTTCGCCGGCAACCGCGCCACGGAGTGGGGGTCGGCCAACGAGCACGTGGCCCAGGCCGAGTTCGTGGAGTGGGCGCGGCAGCACCTCGCCGACCCGGACGCGCGGGTCCGGGAGTACGGCCTCATCGTCGACCTGGTCCGCCCCTGGCTCGCCTACTCCCCCGACGGTGAGGTGCACGCCCAGGGCCGGCGCTTCCTGCTGGAGATTAAATGCCCCTACTCCCGGCGCCTGGTGCGGGACGGCTCCGAGCCGCTCTATGGCGTGCACCCGTGGCCCAACGGCCAGTCCGGGCCCGTGCCCGTCTACTACTGGTTCCAGATGCAGCTCGGCTTCTACATCATGGGCTTGAGCGAGGGCTTCTTCGTCATCTGGACGCCGCACGTGCTCCAGGTGCATCGCGTCGCCTACGACCCGGCCTATTTCCAGGACACGGTGCTGTCCGCGGTGGATCGCGTATTCTTTAAGAAATACCTGCCCCAGCTACGACTGAAGCGCCTGCTGGAGGCGCCCGCCGACGACGCGCCCACCGGCGACGCGCCGACCGACCCTGCACCGGCCGACCCCGCGCGGCACCCGCCCCGCACCCTCGAGCTGAACCTGCCCCTGCCTCCAGGAGCGGTGGGGGGTGCGATCGGGCTGGCCGTCGACGATGGCGTGGTGCGCGCCACGGTCGGCACCACCCGGGTCCCGTTCCTCGCGGCCGAGCACGATTCTCTCCGTGCGATGCTGCACCAACCACACCGGGTCGAGGTGCTACGCACCGTGTCCCACCGCGGCGGCGCCTATGCGCGGCTCCGGGTGTCGGCGTCGGTTTTAGGGTGAACCGGCGCACCAGCGGTCCGTGCGCTTGCCGTTGCGATCGTAGGCCTCGACCGTGTGCACGCACTGCGGCCCCACCCAGGCGTGGTGTCCCGTCGTCACGTCCAGGAAGGCCCGACCCACGTCCAGGGCCGTGCGGAAGTAGAAGTCGAGGGTGCGGTTGTCCGAGACCGTGGCCTCGTGCACCTCGTCGTCCGCGTCTAGCATGAAGGAAATGTGGTCCTTCGCTTTCTCTAGGAGGCCACTGTCTGCGTTGCAGCCAACCACCACGCGCAACCGGTAGCGGCGACCGCTGGACGCACACAGACCAAGGCACATGGCGCACGACTTTCAGTTTGGTGGCACGGACCGCTGCACGCATCGGAAACAACCGTTGCTCAAACCGGCCGGTGGCCAACCCTATCAGGGTTAGTGCAACGGTTGTTTCCGATGGGTGCAACGGTCCGTGCCCCAAACTGAAAGTCGTGCGCCATGTGCCTTGGTCTGTGTGCGTCCAGCGGTCGC
>JBCBMO010000013.1:5509-7730 GCA_039822785.1 Pseudomonadota bacterium | reverse complement strand
TCTCGACCCGCAGGGCGTCCCAGTCCGTCGAGTCGAGAACCTGAACCTCTGCCGCACCATCGCCGACTTTGCGCCCCTGCTCGGCCCGGGCAGCGACGTCTCGGACCTGGCCTCGGACGCGTGCTGCATGAACGGGTTCGCGACCTGCTACCCCCTGCATGCCCTCCTGCGGGGCGCGGGGTTGGGGACGACCGCCGGTATGGTGCGGGAGTTCAGCCCCTTCATCGTGCAGCGGTCGCCCATCGGGTTCGCGCAGAACCCGGACACGCCCTACCTCACCTTCCCGGTCTACGACATGGGCGCGGGGCTCTGGCTGGACGGGGACGCGTCCTGCAGCACCCTCCCGCCCGGCGCCTACGACCTGGCGGCCGCCGACCTCCTGAACAACCCGGCGGGGCTCGCGCTGGCGCCGCTGGGCATGCTCGCCCTGACCCGGCAGCAGGCGCTGGTCGTGACCCTGGTCACGCCGCCGGGGCACTTCGACGCCTCGGGCCTGCCGGCGGGCTGCACCTGTTTCTCCCTGACGCCCAACCTGGGCATCGTCGGCGGGAAGGAGGGCGCCCAGTACCAGAGCGGCATCAGCTTCAGCAGCATCGGCTACGCCTACAACCTCTACGACCTGCAGCGCGAGTTCCACCGGCTCGGCGACGCCAACACCAGCCCCTTCAGCCGGCGCATCTGCGTCATCTACAGCTACAACCGGTCCCTGGCCGAGCGCATCCGGGCCGCCCTGGCCCCGGACCCGTCCCTGGAGCTCATCACCTGCCTGCCGGCGCCCGCGGGCACGACCTTTGGCCGAGCCCGGGGCCCCTACGGCCAGAGCTTCCTGCTGCCGGACCGGACGAACAAGTTCCTGGGGAACGGCACGCCCCTGCTGGACCCGGAGAATCACCTCCTGGTCTCGCCGGTGCTGCGCGCGGCCGGGTCGTCGGTGGCGCTGACCCAGTGGTACACGGACGCGGCGTCGAACCGCGCCATCACCGTGCTGGGGGTCAGCGACGGGGCCCGCCCCGGCGACGCGGACTTCACCTTGGACGACATGAACGGCTTCTTCGACGGGTCCGGCGCATGGCAGCCGGGGCGCGCGCTCGGCAACCCCAACATCGAGCCCACCTGGTCCTGGAAGCGCCAGCTGCCCGCCTTCACCCCCGAGGCGCCCTACGCGGCCGCGGTGGAGCGGGTCTACCAGGCCCTGCGGGGGCAGATGGAGGCCGCGGGCTACGACCGGGTCTGGGAGGTGGGCGTCTACCGCGGCAGCTTTCCGAAATGGGGCGAGGACCGGGTCTGGGACCAGAACGGCTTCGAGACCCGGAACTACGGCATCCAGGCCCAGGGCGACTGCCCGGACACCTACTACCCCGTCTCGGAGAACGTGTGCGTGGGGCCCAACCAGGTCGCCGTGGCCGTGGCGCTGAACCACACGCGCCTGGGTAACGCGTGCTACAACACGGTGGCGTGGTACGACGCCAAGTCGGTCTCGTCCATCGGCAAGACCGTGTCCAACCAGCTGCCGTCGGACCTGGACCCGGACGTGCTGGTGGCGGCCGTGTCCCGGTCCGACTACCGCTGCGCGGCGCCCGCGCCGCTCCTGGACGGCCGGATCCAGTTCTGCAGCACCGGCACGCACCGGGACATCCTGGGCGTGCCGCCGACGGTGCCGCTGCTGTGCATGGAGCGCATGTACTGCAACCCCTACGTGCTGGTGCCGGTCGCGGACCTGGCGCCGGGGGACGCCGTCACGGACGCGGATCGGGCGCGGGGCGACGTGGACGCGCCCTTTGACCCGGCGGACCTCGGCACGATCGACTCCCTGGACCTTCCGCCGGGCGCCGTGCTGCGCCACGCCCGGGACTACCCCCACCTCGCCGCGCCGCAGAGCATCAAGGCCACCTCGGCCCTGCCCTTCCGGGTCTTCGTCTTCAGCAAGTCCTCCGGCGGCGAGCCCCCGGCGCCCGACGCCTGCGTGGACGTGGGTCCCTGCCAGGACGCCGGCGACGGCACGGGCGCGGCCGCCTACACGTGCGCGCCGAACCCGGACACCGGGCCCTGCGCCAACGACGGCGTGGTGGCCGCGGCGAGGAACATGGCCCGGGCGGATCGGACCAACCTGGTCCGGGCCATGGTGCTGCTGCAGGGCTACGACAAGGAGGAGTACCGCACCACGGGCTTCGTCTACCTCGCCCTCTCCATCATGGGCCTGGTGGCGGTGGGCATCGCCCTG
>JBCBMO010000013.1:0-5412 GCA_039822785.1 Pseudomonadota bacterium | reverse complement strand
CGAGCTACGGGGCCTACCTCACCGCCGCCGTGCTGGCCGTGGTCGCGCTGGTGCTGTCCGCGCAGCGCGTCCAGGCCGCCGACGCCGGCACCCAGTTCGAGGTCGCCAACGCCCGGGACCAGTACACGGCGCGCACCACGGGCCGGCCGCGCTAGGCGAAGCGCACCGAGGGGGCGCCGGCGCGGTGCCGGGGCGGCGAGCTGCTGGACCGGGGTCCGGGCGGCTTGCCCCGGGCGCGCTGGTGCTTCTGCACGGACGCCAGCAGCTCGCTCCGCACCTGGTCGACCCGCGCGCGGTTGTAGCCGGATTGGCGCATGAGGTCGTCCAGGGTCGACCCGACATCCACGCGCGCCGGCGCCGCCGCTGGTGGCTGCTGCAGGGCCTGGCGCTCCCGCTCCCACTCCGCCTGGCGGTCGGCCAGCTCCTGGCGAATGGCCGCCACCTCCCGGTCCTTGCTGTCCGTCAGGAGCGCGACGCGGGACCGCGCCGTGTCGCGCATGGCGCCCAGCTCCGCGCGCAGGCGCTGCGCCTCCTCCTCGGTCTGGCGCAGCTGGTCGGCCATGTCCCGCCCCGCGTCCCGCTGCCGCTCCACCTCGGCGAGCTGGGCCTCGAGCTCGGCCGTCCTCTGGGAGAGCGCCCGGGCCTGCACGCCGTCCGCGACCGTGCTCTGCACGACGGCGGCGATCTCCCGCAGGTACGCCTGGCGGTCGGGGTGCGCGTCGGCGGCGATCTCCTCGGCCAGCCGGGCCTCGGCGCGGTTCGCGCGGTCCCGGTCCGCGGCCGCCGCGCGCCGCAGGGTCTCGAGGTGCTCCTGCTGGCAGGCCACGCGCTCCTCGGACGCGGCGAGGCGCTGCTGCAGGTCCTGCAGCGCGCGCGCCCGCTCCCCCGCGTCGGCTTGCTCCCGCCCCCCCGGCGCGGCCAGCCGCTCGGCCTGCCCCAGGCGCTCCTGCAGGGCGTCGAGCTGCTCCGCGTGCCGCTGGGCCACGGCCAGCCGCGCCTCGGCGTTCTCCGCGCGGTGCAGGGCGTCTTCCACCGTCCGCCGCAGGGCGACCACCACCGGCTCCAGGGACGGCGCCGGGACCGCCGCCGCGGGGACCACCGCCGCCGGCGCGGTCCCGAGCTCGGGGAGGAGCAGCACGCGGCCGGAGCCGTCGGGCGCGGGCGCAGCCATCTGGTCCAGGAACACGGACCACCGCTTTTGCTGGGAGAGGTGCGCCCGGAGGCGCGGGGCGTAGTCCCGGGGGTCGTCCGGCCACGGTACACCGCACACCGCGAACTTCTTCGCTACGTCCGGGTGCCGCAGGAAGGACGCCGACACGCGCGAGCCGTGCGTCGTCGGGCGCTCCTGTCGAACGGTCTGCACCAGCTGGCCCGATGCGTCGTAGACCCGCACGTCCACGCCCAGGTCCGTGGCCAGAAAACTGATGGGAATGTCCCCGGCAGCGGTCGCGGCGCCGAGGCGGCGCTGCAGGGCGTCGGGGGGTACGGCCGTGCCGCAGATGGTGCGCAGGCACTGGGCGACCGAACCGTAGTTGCACACGGGTTCCAGGAACCGGTCGACCGCCCGCACCATTCGTGGCGGTGTTAACTGGATGGCGTGGTCCACCCGATTCCTTTCTTCATGTTTGTATTTCACCATGGCGTCTGTTATCCAGTAGCGAGTGACTTTTTTTTTTGGGGAGCTACCCCATTCGTCTTTTTTTTTTTCCCTTGGCCCGGATAGCAAAACACCAATGGATCCCGTGCCACATGTCGTCCGGATCCACTGCGACCGGGTGCTGCACGACGTGCGCACGGGCACGGCCTCACCCGGGGGCGCGGTCTCCGGGACGGGGGTCGTGGTTGACGTGCAGGACGGGGAACACTGCGTGCTCACCTGCTACCGCCTGGTCGAGGGCGCGGCCGAGGCGCGGGTCGTGGTTCCGGCGGTCCCGGGGGCACCCGCGGTCGTGTGCCGGGTCGCGGCCGTCCACCCGCACCGCGGCCTGGCCGTGCTCTGCGGCCGGCTCGGACCCGTCGCGCCCGCGCCCATCCACCCGGACTGGCTGGTCGCGCCGGGTAGCCCGGTGCGGTGCGTGGGCTACGACGGGGCCGCGCAGCGGGTGGTTGACGGCGCGGTGCCCGGCTACGACGCGGAGCGGGGGCTACTGGTGCTGGCCGCGGGCGTGGACCCGGCCCTCTCCGGCGCCGCGGTCCTGGATAAGGACGGCGCGCTGGTCGGCACCCTCTGCAGCCCGGACGACGAGACCGTGGTCTGCGTGCCGGTCATCTTCTACCGGGCCATGACCCACCTGGGCGCGGGGGAGACGACCCTCTCGGACGCCGAGCTGGGCGTCGCCTACCAGCCCATGACGCCCCACATGGTGGCGGCCCTATCCCGCACCGGCGTCGTGGTCACGTCCATCGTACCGGGCTCGGCGGCGGCGGCCGGGGGCTTGCAGACCATGGACGTCATCACCGGGTTGCGCATCGACGACACGGACCTACCGCTCCGGGAGGACGGCACGGTGCGGGGCGTGCCCTACTGCGACCAGCCCGTGCCGCTCCGGGACGTGCTGCGCTTCCTGCTGCCCCGGCGCACGCGCCTCGTCGTGGACGTCTACCGCGTGCAGCACTGGTGCGGCGGGGGGCAGAAATTGTCGCTCCAGCTCTTACCGTTCGCGCCGCCCGCGCGCACGGGCCAGCGCCGCCGCGTCAGCCCGGGGCTCGATGCCTGGCCGACGGTCTGCGTCTTTGGCGCGCGCTTCCGCAGCCTGCGGCAGAACCTCCTGGACGCGCCCTGCGAGCGCGTGGCGGCCGTGTTCCTGGCCAACCCCCGCCCCCACGAGGAGCGGATGATGGTGACCTGCGTGCACGGCGGCGTGGCCGAGGCCTGCGGGGTGCGGGTCGGCGACCTGGTCGTCGCCGTCAACGGAACCGCCGTGCGGACGCCCGAGGACCTCATCGCCGCGCTGGACGCGCCGGACTGCGGCGGCACGGTCCTGGTCGTGGAGCTGGAGTACCTCCAGGAAAAAAAATACATCGTCGTCTCAGCAAGCGCGCAGGGCGAGTACGAACGCACCCAGCACCACTACCCACCCCTGGAGGTCGCCGGGCGATGGTGACGCGCGACGACCAACCCTGGTACGTCTACCTCCTGCTGGACGAGGCCGGGCGCCGCACCTACGTGGGCGCGACCACCGACCCCGCGCGGCGCCTCCGGCAGCACAACGGGTCCCTCGCCGGCGGCGCCCGGCGGACGCGGCTGGGCCGGCCCTGGCGCGTGGTCGCCCTCATCACCGTCGCCCACGGCGGCTGGGCGCCGACCACCAAGCACGCGGCGCTGCGGCTCGAGACCTTCATCACGCGCCGCGCACGCGGTCTGCGCGCGCGCCGGTCCCTCTTCGCCGCCGAGGCGCGGCGGCGTGGCTTTGCGTGCTGGCAGCTAGCTGGCCCTGAATCACCAGGAGGCGCCGCGTGCAGTCGTCCATCGCACAGCCCCGATCCAGGAGGTAGTGCACTGCGTCCCAGCGGCGATGGAGGGCCGCCGTCCGGACCGCGCGCGAGTCCACCGCGCAGCCCAGTCCCACCAGCCACTCCAGCGCCTCCAGGCTAACCGCGGCGACGTCGGCGACGCTCGCGTCCAGGCACGCGCCCAGCGCCAGGAGCTCGTGCACGATCGACCGCGCGTCGTCCAGGGACATCTGGTCGTAGGGGCCCATCGGACGCCCGGTGCGCAGCAGGACGCACCGGACGGGTCCGGACTCGGCGACGCGCAGGCCCCGGGTCCGGATCCTGCCCAGCAGGTCCAGCACCCGCTCCACCGGCCAGTAGAGGCAAACGGCGGACATGGTGAACGGGTCCGTGAGCACCTCGCACCCCCGGTCCTGCAGCCAGAGGACGTAGTGCGGGCCCGCGTTGGGGATGACGAGGTGGTGCCCGATGGTGCGCATGGTGACCCGGTGGTCCAGGAGCGCTATCGCCGACCCGGACCACACCACCCAGACGCCGGCGCGGTGCAGGCAATCCAGCGCCGCCTCCGGGTCCCCGGGCTCTCCGCCGGCGCCGGCGCAGAGGAGCAGCTCGCAGAATTCCAGGCTCTGGCGGCTGGCCGCCGCCACGACGTCCCGGCGCCCGGCCCACAGCAGCGCGCGAATTTCCGCCTGGCTCCAGGTGCGTGGAATAGGGACGGCGGGGCTGCACGCCAGGACGGCCTCCGGTTCCTTGCCGAAGCAGTCGAGCTGCGCCAGGCAGCCCGGGCCCCAGTACCGCACCAAGACCTGCAGGCGCCGCACAAAGGCCCCACCACGCGCCGCTGACGCCATGAGCTCGTCGAGGTCCCGGAGGTCCGGTCGCGCGCGGCGCAGATCGCGGTTGCAGCGCGCGAGGTTTCGCTCCGAGCGGCAGTCCAGGAAGGTCTGCACCACGCGTTCCAGGTCGGATGATAGCATCATCATCATCCACCGGCCGGTGCGGCGCTCGTACCAGGATCCGGTACGGCCCGCCCACCGGCCGGTGCTGCACCATGCTGCCCCTACCACCCGAGCTCGCGGCCGTGGTGCATGGCTTTGTGGACTTCTTCAGTCTCCTCACCGTCCTGGCGTGCTGCCGGCGCCTGCTGCCCGGGAAACTCGGGTCGCTGTACCAGATCCGCAACCGGGTGCGCAGGGGCGAGCTCCACCCGCGCTACGCCCCGCCCCTGGTCTGGGCCCTCTGCGACTGCCCGTTCGTGCAGCAACACCTCCTGGGCCTGGCGCAGGAGCCGCGCACCCACCGCGCGCTCTGCACCTGGGCGCCGGTGCAGCTGCTGTTCGACCGGGTCGACCTCAATGCCGGCGAGAACCTGGCCGCGGTCCTGCGCGCGCGGCGAACGGACCTGGCGCGCATCCTCGCGCCCGGTAGCTACTGCCGGCTCCTGACCTGCCTGTCGCACGCCTTTCTGGATGGCACCTGGCGCGACGCGGTCTTCCTCATCGGCGACGTGGTGCGGCTTGGCCTCATCATCACCTTTGAAAGCTTGGGCGTAAAGGTCATGTGCCGGCGGGGCGCCCACGCGCCCTTCAGCCGGTGGCCGTTCTTTGATGCCCGTCACGGCATTGCCATCGCGCGCCGCGGAGACCTCGAGACCATGGAATGGCTGTACGCCCAGTCCGTGCCCGTCTTCCACCACAGCGCCTTTGTCCATCCCGTGTTGGAACACGGCGACGGGCCGACGATCCTGGCATTCCTGACTCGTGTACGGGACGTCGCTGGGCGGCTGAGTGATGTGCAGCTGCTGGGGATCGTGCTGCGGCGACGCTGGTCGGTGCAGCACCAGGACCAGTGGCACCGTGGGTGGTCGGCGCAGGACCAGCAGCACGGCACGACGCAACTCGCGACCGACGAGGTCATCCAAGCACTGGAGCTGCTCTTTAGCATGGGCCTGCGTCCGAC
>JBCBMO010000012.1:0-9096 GCA_039822785.1 Pseudomonadota bacterium | reverse complement strand
CAGTGCCGCCCCACCGCCCCCACTCTCTCTCTCTCTCTCTCTCTCTCTCTCCCTCTCTCTCTCTGTCCCTCTCTCTCTCTCTCTCTCTCTCTTTTTTACCCTGCGAGCGAAGCCACACTCCCAACGGCCTACGCGGGGCCCGGATCATGCTCAGAAACACCCATGGGGCGATCAACGCCCCACAGGGCCCGATAGCCGGCGGCGTCCTGACTGGGGACCAGCCGCGGCCCATGACCTCCTCCCTCCCGCCGAGAGCAAGGCAGGGCCGCAAAGTGGGCGCGGCCATGGGATTGCACCAGCGCCTGCCGTCCGCAAAGCAGACACGCCAGGGCGACATCGCCCGGCCGGGAGGAAGGAAACCTCACCACCTTGGCATGTCGTCCCAGCGGAAACGGGGCATCCGCGGCCGAAGGCCCGACCTCAGCGATCGCCTCGGACACCTCACCAGAGCGCGTCCTCGGGACTCCACGCGCCCGCGGGGGCGCGGCCGTGCGATGCAGCTGAGAGAGAAAGGCCACCCAAAACGCGCGCACCTTCGCGGCAAAGGCCACGGCCGCGAGATGATCTGACGTCGGGGCGGTGCTAGGGTGCTCCTCCGCCCCGGCCCGCGCCGCAAGATCCGCGGCGTGATTTCCAGCCCAGTCCTCGCGGGGAATGCCCTCCGCGGCCGCCTGCTCCTCCGTGCGGTGGGCAGGGATCCATCGGATGCGGCCCCCACGGCCAAGCCACGGCCGGGCCCGACGGAGGAGGTCCGCATGTCGACCCCAGGGGCAAGCACCCCGGCCAAGTTGGGCTAAAACGCCCACTACCGCCTTGCAGTCAGTGACGATATCCGCCGTACCCGCGGAGAGCTCGAGAGCGACAACCACAGCCAGAAGCTCAGCCCGGAAAACGGACTGCCTGCGGCCAGGAAGGGCCGCGGCCACGTTCCCCACATGGCCTGGGCCCCACCAAACGCTAAAACCACAGCGGCGGCGATGCACATCCGCCGGGAACAAGCCAGAACCGTCAGTGTAGGCCCGGCCGCCAGAGCACTCAGGGAGGGCACAGTAGACAACGTCCCGCCCCGCAGGGGCGGGGACGGGCTCAGCACCCACCAAGCCATGCAAGATCACCGCCGCCGGCAGGGCCGGCGGGGCCGATGGCAGCTGACACCGCTGTCGGAGAGCACTCCAACAGGGACACCGATACAGCGTATGCGCGAGAGTCTCGTCTTCCAGCTCACACGAAGGGCACAGAGCAGGCGTGCCCCAGGCACCCGCCGTGCGCACTGCATTCCAGAGGCCGCCCCCCAAGGCAACAGCCAGGGAGGCCCCGGCCTCATCCCCCTCTCTGACAGACCGAATCAGAGAGGCACCCTCAGGAGGAGCCAAACCATGGGAGAGGCCCACAAAATCCTCCCGGCGACGCGCCAGGGCCGCAAAAGTACACGCGTGACTGTCTTGAGTCACGGCCGGCAGGGCATCCTGCCAGAGAAGGGCGCCAGCAGGGGTAACCCACCCCGCGGCCGAAGGGTGCCAGCCCAAGCGTTCTGCCAGCAGCCGCAGAGTGCGCAAAGGGCCGCGGCCACAGGGCGCACCGGAGGTCCACCAGAGGCGGACCTCAGGCCAGAGGTCGCGCTGCCGTACGGCCCGCGTCCAGAGCCGAATAATGGCTCGGTCGAGCGCCACCTGCGGATCGAGAGCCGGGCCCCCATAAAGATAGAGATCCAGCTCGGCCGCGCGGCGCCAAGCCGCGGCCTTGGCGGGGGCAACCGCCCGACGACACTGCGCGCGAAGAGTGCGCACATGCGTCGGGGCCAAGCCCCCCACCTCGGCACCATAGAGGGCCATGGGCAGGAGCAGCTTTACCATCCGCCCACGCTGCCAACTGGGCAGGCGGAGCGCGGCCAAACGGCTCATGGCCCGGCTGAAATCCTCCAGGCGCCGCCGCTGCACGGGATTTCGCCAGGGGCCCCACTGCACATCCAGGCCAAGGTCCCGCACCGTGAAAGCGATGCGGGGAAGGCCGGCTTCCGTCCAGTGCTGCGCCAGGGCTGCCTTAGCGCCTCCTGAGGGGACCACCGCTACAGTCTTGCCCGGGTGGACAACCATCCCGCGCTCGCGCAGGGCCCGCACAACCGCACGATAACCCCGGGCAAGAGTCGCAGGGAAGTCGGGCCCCTCGGCCACCACCACCATATCATCAACATACTTCCTCACCTGGACTCCCTCAGCCTGCCCGGCCGCGACGACCGGCTGCAAAAAGGCATGCAGCAGGTCGACCGCCAGCCCGCAGCCGGCCGGGACACCACAGGTGGCCCAAATTGGGGCGCTCACAGCCCCGCTGACCACAATCCGCCTACGCGCCGCATACATGTGCAGCGCGGGACGTAAAAGCGTCTCCGGAAAGCCAGCCGCCCGGGCAGCAGCACCCAGGGCCGTCAACGAAACACGCTCGTAGCACTTACTGCAATCCAAGAAGACACCCGCCAGCGGGGCCCCGGCACTCCCACCCGCCGACAGGGCGCATCGCTCCGCCTGCCAGGCCAAGGCGAAGGCCTCGTCCAGCGCACCAGCGCCCACAGGGGACTCCCCCCGGGCCCGACAGTCGTCGCGAAAACCCTGGACATCCCGCCGCCGAGCCGCCGCCCAAACACGGTACAGCATCGGCAGCAGGGCAATAGGGCGGCGTTGGCCCGCTTCGACTGCCCCGTCCTTGGGGATCTGTAGTACCAGGAGGTCACGAAGGGCCTCCGGCCAAGTCCCACACTGCTCCACCACTGTCAACAAACTCGCCGCATCATCCCACGCCTCGAGAGGGAGGTGCTTCCAGTGGGCAAGGGACCAACCATCACAACCCACAGCCTTATCGGCCGGGCCAGCCGCTACCACCCGGCGAAGCCGGTCCCCCGAAAGGGGGTCCAGAAGGGAAGCCGGGGCCGGAGTGGGGCCTGCGCCCTGGTCCTCGGTCGCAGGGCACCAGAGCCGGGACCAAGCCGCCAACTCCGCCGCCGCCACTTCGTCAGGAGTGACAGCGAGGCCTTGAGGGCCCGCCACGGCAAAGTCCCACGTGGCATAGACGCCACGGACCCACTTAAAGAGCCGTCCCGGCCTAGAGGCCCAGGAGGTCCGGACCCAATCCTGCCAGCCAGCTGTCCGCTCACGGGCGAGGGTCCGCTGTCGCTGAACAAAGTATGCTTCAAGCGTCGGCCCGCGCTCCTCCGCCCGAGAAGGGCAGGGCCCCGCCTCGCTCGGCCAGTCACCCTCGCTCAGCCTGCGCCCATCTCGCCAGCGACGGAGCAGGCGCAGGAGATCAAAATCCACACGCCGCCACGCCTGATAAACAGGGTCAGTCGGCGGGGCCGAGACAGGGCGCGCCCTGAGGCGCAGACAACCCACCGAGGTAGCATCCAACCCCAGGGCCCGGGCCGCGGCGCAGGACCATTGGCGCCACAGCTCGTCCACATCACGCGCCCGGAGGGCAGCGGCCCAGGAGGGATCCCGGTACCAGACCACCGCCGAAGGGGCGACAACACGCGGCGGAAGCAACTGGCGAGTCACAAGCGCCGCGGCCGGGCTCTGATCCACCACGATGGAAACCGGGTAGTGATCCACACGGTGAGCCGTGGGCCGCTCAACACCCACGCGACCGCGCAGGGCCACGCCCGCCAGGAACCAATCCAACCGGCGGGGCCCGGAGGGGGCGGAAGGTCCCAACGCCGCCGGCGGCCGCCAGACCACCCCAGGCGCGGCCAAGTCAACCGGAAAGTCGTCGGGCTCAACATTCCAGTCCCCCCCCACAAGGAGAGGGACCGGCCCGAGCCCGGCCACATACTCCATCACCTCCTCCTGCAGCGCGCGGTTGCGGGCCGCGGCCATGAGATCTCCCGCATGGTAACCATAGACCGTCACAGCATGGAGGGGCCCAGGGAGTACCACATGCAACCAGCGCCCGAGGGCGCGGAACTCACCCCGGGAGGGGACCAGCAGTGGCGGCTGCCTCGCAAAGATTGCCAAACCACCGGAGCCACGCGCACCAATGTGCGGGCTCCGGGCCGCAGGAACGAAAACACCCTCCCAGCCCAACGCGCGAGCGCAGCGCCGAGCCGAGGCCAAGCCGGAATCCAAGACAGTGGTCTCCTGCATGAGCACGACATCCGCATCACAAGCCGACAGATAGGCCTGGCCGGGGATCCACCCTCCCGGGTTAACAGTTACCACGCGGGGCCCTGGCACCGCGGCCTCCCCCAGACGTTCCGCAGCTTGCCAGGGGGGGCCACCCGGATATCCACGCGCGGCCGGGGGGCCGCGGCCACCAACAGAGCTCTCAAACAATCCCGGGGCACAGCCCCGGCCCCCGAGGGTCTCACGTTCACCAAGGCCGGACGAGCTCGCGCCCGCTCGCGCAGCCAAGGGGCCGCGGGCACCACCAGCGGCAAAGAGGCCGCGGCCAGGGTGCGCCAGAAGTCCGCGAAGCAGCCACCGCGCGGCTAAGGGGCCACGGCCACCAATACACGCGGCAAAGCAGCCACGGCCGGACAGTCCCGGGGCACAGCCCCGGCCCCCGGGAGACTCACGTTCACCATGGCCTGACGAGCTCGCGCCCACTCGCGCAGCCAAGGGGCCTCGGGCATCACCAGCGGCAAAGAGGCCGCGGCCAGGGTGCGCCAGAAGTTCGCGAAGCAACCAACGCGCAGCTAAGGGGCCACGGCCACCAATACACGCGGCAAAGCAGCCACGGCCGGTACCCTGGGCGGGCGGAGCCACACCCAGGCCACACCAAGCTCGCCGAGCACCAAGCCGCGAGGGGCGAGCGACGCCGAGCAGCGCCCAGCCCAGGGCAGCGCCGCGGAGGCAGCGCCACGTGCCGCACGGCGAGGAGATGCCCCACGCGGCAAAGGAGCCGCGGCCCGAGCACGCGGCTAAGAGGCCGCGGGGACGACCGCGGGGAGACAACTCACCCGGGCCCGACGACGCGGCGAAGCGGCCGCGGGATCCAGGAGAGAGCGGACCCGCCCTAAGAGAGAGACCTCCCGCACAGAGAGCGCGGGGCCGACCAAAGGAGCAAAGCCGCCAGAGAAACCGAGGACCCAAAGACGGACGCACCAGCGGGGACGAGCACCCGCGGCCACCGCAAAAACGGACCAAGCGCACAGAGCTTGAGCCAAAAGGCCACGCCACTCCCCACCTCCACCCACGCGCAGAGAAGGCATGGGGAGACAAACCTTTTTGCAAGATCCCGCAGCGACTCAACTCGTCACCGCGGCCTCGGGCCCGCCTCATAGTGCTCCCGGCGGCCGCGCACCATACACGCGCCCACAGGCGCGGCCACGCGCACGCCCAAAGCTGGCGCGGCCCACTACGCGCCCGAAGCTGGCGCGGCCCCGTCATCCATCTCTTCATCCTTAGTCCCAGCGGCTTCCGTGGCCGCGGCCAGCGCGGGGGCGGGGGCCGCCACAGCAGGCAACGGCACAGAGAGTTGGGCAAGCACCCCGCTCCCCGCCAAATCGCCGTCAGCGGGGCCGCCGGGGTACATAGACTGCGGCGCGCCCCCTTTGGGCGCGGGGACGGCCGCCTCCGGCGGCGCAGCCGCGGCCATCTGGTGCACAGCAATTCGCTCCCCCACCCTCCCGCCCACGGGCGGGGCCTGGATAGCATCACCACGCGGGGAGGGCGAACCCGCCCCCGCGGCCGACCGCGCCGGGCTAGAGCTGCCCGCCCGGGACGTGGGGGCCCGCTCCGCCTCATAGTCATCCCTGGCGGCAGTGCCCGCCGGGGGGATCTCGGGCATACGCAGCTGCCCTCGGTACCCGAACCACCGGTCCAAGTCCTGGGGCAAGGGGCCCCGGCCGAAGTGCCGCTCATACCGCCGAACGCGATTCCGCAGGTACATCGCGGCCAGGTGCCGCGGCATGCCCTTCGCCAGGTCCACATAGGCCCACCCGTCAATGTAGGCCTCCACCTCCTCCGGCACCTCCCACTCCCAGCCGCCTCCGCGCCAGAGGCAGCGGACCAAATTGAGGGAGAAGCGGCCGCCCGGGGCATCCTCCGCCGGGGGATCAAACACCGTGACATTCTTCCCCGCCCGAAAGGCTTCCCGCCTCTGGCCGCGCCGCTCATGGTAGAAATCATCGCGGCGCGAATCGCGCCGCGGCCGCTCAGCACGCTCACGATTCCATCGACGCGGCGGGTGATCCCAGCCGCGGCCCCCTGCGTCGCTCCACCCGGGACGCTCGGCAGGGTCCGCCTGCGCTGTCGCGCCGCGGGGGGTGAGCTGCACCCTCTCACGTGGCGGTTCCACGTGGCCATGCAGCGCCACCTGCTCACTGGCACTGCTCCCCGCGACCGAGAAGGTCGGGCCGGCCCTCGGGGGGGCGTCCCCTGGCAGCTCGCGGCCGCGCTTGTCTCCGCGGCGAGCCGCGGGCCATGCCGCATGCGCCGCATCGGCTCCAGCGGCCACCGCGTCCTGTATCTCCGGCGGCCGCATATCTGCAGTCCGCGGCCCAAAGCCCCGCCGGCGCTGCTGTCGCGCGGCCTCCTCCTCTTCCTCTCCGCTGTCATTGCCCCACAGCAAAAACCGCGGGTGGGCTTCCAAGCTTCGCGGCGCATCGCCGCGGCCAATGACAACGTCCTGCCGCATCTGGACGCACGCCCAGACCATGTCTCCCAGGGCTTTCCACTGCCCCAGGGCCAAACCATACCACGCCCAAGTCTCCGCGACATTGCCCACCGTCGTCGCGGACCAATTGACGCCCGCGGCCTGCAGCTCCGCCCCAAAAAGCGCCAAGAACTGCTCATTATAAATCCACTCGCCACGGGTTTGCCGCGTGGCGAGGCCCACCTCCACACACACCACCGTATGGATCGAGTCCAGCAACCAAGCGCCCCAGAGCTGGCGCTGGCCCTTTCGCACCGCCGAGCCCCCCAGCCCAAAGCAGGCCAGGTCCGAAAGCATCTCCTCCAGCGTCGGCGGACGCAACGACGCGGGGTCCGGCGGGGCCAGATGCTCCAAGACTCCCGCGGCCATGTCCCGCCAGGGCAGCTGGCCCATACCCACCTTAGTCCACGTTCCTGGGAGGAACGGGCCGAGCAGCGCCTGCATCGTCGCAGGCGGGAAGCCCACGGGCATCTCCTGAGCCGCCAAACTTTCCTCCGCAGCGTTGCCCCGCCGCGGGTCAAAGAAGTCATTGTTGATCCAGCGCGGCTCATTGGCTGAGTCCGCGCGGTCCGCCCAGAGCTCACCAATCCGCGCGCCAGCGCGCGCGTCCACCACCAGCCCCGGCACCTGCAGGGCGGGCTCCAAATTGGGTACACGCGGCGCCGAGGGCGCCGCGGCCGAGGGGTGCGTCCCCTGCGGGTTAGAACCCGCGGCCCCGGTGCGGATCGCCTGCGCCTTCGCCGCGTAGCCGCGCGACGCCATGGCAGTGTTTCCGGCGGCTGGTTGTCAGCGAGCCGCGGCCCGCCGCAAGGAACATCACTTGCAGACCGAGATGGCTGCGGACCGCCAGCGTGCCACCATGCAGTGCACACGGCCGCAGGGCTGCAAGCGCGAGGGGAGAGAGAAGGAGAGGGGGCATGCACACACACATCCCAGCCCACACTCACCCGGCCAGGGCCAATGACCACCCAAGCACCGTCACCACAGCCATCGCAAGCAGCAGGCCCGGCCAGGCCAAGCAGGCCGATCCCATCGCTCTCCCTCCACCCGGGTCCCGCGCGGGCCGCGAAGCGGCAACCGAGCCCCAGGGCCAACACGGCCTAGAAACCACAGATCAACCGTCCCGGCGAGGTGAGCGCTCGCGGCCGCGCTCGTCTTGAGTCAAGTCGACTAGCCGGGGACGTGCCTCCCCGGAGCGCTTCCAAAACTGATCCAAACGACCCTGTCCCGGCGCGGGGGAATGGCCCCGCGCGGCCGCGAGGGGGTTGTCCCCTCGAACGATCGCGTCGTACACCGCCTGCCGTTTGGAATCGGCGGGGGCCGTCTCTACGTCGCCCGGCCCGCCAGCAACAGGGCCGGGGCCGGGGCCAACACCACCGCCGCCAGGGGCGGGGTCGCTGACGACAGGGGGCGCCGCCGGGGGCACATCCACATCCGGCGCCACCCCCATCGGTGCGTCCGGGGCACGGAGGCCGTCCAGAGCCGCGGCCGCCAAGGGGCAGCCGGTGTCCGCCATATCCCGCGTGAAGGCAAGGAGCTTCTCCCACCCCTCGGGCAAGGCCGGGGGCGGGGCCGAAACCGGCGCCGCAGCAGGGCGCGGGACCTCCTCGGCCGGGACGCGGTCGATGTCCAGGAACACCTCCGTAAGTTCCTCGCGGAGGGCGAGAACACGCTCCTCCGCGGCCTTTGCGGCAGCTTGAGCTTTGTCCAGCCGCTCCGTGAGCAGCCGGGCCTGGGACCACAGGTGATCCCGCCGAGCCCGCACCGGCAGCGCCTCCGTGCGGAGGGCCGCGGCCTTCTTCACCGCCTGATCCAAAACCTGCGCGAGGCCCTCGTCGCCTCGCGCGGCCGCCGCGGCCTGTCGCAACAAGGCCTCGGGCTTCGGCGCGGCCTGCGCACTCCCCCCCTGCTTCCCCGCGCGGGGAGGAGGAGCGTCCCGCCCAGCGCCGGCAGCACCACCCGCCCCAGAAGGGCAGGGCCCACGACAGCGAAAGCACTCGCGTCGCCATGCAAAATTGGGGCAGCCACAGCTGGGGCACTTCCAATCGCCCTCCCGCCAAGTGGGCGGGGCCCTGCGCGTCCGAGGCGCGGCCTGGACACCACCCGCGGAAGAGGCCGGCGGGCGGCGCGGCGGACTCCAGCGGCCTGGTGAGCCACGCTGGGCCTGGAGCATGCCCTCGAGTTGCCCGAGCAGGCGCTGAACCGCCGCTGGATCTTGCCATGGCATTGCGGCCGTGTCCCCAGACACTGGCCTATCCAGCAAGCGGCTCGAGTGCAAGACGGCAATGGTCACCTCAAGCCGCCTCCGCGAGGAGTACGACTTGAGCCAAAATGGCTACGGGTCTCTCTCTCTCTCTCTCTCTCTGTCTCTCTCTCTCTCTCTCTCTCTCTCTCTCTCTCTGTCTCTCTGTCTCTCTGTCTCTCTGTCTCTCTGTCTCTCTGTCTCTCTGTCTCTCT
>JBCBMO010000011.1:0-12706 GCA_039822785.1 Pseudomonadota bacterium | reverse complement strand
CCCGTCGATGCCGTAGAACGCGTTTTCGAACCGCTGGGACATGGCGAGCATGCTCAGGAGCGGGTCGTCCAGGGGCGCCGCGTCGACGATCTCGTGCACCGCCTCCAGCACCAGCAGGATCTGGATCTGCGCGACCTCCTGCGCCCAGGCCAGGTGCGGCGGCGTGGAGGCGGCGGCGGTCGAATCCCCGCAGAGGTCCGCCACCGGCACGCCGGCCGCGGCGGCGAGCTGCACCAGGGTGTCGCGGTCGATGGGCTCCTTGGTGATAGGGTTGGTCCGGTTGCCCGTGGACCGGATGTAGGCGGCGAGCATGGCCGTGTCCATGGCGTGCACGTAGCCGCCCTTGCTGGTGAGGTAGGTGGAGGTCTGGTGCTGCACGGGCTCGAGGGTGAAGGGGTCGGTGTCGTTCACGCACGCGGCCTGCAGGCGCCGGCGCGCGGCGCGGGTCTGCATGGCCGGCGGGCCACTTTCAGAATTTTGCGGGCCGTTCCTTCCCATGACGATGGTCGAGCTCGTGCCGCACCGCATCGCGACCCTGGTGTTCTCCGGGGGCGGCATGCGCGCGGGCCCGCTCTACGCCGGCTGCCTGGCGCGCCTCGTCCAGGAGCTGCCGGACCTGGACTACACCTCGCGCCACTGCACGATCCGCCGGGTGCGGGGCGTGTCCATGGGCGCCATCGTCGCGCTCTTCGTGGCCATGCGCGTGGCCCCCGAGGAGCTCTGCGCCTTCGCCATGGAGGTGCCGAACGAGGCCTTCATGCGCTGGGACTTCCAGAACCTGCTGACGCACTACGGCTTCAACCGCGCCGAGGGCGTCCAGGCGCTGCTGACCAGCCTCATGCAGACCCACCTCCGCAACCCGGACCCGACCTTCGCGGCCCTGCTGGAGATCACGGGGATCGCCCTGGAGGTGGTCGCCACGGACGTGGAGCGGCAGTCGGCGGTGGTGTTCTCGCCCGAGGCCACGCCCCAGCAGCGGGTCAGCGAGGCCGTGCTGGCGTCGACGGCGATCCCCTTCTTCTTCGCGCCCCGGCGCATCGTGACGGCCGTGGACGCGCGGCCCCACTGCTGCATCGACGGCGCCGTGACCCTGAACTACCCCCAGCACGGCCTGGACCCGGCGACGGCCCTGGGCTTCCACGTGGTCGTGCCGCCCGCGCGCGGGTCCGGGGACGGACCGGCGGCGACCGGGACGGGGGCCCGCTACCAGGGCTTCCTGCGCTTCGTCTGGCAGTTCATCCGGCTCCTCACCAGCTTCGGCGACGCGCGGGAGTACGTCATCCCCACCGTGCGCGTGCCCCTGCCCGACGACCGCCAGTACATCATGGCCCTGGAGCCCCTGGACCGGGCGAACCTCATCAGCCAGGGCCACCAGTCCGTGGTGCGGTTCCTGGCGACGGCGACGGTCGTGGGCCGCAGCAAGGACGCCGGCACCCAGACGGGGCCGTGAGGGCCGCCGGCTCAGGCGCCCGCCGGCCGCCGGCGCTCCTCCTCGAGGTGGACCTCCCGCAGGTGCTTGTACATGCGCTCGCGCTGCTCCGGCGGCACGCCCATGAGCTCGGCGATGCACTGGTTGGCCTCCTCGCCCTCGATCTCCCCCTGCTCGAGGCGGAGCTTGAGGAGGATGGTCTGCATGCACTTCTCCCGATCATGGGGCGAGAGGGCCGGGTCCGTGAAGGTCATGAACATGCCCGGGTAGCGGTAGAAGAACGCCGACCGCTCGATGGCCGGGTGCTCGGTGATGACCGCCGCGCGGAGGTAGTCAATGGGCATCTCGGGGTGCGCGGCGCGCAGCCGGTCAAAGGTCGTCATGATGGTGTGGCAGATGTCGCCCAGCTGGGTCGTCGGGAGACGGCCCTCCCGCCGCATGCGGGGGTCGGTGCCGACGGGGATGTCGACGTGGGTCGCGCCCTCGCGGCGGCACCGCTCCTCGATGGATTCCGACGGGCCGACGAGGCCCCCGACGCGGATGCCTGTCGCATCCGCCCCCCGCCGCAGCGAGACCGGGAACTCGCGCACGTCCTCGGCGCCGCCGCCGCTGCTGCGGTTGAGATCGTCCTTGTCTAGATCAAAGACGGGCATGCTGGATCCTTGCCATGCCTGCCGTCGATTTTTTTTTTTATTTTTTCTCTTCTTGGTCCGCACCCGGAGCCGTCGGAACGCGCTCTCACACATGCTACCACTGTGCCTTGGCGACCATTTCTCGGCCCATGGCGCCGACGGGACACCCGTTGGTCTCGCACCAATGCACAGTGGCGAGGTGCCCGCCCACCGCTGCGTACAGGAAGGTGTTCTCCGTCCATGGACAGCCCTGGGACCGGCACCACTCCAGCATCTCCAGATGACCCCGAACCGCTGCCGCACTGCATGTCGCCTCATCCCAGGGGCAGCCCTGCGCCCGGCACTACCGCAGTATCTCCAGGTGGCCGTTGTTCGCTGCTGCCCAGCATGTTGCCTCGTCCCAGGGACAGCCCTGCGCGCGGAGCCACTGCAGCACTTCCAGGTGACCACCGTATGCTGCCCAACTGCATGTCCCCTCATTCCAGGGACAGCCCTGCTCCCGGAGCCACTGTAGCACCTCCAGGTGACCTCCCTGCGCTGCCGTCTCGCACGTCTCCTCGCCCCAGGGGCAACCCTGCGCCCGCAGCCACTGTAACATCTCAATATTTCCGGCCTCTGCTGCCGCGCAGCACATCGTGTGACTCACATGCGGGCACCGGACCCAGCACCATTGCAGGAGCTCCATTGCACCGCGGAGCGCCGCTTGGATGCACCAAGTTTTCAGCAGCGGTAGTCTATCGTGTATGTACCACCGTGTGGCACGGACACGACCCTGCAGGATCTTCAGGGCGTAGCCGATCCATGTAGGTGCACCGTCCGAGTCGTGCAGGATAACGCCCAGGTCACAGCCACCGCCCATCAGCAGGAGCGAAAGGGACATCCGCTGCATCAGGTCCAGGTGCAGACCGACCAATCGTCGCACACGCGCGCCGGCTAGAGGTGCCGGATAGCGGCAGGCCGGCAGCGTCGCGTCGGGTGCCGTGTCGATGCGGCGCCGCTTCGCGTCGCGGAGCACGAGCATGTGGATCGGCTTCCCCCCGCACCTTTCAGAATCTCGACCACAACTGGTCCCCACCTCGACCATGGTGTACGACGGCGCGGCCGGCGCCACCGCCGAGCAGAAGCGGGGCCAGCGCCCCATCATCTACCACGGCGCCGACGGGATGCTGCACGCCACCGACGGCGACCTGGTCGGCACCGCGGCCGAGCGCAAGTACGTGCGCGGCAAGTTCATCACCGACACCCGCCCGGGCGGCGTCCTGGACCTGCTGCACCCCTGCGGCGACAAGTACTTCTTCGAGAACCCGACGGCGTACCTGCTCTGGACGGGGAACAAGCTTCCCGAGCGCTACCTGCAGACCTTCCTGCAGCGCCACGGCCTGCCCCCCGGGTGGGACTACACGATCCACCCGGCCGCGTTCCGGAACTGGTACGCCCGGCGCAACCAGACCCGGACGGCCGCGGACCGCGCCGGCCCCGCGCGTCCGCCGCCCCCGAGCCTGGACTGCGAACAGATCTGGCACGCCACCTGGCGCCAGGAGGAAGTTTTTTAGGTCGTGACCGGGGGAAGAGACCATGGTCGGGGAGCTCGTCGTCTTTCCGGGGGTCATGGGCACCTGCTACCACGTTCCCGATTTCGCCGTCCCGGAGCCGCAGTGCGAGGCCATCATCGACGACGTGCTGCGCTTCGTCACCTTCAACCGGTCCGGCGCCTTCCAGACGGACCGCCACGTGCGCTACCCGACGACCGACATTGACGTGATCAAGGTCCTGGACAACGCGCGGGGGCTAGAGCTCACGACCCTGGTGCTGCCGCTCCTCGACGAGATGCGGCGCCGGTACAGGATCCCCGAGAACCTGGAGCTGGTGCTCTCCGACTTCTTCTTCGCCAAGTACGAACCGGCCGCGCAGAACGACCTGCGCCGGCACACGGACGGCACCCTCCTGTCGTTCGTGGTGGGTCTCTCGGACCCGGAGGACTTCGTCGGCGGCACCCTGCTCCTCGGCGAGGACCAGTGCGGCGCGCGGCGCCACGAGCTCCGGCTGCCCCGGGGCCACGCAGTGATCTTTCCCGGCGGCGTGGTCGCGCACCGGGTCACGCCCGTGCTGGCCGGCCAGCGGTTCGTGCTGACCGGGTTCGTCGAGCCGCGTCACGCCCAGGTCGTGCCGAGCATCATCGTCAAGGAGTGGTGCAACCGCTTCCAGGCGCAGTGCCAGCGGCGCCACGAGGAGGGCCAAAGCTGCGAAGACCTCGTCGCGGCGATTCCCGGCGAGCTCGAGCGCATCGCGGCGCGCCTCCCGCCCCGGCGCGCCTAGCCGAGCGGCGTCTCCGGGTCGATGTAGGTGTAGTCGACCAGGTGCCGGGAGCGCACGGAGACGTTGTTCAGCGCCGCGGCGCGCGACTGGTCCAGGTCGCCGGGAAGGTCCGCGGTCGTGTTGTTCATGACGCGGTTGGGTCCGGTGCCGGCCGTACCGTAGGTCCGGACGTCGTCGGCGGAGAGGCCGCCCAGCGGCAGCGCGTCCGGTGGGAGCGGCGGTAGCCGCCCGTTCACCTCGCGCGGTTCCGTCGGGCTGTCGCGCATGAGGGTGCGGAACATCTGGATCACGCCCTGCGCCTCGGGCGACGTGACCGTGACGGGCACGAACCGGGGCGTGCCCGGGGTCGGGTACTGCGCCACGGGCCGGTGCAGCGTGGAGAGGGTGTGTGGCATGCGCAGGGGTTGGAGCGTGTTCTCGGACGTGTAGAAGCGGTTCCACGGGGAGGTCGGCGAATACTGGATCCAGCGCAGGATCTGCTCGCGCTCGTAGATGCACCCGTCGGCGAGGTTGAAGACCGGGTCGCTCGGCACCTCTTGGCTGATGGGGCATTTGAAGAGGTCGTCGGCGTCCGCGACGCGCCGGCGCAGATCCTTGACCTCGCGCAGGAGCTGGGCGGCGGAGTCGTTCTTGCGCACCGCTACGCCCCGGACCAGGCTCTGGATGCGGCGGCACGCCGCGGCCCGGCGCCGCTGAATCCGCTTGCGGTAGAAGCGCCGGGCGGCGGCGTGCAGACGGATCACCGCCCCCCGCCGACGCGCGCGCGCCGCGCGGCCGAGGCGGCCCCGCCACACCGCCTGGATGCGGGTCGCCATCAGAGACAGGAACGCATGGAGCGCGAGGTGGTCCATGAGGTTCCAGTTCCGGAACCGGGAACGGGCGCAAGTTGCGGGCATGGTCTCGCTGTGCTTGGCAGCGAACCGAAAATTATCCATGGGATAAACGACAAGACACACAAAAAGAAAAAAAAAATTTTTTTTTGGGGGACGCACTAGGAGCAGAGACGATGACGAGCTACAAGTGCAAGTTTCAGTTTGGTACCTCGGCGGAGGTGAGTAGCAAGCACAGCAAACAGGAGTCCGCGTGCGAGGGGATGGTGGACGGATTGCAAACGGTACCGCTCAAGGACGATTCAGGGAATATGTACGCGGGTTCGGGGATCTATCTGGGAAACGGCCATTGCCAGCTGTTCTTCACAAAGAGTGATTGCGCGGTGAACTCGAGTTTCTTCATGGACAGCAGCCATGCCCCGGTCCAGTCCTATCAGGTGAAGTGCAAGGAGAATTGATGCGTTCCTCTCTTTTTTGTTGTTGTTGTTGTTGTTGTTGTTGTTGCTACGCTAGTGTCACCAGAACACGAATTCCGGGTTGGTCCATGTCTCGGCGGCGTACTCGTCCATCCAGTCTCGCTGGGGACATCCCTGTTCGATCGCCCATTCCAGCACGCGGGCATGGCCATAGTACGCTGCGTGCTTACAGGTCGACGCGTTCCAGGGGCACCCGTGGCGCCGCAGCCATTTCAGGACGTGCAGGTGACCGCCCTGCGCGGCGCCCGCGCAGGTCCATGCGTCCCAGGGGCAGGCCTCGCGTCGCAGAAAGTCCAGGACGACCAGGTCGCCGTGCCGCGCGGCGGCGAAGAAGGTGCACCGGTTCCAGGGACAGCCCCGTGCCCGGGCCCACTGCAGGACGTCGAGATGGCCGCCGGCGGCCGCCGCCTCGCAGGTCCACTCGTTCCAGGGACACCCCCGGGCCCGCGCCCACTGCAGCAGGGAGAGGTGGCCGCCAGCCGCCGCCTGCTCGCACGTCTGCTCGTCCCAGGGACATCCCCGGCCCCGGAGCCACCGGAGGACGTCGATGTGGCCGCCGCGCGCGGCGAGCTGCGCGTGGGCGCGGTGCAGGCGGCGCCCGGGACCCAACCACGCCACCACGTCCCGGTTACCGACCCACGCGGCGCGCAGCAACCACTCGCACGGACCACGGGGATGCACCTCCGCCACGACCTCCAGGAACTCGCGGTCCGTGGCCTGGAGCACCGCGAGCGCGTCGGCGTTGGCCTTTGCGAGAAGTGGGGTCCGCCAGGCGTTCCAGAGCTGCGGCACGAGGACCTCGATCACCAGGCGCGTGCCGATCGGCAGGAACTCGACCACAGCGGCCGCCGCGCCGGCCGGTGCGTGCATGGCGCAAGGGGTGCGTTTCCCGCGCTTTTTCTTTTTTTTTTGGGGAGGGGGGGGTGGCGACCTAACCCCAATTTACCGGACGCCTCTGGCGCAGGTGGATGTGCAGCCGGTGCTGGTTGGACGCGGCGTGCAGGTAGTGGGTGTGCAGGGCCGTCGTCGCCGCCTGCTGCAGGGTCATGCCCCGCTCCGTTCCGCACGGCGCGATCGACAGACGGAATTGCGCCGCCTGGAAGGGCGCGCTGAAGGGCGCCGCGCCAGGCACGTCGGTGTAGTGGGTCACCAGCGGTTCCTCGTACACGCCATCGGTGGTGTACGACAGGTCTTGGTTGGGTGCCTCCTCGAGGTCCGTCATGGGTCCTTGGATGCGGGGCCTCCCATAATTATTCGAGTGCCTATACTTCGACCACGTGGGGCGACCTTGGCGGCGAGGGCGGCACGACCACGGCCGTACTCGACGACGGGGGTGAGGGGGCCGGCGGGGTCGGTGGGGCCGGCGGGGCCGGTGGCGCCAGGGCCGACGGCACGGACGAATTGTAGAGTTCCACGTTGGTGCGGAAGGCCCGCCACCGCGCCGGGTCCCGGTGCCGATAGCGGCCCGAGGGGATGTACTTGCGCTTGACGGGTTCGCCGTGCTCGTTGACGCGCCGGGGGCGGTAGTACTTGCCGCCGTCACCGTCGAGGGGAATGGGCTTGCCCTCTCGGCGCAGCCGCCGGTGCAGCTCGAGGGTCTGGCGGTACTTGGCGACGTTGTACCGGCGCTTGCCCTTGGACGGACCGTTGGTTGTCTTCTCCACGAGTCGATCCTCCGGCGCGTGGATCACCGACATGGTGCGGGGCGTGAACGTGAAGGCACACCCCGCGGCGTCGGTGACCCGCGCGACCAGCTCCTCGCATCCGACGCCCGGTGTGACGACCGCGGGCGTGCCGGACCGCGGCGTGCCGGACCGCTGCGGCGTCGCAAAGCCCGGCGTCGCGACCCGGGGCGTGCCAGGCGTCGTGCGCTTGGGTTGCGCAGGCGTCGCCAGACACTCCCCCGCGTCCGCGAGGCACGCCGGACCGGGCGTGCAGTTCGCAAGGAAGGCGTCCGGCGCGCGGGAGGGCGTGCACAACCCGCTCGGGTCGCCCGGCGACATGGCGCATCGCTCCCAGAAGTCGGTCGGAACCGGTGATACGCACGGGGCACCCCGCGCCAGACGGGATCGGGTGTCCGGGGATAGGAACGGACTGGTCGCGGTGGGGTCCAGCGGCTCCATGGACGGCTGCATGGGGGCCATGCAATTCTGAAAGCTATGGAACCTTCCAGAACCTCATGGCGCCGGCCGAAGCGACCGGCGGCGGCGACCGCGAGGTGTACCTGCAGGTCTACCGCGGCCGCGCCTGGCCGCCCATCATCCACACGGGGGTCCGCCTTGCGGGAGACATCCACGAATGGACCTTCGGCTCGGCCTCCCGGCTCCTGGTCAACGGCTCTCCCCTGCATGGCGTGATCCCCGAGATCGCCCGGTGCCACGACTACGGCGATTGGCAATTCTGGAAGGCCGTGCCCCTGGGCCGCTACCGCGGCACGGCCTGGCCGAGGCCCGACGACCCCAACCAGCGCGCGGTCATCCGTGCCCTTGCCAGCGGCGAAGAGTGCTTCGCGGACGGCTCGTATCGCGTCCTGTCGCGGAACTGCTGGGATTTCTCCGCGCACCTCGCCGCGGCCCTGGTCGGCGGCGCGCCCCGCGCCCACCTCGACCTGATCCACGGCCTCAACGACCGGAGCCTGGGCGTACCGGTCGGCACCACGGGCTTCGTTCGTCGCCGCCTGGGGTGGGGCGGCGCCATTGCCGCGTGTGTTCTGTTCGCCGTGGTCCTGGTGCTTGGTTGGAGGGGGTGATCGCCGGTGCCATCCAGAAGGTTCTTGGGTCTGCTTTCCCTACGACCCGCCGCCTGAGGGTCGCCGCCGCCCTCAGGGCCGGCGTTCCCTGCAGACGTCGGCACGGACCGTTCCAAGAACCTTCCGGTAGTTGGGTTCCCTGCAACTCCGACGACGTCGGGGTTGCGTCGGTCCCTGAAGCAGGGCAACGCGGTTCAGGCGAGCCCGCCGCCCGACGTCGGGCTCGACGTCGAACCGACCGGGGCCCGACGTTTCAAATCTGAAAGGGATGTCACGGATGGCCGGCACCGCGGTGGCCCGCAGCGGCTGCATGGACCAACAGGGCCGGCGGTACGCATTGCCGTTCGTGGGAGCGCGGACGCGACGGACGATCGGGCTCTTCCTCGACCTCTTGCAGCGGCTGCAGCTGACGCTGCTGCTGGGGAGCGGGGGCTTCGACCTGGGCATGAACCTGAAGGACCCGACCCCGGCGGCCGACCCGAGCAGCGCCGCCGATCTGCCCCTGGCAGTGCGGGCGCTGTGGATCCTGCAAGGCGGAGCGGAGAAACCACCGCGTCCGTCGCCGCTGGAATGCTTCAGCGTCATCAGCAAGCAGCACCATGGGCCAAGCAAGCCGCGCCCGCGCGACCCCAGCGCCACACGGGATCGTTGGATGTGGCAGGCTGCCCACCATGGTGTCGTGGAGCTGGTGCAATGGTGCCAGGAGCATGGCTGCGAAGCGACCACGTCGGTGTGCCACGGCGCGGCCAGCGGCGGCCACCTGGACGTTCTCAGGGTGCCGGCGCCAGGGGCGGTGCACTCACGCGCCGCACGTCCATCGAGGCCGCCCGCAAGAATCATGGCCCCGTGATTCAGTGGCTGCGCACGCAGCGCTGTCCGGGGTTGGCGGAAGAGTACCAGCGCGCAAGCGAGCCCGAATCCCGACGTCGAACCGGCCCGACGTCGAGTCGCCCGACGCGCCCCGACGTCGTACGGCACGATTCGATACCGACGCCGAACCCGACGCCGGCCCCGACGGCCCCGACGTCGAACCCGACCCCGAATCCCGACGTCGGCACGGGACCAGCACCCGGTCAGGTTGCGGGCTCGAGCGGCACGGCGCCCGCCGGGTCCGCGCGCACGCGCCACGGCTGGCGCCGCCGGGTCGTCAGGACGGCGCCCCGCAGGTCGCGCACGCCGTGGAGGTACAGGGGGAGGTTGCCCCGGGGGAGGTCCGCGTTGGTCGCGTACCGGTCCGTGTACATGGACGGAAAGACGTGCAGGTGCGCCGGGTCCGCCGGCGCGCCCACGTCCCGCACGGCCACTGGCGCGGGGCCGGCGTCGGGGCCGGCGTCGGGTTCGGCGTCGGGGCCGTCGTCGGGGCCGCCCGGGCCGACGGCCATCCCCGGACCCAGGGTCGGCCAGTGGTTGAAGAGCAGCACGGACCGCCGGGTCTCCTCGAGGCCCTCGATCGGCAGCACCATGTGCAGGAGGTGCCCCGGGAACCGCACCAGCCGGTTACGCCGGGGCGGCACGACCGTGAGGTGGGTGCCGTCGCAGAAGAGGGTGGGCGCCGGGTGGTGCTCGCGCAGGTACAGCACGTGGCCCCACGCCGGCGTGCGCAGGAGGTGGTCCCGGGTCAGGAGCGCCTCGTCGCAGTCCACGTGGAACGGCACCAGCTCGGCGCGGTGCCGGCCCCAGACCTCGACGAACCCCTCCCCGGCGCCCGCCACGCACCGCCGGACCGCGTGCAGCACCCGGCGCACCGGGTCAGTCCCCGGGCTCCGGGGCAGGTCGGCGATGGGCCGCACCAGGGTGCGGGACGAGGCGCCCCGGAAGCAGTCGGCGGGGAAGTCGTCGAGCGCGTCCAGGACGGCCGCCGGGAGCACGTCGTCGAAGACCTCGACCATGGCTTGGTTCGGGGCCGACCCAAAAAAACCCCAATCGGGCGGGTCCCGCCCCCCTACTGGTAGTTCACCACCAACGCAATGGTGTGGTCCACCCGGTTGGACTGGTAGGCCGTGCCGTCGGCGTTGCTGAGCCGCACGCGCACGCGCCGCAGGGTCTGGGGCCCGTCGTACATGAGCTCGTGCGCGCCCAGGGTGTTGACGTGGTTGATGCCCGTGGTGCGCACGGGGATGCGCGCCGTGGCCACCGTGGTGGTGCCGGCCTCCCGGGTCACCAGGGACTCGGCGTAGCGCGTGCTGACGCCGATCGGCTCGATGGACAGGTAGAGGGCAGTGTCGTGGTCCAGGTTCCACATGGCCTGCATCTCCGAGAAGTCCTGCACGCCCAGGAGGTCCGCGGCGAGCCCGACCCGGGCGGCCGCGGTGCTGGTGCGGTACACGTCCAGCACCGGCGCGTCGACGGCCAGGAGCCGGAAGTCGCTCCAGGGCCCGGCCGCGCCGTCAATGGTAGCTGCCCAGGCCGACGAGTCCACCCGCACGGCCGCGGTCGACGCGTCGGCCACGACCACCTGGCCGGTCAGGTCCAGCCCCGTCGCCCCGTTCCCGAGGCCCACGACCTGCCCGACCTGCACCGGCAGGGGCGCCGAGAACCCCCGGGCGACCACGGCCACGGTGGTGACCCCCACCAGCACCGCCGACGCGTCGCCGACGCCCGGTGCCAGGAAGGAGGACGCGTCGGAGAGGGTCACGTCCATGGCCTCGTCGTTGCGCGTGCTGAGCGCCACCTTCCGCGCGCCCGGGTCCCGGGACACGACTAGGGTCGTGAAGTGGAGGCGGCGCCGGGTCTCGACGCCGGGCTCCTGCTCGAGCACGGCGTCGTGCGCGTTGCGGAAGACGGGCGCCGCGATCTCGTCCGGCAGCCCCGCGGGCCGCACCGACCGCACCGCGCCGCCCGGCGCCGGCACCGAGGTGTTGGGGTAGAAGCCCAGGAGCCGCGCGGCCGCGGCGCCCGCGACGGCCGGGTTCGTGGGCGGCGCCGCGCCGCCCGTTGCCCACCCCGTGCCCGGCTCGGCCCCGGGGTTAAGGTGCAGGGTGAAGGGCGCGCCGCTCCCGTTGGCGATGGTCCAGGCCCGGCCGCTCGGGTCGTAGGCGCAGGACCAGCCGAGGGCCGGGACGACTGCGGTCTCCAGGGCCGCGCCCAGCCACGCGCCCAGGGTCTCGGCGCCGTAGTGCCCGGCCGGCAGCCGCACGGCATGGGTCGTGCCGAGGTGGGTCGTCACGCCCACCTGCAGCGCCGTGTCGCCGTAGACCCGGTTCCGCGCCAGGTTCGCGCCGTTGATGCGGTCGAAGAGCGCCGTGCCCAGGTCGCCTACGTCGTAGAGGCCCCCCGGGAACCGCATGGTCTGGCGGGGCGGGTCGACCTGGGACGCGCTGCGCCAGGACCGCGCGGACCGCCGCCAGGGCGCCATGGTCTGCACCAGCCGGCCCAGGGCCGTGCCGAGGCCCCGGAACCCCGGCGCCACCGAGGCGCGCACCCGGGGCGCGGCCAGGTCCCGGGTGTGCTCCAGCCGCAGGTCGAAGCGGCCGTCCACCACCGCCGCGGAGAGCCGGCTTCCCCGGCTGGTCGGGCGCCGCAGGTCCCGCCCGCGGGTCGTGATGATGGACGCCAGGTCCGCGGCGCCCAGGGCGCGGCAGTGCACGACCGCGCCCTCGGCTGCCCCGGTCCCGGCGCTGGTCACGACGGTCCCGTCCAGGTAGAGGGTCGTCGCCGACTGCACCGCAACCCCCGGCGCCAGCCCCGAGCCGTCCGCCAGCAGCACCCGGCCCTGGCTGCTGACCAGGAGGTGCACGGGGGGTCCATCGTAGACCGCCGCGTCCCCGGCGTCCGACGCCAGCCCGTGCGCGCCGTCGCAGTGCACGACCGCGCCACCGAGTGCGTCGTGCACCAGGGTCGCCTGCAGGTCGTAGGGCGGGACGTACACCACCACGTCGTCCAGGGCGTTGCCAGCGACGTCGGCGACCTCGATCCGCAGCTCGTTCTCGTAGAGACCGTCTGGGTCCACCTGCCCGCCGAGCACAGCGCCGCCCGAGAAGTGCACCTCG
Source organism: Pseudomonadota bacterium (assembly GCA_039822785.1). Classification (GTDB taxonomy): domain Bacteria; phylum Pseudomonadota; class Alphaproteobacteria; order Rhodobacterales; family Rhodobacteraceae; genus Thermohalobaculum. Next base: position 285 of record JBCBMO010000011.1, on the reverse strand, counting down.
TCGTTCACGCCCTCCCGGAAGGTGAACTGCGGCACGGCCTGCATCTCGAAGGACGCCAGCCGGAATCCGGCGCTGTTCGCGACCTCGGGGACGTCGATCTCATATGCGTTCGTCTCCGGGAATTCCACGCGATCCCGATCGCTGCTGCGAAACACGACGACCCGCTGCTTGAGCGGCGGCGCGCGGTCCATGGTGCGTGTGGTGGTGCAGCGTCCCAAAAAAAAAAAAAAACAAGCGGGGCGAAGCACTTTTTTTTTTTTTTTCACCCCAAGCACAGAGCAAAGG
>JBCBMO010000010.1:0-31282 GCA_039822785.1 Pseudomonadota bacterium | reverse complement strand
CCCCGACCGCATGATCAAGGTCACCGTCGCCGCCGACCGCTAACCCCACCAACGAAAGGGCGCAGCGATGCTGGAGACGCTGCTGCCCGCCGATCTTTCTGCTGGCGCGGCCCTGGTGCTCGTCAGCGCGAGCTTCGTCACCTCCCTCATCACGGCGGCCTTCGGCATCGGGGGCGGGATCGCCCTCTTGGCGGTCATGGCGAACCTCGTCCCGCCCGCGGCGCTGATCCCGGTCCATGGCGTCGTGCAGGTCGGCTCCAACGCCGGGCGCGCCATGCTGATGCTCGGCGCGACGCGCTGGGCGGTGGTGCTGCCCTTCGTACTGGGTGGCCTGGTGGGGGCGCTTTTGGGTGGCTCGGTCTCGCTCACCCTGCCGCCGCCGGTCCTCAGCCTGTTGGTCGGCGTCTTCGTGCTCGGCATGCTCTACGTGAAGCTGCCCCTGCCAGGCGGCGGGCTGCCGCTCAAGGTGGCGACCCCGGCGGCGGGGGGGATCACGAGCCTGCTGACGATGTTCGTGGGGGCGACGGGCCCCTTCGTGGCCGCCTACCTTCACCGTGTCGCCCTGGCGCGGGAGGCGCATGTGGCGACCTTCTCGGTGATGATGACGCTGCAGCATCTGCTCAAGGTCACGGTCTTCGGGCTGCTGGGCTTCGCCTTCGCCCCCTGGGCCCCGCTGATGGCGGCGATGATCGCCACGGGCTTTCTGGGCACGGTGATCGGCCGGCGGATCCTGCTCAGCCTCGACGAGACCCGCTTCCGCACGATCCTGAAGGCGCTCCTGACCCTGCTGGCGCTGCGCCTGGTGATCGTGGGCGGACTGGCGCTTGCCGGCTACTGACAGCGGCGGTGCGATGCGATAGGCGCGCGGGCATGGAGCTGAGCGACTTTGACTTCGACCTGCCCGAAGGGTTGATCGCCCTGCGCCCGGCCCGGCCGCGCCACAGCGCGCGGATGCTGGTGGCGGCCGGCGCAGCGACGCATGACGCAAGGGCCATCGACCTGCCGCGCTTCCTGCGCGCGGGCGATGTGCTGGTCTTCAACGACACCCGGGTGATCCCCGCGCGCCTGTCGGGCATCCGCCGCCGGGCGACCACCGACGGGAGCGGGGAGGCGAAGATCGAGGCGACCCTCGCGATCCCGGAGGGGCGAGGGCGCTGGCAGGCGCTGCTGCGACCGGCCAAGCGCTTGCGGGCGGGCGACGCGATCCACTTTGGCGCCGAGGAGGCCTTGACCGCCACCCTGGCCGACGATCCGCAGGAGGGGCTCGCCCCCCTGGTTTTCGACCGCAAAGGCCAGGCGCTGGAGGCCGCCATCGCCGCGGCCGGCGCCATGCCGCTGCCCCCCTATATCGCCGGGCGCCGCGCGGCGGACGCCCAGGACCGGGAGGACTACCAGACGATCTTCGCGCGCCAGGCGGGCTCGGTCGCGGCGCCAACCGCCGCGCTTCATTTCGACGAGACGCTGATCGGCGCCCTCGATGCCGCGGGGATCGGGCGCGAGACGCTGACGCTCCATGTGGGCCCTGGGACCTTCCTGCCGGTGAAGACCGAGCGGATCGAGGCGCACCGGATGCATGCGGAGGCAGGAGCGCTGACCGCCGAGACCGCCGACCGCCTCAACGCTGCCCGCGCGGCCGGGGGACGGTTGATCGCCGTCGGCACCACTGCGCTGCGCCTGCTGGAGAGCGCGGCCGATCCGGACGGCACGATCCGGCCCTACGACGGGGAGACCGATATCTTCATCCGCCCCGGCCACCGGTTTCGCGCGATCGACGGGCTGATGACCAACTTTCACCTGCCCCGCTCGACGCTGTTCATGCTGGTCGCCGCCCTCATGGGGCTCGAGCGGATGCAAGGCGTTTACGCCCATGCGATCGCGGAGGGGTATCGCTTCTACTCCTACGGCGATGCCTCGCTCCTGCTGCCTGAGGTCCGATAACGACACGGCCATGGCGCTGGCGGGCGCGACCGGATAAGGCGCGCTCCCTCACCCTCCGCCTTGAGTCGGGCGGGGGTCACGACGCACCAACACCATGGAAAGGCACCGCTCATGCTGAGCGTTTTCTCCAGCACCTGGGCCCTGCTGATCGGCATGTTCCTGCTGCAGATCGGCAATGGCCTGCAGGGCACCGCCCTGGGCCTGCGCGGGGGGATCGAGGAGTTCGACACCACCCTGATGGGTGTGGTGATGACCGGCTACTTCGTGGGCTTTCTCTTCGGCGCCAAGATGACCCCGATCATGCTGCGCCGGGTCGGGCATGTGCGCACCTTCGCCGCCATGGCCTCGCTCCTGTCGGCGGCCTTCATCCTTTATGCCGTCGCCGTCGACCCCTGGGCCTGGACGGCGATGCGCGTGCTCTCGGGGTTCTGCTTCTCCGCCGTCTACGTCGTGGCCGAGAGCTGGCTGAACAACCAGTCGACCAACGAGAACCGCGGCCAGGCGATGTCGATCTACCTGGTCTGCCAGATGGGGGGGATCGTGCTCTCCCAGGCCATCGTGCCGCTGGGCGACCCGGCGGGCTATGACCTGTTTGTGGTCATGACCGTCGCCGTGTCCCTCGCCTGCACGCCGATCCTGCTGTCGGCCAGCCCCGCACCGGTGGCGGAGGCGGACAAGCAGCTTCCGCTCTCGCGCCTGTTCGAGGTCTCGCCGCTGGGCGCCTTCGGAATGCTGGTCTCCGGTGCGATCTTTGCGGGCATGTTCGGGATGACGCCGGTCTGGGGCGTCGAGGTCGGGCTGACGGCGGCTGAGCTGTCGATCCTGATCGGCTCGATCTACACGGGCGCGCTCGTGCTGCAGTTTCCCATCGGCTACATCTCCGACCGGGTGGACCGGCGCCATCTGATCGCCATCGTCGCGGCCCTTGGGGGCGCGGGCTGCGTGCTCATGTCCTTTGCCAGCGGGTCCTTCCCGATCATCGTCGCCGGGGCGGTCCTGCTCGGGGGCTGCTCCAACCCGCTCTATTCGCTGCTGGTCGCCCATACCAACGACTTCATGGAGCATGAGGAGATGGCCGGCGCCGCCGGTGGCCTTGTGCTCCTGACGGGTGTCGGCGCGGCGGGCACGCCGTTTATCATCGGCTACCTGATGGACATCTTCGGCGTGGGCGCCTTCCCGATCTTCCTCACCCTCTGCTTTGCCCTGATCACCGGCTACGCGCTCTACCGGATGACAGTGCGCCCGGCGACGCCGGTCGAGGAGACGCTGCCCTATACCGTCGTCACCCCCATCGCGACGCCCGTCACCTATGAGACCGCCCAGGCCGTCTATGCCGAGGCGGCAGAGGCACAGGCGGCGGAAATGGCGGAGATCGAGATGCTCGACTTCGCCAATACGGTGGACGAGCACGGCTGGGGCGACGAGGGTGAGCGGGTTCCTTCGCGACCCGGAGCAGCCACGCCATGACGGCAACCTCGGACCTTGAAGACAAACCGCCAGTACACTTCCAGGCCGGCACGCTGGATGCCATGGCGCGGGTGCTGGATTTCTGGATCCACGAGGTCGGGCACGAGGGGTGGTTTGCCAACGACCCCGCCCTGGACCGGGCCTGCGAGCGCCGGCTGGGTGCCCTGGCGGGCCTTGCGCTGGAGGGGCGGTTGTCGGACTGGCTGGCGCGGCCCGCCGGCGCCCTGGCGCTGGTGATCCTGCTCGACCAGATGCCCCGCAACGTCCACCGCGGCACCGCCCAGGCCTTCGCGGCCGATCCCCAGGCCTTCGCGGTGGCGGTCACGGCGCTGTCGCGGGGCTACGACCTCGCGATGCCGGAGCCTGCGCGGCTGCTGTTCTACCTGCCGCTCTCGCACCACGAGACCATGGCGGCGCAGAACCGGGCCGTGCGCCTGGCCGCCAGCCGCCTGCCGCGGGAGAATGCCGACGGCAACGGTGAGACCTTGGCCCATTCGATCAAGCACCGGGAGGTGATCCGCCGCTTCGGCCGCTTCCCCTCGCGCAATGCGGTGCTGGGGCGGGCCGACACGGCCGCCGAGCGCGCCTACCGCGCGGGTGGCGGCTACATGGGCTGACGTGTCGCCCCCGGCACGCCGCCGGCGGCCTTAACGCCCCCTGACCCATGGCTTAGGTTTCCCCAAACGCATAGGCGGAGGAACCCATGGCCACTCAGTACGATCTCGTTGTCATCGGCGCCGGTCCCGGCGGTTACGTTGCCGCGATCCGGGCGGCACAGCTGGGCCTGAAGACCGCGATCGTGGAGCGCGAGCATCTGGGCGGCATCTGCCTCAACTGGGGCTGCATCCCCACCAAGGCGATGCTGCGATCGGCCGAGGTGTTCCACCTGATGCACCGCGCCAAGGAGTTCGGGCTGAAGGCTGGCGACATCGGCTACGATCTCGACGCGGTCGTGAAGCGCTCGCGCAAGGTCGCGGCCCAGCTGAACGGCGGCGTGGGCCACCTGCTGAAGAAGAACAAGGTGACCACTATCATGGGCGAGGCGACGATCCCCGCCCCCGGCAAGGTCAGCGTCAAGACCGACAAGGGCACCGAGGATCTCGCGGCGCGCCATGTGGTCATCGCCACCGGCGCGCGCTCGCGCGATCTGCCAGGGCTGGAGGCGGATGCGACCCTGGTCTGGAACTATCGCACCGCCATGACCCCGCCGCGCATGCCGAAGAAGCTGCTCGTCATCGGCTCAGGCGCCATCGGGGTGGAGTTCGCGAGTTTCTACAACACCCTCGGCGCCGACACGACGGTGGTCGAGGTCATGGACCGTATCGTGCCCGCCGAGGATGAGGAGATCTCCGCCTTCCTCGCCAAGTCGCTCAAGGCCCAGGGCATGAAGATCATGACCAAGGCCATGGTGAAGCAGCTCGACCGCACCCCGCCGAACGGCGCCGCCGGCAAGGTCGTCGCCCACATCGAGGCGGGCGGCAAGGTCACCAAGGAGGAGTTCGACACCGTCATCTCCGCCGTGGGCATCGTCGGCAATACCGAGGGGCTGGGGCTGGAGAAGCTGGGCATCAAGGTCGAGAAGAGCCACATCGTCACCGACCCCTTCTGCCGCACCGGCGTGGAAGGCGTCTGGGCGATTGGCGACATCGCCGGCGCGCCGTGGCTGGCGCACAAGGCGAGCCACGAGGGCGTCATGGTCGCCGAACTCATCGCCGGCAAGAACGACGTCCATCCGGTCAAGCCCGAGAGCATCCCCGGCTGCACCTACTGCCAACCCCAGGTCGCCTCGGTGGGCCTGTCGGAGGCGAAGGCAAAGGAGCAGGGCTACAAGGTCAAGGTCGGCCGCTTCCCCTTCATCGGCAATGGCAAGGCCATCGCCCTCGGCGAGCCCGAGGGGATGATCAAGACCATCTTCGACGCGGAGACCGGCGAGCTGCTGGGTGCCCATATGGTCGGCGCCGAGGTGACCGAGCTCATCCAGGGCTACACGGTCGGCAAGAAGCTGGAGACCACCGAGGAAGACCTGATGGAGACCGTCTTCCCCCACCCGACCCTGTCCGAGATGATGCACGAGAGCGTCCTCGACGCCTACGGCCGCGCCATCCACTTCTGAGGCTTGCGTGCGCCGCTCCCGGCTGGGAACGGCGCACACCCTACGGACCGCCTCAGGAAGGCGCGTAGGGCAGGGAGGAGTGGTGCAGGTTGATCTTCAGCGTTCCGTCATCGTCCAGGACATAGCCGAAGGTGTATTCGACCTTGGTCTCGGACCCGTCCGGGCCTGTGAAGTAGTAGTTGCCCATGGCCATGGCGGCATTCTCGGTGGTGTAGATGCCGTTGTTCTCCCACCGAACACTCGTCCAGCCCTTGATCGCGAAGCCGGTGTCCTCCGTCCCCGCGGCGCCGATGAAGTAGCTGAGCGCCTCGGCGAAGGTCTCGCGGAACTGGTCCTCGGCCGCCAAGGTCGGTTTGAACATCACATCGGTGTCGCCATAGGCGTAGAGCGTCTCGATATGCTGGGTCGCCCGAGCTTCGAAATCACCGCCCTCGGTGTGCGTGGCGGCGATGGCGACGATGCCCTCGCCCCAGGCAGTCTGGGCGTCGATCACCGCTTGTTCGGAGATCGATCCTGCCTGCGCCGTGCCAATGAAAAGCAGGGTGAAAGCGGCGGCGAAGGGGGGTAGTCGGCTGTCCATGGATGTCTTCCTCTGTCTCGGACCAGTCGATGTGCCAAAGTGAGATGGCTGCGGCGCCCGTAGGTTACAACTCTCTAAAGCGCCCTCACGGCGCGCTATGCGCTGGCCCGCTTGGTGCACCGTCCGACGGGGTGATAGCCTTGGTCCGGTGACGTTGCGGAGGTGGGGATGGACGGACAGAAGCAGCCCGGCGCAACCGCGCAGATCGCAGCCTTTGCCGCCGGTCCCGCGGTATGCCCGCCGACGGTCGAGGCCGTGGCGCGGCTCTCCCTCCTCGATTGGCTCGCCGTGGGTCTCGCTGGGCGGGGGGAACCCGTGGCGATGCTGGCGCTCGCTCAGGCACAGGAAGAGGGCGGGGCGGCGCAGGCGACCGTCTTTGGTGGGGCGCGGCTGCCGGCGCGGGCGGCGGCCTTAGTCAATGGCACCACCGGCCACGCGCTCGACTACGACGACACGCATTTCCTGCACATCGGCCATCCGGCCACGGTGATCGGCCCCGCCGCGCTTGCGGTGGCGGAGCGGGAGGGGATGAGCCTCGCGGCGCTGCTCGAGGCCTTCGCGATCGGCGTCGAGGCCTCGTGCCGGATCGGCGCCTGGTTGGGGCGCGGGCACTACGAGGCCGGGTTTCATCAGACCGGCACCGCGGGCACCTTTGGTGCGACCGTCGCGGCGGGGCGGCTGATGGGGTTGGACGCAGCGCGGATGACCCATGCTCTCGGCCTCACCGCCACCCGCGCGGCTGGGCTCAAGGGCCAGTTCGGGACCATGGGCAAACCGCTGAACGCCGGCTTCGCCGCCGCGAACGGGGTCGAATGCGCCTCCCTCGCGGGACGGGGCGTGATCTCCACGCCTGAGGGTCTGGAGGGTGTCCAAGGGTTCGGACCCACCCATTCCGGAGCCGGTGACCTTACGGCGTTCCAGGGGCTCGGCGAGACCTGGGTGCTGCCGGAGGTCAGCCACAAGCTCCATGCCTGCTGCCACGGTCTGCACGCGATGCTGGAGGCCTTGGCGCGCCTGCGCGCAGAGCCTGCCACCGTGGAGGCAGTTGAGGTGACCGTGCACCCCCGCTGGCTGGCGGTCTGCAACATCGAGCGGCCCGCGACGGGGTTGGAGGCGAAGTTCAGCTACCGCCTCACCGCCGCCATGGCGCTGGCCGGCGTGGAGACGGCGGCGCTCGAGACCTATAGCGATGCGATTACCATCCGCCCGGACCTGGTCGCCCTCAGCGATCGGGTGCGGGTCGCCACCGACCCCGCGCTGGCGGACACCGCAGCCCGCGTTGCGGTCACCTCCGTAGGGGTGCGGAGGGAGGCCGCCCATGACCTCGGCGACCCAGGGCCGCTCGAGCAACGCGTCGCGCGGGTGCGGGCGAAGGCTGCCAGCCTGATCGGCGCGGATCGGGCCGAGGCGATCTGGGCCGTGCTGACCGACGACAGCCCCGTCGCGACGCCGGCCGCCGCGCTCGCCGCCCATCTCGCCTGACCACACAAAGCGAAACCGCCGCCCCCGGTTTGGGGACGGCGGCTGTAAAGTTAAGCTCTCAGCGGAGGGCTCAGAGCAGGCTTGCGCCCTTCACACTCAGAGCGAGCCGGTGAAGATCTCGGCGACTTCGCGCTCGACGTAGCCGAGCGAGCCCGAGGTCATGTAGTCGAGCTGCGCCTTGAAGACCTTCGTCGCCTCGGGCGAGCGCTGGGCGTAGTCGAACCAGATCGGCACCATGACCTTGGTCATCACGCGCACATCCTCGGCAGTCAGGCGCGACACACGGGTGCCGTCCGCCTCGAACTTCGCCCAGGCCGCCTGGTCCGCCGCCTGGATCGCCGCATGGTGGATGTCGGAGAAGGCATGCGTCTCCTGCTCCACGAAGCCCTTCATCTCGGGGCTCAGCTCGTTCCAGGCCTCGGTGCCCGTCGAGATCTCCATGATGTCGACCGGCTGGTAGACCGACATGTAGCCCGCCGGGCCCATGGAGATGAACTGCGTCTCCTGGCTGAAGCCGTAGTCGTAGTTGATCGACGGGCCGACGAAGTCCGCCGCCTCGATCTCGCCGCTCTGCAGCGCGCCGAAGATCTGCGAGCCGGGAAGCTGCACGGTGGTGGCGCCAAGCGCCTCGAAGAATTCCTTCACCATGCCGCCCGGGGTGCGCATCGTGATGCCGCGGAAGTCGTCGATGTAGCGCAGCGGCTTCTTGGCGTGGATGATGTTCGGGCCGTGGTGCACCGGGCCCACGTAGAACACGCCGTGCGGCGCGTAGATCTCGCGCGCCATCTCGATGCCGCCGAGGCCGTAGTAGAACACGTCGAACTCATGCGGGGCGCGCATGGCCATCGGGTAGGACGACAGGAAGGCGCCGGCGGGGTTCATCTTGGTCGCGTAGATCGTAAAGTTGTGCGCGGCGTGCATCTTGCCGTCGCGCAGCGCCTCGTAGACTTCGAACGCGGGGGCGATGTCGCCCTCCTTCTTCGCCTCAAAGGCCAGCTCGCCGCCGGTTTTCTCGACGATGGTGGCGCACCAGTCCTGGAAAACCTGAAGGCCGACACCGCCGTTCCAGGCGGTCTGCACGACCCAGGTCTTGGTCTGACCCGCAGCGGTTGCGATCGCCGGCGCCGCGAGGGCGGCCGGCGCAGCGGCGGCCGTCGTGAGAAAACGACGGCGCGAGGCAGCCTGCGAAAGAATGCTCATGGAAGATCCCCCATTTCTGACCCAGCTTGACCGATGATCCCCCCACGGCAAGCGTCCGGTCGTGATGCCAAAAAGAGTGTTCAGCTTCAATCGCTTATTCCAGATGGCGAAAGAAATCCCGGCGGGCGCGGGCGAATGTCCCCTTGTGCGTGTGGGGGATCGCGTCAGAACAACCGCAGCGGGTCGGAGGGGTCACGGCAATGGAGGGTTGGACGTTCGCGGCGGCGGCATTGGTTTTTCTGGCGGGTGGAATCATCAAGGGCGCCTTCGGTTTCGGCCTTCCCCTGGTCACCATCGCGATCCTGCCGTTCTTGGTGCCGGTGGAGATGGCCCTCGCGCTCAACGCCGTCGTGCTGCTGGTCGTCAATGCGGTTCAGGCCTGGCAGTACCGCGCTGGCGGCGCCGTGGGGGCGCTCGCCCTGCCGGTCATGGCAGGCATGGTGACGGCCATCCCCATCGTGACGACCCTGGCGATCGGTTTGCCGCCGCCGGTCGTGCTCGGCGTCCTCGGCGCCTTCGTGATCTGCTTCAGCCTGCTCGAGCTTCGTCCGCGGGCGAAGGCGATGGCGACAGGCGCCGGCGACGGGGCTCAGGTGCTGCCGCTCTGGCGCGGTCTGGGCGTCGGCCTGATCGGCGGGGGCGTGGCTGCGCTGACCTCGGCCCCCGGTCCGATCTTTGTTATGCACCTCGCCGCGCTGCGACTGCCCCGGCCGCGCTTCATGTCGGTCCTCGGGGTCCTGATGTGCACGGCTGGCCTGTTTCTGGCGAGTTCCCTCGCGGTGGCCGGTGTCTTGACGGCGTCGCGGGGGGTGATGGCGCTCACCCTCCTGCCGACGGCCTTTCTGGGGTTCTGGATCGGGGGGCGGCTCGCGCAGCGCTTCTCGGTGGAGGGGTTTCGCCGCGCGGTCCTGGTCGTCCTGCTCGTCCTGGGCGCCACGATGATCCACCGCGCCCTGTCCTGAGAGCCCGAACGAAAAGCGCGGCCTCAGGGGGCGAGGCGGCGCTGCACTTGGGTTTGTCGCGAGCGATCAGACCGGATCTGGTGTCGGATCCCCGTCGCCCAGACCGCTGATCTTCGGCTTGCCCGCCTTGGGGATCGCCGAGCGGCCCTTCTTCTGCTCGGGCGGCGCGGGCGGTGCCCCGCCATCGTCCGAGCGGTCGAGTTTCTCGCCGCGGGCCACGCGCTTGATCTCGTCGCCGGTGAGCGTCTCGTACTCCAGCAGGCCCTGCGCGAGGTTCTCGAACTCCTCGTTCTGCTCGGTGAGCACCTGCTTGGCGGTCTGGTAGGCGTCGTCGATGAGGCGCTTGACCTCCTCCTCGATGATCTTCTGGGTGCCGCCCGACACCGCCGCACCGCCGCCATAGGCGCCCAGGAAGCTCTCGCGCTGGTCGGCATAGTCGATGTTGCCAAGCTTCTCCGACATGCCGAACTGGGTGACCATCGCGCGGGCGATCCGGGTGACCTGCTGGATGTCCGAGGCAGCGCCGGAGGTGACGTTCTCCTCACCGAACTTCAGCTCCTCCGCCACCTTGCCGCCCATCGCCATGGCGAGCTTCGAGGTGTACTTGGTCTTGGTCACGCTCAGGTAGTCACGCTCGGGCAGCGAGAGCACGAGCCCAAGCGCCCGGCCGCGCGGGATGATCGTCGCCTTGTGGATCGGATCATGCTGCGGCACGTGCAGGCCGACGATGGCATGGCCGGCCTCGTGATAGGCGGTGAGCTGCTTTTCGTCGTCGGTCATGATGAGCGAGCGGCGCTCGGCCCCCATCATCACCTTGTCCTTGGCCTTCTCGAAATCCTCCATGGTCACGAGGCGCTTGTCCGCGCGCGCGGCCATCAGCGCCGCCTCGTTCACCAGGTTCGCGAGATCGGCGCCGGAGAAGCCGGGCGTGCCGCGAGCGATGATCTTGAGATCGACGTTCGGCGCCAAGGGCACCTTGCGGGCATGCACGGCCAGGATCTTCTCGCGCCCGCCCACGTCGGGGTTCGGCACGGTGACCTGTCGGTCGAAGCGGCCAGGCCGCAGCAGCGCCGGGTCCAGCACGTCCGGGCGGTTGGTGGCGGCGATCAGGATCACGCCCTCGTTCGCCTCGAACCCGTCCATCTCGACCAGCAGCTGGTTCAGCGTCTGCTCACGCTCGTCGTTGCCGCCGCCGTAGCCCACGCCGCGCGAGCGGCCGACGGCGTCGATCTCGTCGATGAACACGATGCAGGGCGCGTTCTTCTTCGCCTGCTCGAACATGTCGCGCACGCGGCTGGCGCCGACGCCCACGAACATCTCGACGAAGTCGGAGCCCGAGATGGTGAAGAAGGGCACGCCGGCCTCACCCGCAATGGCGCGGGCAAGCAGCGTCTTACCGGTGCCCGGGGGGCCCACCAGCAGCGCGCCCTTGGGGATTTTGCCGCCCAGACGCGCGTACTTCTGCGGATCCTTCAGGAACTCGACGATCTCCTGCAGCTCTTCCTTGGCCTCGTCGATGCCGGCGACCTCGTCGAAGGTGACCTTGCCGGTCCGCTCGGTCAGCAGCTTGGCCTTGGACTTGCCAAAGCCCATGGCGCCGCGGCCTCCGCCCTGCATGCGGTTGAGGAAGAAGATCCAGATGCCGAAGATGATCAGCATGGGCAACCAGAACCCGAGGGTCGAGAGCAGGCTCCCACGCTCCTGCGGCACGGCCGAATAGTCGACGTTCGCATCATCCAGGATCGACACCAAATCGGCGTCACGGGGCTTGATCGTGGACAGGCGCGCGCCCGAGGAGGTCTGCGCGTTCACCTGTTCGCCGTCGATCACCGCTTCAGCGATCTCACCCGCGCGGACGCGATCCACGAACTCCGAGTACGGCACCTCGCGCCCGCCCTGGGCCGTGGAGCCATCCTGGAAAACGCTGAAAAGTGTAACGACTAGAAGGATTAAGATGGCCCAGAAGGCCAAGTTCTTGGCGTTGCCCACGTGGACACCCCCGTTTTGTCACCGTTATGCGCGGCACTGCGCCCATCACCAGAGATAGGCCGCGATGCGCCCGCGGTAAGTCCCGCAATGCTCAAGCGGCAATCCTACGCGCCCTGCTGCCAGCGCCGCAACCGCTCCGCCACCAGGTCCGTGACGAGGGGAAGCGTCTCGTGATCGACCCCAGGGGCCGTGCGCCAGCCGTGGGGAAAGCTGTAGAGAGCGAGGAGATCGCCGCCGGGGGAAAAGAGCGCCGGGGCGGTGATCCGCGCGCCCCGAGGGGCAGCGCTCCAGCGCCTCGCGATGGCGGGATCGTTCTGTGCCTCGACCAGGGCGGTGGCCTCGCTCAGTGCCTGCCCGACACCGCCGAAACTCGCCTCGGTTGGGGCGCCGGATGGGCCGATCGCATAGCGTTGATCCCAGTGGGCGCCGCAAGCGACGGGCAGGATCGGCGCCGCGGCATGGGGCTCGCGGTAGAGCGCCACCGCGCGGGCATGGGGACCCGGCGCCGGGGCGCCCTGCCTGCGCATGACCGCGAGCATGGGGACACAGGCGAGCATCACGCCGCCAGTCAGCGTCTCTTCGGCCGGGCGCGGCGTGCCCACCAACGCCGTGGCCGCGCGGCGAAGATAGGCGAGACCGCGTTCCAACACCTCGCGCCGCGGGGCATAGGCGCCGCCGCTGAGGGCGCGCTGTGCCCAGGCGAGCAGCCGCATGACCGTCTCGTCCTGCGCGTCGGTGAGCTGTTCAAGATCGAGCAGGACCTCGCCGGCCATGCCGATCATCATCCCCTCGCGCGCCGCCCCCGCGGCGACGGCTTGCAGCACCGCCGCCTCCCCCGCCAGCCGCGTCGCGGTATCTGCAAGGCGGTCGGTCGTGAGGCCCAGCGGGTCGAGCCCCTCCAGCAGGGCCCTTGCGCGGACGCGCTCGAAGGCGGGATCGGCGTTCGACGGCTCCTCGATCCAGCCGAGGCCCTGCGCCGTCAGCCAGGCCCGCAAGTCCGCCCGCGTGAGGTCCAGCAGGGGGCGCAACAGGACGACACGCGCCGCGCCGGGGCCGTCCCCCTCGTGGTGCACCCGCTGGGGGCGCATCGCGGCCAGCCCCTCCGCCCCCGCGCCGCCGCGGGCGAGCCGCAACAGCAGGGTCTCCGCCTGGTCGTCCTTGGTGTGGCCGAGCGCGATGTGGCTGACCCCTGACGCCTGTGCCCAGCGCGCAAGCGCCGCGAGCCGTGCGGCGCGGGCGCCGGCCTGCAGGTTTCCTGGGGCGGGTTCTGCGCGCAGGGTCGCGTGGTCGAGATCGAGCGCATGCGCTTGCCGTGCAACCGCCGCTGCCTCGGCGACCGCCGCACCGCGCAGGCCGTGATCGACCGTGACGGCCATGACCCGCCGCTGGCGCCGCCGCCCCCAGCGCGCGGCAAGATGGAGGAGCGCGAGGCTGTCGGACCCGCCCGACACGGCGACGCCAAGGGCCCCGTGCTCAAGGCCGATCCCGGGCAGCGCCAGGTGGTCCAAGGCGGCAGCGGCCGAGCGTTCCACCGACGCTGCGGTATCCGTCATAGGCTTAGCCGCAGGACAGGCGCTCGGCCTCCCCGCTCGCCTCTGCGACCACGCGGTCGTTCCCGGCGAAGCGCGCCTCGACCTCGCGCAGGGTGGAGCAGGCTTGCTCCTGCTGGCCCAGGCGGCCGAGCGAGACGCCGAGCTTCATCAGGTTGTCCGCCGCCCGCGCGCCCTGGGGATCGGTGTTGAAGCCGTCCAGATAGGCGCGCGCCGCGGTGCGATAGTCGCCCTGGGTGAAGGCCGCCTCGCCGCGGTAGAACTGCGCCGCCGGCAGCAGCGGGCTGCCGGGATAGGCCCCGACAAAGGCCTGCAGGGCGCTCTGTGCCTCTGCCAGGTCGCCGCGCTGGATCAGCGCGATGGCTTGGTCGAGATCGCGCTGCTCGCTGACGGAGACGGCGGCCACCGCGGTCCCGGTCCCGGTCGCAGCGGGGGTCGTGTCGCCGCCCACCGGCACGGGCGTCGTCGGCAGCGCGGCGATGTCGCCGCCCTCCAGCTCGGTCAGCCGAAACTCGACATCGCCGAACCGTCGGGTCGCGTCATCGGCGATTTGATCCACGCGGTAGCGCAGCCGCTCCATCTCTCCGGTGAGGCGCGCAAGCTCCTGCTCCACCAGGTCGAGACGGCGCAGGGCCGCTGCAGCCGCGGACCCGCCAGACTGTGCGGCGGGCAGGCCGAGCGACCGGCGGATGCTGTCGACCTCTGCCTGCATGGTGTTGAGGCGCCGCTCGATCGAGGCGGAAGACTGCGCCGGCGCGGCCGCCGGGACCAGCAACGCCATCGCCACCGTCAGCGCGGCGGCAAGGCGGGCAGGCGCGACCATCGCCGGCGCAGAGATCACGACACCGGCCCGCCGGCGATGACCGAGACGCCGCGGCGGTTCTCGGACCAGCAGCTCTCGTTAGAGCAGAGCGAGACCGGCCGTTCCTTGCCGAAGCTCACCGTGTTCAGTCGATCCGCCGGCACGCCCTGGGCAACCAGGAAGGACCGCACCGCCTCTGCCCGGCGGGCGCCGAGGGCGAGGTTGTAGTCGCGCGTGCCACGCTCATCGGCGTGCCCCTCGATGGTCACGGTGGTGCCTGCCTGGGCCCGCAGCCACTCGGCCTGCTGGAACAGGATGTCCTGCCCGGCCGGGGTCAGCGAGCTCGAGTCGGTCTGGAAGAAGACGCGATCGCCGATGACGGTGTTGAAGTAGGCTACCGTGTTCGGCGCGGGCAGCCCGCTGCTGTCGATGCCGGCGCCGGTGGCCGCGCTGTTGGCCCCTGCCGTGCCGGAGGGGTCCACGGTCTCGTCGGTGTTGGAGCACGCGGCCAGCGTTAGCGTCAGCGCGACCGCCGCGGTGAAGATGGGTTTCATGAGGTCACTCCTTGCCTGCCCAGGCGTGTTTCTGTTGTTCTCGTCGCCACGCGTCTCGTTCGAAACAAGCACACGCGTCTTACTCGTCTCAGCCGCCGGCACCCGTCGCTCTCGTCGCCTCTTGGCGGCCAGTTAAGGGAGGCCGCCCCCATGCTGCAACCATGGGTTTAGCGGCGAAGCGGCGACCAGGTGGGGTCCGAAGCGCCGGCAGGCGTGTCCACCCGCCGCAGGTTGCGCCCCGTGATGTCGATGGACATCAGCTGCGCCCGCCCCTGCGCCCCCGGTTCCTGGCGGTAGAACATGATCACGCGCCCGTTCGGCGACCAGGTCGGCCCTTCGTCCAAGAAGCTGGTCGTCAACAGTCGCTCATCCGAGCCGTCGATGCGCATCACCCCTATGTGAAAGCGCCCCTGCAGGATCTTGGTGAAGGCGATCATATCGCCCCGCGGCGACCAGACCGGCGCGCCGTAGCGCCCGTCGCCGAAGCTGATGCGCGTCGCCTGTCCGCCGTTGATCGACATCACGTAGAGCTGCTGGCTGCCACCGCGGTCGCTCTCGAACACCACCTGGCTGCCATCGGGAGAGAACGAGGGTGCTGTGTCGATCGCAGGCCCCGTCGTCAGGCGCCGCAGCGATCGGTTGGCCAGGGTCATCACGTAGAGATCGGTGTTGCCGCCTTCGGTGAGCGAGAGCGCGACCTGATTGCCGTCCGGCGAGAACCGGGGCGCGAAGCTCATCCCGTTGAAGAAGCCCAACCGCTCCCGCTGGCGGGTGTCGAGGTTCTCGAAATACACCTGCGGCGTGCCGCTGTCGTAGGCGATGTAGAGGATCGCCTGCTCGGTCGGCGAGAAGCGCGGGGTCAGCACCAGGTCCGACGGAGTTGGGAGGTAGCGCAGGTTGGCCCCGTCCTGATCCATCACCGCGAGACGCTTCATCCGCGCGTTCTTGGGCCCGGTCTCGTCGACGAAGACGACGCGGCTGTCGAAATAGGGGCCTTCACCCGTCAGCGCGGTATAGACGCCATCGGCCACCTGGTGCGCCACCCGGCGCCAGTCGCTGGGGTCGGCCAGCAGTTGCAGGCCCTGCAGCTGCTCCGCGCCGGCGGTGTCGAAGACCCGGAACTGGAGCCGCAGACGCCCGTCGGTCAGTCGGGCGATCTGTCCGCGCACGAGCGCCTGCGCCCCGATGGCCTGCCAGTCCTGATAGGCGGGCACCGCATCGAAACCGGTGCGGTTCGACAGGAATGCCTCCTCGCGCACCAGGGTGAACAGGCCCGACCGCTCCAGATCCGCCGAGATTACGCGGGTGATGTCGTTGGCCAGGCCCAGCATATCGTCGAGTTCGACCCCAAAGGGCTCGATGGCGATCCGGATCGGATCGAAATCGGCGCCTTGGACGTTGAGTTCCAGCGGCCCGTCGGTCGATTGCGCCGCGGTGGGCGTCGGCAGGGACAGTGCCAAGATCAGCGCTGCGGCAAGCGCTCCGAACCAAATCGCAAAGCGAATACGGGCTACGCCCAGACCAAGACCCCCTGCAGATACCGTCATCACGAGAAACCGACCCCTGTTGCGTTCGTCTCAGGCGTGAAGGTGACGTGCATCCACCGCCATGCCTCGTACTTCTGCGCCGGAAGGCGACCGAAGACCCCGGCGCGCTGCGCCATCAAGAGCGCCCGGCGCGCGGATTGGAAGAGCGCCCGCTGCACGGCGGGATTGCCGCCCTGGGCGCGCACCATCTCGGGGCCCGCGACGATCTTCCCCGAACGGTCGAGGCGGATCGAAACGGTGACCGCAAGGCTGCGATCCGAGCGGTTGCCGCCATAGCTGAAGAACTCCCGGATCCCCAGCGAGAGCGCGTCCCGCTCGCCGCGGGTGACCTGTTGGGCAAAGGTCGGTGCCTGGGCCGCCGGGGCGGGGCTCTCGCTCTCTGCCGCAGGCTCGCGCTCAGGCGTCGGCGCCTCTGCGGTCTCGGTCGTCTCCGGCTCGGGCTGCGGGGCGGGGTCGGAGGGGCCGCTGGCGGGTGCGGCGGCGGCGACCCTGGCCGGACGGGCTACGGGCAGTGTCGCGGTCTGCGGCGCGCGGGAGGGTTCGCCCTCCCCGCTCGCCGGGTCTTCGGCGGTCTCGGTGGGTTCCGGCTCCTCTGGCGGCGGTGTCTCGACGGCTTCCGCCTCGGGCGCGGGCTCGGGGCGCTCAGGGGCCGCGGGCGCGCTGTCGAGCAGCGTCTCGGCGGTGGAGGCGAGGGGCTGCACCGGCTCCGTGGCGGCCGGGCTCTCCGGCACCGGCGCCTGGTTCGCCAGGATGTCGGGGCTCGGCACCTCGGCGATGGTCGGGCGCACGGGCTCGCTCGGCACCGGCGCGGCAGCAGGGGCCACGGCGGGCACATCGGGCGTGGCCTCTGCCGCTTCCGACGCCGGGACGCTCTCGGCCTCGCCGCCCGCCTCCGACAAGCCGTCGGCCACGCTCTCTGCCGTTTGCGGTGCGGTCGCGACGGCGGCCTGGAAGTCCGCCTCGGTAATCAGGGTGACCTGGCCCATCGTGGGCAGTTCGGGCGCCTCGGCCTGGGTGAACGCGCCGCCGATCAACATGGCGAGCAGGAACAGCCCATGTCCGGCGGCGGACAGCGCGGCCGCGCGGCCCATCCCATCCGATCTCGCCGCCCCGGCCATGCGCCCGCCCTCAGCCCGGCGGGGCGACGCGCTGGTCGCTCACCAGAGAGATATTCCTGAACCCAGCGGCAGAGAGGGTGCCCATGACCGCCATGACGCTCCCGTAGTCCAGGCCGCGGTCCGCGCGCAGGAACACCGTGTCCGACGGCCGTGCCTCGGCAATCGCCTCCAGCCGGGCGGGCAGCTGCGCGCGATCGACCCGATCCTCCTGCACGAAGACCGCGCCGGCGGCATCGATGCTGATCGTCAGCGGCGGCTCGTCGGGGTTGGGGAGCGCCTCTGCCGTGCTCTCGGGCAGGTCGAGTTCGATCCCAGCCGTCAGCAGCGGGGCCGCCACCATGAAGATGATCAGCAAGACGAGCATGACGTCCACGAAGGGAGTGACATTGATCTCGGACATCGGGCGCGTGCGGGCCCGGCCGCGCCGGCGCGCCGCCGCCACGCCGCCCCCGCTGCCGCTCGGTGCCACGCCCATGGCCATCAGCCTGCCTCCGCCATGCGCTGGGGCATGGACGCCCGGTCGATCTGACGGCCAAGGATCGTGGCGAACTCGTCGGCGAAAGCCTCCAGATCGCCCAGCAGCCGCTCAACGTCCGCGCCGAGGCGGTTATAGGCCACCACCGCCGGGATCGCCGCCAAGAGGCCCAGCGCCGTGACAAACAGCGCCTCCGCGATCCCCGGGGCGACGACCGCCAGGTTCGTGTTCTGCATGGCCGCGATGGACTCGAAGCTGTGCTTGATGCCCCAGACCGTGCCGAAGAGGCCCACGAAGGGCGCCACCGCCCCGGTCGTAGCGAGGAAACCGAGGCGGTTGGACAGCGACTGCCCCTCTCGCGTGATGGCGACGCCCATGGCGCGCTCCACCCGGGCCTGGGTGCCCGGCAGGATGCCCGAACCCGGCACCACCGATCGGTTCCACTCGACCATCCCTGCCGAGAAGACCCGCTCGATGGGGCTCGCGGGATCGCGGCCGACCCGCTCGTGCAACTCCTCCAGCGAGATGCCCGACCAGAAGGTATCCTCGAAGGAGGCCACGTCGTTGCGCACGCGTCGAAACTGCAGCGCCTTGTTGATCACGATGGCCCAACACCAGACCGAGGCGACGACCAGCACGATCGCCACGATCTGCACCGTTAGCGTCGCCTTCAGGAACAGATTAAGGGTTGAGAAATCCTCCGGCGACACAGTGCCAGGCGACGCGCCCGGTGGGGCCTGCAGCGTCTCTACCGCGGCCGTCTGTGCCAGCGCGGGCAGCATACTGCCCAGCGTTACGAGCTCGATGCTCACCACTGCCTCCGCCTCTCGCCCCGCGTTGCGGGCTTTCGCACGCATCTTGTCACGGGTTAGGCCCGTCGATCCGGCGCACGTTGCTCGTGCGCCCTATATGCGCGATCCGGCCGCAGATTTCGAGAGGCGATTGACCCGGGCCGACTCAGGCGGGCTCAGGAGGGGTCGCCGCCGCCCAGGCTCGAGAGGCTGGCGGCAATGGCCTCGGGCAGCCGGCGGGGCCTGCCGGCGGCATCGGTGACGGCCAGCCGGACGGTCGCGGTGAAGAGGGGTTTGTCCTCCGCCCCCCGCCGCACCGCCTGCGCCACCGTGAGGGAGGCGCGCCCGATCTCGACCACCGCGGTCTCCACCGTCAGCAGATCGTCGAAGCGCGCCGGCGCACGGTACTCCGCGCTCAGCGAGCGGACAACGAAGACGAGCCCCGCCTCGACCTTCAGCGAGACCTGGTCGATGCCGGCCGCCCGCAGTGCCTCGGTCCGCCCGCGCTCGATGAACTTCAGGTAGTTGGCGTAGTAGACGATCCCCGCGAGATCGGTGTCCTCGTAATAGACCCGCAGGCTGAAGGCGTGCATGACCCCCTCCTTACAGCGCCCCGGCGGCGAGGCGGGCAAGCTGTCGCGCATGCCACTCCTCCTCCGCCGCATCCGGCAGGCCGGGGCTATAGGCCGCGCGGATCACCGCCTGCACCCAGGGTTTGACCAGCGTCCGCTCGGTGCCCTCGAAGGTGGCGACGGTGCTCTCGCGCGTGAAGGCATGGTCGGACCACAAGAGCAGGCCCATCACGGTCTGGGACAGCGCGAGCCCGCGCGGGCCCAAGGCCTCCAGGTTGTCGTCCAGACGCAGGAGCGTGATGCAGACCCGGATGGCACCCGGCTGCCCCTCGCGCCCCGGGTCCCGGTCGGGATCGAAGCCGAAGATGCGGTACTGGTTGGCCCCGGCGGCCGCGAGCACCGCGGTCAGCCGCTCGAGATCCGGCACGAGCTTGGGCAGCCCCGGCACGGCGCGCAGTTCGGTCCAGTCGGTGCAGAAGAAGATCAGGAAATTGGCGCCCATGTCCGGATCTTCCGCCGCGGCCCCGGGCCCGAGGCTGGCGACGGCCCGCACGGTCTCGATCAGGGCCCGCTCGTCGACCTCCGGCAGGCCGAAGACGGCGGGCACCAGCGGCCGGGCCCAGCGGGCGAAGCGATAGGTCCCGTCGGAGCGGGTGAAGAGCGCGGCAACCCGCGCCTCGCTCAAGGCCTCGTCCTGCTCCCCGGTCATCACGCCCGCCGCCACTGTAACTGTTAGCGTCACACCACCGACACGTGTCTACGGGAGGGGGGCGGGCCCGCGCCAGCAACGCCTGCGCGCATCCGCCGCTCGAGGACAACCTGCGGGCGGGGTGTCGCGGATCTGCACGCCCCTTCCCATGCGGCAGGGCCCGCACGCCCCCTAATCGCTCTTCACCAACCCCGAGAACCCAGCCACCGCCAACAACGACAGCGCCCAGCCCAGGATGATGTGCACCCAGAGGTAGATACGCCCCCACCAGCCCCAACTCTTGTCTGGGTTGGGCGTCCAGTGCTGCTCGAGATGCAGGGAGACAATCGGCAGGAGCGTATCAGCAGAGTAGGCGAGGGCGTCGACGGTGGGGAAAGCCGCCGCCTCCGGCTGGCGCTCGAAGCAGTCGACGGTCCGCTCGCCTGGCTCTCGCAGGCCCTCCGTTTCGATGGAGGCACCCTTCTGAGTCGTGCTCGCGAGATTGATCTCCTGTCCCAGATCCGTAGAGCAGCGAACCCACTCGGCGGACCGCAGGATGAAGGGGTTGTTCGGCATCATCGCGTCGCGCCCGTCCATCGCGGCAAAGAGACCGGCGCCCAGTAGCCAGACGCCGAGCGCCCAGAGAAAAGCCCGCTGTGGAAGATGTCCATAGCCCACAACCGAGGCGAGCACTCCATCCCAGACCCGTCGGAAAAGAAGCAGCCACCACAGCCTCGCGATCTCTTCTCGCGCCGAGATGATCACCCTGCGCTCAACGCTGGGCTGCTGGAGCTCCAGTGGGTTCTTGTTCTCCTCCGCTGCGTCGCGGCGCTGCGCGTTGCGTAGATAACGCGCAACCATCGTCCGCTCCATGCAGACCTGCGCGTGGCGCTGGTTCACTTCGCCGCGCGCTCGGAGATCGGCGAACGCTGCTTCAAACGTCTCGACTCGCGCCTCGGGATGCGCCTGCTCCAGCAAGAGGCGGTGGCGGGCCCCTGCAAGGCGCGCATCAAGCGAAGCACGCTGGTCTGCACGCAGCCGTCGTTCCTTGTCGATCAGGATCAGGCGGGCGTCCTCGCGGTGACCGCCCTCGCGAAAAACCTTAGCGCACTGCTCCCAGGGCTGTGGCCAGAAATCCGCGTCGTAGTTCTGTGGGCGCTGCCTTGCGAGCCAGGGCAGCCGAGCCACTGCCGAGACGCCCTGGCCCGTGAAAGCGTCGTAGACACAGCGTTCGAGGATCAGCGTGCAGCTTGACGGTAGCTTCGCCGGTTCATCGTTGATCGAACCCAGGCGCGCGCCTGTCAGATCGACCACACCTTCCAGACCCTTCACCTGTCGCAGAAAGAACACACCATCCACGCGCGCTCTGCCGGCGTGGAGCGCCGCTCCGCCGGCGTTCAAAAGCGTCCCTTGGCTGCAGTCGAGATCGCCTCCGATCCGGGCGCCGAGGAGGCGGACTGCGCCCTCACACCGCGCGCCGCTCAGAAACAAGTCGCCGCGCATCTCCAGGCCGTCGGCGTGGAGCGTGTTGCCTTTCGGATTGGTCAGCGTCGCTCCATCGCAGTCGAGACCGCCTCCGATCCGGGCGCCGAGGAGGCGGACTGCGCCCTCACACCGCGCGCCGCGCAGAAACACGCTGCCGCGCGTCTCCAGGCGATCGGCGCCGATGGCCCGGTTGGCGGCAGGCTTGCGCGGGGCGCTGCCTGGGATGTGGGCGTGATTGAGGACAAGGGACTGGAGGCGCGCATCGCGGAGGAGGATCGGGGCCTGGAAGCGGCAGGCGACGAGGGCCAGGTCGTGCTTGAGCACCGCGCCCTGAAGGTCGAGACCCGCGGTCTCGGCGCGCGCCGGCCCGTCGTTCGTGATAAGGGCACCGGCGATCCGCAGCCCCTTGGCGTGGAGCGTGGGGGCACCATCGCCGCCTATCGCCAGCCAGCGCACGAAACTGGCGCGGATCTGGCGGTCAGATCCCGCCTCGTCAGGCGGTAGCTGATCCTTAAACAGGCCTTCCCCAAACTCGATGAATAGTCCGGTCTGGAGTTCGTTGAGGACCTTTTTCTCGGCGAAGGTTGCGGGGGTCATGGGCAATGGCCTTCAGGATGGAAATCCCCCGCATTCTGCCCCGATCCTCCGCCATCGAACAGGGGCTTTGCCCCGCGCAGGCGCATGACCTGGCGGCTACCGGCTCTGTTCAGCGGCGGCGCGACGTGACAAGGAAAGACCCCCGACCGGAGGCCCTTGGCATGACCACCTGGACAGCGCTCACCACCC
The DNA here is from genome assembly GCA_039822785.1 of Pseudomonadota bacterium. Lineage (GTDB taxonomy): Bacteria > Pseudomonadota > Alphaproteobacteria > Rhodobacterales > Rhodobacteraceae > Thermohalobaculum. Next base: position 9,183 of record JBCBMO010000010.1, on the reverse strand, counting down.
TGGCGGCCGAGGGGCCGGCCCAGACCCTCGCGGCGCAGATGGACGAGCTGCTCGACCCTGCGCCCACCGGCATCGGCTGCTTCGAGATCGAGGACGGCTCCGGCCGCTGGGAGGTCGGGGGCTATTTCACCGAAAAGCCCGACGAGGCGGCGCTGGCGCTGTTGGCGACCATGGCAGGGGCGCGGCCCTTTGCGGTGTCGAAGCTGCCCGACCGCGACTGGGTGGCCCAGGTGCGCCGCGAGCTGCACCCCATCACGACCGGCCGCTTCGTGGTGCACGGCGCGCATGACGCCCACCGCGTCGGCCTCAACGATTGGGGGCTGGCGATCGAGGCGGCCATGGCCTTCGGCACCGGCCACCATGCGACGACGCAAGGGTGCCTCTGGCTGATCGCGCATCTGGTGAAGACCGGGACCGGGTCGGGGTGGCGGCCCCGGCGGGTGGCGGATATCGGCTGCGGCACCGGTGTGCTGGCCATGGCGGCGGCGCGCGCCTGGCACTGCCCCGCCGTCGCCTCGGACATCGATCCGGTCGCAGCGGCAACCGCGAGGGCCAATGCGGCGGTGAACGGCCTGAACGGGCATGTCGCGACGCTGACGGCCACAGGCTTTCGCCATCCCCGCCTGCGCTACTCGGCGCCCTATGATTTGGTACTGGCGAATATCCTGGCGGCACCGCTCAAGCGCCTGGCGCCCGATACTCGGCGCCATCTGGCGCCGGGGGGCTATGCGGTGCTCTCGGGCCTGCTCAACGCCCAGGCACCGGGGGTCGAGGCGGTCTTTCGCGCCCAGGGCTTTCGCCGTGTGACGCTCAAGCGTATCGCCGGCTGGACCAGCCTTCTGCTGCAGAAGGTCTGATCCGCCGGCGGATGCGGGATCAGAAGAAGCGGATCCGCATGTCCTCAACATCGCCGCGCGTCAGGCCGATGTCGTCCAGCTGCCGGGGGCTCAGCCGCTCCAGCGTCCGCACGGTGCGGTACTGGGCATAGGCGCCGCGCAGCTGCTCGGCGATCGCGTAGAAGCGATCCACCAGGCCGTGGACGGTGATCGCGCCAAGGGGAAGGCGCTGGGTTTGGGTAAGGTGAGTCATGGATCGCCCTCTCATCATCAGGTGCGCGCGCGGCGCAGCGTTTCTCCTGAAGACGATCTGGGGTATCTGAGGCCTGTGCACAAATGCTGGAAAATCATGCCTGTCATGCAGTTTGCGCATGTCGATTAACGCACCCTTGCCAACGGCGGCCGCGGCGCCACGTCGGAGTGCAGCCGGCGGTTGCGGGGGCGGGCCTCGCCTCTCCGCCGACGCGTGCCGCTTTTCATTCGTTCCTGCTTCGTGCTAGGCCCGCGAGAGGGGTAGAAGAAGGGAGGCGCGCCATGCGCGTCATCGGGTTCGACCCGGGATTGCAGCGCACCGGATGGGGCGTCGTGGAGGTGGCGGGCAGCAAGCTGGTGCATGTGGCCAACGGCGTCTGCAGTTCCGGCGACGGCACGCTGGCGGAGCGTCTGTGCCGCCTTCACCGGCTGCTCGTGGCCGTGGTGCGCACCCAGCATCCGGACGTGGCCGCGGTCGAGCATACCTTCGTCAACAAAGACGCCGCCGGCACGCTGAAGCTGGGCCAGGCCCGCGCCATGGCGCTGCTGGCCCCCGCCCAGGCCGGGATGGAGGTTGCCGAATACGCCCCCAACGCGGTGAAGAAGGCCGTGGTCGGTGTGGGCCATGCCCAAAAGGATCAGGTCGCGCATATGGTGCGCCATCTGCTGCCGGGTGCGCGGATCGACGGGCCGGATGCGGCCGATGCCCTGGCCGTCGCCATCTGTCACGCCTGGACCGCCGGGGCCGAGCAGCGCCGCCGCCGCGCCGTCATGGGCCGCCGGTGATGGGGGCGGTGATCGGGGTGGTGATCGGGGCGGCAATCGGGCGATGAAAGCGCGGGCATGATCGGCAAGCTCTCCGGCCGGATCGACTATGTGGCCGAGGATCACGCGCTGATCGAGGCGGGCGGCGTCGGCTATCTCGTCCACTGCGCGCCCCAGACCCTCGCCCGGCTCGAACCGGGCACCGCGGCCGCGCTCTATACCGACCTCGTCGTGCGGGAGGATCTGATGCAGCTCTTCGGCTTCGCCTCCCTGGCGGAGCGCGAGTGGCACCGCCTCCTGACCTCGGTCCAGGGGGTGGGCGCCAAGGTCTCGCTCGCGATCCTCGGGACCCTGGGCACCGAGGGGGTGAGTCGGGCCCTGGCGCTGGAGGATGCCGCCGCCGTCCGCCGCGCCCCCGGGGTTGGCCCCAAGCTTGCCCAGCGCATCGTGAACGAATTGAAGGGCCGCGCGCCGGACGTGCTCAGCCGCACCGCCGCGATGAACGGGCGGGCGACGGCAAGCGAGGCCGCCCAGCCCACGCCCGGGGCCGCGCCCATGGCCGTGGTAGCCCCCGCCCCTGAGCCCGCGCCAGGGCGCGCCGCGGCGGAGGGGGAGGCGCTCTCCGCCCTCGTCAATCTCGGCTATGACCGGGCGGAGGCGCTGCGCGCCGTGCTGGAGGCTGAGGGCACCGAGACCGCCGTCTTGATCAAGACCGCGCTCCGCGCTCTCGACACCGACCGCCAGGGCCGCGCATGAGCGCCGATGCCCCAGACCCGCTCGTCCGCCCCGAGGAGACGGCGGAGGACGCCGAGACCCGGGCGCTCCGCCCCGAACGCCTTGCCGATTTCACCGGCCAGCCGGAGGCCCGCGCCAACCTCTCGGTCTTTATCGAGGCGGCGCGCCGGCGGGGCGAGGCCATGGACCACCTGCTGCTCTACGGCCCCCCGGGCCTCGGCAAGACGACCCTGGCGCAGATCGTGGCGCGGGAGCTTGGGGTGAACTTCCGCATGACCTCCGGCCCAGTGCTGGCGAAGGCCGGTGACCTCGCCGCGGTGCTCACCAACCTGGAGGCGCGCGATGTCCTCTTCATCGATGAGATCCATCGCCTGTCGCCGGTGGTCGAGGAAATCCTCTACCCTGCGCTCGAGGACTTCGAGCTCGACCTCGTGATCGGGGAGGGGCCGGCCGCGCGCACCGTGCGCATCGACCTCGCCCCCTTCACCCTGATCGGGGCGACCACGCGCCTAGGGCTGCTCACGACGCCCCTGCGTGATCGTTTCGGCATCCCCACCCGGCTCGAGTTCTACTCCCATGCCGATCTCGCGCTGATCGTGGGCCGGGCTGCGCGCCTCATGGGGCTGGAGGCGGCCGACGACGGGGTGATGGAGATCGCCCGGCGCGCCCGCGGCACCCCCCGCATCGCCGGGCGGCTCTTGCGCCGGGTCGCGGACTTCGCGCTGGTCGAGGCGGAAGGGCGCCTCAGCCGTGCCCTCGCCGACCGGGCACTGGCGCGGCTGGGGGTCGATCACCTGGGCCTCGACGGCGCGGACCGGCGGTATCTGGGTGCGATGGCGGAGCACTACGGCGGCGGGCCCGTGGGGATCGAGACCATGGCGGCCGTCATCTCAGAGGCGCGCGATGCGATCGACGAGGTGATCGAGCCCTACCTCATGCAAGCGGGCCTGGTGGCCCGCACCCCCCGAGGCCGTGTCCTGACCCCCGCCGCCTGGCGCCACCTGGGCTTGGAGCCGCCCCGCCGCGAACAGCCAAAGGGTCAGGAAACCCTCTTCGACGACTAGGAACAGCGCCAGGCTGCGGACAGCCGGGCGCCGATCCGGGCAACGCGCGACGTCAGGCCGAGGTCGAACGCTCTTCCACGGTGCCGGGACAGGTGACGCCGGTGCCGCCGAGGCCGCAGTAGCCGCCCGGGTTCTTCGCCAGGTACTGCTGGTGGTACTCCTCGGCGAAGTAGAACTCGCCCGCCTCGGCGATCTCCGTGGTGATCGTGCCGAAGCCCCGGCGCGTCAGCGCCTCCTGGAAGGTATCGCGCGAGGCTGTGGCGATCGCCATCTGCTCCGGCGTCGTGGTGTAGATGGCCGAGCGATACTGCGTGCCGAGGTCATTGCCCTGGCGCATGCCCTGGGTGGGGTCATGGCTCTCCCAAAACAGGCGCAGAACCTCCTCGAAACCGATCTTCTCGGGTTCGTAGACGATCCCGACAACCTCGGTATGGCCGGTCTGGCCCGAGCAGACCTCGCGATAGGTGGGGTTCGGCGTGTAGCCGCCGGCATAACCGACCATGGTCACGAAGACGCCCGGCTGGCGCCAGAACACCCGCTCGGCGCCCCAGAAACAGCCCATGGCGACGACCGCGGTCTCGGCGCCGTCGGGGTAAGGCCCCATCAGCGGATTGTTGTTGACGAAGTGCCTCTCCGCCGTCGGGATCGCGTCGGGCCGCCCGGCCAAAGCACGCTCCGGCGGGATCATCTCCGACTTCTTGAAGCTGAAGAACATCGTTCCGCTCCTCGGTCTAAGTTTCTGAACGCTACTTGTTGCAATGCCGGGCGAAAGCAAGCGGATTGCGACAATCGATTGCATCAAAGGCACCGTTCATCCTGCAATCGGCACGGTTCAGCGCTGAACTGACACCATTCCGACGCCAGCCGAAGACGAGCCTGTGGATAAGGTGAACAAGACGAGAACGAGTTCTTTCCATTATGGAGTGCCCGCGCTACTCTCGCGCGCATGAACCGATCCAGCCCTGACGACATGGATGCCTTCGACGCCTGGGAGGCAGCGCCGGCAAGGCCCGCAGGCGGCCTTGCGGCGCGGGCCATGCCGGGTGCGCCGCGCGATGCCGCGCCGGCGCCCTATCTCGACGATCTCAACCCGCCCCAGCGGGAGGCGGTGGAGACCCTGGACGGCCCGGTTCTGGTGCTGGCGGGGGCGGGCACCGGCAAGACCAAGGCGCTGACCACCCGCCTGGCCCATCTGCTGACCACCCGGCGGGCCTGGCCCTCGCAGATCCTGGCCGTGACCTTCACCAACAAGGCCGCGCGGGAGATGCGGGACCGGACCGGCCGCCTGCTGGGCCACGACGCGGAGGGGATGCCCTGGCTCGGCACCTTCCACTCGGTCAACGTCAAGATCCTGCGCCGCCACGCGGAGCTGGTGGGGCTGAAGTCGACCTTCACCATCCTCGACACCGATGATCAGATCCGCCTGATCAAGCAGCTCATCCAGGCGGAGGGGGTGGACGACAAGCGCTGGCCCGCCCGCATGTTCGCCTCGATGCTCGACCGTTGGAAGAACCGCGCGATCACGCCCGACAAGGTGCCGGCGGACGAGGGCGGCTATGCCAACAACCGCGGCGCCGAGTTCTACGGGTTGTATCAGGAGCGGCTGCGCACCCTCAACGCCGTGGATTTCGGCGACCTGCTCATGCACGCCGTCACGCTGTTCCGCGAGAACGAGGACGTGCTGAAGGAGTATCAGGAGCGCTTTCGCTACATCCTGGTCGACGAATACCAGGACACCAACGTCGCGCAGTACCTCTGGCTGCGGCTGCTCGCGGGCAAGCACCGGAACATCTGCTGCGTCGGCGACGACGACCAGTCGATCTATGGCTGGCGCGGCGCCGAGGTCGGCAACATCCTGCGCTTTGAGAAGGATTTTCCCGGCGCCAAGGTCATCCGGCTGGAGCAGAACTACCGCTCCACCTCTCATATCCTCGCCGCTGCCTCGGGCCTGATCGCGGCCAACAAGGACCGCCTCGGCAAGACGCTTTGGACCGCTGAGGAGGGCGGCGAGAAGGTCCGCCTCATCGGCCATTGGGACGGCGATGAGGAAGCGCGCTGGATCGGCGAGAAGATCGAAGGCCTGCGCACTGGTGCGCACCGAAATCGTCACAACCCACGCTCCAAGTCATTTGAGCAGGAGTTGGACCGACTTGCCAAGCATGGACTAGGCAGACCAACAAGACAGGAATTTGTTAGACAGGCATTTGAGAGTGGTTCCGCCTACACTGACGTCAAGGTTCAGAACCTACTTCGGAGACTTCTGAAGAGTGATCTCAAGGCGTCGAATATGTATCAATCGGTCTTGGCAAGCCCGGTGGACCGTTTCTCGTTGAATGAGATAGCCATTCTGGTACGCGCGTCCTTTCAGATGCGAGCCTTTGAGGATCGCTTCCTCCAGATCGGCCTACCCTATCGCGTTATCGGTGGCCCGCGCTTCTATGAGCGGATGGAGATCCGGGACGCCATGGCCTATTTCCGCGTCGCCGTCAGCCCGGACGACGGGCTGGCCTTCGAGCGGATCATGAACACGCCGAAACGCGGGGTGGGCGACAAGGCGAACCAGGCCCTCCAGCGCTATGCCCGCGACAACGGGCTGACCCTGTTCGAGGCCGCGCGTGCCGCCGGAGCGGGCGCCGTCGACGGCGTCGGCGGCAAGGCCGCGCGCGAGCTTGGCCGCCTTGTCGCGCAGTTCGACGATTGGCATCGCTTCACCCAAGGGACCGCGGTCTCCACCGGCTCCGGCGTCGAGCGGATCGATCATGTGGCGCTGGCCGAGCGGATCCTCGACGAGAGCGGCTACACGGCGATGTGGCAGAACGACAAGTCGCCGGAGGCGCCGGGCCGGCTGGAGAACCTCAAGGAACTGGTCGGCAGCCTCGAGGAGTTCGAGAACCTGCAGGGGTTCCTCGAGCACGTGGCGCTGATCATGGACAACGAGACCGAGGAGGGCACGCCCAAGGTCTCCATCATGACCCTGCACGCCGCCAAGGGGCTGGAGTTCCCGGCCATCTTCCTGCCGGGCTGGGAGGATGGGCTCTTCCCCTCCCAACGCTCGATGGACGAGAGCGGGATGAAGGGGCTCGAGGAAGAACGCCGCCTGGCCTATGTCGGCGTCACCCGGGCCGAGACGCACGCCACCATCAGCTTTGCCGCCAACCGCCAGATGTACGGGCGGTGGCAGTCCTCCCTGCCCTCGCGCTTCATCGACGAGCTGCCGGAGGACCACGTCGAGGTGCTGACGCCCCCGGGGCTCTACGGTCACCAAGGGGGGCAGCCGGGCGGGCTCGACGCCGCCGGGGCCGGGCTGCACGCAGGCCCGCTGGCGGGCTCGGCGCTCGAGGCCAAGGCGGTCGATGCCAACGCCTATAACTCCCCCGGCTGGCGGCGGCTGGCGCAGCGGCGCGGGCAGCACCAGCTCAGCCAGCCGCGCGAGGTGCGCAATCTGGTGATCGACGCCCAGGCGGTGGCGAAGTTCGAAGAAGGCACCCGGGTGTTCCACCAGAAGTTCGGCTACGGCGCCGTGACGGCGATGGAGGGCGACAAGCTCACCGTCGCCTTCGAGAAGGCCGGCACCAAGAAGGTCCTCGCGGCCTATCTGACTGAAGCGGGCGGGGCTGGCGCCGCCCCTGACGACGTGCCCTTCTGACCGCCACGCCGGGATGGACGCCACCCGCGTGATCGACGACTTCCGCCCCGTCGGGGTGGTGATCGGGCGTCTGTCCGCGGTGCTGGGCCTGACCATGCTGGTCCCCGCCGGCCTCGATCTCTGGGAGGGCGATGCCAACGGGGAGGCCATGGCCGTCTCCGCCGCGCTCACCTGGGTCATCGGCAGTGCCCTGGTCACCGCCTGCCGCGTGGGCGCAGGGGAGCAGACGGGTCTGACACGGCGCCAGGCCTTCCTCTTGACCACCCTGGTCTGGGCGGTCCTGCCGCTCTTCGGCTGCCTGCCCTTCATGCTGGGCGCCCCGGGTGCCGGCTTCACCGATGCCTATTTCGAGGCGATGTCCGGCCTCACCACCACCGGCGCCACCGTTTTCGAGGGGCTAGATACCGCGCCCGCGGGCATGCTGCTCTGGCGGGGGATGCTGCAGTGGTTTGGCGGGGTCGGGATCGTCGTGGTCGCCATCGTCTTTCTCCCAGCGCTCAGGATCGGCGGGATGCAGTTCTTCCGCTCCGAGAGCTTCGATCTCTCCGGCGATATCCTGCCGCGGGCGACCGAGCTGGCGGGCTCCCTCTCCTGGGTCTACGTCGCCCTCACCGGCGCCTGCATGCTGGCCTATGCCGCGGTGGGGTTGGAGCCCTTCGACGCGCTGGTCCATGCCATGACGACGGTCGCCACGGGCGGTTTCGCCAACTACGACCGCAGCTTCCAGGACATGCCGGAGGCGAGCCACTGGGTCGCCGTGGTTTTCATGTGGCTCGCGGCGCTGCCCTTCATCCGCTACATCCAGCTTGCGGGGGGGCGGCCTCAACCGCTGCTCCGCGACCCCCAGATCCGTACGTTTCTGGCCATCGCCATCGGCTCCTCCGCCGTCATCGCGATCTCCATCGTGCTGCGCGACGTGCACGAGCCGCTGAATGCGGTGCGCGAGGCCTTGTTCAACACGACCTCGGTGATGACCGGCACCGGCTATGCCTCAGACCCTTACGACAAATGGGGCGGGCTGGCGGTGGGGCTCTTGTTCATCCTGGCGCTCATCGGCGGTTGCACCGGCTCGACCTCCTGCTCGGGCAAGGTGTTTCGCTACGAGGTGCTGCTGGCCGCTCTGGCCGTGCAGATCCGGCGGATCCACAGCCCCAACACGGTCTATCTGCTGCGCTACGACGGCCGGGCGGTGGACAGCGAAGTCGTCACCTCGATCATGGGCTTCTTCTTCGTGTTCTTCTCCGCGCTCGGCCTGTGGTCGGTGCTGCTCTCGCTGCAGGGGCTGGACTTCCTGGCCGCGGTCTCCGCCTCGGTCGCCGCGCTCTGCAACCTCGGCCCCGGCTTGGGGCCCGACGTGGGGCCGGAGGGGAACTATCGCAGCATGCCGGACACGGCGAAGTGGCTGATGTCGGCGGGCATGCTGCTGGGCCGGCTCGAGTTCCTGAGCGCCCTCGTCATCCTGTCGCCGCTGTTCTGGCGCCGCTGATCGGCCCGGAGGAGTGGTACGCCCTACGGGACTCGAACCCGTGTTTCCGCCGTGAAAGGGCGGCGTCCTAGACCGCTAGACGAAGGGCGCGCGGTCGGTACGACGCCGCTGAAGCGGCGCCCCAGACATCCTCACCGATGGTACACCCTACGGGACTCGAACCCGTGTTTCCGCCGTGAGAGGGCGGCGTCCTAGACCGCTAGACGAAGGGTGCGTCGGTCAGGGGGGCGAGATAGCGAATAAGCCCGCAGCCCGCAAGGGGCATCGGCGGGCGATGACGCGACCCAGTGGAACGCCCCGTGATGGGCTGAAAGGACGGCGCTGCCGGGGCAGCCGCCGTCCTTTCGTTGGTGGGGTTAGCGGTCGGCGGCGACGGTGACCTTGATCATGCGGTCGGGA
>JBCBMO010000009.1:0-53268 GCA_039822785.1 Pseudomonadota bacterium | reverse complement strand
ATCGCCCAGCGGGCCCGTCGCGGCGGGGGAGGCCGGGGGGCTGCTCTCGCTCGCCTTTCCCGACCGCGTGGCCCTGCGCCGGCCGGGGGAGGCGCCCCGCTATCTGTTGGCGAACGGGCGCGGCGCGGCGCTGGCACCGGGCGATAGCCTTGCCGGCCAGCGGCTGCTCGTGGCGCTGGACGTCGATGACCGCGGCAGCGATGCGCGCATCCGCCGGGCGGTCGCCCTGGACGAGGCGAGCCTGCGCGCCCGCCATTCGGTCGAGACCGCGCGGGAGGCCCGCTGGTCCCGCCGCGAACGCCGGGTGATCGCCGAGGAGCGGGTGATGCTGGACGCCATCGCGCTGGAGGCGCGGCGTTGGCGCGATGTGCCCACCGCCGACCTGGGGGCGGCGCTGGTGGCGGGCCTGCGCGACCTAGGGCCGGACCTGTTCGAGACGCTCCTCGACTGGCCGACGGCCGCCCTCGCCCTGCGCGCCCGGATCGGCTGGCTGCGGGCGCAGCAGGGGCCGCTGGCCGAGCGACTGCCCGACCCGAGTGCAACGGGGTTGTTGGCGACGCTGGAGGATTGGCTGCTGCCGTTCCTGGCCGGAGAGACGACGCCCGGCGCGATCCCGGGGGCCGCGCTGGCAACCGCCCTCGACACCCTGATCGGGCACGAGCTGATGCGGGAGATCGAGCGGGCGGCGCCCGCGCATTATGTGACGCCGCTCGGCACCAAGGCCGCCATCGACTACACTGAGGCGGTGCCCCTGCTGCGCGTGCGCGTGCAGGAGATGTTCGGCGAGACCCGCCATCCGAGCGCCGGATCGCCGCCGATGCCCCTGCTCCTGGAGCTGACCTCGCCCGCCGGGCGGCCCGTGCAGCGGACGCGGGATCTGCCGGGCTTCTGGGCAAGCTCCTATGCGGATGTGGCCAAGGACATGCGCGCGCAGTACCCCAAGCACCCCTGGCCCGAGGATCCCGCCACTGCCGCCCCCACGCGCCGTGCCAAGCCGCGCCACTAGGGCGTGCGCGGCGCTGTCAGCTATTCCGCACTATCCACTCCCCACCACCACCGCCGTCATCGCCGGGCTTGACCCGGCGATCCAGGGCCAAATGGCGTGATGGCTTCCACGCTGGATCCCCCGGTCAAGCCGGGGGATGACGGACGAAGGACGACGGACCGAGGTGGCGAACCGGGGATGCCGGATGGAAGATGACGGATGAGAGAGCGGACGTGGTTGTCCGGTCGAGCTGAGCGATGTCGCCATAGGGGGCGTCGGCCGCCTCAGGCGGCGTTGGCGGCCTCGGTCACCAGGGTCTCGATGGCCTGGACGGTGGCGGTCAGCTTCGCCTCCGACGCCACCAGGGCGAGGCGGAGGAAGCCGGTCCCGGCGGCACCAAAACTCTCGCCGGGCATGGTGGCCACCAAGGCGCGTTCGAGCAGCCGCTCGGCGAAGACAGGGCCGGGCAGGCCCGCGCGGGAGATGTCGAGCATCGCATACATGGCGCCGTCCGGCGGGGCCGCGCTCACCGGGCCGCCCGGCGTGATGGCGGCGAGCACGGCCTCGGCCCGGGCCTTGGTCTCCGCCGCGATGGCGGCCTCGATCGCAGCACCCTCGGTCAGCGCATAGAGGGCGGCGGCCTGGATGAAGGGCGGCACCCCGTAGGTCGCGGCGACGGCATAGTCGCCGGCGCGCCCCATGACCGCCTCCGGCCCCGCGAGCCAGCCTGCCCGCCAGCCCGTCATCGCGAAGGTCTTGGAGAGCGAGCCCGCCACCAGCGTGCGCCCGGCCATCCCCGGCAGGGCGCGGGGCGAGAGATGCGTGCCGCGGTGAACCAGCCCCTGGTAGACCTCGTCGGAGATCAGCCAGAGGTCGTGGCGACGGCAGAGCGCGGCCAGCGCCTCCAGCCGCTCAGGTGCATAGACGGCGCCGCTGGGGTTGTTGGGCGTGTTGATGAAGATCGCCCGGGTGCGCGGGCCGATGGCACGGCCGATGGCGTCGATGTCGGGTTGAAAACCCGCGGCCACGTCGGCGATCACGGGCACCGGCACGCCGCCGGCGGCCCGCACGGTCTGGGGATAGGTCGCGTAATAGGGATCGACGATCACGCATTCGTCTCCCGGGTCCAGCGCCAGGTGGCAGGCGATGAGCAGCGCCATCTGGCAGCCGGCGGTGAACAGGACCTCCGCCGGCCCCTCCGCCGCCCCGTGGCGGGCGAGGCGGGCCGCGACGGCCGCGCGCAGGGCCGGGCCGCCCGTGACCGGGGCATAGCCGTGCGGCCCCTCAGCCGCCGCCTTGCGCAGGACCTCGACGATGGCGGGGTCAGTGGGGCGGTCGTGTTCGCCCACGGCGAGGTTGACGACCTCCTGCCCCGCCTCGCGCAGGGCACGGGCGCGGTAGAAGATCCCCCAGCCGTCGTCACCACCCTCGCCCAAGAGCTGCGCCGCCTGCTGCGACAGGGCCGCAGCGGGCCTGGTGGCGGGCCTTGGGTCGAGGGAAACGGGATGGGTCATCGGGCTCTCCGGCACGGCGGGAATGGTCAAACGACAAATGCCCGGGCGGGGCCCGGGCATCCAGCGCTTTTCGGGCCGCCGCAGCGGCAGGCGTTACTGGTCTTCGAGGCTGAGCGGCACGAAGCGCAGGTCGCCGCCCACGTTGACCAGCAGCAGGACGGCCTTCTTGCCCTCCTCGCGGATCTGCTCGACCATCCGCTCCACATCCTCGGCGGTGGCGACGGGCTCCTGGCCGACCTCGACGATCACCTGGCCGGGCTGCAGGCCTTCCGCATCCGCCGGCCCCTCGGGATCGACACCGGCGATCAGCACGCCGTCGACCCCGTCGGGGATGCCGAACTGGCGCCGCGCCTCCTCGGTCACCGGGCCGAGGGTGAGGCCAAGCACGTCCATGGGGATCGGATCATCCTCGGGCACCGCGGTGACGGAGGCAGGCTGCACGGCGGCCTCCTCCTCCAGCAGGCCCAGGGTCACGCGGATGTTCTGGGTCTTGCCCTTGCGGAAGACGACGACCCGGACGGTGGAGCCCACGGCAGTATCGGCGACGATGCGCGGCAGGTCCCGCATCTCCTCGATGTCGGTGCCGTTGAAGCGCAGGATGACATCGCCCGCCTCGATGCCCGAGCTCTGGGCCGGCCCGCCCTCGGTCACATCGGCGACCAGGGCGCCGGCGGCACGGTCGAGGCCCAGCGCCTCGGCCAGTTCGTCGTTGACCTGCTGGATGCGCACGCCCAGCCAGCCGCGCTTGGTGGTGCCGAACTCGCGAAGCTGCTCGACGACACTGGCGGCGATGGTCGAGGGTACGGCGAAGCCGATGCCGATCGAGCCGCCGGTCGGCGAGATGATCGCGGTGTTCACGCCGATGACGTCGCCTTCCATGTTAAAGAGCGGCCCGCCCGAGTTGCCGCGGTTAATGGCGGCATCGGTCTGGATGAAGTCGTCATAGGGGCCGGCGTTGATGTCGCGGTTGCGCGCCGAGATGATGCCCGCCGAGACCGAGCCGCCGAGGCCGAAGGGGTTGCCGATCGCCAGCACCCAGTCGCCGACGCGCGAGATCTGATCGTCGCCGAAGTTCACGAAGGGCAGCGGCTCCACAGGCTCGATCTTCAGAAGCGCGATGTCGGTCTTGGGGTCGGTGCCCACCAGCGTCGCCGGCAGCGAGGAGCCATCGGCGAAGTTCACCGTGATCTCGTCCGCTTCCTCGATGACGTGGTTGTTGGTGACGACGTAACCTTCGGCGGAGATCACGAAGCCAGAGCCAAGAGACTGGACTTCGCGCGGGCCGCGGGGGCGGCCGCGCTCGAAGAAGTCACGAAAGAGGTCGTCGAAGGGCGTGCCCTCGGGGATGCGGCGCTGGCCGCGTTCCGGCCGCTCGACCCGCTGGGCGGTCGAGATGTTGACGACGGCAGGGCTGAGCCGCTCGGCAAGGTCGGCGAAGCTGTCGGGCGCGCTGCGGGCCACGGCAGGCGCCGGCAGCGTGAGCGCCCCAGTGCCGAGCACAAGGGCCGGCGCTGCGGCGATGAGCGTGGCGGCGAGGCCGGCCCGGGCCAGGCCCGGCAGCGTCGGCTTCAACGTCATGACGATGTCTCCCTTCGTCCTTTAGCGGCGATCGGTCCGCCCACAAAACGGGCAGGCCGATCAATCCCGTCGGGCCATGTATGCCGTCGGCAGCGCGCCACAATCACGCTTACGTGCCAACTGGAAGGCAAACACAGCCCCTGTGATCATCCTCTGATCAGAAGATAGGCCGCCGCGCCGATAGACGCCATGGCAATCCCGCCCCAGCGCCGCTGTGATGGTCCGGCATTTTCAAGCATGGCGAGGAGTGCGGGCATCGATCCGGCAAAGATCGCGATCACCATGCCCTCGATCACCAGTACCAGCGCGACGGCGGCGAGCAGGTCCATGGCGCGGCGCCACCCTCTCTAGGTCATGGCGGTCGTCCCGCGGCCCCGAAACGATGCGCGGGGCCGCGGTTGCATGCTTACTCCGCGACCGGCGCGACGGTTTCGCCCTCGGCAGGCTCGACCGGTTCGGGCGCCGCCGCCTGCGCGGGAACCCGCACCGGGTTGGGCACCACGCCGTCCGGCAGGTCCGTCTTGAGGTAGGTGAAGAACTCGCTGTCCGGCGAGATCACCAGGGTCGAGTTGCCGCCCCGGAGCGAACGCTCATAGGCCGCGAGCGATCGGTAGAAGGCGAAGAACTCCGGGTCGCGGCTGAAGGCCTGGGCGAAGACGCGGTTGCGCTCGGCGTCCGCCTCACCGCGGATCACGTCGGCCTGACGCTGGGCGTCGGAGACGAGCTCGGTCGCCTCGCGGTCGGCGGTGGCCCGCACCTCCTGCGCCCGCTCGCGGCCTCGGGCCCGTTCGTCCGCCGCCTCGCGCTGACGCTCGGCCGTCATACGGTCGAAGGTGGCCTGGAGGTTCTGCGCCGGCAGGTCGGCCCGTTTGATACGCACGTCCACCACTTCCACGCCGAAGGCGAGGGCCTGGCCGCGGGCGACGTCGCGGATGCGCTGCATCAGCACGGTCCGCTCAGGGCTCAGCACCTGGGCCTGGGGCACCGACCCCAGCACCTGACGCAGACTGTCGTTCAGGATTTGGCTGAGGCGCTGGCGGGCCGAGAACTCGGTGCGCACCGACTGGCGGAAGCGCACGACGTCCGCGATGCGCCAGCGTGCAAAGGCGTCCACCACCAGGCGACGTTCGTCGGCGGGCGTGACCTCGAGCTGCTGCGTCTCCACCGGCAGGATGCGGTCCTCGTAGAACTCGACCTCCTGGATCAGCGGTATCCGCCAGTACATACCCGGCTCGGTCGCCACACGGGTGACCTGGCCGAACTGCAGGACGATGGCCTGCTCCCGCTCGTCGACGATGAAGATCGAGGCGAGGACACCGACCACGGTGGCGGCGACGGCGCCAAGGGCAATGGGGATCCAACGCATCAGTTCACCCCCTGGGTCGTGATGGTCGACACGCTCGCCGGGGCGTTGTCGCTGAAGCTACCGCCGGGGCTGGGGCGCGGCGTCATCGGCCGATTGTCCGGCCGCTCCGACGGGCGGTTGCCGCGGTTGAGCTCGTTGAGCGGCAGGAAGGGGATGACGCCCTGTCCGTTTCCCCCGCCGACCGCGCTTTCGTCGATCAGCACCTTGTCAACATCGGCGAAGACGCGCTCGATCGTCTCGATGTAGAGCCGCTTCCGCGTTACCTCCGGCGCATTGGCATACTCGGTGTAGACCGAGACGAAGCGCGCAGCCTCACCCTGAGCCTGGTTGACGACCTGGGCGCGATAGGCCTCGGCGCTTTGCAGGATCTCGGCCACCTGACCACGGGCGCCGGCGAGCTTTTCGTTCGCATAGGCATCGGCGCGCTTCTCGGCAGTGTCGCGGTCCTGCTCGGCCGCCTGAACGTCGCGGAAGGCGTCCAGCACCTCGGGCGGGGGATCGGCATCGTCGAAGATGACGCGCACGATGTTCACGCCGCTCTGGTACTCATTCAGCGTGCCCTGGATCAGGCTTTGGACCTGGCTCGCAATCTCGGCACGGTCGCGGCTGAGGATCGGGCGCAGCTCGCTGCGCGCAATGACCTCGCGCATGGCCGATTCAGACACAGCGCCGATGGTGTCGTTCGCCTCGCGCAGGTTGAACAAGAAGGCCCGCGGATCGGCGACGTTCCAGACCACCGAGAAATCGATGTCCACGATGTTCTCGTCGCCCGTCAGCATCAGGCCCCGGTCGCCGGTGCGGTCGGTGCCGATGTCGACGACCCGCTCGCGCTCGGTCTCGACGATCTCATGGGTCACGATGGGCCAGGGCGCGAAGTTCAGACCGTCGGTACCGGTCTGGCTGTACTCGCCCAGGAAAAGCTCGACCGACTGCTGACCGGTCTCGACGCGGTAGAGTGACATGACCGACCAGAGCAGCGCCACGATGCCGACCAGGACGTAGGGTACGTATTTCTCGTAGCCGCCCAGGCCCGGTCCGCCGGCGCCGCCGAAGCCGCCACCGCCGCCCTTGCCGCCGAGGATGACACGCAGACGCTCACCGCCCTTGCGCAGCAGATCGTCGAGATCCGGGCCCTGACCGCCGCCCTGACCGCCGCCGCCACCGCCACCGCTCGGGCCACCGCCCCAGGGACCGCCGCCGCCCTTGTTCGGCCCGCGAGGACCGCCGCCCCAGGGGCCACCGCCGCCGCCAGAGTTACTGTTAAATGGCATACCGTCTGTTTCCTCCGATCGGTCGGGGTCAGTGGGGCTGGCCGCCGAAGAATGCCGTTAGGCTGGCGTCCGACGCGCGTTTCCTGCCGTCTCGCGTTTACTCGGCCCCTGTCAATGACTGTAGCACAGGTGGGTTGGCGGCTCGCCCCTTCAAGCCTACTCCGCCGCGACATCCAGAGTGACGGGCTCGCGCATGGTCACCAGCTCCTCCGCGGCGGTCGGGTGCACGGCGACGGTGCGATCGAAGTCGGCCTTGGTCGCGCCCATCTTCACCGCGACGCCGGCCATCTGGATCATCTCTCCCGCACCGTGCCCCGAGATGTGCACGCCCAGGACCCGGTCGTCGGCGCGGTTCACGATCAGCTTCATCAGCATCTTCTCGTCCCTGCCGGAGAGCGTATGGACCATGGGCCGGAAGCGGGAGCGGTAGATGTCGATATCATAACCCTCCGCCCGCGCGGTCTGTTCGCTGAGGCCAATGGTGCCGATCTCCGGCTGGGTGAAGATCGCGGTGGCCACCAGCGCATGGTCGGGCTTGGTGGGGATGCCGCGGAAGACGGTGTCGACGAAGGCCATCCCCTCGCGGATCGCGACGGGTGTGAGGTCCAGGCGGCTAGTGACATCGCCCACCGCATAGATCGACGGGACCGTGGAGCGGGAGTAGGCGTCGACCTCGACCGCGCCGTTTGCGCGGAGCTTGACGCCCGCCTCCTGCAGGCCGAGGCCTTTGGTATTGGGCTGGCGGCCGGTGGCGGCAAGGACGGCATCCGCGACCGCGACATGGCCGTCGCCCAGGGTGACGCGCAGGCCCTCCTCGGTCTTCTCGATCGAGCCGATGTCGGCGTTGAGGCGCAGATCGATGCCCTTCTTCACCATCTCCTCCATGATGTGGTCGGAGAGGTCGTGGTCGAAGGTGCGCAGGATGCGCGCGCCGCGATAGGCAAGGGTCACCTGACTGCCGAGGCCGTTCATGATCCCCGCGAACTCCGCGGCGATGTAGCCGCCGCCCAGGATGACGATCCGCTGGGGCCGTTCAGGCAGGTCGAAGATCTCATTCGAGGTGATGGCGTGCTCATGGCCCGGGAAGGGCGGCACCCGCGGCGCCCCACCGGTGGCGATGAGCAGATGCTTGGCCGTCAGACGCCGCCCGTCGGCCAGTTCGACGGTATGCGGGTCGACGACGATGGCGCGCTGGTGAAACACCTCGGCCCCGGCGCGGGCGACGTTCTTCTCGTAGAGCCCCTCGAGGCGGGTGATCTCCGCTTCCTTCGCCGCGGTCAGGATGTTCCAGTCGTGCGCAGCTTCGCCGACCGACCAGCCGAAGCCGCGCGCATCCTCGAAATGCTCGGCATAGGAGGAGGCGTAGACCATGAGTTTCTTCGGCACACAGCCGCGGATGACACAAGTGCCGCCATAGCGGAACTCCTCTGCGATCGCGACTTTGGCGCCGGTGCCAGCGGCCATCCGCGCGGCACGCACGCCGCCGGAGCCGCCGCCGATGACAAAGAGGTCATAATCCAAGTCGGCCATCTGGGGTCCTCCCACTTGCCGGGCCGCGGCGCGGGGGGATCGGTCGCCGCGTGCTCTCGGTGCGCCGCTTCAGCGCGTGCTCCGAGATAACCTCTCGAAGCGTCGATGAAAGCCCGGATCGACCACGAACGCGCGAGCCGATCAGCCGTCGGCGTCCAGGATCGCCACGCCGCCGTCGGATGCGCCGAAGATCACCCGATCCGCCACGCCGATGAAAAGCCCACTGTCGACGACGCCGGGCACACGGGCCAGCGCCGCCTCCAGCGCCGCGGGATCGCCGATGCGACCCAGGTGCAGATCGACGATCTCATGCCCCTCGTCCGTAACGAAGGTACCAGCATCAGTGCGGCGACGCACGATCTCCGTCCCCTCCACGTCGTGGCGGGCCAGAACCTCGGCGATGCGCTTCTCCGTCGAATCTACCCCGAAGCGGACGATCTCGACCGGCAGGGGGAAATGGCCGAGGTTCGCGACCTGCTTGGAGGCATCGGCGATCACGACCATCCGGTCCGAGGCGGCGGCGACGATCTTCTCACACAGCAGCGCGCCCCCGCCCCCCTTGATCAGGTTGAGCTGGCCGTCGACCTCATCCGCACCATCGATGGTGAGATCCAAGCTGGCGACCGCGGAGAGCGTGGTGAGCGGCAGGCCGAGCCCCCCGGCCTGAGCCGCCGTCCCGATGGAGGTGGCGACGCAGACCACCGACAGCCCGTCCCGCATCATCCGCTCGGCCAGGAGATCGACGAAGACGGCGGCGGTCGAGCCCGTGCCGAGCCCCACGATCATCCCGTCGCTCACCAGGTCGACCGCAACGGCTGCCGCAGCGCGCTTGGCCGCATGGGCGCCGCCGGCGGCTGCGTCCGCCTGCTCGCGTTGCTCGTTCATCCCGCCATCCTCACTCATCCGCCCCGCTTGGCCGGGTCCGCCGGCCCGGTCTCTCATGCGGCCGGCGCGCCCGCAAGCGCGACCGGCACCGCCCGGGCCGGGGGGTGTTTCCAAGCGTGGTCATGCCATAAGACAGTTAATAGGGGGTCGCACCCGCGGGCCCAACATACCGCTGCGTCCCGGCGATGCCGCCTGTCGCCTGCATGGGGTCGCTGGGGGGCGACCGCGGGCGCCACGCCCCTGACAGAAGAGGGCCGCCGCCGCCGCGCGGGAACCGCCGCCAAAGGAGCCGATCGCGCGATGTTCCTCAGCCTGTTCGATGTCTTCAAGATCGGGATCGGCCCCTCGAGCTCGCATACCATGGGCCCAATGGTGGCGGCGGCGCGCTTTCTGGACGCGCTGAGGGGAGGTGCCCTGTCCGTCCCCGGCGCCGGGGCGCCCGCGCGGCTGGGCGTGCGGCTGCACGGCTCGCTAGCGCATACCGGGCGCGGCCATGCCACCGACCGCGCCGCGCTCCTCGGCCTTGCCGGCTTCCGCCCCGAGGATTTCGACGCCGAGCGGGCGGCGACGGTCGAGGCCACCGCGCGCGCCACCGGCACGGTCGAGGTCGCGGGCCTCGGGCCGCTCGCCTTCGACCCCAATGCGGACCTTGTGTTCGACTATGGCCCGCCGCTGCCCGCGCACACGAACGGCATCGTCTTCTCCGCCTGGGATGCCCACGGCAACCTCTACCTGGCGGAGACCTATTTCTCGGTCGGCGGGGGCTTCGTGCTCACCGAGCGCGAGATGGCCGAGGAGGCGGGGACGACGCCGCGCGACGCAGGTGTCCCCTACCCTTTCGCCAGCGCGGCCGAGATGCTCGATATGGCGGATGCCTCGGGCCTGAGTATCGCCGCGATGAAACGGGCGAACGAGGAGGCGGGGATGAGCCGCACCGCGCTCGACACCGGCATCGACCGGATCTGGCAGGTGATGGACGACTGCATCGACCGCGGCTTCGGCGGCGAGGGAATCCTGCCCGGCGGGCTGAACGTGCGTAGACGCGCGCGGGGGATCCGCGAAAGCCTGGAGGCCGAGCGCGGCAGCAACCTGCCGCAGCCCCATGTCGCCAACGACTGGCTCTCGGCCTATGCCATGGCGGTGAACGAGGAGAACGCCGCCGGTGGGCAGGTCGTCACGGCGCCCACCAACGGCGCGGCGGGCGTCTTCCCGGCGGTCGTGCGCTACTATCGCGACCAGATCATCGGCGCGACCCACGACGGCATCCGCACGATGTTCCTCACCGGCGCCGCCATCGGGGGGCTGATCAAGCACAATGCCTCGATCTCCGGCGCGGAGTGCGGCTGTCAGGCGGAGGTCGGCTCGGCCTCCGCCATGGCGGCGGGGGGCTTGTGCGCGGCCATGGGCGGCACGCCGGCGCAGGTGGAGAACGCGGCCGAGATCGCGCTGGAGCATCACCTGGGCATGACCTGCGATCCCATTGCGGGGCTGGTCCAGATCCCCTGTATCGAGCGCAACGGGTTGGGGGCGATCAAGGCAGTCTCGGCGGCCTCTCTGTCGCTGCGCGGCGACGGCAGCCATATCGTCAGCCTCGACGCCTGCATCGAGACCATGCGCCAGACCGGCCGTGACATGAGCGAGAAGTACAAGGAGACCTCGCTCGGCGGTCTGGCGGTCAACGTCGCCAACTGCTGACACGCCGCCCACCGGCGTGCGGCGGACGGCGCATCGGTGGTCCGGGCGAGCTAGAAGCCGATCAGCGCGTCGGTCAACGCGATGAAGAGCGGGATGCTCAAGATCGCGACCGGGGTGCCAAGGCCCGTGGAGGCGCCGACATAGGCCGAGGGGTTGGCCTCCGGCAGGGCCGCGCGCAGGGTCGGCGGGCCCGAGATGTCGGAACTCGACGCCGCCATCACCGCCAGCAGGACCACGCCGCCGGGCGAGAAACCGGCAAGGTGGTGCGCCGCGATCCCCGCGCCGAGGCCGAGCAGCCCATGCACCAGCGGCGCGGCGAGGCCGTAGAGGATGTAGGCGTGGGCGACCTTGCGCAGCTCCGCCAGCCGGGCCCAGGCCTCCATTCCCATGACCAGCATCAGGATCGAGAGCAGCCCGCGGAAGATCGGCTCGTAGAAGCTGTTGTAGACGGTCGAGGGATCGGCAAAGAGGCCGAGCGCCAGGCCGATGAGCAGCGCCGAGATCGCCGGGCTGCGGAGGGTATCGACGACGATGCCCTTCAGCAGCGCCCCCTCCTCACCGCCTAAGCGCGGCAGACTGGGACCCGCCGGGCCACCGCCGAGAACTGCGGTGCCGCCGCCCTGGAGCGATGTCGCCTCCTGGCGCGCGAGGCTGACCCGGGCGAGGACGATGGCCGTGATCAGCGCGGCGAGGTCCATGAAGGGATAGAGCGCGCCGATGAACCCCTCATAGGCGATGCCCTCGTCATCCAGGATCGCCATGCCGGCCGCGAGGGTGGAGGCGGAGACCGCGCCGAAGAGCCCGGCGGTCGCCAGCCCGTCGACGCGGGAGACGCCGTGGAACCGCGCAAGCACCCGGCCGCCGACCACCACCGCCGCGATGCCGACGGCAGCGGCACCGATGGCGGGGACGAGCAGCGACCACAGATCCGCCTGTCGCACCGAGAGGCCGGCGCTCATGCCGACCTTCAGCAGCAGGAGCGTGACGATGATCTTGTAGACGGGCTGCGGGATCTCGAGGCGGCTGCCGAGGGCAGCAAGCACCATGCCCGCGATCAGGAACGACAACGTCGGCTTCTGAAATTGCTCGATGAGCGTGGTGGCGATGCTCGCGATGACGTCCATGACGCTCCCTCCCTTTCTTGGCTGGCGGAGAGGTACGCGTGTCGATCAACAAAGAAAAATATATATTTTTGCATAAATCGTTTGATTGAATAGAATGATCTCATGCTGAACTTCCACCATCTGCGGTACTTCCGAGAGGTCGCGCGAGAGGGGCACCTGGGGCGGGCCGCCGGGCGATTGAACGTCTCCCCCTCCGCCCTCTCGATCCAGATCCGTCAGTTGGAGGAACGGCTTGGCCATGCTCTCTTCGACCGCGTGGGCCGGTCGCTGGCGCTGACGGAGGCCGGGCAAATCGCACTGGCCCATGCCGAGCGGATCTTCGGCGCAGGCGATGAGCTGCTCGCGACCCTGGATCGGCAAAGCACGGCGCGCCCGCCGCTGAGGGTCGGCGCGCTCTCGACCCTGTCGCGGAACTTCCAGCTTCAGTTCCTGCGGCCGATCCTGCGTGAGGGGCGCTGCGATGTCGTCCTACGCTCCGGCAACACCACCGGGCTGCTGGCGGAGCTACGCGGGCTGACGCTGGATGTCGTGCTGACGACCGAACTGCCGCCCGCCGCCGCGTCGGCAGCGGCGGGGGCACCCGGCGACCCAGCGCCCTTCGCCGCCCAACGGATCGCGGAACAGCCCGTGGGGCTGCACGGCACGCCGGATCTCTTTGGGCCCGCCACGCTTGAGACCCTGCTGGCCAAGGTGCCTCTCATCGTGCCGACGGAGACGACGATCAGCGCCGGGCTGGAGGCACTGTTGGCCACCCTCAACGTGACGCCGCGGATCGCCGCGCGGGTGGACGACATGGCCATGGTCCGCCTGCTGGCGCGGGAGGGCGTGGGCCTGGCCGTTGCCCCCGCGGTCGTCATGGCCGACGAGATCGCCAGCGGCATGCTGGTCACCGCCCCCCACAATCTGGGCATCGTCGAGCCCTTCTACGCCGTGACGCTGCAGCGGTCGTTCCCCCACCCCATGCTGGCCGCGCTGTTGGCCGAGGCGGCGAAGGCTCAAGTCTGAAACTCCCGCCATGCGGAATGCGTTTGCGACATGCTCCTGTCGCGGGGCGGCGGGACAGGGCGTCTTTCAGCCCTGCAGCCTCTGGTCAAATATCAGGGAGCGCCGCGTATGAACGACCACTTCTCGCCCCTCGCGCGCAAGATCGATCCCTATGCCGGCAAGGTCTGCCCCGCGACCGGCCGGGAGGGGCGCGACGCCGCCGAGATCGGGCCCACGGACCTTGCCCTGGCGGAGTGGGCCGCGGACGGCCTCGCCCTGCCGGATCTGCCGACCATGCGTGCCTGGCGCCACCGCCGCCTGGTCGAGCATGTGGTCGAGCGGGGTTACGCGGGCGTGCTGATGTTCGACCCGCTGAGCATCCGCTACGCGACCGACAGCACGAACATGCAGGTCTGGAACATGCACAACCCGTTTCGCGCCTGCATGGTGCTGGCCGACGGGCACATGGTGCTGTGGGAGTACAAGGGGCCGCAGCTCGACTTCCTGAGCCGCCACAACCCCCTGGTCAGCGAATGGCGCTCGGGCGCCTCGCTGTTTTACTTCGGCGTGGGCGACAAGGGCGAGCACGCGGCCGAGATGTTCGCGCGCGAGGTCGCGGATCTCTGCGCCAAGCATGCGCCGGGGCACAAGCGCATAGCGGCCGACAAGATCCTGTTCCACGGCGCCAAGGCGCTGGAGGCGGTGGGCCTGGAGGTGATGGAGGGCGAGGAGCTCACCGAGAAGGCCCGGTCGATCAAGGGCCCCGACGAGATCGCCGCCATGCGCTGCGCCATCCACACCTGCGAGACCGCCTGCCGGATCATGGAGGAGACCGCCGCCCCGGGCATGAGCGAGGATGAGATCTGGGCCGTCCTGCATGCGGAGAACATCAAGCGGGGCGGAGAGTGGATCGAGACGCGGCTCTTGGCGACGGGCCCCCGCACGAACCCCTGGTTTCAGGAGGCCGGCGCCCGGCGGCTGCGCCACAACGAGATCCTCGCCTTCGACACCGATCTGGTGGGCCCCTATGGCATGTGCTGCGACATCAGCCGCACCTGGTGGATCGGCCCCGGCGATCCGACGCCGGAGATGGGGCGCCTCATGCGCTTCGCCGTCGATCACATCCGCGAGCACGAGAGCATGTTGAAGCCGGGCGTGTCCTTCACCGACCTCGTCTTTGGCGGCGAGCCCCTGCCCGAGGAATTCGTCGAGAGCCGCTACTCCTGCAAGATGCACGGCGTGGGCCTCTGCGACGAGTGGCCCTCGATCCGCTATCCGCAGGACTACTACGAGGGCGCCTTCGAATACGTGCTCGAACCCGGCATGACCCTCTGCGTGGAGGCGCTGATCGCGCACAGGGGCGGCGACTTCTCCATCAAGCTGGAGGACCAGGTGCTGATCACCGAGACGGGCTGCGAGAACCTGACCCGCTATCCCTTCGACCAGCGCCTGATGTCAGCCTAAGCGACGCCGGAGGCGATATCGTGGCCTATGTGGAAGTGATCAGTTTTTGAGCCGCCTTACGCCCAATATTTGAGCAGCCTAGGCCGATATTTTAGAGTCACTAAACTATTGCTTGCCTCTACGGCAGCCGTCTCGGATAACCTCGTATTAGCGCCTTGGGGAGGGCGCTTACGGGGATCCGAATGCGCTTTGCACCGGCGGCCGCAATGATGGTTGTAGTCCTGGCCGGAACAACGGCGGGAGCCGCTACCCTGTCGATCAGCACCCTGGAGGGCCTGACGGCGGAGCCCGCGCCGCCGGCGCCCGCTGCCATGCAGAGTGTATCCAGTCTGACCGCGGAGACGGTGGGCGCACACGACAGTGCCACGCCCTTCGGCGTGGCCGCGGCGCTCTGTGCGAGCAGCCTGGCAGACTGCGTCACCCCGCATGAAGGTTTGCGCGGCAAGACGGTGGCGAGCGATGTGCCCATCGTCGTGGCGGATCAGGCGCCCGGGCTCTCACGCGCGCAGATCCTGCCGCCGAGTGCCGATGCTCTGTTCCCGCTGCCGGCGCTGACGATGTTGCTGGGCAGCCTGGCCGGCCTCGCCTTCATTGGCCGCCGCCGGGTCTGAGCCCGCGTCTACTCGGCGACCCGATCGATCCCCTTCTCGGCTGTGCTCGCCGGCACGCCCAGCACCTGGCCGATCAAGCGGCGCGGCAGCATGACGATGGTCCCGTCGTCCTCTACCTCGACCACCAGATCGCCCCCGATGGCGCGGTTCGAGGTACCCACCTGGCGCCCCGGCGCGAGCGTGAGCCCATCCAGCGGCCAGACCAACCCGGCCGAGGGGCGGCAACGGACGGGCGCCAGCGGGAAGAGCGACACCGTCTCGCCGGCTGCCACCGTCAGCGCGAGGCGCTGCCCGGCGCCAAGGTGAAAGACGATCTCCTCCTCCCCGATCAGCACGACGCGCTGGTGGCGCCGGGCGAAGAGCGTATTCAGCACCGCGAGGGTGTGATCCAGCCGGCGTCCCGTGAAACCCACCCCGAGATAGGCGGGCGCCGCCGTGCTGTAGAGGCATTTCTCGAAGTCGGTCGTGTCCTGCTCCGCCAGGTGACGGACCTCCACGCCAGCCGCACGCCAAGCGGCTGGATCGGCGATGCTGTCGAGATCGCCGACGATCAGCCGGGGCGTCGCCTCCAGCGCCGCCAGCCGATCAGCCGCGCCATCCGCGGCGACGATGGGCGCATCCGCCCCCAGCGTATCCTGCGCCATGGCAAGGCTTTCGCGGTCCAGCGCACCGCCACCGGCAAGGATGATGGGGCGAGTAAAGGCGATCGGCGTCATGCTCCTTGCTAGGCATCCCGCCCCCTGGCGGTCAACGCCATCGGCCGGGCCGCCTCGGGGGATCGGGGGTGCCCGATGGTTGACCCAGCGAACAAGACCGGCGACGGTCGCCCGACGCGGCCGGCGTTGGGGGCATCGGCCTGCCGCACCTAAGGGAGGGCGACATGGACGAGATGCGTCAGCGAATGGACCTTCGCGTGGGCGCATTCGCCTGCTCGATCCAGGGTTTCGACGATCCGGCTGCGGTGCTTGAACGGGTCATCTCGACCCTTCGAGACGCGGCCGACAGCGACCCGGACTTCGCCGCGCGCACGGCGGTCGGGCTCGACGAGGAGACGGTGACCCGCCTGCGCGAGGCGGCGGCCACGGCCAGCGGCATGCCAGCGGGCAGCCTGGAGGCCGTGCCGGGGCTGATCGTCATGGCGCCCGACACGCCCCTGCCGGCCGAGACGACGGCGCTGGACGATACCCCGGCTGACGATCCCGCGCCGGTGGACCAGATCCGCGACGCCCTGTCCGCAGCCTCGGCCCTCTCCCTCGGAGACGGCGGCGGCACGGTGACGGAGGACGGACCCCGCCGAGGCTGGCCGGAAGGGTGGATGAGCGACGACGCGCCTGCGGCGCCTCGGAGCGATGAGGCCCTGTTCCCCGACGACACGCTGGAAGCCGCGCAGGACGGCGCGCTGGAGCCGGACTTTGAGGAGGCTGAGGTGTCGACGCCGGCCTTCGCCGCATCAGCGGAGACGTGGGAGACCGATGATGCGGCCCAGACGACCGACAACCGCCCCCTCGACGACGACGAGGGGCCGATAGGCACACCCGAGGTCATCGAGTTTGCACCCGAAGCAGCCCCGGCGGAGGAGGCGGTGATTGAGGAAGCGGAGAGTGAGGCGGCCGAGGAGACCGGCCCGCCCCTCGCGGACGCCGAGAACCCGCTGATCGCCCGCCTGCGCCGCAGCGCCGAAGCGCGCGAGCGCGGCGAGGCGCAGGAAACCACGATCGAAGAGCCACCGACCGCTCCCCCAACCGCTCCGGCAGCCGACGAGGACGAGGCTCGCGTCAGCCCGCTGCAGCGCCGAGGCCGCCGCCCACGCAATATCTTTGGCACCACCGCCGAGACCCCGGAGGGATCCCCCGCATCGACCCTGGCATCCGAACCCATGGTCCTGTCGCTGCCCGCGGACCCTGTGGCGGGGGCGGAAGGCGAAGCGCCGATCGCGCTCGATCAGGCCATGATGGTCGATGCAGCACCCGGGGCGCCCCTGGGCGGGGGCGACGAACCGCTCTCGCTCGACGCAGGCTCGATCATCCCGGCAGACGATGCGCCTACGCCACCTGCGCCGGAGAGCGTCGAGGAGGAGAGCGCCCCGCCGCGCAAGCGCCGCCGCTCGATCTTCGGCGTCTTCGGCGGCGGGTCCTCGTCGAAGGACGAGGAGGAGGAGCCTGCGCCGGAGAGCACGCGCCCCTCCCGCAGCTACCTGAGCGGCGATGACGCGCCGCGCGGGCGGCCCAAACCCCCGATGACCGCCCAGGCGCTGTCCTGGAAGATGGAGGCGCATACCCCGGACGATCAGCTGATCTGTGCCGGCGCCTTCCTGACCTTCGTGGAGAAGAAGCCGCGCTACACCCGCCGTGAGCTGTTCGCCGTGCTCGACAGCATCCCCGGCGAGATCGTGCGCAATCTCGAGGTGCGCATCCGCAACCTGGGCCGGCTGACCCGCGACGGCGTCTTCGTCCAACTCGACGCCGATCACTTCACCCTGTCCGACGGCGAGCTCGACCGCCTGGCCGAGTACTTCGAGGACTGAGCCCCGCCACCGGCGGTAGGGCCGAAGCCGACCCGATACCGCCGGACCGGCCGCAGGGCCTCAGGCGCGAAACACGACCCCGTCGTCACCCTCGTCAGTCGCGAAGACAGCGTCGGGAGTGCCCTCGCTCTCCAGCGCATCGGCCCAGATCGACGCGCGCTCAGCGAGGTTCTGCACGACAATCGTCAGGGTCTCGGCGTCGGCATGGGCAATCGGCAGGGGAAAGTGAAGCGCTGCAACGCCGTCGAGCGGGTCGATCGCGAAGCGCAGGCCATCGGTCTGCTCCCAAGCGGCGTTATAGGTGAGCATCAGCTTCATGAACTCCGCTTCACGCGCTGCGTTCAAGAAGCCAACATCGACGCGCAGCATCAGGACGTCACGCTCTTTGTCGATCGCCACGGTGATCCCTTCGCCGGGACCGACGGCGATGGTCCAGGCCGCGGCAAGCTTGCGCGGTTGGACCCAGACGCCGCCAAGGCGAAGACCGACCTCGGCCACGATGAGATTGAGTGTTTCGAAGTCGCTCATTGGTTGCTTCCTCTAAGTCAGGCGTATTCAGCTCGGGTGATAGCCGGCAGGAACGAAGGGAGCGACCCGGCCATGCCAGGTCGCCACCCCGTTCAGGCGATCGCGTTCTTCAGGGCGAACATGCCTGTGCTGTTGTCGAATTCGCGGGCATGCTTGGGCATATCGCCTTGGTTGCCCTTGTCGAATTCGTAGTTTCCACTGATCGCGAGCTGCAGAGTTTTCGTGAAGGCTGTCGTCATTTCAGCCCGAGATTCCGGCAGGTTCTTCGCATTCTCAGTGAGACCGGCGTTTACCCCCCTCAGGATAAAGATTTGAAGGGCGATAGTATCACCATCCTTTTGTCCTTTTCGAAGTTCGTTATTATTGATGGCTTGCATGCCCTTATCATTGGGCTTATCAGCATGAGATAGCTTATATTTTTCATTTGAGTTAGCATTTGCATCGTCAGTTTTCTTTGAAATCTGCGCCAGAAATTGTCGGGTTTCAGACAGTTCTCCCTTACTAGCCATCTGGTAGATACCTGCGCAGACTGGTTGGAAACCCTTCATTGCCCCACCGAGCGCCTGATTGGTCTCATCGATGTAGTGGTCACGATAAGCTCTGACATTCTCTGCCTTGGTGCAGGGAGGATCCTCGATCTGAAGGTTGGCAACTTCGATCACGCTTTCCGCACTCTTCACGATCTTGCCCAGCGCACCGTTATCGAGGTTCTGCATAGCCGCGCCACAGAGCTTCGTCTCGAATGTATCGTTGCGCAGGAACGAGTCGGCACTGTCAAATTTTGGCTCTGCGACCTTCTTATCGATCGCATCCAATGCGAGTTGCTTCTGCGCTTCTTTTGGAATAATAAAATTCTCTTCCTTGTCTTTTGCACGGAACAAGGCCTTGTAGGTATCCTTGTGAAGCGGCGTGAGCTTTACTTCGTCGCTCTGATTAGCAGAGGATTTCTTCTTCTGCATTGACTTTTCGAATGCTTCGAGCCTTTCATTGCGATCCTTGATTGCCAAAATTGGCTCGAAATGACTCTTCAGCGCAGAGACGGCTTGGTCTTTTAAGTCCTTGGGAAGGCTTTTGTCTTCGATCGCCTTGGTAAGCGTGTCAATGTCTTCACCAACCGTCGGAGCATCATGCGATCGAGCGGCGCTAAAGCTCTGACCTTGGACCATACGCGACGCAGCATTCTCAGCGGCGAGCATCCGACCGCCATAGTCGATCTGATCACTGTAACGGTCAATCGCTTGTTTGATGACTGCCAGATCTCCGACCTTTAATTCAGTTTTACTCGAGATCTTATTCTGTTTATATAGTTTTTCAATCACGGAATCTGCAAATTCATTAGCGTATTCTGATTGCCCAGTTGCCGCAGCGATCTTCACACCAAACTCGGCGTTGATCGCGTCCTTGATGGCCGTGGCGCCCTGGGTCTTCTCGTTGAAGCAGGCGCGGATCATCTTGCCGATGCCGAAGAAAATGTTGGTCGCGACATTCCAGGTCTTGGAGTTCGTCCAGACCTGGCTCTTGCCCGCGCGAATGCTACGATCGTTGTCGCCGGTCTTTTCAAGCTCGGTCTTCATCTCCGTGAAGGTGGCGGTCTTCGCGGTGCTGGCGGCCTGTCCGATGCCGTTGCCCATGGTCCCTACTCCTCGATCTCGACGTTGTGCTGACAGGCCCGCTCAGGGCCGAATGAGGTTCTCGTGGCCGATCTCGTCGAGGCCGGCGGCAGCCTCGGCGGCGATGCTGCGCTCGAGCCAGGCGCGGGCGGCGCGTAGCTCGTCGACGAAGCTGTAGAGGGCATAGCCGAGGGTGCCGTCGGCCATCTCGACCGCGCTGACATCGCCGATCAGCATCGCGCTGCCGTCCTCGGGGTCGATGGCAAACCGGCGTCCCTCCGCCACCGACCACTCGGCGCTGTACTCGAGCAGGGCGCGCAGGGTGTCCGCGTCCGGGCGCCGGGGCAGATCGCAGACCGTGGCCATCAGCACGATACCGGCGTCGGTCATCTTGGCGGCAACCGTCAGACGCTCGTCGACATTGATCTCCCAGGCATCGGTGTCGCCATGGGCGATGATCCGCCCGAGCTCCAGCTTTTCGCCGAGCGCGACGAGTTGGTCGGTGTAGGTCTGATAATTGTCCAAGACGATGTCTCCGCGCCGGTTTCCACGTGTCTGCTGACACTTTGGCCGTGACGCAGCGGCGCGGTGTGATGAGAAACACAAGGAAACGCAAAACACCGCCGCACCCACGCAGTGCGACGGCGACAGCGGTGATCCGGAGGGGCGGCGGCTAGGGCCTAGCGCTTGTCGATGGGCGGCTCGCCCGGGCCGGGCTGGCCGACACCGCGGAAGATGCTGCGAAACGGCAGGGCCCAGACGAGGCCGAGCACGACGTAGATCACCAGCTCGACCCAGAGGTTCGGCCGCCCGAAGGCATCGGTCCAAAGGCTGATCGAATAGAGCGCCGCCGCGGCATAGAGCGGCAAGCCGATCAGGAGGATCAGGAGCGCCAGGAGCTTTTTCGTGCTGTGCTTCATGGCCAGTTACCTGGCGTGCAAACCGATCCGTTCAACATGGCTTGGAGAGAATGAGCCCAGCCGGCAGAAGCGCCGGCTGGGCCCGAAGTGCATCAGTACGACAGCATCCAGGGCCGATCGGCCGGCCGGCTCTTGGAGCCGTCGACACGATGCAGCGTCTTGCCCCGACGCTTACCGCTCTTCTGCTTTTCCAGATCGCGGCTTCGCTTCGGCTCATGCGCCGACCGCTCGTTCGTCGCATGGGCCTGCCGGGCACTGCTCGACATGATCGCCAGGCGCGGCAGAGCGGTGGCCCGCGGTGACATGGCACCGCAGACCGGGCAGGCGCAGGGATCCTCGAAGGCCGCCATGGGGCGCATTTCCTCGAAGGACCCGTGCTCCGCGCAGATGTACTCGTAGACGGGCATGATCAGACGTCCGGCGAGACCGGCACCTTGACCGACTGGTCCACCATGATCGACGGCCCATCGACGCTGGGCATCATGTCGAACTCGAAGATGTCGGTCGGCAACCAGAGCGTCGCACAGGAGTTCGGGATGTCCACGACGCCTGAGACATGGCCCTGTACCGGTGCGGTGCCCAGGATCGCGACCCCCTGCTCGCGCGAGTAGCCGAACTTCGTCATGTACTCGATGGCGTTGAGGCAGGCCTGACGATAGGCGACATTCAGGTCCATGTAGTGCTGCTTGCCGTCCTCATCGACGCTGATGCCCTCGAAGATCAGGAAGTCGTCGTACTTCGGCGTGATCGGCGACGGCTTGAACAGCGGGTTCTTGACGCCGTACTTGGCAACGCCGTCCTTGATCAGATCGACCTTGACGTGCAGCCAGCTCGCCATCTCGATGCCACCGCAGAAGGTGATCTCGCCGTCGCCCTGGCTGAAGTGGGTGTCGCCCATCGAGAGACCGCCACCATCGACGTAGACCGGGAACCAGATCTTGCAGCCGCGGCTGAGGTCCTTGATGTCGCAGTTGCCGCCATGCTCGCGCGGCGGCACGGTCCGGGCGGCCTCGTTCGCGGCAGCCGTGCGGGCATCGCCGCTCATCTGACCCATGTGGGCCGACTGCGGGTTCGGCATCGCGGCCAGCGGCGGCACGCGGTCGGGGTTGGTATCGAACAGCTCCTTCTCGCGCTTGTTCCACATGTCCAAGTGCTTGCGGTCCGGCAGGGTGCCGATCAGGCCCGGGTGGATCAGACCGGCATAGCGCACGCCGGGCACGTGGCGCGACGAGGTGTACATGCCGTCGAAGTCCCAGATCGTCTTCTGCGCATCGGGGAACTGCTCGGTCAGGAAGCCGCCGCCGTTGGTGCGCGAGAAGATGCCGTTGAAGCCCCAGAGGCTGCGCTGCAGCGGGCCGACATCGAGCAGCTCGACCACCAGCAGATCGCCGGGCTCGGCGCCGCGCACACCGATCGGGCCCGACAGGTAGTGGACCTGAGGCAGCTCGACGTCGCGCACGTCCGAGGCATCGTCGTTGTTGCTGATCTGGCTGCCGGTCCAGTCATAGGCCTCGACAACGAAGTCCTCGCCAGGGTCCACCCAGGCCACGATCGGAATATCCGGGTGCCAGCGGTTGTGGATCATCGGGTTGTTGTGGGGGCTGTCGTCCAGATCCACTGTGATCAGCGTGTTCGGCGACCGGGTGTGGTGCATTGCACTATCGGGCATTCTAGCCTCCTCTCTCTGTTGGACTCTTTGTTTTCCCGCCGCGGTCAGACGGACAGGAATTTGGTGACACGCTCCTCGTCGATGCCCTCGCGCGGGGCCTCGAAGACGAAGCTGCCGTTCTCGATCACGACCACGCGGTCGGCGACGTCGAGGGCGAAGCTGAGCACCTGCTCAGACACGACGATGGTCAGCCCGTGCTCGTCGCGGATCTTTCGCAGCGTGCGCGCCATCTCGCGGATGATGCTGGGCTGGATGCCCTCGGTGGGCTCGTCGAGCAGCAGGATCTTCGGTTCGGCCGCCAGCGCCCGGGCGATGGCAAGCTGCTGCTGCTGACCGCCAGAGAGGTTGCCGCCGCGGCGCTTGCGCATCTCCTTGAGCACCGGGAACATCTCATAGAGATGCTCAGGCACCTGTTTCTTGCCGGTCACGGTCAGCCCGGTCTCGATGTTCTCCTGCACCGTCATGGTGCTGAAGATCGCGCGGCCCTGGGGGACATAGGCGACCCCCTCGGCGACGCGCTTGTGGCTTTTCATCGACGCCACTTCGGTGTTCTCGACGCGGATCGAGCCCTGGCGGTTGGGGACGATGCCGATGAGCGATTTCATCAGCGTGGTCTTGCCCATGCCGTTGCGGCCCATGACGGCGACGATCTCGCCCTTGTCGACCTCCAGGTTGAGCCCGTGCAGGATCTCAGACTGGCCGTAGGCGACGCGCAGGTCGTGGATGTGCAGCATCTCGGATCCCCCTCAGTGGCCCAGGTAAACTTCGACGACCTTGGGATCGGCCTGGACCTTCTCCATCGAGCCCTGGGCCAGGATCTTGCCCTGGTGCAGCACCAAGACCTTGTGGGCGATGTCCTCGACGAACTTCATGTCGTGCTCGATCACCAACACCGAGCGGCCCTTGGTGATGCGGTTCAGAAGCTCGGCGGTCTTCTTGCGCTCGGCCACCGACATGCCGGCGACCGGCTCGTCGAGCATCAAGAGCTCCGGGTCCTGGATCAGCAGCATCCCGATCTCGAGCCACTGCTTCTGGCCGTGGCTGAGCAGCCCCGCCTTGTCGCCCAGGTGGTCGATCAGGAAGATCGTGTCGGCCACCTCCTCGATCCGCGCGACAACCTCGGCCGAGCGTTTGAAGGCGAGCGCGCCGAAGACCGAATAGCCGGTCGGATACGACAGCTCGAGGTTCTCGAAGACCGTGAGATCCTCATAGATCGAGGGGTTCTGGAACTTTCGCCCCACGCCCGCATGGACGATCTGGTCCTCGCGCAGCGACGTGAGTTCGCGGTCCTTATAGCGCACCGACCCGCCGGTGGCCCGGGTGCGCCCGCAGATGAGGTCGAGGACCGTCGTCTTGCCCGCGCCATTGGGGCCGATGATCACGAAGATCTCGTCCTTGTCGACGTAGAAGCTGAGGTCGTCGACCGCCTTGAACCCGTCGAAGGAGACCGTGAGCCCCTCGACCGCGAGGAGATAGTCGGTGTGGTGCAGCGGTGCCGCGTTCATCGCACCCTCCTCATTCCGCGGGGTTGGGGACAGGGCCGCCGGTGGCGGCGGGCCGTGCGGCGGCGGGCGTGCTGTCGGCTGCGGCGGGGACCGGGGCGGCCTCGCCCTTGTCGCCGCCCAGCAGCTTGAGGACCGGGCGCTTGATCCAGTCGTCGTAGATCCCGGCCAGACCGTTGGGGAACACCAGCACCACCGCGATGAAGAGCGCGCCGAAGCCCAGCAGCCAAAGCTCGGGGAAGGCCTCGGAGAAGGCGGTCTTGGCCCAGTTCACCAGGAGCGCGCCGTAGACCGCGCCCAGGATCGAGTGGCGCCCGCCGACCGCACAGAAGATCACCATCTCGATCGAGGGCACGATCCCGATCAGCGTCGGGCTCATGAAGCCCACCTGCAGCGTGAACATCGCCCCGCCGATGGCCGCCATGGCGGCACCCAGCACAAAGATGAACAGCTTGAAGTTGGCGACGTCGTAGCCCGAGAAGCGCACCCGCTCCTCCTGATCGCGCATGGCGATCAGCACGCGGCCCAGCTTCGAGCGCTTCACGTATTGCGCGACGAACAGGCAGGCAAACAGCAGGATGCCGTTCACGAAGTAGAGGATCTGCTTGGCGTCGTCGGTCCGGATGTCCCAGCCCAGCATCGTGCGCAGGTCGGTCATCCCGTTGATGCCGCCGGTATAGCCCTGCTGGCCGATGATCAGGATCGTCAGCACCGAGACCAGCGCCTGGGTGATGATCGCGAAGTAGACCCCCGACACCCGGCGCCGGAACATCGCCACGCCGACGATGAAGGCGAGCGCGGAGGGCACGAGCAACACCGCCAGGATCGCCAGCGGCAGGTAGTTGAAGGGCTCCCACCACCAGGGCAGCGCCGTGAGCTGGTTCCAGTCCATGAAGTCAGGGATGCCCGGGGTGGACTGGATCGACGTGTTCTCCGGCGTCGATGCCTCGAGCTTGAGAAACATCGCCATGCAGTAGCCGCCGAGGCCGAAGAAGATACCCTGGCCCAGGCTGAGGATGCCGCCGGCCCCCCAGCAGAGCACCAGGCCGATGGCGACGAAGGCATAGGTCAGATACTTGCCGACCAGGTTGAGCCGGAAGCTGTCCAGCATCGAGGGCAGCACCACGAAGATGAGCACGGCGAGGATCGCGAAGCCGACGATTTCGGCGGTGCTCATGAACGGGTTGCGGGTCACGGTACGGGTCATCGCTGGTCGCCCCTCACTTACGGACCTTGAAGTCGAACAGACCCTGAGGACGCAGCATCAGGATGGTGATGACGGTCAGCAGGACGACGACCTTCGCCATGGAGCCGGACAGGAAGAACTCCAGGATCGACTGCGTCTGGCTGATGGTGAACGCCGAGGCGATGGTGCCGAGCAGGCTGGCCGCGCCGCCGAAGACAACCACCAGGAAGGTGTCGACGATATAGAGCTGCCCCGCGGTCGGCCCGGTGGAGCCGATCATCGTAAAGGCCGAGCCCGCGACCCCCGCGACCCCGCAGCCGATGCCGAAGGTCAGCCGGTCGGTCATCTCGGTGTTCACGCCCACCGCACCGGCCATCTGCCGGTTCGACATGACGGCGCGCACCTGTTTGCCCCAGGTCGAGCGGAAGAGCATGACGTAGACGGCGACCGAGATCGTGATCGCCAGGATCATCACAAACAGACCGTTGATCGGGATCTCGATGAGGTCGGTCAGATAGATCGAGCCCAGCATCCAGTCCGGAACACTGACGCCGACCTCGCGCGCCCCGAAGGTCGAGCGATAGAGCTGCTGCAGGATGAGCGAAAGGCCCCAAGTCGCCAGCAAGGTGTCGAGTGGGCGTTTATAGAGATGTCGGATCAATCCCCATTCGACCGCCATGCCGAGCGCGCCGGCGGCGAAAAAGGCAAGGATCATCGCGACGAAGAAATACCCGCCATAGAGCGCGGGCATATAGGCCTCGAAGACGTTCGCGCAGATATACGTGACATAGGCACCCAGGATCATGAACTCGCCGTGGGCCATGTTAATGACGCCCATCTGGCCGAAAATGATCGCAAGGCCGAGGGCCATCAGCACGAACACCGAGAAGAGGATCAGGCCGGCGAAACCCTGCATGGCGACGATCGCGCCAAGCTCGCTCATCGTATAGCCGTCGAACATCCAAGACTCCGTCTTTGGGACGACGCACTGCCGCCCTTCGCAAAACCGATTTCATGACGGGTGAGGGGCCCGTACGCGTTCGGGACAGGGATGACGGTGCAGGCCCCTCGCGACGCCCCCGCTGCCGAGGGGGCGCCTGTTCGGTGGTCTCAGATCACTGGTAGCCTTCCGGGAACGGATCCGGCTCGACCAGCTCGGCGGTCTCGAAGACCACATCGTACTGACCGTCGTCGCGGGCCCGGCCAACGCGGGTCTTGGACCACAGGTGGTGGTTCTCGTGGACCTTGACGTAGCCCTCCGGCGCCGTGTCGAGCTCGATGCCCGGGGAGGCCTCGCGCACCTTGTCGACATCGAAGGAGCCGGCACGCTCGACCGCGGCCTTCCACAGCCAGGGGCCGAGGTAGGCGGCCTGGGTCACGTCGCCGATCACCATGTCATCGCCCCACATCTGCTTGAACGCCTGGACGAAGGCCTGGTTGTTCTCGTTCGGCAGCGACTGGAAGTACTTCATGCAGGCATAGGCGCCCACGATGTTCTCGCCGCCGATGCCGCGGATCTCGTCCTCGGTCACCGAGATGGTGAGCAGAAGCGGGCTCTCCTCGGTCATGTCGATGCCCGCGGCCTTGAGCTGCTTGTAGAAGGCCACGTTCGAGCCGCCGACGACGATGGCGTAGATCACGTCGGGCTTGCGCAGGCGGATCTTGTTGATGACCGAGTTGAACTGCGTGTGGCCGAGCGGGTAGTACTCCTCGCCCACCACCTTGGTGCCTTCCATGAACTTCTCGATGTGCGCGCGCGCAATCTTGTTCGAGGTGCGCGGCCAGATGTAGTCCGAGCCGAGCAGGTAGAAGGTCTTGGCACCCTTCTCGCGCGTCACCCAGTCGAGGCCGGCGATGATCTGCTGCGTCGCTTCCTGACCGGTGTAGATCACGTTCGGCGACTGCTCGAGACCCTCGTAGAACGTCGGGTAGTAGAGGAAACCGTTGTGCTGCTCGAAGACCGGCAGCACCGCCTTGCGGCTGGCCGAAGTCCAGCAGCCCATGACCGAGGCGACCTTGTCGTTGACCAGCAGCTTGCGCGACTTCTCGGCAAAGGTCGGCCAGTCGGACGCACCGTCTTCCTGGATGAACTCGATCTTGCGGCCCAGCACGCCGCCCATGGCGTTGATCTGCTCGATCGCGAGCTTCTCGGCCTGGACCGAGCCGGTCTCCGAGATCGCCATCGTGCCGGTGATCGAGTGCAGGATGCCGATGGTCACCGTGTCGTCGGTGACGGCCAGACCGGTCGTATTGACCTCAGCGGTCGGGAACTCCGACGCGCGCACGCCCGAGGGCCTGAAGAGCCCCGCCGACAGCGCAGCCGCGCTCGCGCCCATGACGAAGCCGCGACGCGTCGCCTGGCCAAGGCCTTGTTTTTTCGGATCTTTCGGTGTGTCGGTCATGATTTCTCCTCTCGCGCAACGCTCGCGTTTTGATTGAGCGGCTGTCGGGTGTTGCCCGCCGAGGGGAAGGATCATGCCTGCGTCAATCAGGCGTAATACGCGAAATCGCGTATACCCATGCGCAGTTTGGTGAATGATTATCAAACAACGCTAATCGAGCGGGCGTCAGACAAAAAAGCTGCACCTACCACGCAGAACGAAAGTCCGCTGGCTGGGAGGAGAGCGCGATCACCCGGGGCGACGGTGCCCC
Source organism: Pseudomonadota bacterium (assembly GCA_039822785.1). GTDB lineage: Bacteria > Pseudomonadota > Alphaproteobacteria > Rhodobacterales > Rhodobacteraceae > Thermohalobaculum. The sequence continues at coordinate 25,670 of JBCBMO010000009.1, read as the reverse complement.
ATCTCGGGCCGAGAGGATGAATCAGCAAGCATCGGTCAGGCCAGCACGGCGCACCTACAATCAATGGGTCGCCAACGAGACCATGGAGGATTTCGCGCTCCGCTTCACCGCGCGGCGTGCCCGAAAGTGGTCTCCGTCTCGTGTCGCGAACACGGCCATCGGCTCGATCTCCTTCCTGGCGCTGGAGGCGATCGGCGGCGCGATAACCCTGTCCTACGGCTTCGAAAACGCAGTCATGGCCATCCTGGCCGTGGGCGCGGTGCTGTTCCTGACGGGCCTGCCGATCAGCTATCACGCGGCCAAGGCCGGGGTGGATATCGACCTGCTGACCCGCGGCGCGGGCTTTGGCTACATCGGCTCCACGATCACCTCGCTGATCTACGCCTCCTTCACCTTCATCTTCTTCGCGCTTGAGGCGGCGATCCTCTCCTTCGCGCTCGAGCTTTGTTTCGGGATCCCGCTGGCCATCGGCTATCTGCTGAATGCGCTGATCGTTATCCCGCTGGTCAGCCACGGCTTTACCCGCATCGGCGCCTTCCAGAAGTACTCCCAGCCCTTCTGGATCGTGCTGCACATCCTGCCCTTCGCCTTCCTCCTCTGGGCCGGGGTCGATGCGGAGGGATGGATCAACCACGCGGGCCGCGAGGGCGATGGCACCTTCGACATCATGCTCTTCGCCGCGGCCACCGGCGTCATCTTCTCGCTGGCCGCCCAGATCGGGGAGCAGGTGGACTTTCTGCGCTTCCTGCCGGAGCCCAAGACCACGCGGGAGCGGCTGAAGTGGTGGGCCGCGCTGGTCGTCGCCGGGCCCGGCTGGGCGGTGCTCGGCACGCTCAAGATGCTGGCAGGCTCGCTCTTGGCGGTCCTCGCGCTGCAGGCCGGTGTCCTGCCGGAGGTCGCGGCCGAGCCCACCCACATGTACCTGTCGGCCTTCGAGACCGCGGTACCTTGGCCGGCACTCGCGCTCGTGCTGACGGGGATCTTCGTGATCATCTCGCAGCTCAAGATCAACGTCACCAACGCCTATGCGGGCTCCATCGCCTGGTCGAACTTCTTCTCGCGGCTGACGCACCAGCACCCGGGGCGGGTGGTCTGGCTCTGCTTCAACGTGTTGATCGCCCTCACGCTGATGGAGTTCGGGGTCTTCGGCGCGCTCGAGCACACCTTGGCGCTCTACTCCCATGTCGCCGTCGCATGGATCGGCGCCATCACCGCGGATTTGGTGATCAACAAGCCACTCGGCCTGTCGCCGAAGGGGATCGAGTTTCGCCGCGCCTATCTTTTCGACATCAACCCCGTGGGCGTGGGGGCCATGGCGACGGCGACGGCGGTCTCGCTCGCGGCCTTCCTCGGCGTCTTCGGTGAGATGGCGGCGGCAAGCTCGTCGGCCATCGCGCTCAGCACCGCTCTGGTCGTAGCACCGATCATCGCCTGGGTGACCGGCGGGCGCTACTACATCGCGCGAACGCCGGTGCCGACGCCGGTCGGCCTCACGGCCTGCAGCCAGTGCGGCCACGGCTTCGACCGCGAGGATATGGCCGACTGTCCGTTCCACCAGGGGCCAATCTGCTCACTCTGCTGCACGCTGGATGCCCGTTGCGCCGACCGCTGCAAGCCCCGGCCCGAAAGCGCCGGGCGGCTGCGGGCGCGTCTTGCGGAGATGCTGCCGGCCCATGTCCGCGCGCTGTGGCAGCCGACGCATGGGTTGTTCCTGGCCATCACGGCGGGCTTTCTGACGATCATCGGCGCGGCATTTCTGCTGATCCACCAGCAGGTGATGATCGCCTATCCCGACAGCGCCGGCGCGGTCGAGCGGGGCCTGGCGATGGCCTTTGCAATGCTGGTCCTGGTGACCGGTATCGCCGCCTGGCTCCATGTCCTCGCCCTCGAGAGCCGCACGCGCGCGCTTGTGGAGGGGGAGCAACAGGCCGACCGTCTGCGGTCTGAGATCGAGGCGCATAAGATCACCGACGCCGCCCTGCAAAAGGCCAAGGACGACGCCGAGTCCGCGAACCACGCCAAGAGCCGCTATGTCGTGGGGATCAGCCACGAACTGCGGACGCCGCTGAACGCGATCCTAGGCTATGCCCAGCTCATGGAAGGGGACCCGACCATCCCCATCCACCGCCAGACCGGCGTCGGCGTCATCCGCCGCTCGGCCGAGCATCTCGCAGGCTTGATCGAGGGGCTGCTCGACATCTCTCAGATCGAGGCCGGGCGTCTGGCGGTCTATCGCGACGACATCCGCTTCGGTGAGTTCCTGTCCCACATCGCCGCGGTCTTCCGGATGGAGGCGGCGGAGAAGAACCTGGTCTTCCGCTCCGCCCTGCCCGCCAACCTGCCCCCCGCGGTGCACGGCGACGAGAAGCGGCTGCGCCAGATCCTGATGAACCTGCTCTCGAACGCGATCCGCTACACGGATAGGGGCGAGATCCGCTTCACAGTCACCTACGCGAACGAGGTCGCGACCTTCACCGTCGCAGACACCGGCCGGGGCATCGCAGCGGCGGAGAAGGAGCGGATCTTCCAGCCCTTCCAACGGATCGAGGACCCCAGCGCGCCGGTGCGTGGCACGGGCCTGGGGCTGACCATCACCAAACTGCTCACCGAAATGCTCGGCGGCGAGCTGACGCTCGACAGCGCACCGGGCAAGGGCAGCACCTTTCGCGTGCGCCTGATGCTGCCGCGCATCCAGCATGCCCTGCCGGTGAGGGCCGGGAGCGAACGAGCCATCGCGGGCTACGAGGGGTCGCGCCGCAGGCTTCTGGTCATCGACGACAATCCCGAGCATCGGCTGCTGGTGCGCGATGCGCTCATCCCGCTGGGCTTCGACGTCGCCATGGCCGAGACCGGGACCGCCGCGACCGCCATGATCGACGCCATGCAGCCCGACCTGCTGCTGGTCGACGTCGCCTTGCCGGGGGAGGACGGATGGCACCTCGTCCGCCGCCTGCGCATGGAGCATGGCGTGACCGCGCCGATCCTAATGGTCTCGGCCCATGCGCTGGAGCGCCACAGGCCGACGGCGCCGAACGCGCTGCATGACGCCTTCATCTCCAAGCCCATCAAGATCGACGAGCTGCTGGCCACCATCGGCCGCCACCTGGACCTGACATGGCGCTATCGCGACGAGGCGGCCGCACCGCGGCCCGCCGAGGCGCGCCCACCCATGACCCGTCCGCCGGAGGCGTTGATCGCGCCGCTGCGGGCCGCGGTCGGCATCCACCATGCCCATGGCGTCCGCGCGGCGCTGGAAGCGATCGCCGCCGCCGCCCCCGACTGCGCCGAGTTTGTCCGGGCCGCGACCAAGGCTCTCGATGCCTACGACTTCAAGGTCTTGGCCGCCCTGGTCCAGGAGGAACCGCGATGATGCGAACACAGACACACCGCGAGATCGTGCTGCTGGTCGACGACAGCCCGGAGACGCTGTCGATGTTGACGGATGCGCTCGAGGCCGCGGGCGAGACCGTGCTGGTGGCGCGCGACGGTGAAACCGCGCTGGCGCTGGTCGAGCGCGTGGAGCCCGATCTCGTGCTGCTGGATGCCATGATGCCGGGGCTGGACGGGTTTGAGACCTGTCGGCGGCTGAAGCGTCATCCGGCCATGAGCTCGATCCCCGTCATCTTCATGACCGGCCTCAGCGACAGCGCACATGTGGTGGAGGGGCTGGAAGCGGGCGGCGTCGACTATGTGACCAAACCCGTCGACCCGGACGCGCTGATTGCCCGTATCGCGGTGCATGTCGCCAATGCCCGGATCGTGGCGGAGGCGCGGATGGCCCTCGACACCGCCGGGCGCTCGGTCATGACCTTCTCCGAGGCCGGGCGCATGGAATGGGCGACCCCGCGCGCCCAGGAGCTGGCCGGAACCTATGTCCAGCCCCCCTCCCCCGGCGCGCGGCTGGTGGCGGATTGGACGGGCCGGATCGTGGATCAGCCGGTCTCCGCCGTGCGCCCGCTCGACCTGCCGGAGGCATCAGGCAGCCCTGGCGGCGTCTCCCTCTTCTACCTGGGCCGGACGACCTCGGGCGCGCTCCTCACCCGCGTCTCGCCGCGCCAGGCGGAGGCGCCGGGCGATGAACTCGCCAAGCGCCTCGGCCTCACGAACCGCGAGGGGGAGGTGCTGAGCTGGCTGGCGGACGGCAAGGCGAACCGCGACATCGCCTCGATCCTCGGCGTGAGCCCGCGCACGGTGAACAAGCACCTGGAGCAGATCTACGCGAAGCTCCACGTCGAGAACCGCACCGCCGCCGTCGCCGTGGCCCTCCGCGCCCTCGACGCCTGACCTGCGTCCGACCCTTAGCGGCGCTGGAAACCCTTGGCGACCCTGGGCGACCTAGGCTTCAGCGGCGGTAGGGGTCGGTGACCACGATGGTGTCGTCGCGCTCCGGCGAGGTCGAGAGCAGCGCCACCGGGCATTCGATCAGCTCCTCGACGCGTTTGATGTACTTGATCGCCTCCGCCGGCAGGTCGAGCCAGCGCCGCGCGCCAAAGGTGCTCTCGCTCCAGCCCGGCATGCTCTCGTAGATCGCCTCGCAGCGGGCCTGGGCATCGGCGGCGGTGGGCAGGTGGTCGATCTCCACCCCATCCAACCGGTAGCCGGTGCAGATCTTGAGCTCCGCCATCCCATCCAGAACGTCGAGCTTGGTGAGCGCGATCCCCGAGATGCCGGAGGTGAGGCACGTCTGGCGCACGAGCGCTGCGTCGAACCAGCCGCAGCGCCGTTCCCGCCCGGTCACTGTCCCGAACTCGCGCCCCTTCTCGCCCAGGTGCCGCCCGGTCTCGTCGGTCAGTTCGGTCGGAAAGGGGCCGGAACCGACGCGGGTCGTATAGGCCTTCACGATCCCCAGCACGAAGTCGATGGCATCCGGCCCCATGCCCGACCCGGTCGCCGCCATCCCCGCCATCGTGTTGGAGGAGGTGACATACGGATAGGTGCCAAAGTCGATATCGAGCAGCGCGCCCTGTGCTCCCTCGAACAGGATGCGCTTGCCCTCCCCCCGCTCGGTCGCCAGGCGGCGCCAGACGGGCGCGGCGAAGGGCAGGATCTTGGGCGCGATCTCCATCAGATCGGCCTTGAGCTGACTACGGTCCACCGGCTCCGCGTCCAGACCCCGGCGCAGCGGCTCGTGGTGGGCCATCAGCCGGTCGAGGCGCGCCTCCAGCGTCGGCTCGTCCGCAAGGTCTGCCACGCGGATGGCGCGGCGGCCGACCTTGTCCTCATAAGCCGGGCCGATCCCGCGCCCGGTGGTGCCGATCTTAGAGGCGCCGGCCGCCGCCTCTCGGATCCGATCCAAGTCGCGGTGGACCGACAGGATCAGCGGCGCGTTCTCCGCGATCGCCAGCCGGTCGGGGCCCACATCGACCCCCTGCTCGGCCAGCCGCTCGATTTCGGTCAGCAGCGCCCAGGGGTCGAGGACGACGCCGTTGCCGATCACCGACAGCTTCCCCTCCCGCACGATACCGGAGGGTAGGAGCGACAGCTTGTAGGTCGTCTCGCCGATCACCAGCGTATGGCCCGCGTTGTGGCCGCCCTGGAAGCGGACGATCACATCGGCCCGCTCCGACAGCCAGTCGACGATCTTGCCCTTGCCCTCGTCGCCCCACTGAGCGCCGACAACCACCACGTTCGCCATGGGTCACTCCCGCCCCGGCCGGGGCGCTGATGGGTCCGCGCGGGATGCGCAGCCGCGCCGTTGTAGCGGCGTCGATGGCGCTGCGAAACCCCCGGACAGGATGGCACATGACGGTTGGATGACCAGAAAGGACTGGCGCGGGCCGCAGGCGGGGGCGTAGAACAAAACAGGGCCGGAATGGCCCGGTCGAGGAGAACCCATCGCCCATGGACCCCGCCCTGCTGTCCGCCCTGACGCTGCCGCAGACGCTGAGCCCCGCGGAACTGGCCATGGCCGGGATCCTGCTCGTGCTGCTGGGCGTGTTGCTGGGCTGGCTGCTGCTCGCCCGCCCAGCCCGGCGCACCGCGGAGGCGGCGACGGCTCGCGCGGCGGAGCTCGACCGTACCCTGGCGGCGGCTCAAGTCAGGGGCGAACAGGCCAGCGCGCTCGGCGAAAAGGTGCAGCAACTCGACCAGGCGCTCGCCGACCAATGGGCCGAGAACGCCAAGCTCGAGGGGGCGCTGGAGGCCGAGCAACGCGACCACCGCGCGCGGGTGGAGGAGTTGCGCAAGGCCGAGGAGCGGATCGCCCAGCAGTTTCGCGACATCGCCACCCAGGCCCTGGGCGCCAACTCCGCGCGGTTCCTGGAGCTGGTGTCCGAGCGGTTCAAGGCACACTCCGGTCAGGCGGCGGAGGATCTGGCCAAGCGCAAGACCGAGATCGAGGGGCTGGTAAAGCCGCTCGCCGAACAGCTCGGCAAGTTCGAGGGGCGCGTGGGCGAGATCGAGAAGGTGCGCGAGGGCGCCTATCAGGCGATCAAGCTACAGGTGGAGGAGATGCGCGCCTCGAACCAGTCCCTCAAGGGCGAGACCGCCAAGCTGGTCCAGGCCCTGCGCGCGCCCAAGACGCGCGGGCGCTGGGGCGAGATGCAGCTCAAGCGCGTCTTCGAGATCGCCGGCATGGTCGACCACGTCGATTTCGTCACCGAGCATCAGATCGAGGGGCTGGAGGGGGCGAAGCTGCGCCCCGACGCCATCGTTCGCCTGCCGGGCGGCAAGTCCATCGTGATCGACGCCAAGACCCCCCTCGACGCCTACCTCAACGCGCTGGAGGCCGCGGATCCCGCCGCGGCCGGGCTCGCCATGGCCGAGCACGCGCGCCAAGTGAAGACGCACGTCAAGCAGCTCGCCGCCAAGGAATACTGGGCGCGGCTGTCCGAGACCCCGGACTTCGTCGTGATGTTCGTCCCCGGCGAGACCTTCTATGCCGCCGCGATGGAGGAGGCGCCGAGCCTGTTCGAGGATGCCTTTCGCCAGAGGGTACTGATCGCCACGCCCACGACCCTGATCGCGCTGGTCAAGGCCATCGCCTATGGATGGCAGCAGGAGAAGCTGGCCAAGAACGCCCAGAAGGTCGCCGATAATGCGCGCGATCTCTACGAGCGGCTCTCGACCATGGGCGGCCACCTCGGTGCGCTTGGCGCGGCGCTGAAGCAATCGGTCGATCGCTACAACAAGACCCTTGGCAGCCTGGAGCGCCGTGTCCTGCCCGCCGCCCGGCGCTTCGAGGACCTGGGCGTGGCGCTGGAGGGCGCGACGCTGGAGGCGCCCGACCACGTGGAGGTCGAACCCGGCGAGGTCGGCGCCCCGGAGCTGATCGAACGCACCGGCACCGCCGACTGACAATGGCCGCAGGGCGGCCTCATTTCGACAAAAGACGACGAGCATATCGCGGTTAACCGATGGGGATCGGTGCCGCACCAAGACTGCTCGAGGGGAACCCGTAGATGCGTATCACGCGTACCGTAACCGCTGCCGGTCTGGCCGCGTCGCTCAGCCTGATCGCCACCTCGGCGCTTGCCGTCCCGATCGAGCTGTTTAACACCGGCGTGGACAGCAGCGGCACTGTCCTCGCCGACGGCGCGAACGATCCGAACTATGCGATCCTGAGCCCGGCGCAGCAGGCGGTGGTGATCAACGAGTCCGAGATCCCCGGCACCTGGTTGGATAACGACAGCACCTCGCGCTGGATCTGGCAGACCAACACGGGCGATCCCACGAACGTCACTCTGACCTTCCGCACCACCTTCGATCTGACGGGGCTGGACCCGGACACGGCCGAGATCAACGGGCGCTGGGCAGTGGACAATGGCGGTGACGACATCTTGCTGAACGGCGCCTCGACGGGCATCACCAACAACAACGGCTTCACCAGCTTCACCGACTTCACCCTGACGGCTGGCTTCCAGGCGGGTCTCAATACGCTCGACTTCGTCGTGCGCGATGCGGGCTTCATCGCGGGCTTCCGGGCGGAGCTTTCGGGCACGGCCGATGAGATCGGCGCGGTGGTCCCGCTGCCCGCGGGCCTGCCGATGCTGGTCGCGGCGCTCGCCGGTCTCTCCCTGCTCCGCCGCAAAGCCTGACGAAAAGCAAGGGCGGCCCCGGTAGGGACCGCCCTGGAGTAGGCCTGGTCTAGAGGCCGAGCGCGGTGGCCGTCGCCTCGTCGACAATGCCCGTGGCCGGCAGTTGGTTGACCTCCTGGAACTCCCGCAGGGCCAGATCGGTGCCCGGCCCGAAGACGCCGTCCACCGTGCCAACCTGATAGTCGAGCGCCGAGAGTGCTCGCTGCAGGGCCGCCACCCGATCGCCCTTCATCCGCGGCGAGGTAAGCTGCAGCGGCCGGGCTTCCGTCCCCGCGGGGATGTCGGCACCGTCCTCGTCGTACTCGCTGACGATCTCATAGACCTTCTGGTCCTGGTAGACCGTGGAGCGGTAGAGGACGCCGTCGCACTGGTAGAGCGTCTCGCCCTCGTAGACGACCTTCTCGCAGGGATCATCGTCCGGCAGGGTCGCGACATAGACCAGCGTCGTCGTCGCCAGCGCCGCCGTGAAGTACCAGCCCCAGCGCGGGTAGTAGTAGTACGGCCCCCAAATCGGGCTGGGCGGGCGCGCATAGGGCGGACGATAGGCCGGCGGACGCCAGGCAGGCGGACGCCAGCCGGGCGGGCGGTAATAGGGTGGCCGGCCAACCGGGCGGCCCGGCGGGCGAGCGCCTGGGCGAACACCCGGCCGCGCGCCAGGCGGGCGGGCACCAGGGGGACGGGCACCAGGAGGACGGGTGCCGGGCGGGCGCGCACCGGGCGGACGGCCACCGGCCGCGGGCCTACCGGGACGCGCAGCCGGGCGCGACGCAGGCCGGTTCGGACGGGTCGCCGGGCGGGCGGCCGGACGGGCGGCAGGGCGAGCGGGACGCACCGCCGCCGGGCGGGTCGCCCGCCGGTTGGGCCGCGCCGCAGGCCTGCTCCGCGTCCGCGCACCGCGGCTGACATGGCGGCCGCCCGCGCGAAAACCGCCGGCGCGCCCGCCGGGCCGGGCTTCGGCGCTGTCGATCGCCTCGCTGAGCGTCAGGGTAGCCACCCGCTCCGGCGCGGGACCGGCGGAGAAGATCGCCACCGCCGCCGCTAGAATGATGAGCCGTTTCATCTCACTCGGCCTCCCCGTTACTCGTGGCGCCTTCGCCGGCGGCATCTTCTGCCGCCTCCTCGGCGCGGCGCTCCAATGCGCCGGCGGCCGTCGTGTCAGGGCGCGCCTGCGCGATGCTCACCGCCTCGTCATCCTCATCCGCCACGAAGACAAAGGCGGCCGGGTCGATCTCCGGCTCGAAGGTCCAGTCCATCATATGCGCGCGATACTGCGGCCACCCCTGCTGGTAGGTATCGGTCCCCACCAGCATCAGCGGCACCGGCATCGTCTCATCCGTCGAGACCCAGAGCTGCCAATCCTCGTCATAGGTGTGAAAGGCGAGGTGATGCACCTCCTGCCCAGCGATGCGGGTGACCCCGAGATAGGCCGCGCCCTCCACGGTATCCATCAGCCGGTCGGGCAAGGTCGTGCTCATGACCGCCCAGAGCGGCGGCACCGTATCGCTGCGCTCCCGGATCACTTCGATCAGCCGGTCGAACCCGCCTTCGAAATCGATCGAGGTGTAAAAATCCTCCTCCGGCGCCGAGATCGTGAAGACCGCGCCATCGTAGTAGTAGTCGCGCCGGCCGACGTCCCGCTCGGCGCTGAAGAGAAAGCCCAGTTCCCGGTCCAGGACGTTCTGACCGCTGGCGACGAAGGTCAGCTTCTCGCGCCCCTGCAAGACCTCGTCGAAGCTGAGGAACCAGCGGAAGCCCAACCGTTCCTGCTGGGCGATAAAGGCCGCGGACGCCCGGGCAATTTCAATGGCTTGCTCGGCATTCGCCGCATCGGCGTCCAGAGGATCCTCGGCGGGCGCCGATCCCTCCTGCGCAAAGGCCAAACCAGCACTAAGGCTGGCGGCGAAGACAACGCCCCACAATCGCATTGGCACCTCCCAGGCTTTCATTTCGCGGCACCCTAGCATGGTCGAGCGACAACATCGCAGTGGCGCGGGCGCGCGCCTGGAAGAACCAGCAGATAGCGGCAGTGGCCCGGTTGATCGGCCCTCTCGAGTGCCAAAAGCGCCATCCGCCGCGACTTCGGAAACTCATTTCACCAACCTGTCATGGCTGTGTCAGGCAACACAGCGGGCCGTGTCGAAAAGGGGCATGGTCGGGATGTGGCTGCCGGAACCGACACACACCGGCGTAGTGTAGAGACAACCCGAAGGAGTAACGACGATGGAAACCCTCGCCCTTCTGCCGCTCGATGCCCTTCCCGATTTGCGTACGTTGGACGTCGTCATCGCGCTCTGTTTGCCTTCGGCGATGCTGCTCACAGCCCTCTGTGCGGCGGCGATTACCGGGGCTGCCGACAACAGGCTTGCGCTTCGCGCGGGACGCCTTCCGCGCTGAGCGGCCAGTCGAGCTTCTCCTCTGGGTGGGGAGGAGAAGGCGCGCGGTCGGCGTCCCTCGCCGACCGCGCTGCGGACCAACGGTTCGCGGGGATGGCGGCGGCGATAGCGGTTCCGTTCCAAAGGTGGGGAGAGTGGAGGCGGGAGCTGGTGGGCCCCGCCTCCATTTACGTTGATCTGAGCGCGCCTTAGCTGAACTCGAGCGCCTTGGCCTCGTGCACCTGGGGCAGGGCGCGGATCTCGGCCAGCACCGCGTCCGACAGGGGTTCGTCCACGCCGAGCAGCGTGATCGCCTCACCGCCCTTGTGCGCGCGGCCCAGGGTGAAGGTCGCGATGTTCACCCCGATCTCCCCCGTCCGGGTACCGAGCGCGCCGATGAACCCCGGCTCGTCGGTGTTGACCGTATAGAGCATGTGCGGCACCGGCTCCGCCTCCATCCCGATGCCCTTGATCTGGATGAACCGCGGGCGTCCGTCGGAGAAGAGCGTCCCGGCCACCGAGCGGGTGCGCGGCGTATCGGTGCCCTCGCCCGTTCGCACGATCAGGCGCACATAGGTGCCATAGGCGCCCTGGGCGTCCTTGCGGGTCTCGGAGATACGGATGCCCCGGTTCTTCGCCACGATGGGGGCGGAGACCATGTTGACTGCCCCTTCGCCCATCTGCGGGGTTAGCATGGCCGCCGTCAGCGCAGCGGTCAGCGGTTTCAGGTTCAGCTCGGCGACCTTGCCCACGTACTCGATCTCGATCTCGTCGATATGCTCCTCGGTGAGCTGCCCGGCGAAGCTGCCCAGCACCCCGGTCAGCTTGACCCAGGGCTGCAGGATCGGCGCTTCCTCCGCCGTGATCGAGGGGGCGTTGATCGCGTTCGAGATCGCCCCGTGGTTGAGGTAATCGGCCATCTGCTCGGCCACCTGCAGGGCGACGTTCTCCTGCGCCTCGGTCGTGGCGGCACCCAGGTGCGGGGTGACCACGACATTGGGCAGGTTGAAGAGCGGGTTGTCCTTCGCAGGCTCCGCCGCGAAGACGTCGAAGGCGGCACCGGCCAGCTTGCCGTCCTTCAGCGCCGCCGCGACCGCCGCCTCGTCGACCAGCCCGCCGCGGGCACAGTTCACCAGCCGCGCGCCGGGCTTCATCAGCGCGATGCGCTCGGCCGACAGCAGATTGGCGGTCTTGTCGGTCTTCGGCAGGTGCAGGGTAACGAAATCCGCCCGGGCGAGCAGCTCCTCCAGCTCCAGCTTCTCCACCCCCAGTTCCCGCGCCCGATCGGCGGAGAGGAAGGGATCGTAGGCCACGACCTTCATCTTGAGCCCGATGGCGCGGCTGGCGACGACCGAGCCGATGTTGCCGCAGCCGACCACGCCCAGCGTCTTGCCGGTGATCTCGACGCCCATGAACTTCGACTTCTCCCACTTGCCCTCATGGGTCGAGGCATTGGCCTGCGGGATCTGGCGGGCGACGGCGAACATCATGGCGATGGCATGCTCGGCGGTGGTGATCGAGTTGCCGAAGGGCGTGTTCATCACCACGATCCCCTTGGCCGAGGCGGCAGGGATGTCGATGTTATCGACGCCAATGCCCGCACGCCCGATCACGCGCAGGTTCGTTGCCGCCGCAATGATCTCAGCGGTCGCCTTGGTGGCCGAACGCACGGCGAGGCCGTCATAGTTGCCGATGATCGCCTTCAGTTCCGCGGGGTCCTTGCCGAGGTCGGGTTGGAAGTCGACCTCGATCCCGCGGTCGCGGAAGATCGCCACCGCCTGCTCGGACAGCTTGTCGGAAATCAGTACCTTGGGCATCGCCCTTGTCTCCTATCTCGCCCGGCGCGCAGCGCGGCGCGGGCCGTCAATCCATGATGTTGAGAAGCAGCCCCCCCCCCCGCGGCCCCCCGTCACCCCGTGGGTGGGCGGGTGGAGGGGTGGCGGGGGGCCGCGTTGTCAGCCAGCTAGCGCCTCGGCCCGGGCCGCCTGGAACGCCCAGTCCAGCCAGGGGGTCAGCGCCTCGATGTCCGCGGTCTCGACCGTGGCCCCGCACCAGATCCGCAGACCCGCCGGCGCATCGCGGTAGCCGTTGACGTCATAGGCGGCGTCCTCGGCCTCCAACAGCGCGGTCATCCGCTTCGTGAGCGCTTTCTGCGCCTTGTCCTCGAGCGCCGCGACCTCGGGGTCGACGATCTTGAGGCAGACCGAGGTGTTCGAGCGATGGGCCGGCTCGGCGACCAGGTTTTCCACCCAGGGCGTCGCATCGACCCAGGCCTGCAGCGCGGCAAAGTTCGCGTCGGCCCGGGCGTGCATGCCCGCCAGCCCGATATCCTCGGCCCAATCGAGCGCGTCGATGTAATCGGCAACGGCCAGCATCGAGGGGGTGTTGATCGTCTCGCCCTTGAAGACGCCGTCGATCAGCTTGCCGCCTTTGGTGAGGCGGAAGATCTTCGGCAGGGGCCGCGCCGGCGCGTAACTCTCCAACCTCTCCACCGCACGCGGGCTGAGGATCAGCATGCCATGCGCCCCCTCGCCCCCAAGCACCTTCTGCCAACTGAACGTCGTCACATCGCATTTCGCCCAGTCGATCGCTTGAGCAAAGGCCGCCGAGGTCGCATCGACCAGCGTCAGCCCCGCCCGATCCGCCGGGATCCAGTCCCCATCCGGCACCCGCGCGCCCGAGGTCGTGCCGTTCCAGGTGAAACAAAGATCGGCCTCGGCGCGCACCTCGCCAAGGTCCGGCAGGGCACCATAGGGCGCTTCGATCACCCGGCAGTCCTCGAGCTTGAGCTGCTTGACCGCATCCGTCACCCAGCCCGCACCAAAGCTCTCCCAGGCCAGCATGTCGACGGGGCGTGCGCCCAGCATCGACCACATGGCCATCTCATAGGCGCCGGTGTCCGATGCGGGCACGATCCCGACCTTGTAATCGGCCGGCACCCCCAGCAGCCGCGCAGTGCGCTCCACCGCGTCCTTCAGCTGCGCCTTGGGCCCGGCGGCGCGGTGCGATCGGCCAAGCCAGGCCTTGCCGGTCAGGGCCTCAGCGGTCCAGCCAGGACGCTTGGCACAGGGACCCGACGAGAAATTGGGGTTTTGGGGTTTGACCGCCGGCATCGCCGGCAAGGCGTCAGGCGCGCTCACGGGCGCCGAGAGGGTCTCTGCCATGAGACGCTCCATGCTCGAGGACGGGATTCCTGAGCCCGCCGCCACCCGTCCTCATTCGACGGCGCGCCCACGGGGTGGGTACGCGTTCCACGCCTGAGGGTCAATCTTTCTGCGCAGCTGCAGCATTCCGCCGCCTCCGTGTCATGGCTGGCGCGCTCGGTAGAATCGGCCCACAACCGGGGGGCCCACCCAAGGAACCGCGTGATGACGATCTTCACCCACCCCGAATTCGACGGCCACGAGAACCTATTCTTCGCCCAGAACGGCACCGACGGGCTGCGCACGATCATCGCGATCCACGACACCACCCTGGGCCCGGCTTTGGGCGGTTGCCGCATCTGGAACTACGCCGATGAGGCGGAGGCCCTGACCGATGTCCTGCGCCTCTCCAAGGGCATGAGCTACAAGGCCGCCCTCGCCGGCCTGCCGCTCGGCGGCGGCAAATCCGTCGTCCTCGCCGACAGCCGGCGCGACAAGACCCCCGCCATGATGCGGGCCATGGGCCGCGCCGTGGAGCGCCTCGGCGGCCGCTACATCGTGGCCGAGGACGTAGGCGCCAGCGTCGAGGACATGGACGAGGTCGCCAAGGAGACCGCCCATGTCTCCGGCACCTCGGCCCATGCGGGCGACCCGTCCCCTTGGACCGCGGAGGGCGTGATGCTCTCCATCGAGGCGGCCGCCCGGCATCGCTTCGACCGCGGGCTGGAGGGGTTGGCCGTCGTGATCCTCGGCACCGGCCACGTGGGGGCGCATCTCGCGCGGCTGCTGGCGGCCCGCGGCGCACGCCTCAAGATCGCGGATCTGCGCGGCGAAGTCGCCGTTGCGCTCGCCCGAGAGCTTGGCGGGGAGACCGTGGAGATCGACCAGGCCCACTCCACCGCAGCGGATGTCTTCGCGCCCTGCGCGCTCGGCGCCGGGCTCAATGCCCGCACGATCCCCGAGCTTCAGGCGCCCCTTATCTGCGGGGCGGCCAACAACCAGCTTGCCCAGCCGACCGACGACATCCGCCTGGCCGAACGCGGGATCCTCTACTGCCCGGACTATCTGGTGAACGCCGGCGGGCTGATCTCGGTCGCCCGTCCCAGCACGGGGATGGACGAGGCCGCGGCCCGCGCGAAACTGTCAGAGATCCCGGCGACCCTGGTCGAGGTGCTCGAGCGCGCGGCCGCGGAACAGGTGCCCCCGGGCGCCGCCGCCGACCGCTTGGCGCGCCGTCGCATCGCCACCGGACGGGAGTGACCGTGCCCGATCCGACCAACGCGCCGGCCCGGGCCGACACCAGAATGGGCACCCCGACCGCCGCTCCGCGGGCACTCGACTGGGTCATGCTCGCGATCCTCGGCGTGATCTGGGGCGGGGCCTTCATGGCGACCAAGATCGCCACCGCCGATTTCGGCGCCTTCGCCATCGCGGGACTGCGCCTGGGCGTGGCCGCAGCGGCGAGCCTCCTCTTCCTCACCCTGGGCGGCGAGCGTCTGCCGGGCCCCGCCACGCCTCAAGACCGCCGCTTCTGGGCCTTCGCCATCGCCGTCGGCGCGATCTCCAACGCCATCCCCTTCACGCTGCTCGGCTGGGCGCAGGTGCACATCGACAGCGCCCTGGCGGGGGTGATCATGGCGACGGTGCCTTTCTTCGTGCTGCCGCTCGGCCATCTGTTCATCGCGGGCGAGGTCATGTCCTGGCGCAAGACCGCCGGCTTCGCGCTTGGTTTCTGCGGCATCCTGGTGCTGATCGGCCCGGGCGTGCTGCTGGACATCGGCACCGGCGCGCACCTGGCGCTCCTGGCGCAGCTCGCCTGCCTGACGGTCGCGGTCTGCTACGCCACAGGCTCAATCGTGTCCAAAAGCGCGCCGCAGCATCGGGGCCTGCTGCCCTTCGCGACCGCCGCGCTCGGCGCGGCTGCCGTCATGACCCTACCGGTGGCGCTTCTGGCAGGCGATCAGTTCGCACCCGCGCCGAGTTGGTCCTCCATCGCAGCAATTCTCTACCTCGGCCTCGGGCCCACGGCGATCGCGACGGTGATGCTGTTGGCGGTCATCCGCTCCGCCGGACCGGGCTTCTTGGCGCTGGTGAACTACCAGGTCCCGCTCTGGGCGGTGGTCTTCGGCGTCACCTTCCTCAGCGAGACGCCCTCGCCCAGCCTCGCCCTCGCGCTGGTCCTGATCGTCCTCGGCCTCGCCGTCGCCCAGGGCGTTCTGGGCCTGCGCCGCGGCGGCCACGCCCGCGGCTGATACGCACACCAACCGCCACCACCCGAAGAGCGGGCCGGGTCAAGGATCGCGCAGCGACCGGCGAAGCCGGCTCGTCCTTGACGCGGTCCGCGCTTCGATCACGCTTGGCCTGAAGCCCCTCGGGCTTCTCCCCAGCCCCCGATACGATGCCGACCCCAGGCGCCCTCTCCCGCCGAGTGTCGCGGGGCCAGCCCAGCAGCGCTCCCGCAAGACTCATCGCGGCGACCAGCCGCGATTCCGCTTGGTTTGGGCCACTCGGCTACTCGGCCGCCGCCGCGACGGCCGCGCAGATCTCGTCGACGATCCCCTCCAGGGCGGCGCGATCCTCCCCCTCGCCCATCACCCGGATGACGGGTTCGGTGCCGGAGGGGCGGATCAGCAGGCGCCCGCTGCGCCCCAGCGCGCGCTCGCCCGCCTCGATCGCCTCGCTGACGCGCACGTCCTCCAACGGCCGTGCGGCGCCGTTGAAGCGCACGTTCTTCAGGATCTGCGGCAGGGGCTCGAACAGCGCGGTCAGCGACGACAGCGGCCGGTCGTCCGCGACCATGGCCTCCAGCACCTGAAGCCCGGCCATCAGCCCATCGCCGGTGGTCACATGGTCCGACAAGATGATGTGCCCCGACTGCTCACCGCCCAGGTTGTAGCCGCCCTCCCGCATGGCCTCGACCACATAGCGGTCGCCCACCTTGGTGCGCAGCAGGGCGATGTCCTGGCCCGCCAGATACCGCTCCAGCCCCAGGTTCGACATGACCGTGGCCACCAGGGTCCCGCCGCGCAGCCGCCCCTCCGCCGCCCAGCGGGTCGCGATCAGCGCCATGATCCGGTCGCCGTCCACGACCCTGCCGCGCTCGTCGATCACATGCACCCGGTCCGCGTCGCCGTCGAGCGCGATGCCGAGATCCGCGCCATGCTCGATCACCGCCGCCTGCGCCGCCGCCGGATCGGTCGAGCCACAGCCCACGTTGATGTTCACCCCGTCGGGCTGGGTCCCGATGGGCACGACTTCGGCGCCCAGCTCCCACAGCACATCCGGCGCGGTGGCATAGGCCGCGCCATGGGCACAGTCGATGACGACCTTGAGGCCCGCGAGCGTCCGCCCCCGGGGAAAGCCCGACTTCGCGAACTCGATATAGCGCGCGCGCCCGTCGCGCAGGTTACGGATGCGCCCGATCTCGCCGGGCACGGCAAGCGCCGCCTCCGCCGCCATCAAACCCTCGATTTCGCTCTCGGAGGCATCGGAGAGCTTGAAGCCATCCGGGCCGAAGAGCTTGATGCCGTTGTCCTCAAAGGGATTGTGGCTCGCCGAGATCATCACCCCCAGATCCGCCCGCAGGGTGCGTGTCAGCATCCCCACCGCGGGCGTCGGCATCGGCCCCAACAGCTCCACGTCCATGCCCACCGATACAAAGCCCGAGGCAAGCGCGAACTCCAGCATATAGCCCGAGCGGCGCGTATCCTTGCCGATCACCACCGTGTGGCGGTGCTGGCCCTTGCGGAAATAGGTCCCCGCCGCGCGGCCGAGCGCGAGCGCGACCTCCGAGGTCATCGGGTGCATGTTCGCCCGGCCCCGGATCCCGTCCGTGCCGAAGAAGTGCCGGCTCATGGCGCCCCCCCTTGTCCTCGTGGTGGCACGCCCCCTGCCGCCAGCGCCTGCCAGACCGCGACCGCCTGCGCGGTCTCGGCCACGTCGTGGACGCGCAGGATGTGCACGCCCTGCCCCAACCCGTAAAGCCCCGCGGCGATGGAGCCCGGGGCGCGGCGGTCCGCCTGCGCCTGGCCCGACAGCGTGCCAATGAAGCCTTTGCGCGACACCCCCAGCAGCAGGGGCGCCCCCAGCGTATGGAACAAGGCGAGATGGCGCAGCAGCGCGAGGTTATGCTCCAGCCGCTTGCCGAAGCCGATGCCGGGGTCGATCCAGATCTGCCCCCGCGCGATCCCTGCGCGTTCCGCCGCCGCCAGCCGCGCCTCGAGGAAGTCATAGACCTCGAGCAGGACATCCTCGTAGCGCGGATCGGCCTGCATGGTCTGCGGGTCGCCCTGGGCATGCATCAGACAGAGCCCGTCGAAGGCGACGGCCGCCGCTGCCATCCCCGGATCGTGCCCCAGCGCCGAGACGTCGTTCAGGATCCGCGCCCCGGCCTCCCGCGCCGCCGCCGCCGTCGCCGCGTTGCGGGTGTCGATGGAGACGGGCACGCTTATGTCCGGATCGGCAACGATTGCCTCGATCACCGGGCGGACGCGGGCGATCTCCTCCGCGACCGGCACGGGCTGGGCGCCCGGCCGGGTCGATTCCCCGCCGATATCCAGAACCCCCGCCCCCGCCGCTGCCAGCGCGCGGGCATGGGCATGGGCGGCCGCCGCACTCTCCAAGCGGCCCCCGTCGGAGAAGCTGTCGGGCGTTACGTTGACGACGCCCATGACGGTCGGACGATCCATCGCCAGGCCCACGACCGGCGCGCGCGCCGCGGCCGCGCGGGCGATGGGGGCGGCCAACTGGGGATAGGCCGCGGCGGCAGCCTCGGCCGGCAGCACCTCGGGCAGGGCCCCGCGGCGCAGCACCGCGACCTCGCGAAAGCCCATGGCGGTGGAAGCCAGCGGCCAGGCCCCCGCCAGGGCACGGTCGCAGGGGATCGGACAGGCATAGACACGCGCATCACCGGACATGCGCGGGGCTTAGCCGAGAGGCGTTAAAGGAGCAATCGAGATAAAACACCTTAAATTTGTAGAATAAAACGACATAGCACATTGACGTGTGCTTTCTTGCTCAGCACGCCGTGCGCCGCTAATTCTTCCTCATCGGCAGCATCCCGCGACCGAATCCGAGAGGAGAGCACCATGGCCAAGGCCGTCCTGCCCGTCGTCTTCGCGGCGAACGATCTGATCGAGGGCGACAGCGTCTATCTTGCGCTCGATGGCTGGGTGCGCGGCGTGGGCGACGCCGCCGTTGCGCATACGCCGGAGGAGAAAGAGACCCTCGAGGCCCGCGCCAAGGCCGGGATCGAGGCGAACCTTGTCGTGGGCGTCTACGACGTGAAGGTCGCGCTCGGCGAGAACGGCCCCTGGCCGGTTGCCCGGCGCGAGCAGATCAAGGCCTCGCACAGCACCACCATCGCCGTCGGCCCCGAAGCGCAACTGTCCGACGCCGCCTGATCGCCAAGGGCGGCGCTTGGGCCTATGCTGTTGCGGCCTCGGCTCAGCCGGGGCGCGCTTAGGCCGATGGCGCCAGCCAGGCCCTGTCTCGTGCCCGTGACGGAGAGACGTCATGTACCGCTATGACGAATTCGACCACCAGTTCGTGCAGGAGCGGACGCGGGAATTCCGCGCCCAGGTCGAGCGACGCCTGACCGGCGAGCTGACCGAGGACGAGTTCAAGCCGCTGCGCCTGATGAACGGGCTCTACCTGCAGCTCCATGCCTATATGCTGCGGATCGCCATCCCCTACGGCACCATGTCCAGCCGCCAGATACGGATGCTCGCGCAGATCGCCGAGACCTGGGATCGCGGCTACGGCCATTTCACCACGCGCCAGAACATCCAGTTCAACTGGCCGAAGCTGAAGGACATCCCGGACATCCTGGACGCCCTCGCCTCGGTCGAGATGCACGCGATCCAGACCTCGGGCAACTGCATCCGCAACGTGACCTCCGACCCCCTGGCCGGGGTTGCGCCGGAGGAGCTCGACGATCCCCGCATCACGGCGGAGGTGCTGCGCCAGTGGTCCTCGCTGCACCCGGAGTTCACCTTCCTTGGCCGCAAGTTCAAGATCGCCGTCACGGGCTGCGAGGAGGACCGCGCCGCCATCGCCGTGCACGACATCGGCCTGCAGCTGGTGACGAACGAGGCGGGCGAGCCCGGCTATCGCGTGCTGGTCGGCGGCGGCCAGGGCCGCACCCCGATGATCGCCAAGGAGCTGCGCGCCTTCCTACCCAAGGCGGAGCTGCTGCCGTACCTGACCGCGGCGCTGCGCGTGTACAACCTGCACGGCCGGCGGGACAACAAGTTCAAGGCCCGCATCAAGATCCTGGTCCATGAACTCGGCATCGAGGAATATGCCCGGCAGGTGGAGGAGGAGTTCGACCGCCTCGACCGCGACGCTATCGCGATCCCGGCGGCGGAGTTTGCCCGCATCGGCAGCTACTTCGCCCTGCCTGACCTCGCGGAGCGGACGGCGGACGACGCGACCTTCGAGCGCGCGCTCAAGACCGACCCGGCCTTCGCCGCCTGGGTCGGACAGAACACCCACACACACAAAGTGACCGGCTACCGGGCCGCCACGATCTCGCTAAAGCCCATCGGCGGCGTGCCGGGCGATGCCACGGCCGAGCAGATGCGCGTGATCGCCGACCTCGCCGAGCACCATTCCGCCGACGAGATGCGGGTGACGCATGAGCAGAACATCGTTCTGCCGCACGTGGCGCTCGGCGATCTCTACAAGGTCTTCCGCGGCCTCGCCGGCGTCGGCCTCGATGCGCCGAACCGGGGGCTGGTGACGGATATCATCGCCTGCCCCGGTCTCGACTACTGCGCGCTGGCGACGGCGCGGTCGATCCCGGTGGCGCAGAATATCTCCAACCGCTTCGCCGATACCGCGCGCCAGGCGGAGATCGGGCCGCTCGCCATCAAGATCTCCGGCTGCATCAACGCCTGCGGGCACCACCATGTAGGCCATATCGGTATACTCGGCCTCGATAAGGCGGGGGTGGAGAGCTACCAGATCACTCTTGGCGGTGAGCCCGCGAACGGCCCCGCGGTCGGCGAGCGGACGGGGCCGGGCTTCTCCTACGAGGAGCTGCCGGATGCCATCGAGACCATCGTGAACCGCTACCTGGAGGTGCGGGAGGATCCGCGCGAGACCTTCCTTCAGGCCTATCGCAGGGTCGGCATGGCCCCGTTCAAGGAGGCGCTCTATGATGCTCGTTGATCGCTCCGGCATCATCGGTGACACCTGGGCCGTGGTCGACGGCGAGGAGCCGCTGCCCCAGGGCCCGGTCATCCTGCCCTTCGACCGCGTCGCGTCTGCCGTGGGGCGCAACCAGCCGACCGGGGTGCACCTGGCCAACGATACCGACCCCGCCGACGTCGAGCCTTACTTCCCCGACCTTGCGATCATCAGCATCGATTTCCCCAGCTTCGCCGACGGCCGCGGCTTCTCCATCGGCCGGTGCCTGCGCGAGCGGGGGTTCAAGGGCCGCCTGCGCGCCACAGGCCCGGTGATCGCCGACCAGTTCGCCTATCTCCTGGAATGCGGCTTCGACGAGGTCGCCGTGGCCGAGAGCGTCGCCAAGCGTCAGCCGGCGGAGCGGTGGCTCGCGCAGCTCTCCAAGGTCACCCTCAGCTATCAGCGCGGCCGCGAGGGGCGCGCCTCGATCCTGGACCGTCGCCGCGCGGCGCAAGCCTGAGGCAGCCATGAACCAGCATGTCACGATCGGCACCGGCCCCGCGCCGGTGCACAGGCAAAGTGCGTCCAGCGCCGCGACGATTTTGAACGATGTTCATGCAGAAAGCGGGGCCGAGGAAATCCTGGCCGCGCTGCTCGCCGCCCATGACCCGGGCGAGGTGGCCATGGTCTCCTCCTTCGGCGCCGATAGCGCGGTGCTCTTGCACATGCTGGCCGGGATCGCGCCCCAGACGCCGGTGCTGATGCTGGAGACGGGGATGCTCTTCCCCGAGACGCTGGCCTATCAGCAGGATCTCTCGGCGCACCTCGGCCTGACGGACGTCCGCCTCATCCGCCCCAATCCGCATGATCTGTCGGTGAACGACCCCCGCGGGCTGCTGCACGAGCGAGACACCGAGACCTGCTGCGCGCTCCGCAAGACCCGGCCCCTGGACAGCGCCCTGCGCCCCTTCCAGGCCTGGATCACCGGGCGCAAGCGGCATCAGAGCGCGACGCGGGCCAGCCTTCGGCCCTTCGAGGCGGAGGAGGGGACGACCCGGCTCAAGGCCAACCCGCTCTATGCCTGGGACGGCGCGATGCTGTCGGCCTATATCGACCGTCATGCGCTGCCGCGCCATCCGCTGGTCGCCAAGGGGTATCCGTCGATCGGCTGCGCGCCCTGCACCAGCCCGGTGGCCGCGGACGAAGATGCCCGCGCCGGGCGGTGGCGCGGGGCCGATAAGGTCGAATGCGGCATCCACTTCGACGGCGAGAAATGGGTGCGCCACCAGGGCGGCCTGCCGTAATCGGCGCGGCCCTGGGCGCCTAAGACAGGCTGCCGCGCAGCCGCTCAGTCTCCTCGTGGAAGAACCCGAGCATGCCGCCGAAGGGCACCACCACCCAAAGCGACGGTCCGCCAAAGCCTGTCATGACCGAGGCGATGAGCACGAAACCCAGTGCCACGACCAACGCCATGCCATGCGGCCGGTTGGTCATCACCCCCGAAATGCAGAAGAACCCCGCAATGAACGGGATCAGTAGCTGACCGAAAACGTAGTCCTCTTGCGTCATCGCTGCCTCCCCGGCTGCGTCATTCCCAACACTGTGACATGTTGCCCTAGGTGGTGGAGGATAGTCGTTTTTCGACACTGCAGCGCACGCTGGTGTAAAATCTCGACAAGATGCTGCACTGCATCACAACGAAACCCCTGCAACACATCGTAAACCTAACAACATGCTGCGTCGCAGCATATCACTTGACAGGTTTCCGCCCGATGAACGGGCAACTGCTGAAAGCGTGAGATTTTTCTTGCAGACGCCGCGCGGCGGTGAGTCGCGGTGCCGGATCGTCTACGGACCATGCCAACGCGCAGCGGAACGGCGCTGGATTGACCCTGCACCCAGAAGCCTCGGCGCCCGACCGCTGGCCGAAAGCCCTCCGCCGTCGCAGGCATGCGGCGAGGTCATGCCTCGCCAACTCGCCCCGGCCCGCCATTGAACTTGGCGGCTGCGTCGCCGTATGCCTTTGCCGCCCGGAAAGCCCCGGGCACCACCGCGCGGACCATCGCGTTCGCGAGACCAGGAATGGGAGAGGCCCGCCATGTCCGCCACCATGGATCCAACCACCTTCGAGGACCGGATGCTGTCGCTCGGCCTCGCGCGCGTCTCCGAGGCGGCGGCCATCGCGTCGGCCCGCCTGATCGGGCGCGGCGACGAAAAGGCCGCCGATGCCGCAGCGGTGGAGGCCATGCGCAGCGAGCTCAACAAGCTCGATATCCGCGGCACCGTGGTGATCGGCGAGGGCGAGCGCGACGAAGCCCCGATGCTCTACATCGGTGAGGAGGTCGGCAAGGGCACGGGCCCTGAGGTCGATATCGCGCTCGACCCGCTGGAGGGGACGACGCTGACCGCCAAGGCCATGCCCAATGCGCTGACGGTGATCGCACTCGGGCCCCGCGGCTCCATGCTGCATGCGCCGGACGTCTACATGGACAAGCTCGCCGTCGGGCCGGTCGTGCCCGCCGGGACCGTCAGCCTGGAGATGAGCGCCGCGGAGCGTGTGCGCGCCTATGCCGATGCCGCCGGTATGCGGCCCCAAGACGTGAGCGTCTGCATCCTGGAGCGTCCGCGCCATGCCGATCTCATCGAGGGGGTGCGGGAGACCGGCGCCTCGGTCCGTCTGATCACCGATGGCGACGTGGCCGGCGTGATCCACTGCGCCGAACCTCGTACCGGCATCGACATGTACATGGGCCAGGGCGGCGCGCCCGAGGGGGTGCTGGCCGCCGCGGCGCTCAAATGCATGGGCGGGCATATCGACGGGCGCCTCGTCTTCCGCAACAAGGAGGAGCGTGCCCGCGCCGAGAAGGCCGGGATCACCGATTTCGACCGCATCTACAGCCGTGATGACATGGTGAGCCAGGACGTGCTGTTCGCCGCGACAGGGGTCACCAACGGCTCCATCGTGCAGGGCGCCCGACGCGACGGGGCCTATCTGGAGACCGAGACCATCCTCATGCGCTCGCGCACGGGCTCGGTGCGGCGGATGATCTATCGCACCCGCAATCACTAGGAGCACCCACGACATCTTGATGGCGTCCGCCGCGCGTGTCATAGATGTCGTATGCTTGATTGCCACGCCTTTCTTGGGGTCGTCCGCTCCGCCACCGCGCGCCGCTGGGTCGGTCCCGACGCGGCGGTGGAGCGGATGGGCGAGGCCATCGCCCAGGCCGCCGGGGTGCCCCAGATCGTCGGCCGCCTGCTGGCCGCGCGTGGCGTGGAGCCGGCAGGCGCCGAGGGCTACCTGAGCCCGCGTCTGCGCGACCTGATGCCCGATCCCTCGATCCTCGCGGACATGGATGTCGCGGCCGAGCGCCTGGCCCGGGCGGCCTCGGGCGGTGAGCGCGTGGCGATCTTCGGCGACTACGACGTCGACGGGGCAAGCTCGGCGGCGATGCTGGTGGACTGGCTCGCGACCTTCGGCATCAACCCCACCGTCTATATCCCCGACCGGCTGGCGGAGGGCTATGGACCAAACGTTCCTGCCATGCAGCGCCTCGGCGCGGCCCACGACCTGGTGATCTGCGTCGACTGCGGGACCATGGCCCATGACCCCATCGCCGCCGCGACCGAGGCGGGGGCCGAGGTCATCGTGGCCGACCATCACCTGCCGGGCGAGACCCTGCCGGCGGCACTTGCCTTGGTGAACCCGAACCGGGCGGATTGTCCCTCGGGCCTCGGCCAGCTCTGCGCGGCGGGGGTCGTGTTCCTGCTGCTGGTCGCCGCCAATCGCGCGCTGCGGGCACGGGCGGGTACGCAACCCGATCTGATGGCCGCCCTAGACCTGGTGGCCGTGGCGACGGTGGCCGATGTGGCACCGCTCACGGGCCTTAACCGCGCCTTCGTGCGCCAGGGCCTCAGCGTCATGGCAGGCCGCGCCCGCCCAGGGCTCGCGGCGCTGGCCGATGCGGCCGGCCTCTGCGCGCCCCCGCGCTCTACCGATCTGGGCTTCGTGCTGGGGCCGCGGCTGAACGCCGGCGGCCGGGTCGGCGATGCGGACCTCGCCGTGCGCCTGCTGACCAGCGCCGAGCGCGGCACGGCCGACCGCCTTGCCGGCGAGATCGAGGCGATGAACCTGGCGCGCCGCCAGATCGAGGCCGGTGTGCTGGAGGCCGCGATCGCCCAGGCGGAGGCGCGGCTGGCCTCGGGCGGCACCCGGAGCCTGGCCTGGGCCATGGGCGAGGGCTGGCACCCCGGCGTCGTCGGCATCGTCGCCAGCCGCCTCAAGGAGCGCTTCGGCTGCCCCGCCATCGTCATCGGCGCGGAGGGGGCCTTGGGCCGCGGCTCCGGGCGGTCGGTCCCCGGGGTCGATCTCGGCTCCGCCATCGGCGCCTTGGTGCGCGAGGGGTTGCTGCTGAAGGGCGGGGGCCACCGCATGGCCGCGGGCCTGACGGTCGAAGCCGATCGCGCCGAGGCCGCGATGGCGGCCCTGGAGACCCGCCTAAGCGCTCAAGGTGCCGCAGCGGCGGAGCCGGAGACGTTGAGCATCGACGCCCTCCTCAGCCCCGCCGGCGCGACCCCGGATCTGGTCCAGATGCTCGAGGCTGCCGGCCCCTACGGCCAGGCCGCCCCCCCGCCGCGCGCCGCCTTCGCCGCGGTGCTGCCCAAGGGTCTCAAGATCAGCGAGCGGGGCCATGCCTCCTGCCGCTTCATCGCGCCGGAGGGCGGGCCGCAGGTCACCGCCATCGCCTTCGGTGCCGCCGAGAACGGCATCGGACAGCTCCTGGAGGCGCATGCCGCCGAGCGCAGGCCGCTCCATGTTGCCGGGCGCCTGGAGCTCGACGACTGGGGCGGCCGGCGACGCGCCAAACTCCGGGTGGAGGACGCGGCGAGCGTCTGATGCCGTGGCGCCCCGGTGTTCCCGCGCTCACGGGGTTTGGTTTTGACGCTTTGGGGTGGGTCGGCTAGGGAGGCGCGACCTGAAACGGAGG
>JBCBMO010000008.1:0-199367 GCA_039822785.1 Pseudomonadota bacterium | reverse complement strand
GCAAACAGCCCAACCCGTCGAAAACAGGCCAAACCACCCGCATATCCCTTCATCAACACCCAACAATGTCAAAGAGCTAGCCCCGTCTTGGGCCCCGCTGTCGGCCGGTGCCGAAGCACCCCGCCGCGGCGGTGAGCGGGGGGTATATGGAGATTCGAGAAAGGGCGCAACCGGTTTTCGGGCGGAAAATGACCCTCTTGCCACGGAACAGTGAACTCTCAATTTTATCAATTGGTTAGGCTGCTGTTGCCCTCACCAATCCGCAGGAGAACGCCTATGAACGACTGTTGGATCGTCACGCCGCAGTACTTCGAACACCCCGAACCGGGGCTGCTGGCCATCGCACCGGCGGAGGCTGAGCGAAACGCTGAGCCCGCCATGGCCGACCGGTCGCCGGCAGCGATGGCCGCCCTGCACCGTCCCATTGCGGCCGCGGTTGCAGGGGCGCTGGCGGAAGGACGACGCGCTGTCAGCCTGGCCGGGGATTGCTGCGCGGCGGTGCCGGCGCTGGCTGGCTGTCAACGCGCGGACATCGCGCCCGCGGTGGTCTGGGTCGATGCCCATGGCGACTTCAACACGCCGGAGACGTCGCCCTCTCAGTTCCTGGGCGGCATGCCGCTGGCGATGATGACCGGGCGCGGGGCGCAGTGGATGATGGAGGCGGTCGGCGCGACACCCATCGCGGACCAGACAGTGACCCTGGTGGACGGGCGCGACCTCGATCCGCTGGAGGCGGAGGCCGTCGCCGCCTCCGGCCTCGCCCATATCGACACGACGGCCCTCGCCGACCTGCGTCTCGGCGCACCGGTGCTGCTGCACATCGATATGGACGTGCTCGACGCGGCGGAGGCGCCTGCCTTCAACTATCCCGTCCCCGGCGGGCCGCGGAGCGGCGAGCTGGCGGCCGCCCTTTCGGCCTTCGCCGCCGCGAACGAGATCGCCTGCCTCTCGATCTCGGCCTGGTCGCCATCGAAGGACGCGGACGGCGCCACGGGACGCGCCTGTATGGCTGCGCTCGCACCCCTCCTATAGCGGGACTACTGGCCCTTCAGGGCCGCCTGCATCTCGCGCCATTCCCCGGCAGACAGGCCGGAGGTCTCCTGGGTCACCGCCTCGCCGGCCAGCATGCGGCGCAGGCAGGCCATGGCGGGGCCGGAGAATTGAACCGCGTTCAAACGGTGATCCTCGAAGGCGGCCCAGCTCGCCGGCACCCAGGCGCGGACCACGTCGCAGATCGCCTCGGCATAGGCGCGGATCTCCCACTGGGCATGGGCGTCGGCCCGCAGGCGCAGGAAGTGCATCAGGTTGTGCAGATCGGTCTTCCAGTACCACTGGGTATAGACGTTGGCGGGCAGGTTCATGCGCGCAAGCTCCCGCGCGAGGCCGATGCCCTCGGGGTCCAGCATCTCCTCGTAGTGGTCATAGGCCCGGGCGGCGTCGTCGGTGAGCAGGCGGCGCACCTGTTCGGAGGTCGCGGCATCCAGCACCTCGCCGCGGCCCTGGCGGTTGCTGACGGCCTGGGCGGCCATATGCTCGGGTGCTGGCACGTAGAACTCCCGATCCAGGATCGAGTAGCGCGCCGAGATCTCGTTCACATTGGCCGTGCGGTGGCGGATCCACTGGCGCGCCACGAAAACGGGCAGTTTCACGTGCAGCTTGATCTCGCACATCTCGAAGGGGGTCGAGTGCCAGTGACGCATCAGATAGCGGATCAGCCCGGCATCGTCGCGCGCGGTCTTGGTGCCCTTGCCGTAGGAGACGCGCGCCGCCTGCACCACCGCCGCATCGTCGCCCATGTAGTCGATCACCCGCACGAACCCATGGTCCAGCACCGGGATGGCTTCGTAGAGATAGGGCTCGATCCCCGGCGCGACGGCGCGGCGCGTCTCGGCCCCCTCCGCGCGGGCCTCGGCGATCTCCTTGGCTTGGGCTGCACTCAGCATGGGCGATTCCTCCTGCGTGATATCTATATCTTGACGTCTGCCCGGTGTGAACGGCGAAATATGCCCCATGCGTGACGACCTCCCCCCGATCGAGCGGCATCGCCTGGCGCTGGAGCGGCGGTTGGGCGACTGGGCCCGGGGCCGGCTGCCGGCGGCGCTTACAGAATTCGTGATGTTCGGGCTGAAGCAAGCCTGGGCAGCCCTGTTTGGCGGGCTGCTGCTGGCGGCGATCATCGTGACGAAACTGGTGTGGCAGCCCGACTGGGCCCTCGCCCGCTACGACTTCCTGCTGATCCTCGCCATCTCGATCCAGGCCGCCTTCGTCGCCTTTCGGCTCGAGAGCTGGCGGGAGGTACAGGTCATCGCCCTCTTCCATGTCACCGGCACGGTGATGGAGATCTTCAAGATCCACATGGGATCCTGGGCCTATCCCGAGCCTGGGGTGATGAAGCTGATGGGCGTGCCGCTCTTCTCGGGCTTCATGTATGCCTCGGTCGGCAGTTATATCGCGCGGGTGATCCGGGTCTTTGATATGCGCTTCGCCCATGCGCCGCCGCTCTGGGCCTTTGGGGTGCTGGCGGGGCTCATCTACCTCAACTTCTTCACGCACCACTTCGGGCCCGACATCCGGCTGGGGCTCTTCGCGGGCACGGTGGTGCTGTGCTGGCGCACGCGGATCTGGTTCCTGACCGACCATACGCCGCGGTGGATGCCCCTGGTGATGGCCGCCTTCCTCACCGCGCTGTTCCTGTTCATCGCGGAGGTCGTGGGGACCCTCACCACCACCTGGGTCTATGCCGGATCCGCCCGGGTGGTGCCGCTGGCGAAGTTCGGGTCGTGGTACCTGCTGCTCTACGTCAGCTTCTTCCTGGTGCTCACCGTCTACCGCGACGTCCTGCACCGCGGCCCGGCCCCGCCCTACGACCGCGCCTAAGGCACGACGGTCGCGCGGACGAACTTTAACACCTTCGTCTTGATGCGGGCGGCATCGAGGGCCTGCTTCAGCGGGTCGCTGATGAAGAAGCGGGTTCGAAGGTTCGGATGCGCCCAGATCGCGACGCCCTCTGCCGCCGAAGCGCGCACGACAAGCACGTCACTGGAACCAAACGGCATCCAGATGTCATACTTGGTTTTCTTACCGTAATGGCCGGAGAGGACATGAGGACGGTGCAGGTCATTCCAGACCTCCTCCGATCCCTCCGGTACGAAGCAGTCCTTGAACTCTGAGACGTGCAGCAAGAAGAAGCGGCCCTCGATCCGCTCCTCCTGCGCCGGGGTCGTGTAAATTGGAACCTCGACCAGGTGCGAGGTGCCAAGGTCGGAGCGTTCAAAGACGTCGCGCACCTTCTCGGACACCACCAACAAACCACCGATGACACGAAACGCATCCCGCGATGACGGTGGGATCGCCATCTCTTTGTCTTCCAGCACCAGACAGGGCGGATACGGATCGTCGCGGGTTTGGCGAAAACGCCCGGTGCGGCTCTTGTAGCGCACGATCGCCTCGGCCCCACCTTCCATGTGAGGTTGGATGTCGAGCACTTCGTCCGTGTTGGACATCACCCGCGTAAACCAAATCGTCGGCGGCGCGCCGTCGGTTGCCTGTCCCATCAATCGACCCCTCTCAAATCCGGCCGCGGGAGCGCGGAACCACTGCACCCTCGCGTGATCGTCGCTCGCCTTGGGCTAGATCCCTGCTAGGCTCCGACCAAGCCGCCCAGGCCCATCCGCTGCGACCGAGGGACCGCGATGACCAAGTATCTTCACACCATGATCCGGGTGCATGACCTCGACAAGACGGTCGACTGGTTCAAGACCTACCTGGGGCTGGAGGAGACGCGCCGCTACGAAAACGAGGCGGGCAAATTCACCCTCGTCTTCCTCTGCCCCCCGGGCCAGCCGGAGGCACCGGTGGAGCTGACCTATAACTGGGGATCGGAGGAGGAGTACGGCCAAGGCCGCGCCTTCGGCCACCTCGCCTACGGGGTCGAGGACATCTACGCGACCTGCCAAAAGATGATGGACGGCGGGATCACCATCAACCGCCCCCCGCGCGACGGGCGCATGGCCTTTGTCAAAACCCCCGATGGCATCTCGGTCGAACTTCTGCAGATCGGCACCCCCCTGCCCCAGGCCGAGCCCTGGTCCAGCATGCCTAACACGGGCGCCTGGTGAGGCTCGCCCGCGCGGTCACGCGGCTGACGGCGACCCTTGCAACCGGCCTCGCCGCCGGTGCGCTCGCCCTCGGCCTGTCGGCGCCCCCCGCCCGAGCCACCGACTGCAAGCTGGCGCTGGTGCTGGGGCTGGATATCTCCTCCTCGGTCAACGAGCGGGAGTATCGGCTGCAGATCGAAGGGCTGGCGGATGCCCTGGCGCATGAGTTGGTCAAGGAGGCGATCCTGACGCCGGAGGGTTCGGGGATCGCCGTCATCACCTATGAGTGGTCGGGTTATGCCCAGCAGGACCTGATCACCGGCTGGGAGATCTTGGACAGCCCCGCCGCCATCGATGCCTATGCCGCGCGGCTGAAGGCGCACCAGCGGATCTACTCCGACTTCCCCACCGCCGTGGGCAAGGCGGTGGAATTCGGCGCCAAGCTCTTTGCCAATGCGCCCCCCTGCCAGCGCCAGACCATCGATCTTTCCGGTGATGGGGAGAACAACGACGGCGTCGATCCGGATGTTTTTCGCGCGCAAGGCCTGCTCGATGGGATCACCATCAACGGCTTGGTCATCCTGGGCGCGTTTCCTAACCCCGCGATCTACTATCGCGGCCATGTGATGCAGGGACCCAACGCGTTCGTTGCTCTGGCCAGAGACTTCGAAGACTATCGAAGAGTAATGCTAGGGAAACTCTTGCGTGAGATCGACCAGCAGCTCATTCTCGGCGAAGTCTTCGGTGACACCCCCGGTGTCGACCGCCTGGAAGGCCGGGCTCGCTAGCGCTGCACTGATCCTCGCCCCCGCCGCGGCGGAAGCCTGCGCCGTCGAACTGATCCTGGCCCATGATGTCTCCGGCTCGGTCGATGCGAACGAGATGGACCTGCAGACCGGCGGTCTGGCCGAGGCCTTCGAGGATGAGAGCCTTGTTGGCGTGATCGAGGCGCTGGAGGGCGGGATCCTGGTCACCATGACCCAGTGGTCGGGCGCCTCGCGCCAGCGCCAGATGATCGGCTGGCACCACGTCACCGATGCCGAGAGCGCCGCGGGCTTCGCCAGTGCCGTGCGGAGCGCCGGCCGGGCCTGGCGCAATTTCTCCACCGCGATCGGGGAGGCGATTGCCCATGCCCATGCGGTCGGCTTCGATGCGCCCATGGCCTGTGCGCGGCGCGTGATCGACGTCTCCGGCGACGGGGTGTCGAACGAGGGGCGCCCGCCCGCGCCGGTCAGCGCCTCCATCGTCGCCGCTGGCTACACGATCAATGCCCTGGTGATCCGCGGCGCCGTCCCCGACCCCGTCACGCAATACGCCGAGGAGGTGATCGGCGGCCCCGACGCCTTTGTCGAGGTCGCGGAGGGCTTCAAGGACTATCCGCGCGCCATCCTGCGCAAGCTCCTGCGCGAGATCGACGCTCCCCTCCTGGTCTCGGGCACCGCGCTTGAGGGGCGGCCGGGTGCGGGGCCAGCGCGCTGAGGTCTCTTTATCTGTCGGCGGCGGTGGCCTATATCTGACATGTCTCTTCGGGGACTATGGCGATAAACGCGCACGGAATAAGCGGACCGGACCCGGGGGCGGTACCCGGCGGCTCCACCAACCACCCTGATGTTCGCAGGGCTTGGGGCCGAAACAGGATCGACGGACGTCTAAAGGTGTTAGCTTTCGCTCGGTGAGGTACCACCGTTATCGGTCCGTCAAGAGTAGTTGCGAACATCGACGCTGCTCCGGTCAAGGTTGCTGCCGCGTAACGCGGTACAACGACCGAAACTGAACTCCTCAGGCTTAGCCGCTTGAGGCGGGGCCCGCAGGCGCCTGGCAACAGAAGCCTGCACCCCTTTCCCCTCTCACCTTGCCGCGACATTGCCGCTCGACACGCGTGCCGGTTGCGGTTCCCCCATGACGAGAATCGGTTATGGTCCAGCCCATGACCGGGGACATTCTACGTTGAAGCCGCCGAGCGAGATCAACTATGGCCGCGTGATGGAGCGGGCCATGCGCTCTGTCATGGCGGAGGTTCTGGGCCAGGTGGCGGAGCATGGCCTGCCCGGCGACCACCATTTCTATATCACCTTCGAGACGACGCATGCCGGCGTGGATATCCCGGGGCACCTGAAGGCGACGCACCCCCAGGAGATGATGATCGTCATCCGGGAATGGTTCGATGATCTCGCCGTCATGGGCGACCGGTTCCGCGTGACGCTTAACTTCTCGAACAACGCCGAAACGCTGGTGATCCCCTTTGACGCCGTGAAGACCTTCATCGACCCCTCGGTGAAGTTCGGCCTCAAGTTCGACGACCATGAGGCCGAGGAGGAGGAGGCTACCGTCGCACCGGTCCCCGAGCCGACCCCGGATGAGGCGCCTGGGGCGGAGGAAGAGGCGGAGGCGGCGGCGACAGCGTCCGAGAAACCCGCCAGCAGCGCCGAGGTCGTCAGCCTCGACACCTTCCGAAAGACCTGACCGGGCCCGCGCGGCCAGGGGACGAGCCTGCGCGCGAGGCGGATCATGACACGCATCGCCATCGCGGGCTTTCAGCACGAGACGAACACCTTCAGCGCCGTGCCGACGCGCTATGAGGATTTCCTGATCGCCGACAGCTGGCCGCCCTTGCTGGAGGGGGAGGCCGTGCTGGCGGGGACCGCCGGGATGAACCTGCCCATCGCTGGCTTCGCGGCCGCGGCGGCGGCGCAGGGCGATCTGACCCTGATCCCGATCCTGTGGTGCGCGGCGGAGCCTGCGGGGCGCGTGGAGGACGCGGCCTTCGACCGGATCGCCGCGCGCATCCTGGCGGGGCTCAAGGCCGCAGGACCCATCGATGCGCTCTACCTCGATCTGCACGGCGCCATGGTGACCGAGAGCGCGGAGGACGGCGAGGGCCTGCTGCTCGAGCGTCTGCGCGCCCATCTCGGCCCCGCCGTGCCCATCGTCGTCAGCCTGGATCTGCATGCGAACATCACGCCGGCCATGGTCGCGCTGGCCGATCAGATCGCGATCTTTCGCACCTATCCGCACCTGGACATGGCGGCGACGGGCGCGCGGTGCCTCTCACTGCTCCTGGCCCTCTCGGCCGGGCATCGTCCCGCCAAGGCCTTTCGCCAGGCGCCCTACCTGATCCCTTTATCCGCTCAGTTCACCGGCGCGGCCCCCTTCGAGGGGCTCTATGCCCGCCTCAGCGGTACCGCGGCCGCCGGGGAAAGCGCGGACATCGCCCTCGGCTTCACCGCGGCGGACATCCCCGACACGGGGCCGAGCGTGGTGGCCTATGCCCCCTCGGCCACCCGGGCGGCGGCGATTGCGGACGATCTCATGGCCGTCATCCTCGCGATCGAGGGCACCGTCGACGCCGGGCTCCTGTCGCCAGGAGACGCCGTGGCCCGGGCAATGGCAGAGCGCGGCGGCGCGGGCCCGGTCGTGCTGGCGGACGTCCAAGACAACCCGGGTGGCGGCGCGTCCTCCGACAGCACGGGGCTGCTGGCAGCCTTGGTCGACGCCGGGGCGCAGGGGGCCGCGGTGGCGGTGATGGCCGATCCCCGCATGGCCGCCGGGGCGCATGCGGCGGGTGTCGGCGCGGTGATCGAGGGGCCCCTCGGCGGAGCCTCCGGCGCGCCGTACCAGGCACCCTTCGTCGGGCGCTTCCAGGTCGAGCGTCTGGGCGACGGATGCTGTGCCTTCACCGGTGCCATGTACGGCGGTGCCATCGGGATGCTCGGCCCCTCGGCGGTCCTGCGGTTGATCGATCCGGTGGCGGAGGTACGGATCCTGGTCTCCTCGAACCGCATCCAGGCGCTCGACCGGGCGATCTTCACGCATCTCGGGATCGACCCGGCGGCCTGCCGGATCCTGGCGCTCAAAAGCACAGTGCACTATCGCGCCGATTTCGATCCGATCGCCGCGCTGACCCTCAACGTTGCAGCACCGGGCGGGATGCCCTGCGACCTTACCGCTCTGCCCTATCGGCGCCTGCGCCCGGGCGTCCGCCTCGGCCCCCTCGGCCCGCCGCATCTGCCTCAGCCTTGACCCCGCGCCCTCGCTCAGGGGATCGTCCTTGTGGGACGACGGCGGCGAGCAAGCCCGCAAGGGCTGCGCCGGGGCTACCCCGGCGGCCGAACCGCACCATACGATCACCGCGCGTGCCCGATGGCCGCTTTCAGCGGCGCCAGGGCGCGCCTCACGACGAGAGGTCGGCGCCGTCGCCCCACACCGCCGAACAGCCGTGACATCTCGCCCGCCCAAAATCGACCGACGGACGCTTGCCCGCCGCCTGGCAGCCGTCCTCCTGGCGGGACCGCCGACGGCGGAAGAACGGGCCGCGCGCCTCGACGAGTATCTAGACGGGCGGATGTCCAGGCTTCAGGCGGCGATGCTGGAGGCGCTGGACACCACGTTCGCCCGCCCCTACCCGCCCGGTGAGAAGGCGCTGGCCCGCGCCATCGTGCACAACCCCGCCATCGGGCCCATGGTTTCGGCCCTCAACCGCCGGAACGTAAGCCTCGCCGCGGTCCTGGACCCACCAGCCTTTGCGCCGGCGCCTGCGTTTGCCGGGGCGGCGGTGCCCGTCCTTGCGACCCCCGGCGATCTGGCGACTTGGCTGGGGCTCTCGACCGATGAGCTGACCTGGTTCGCCGACACGCAAGACCGCTTGGCCGCGCCCGCCTATTCAGGACGGCGCCACTACCGCACCCGCTGGATCGCCAAGCGCGCGGGCGGGGTGCGACTGCTGGAGGCGCCGCTGCCGAGGCTGAAGACGCTGCAACGGCAGATCCTGCACGGCATCCTGGACCATGTCCTACCCCACCCGGCCGCCCATGGCTTCACCGCCGGGCGCAACTGCACCCAGGCCGCCGCACGCCACGCAGGCGAGGACGTGGTGCTGACCGCGGATCTGGAGGACTTCTTCCACTCCGTGCACGCCAAGCGGATCCATGCGATCTTTCGCTCCCTGGGCTACCCGGCGCCGGTCGCGCGGCACCTGACGGGACTCGTCACCGTCCGCACCCCAGCCGAGGTCGTCGGCGCTGAGAGCCTGCCCTGGATCGCGCGGCGGCGCCTCGACCATGCGCATCTGCCCCAGGGTGCGCCGACCTCGCCGGCGCTCGCCAATCTGGCGGCTTTCCACCTCGACCGCCGGCTCTCGGCGCTGATGGCGCGGCGGGGCGGGCGCTATACGCGCTATGCGGACGATCTCGCCTTCTCCGGCGACCGAAGCCTGTTCGTGGAGGGCGGGGTCCCCTTCCTCGAGATCCTGACCGAGATCACGGCGGAGGAAGGGTTTCGCCTGAACGCCGCCAAGACCCGCCTCATGCGCCGGGGCACGCGCCAGCGCGTGACCGGGCTGGTGGTCAACGAGCGGGTGAACGTGCCGCGCGCCGACTATGACCGGCTGAAGGCGATCCTGACCAACTGCGCCCGCCACGGCCCCCACAGCCAGAACCGCGACGGCCACCCTGCCTTTCGCGCGCATCTCCTCGGCCGCATCGCCTGGGTGGCTGCCACGAACCCCACGCGGGGGCGCAAGCTCTACGCGCTGTTCGACCGGATCGACTGGTCTCGCGGCGCCACTGAATAACGCGCCTGACGCCATTGGCGGGGCGGATCGCAGCGGATATGGACGGGCGACCAAACCACCATCCCGGGAGAGTGCGATGAGCGAGACGCGGACCGAGACCGACAGCTTCGGCCCCATCGAGGTGCCGGCCGACCGCTACTGGGGCGCCCAGACCCAACGCTCCATCGGCAACTTCCCCATCGGCTGGGAGAAGCAGCCCATCGCCATCGTCCGCGCCCTCGGCGTGATCAAGGGCGCCGCGGCCCAGGCCAACATGGCGCTGGGGAACCTCGAGAAGCCCATCGGCGAGGCCATCGTCAAAGCCGCGATGGAGGTCAAGGACGGCAAGCTCGACGATCACTTCCCGTTGGTGGTCTGGCAGACCGGCTCCGGCACCCAGTCGAACATGAACGCCAACGAGGTCATCTCGAACCGCGCGATCGAGATCATGGGCGGCACCATGGGCACCAAGAGCCCGGTGCATCCCAACGATCACTGCAACCGCGGGCAATCCTCGAACGACACCTACCCCACGGCGATGCACGTGGCGGCGGCCATGTCGGCGCATGCCCTGTTGATCCCGGGGCTCACCAAGCTGGCCGATGCGCTTGAGAGCAAGGCCGAGGCCTTCGAGGGCATCATCAAGATCGGCCGCACCCATACCCAGGACGCCACGCCGCTGACGCTGGGTCAGGAGTTCGGCGGCTATGCCCACCAGGTGCGCCAAGGGATCGTCCGCGTCGACCAGGCGCTCGACAATATCTATCTGCTCGCCCAGGGCGGCACGGCCGTGGGCACCGGGCTGAACGCGAAACCCGGCTTCGCCGACAAGGTAGCCGCTAACATCGCCGAGATCACGGGCCTGCCCTTCGAGACCGCGCCGAACAAATTCGAGGCTCTCGCGGCCCATGACGCCATCGTCGAGATGTCGGGCGCGCTCAAGACCGTCGCCGCGAGCCTCTTCAAGATCGCCAACGACATCCGGTTCCTCGGCTCGGGCCCGCGCTGCGGCCTCGGCGAGCTTAGCCTGCCGGAGAACGAGCCGGGCTCCTCCATCATGCCGGGCAAGGTGAACCCCACCCAGTGCGAGGCGCTGACCCAGGTCTGCGCGCATGTCATGGGCAACGACGCGGCCATCGGCTTTGCCGGCAGCCAGGGTCACTTCGAGCTCAACGTCTTCAAGCCGATGATGATCTACAACCTGCTCCAGTCGATGCAGCTTTTGGGCGATGCCTCGGTCACCTTCACCGACAACTGCGTCGAGGGGATCGTGGCGAACGAGGATCGCATCACGAAGCTGCTGAACGAGAGCCTGATGCTGGTCACGGCCCTGGCGCCGGAGATCGGCTACGACAACGCGGCGACGGTGGCCAAGACCGCGCATAAGAACGGCACGACCCTGCGCGAGGAAGCCGTGGCGCTGGGCTTCTGCGACGAGGCGACCTTCGATCGCGTCGTCCGGCCGGAGACGATGATCGCTCCGAAATAGCCTCGCCGGCTCATCCGGCCTGCGTGGCGCAGGGAAACAAGTGGCGTCTTGCCGCTATGGAATGCCTTTCGCGTCGCGGAAACTTCGCGCAGCATGAGATGTCTGTGTCGGAGGAGGTACCGCGATGCCCGGAGACATCATCAACTTGCGCCAGGTGCGCCGGGCCCGCCAGAAGGCGGCGGACAGGGTCGTCGCCGACCGCAACGCGGTGACGCACGGGTTACCGAAGACCATCACCCGCCTCGCCGATGCCCGGCGGGAGAAGGAGGCGCAACGCCTCAACGGCAAGCGCCTCAGCCGTGAGGCCGAGCGCGAGGAGTGAGCCCCGCAGCCCCGGCTGCGCCGCGCGCAGACCGGCCTGTCAAGCGGTCCCTCACCCTCAGCGGCCATCGCACCTCGGTCACGCTTGAGGATGCCTTTTGGCATCGTTTTCGCCGGCTGGCGGCGGCTTCCGGTACCTCGGTCAACGGGCTGGCCGCGCGCATCGATGCCGCCCGCGCGCCCGAGGTGCCGCTGGCCAGTGCGATCCGCGTCTACGTGCTGGAGGCTGTCGACCCGCCCGAGGGCGCCGATCAGCCCAGGGTGGCGAGCACCGGAAAGGTGTCGAGCAGGAAATAGGCCATCCGCTCGAACTCACCGGTGCCGATCATGATACCCACCAGGACAAGCAGCGTCCCCATCCCCTTTTCGACGGTGCCCATATAGCGCCGGAACCCATGCGCCCAGCGCAGGAAGGGGCCGATGAAAAGCGCCGCCAGGATAAAGGGTACGCCCAGACCCGCCGCATAGACCGCTAGCAGCACCGTGCCAGAGGCCAGCGTATCCTGCTGCGCCGCCAGCGTCAGGATCGAGGCGAGCACCGGGCCGATGCAGGGGGTCCAGCCAAAGGCAAAGGCGACCCCGATCAGATAGCTCGAGCCGATCCCGCCCGCCTCGGACGGGCCGGAGAAGCGGGCCTCGCGCCCCAGGAACGGCAGCCGGATCACGCCCAGGAAATGCAGCCCGAGCGTGCCGATCATGATGCCGGAGACAATCGCCAGCGTGTCCTTGTGCTGAAGCATGGTCTGGCCGAGGACGGAGGCACCCATGCCCAGCATCACAAAGACCGTGCCGAGACCGAGAACGAAGAAACAGGCGGCGACGACGACGCGGCGCTTCACCTCCCGATCGGGCTCCGCGCGCTCATCGCCCGGCGCGATCTGGTCGAGGGTGGTCCCGCCGAGATAGGCGAGATACGGCGGCGCGAGCGGCAGCACACAGGGGCTGAGGAAACTGATGAGACCGCCGAGGAAGGCGGTCATCAGACCGATCTCCAACATGTCCCGTCCCTTCGCCCTGCTCCGATACGCTCACTTAGGGCAACAAGGGTCGCGAGCGAAAGGGCACGAGTGAGGCGCGTCGGCGCAGGAGCACGCACGTTTCCGTGTGTTGGCAGCAACTCTTTCGACACCCTCTCCCCGCCACCTCGGTCATTCGCGACCCGTGAGGCCCGCGAGCCAGGCGACCAGATCCTCGACCTCGTCCGCCGTCAGCCGCGGCCCGCCCCAAAGCGGATCGTCCGGATCGGTGCGCTGCCCCAGGGCATAGATCGAGGGTTTGACCCCCGGCCCCGCGAGAAAGCTCGGTGCAACGAGCCAGAGACGGATCTGCGCCGCATCGAGCCTGGCGCCGACCCGGTCGAGGGTGGGCACGCCGCCGCGCGGGGCGCGCGCCATCTCCGCGATCCGGGCTGCGCCGAGGCCAGGCGCCTCCGGCACCCCATGACAGCCGATGCAGCCGGTGCGGGCGGGCTGCATATACAGCCGCAGCCCCCGGGCGGCGTCGCCCCGCCGGCCCGTCAGGCTGTCCTCGACGCGCAAACCGTTGGTGACTGTGAAGGGGGCGACGGTCGACTGCGACGGGCCGTCTGGGTCCTGCGCGGCGGCAGACGGCGCCATCATCATCAGCGTAAGGGCAACCAGCGCGGCTCGCGACCAACGGCCCCTTGCTCCGGCCCCAGTGCGCCGATAGCTGAGGCCCATGACCGATGCGCCGAGCCATGACGACGAATTGGACGCGAGGGGGCTGCTGTGCCCCCTGCCCGTGCTGAAGACCCGCAAGCGGCTCATGGCCATGGCACCCAAGGCGGTGCTGAAGGTCGTGGCGGACGATCCGGCGGCGCGGGTGGATGTGCCGCATTTCTGCGCCGAGCAGGGCCACGAACTGGTTGCGGCCGAGGACGGCGCGGACGGCGCCCTGTTGTTCTGGGTGCGCCGAAAGGGCTGAGCGCGCTCAGCCGCGCTGGCGCAGGGCGTCGCAGGGATCGCCGCGCCCCGGCACCCCGGTCGAGAACCACACGAAGTCGTAGAGCGCCAACTGGTCTGCATAGTCCCCCGCGCTGTCGGCGTCGCCGGTCACCTCGACCTGCCCCAGGCTCAGCACCGACAGCGCAGGCGCCATGGTGTCAAGGAAGGCCGGCACGCCGCGGTCGGTGCGCGCATGACCGTTGCCCGTGATCAGCACGGTGGGGCCCGCCGGCGCGCGGTCGCGGGCGCGCAGGACGGCGGCGGCAAAGCGGGCATCGCGCAGGCGCTGCACCTCGACCATGGGCGCTGCGGCCTCGGCCGGGATCAGGTCGCAGTGGGCGCGGATCATCTCCGCGGTCATCTGCGCCTGCATCAGCGCCGACAGGGGGCGGTCGAGCCCGGCCGCCACCGCCCCGTCCCCATAGGCCGTCGCCGCCCCCTCTCGCATGGCAAGACCCAGCGAGGCGCGCGGCAGCGCCCCGCCGGTGATCACCGGGGCGGCATCGTCCTCGAAGGCGGCGTCGAAGATCGGGCGATAGATCGACCAGTCGGGCCAGCCCATCCGCTCCCACCCGATGGCGGGGCCGATCGCGCCGGGCTCACCGCCAGTCTCCAGGAAGACAGCGATCCCGCGCTCCGAAGCTTCGGGCACCATCTCAAAGGCGAGGCCCGAGGGCGCGATCGCGGCGACCATCTCGGCCTGGCGCTCATGGTGTAGGGCGTTGTCGTGGATCTCGCCGAGGATCGCGACATCGGCCCCCTGCAGACGCGCGGCCAGGACCTCAGCGCTCACCGGCTGACCGGCGGCGACGTCCCAGATCACACCCGCCAGCGGATTGCCGGCCCCGGGCAGGGAGACGGCCTGGACCACCCCCTCCTCCTGGCCGCCCTCTCCCTCGGCCAGCAGCACGCTCGAGCAGGCGCCGCTCACAAAGGCCACCACGACCAGGGGTCCGATGAAGGGCAGGCGGCGGCGGCCGCGCTGCGGCCCGCGGTCGGCGGCGATCATGCCAGTATCGGTCGGCATCGATGGGCTCTCCTGCACTGCCACAAACGGGCGCTCCATTTGCTACGTTGGGGCGCAATCGTCCCGGGACAAGCGCTAGCGCTGGACCATCGGAGTGGCTATGGTCCGCCGGCGCCCCACCGACGGAGGAGATCCCGTTGTCACAGCCTTGGGTTCGCTGGCTGGCCTTCTTCCTGCTCGCGCTTCTTGTGTTCGTCAGCTCGTGCCAGGCGATCGCCGCGATCCCCGGGGGCGTGGCGTGAGCGCGCAGCGTTTCGGGGGCGCCTATTCGCCCGGCGCGGCCAGACGCGCCGCCTCCGCCATGCCATCGCGCCAGTTGGAGGGGCGGGACACCTTACGCCCCGATCCGCGGGCGCGGCTGATGTACATCCTGCCAGCACCCCTGCTGGTGGCCGCGGTCACCTCGGTCATCGGTGCGAACCTGGCCAACACGGGCTTTGCGATCGCGGGCTTTGCGGCCCTGGTCGGCAGC
Source organism: Pseudomonadota bacterium (assembly GCA_039822785.1). GTDB lineage: Bacteria > Pseudomonadota > Alphaproteobacteria > Rhodobacterales > Rhodobacteraceae > Thermohalobaculum. The sequence goes on along the minus strand of JBCBMO010000008.1, from coordinate 184,449 downwards.
GCCTGGATGGCCAACGAGGGCGTGAAGGCTGAGCGTGCCTACAATGCCCGCGCCGTTGCCCGGCGCCCGGCGATCCCTCGAAAACTGCTGTCCGCACCGATGTCGGGCCTGGGCGTCGCCTTTGCGCAGATGGCCAATTCCGAGCCCAGCGTCGTCACGGCCGTGGGCTTCGGCCTCCTGGCGATGGCAGCGCATCTGGTGACCTTTGGCGCCGATCCGCTCAGGCACAAGGGCATCGACCTCAGCGACCAAGAGATCGACCGTGTGGCCGGCGCGATCGAGGAGGCGGACACCCTGCTGGCCGATATCCAGGGCTATGCCCGCGCCATTGGCGACCGGGAGATTTCGGAACGCCTGGCGTCGCTGGGCGATGAGGTGCGGGGGCTCTTGCACCGGATCGAGGCCGATCCCAGCGATCTGGGGCGCGCGCGGCGCTATCTGTCGGTGCATCTGGTCGGCGCGCACGAGGCCACGCGCAAGTACGCCGAAGCGCACGACCAGCTGAAGGACCCCAAGCTGCGCACCGATTATGTCGACTTGCTCGAAGCGCTGGAGCAGAGCTTCGCGCGCGGGCGCGAGCGGATGAAATCCGACGAACGGACGGGCCTGGAAATCGAAATCGAGGTCCTGCGCGAGCGTCTGGGTCGGGAGCGCGGCTGACGCGACGCTACCCTGTGCATATGTCGCGGTGTAAGAACGAGAGCGTTTCGGCCCGCGATGCCCACCGGCAAGGAGGATCCCATGAACACCACGCCAGAGGGCGCGCCCGCCCCCGCCCCCGTCGCAGCGACGCCGGAGGTTATCGAGGCCGAGATTGCCGAGGTCGTGAACCGCCCGATCGCCGAGCTCAAGCAGGAGATCGTGCCCATCGACATGGCCGACCCAGAGGAACGTGCCGAGATCGAGCAGCGCATGGCGGAGTTGGACATGTCCAACACCACCTCGATCATCCAGTTCGGCTCGAGCGCGCAGGAGAAGCTGACCGAGATCTCCGACACCATGCTGGAGGGGGTGAAGAACAAGGACACGGGGCCCGCGGGCGAGAGCCTGCGCGACATGGTCACCACGATCCGCGGCTTCGATGTGGACGAGTTGAACCCGGGCCAGAAGCAGAGCTGGTGGGACAAGCTGCTGGGCCGTGCCAATCCGGTGGCCAAGTTCGTCGCCGAGTATGAGGACGTGCGCGGCCAGATCGACAAGATCACCGACGAGCTGCTGCGCCACGAGGGGATCCTGCTGAAGGACATCAAGTTCCTCGACAAGCTCTACGAGGAGACGCTCGCCTTCTACGACGAGCTCGGCCTGTATATCGCGGCGGGCGAGGCGAAGATGGACAAGCTCGACGTCTTCGAGATCCCCGCGATGGAGAAACAGGTGCAGGAGGCGCCGGAAGGCGAGGGCCCGATCGCCGCGCAAAACCTGCGCGACCTGCGCTCGGCCCGTGACGAGTTGGAGCGGCGCATCCACGACATGAAGCTGACGCGCCAGGTGACGATGCAGTCGCTGCCCTCGATCCGCCTGGTGCAGGAGAACGACAAGTCGCTGGTCAACAAGATCAACTCGACCATGGTGAACACGGTCCCGCTGTGGCGCCAGCAATTGGCCCAATCGGTGACCATCGCCCGCAGCCGCGACGCCGCCAAGGCCACGCGTGAGGCGACGGATCTGACCAACGAACTGCTGGAGAAGAACGCCGAGAACCTGCAGATGGCCAACCGCGAGGTCCGACAGGAGATCGAGCGCGGCGTCTTCGATATCGAGGCGGTCAAGAAGGCCAACCAGACCCTGATCGCCACGATCCAGGAGAGCCTGCAGATCGCCGACGAGGGCAAGGCCAAGCGCGCCGCCGCCGAGGAGGAGCTGCAGAAGATGGAGGCCGACCTCAAGGCCACCCTGGCCGCGGCCAAGGCGACTGCGACGACCGGCACCGCCCCGGCGCCCACGGGGGATACTTCCGCCTGACGGAAGCGAATGCTACAACGGGTCCTGTCAACCGGAGGAGACACCGATGATGGGACCCGCCGAAGCCGTCGGCACCTGCCTCGCGAAATTCGCCCGTTTCTCCGGCCGCGCCAGCCGCTCCGAATTCTGGTGGTTCGCGCTGTTCGTGGCCGTCGGGTACCTGGGGCTGGCCGTGCTGGACAGCACGCTGGGCTTCGACACCATGGGCCAACTGCCCGACCGGATGCGCGCCCAGGAAGGGTTCGAGCCGCTCTTCGAGTACAGGGCCCCCTCTCCCCTCGCCGGGTTGTTCCTGCTCGCCATGGCGCTGCCGCTGATCGCCGTCGCCGCACGGCGGCTCAACGACCGGTTAATGAGCCCGCTCTGGCTGATCGCCCTGTTGCTGCCGGTCGCGGGTTGGGTTGTCGTGGCTGCCTTCCTGGCGCTGAAGAGCGCCGAGGAGGAGGAGGACGGCAAGCCGCTCTCCTACGGCAGCTTCGGCGGCAACGCCGGTCCGGCCGGGCGGAGCTAGCCCAGGCGCCCGTCCCCCTCCGAGGATCCCCGACGGGCTTTAGGCCGGCGGGGGCGGGGGCGGCGGGGGCGCGATGGTGAAGAGCTGGGCGAGCGGCGCGACCTCGCCGGCCTTGGTCCAGCCCGCCATGCCTGCTGACCAGACCAGCGTCTCACGGCTGAAGCCGCCCTCGGCCTTCATCCGGCCAAGGTCGGCGCGGCTGAAGGGTCCTTTTGTGGCCCCGTTCTCGGCGATGTGCCAGACGGTCTCCTGCGGCGGGGGCGGGGGTGGCGGCGGTGCCATCGCTGCCGGCGCGGCTGCGGGGGCTGCCATCGGCTGCTGCGGCTGGCCCCAGGGGGAGGCAGCGCCCATCCCACCCATCATGTTATGCGCCATGGCCAGGCCCATGCCGGCGCCGAGGCCCGCACCCATCGCGCCACCCTGACCCGGGTTATCGGCCGCCGCGCGCATCGCCTCGGCCGCCTGGAACTGGCCATAGGCGCCGAGATCCCCGATCACGCCCATGCTGGTGCGCCGGTCCATCGCCTTCTCCACCTCCTCGGGCAGCGAAACGTTCTCGACGAAGAGCGCGGGAAGCTCGATGCCGTAAGCCGCGATCTCAGGCGCGATCCGGGCCAGCAGATACTTCGCCATCTCGTCGGTGTTCGCCGCCAGATCCAGCACCGGGATGCCGGAGGAGGCGAGCGCGTTCGAGAACCGGCTGACGATGACGTTGCGGATCTGGAACTGGATCTCGTCGGTCGTGACCTCGCCGTCGGTGCCCACGACCTCCTGCAGGAACAGGCCGGGGTCGCTCACGCGGATGGAATAGGTGCCAAAGGCACGCATGCGCACGGGCCCGAACTCGGGGTCGCGCATCATGATCGGGTTGCGCGTGCCCCACTTCAGGTCCTGGAACCGCCGGGTGGCGACGAAGTAGATCTCCGACTTGAACGGCGACTGGAACAGGTGGTCCCAGTGCTGCAGTGTCGTCATGATCGGCATGTTGTTGGTCTCAAGCTGGTAGAGACCGGGCTGGAACACATCGGCCAGTTGCCCCTCGTGCACGAAGACCGCCGCCTGGCCCTCGCGCACCGTCAGCTTGGCGCCGTATTTGATCGCGTTATCGTGGCGCTGGAAGCGGTAGACCATCGTGTCGCGGGTATCGTCCGTCCATTCGATGACGTCGATGAACTCGCCGCGCAGCATGTCCCAGATCATCGGTCCGCTCCCTCCCTAGACCCGATGGTCGCGCCGTCTCGGCCGACCCGTTCAAGCGGAGCGGAGGGGACCATGACAGGGCCGCCGGCGCAAGCGTCCGGCAGGCCGGGGCGGCCAGTTACTCCCGGGTCAGGGCCGCACGTCCGTCGAAGCGGCTGGTGTCCATCCCGCCGATGATATCCGGGACCAGCGCCATGGCCTGCCCCTCGGTCATCCCCGGGTCGAGGCGTTTGTCATAGAGGATCTTCAGCAGCGCTTCGTCATGGCCCGTCAGCAGCGCAAACTCCTGATCGTCGTTGAAAACCGAGGGGCGCACCCGGGGGTGGTCGTTGGGCAGGCCCATGGCCTGGGCCATCTCCTCCTCGATGCAGGCCCGGCCGAGGCGCGGCGGCAGACCGGCGCGGATGATGGCGAGGGCATAGAGGATCTCGTCGACCTGCCCGGCCTCCGGCGCCACCGCGTGCAGGAAGATCCCCACACAAGGCGTGTGTCCGGCGCGGCCAAACCGATCGATCTGGGCCGCCAGCCACTTGCCGCCCGGCCGATTGACCACCGCCGCCGCGGCGAGGCGATAATCCTGGGGACGCAGCACCATGATGGTCAGGTTTTCGCGCCCACCCTCGACCGTCTCGGCGATGTCGTGGCCGGTCGCCTCCGCGATCCGCGCGGCGGTCTCCCCGACCTGTGCGGCGTGCTTGGGCGCGTCGAGCCCGAGGCTGGTGAGATGGTAGCGCACCGGCTTCTGCCAGCGGCGCAGGCGCCCCCCCTCCGAGGTCGCGGGGTCGTCCTTGTCGAGCACGTCATGCTCGATCCCAAAGGCGATGCGGCGGAAGTTATCGGCCAGCGCCTTCTTGGAGACCGGCATCCCCGAGGGCACGCGCTCCATCTTCATCTTGCCCATGGCAAGCGCGGTTCGCTCGTAGCCGGCCCAATCCTCGCCTGGGAAATACACGCCGCAGCCTGTGCAGCCGAGAGAGAGCCAACCCGCAACCAGCGGGGCAAGAAGGACGGAAACACTCATCTTTCACCTTCGGGACGCAGCTGACCGATCACTTCGCGCACGATGGGGAGGGCTTCGTCCTCCGTCATGCCGGGGCGCAACCGGTCGTGATACAACAAACGCACGAGCCACTCGTCGTGCTCAGTTAACAGGGCGAACTCCTCATCGTCATTAAAGATCGAGGGACGAACCTCGGGGTGATCGTTACCAAGACCCAGAACCTGGGTGATTTCCTCATGAAAGCAGCTCTCGCGCAGCAGCCCGCTGACCTCGTCGCCGACGATCACCAGGCCGAAGACGTAGCCACGGTCGGCATCCGGTGCGACCAGATTGGTCGCGGCACAGACGATGCGCCGGCTGCGCCGCCAGGTGTCGAAGCTGACGCCCAGACCCGGGTGGCGGGCAAACAGCGCGGCGCTGACGGCATCCCGTTCCTCCGGCGTGGTCACTAGGATCAGCAGATTGGCATCCGAGCCCGCCTGGACGACCGGCAGCCCCGTCAGCCCACCGATGCGCCGCATGAAGACGTCGATGCGCGCGCGGTCCTGCGCGGTGGCGCCACTGCCCAGCACCCGGTAGCGCAGCGGTTGCTCCCAACGGCGTAGGGGCAGCGACTTGGAATTGGTCTCGCTGCCGCTCCGCTCGATGTCGACCTCACCGCGCAGGGCAATGCGCTCGAAGTTCCGCACCAAATCCTCGTTGCTGAAAGGCGCATCCAGGGGCGCGCGCTCGGTGCGCAGATCGCCGAGGCTGCGCAGCGTCGCCTCGTACTGCAGGTATTCCTCGCGCGAGGGCTGGGTCGTGCAGCCGACGGCCAACAAGAGCAAAAGCAGGATGGGCATACGCACAAAGCGGCGGGCAATGGCGGTCATGGTGTCGCTCGTCTGGTCGCTCGAAGAGGGCCGCGGGGCGCTTGGTCCCTTGGCTGCGGCCGAATACGCCGGCCTTCGGGGCGGTCCGCCCCAGCTATGGTTACTACGCAAGCTCACAGATGGTCCGAGCGACTCCTCACACCACGGAAAGTGTAGCCTTGGATCTGAGCGAAGGGAATTAGCCCCAGGCTGAAACACCGCGCGCAACACAACCGCGCGATGAAACACCCAAGCAAGGGGAGTCCCCCAGGGGCGCGAAGCGTCTCGAAAGGACACAACAGCGGTCGAAACCGCTGTCGACCACGATGCCTTTGAGGCACCTGGTCGCCCAGCGATCACGCGGTCTGGGGATCTAGTGGAGACCGGCCGGCATCGCCTGATGCCCGCCGGTAGGGCCTGCGGCGGGCCTAGACGAGATCGAAACCGCCGATGTCCGCGGTGAGAAAGCCGATCCGCTCGTTGTTGATGTGGTTCTGCTCGCCATCGAGGGATTGGTCCTCGTGCACGCGCACGTAGGTTCGTTCGCCGCCGCCCGTGGTTTTGTAGCGAACGGTTGCCGTCTCTTCGTTGCGCATGGTCTGCATGTCGGCCAGGAACACGTCGTCGACCTCATCCAGACCGGTTTCGCGCCACTTGAAGCTGGCCCCCTTGGAGCCGGTGGTTAACAGCTCGCTGTCCGGGGCCGTGTTGATGGCGATCCAGTCGATCTCTTCGGGGGCATGCCGACCGTTGCTCGCTTCCTCCTCCTGCATGCGGACCGTGAAGCCGTCGACGTCGACACTGTGGACGCGCGTCGTGACCGCGTCGGGTCCGTTGAAGGTCGAAATCTGCGAGAACACGATCGGGGACTTGCCGTTCGGCGAGGACGCCTCGTCGCTGAAGCTGACAGTGACATCGTTGTCGTGCTTGGCGCTGACCGACCCCGCCTCGATCACCGTGCCGTCTTCCAGCATATGGGTACCCGCGGTCACGGCCATCCAGCTGACGCTCTCAGGCGCCGTGCGGACGCCGTCCTGGTAGTTCCACTCGGCGATCTGGAACTCGAACCCTTCCTCGGTCACGTTGCGCACGCGCGCGCCCGCGGGATCGCCATGATTGCCGGAGACGGGTCCCATGACGACGACGGCATCTTCTATCGCCTCGTCGAAAGTCACCGTGAACCACTCGTCTCGACCGGTCTGCGTGACGGTCTCCGTCCCCATCTCCAGGCGTTTGGCGGGCAGGGTGAGGTCGACCGTCACGGTCGCCGCCGCCGTGGCGCCCGTCGCATCGGACATCGTGTATTGGAACGTGTCGGTCAGGCTCTCGGGCGAGGCGCCGTTGCTGGTGTAGACGAGCTTGTTATCGACGATCTCGACCGTACCGAAAGCAGGCTGCTCGACCGCGGTGATCACCGGGATCGTGACCGGCCCATCGTCGGAGGTGTCGTTTGCCAGGACATCGATCACAATCTGGTTGCCAACCAAGACCTCGGCCGCGTCGTCCTCGGCCACGAGGTAAGGCGTTTCAGGCGGCGTCGAGCCGTCCTCGGGTTTCGTCGCCTCGCGCGAGGCATCGAAGTTCGAGGCGTGCTGCTTGCTGAAGTAGTCACGCTCTGAGCCGTGGACGAGCTGGATCTGATCCAGGGCGACGTAGTTCGACCGGGCGGCGATATAGACTGTCACTTCGCCCGTGTAGCCCTGGGGAATGTCAATCGCGTTGAACGTGCCGTTCGCGCTGTCCGCCTCGGTCTGGACCGCCCAAGACCATGTCTCTGGGTCGAGCCCGCCATTGTCGTAACCGGTCTCCTCGCCGCGGCCATTGGCGAACAGCTTGTTCCAATGGAGTTCGCCGCCCCGGTTCACCCACTCGCCGTCGACCCAGACGTTCTGGTTCTCGATCCCGGTCTTGTCGTTCAGAATTGGGGCGCCGAGATCCCAGGCGAAGTAAACGTCGTTGCTCAGGTCACCGTGGTTCTCTCTAGGGGCCGCCCATTCCGGCTTGATCATGCGGACGCCGACGAAGTACCGGCCCGTGGGATCGTCCTCGTCGATCGTGAAGGTATAGGACAGGGGCGTGGTCTGGTGGATCCACTCCCGTTGGACATAGGACTGGTTGCTGCCGGGATTGATCGTGTCCTTGCTGTCGGAGCGCCAGAGCACGCCGTCACCCGAGTAGTCGGGGATCTCGAAGCTCTCGACGAACCCGTTCTGCATGTTGGGGCTGACGTAGTTGACGGGGACGTCGTTGCCGAACTCGGTGACGACGCTCCAACGGTCGCCGAACTTCGCCCAGGCGCTCTTGGAGTCGTCGAGCACGCGAAAACCGTCCTCGGCCTCCATCACGACGATCTTATCGATCACCTCATGCATGATGTACGGCGTCGGCTCCGATGCGAGCGACTCGCCCTCCAGGATAAAGTCCCGAGCATCGCGCGGATCGACACGGTCATTCGAGCCCGGCTCCTGCGTCAGCGCCCAGAGCAGCATGCCCGCGTCCGATGCGTCGTAGGAGATGTCGTAGTAGTTGGCGTTCATGTCCGGCGACACCGTCGAGGGGTCGAAACCTTCCGGCCCGTTCGCCAGGTCCATGATAGCATTGGCCTCGGTCAGGACTTCCTTCTCGGCGGGATCGAAGTCGTAGCTCTTCAGATTGTCGAGCCAGTTCCACCAGTTGCTCTTGAAGCCCGACCCCGGCGAATTGTTTGTCGGCGTGGTGAAGCCGTTCTGATCCATGAGCTCGATGAACTCGATCTCAGGATACTCGGTCTTGAGATCGCTCCACTTGTAGCCCTGGTTTTCGTTCCAGACCGAGTGCGAAACCAGCGTGATGTTCCCGAGGTTGTCGTCCGAGACACCCTGCAGGGCGTCGTGGGTCGCCGTCATGGGACCGCCCTCGAGCACGAGGATGTTGTCACCGGAGTCCAAGACATCGGTGAGCGCCGCCGTTGCGGTCTCCACCTGCCCCTCGTAGCCGATGCTGGTAATGCCGAGGGAGCGCGCGAAGGCCGCGGAGGTCTCCATCGCCTCGGCCTGCCAAGGCACCGAGTCCTCGAAGAAGTTGTTGCTGTAGAAGAAGGTCGTTTGGTCTTCTAAACCGGCTGCCTTGATGATTAGCGCGGCGACCACAAGCGCAGCGATGTCATCGGGGTCATTGTTGTTGCCGTCGAAGTGGAAGACGATCTGGTCGTACTCACCGACCGAGTAGAGGGAATTTGGGTTCAGTTCCACGGCTCAACTCCACGACTGGCTTCATGTTGTCCTGGTGGGGCACAGCATGCACGCGCAACTGCGGGCAGACTGCGATTTGCAAAATGATGCGAAATCCGACGCTACCCAAGACGTAAAGACACGAACGACAGTAGAATTGAGCCTTGAATCGAAGTTCTTTAAAAGTGCTCACCGCATCATTCTGGGAAAATTGATCGGAAAAATGTGAATATGCGACCATTCTGCACAACCATAGCGATAAATACAACTTCAGATTGAGCCTAGGCATGCGTGGATACATGTTGTGACGGGGACGACCCTTACGTCAACTTTGCTCTACTTCGCACGACAGGCTTGTTCTCAACCATGAGTAGCAAATCGATAACTATCAGCACGACTCACCAAGCAACGCCGCCGCCGCCCCCGTGTAGTTGCGAGGGCGTCGTGGTGCGCTGCAGCAGAATTCTTGAAACTGTGTGACTAACGCGCTTTCGGCGATTACGGGGCCTTCCCTAGGCTGTCCCTGTTTGGCACAGGAGCCACATGATGTTGATCCACGAATACTTAGAAGGCGTGATGTTGTTCTGCTTCTCGATCGGCTGGTATTGGTCGATCGCCAAGATGCTGCGCACCCGTCAAGCCATTGGCAAATCTCCCTGTTTCGTTACCCTCATTACCATCGGCTATGGCCTGGGCGCACTCTCGAAGGGCGCCTATTGGTAAGAGACGGGGACCTTTAGCCCGGTCCTGTTCCTCTATGCCTGGAACATGCTGTTCTGTGCGCTCGACCTGCTTCTCGTCTGGCGCTTCACGCAGCAGTCCGGGTCAGATGGGCGCGCACAGGCGGCGTGAACCTTCGGCAGCGCCCACTGTAACGGATGGGGGTGATCGCGGCGGCGCCAGCGTCTAGAACGTGCCGACGACACGCCCGCCGGAGCGCAAGCCAATGGCCAATTTCCCCTGTGCCGACTGCGGCGCGCAGCTCACCTACAGCCCCGGTACCGCCCGGATGACCTGCCCCTATTGCGGGGCCGAGAACGATCTGCCCGACGCCGACACCGGACCCTGGCACGACCCCCGAACCGCGCTGGTGGAGCGTGACCTGGCCGAGACCCTGGCCGCCCTTGCCCGAGCCGACCGGGGCGAGGTGGGGGCCATCGAGACGACCCGCATCATCCGCTGCGGCGCCTGTGGCGCCGAAGTGGGGTTCGAGGGCGGGCGCGACGGCAATGCCACGGCCACCAGCACGGCCGCGCGCACCCTGGCGGACAACTGCCCGTTTTGCGCAAGCCCCCTGTCGCTCGAGGCCGCGCACGATCACCGCCATCCCGCGCCGCAGGGCGTGCTGCCCTTTGCCATCGCTGAGCGGGCGGCGCGCGGCGCGCTCAAGGACTGGCTCGCTTCCCGCTGGTTCGCGCCCTCGGACCTCAAGAAATTCGCCGAGGCCTCGCGCCCCATCAACGGCGTCTACGTGCCCCACTATACCTATGACGCGCTCGCGACCTCGGACTATCGCGGGCAGCGCGGCGACGCCTACTACGTCACGCAATGGGTGACGGTGACCGAGAACGGCAAATCGGTGCGCCGCCAGCGCCAGGTGCGCAAGATCCGCTGGAGCCGCGTCTCCGGCCAGGTGCAGCAGTCCTTCGACGACGTCCTCGTCCCCGCCACGGGCACGCTGACTGAGTTCACGCAGGACGCCACCGTCGACGGCCATACCGACTGGGACCTCGACGGCATGGCGGGCTACAACGCCTCCTTCCTGGCCGGGTTCAGGGCGGAGGCGCCGTCCCTGCCGCTCGGCGACGGGTTCCAGCGCGCCTCCACCGCCATGGAGCAGGTCATGCGCGGCGTGGTGCGCGCCGATATCGGCGGCGACGAACAACGCATCTCGGCGATGAGCACGCGCTACGACCGGGTGACGTTCAAACACGTGCTACTGCCCGTCTGGCTGGCAGCCTACCGCTATCGCAACCAGCCCTATCGCGTGGTCGTCAACGGTCGCACGGGGCGCGTGACCGGGGAGCGGCCCTACTCCTGGATCAAGATCGCGCTGGCAGTTCTGGCGGTGCTGCTCATCCTCGGCGTCCTGTATCTGGTCGGGAGCGCGGAGATCGCGGACAGCTTGGGCCCGCCCCCCTCCCTGCGCTGACCTTCGACCCGGGGGATGGGGGCGGGGGGGTGACGCAGCGGCGCCCCTGGTCAGGCTGACGTTTGCGTCATAGCCTGCGCCCAACGACAAAGCCTGGGAGAGAGACGCGTGACAGATACTGCCGCCATCGCGCCCGACACGGGGGTCAGCGCCCCGGTCCTGTACTCGGTCGAAAACGAGATCGCGACCATCACCCTCAACCGCCCTGAGCGGATGAACGCGCTGAGCGCCGAGATGCGCCGATTGATCATCGACGCCCTGGTCGCCGCCCCGCAGGAGGCGCGCGTGGTGGTGATGACCGGCGCCGGGGCAGGCTTCTGCGCCGGGCAGGATCTGGCCGACGGGGAGGCCGGGAAGACCGCCGCCGACATCGACCTGGAGCGGACGCTCGCCGAGGAATACGAGCCGATGCTCCGCCTGATCGCCGAGTGTCCGGTGCCGGTGATCGCGGCGGTGAACGGCGTCGCGGCCGGGGCGGGCGCCAACCTCGCGCTGGCCGCGGACATCGTTATCGCGGGGCAATCCGCCAGCTTCATCGAGGCCTTTGCCCGCATCGGCCTGATCCCCGATGCCGGCGGCACCTATTGGCTGCCGCGGCTGGTGGGTCAGGCCCGCGCCATGGGCATGTGTCTGACGGCCGAGCCGGTCGAGGCCGCCCGCGCCGCCGAATGGGGCCTGATCTGGGAGGTCGTGCCGGATGACGCCCTGAAGGCCCATGTGGGCGCCCTCGCGGCGCGGTTGGCGACGGGGCCGACGGTGGCCTATCGGCTCGCGAAACAGGCGCTCCGCGCCTCGGCCGACAATAACTTCGAGGCGCAGCTTGCGCTCGAGGCGCGGCTTCAGGGGGAGGCCGGGCGGACGCGTGATTTCGCGGAAGGGGTCCTCGCCTTCCTCGAAAAGCGCCCCGCGCGGTTCGAGGGGCGCTGACCCCGCTCGCCGCCCGCATCACCGCTGTCCCGCGCCCCGCGGACCCCCAGCGCGGGGCCGCGAGCCTGGCCCGGCTGGGCGGCACCTTCGCCACCGGGCCCGCGCGCGATCTTGTGTTGGGGACTGCGGGTTCCAGCCCCTTCCTCGCGCGGCTGATGAGCCGCCATGCCGACTGGCTGACCGAGGCGGCTGAGCAAGCCCCCGAAACCGCCCTCGACGCCCTGATCGAGGAGCCGCGGGAGGCCGCCGTCTGCCCCCGAGCACTTGCCCCTGCCCTGCGCCAGATGCGGGGCCGTGCGGCGCTCCTTATCGCCCTTGCCGATCTCGGTGGGGTCTGGCCGCTGGAGGCGGTCACTGGCGCCCTCTCCCGCCTTGCGCGGGCGGCGCTGGCCATCGCCCTGCCCCCGCTCATCGCCGCGGAACAAACGCGCGGTACGCTACCGGCCCTCGACGGGATGGGAGGCTATACGGTCATCGGCATGGGCAAGCTGGGGGCGGAGGAGCTCAACTACTCCTCCGACATCGACCTCATCTGCCTGTTCGACCAGGACCGCGCGCCACAGGACGCGGAGGCGGAGATCCGGCAGGGTTTCGTCCGGGTCACCCGCAAGCTGGTCGCCGCCCTCAGCGAGCAGACCGGGGATGGCTATGTCTTCCGCACCGACCTGCGGCTGCGGCCCAATCCCTCGACCACGCCGGTGTGCCTCTCGATGGCGGCGGCGGAGGGCTACTACGAGGCCGAGGGGCGCACCTGGGAACGGGCAGCGCACATCAAGGCTGCCCCCGTCGGCGGCGACCTCGAGGCCGGGGAGGCCTATCTCGCGCGGCTCTCGCCCTTCGTCTGGCGGCGCAGTCTCGACTTTTACGCGCTGGAGGAAGTGCAGGGCCTGCTGGACAAAATCCGCGCGGGCGCCGGCGAGTTCGCAACACCCTCGGTCGAGACCCTGCCCGGCACCGACATCAAGCGCTGCCCCGGCGGGATCCGGGAGATCGAGTTCTTCGCCCAGACCCGGCAGCTTATCCTGGGCGGGCGCGATCCCAGCCTGCGCGCACGCGGCACGGTCGAGGCGCTCGACGCGCTGGTCGCGGCCGGCCATCTGCCCCAGGACGCCGCGGCGGTGCTGAGCGAGGCCTATCGGGCCCACCGGGTGCTGGAGCATCGGCTGCAGATGGTGGAGGACGCCCAGACCCACACCATCCCCACGGGCGCCGAGGCGCGGGAGCGTGTCGCCGCACTGTCCGGCTATCCCGACGCCGACACCCATGCCGCCGAGATCGCCGCGCGCGTGGCCACCGTCTACGAGGCCGTCGAGGCGATCACGCCCACCCCGCATCGCCGCCGCGGCCCCGCCGCCGTCGATGCCCCACTGCCGGAGGAGGAGGCCCTTGCCGCGCAGGGTTTCGCGCGGGCCAAGGATGCCGCGGCCACCCTGGCGCGTTGGCGCAGCGGTCAGATCACGGCGACGCGCAGCGAACGGGCCCGCGCGCTCTATCGGCGGATCGAGGGGCGGATCCTGGAGGGGCTGGCCGGCGCCGCCGACCCGGACGAGGCGCTCGCGCATTTCGGCCGCTTCCTCGACAGCCTGCCGGCGGGCGTCCAGGTCTTCTCGCTGCTCGCAGCGAACCCGCATTTCCTCGATCTGGTGGCGGAGGTGATGTCCGCCTCCCCTCGCCTCGCGCACTACCTGGGGCGCAACCCCGGGGCGCTGGATGCCTTGATCGACCGGGACTTCTTCGCACCCCTGCCCAGCGCCCCCGCCCAGATCGCGGGCCTGCAGGCCAGTTGCCAGGGTATCAGCGACCTCGAACGCGGGCTCGACGCCGTGCGCGCCTGGGCACGCGAACAGAGCTTTCGCGCGGGCGTTCAGGTCATGCGGGCTCTGACCGATGAGCGGGAGGCCGGGGCCGGCTTCTCCGCCATCGCCGATGCCTGCCTCACGGTACTGCTGCCCCAGGTCGTGGAGGACCTGGCCGCGCGCCACGGGCCGCCGCCAGGTCGGGGCATGGCGGTGATCGCCCTCGGCAAGCTCGGCACGCGGGAGATGACGGCGGGCTCTGACCTGGACCTGCTGACGATCTACGATGCCGGCGATGCGGAGAGCTCGGAGGGCCCCCGCCCGCTGGCGCCAAGCGCCTACTACCCGCGCCTGATGAAGGCTTTCGTGGCCGCCCTCACCGCGCCGACCGCCGAGGGCAGGCTCTACGAGGTCGATATGCGGCTGCGCCCCTCCGGCCGTGCGGGTCCCGTGGCGGTGTCGCTGGAGAGCTTCAGGCGCTATCACGCCGGCGAGGCGGAGGTCTGGGAGCATCTCGCCCTCAGCCGTGCGCGGGTCGTGACCGCCTGCGGCCCGGGCGCGGCGGGACTGTCGGCGGAGGTACGCGCGGCGATCGACGGCGCCCTCGCCCGGCGCCGCGGGGCGCCCGGCACCCTGGTCGAGGCCCTGGCGATGCGCCAGCGCCTGATCGAGGCGCATGAGGCCGACCGCCGCCGCCCCTGGGCGCTGAAGCACACGGCCGGCGGCATGATGGAGATCGAGTTCTTGGCGCAGACCGGCGCGCTCTATACCGGGGCCGGCATCGGCCTGCGCGGGCCGGAGATGCTGGATGCTCTGGCGCTGGACGGCTGGCTCACGCACGCGGAGGCGGGGCGCCTCGCGAAGGTCCTGTCGCTCCTCCATCGGCTGCAGCAAGTCGAGCGCGCCGCCCTGGACCGCGAGTCGAAGCCCGAGGATTTCGGCCCCGGCCTTCGCAGCGCCTTGGCGCGGGCCGCCGGCGCACCGGATTTCGACACCCTATCGACCCGCCTTGCGACCCACACCGCCGAGGCGGCGGAGATCGCCACCGCCCGCTTCGCCGCCATCGCGCCGGCAGAGGGTGCTTAGCCCCCGCGCAGTTCCGGGCTGAGGGCCCAGACGCGTTCGTTCGCTTCGGGGTGGCGGCTGCGGGTGATCTCGATGCCGAGGCGCCCGCCGTTCTTCAGCAGATCGAGTTTGGCGATGCGCATATGCACCCGACGCGCGCGCGGGTCGGTCAGCAACAGCTCGGCCAGCCGCTCGGCAAAGGTCTCCAGCAGCTGGATCCGCGGCCCGGTCGCCAGGGTCTCGATCGCCTGCACGATTTCGTCGTAGCTGATCACATGCTCGACACGGTCGTCACGCAGCGCCGGGCTGCGCGCCACCTCGATCACCACGTCAAAGGCGACCCGCTGCTCGACACCGTACTCGCTGGCGAAGACGCCGATCTCGAGCGGGCGCACGTAGTCGGCGAGGAAGATGGTGTCCCGCTCTTCCACCTCAGGGGTGGCAATCGGCGCGGCCTTGGATGCAGGGTCCATCAGCTCCGTCCCCCAGCTGAAACGATCGCACCTGAGACGATCCCGCGGCGCGACCATCCGCGCCACAGAATCTTCATGGGGGAATTCCCGGCCCTCAGCAAGGGCCGAGCTTGGCCCGGCTCAGCGCTGGCTGACCTGGGTGCGGTAGCGATAGAAGACGTGGTCGCCGATCCGCGCGGTCTGCTTCAGCTTCTTCGACCAGCGGGGGCTGACGTGCGTGGCATGATAGTGGGTGGCATTGCCGGTCAGGCTGCGCGGCCGCCCCTCCAGCATCAGCCAGGCGACCTTGCCCACGCGATCCCAGGCCTTGGGCTCGTGGATCTCCTCGGCGTGGCCGTCGCAGTTGTAGCTGAACTGGCAGGCGTTCAGTTTCTCCGCCCCCTGGTTCAGCACCGCGCAGACCGTGTCGGGGTAGCGGCCGCTATCGACGCGGTTGAGAATGACCTCGGCGACGGCGAACTGGCCCATAACGCTCTCGCCGCGCGCCTCGAAGTAGAGACCCTCGGCCAGGCAGTACCACTGCTGGTGCTTCTCGCCCACGACGACCCGGTCGATGGCCGCCGGCAGCGTGATGCGGCCGGGATCAGCGATCAGCAGTTCGGTAATGGTGTCGGACTCGATCTCGCCCAGCATCGCCTGAGCGTCCTGCATCTCGGCGTTCTGGGCCGCGATGAGCGCCAGACGAGCCGCCTTGAGCGCCGGACCCTCTGCAGCCGCCTCGGCGTCGAGTTGCAGCCGGGTCGCGACCGAGAGGATCGTCGTCATGCGATCCCGCTCATCCTCCAGCAGGCGCAACAGACTGCCGTCCGGCGCCGCTTCGGCGACGATCGCCTTGGCCGAGTGGATCGGTGCGGCGGAACGATCCGCCCACGCGGGCGCTGCACAGAGCGCCACGGCCGTCGCAGCAGCCGCGATACCGCGCGAAAGAACACCAAGCTTCGAAGTGACCATGTACATACCTCCGCACCATCACACGACACCACACGTTGTCTGATCGCGTGATGTCGGCGGCGCTTCTGTCGAAACAGGGGCGCTGCATCTGTCATATTCGGGCAACCTGTCAAGGAATGGCGCCGTCGAGCCACAGTGTGGCACAGCACCATCACGCCTGTTCCGCGGCGGGACAGAGGCGAAGACGTTGCGACGAAAGGGCTTTGATAACCCTGCGACCGATTAGCCGATGTTGCGCTGCAGCAAAATGGATTTGAGCCGTTCAGCGAAGGCAGAGCCCTTGGCGAACGGCGCGGCACCGTCGGCGCCCGCAGGTGAGTCGGCCTGGAAGGCTGCCAGCCCGTAGCGGCCGAAGGCGGCCGACAGCGACAGGGCGACCCAATCGCGGGCTTGCCGTGTCCGTGCCGCGGCGAGGGCGGCCGGCGTCGGAGCGCCCGCGCGTCCTTCCAGCCGCTCGACCAGATCGCCGATCCCCGCCCCATCCTGCGCCGAAAGGCTGAGCACGGCGACTTGCTGCCCCGCATGCCCCTCCAGCAGCGCGAAGGCGCTCTTGAGATCGGCGACGGTCTGGCGCGCGAGACCGCCGAGGTCGGCCTTGGTCACCGCCACGATATCGGGGATCTCGAGCACGCCGGCCTTCATGGCCTGCAGCGTATCGCCGGCGCCGGGCTGGGCGCAGAACAGCACCGTATCGGCGGTGGCGCGGATCTCGGTCTCGGACTGCCCGACACCCACGGTCTCTACGATGAGCCGGTCCATGATGGCGCCCATGACGACGACAGCCGGGAAGGTAAGCTCCGCGATCCCGCCCAGCCGGTCCCGCGCCGCCATGGAGCGCACGAAGACGCCCGTGTCGGCAGGGTCGCGGGCCATGCGCGTGCGGTCCCCCAAGAGCGCCCCGCCGGAGCGGCGCGACGACGGATCAATGGCGATGACCCCTACGCTGAGGCCGCGGGCGCGGTAGGCGCGGATCAGGGCGTCGGTCAGCGTGGATTTGCCAACCCCCGGCGGGCCGGTCACGCCCAGCACATGCGCCCGCTGGTGGTGCAGTGCTTCATCGAGCAGGGCGGCGGTCTCCGGCTGCTGTGCCTCCGCCTCGATCTTGGCAAGCAGTCGGGCGAGCGCGGCCTTTGACGCCGCTGCGGTGGCGAGCGGCGCCGGCAGCGCCGCCTCGCGCATCTGGTCGGTCGTATCCGCCATGGCGGGTGCCCCTCGCCCCTGGTCTCAGCCGTGCTCAGGCGCCCCGGGCTCCGCGCCGCGGGCCGCGCGAAGGCTGGCCTGCGCGGCAGCCAGGCGCGCGATCGGCACCCGATAGGGCGAGCAGGAGACATAGTCAAAGCCCGCCGCCTCGCAGAAGGCGACAGACCGGCCGTCGGCGCCCTGCTCACCGCAGAGACCGATCGAGATCCCGGGCTTGCGCGCCCGGGCCCGCTCGGCCGCGATCTGCATCATCTCCCCCACCCCGTCGAAATCCAGGCTGTGGAAGGGATCATGCGAATAGATCCCCTGCGCGACGTAATCCGGCATGAAGCGCCCCGCATCGTCGCGGCTAAGGCCATAGGTCATCTGGGTAAGATCATTGGTGCCGAAGCTGATGAAATCCGCGATCGCCGCGATGTCACCGGCACGCAGACAGGCGCGCGGCGTCTCCAGCATCACCCCGACGCGGTAGTCGACCATGGTCTCATGGGTCGCTCGCAGGGCCTCGGCCACATCATCGATCCGGCGGCGCACAAGCTCGAACTCCCGCACCGCGGAGACCAGGGGGATCATGATTTCCGGCACCACAGGCGCCCCGGTCTCGGCCCCGGCGGCAATCGCCCCCTCCAGGATCGCGCGGGCCTGCATCTCATAGATCTCAGGATAGGCGATGCCGACCCGGCAGCCGCGCTTGCCGAGCATGGGATTGAACTCCGCCAGTTCCTTGGCGCGCGTCAGCACCTCCTCCTCCGGCAGGCCGAGGGCGCGCCCCATCTCCGCGATGTCGTGGGCGTTGTGGGGCAGGAACTCGTGCAAAGGCGGGTCGAGCAGGCGGATGACCACCGGCTGTCCCGCCATGGCGACGAAGAGCGCGGTGAAATCGTCCCGTTGCATCGGCTCAAGCTCCGCAAGCGCGTCGCGCCGGTCGGCCTCGGCATTGGCCAGGATCATGCGGCGCATGGCGGCGATGCGGCCCTGGGGGAAGAACATGTGCTCGGTGCGGCAAAGGCCGATGCCCGCCGCTTCGAAGCCCGAGGCCACGCGGGCGTCCTGCTTGGTGTCGGCATTGGCGCGCACGCCCATGCGCCGGGTCTCGTCGGCCCATTGCATGAGCCGCGCAAAGGCGCCGGTCAGCTCCGGCGGACGGGTGCGAATGCGCCCGGCCAGCACCTCGCCCGCACCGCCGTCGACGGTGACCACGTCCCCCTCGGCAAAGCGCCGGCCGTCGGTTGTGAGCAAGCCGGGCGCGCGACGATCGAGGCGCAGGGTCCGCGCGCCGACGACACAGGGCTTGCCAAGGCCGCGGGCAACGACCGCCGCATGGCTGGTCATCCCGCCGCGCACCGTCAGCACGGCGCGGGCGGCGTGCATGCCGCGGATGTCCTCGGGGCTCGTCTCGGTCAGGGCCAGGATCGCCTTATCGCCGGCAGCCGCGGCCGCCTCCGCCGCCTCAGGCGTGAACACGAGCTTGCCCGAGGCGCCGCCGGGCGACGCCGGCAGCCCTTTGCCGATCAGATCGCGCGGCGCGGCGGGGTCGAGCGTGGGGTGCAGATGCGCCTCCAGCGCCTGGGGGTCGACGCGCAGCAGCGCGACCTCCCGCGAGATCGCACCCTGGTCGGCAAGATCGACCGCGATGCGCACCGCACCCCGTGCAGAACGGCGGGCAAGGCGCAGCTCGGTGATCGCAAGCACGCCGTTCTCCAGCGTGAAATCGAGCGAGAAGGCCTCGCCAAGGGCCCGCTCCAGGCGCCGCCCGGCCTCCGCCAGGGCCGTGACGGCCTCGGGGTGGCGTTCCTCGAGCGCGGGTTCGCGCTGGCCGAGGTCAAGGCGTTCGGAGACGGTGATCAGCACCGGCGGACGCAGGCCCATGAGCGCCTCCTCGCCCTGGGCCTGAGGCAGGAAGCGCCCGGTCAGACGCGGCGCGCCCGTCTCTTCGTCGCGCAGACTGGCGATCCCGGCGCCGGCGTCGGTGCCGAGACCCAGTGCCATCGCCTGGACGATCACGGGCAAGGGCGCCTCCGCCTCCCCGCCGCGGGCCAGGCGGCGGGTGCGGGCGCGGGGGCCGACCCAGGCGCGCTGCAGCCCGGCGAGGCCCTGGAGAAGCTGCGCTTTCGGGTCATCGGGCAGCGGATGGCCGGCCTCCGACGCCATGGCGCGGCAGGCGTCGGCAAGGGCATCGAGGGCGGGGGCGTCGAGCGCCTCCTCGCTCTCGGCGCCCGCGTCGCGCATGGCGTCGTGCAGGGCGAACTCGAATTCTTCGCCGTCGAGGCCCGCGACCGTGGCACCCCAGCCCTCAGCGAGCCGGCGGTCGAGATCGGCGGCGATGCGCGGGCCGAGGGTGCTGGCAAGGCCCTCGCGCACCGCCGGGCCGGTGCCGAGGTTCAGGATCGCAGGCGCCAAGGTGCCGCCGCTGCCGGCCCCGCTGCCCGCGCCCGCGATCCCGGCGGGGGCGGAGGGGCGCAGGGCCAGCAAAAGCGGCCGGTCGGGGTCGCCGAGGCGTAGGCCCGTCGCCGCCTCGAGCTGCGCGAGGCCGTCCGTGATGGCCTCGGCCGCCGCCTGGGGGTCGGCGGCGGTCGCCCCGTCGAGCGCGAAGCCTTGTGGGACCGGCAAGCCGATGGCGGCGGCGGCGGCGAGCCAGGCGGCCTTGTGACCGAAACGGGCGGGGTCCAGCGGCAAGGCATCGGGGCGGACGCGCGTTGCGGCATCCTCGACCCCAATCCACCCGAGGGTACCGCACTTCGGCCGTATGCCCACCTTCTCGTCCATCGTTTCCGTGATACGCGCGCCTCTCGCAGGCGCACAAGCGGCGCCCCGTCGCGGGACGGGCAGCGGCGTGGCCGGCGCGCATCGGTGTTGCCCTGTGGACAGTCTGGATCTCGGGGGCGTCCCCTCGCCCCGGCGGGGCGGAGAGGATCGAGTTGGGCGGACGGGTTCAGGTTGAGCTCAGCCCTCGATGGCGTCCCAGACGGCGACTTGGGCCATGAGGGCGGTGAGGCGCGACAACAGACGCAGGCGGTTTACCCTCAGCGCGGGGTCCTCGGCATTCACCGTGACATCGTCGAAGAAGGCGTCGACGGGCCCGCGCAGGCGCGCCATCGCCGCCATGGCAGCCGTGAAGTCCTCGGCCTCCAGCGCCTCAGCAACGTCAGGCTCCAGCGTGCCAAGCGCCTCGAAGAGCGCCCTCTCCGCCGCTTCGACGGCGCGCACCGGATCCGGGGCCGCGGTATAGTCCCCGCCGTCCTTCTCGACTTCCTTGGCAACAATATTGGCCGCCCGTCGATAGGCGGCGAGAAGGTTCGCGCCGTCCTCGCTGTTCAAGAAGCTCTGGAGCGCTTCGGCCTTGCGCACCCTGACCGCGACGACATCCCGATGTAAAAGACCAGCCACGGCATCGATGACATCGTGCCGAATGCCCCGGTCGCGCAGGAGCACCTTGAGGCGATCATCGATGAACCGGCCGAGACTTGAGATCGCGACCAGCGAATGACCGGCCGCTGACTGCTCCTCTGCCTCCAGCTGCCCTTGACGCTCCGCGAGCAGAGCCGTGCCCTCCGCCACCATGTCGGTGTCCAAATCGCCCAAGGCGGCTGCGAGGTCGGTCTCCGACAGCAGGAGCTTCCGATCGTGGCGGCGGATCTCGGCGATGTGCCGGTTGAAGGCGTTCATCCCCGCCGTGAAGATCGGGTGGCGAATGTCGTTCTCGATCAGGATGCGGATGACGCCCAGGGCGGCGCGGCGGAGGGCGAAGGGATCGCGGCTGCCGGTGGGTTTTTCGTCGATCGCCCAAAAGCCCGTCAGCATGTCGATCTTGTCGGCTAGCGCCACCGCCACCGCCACCGGGTCGGTCGGCACCGCGTCGGTGGGGCCGAGGGGGCGGTAGTGGATCTCGCAGGCCTCCGGCACCCCATCGTCGTGCCCTGCGGCGGCAGCATAGTAGCGACCCATGACGCCCTGCAGCTCGGGGAACTCGAAGACCATCTCCGAGGCGAGGTCGCCCTTGGCGATGGAGGCGGCCTCCCCGGCCAGGTCGGGCTTGGCGCCGACGGCGGGGGCGATCTCCCGGGCCAGCGCCTCGATCCGGGCGACGCGGTCGGCCTGGGTGCCCAGTTTCTCGTGGAACACGACGTTCGAGAGCGGGGCGGCGAGGCCCTTCATGCCCACCCGCTCGATGGTCCTCAGATCGTTCTCCCAGAAGAACTTCGCGTCGGCCAGGCGGGCCGCCAGCACGCGCTGGTTGCCGCTGAGGATTGCTGCGCCGCCATCCGGCGCCTCCAGGTTCGCGACGGTCACGAACTTTTCGATGCGCCCCGTGGCGGGGTTGCGGAGCGAGAAGAATTTCTGGTGTTCGCGCATGGAGGTCTGGAGGACCTCCGGCGGCAGATCGAGGAACTCCGGCGCGATATCGCCGACCAGGACGACGGGCCATTCGGCGAGGCCGGCGACCTCCCGCATCAGCCCCTCGTCCTCCACCAGTTCCATGCCGAGCGCGAAGGCGGCCTGGGTCGCGTCATGGCGGATCTTGTCGGCGCGCTCCTCGGGGTCCAGCACCACATGGGCCGCAGCGAGCTTGGCGGCGTAGTCCTCGAAGGAGGTCACCCGGACCTCGCCGAGGGCATGGACCCGGTGCCCCTCCGTCACATCGCCCGCCGCGATGCCGTCGATGTCGAAGGGCACGACCGTGGCCCCCGCCTCGTCGTGCAACAGGCAGAGGATACGGCGCAGCGGGCGGACCCAGCGCAGCGAGCCCTCACCCCAGCGCATGGACTTGGGCCAGGGGAAGGTGCGGACGGCATGCTCCACCGCCTCCGCCACCACGGCGGCCGCCTCGCGCCCGGGGCGTTCGATGACGGCGAACAGCACGTCGCCCTTCTTGTCGGCCCGGGTCTCGAGCTGGTCGCGGGTGAGGCCGGTGGAGCGCAGGAAGCCCTCGATCGCCTTGTCCGGGGCATCGGCGCGGGGGCCCTTCCGCTCCTCCCGCACCGCGCGGGTCGCGTCCGGCAGGTCGGTGAGTGCGAGTGTCAGGCGGCGCGGGCCGGCAAAGGCTTGAGCGGCACTATAGGTCAGCCCGGCCTCCACCAGATGACCGGTCACCAGCTTCTTGAGATCCGCCGCGGCGCGGGCCTGCATACGGGCGGGGATCTCCTCGGAGAAGAGTTCGAGCAACAGGTCGGGCACGGGAGAGCTTCTTTCAGAGGCTGAGGGCGGTCTGGATCAGTACCGCGTTCATGAGGTCGACGAAGAAGGCCGAGACCAGCGGCAACACGATGAAGGCGAGCGGCGCGGGGCCATAGCGCGTGGTCACGGCGGTCATGTTCGCGATGGCGGTGGGCGTGGCGCCGAGGGCGAAGCCGGCGAAGCCCGCCGAGAGCACCGCGGCGAAGTAGTTGCGCCCCATGGCCCAGAACACGACGAACAGGATGAAGGCCGTCGCCGCCACCGCCTGCAGCACCATGGTGACCACCAGCACCCCGGCGCTGGCGGCCAGCGTCCAGAGCTCCATGCTCATCAGCGACATCGACAGAAAGACCGAGAGGCTGAAGTCCTGCACCAGCGCCATTGAGGGCGTGCCCGCGGGCCAGCGCAGACGCGGCAGCAGGGCGGGCACGGTGTTGGACAGGACGATCCCGACCAGCAGACAGGGCACGAAGAGCGGCAGCATGACACCGGCGGCGGCGATGGCCTCGTGCAGGGGAAAGCCGATGGCGATCGCAACATGGACCCAGAGGATCGTGCGCATGAGACCCACATGGGTGATGGGCTCAGCGGTCGGATCGTCGTCGGGCTGGTCGATGGTGGTGCGCACCTCCTCCGGGACAGCGGCCAGCTTGTGCCGCTCGATCAGCAACTTGGCGATGGGGCCGCCCAGCAAGCTGGCGAGGATGAGCCCAACGGTGGCCGCGGCGATGCCGAGTTCCGCCGCGCCCGCCACGCCGTACTCCTCAGCCACAGTCGGGCCCCAGGCGATGGCGGTCCCATGCCCGCCGATGAGTGCTGCCGTGCCGAGCATCACCCCTGCCTGGCTCGGCAAGCCGAAGAGCGTGGCGCCCAGCATCCCGATGCCGGTCTGCACGACCATAAACACGACCGTGAGCACCAGCATGATGCCCAAGAGCGGGCCACCGCGGATCAGGTCGGCCACCCGGGCATTCAGCCCGACGGTGGTAAAGAAGTAGATCAGCAGCACGTCGCGGGCGGCAAGGTCGTAGACGATCTCTCGGTTGGTGACCAAGACGACGCCGAGCGCGAGGAGAGCCGCCAGCAGCCCGCCGCTCACCGGCTCTGGGATGCTGTAGCGCGCCAGGATCGGGAAGCGCCGGGTCAACCGCTCGCCCAGGAAGTAGACGACGATCCCGAAGGTGAGGGCGATGAAGACATCGACCTGGATCGTGTCGGGGTCGACCGTGGCTTCCATATGGCGTGCTCCCTACTGGTCCGCGAATTCCGCGGTGAGCTGGCGCCACATGAAGGCGCGTCCGTCAGGGTAGCGCAGGATGACCCGGTCGGCGCCCTCGAACTCCTCCGCCTCGGCGAGGAAGGCCGTGGCGCGCCCCGCGGCGAGGTCGGCGGTCAGGGTGCCGGCATCGAAACAGTCGAACCAGCCCGGGGCCACCAGCGGCTCTGCGCGGGGATAGGCGGGGGCCTCCGGCACCTCTGCCAGGGTGAAACAGGCGCGCAGCTTGAGCGGCGAGGTGCTGGCGTCGATCCCCTGGAAGCCGGTCACTGGCATCTCCCGTCCGGCGACGGCCACGCTGTCTGCCGACAGCACGTCGTAGAAGGCATAGAACTGAGCGTAGTACAGACCGCCCGCAAAGAGCGCGGTGAAGCCCAAGAGCCCGATCATCAGCGAACGGCCCTTCACTGCGCCGCCTCGGCCGGGGCGCTCGACAGGGCGCCGCCGGTCTCGGTCTGCAGGAAGGCGTCGGCGCAGGCCTTGGCCAGAGCGCGGACGCGGGCGATGTAGGCTTGGCGTTCGGTCGGGCTGATCACGCCGCGGGCGTCGAGCAGGTTGAACAGATGGCTCGCCTTGATGCACTGGTCATAGGCGGGCTGGGCCATGACGATGCGCCGCCCGGTCTTGGGATCCTCGGCCGGCTGTTCCAGGATCCGGCGGCACTCGGCCTCGGCGTCCTTGAAGTGCTGCTCCAGCATCTCGGTGTCGGCGACGTCGAAGTTCCAGCGGGCGTACTGCGCCTCGGCCTCCCGAAAGACATCGGCGTAGGTCAGCGGGATGGGGTCGTCCGGGTCGTTGAACGGCATCAGGTTGCCGTCGTCGTAGCCCAGCACGTACATCGCCAGGCGCTCGAGGCCGTAGGTGAGTTCGCCCGACACGGGGCGGCAATCGTGCCCGCCCACCTGCTGGAAGTACGTGTACTGCGACACCTCCATCCCGTCGCACCAGACCTCCCACCCCAGACCCCAGGCGCCCAGCGTCGGGCTCTCCCAATCGTCCTCCACGAAGCGGATATCATGGGTGCGCGCATCGAGGCCGATGGCGCCGAGGGAGCCGAGGTAGAGCTCCTGAAGATCGGGCGGGCTCGGCTTCAGGATCACCTGGAACTGGTAATAGTGCTGCCAGCGGTTGGGGCTGTCGCCATAGCGCCCGTCGGTCGGCCGGCGGGAGGGTTGGACATAGGCCGCCGCCCAGGGCCGAGGCCCCAGCGCCCGCAGGGTCGTCGCTGGGTGGAAGGTGCCAGCGCCCACCTCCATGTCATAGGGCTGCATGATCGCGCAGCCCTGCGCCGCCCAATACCGGGTGAGGCGGAGCAGGATCTCCTGGAATGAACGCGGCTTGTCGGTGGCAAGGGTCATCGGGGCGACGGTCATCGGGGGCACTCCGCCTGCGGGTTGGTGGGCCTGTTAGCCCTGCCCCGTCACCGGGTCAACGCGACGGCGTTGCTGCACCTCGCGACCAACCCGCTCGACCTTGATGCCGCCCGCCGCCGTGATGTTGCTGACCGCTTGAGGCGCGCAGGCGGCGAGGCTATCAGACGTGTCCTGGGGCCGGCTTAGCTCAGCTGGTAGAGCGTCTGATTTGTAATCAGAGGGCCGGGGGTTCGAGTCCCTCAGCCGGCACCAATGATATCAATGGCTTAGATCGTCCCCGGTCACACGCGGCGTTTGCGCATCACCGCTTTGTCACCACAGCGCCGAAGAGACCGCGTTCTCTGAGCCCCTATGCGCTGTTCGTCGGGCTGCGCTGAACGTCTGCTTCGCTGAGGGCGAGACCGCCTCTGGCTACGGATCGGAGGACGAGAGGGCGTTCGATTTGCTCATTGCGTCTGCCAGCTGTTTGTGAGCAGAGCGGCCTCCTCCGTCGGGCCCAGTGTCGGGCCTGCGCCGAGGGCATCCAGCATCGTCTCAAGGGTGGCCTCGGCCGGCCCGCCTGACGCAGGCACGAAGCCCTCCCCTGCCGGGGTGGCGTCGGCGATCGGGGCTGCCACCACGACTTCCACATGCCAGACGCCGGTCGGCCGTCGGCAGGCGATCCCAAGCTCGAACTCGTCGGCAAGCTCGCCGATCACCTCGAACTCGCGGCAGGCCCGGCCGTCGCGGTCGAGGAAGGTGAGCATGGGCTGCACGCCGGCCTCCGACAGGCTTCCGCTCGGCAGCGTCTCGAGCGCCAGATGCAGCGGGCCATCCAAGGCAGCATCGCCGAGCACGGCAATCTGCATGTCGGCCGGCGGGCTGAGCGCGCCGATCGCGACCGCCAGCGCAAGGCTCGCGGCGATCGCCGTCGGTATCCAGACGCGCGGACGGCTCAGCATCGCGACCTTACCCGGCTGGGCGAAGAGCGTGGCCCTGATCCCTGTCGGCATCGGCTCGCGCATCGGCGCCTCGAAAGCCGAGCGTATCAGCCGGTTGCTGCGCTCGATCTTCTCGGCATAGGCAACGGCCTCCGGGTCGTTGGCCAACAGTTCCCGGATCTCTGCCTCGCGCGGATCGCCGTCGAGCGACCCATCGACCCATTGTGCGATCATTGCCTTATCCTCTTCGGTCATCATGTCACCCTATCCTCGGTGAGCGGGAGGAGCCGTGCACGGGCGCGGGAAAGCCGGCTCATCACGGTGCCGACAGGGATGTCGAGGATCTCTGCCGTTTCCTTGTAGCTGTAGCCTTCGATCGCCACCAAGCCGATCACGAGGCGCTGCTCCTCGGGCAGCGCGGCGATCGCTTCGCGAACGCGGGTGAGGACCAGACGGTCGTCGAAGCGACCTGCCTCCCGCCCTTCGTCCGAGAGGGTCTCGAGCACCTCGGGCGGTGCCTCGTACCCGCGACGGGCATGCTTGCGGCGTTGGTCGAGGAACGTCGTCTGGACGATGCGGAACATCCAGCTGTCGAGGCGTGTCCCCGGTTGGAACTGTGCTGCACGATCGAGCGCCTTCATGCAGGCGGTCTGCACCAGATCGTCGCCCTCGTCGCGATTGCCGCAAAGGGCAAGCGCAAACCGACGGAGCCGCGGGACCAGGACCGCCATGTTGGCTCGTATTTCTTCGGTCATGCTGCGCCCCAGGAAACGCCGATTGCATCGCTTTGCGTCGTATCAGATGGCGCCGTGCCGTTCGTGCAAGCGCCGTCGGGAATAGAACGGGCGACCCGGGCGTTTATTCCCCAAGCGCGCGACCTAGTTTTCGGAGACCCGAGACGATCGCCCGTACCACCGGATCGAGCGGAGATCTCAGATGCACCGATACCGTCTTTTCCTGGCCCTTGTCGCAACCCTGGTCGTCCTGGCCCTGGGAGCGGGCCCTGATGGCCGCCCGCAGCTTTCGGTCCCAGCCTACGCCGACGGGGACGGTGGTGATGGCGGGGATGGTGGAGGCGGGGATGGCGGCGATGGAGACGGCGGTGATGGGGACGGAGGCGACGGGGACGGAGGCGACGGGGACGGAGGCGACGGGGACGGCGGGGACGGCGACGGCGACGGTAGCGATGGAGACGGCGGCGAAGGTGAAGGAGAAGGCGCCGATGGGGACGATGGCGATGACGGCGGTGATGACGATGATGGGGACGACGACGATGATGATGATGATGATGATGACGACCGGGATGATGATGACGACGACGAAGAGAGCTCCGGGCTGATCGACGCGATCGCCGATTTCTTCGGCGGGAACGATGAGACCGAAAGCGGCCGCGATGCGCTGGAGGACGAGATCGTGGCGCTCGGCCTGCCCGGCTTCACCGCGGCCGAACGGGATGCGCTGGACGGCGCGGGCTTCAGGGTGATCACCGAGAACACGCTGCCGGGCCTTGGCGGCGAAGTGCTGCGGCTGGCCCTGCCCTCGGGCATCGGTGCCGAGGAAGCGGTCGGCATCGCCTCGACCCTGGTTCCCGGCGGGATCTTTGACGAGAACACGCTCTACAGCACGAACGAAGGAGGGTGCGCCGGAAACGCCTGCTGGGCCGCCACGGCCGTCGGGCTCCTGCGGGCACCGAAACCCTCCTGCGGTCGCGGGGCGCCGATTGCCATCATCGACACCGCGATCGATGTCAGCCACCCCGCGCTCCGCGGCGCGCCGATCACGCGGCGCAGCTTCTTGCCCTCCGGCGCCGCGACGGCCAGCGCCGATCACGGCACCGCAATCGCGGCGATCCTGGTGGGCGATCTCGGCCCCGGAGCGCCACCGCTCGCACCGGGGGCGCGGCTACTTGCGGCGGAGGCGGTGCAGAAGATCGACGGACGAGCGGTGGCCGACACGGTCGCCGTTCTTCGAGGGCTGGATTGGGCGGTCAGCAGCCGCGCGCGGATCGTGTCGCTGAGCCTGGCTGGCAGGGACAATCGGGCCCTTGAACGGGCGATCAGGTCGGTGGCACGCCGCACCAACATCGTCGCTGCCGCGGGCAACGGTGGGCGGCGCTCCGCACCCGTCTATCCGGCAGCCTATCCCGAAGTGCTGGCCGTCGCCGCTGTCGACCGCCGCCTCCGGCCCTATCGAAACGGCAACCGCGGCGAGTACATCGATCTCGCCGCGCCCGGGGTCGAGGTGGTCTCGGCGGGCGGCGGGGCAACCCGGATCTGGTCGGGGACGAGTTTCGCCGTGCCCTACGTCGCCGCGGCGCTCCTTCGTGCCAGGGCGCTGACCGACGGCGACGCTGCCGCCGCGAAAGAACTTCTCCTTGCAGGGGCCCGCGATCTCGGCGCGCCCGGGCGGGACGAGGTCTTCGGCTATGGCTTGGTCCAGTCACCGGGAGACCGTTGCTGGTAGGCGCGGAAGACCCGCCCCATCCTTCGGAACAAGGAAGCGGTGGAGAGCCCTGGCGCCGTCCACCAAGCTAACTCATTGGCCATCAACGCCGGTTGCAAGATTTTCTGGGCGTCGCGGAATAAACCGCCAGCACCGACGTTTTCCGGGTGTGACTGACGTGCGGCCGCGCGCCGCCCAACCCGGAGACCAATGCCATGCAGACCATCGACACTGTGCGTAAGCAGCGCGTAAAGCCGTCCTTCGCGACCCGCCGTGTTTCGTTGGACGATATCTGCCTGCTCGATACGGTCGCCACCGATCTTGCGCCCGGCGATCTGCTCTTGGCCCGGGTCGACAAGCCGGGCCACCACAAGAGCATCGAGCGGCCGGATGGGCGGAAGGCCCTGCTCCTGCCCGGCGACGAGATCCTGGTCGCAGCCGGCGCGCGCTACGCGCCCGATCAGTTCGAGGCTTTCGCGCCCACGACCGTCGGGCCCGCGCATCTGGTGGCGGCAGGCGGGATTGCCGGGATCGTGGTCGCCGCCCACAGCGCGACCCGGACGCCGACCGAAATCACGATTGTCGGGGCGGTGTGTCGTCGGTCCGGGCAGCGCATCCGTCTCGCCGATTATGCGCTCGCCGATGCGCCGATCGCCGAGAACCCCGACGTGCCGGTGATCGCGGTGTGCGGCACGGCGATGAATGCGGGCAAGACCACGACGGTGGCTTCCCTGGTCCGCGGCTTCGCGCTGGATGGTCAGAAGGTAGCGGCGATAAAGGCGACCGGAACGGGGGCGGGCGGCGATCTCTGGTCGTTCCACGATGCTGGCGCCCACATCGTGCGTGACTTCACGGATGCAGGCTTTGCGACGACCTATCGCGTGCCCGTGGCGCAGATCCTGGAGAGTGCGCGGCGCTTGATCGCCGATGCCGTTGCCGCAGGGGCCGACGTCATCCTGCTCGAGATCGCGGACGGCCTCCACCAGCGTGAGACGGCTGAGCTGATGCGCTGCGCAGATCTGCGCGAACTGGTCACCGGCGTGGTCTTCGCCGCAAGCGATGCCATGGGAGCCGAGGCCGGGGCAGACTGGTTGGACAGGGCAGGCCACCGCGTGATGGCACTCTCGGGGAAGATGACGGCCTCGCCGCTCGCCGTGAGGGAGGCGGAACTCGCCACGGGTCTTCCCGTGCTGACGGCGGAGGCTCTTTGCACCCCTGAGACGGCCTGCCTTCTGGCGCTGACGGAAGAGCGCATGCCGCTCTCGACCGCCGCATGAGCCTGTCCGATCACACCCTCGGAAGCGGTCGCCGCACCGCTTCCGGCAACGCCGTCGAGGACCATGTAACGGCTGCTCATGCGCGCAAGGAAGTCTGGATCCTTCAGCGCAACAGAACGCCGAAGCAGGCGCCTCAGAACGAGAACACCGCGCGCATCACCAAGGCGCTCTCGGCGCACGGCATCGCGGCGCTGCCCGTAGACCCCTATGTGGTCGACCAGACCAGGGGCCCAGAGCATCTGCGGGTGCAGCGCCGGCGGGTGGCGGCACCCGCGGCGTTGATCGGACGCTCGGGCTCGAACACCGGCGCTGAGGCCCGCGCGCTGAGCGCGATGCTGGAGGCGGCCGGAGCGGTCGCCTTTCCGAGGGCGCGCGCGCTGGCGCTGGCGGGGGACAAGGTCGTGGCCGGGCGGCTTCTGACGGCGGCGGGTCTGCCGGTGCCCGACTTCGTTGAGATCGGCCCCGGGGTGGATCGACATGCCCTCGGCGCCGCGCTCGGATGGCCGCTCGTCCTCAAGGCAGCGCGTGGCTCCAAGGGCCGCTCGGTTCGGCTCGTCGATGGACCGGATGCGCTCGGATCTGCGATCTCGGAGCTGATGGGGTTGGGGCGATTGATGGCGCAGCGCTTCGTCGCCGAAAGCCGCGGGCGCGACGTCCGCGTGATCGTGATCGGCGGCACGGCCATCGGCGCGATGGCGCGGGAAGCAAGCTCTGCCGATGGGTTCTCGGCCAACATCGCAACCGGCGGGCGCGGGCGGGCGATGACACTCTCACCCAAGATCGCCCGGCTCGCCGAAGCGGCAGCGCGGACCCTGGATGTCGAGATCGCAGGCGTCGACCTGCTGCACGCTGGATCGGGTTTCGCCCTCTGCGAAGTCAACACGGCCCCGGGCTTCGTGGCCTTCGAAGCGGTCACGGGCATCGACGTGGCAGCAAGGATCGCCGCGCATGTCGCCGCGCGGCTTGGCGCTGAGTGAGGGACCCATGTTGATGCAGCCCATCGAGAGACGGCGGAGCGTGGAGGCGTCCCTCCCCGGCGCGCGGCCCGTCGTGAGAAAACCGCAGAGAGACGTCGTCCCTGGCGGATGCCCGGATTTCCCGCGGATCCTCACTGCCAAGCGGCGCCGGTTGTTTGCCCTCCTCCTGCTCAACGGGGCGGGCCAGGCTGGCGGCGCGCTCGCGCTGCCGCTCTTTCTGAGTGCATCGGGCAGCCTCGGGTCGAGCGTCACCGTGCTAGGCCTCGCAGCGATCACCGGGGGGTTGATCGCCCTGCGCATTCGCGAATTGCACGACGCGGAGCGGCTCGGTCTCGACTACGTTTCAGAGGTTCGCCTGAGGCTGTTCGACGGTCTCGTGGAGGGCCGCGGCACGGACCATGGGGTCGCGATGAGCCGGCTCATGAACGACCTTTCAGCGCTGCGCCAGTGGGTGGGGCTTGGCCTCGCACGCAGCTTCAGTGCGGCGATGGCGTTCTGCGGGTGCGCCATTGCCGCTGCGATGATGTCCCAAGCGCATCTTGTGGCCATTCTCGGCCCAGCCTTCCTGGTTCTGATCGCAGGCGCCGCAGCCCTGCTGCCGCTCGCAAGGCGGGTGCGCGAAGTCCGGCGCCGGCGGGGTAAGCTTGCAAAGCTCCTCGGCGAAAGCCTGGTCGCGCTTCCCGAGATCCAGAACCGGGAGGCGGGCATCGTGAGGCGACGCGTGGCGCGCGCATCCGCCAAGCTGAGAGAAGCGCTGCTGGATCGGATCCGGGTCGCGTCGGTCCTACGTGTCCTGCCGGACGCGGTGCTGCCACTTGTGCTGATCTGCGCCGTCGCGACGGGGCTTGAGACGGGCGACATGCAGCTCGGTCTCATCCTGCTTGCAGGGCTCGCGGCAGGCCCGCTTACGCAAGGGTTACGGGCCGCCGAGTACCGCATCGCGTTCTCCGTCGCGCGCGATCGCCTATCGCCCGCGCTCTCGCATGGGCGCGAGACCGGGCATTCGAGGCCGCACAGGAAAAACCATCGCGATCGCCCCCAGTGTGGGTGCGAGGACTGATCGGAACGCGCAGGCGACTTGGTTGTCAGTTCTTTGCTGGACGTCTGGCGCCGGTCTCACCGGATGCCTCGGTGCCAGCTTCCTGGCGCAACCAGGAGACAAAGGTCGCCACGCTCGGGCGCATCGCGCCGGGACGGCGCACCAGATGGTAGCCGGTGCGTCCGTCATCGCCGGTCTCGAACAGGGCAACAAGACGCCCCTCGGCCAGGTCGGGAGCGACCGAGACCCTCGCAACGAGACCGACGCCCTGACCTTCGCGTAGCACCCCCAAGGCCATGTACCCCGGCATGTGGTGCACGTCGCGCTTGGGGCCCGCTTCGACGCGGTGGCTGGCCAGCCAGACGCGCCACTCGTCGGTACCGTTCTCCTGCACCCATGGCAGGTGCATGAGGTCGGCCGGCGTCGTCACGGGATGGCGCTCCAGCAGCCCAGGGGTCGCCACCACGACGTGCGAACTGATGACCAGTGGCTCGGCTTCCAGCCCGAGCCAGTCGCCGCTTCCAAAGCGGATCGCCAGGTCGAAATCACCCCGCTCCAGATCGACCACCTCGCTCGCCGGACTGAACAGCAGTTGAACGTCCGGGTTGCGTTCGCGAAAGGCGCCGATGCGCGGCATGAGCCAAAAGCTCGAGAAGCTGGTCGTGAGCGTGACGCGGACGGGCCGGTCAGCAGCGTTGGCTTCGATCTCGGCCACCGCGGCGCGCACCATCTCGAAGCTGGTGCTCAGACGCTCCGACAGGCGTCTGCCGTCCGGCGTGAGCGCGAGGCCTCGCCCTTCGCGGCGCATGAGCCTTGTCCCAAGGCGCTCCTCCAGGCCGCGCACCTGCTGCGCAACCGCGGCATGCGTGACGTTGAGCTCGCGGCCTGCTGCCGTGAAGCCGCCGGTGCGCGCGGCGGCCTCGAAGGCCCGCAGCATCGTTAGGGGCGGGAGCGCGTTCCAGGAGATCATAGCTGAGCTTACAGATCGTCAGAATTGCTGGCTTCGAGTCTGAGTAGCTTAAGGCGATAGTCCCCTCATCGGCAACGTGAATTCCGGGAGAGACCTATGCTTGGCATTTGGGCGGCGACTTTCATGACGGCAGCACGCACGGAACAGGGAATGTGCGACGCTCCTTGTTCACCCGACACGCTCCGGCACAACGATGGGCCACGACGTCGCCCGATGATGCGACGCTGGGCGGCTCCCATACTCCCCAAAGCACCCGGGAAGTTCGGCGTGGCTACGGATGCTCGCGCCGTAAGCGAGCGGCCGCGGCAGATCGACGAAGGGCGGTAACGATCGGGCCATCCGTTGGGCCTGAGCTGTGGCCTTTCTCGCCCTGGCGCCTGAAGGCGCTGACTATCCCAAGAGGGCTTCGTCGAAGGGGTAGCGGGACAACAGCTCTGTCCCGCTGTCCGTGATGAGGACCTGCTGCTCCAGCTTGACGCCCTCCTGTCCCCCAACGCGGCCGATGAAGCTCTCGACGCAGAGGGTCATGCCGGCGGTGATTTCGCCATCGTAGCCGGCATCGTCGAAATCAGCCGCGTGATAGAGGTAGGGATATTCGCCCGTCATGCCGCAGCCATGGGCCGAGACGTAGTATCGCTGCTCGAAGTAGCGCTCAGGGATCGGCCATGCGGCGTCGGCATAGTCCCGAAAGCTCATGCCCGGCCGCAGGATCGACAGGTTGTGGCTGATCTGATCGTGGGCAGCCCGATAAAGCGCCTTTTGCGCCCCTGTCGGCGCCTGCGGCCCAGCGTGAAAAGTGCGCGAGAAATCAGCGTAGTAGCCGTAGCAGCCGACCACGTCGGTATCCAGCGCGACGAGCTCGTTCGGGGCGATCCGCTTGGCGCTGGTTTCCTGAAACCACGGGTTGCTGCGGGGACCCGAGTTCATGAGGCGGGTCTCGAAGTACTCCCCTCCCCGCGCGATGACCTGCTGGTGCAGCACGGCCCACAACGCGTTCTCGGTCAGCCCCGGCCGCAGGGCACGTTCCAAGGCCGCGACACCGGCCTCGGTGCTGCGAAGGGCGGCGCGGATGCAGATCAGCTCCTCCGCCGTCTTGATGGCGCGGGCACGTTCCACCGCGCCTGCCGCGTCGGTCAGGTGAAACCCCGCCTCGCTCAGCCCGAGCGTGATGCGCGGGGCGAGACGTTCCGTGCCGATGCGGGCGCGTGACCCGGTCAAACCGCGCAGCACAGCCGCCATCTCGGCGGCCCAACGGGTCTCGGCCGCATCCACATCGCCGGCACGGGCGGTGAAGTTGACATTGCTCGCCGTGCGCACCTCGTCGAGGGTCGGCAGGCCCTTGGCCAGGTGTTCGCCGCCGAACATTTCGAACAGAATGGCACGATCGGCCGTCATCAGCAGGTACCGGGCCGCGCCGTTGCGCGCCGCGAAGACCTGCATGTTCCGCGCGCCGCAGGCATAGCGGATGTTGACCGGATCGTTCAGCAGCACGGCGGCCAGCCCGGACGCCGCCATCTGCGCGCGCAGGCGCGCCTGGCGACCAAGCGCGAGGGCCGCTTCATCAACCGCCGCGACCGGGGCGTCGATCAACGCGAGCTCCGCAAGGTCCCCGCGCGCCGCGTGCCAGTCGATCTGCATCGCGCGCTCAGTCCGCCAAGCCGTCGTTGCGGGCGCGCGCCTCGGCGTCGAGATGGGCCTGTGTGATGCGGTTATGCACCTTGCGGGTCCGTTCGACCCGGCCGATGAAGCCCGGCTCCTTGGCGTAGCCGAAGATCACGGTGTGACGCTCGCCCTTCCCCTTCACCACGCGGTGCATGGAGAAGCGGCCCTTGAAGATCTGCAGGTCGCCCAACTCCAGCGCCAGGCGCTGCACCCGGTCGCTTCGGCCGTCGAGCACCTCCTGCACCTCGCCGTAGCATTCGTCGCCGGGCTGACGAAGCTCGGGGACATACTCGAACTCCCCGCCCTCCAGCGGCTTGCGGCTGAGGAGGCTCACGATGAACTCGTTAGTGTCATAGTGCCAGGCCAGTTCCTGCCCCTCGGCCATGACGTTGACCACCACACCGGCGAGCGGATCGTCGAACGTGTAGAGCGTCTCCTCGCCCAGCGCGTCGGCGATGAAGCGCCGGAAGTCCGGATCGCGGTAGAGCGACAGCGCCAAGCCCTGTTCGGGGAAGCGATCCATGGCGACGAAGCCGTTGGTATTGGTCGAGAAGCGGCGCCGCGGGTGATCCTCGGGCAGCGAGGGGTCGTCCTTGGTGAAATAGGGGTTGATCTCAGAGGTTGAGAAATGCGCCTGGGGCGCGATGGCGTCTACCTCGGCGTCCAGCGCGGCGCGGTAGGCCGGGCGGACAAAGCCATCGACGCGGGCGCAGCCGCGCGCGGCGAGGGCCTCGCGCACCTCAGCCAGGCGGGCTTGGTACGCGGGGCTGTCGGGCCGGTCGATGGGCCAGGCATCGAGGTCGATCATGTCAAGCGCCGAGGCCGCGGATGCGGCGGAGGCCGGCGTGTCCTTCATCGCGCTGTCCCTTTCACAAATTAGCTGAGGGATTGGATGACATGGGCACGCGCCTGTGAAAAATGGAACATCCATGCCAAAGCTTAAGTCTGACTAATGTATCTACTGGAACAGGCGCATTGGGCCCTGCTGGCGGCCCTCAAGGAACGCGGCACGCTCTCCGCGGCCTCCGTGCATCTGGGGATCACACAATCCGCCGCCACGCAGCGCCTTCGGGAGGCTGAACGCAGGCTGGGGGTGCCGCTGACCCGCAAGCAGGGGCGCAGGCTGGCGCTGACGGCCGCAGGGGAGACCTTGGCCCGGACCGCACAGGCCACGCAGCCACGCCTGCAGCAAGCCGAGAGCGAGGCCGTCTGGCAGGGCAAGCGCAGCGCTCGGCGCCTGCGCCTTTACGTTGGGCACTTCGATGCGCCCGCGATCACCTTGGGGCTGATCCAGGCGTGCCGAGAGGCAGCGCCCGCGTTCTCGGTCGAGGTGTCGACCGTGGCGGGGGACTGGGTGGCCAGAACGGTTGCCGACGGCGCGGCCGATCTAGCGCTGGCGCCTGAGACCACGGGTCCCTTCGCCTGCACCGCGCGGCCCCTGGTCCGTGACAGGCTGATGGCCATCTTCCCCGGCACGTCCCCTGCGCCCGCCGAAGCGGTGCTGCCGGCGGATTTCGCGGACCTCCCCTACCTCACCTATGGTCTGCGTCCCCAGCCGGGCTGGGAGTACGAGCGCTTTTTCGACCAGGGAAGAACCTTTCCCGGAGAGGTCATTGGGATCGAGTCGACGGATCTGATCTGTCGCATGGTGGCTGACGGGATGGGTGCCTCGATCCTGCCGAAGCTCTCCATCGACCAGGCCACCACGCGGGACCGATTGGCCGTGAGAGAGCTTGGCACCGACCCGATCCAATTCACTTGGCAGCTCCTCCTGAGTACCCGCGCGGCGGAGATCGCCGGCGATCTGCCCGAACGTTTCAGGGCGTCCCTTGCTGCTTGATAGACGCGACCACGCAGAGGTCACCAAGCCTGAAGTGGCGCCCCATGTCAGCGTCGCCGTGGCACCCTGCGCTCGCTCTGGAAGATGCTGTAGGTGAAGCTGACGAAGCCCGAGGCGTTGAATGCGTCCTCGAACAGTGGGCTATCGGCGTTTGCCGCGCCTGAGTAGAGCGCGAGCCGCAGGCTGGCGAAGAGATCGATGCGCTCGGTCAGCTCATACCCCAGACCGAAGGTCAGTTCCGACCCCAGGTAGCCCGCGCTGGCCTCGAAGGTGGGGCGGTCGGGCAAGGCAAAGGCACTCGGCACCTCGTAGAAGTAATCCTGCAGCGCCTCGGTCGCGAAAAGCGGGCCGACCGATGCGGTGACGAAGGAGCCGAGGCCGAGAACCCCGGGAAAGGTCGTGCGCAACTGCGGCTCGACGACGAAGCCCTGGAAGTCGATCTCGATGTCCGTATTGGCCGAGAAGACGGCACGCCCTTGAAGCACCAAGGCGATGTCACCCAGGAACGATGGCGTGCCGAAGCCGCGCCCTTTGAGCACAAGCTCCGGGCCGATCTGCAGCAGCGGATCCAGATCCGGCAGGCCGCGCCGAAGCTCGTTGTCATCACTATCGACACCGAAGGCGGCATCGCCACTGACGCTGAGCTCGAAGCGCTCGGTGTCGACAGGCACCAGGCGGGCCGCCTCCTCCTGACCGAGACGCAGCAGGTCGCCGCGGTAGACGACATTCGGGAAGGGCAAGCCGTTGATCCTGTACTCGCCGGATGCCGGATAGTTCGGCGTCACCGACACGAAGGCGCCGACCCCCAACTCCCAGAGAGGCTGCGTCTCTGCGCGCGACGGCGACACCTCAACGCCCTGTGCGATGGCTTCGCTCTGGAACAGCAGAGAGAGGAAGGCGATAGCACGCCAGGGGCCCCTCCCGACGAAAGATGAAAGCGTCATAGTCCAGTCCGATCATGCCCGTCACAACGGCAGGATCGGCACGAAGGCTCAGCCGTTATTGTATGATCCGACCACGCTCGGCTCGAAGGACCTTGGGCGTGACACCGAAGGTCTGGCGCAGCGCGTGGGTCATATGGGCTTGGTCGTGAAAGCCGCAGGCGTAGGCCACCTCGGCGATGGGCTCGTCACAGGACATGAGCATGGCCCGCGCCAGGGTGCATCGCTCGCGCACGACGAACTCCCAGATCGAGAACCCGGTCGCGTTGCGGAAGAGCCGGGACAGATGCGTCGGGCTGACGCGACAGTCCGCAGCGAGCGCAACGATGCCCGGCACATCCTGAAGATCGGCCCTGATGCGATCCTTGATCCGTTGGACCCTCGCGTCGTTGCTGCCCGCTGGCTCCAGCTGCGGCGACGATGACCCGGCGCGCAGGAGCGCTTGGCTGGCAATCTCGAAGCCAAGCGTCTCGATCTCAAGTCGGTCTGGAAACGGTGCTACGAGCTTTGAGAGCACCTCAACGGCCGTGTTCCCGCAGCGCTGGTCGACTTCGAAGTCCAACGGCCTTTCGATGGCATCGGCATCACGCAGGCCGTGAACCTTGGTGTCGATCTCGAGCAGGAGCGACCAAGCAGGGCTCTCGCCTGCCATGCGAAGCTCGGCCCCCGCCGGCAGGAGGCCAACGGTGAAGGGCGGAAGATGCCGCCGCTCAAGCCGGTCACCCGCGATGGCAAGCCGACAGGTCATCTCTGCGGTGGTCACGGCCAGCAGCGGACGGTCTGGGGTGATGCAGAAGCTGCTGTCGCAGGGCGGCATGGCGATCAGCCGAATGCCATCGCTGCGAAACTCATGCGGCACCGGATCGAAGGTGCTTCCGCATTGCCGCATCACCGATCTCCATCAGCCGTCGTCAGAAGGGCAAGACAGCCGGTCGTACAGCCCTCGCGCACTGTGCCCGAGCTCCCCCACCCTCGCCAGCACCTCACCGCCCTGAACGTCCGCCGGAGACGACGGCATCATGCCGCGCGCTCCTCCGTAGGTGTCGACGGCTTGGCCTTCTTATTCATCAGGTTTATCACCGGGGCTGACCTGCAGCCTTCGCCGCCCCGTTCATGGAACTCCGACAGCTTCGCTCGTTCATCGCCGTCGCCGAGGAGCTGCACTTCCAGCGTGCCGCCCGGCGCGTGAACCTGTCCCAGCCTGCGCTGAGCCATCAGATCAAAGCGCTGGAAGACGAGGTCGGCGTCACCCTCTTGGCGCGCGATCGGCGCAGCGTCGCGCTGACGGCCGCCGGCGACGCCTTCCTCAATCGCGCGCGCGACGTATTGGCATCGCTGGATGCAGCGGTGCGGGATGCGCGACAGGCAGCCGGGTTGGAACCCTCGGTCCTGCGGCTGGGCTTTGTCAGCTATCTCAATCTGCGCGTCATCTCCCGCTCGATTGCCGGCCTTCGGGGCGAACGACCGGAGGTCGGCGTTGAACAGGTCGAAATGCCGACAACCGAGGTCTATGCGGCGCTGAAGGAGGGGCAAATCGACGTCGGCTTCGGTGTCCTGCCAGTGACGCACCCGGCGCTCAAGTTCCGCACCGTGGCCGAGGGTTACTGGTCAGTCGTCGTCGTGCCGGATCATCCGCTGGTGCAGGAAGCGGAAGAGGGCGTGCTCGCGCTCACGGCGCTTTCCGAGACGCCGATCGTGCTCTTCGAGCGGGTGCTCAACCCCCCTCTCTACGACGCCTGGATGGCGCGGTTCCGCGATGCCGCCATGACGCCGAAGATCGTGCTGGAGACCATTCAGGTGCAAACCGGGCTCGACATGGCGCGCGATGGTGCGGCGGCCTTTATCGTGGGCTCCTACATCGTCGAGCCGCCACCGCCGGACCTGCTTCGGCTACGCCTTGGCGGGTTCGAGAACCAGATCGCCGTCGGCGCGGCCTGGCACGAAGACAACAAGACCGCGCTGCTGGCCGACTATCTGCGCCACTTGCGCGCGTCGCTGTAGCTGCGCCGCGCTCCGGATCGAACCTGGCAGCCAGCTTCTGCGGATCTGGTAACGAACGCCGAATGCAGAAACCCCGGCGCGAGGCTCGCGCCGGGGTGGCTCGCCGCCACTGTCGGGAGAGAACAGGCGGCGAGATCCAGTGGGGCTCAGACGGGCCGACCGCCGATCTCGGTGATGAGCGGCACGCGCGCCGATGCCTGCTCCGCGACCCCCCGGATCAGGGCGTAGAAGAGCGGGGTGAAGAGGAGGCCGAAGACCGTCACCCCGAGCATCCCGAAGACCACGGCGACGCCGAGCGCTTGGCGAAGCTCGGCACCCGCCCCCTCGGCGATCGCCAGCGGCAGCGTCCCGAGGATGAAGGCCAGCGACGTCATCAGGATCGGGCGGAGCCTGAGCCGCGCAGCTTCCACCGCGGCCTCGACCGCCGAGCGGCCTTGCTCTTCCAGCTCCCGGGCGAACTCCACGATCAGGATCGCGTTCTTCGCCGCAAGGCCCACCAGCACGATGAGCGCCACCTGGGTGAGCAGGTTGTTATCCATGCCCATCCAGGCGACCCCGCCCAGCGCCGAGAGCAGGACCATCGGCACGACCAGGATGACCGCGAAGGGCAGCGCCCAGCTCTCGTACTGCGCGGCCAGCACCAGGAAGACGAAGACGATGGCCAGCACGAAGAGGATCGTGCCGTCCTCGGTCACCTTCTCCTGATAGGACAGGTCCGTCCACTCGATGCCATAGCCCTGGGGCAGGCTCGCCTGCGCGATCTCTTCGACCAGCGCGATGGCCTCGCCCGAGCTGATGCCGGCTCCCGCCCCGATGATCTCGGCCGTGGGGAACAGGTTGTAGCGGGGCACCCGGTCGGCATCGGTCCGGCCCTCGACCGTCGCGACAGCGCCAAGGGGCACCATCTCGCCGGCCGTCGTCCGGGTACGGAGCTGGCCGAGCTGTTCGGCATCCAACCTGAACTCAGGGGCGGCCTGGGCACGAACCTGGTAGGTGCGACCAAGCAGGTTGATGTCGTTCACGTAGGTCGAGCCAAGATAGACCTCCACCATCTCCGAGAGCCGATCGACCGGCAGGCCGATCTGCTCGGCCCGGGCATGGTCGACATTGAGGAATACCTGCGGGGCATCCGCCGAGAAGGGCGAGAAAGCGAAGGCCACGCGCGGGTCGGCGTTGAGCCCGGCGATCAGATCGCCGGTCACGGCCGCAAGATCCTTGGACCCGCGGGCCTCGTAGTCCTGCACCCGCAGCGAGAAACCGCCGCCGGTGCCGATGCCGCGGATCGTGGGCGGCGCGATCACGTTGATGACGGCACCATCGATCTCGGCCAAGGCGGCGTTGAGATCCGCGAGGATCGCATCCCGCGTCCGACCGGTTTCCATTCGCTCCTCGAAGGGGGCGAACTGGGGGAACACGGTCGCCGAGGCCGAGGAGGTGGTGCCGGTGATCGCCTGCATGCCCGTGAAGGCATGGGAATAGGCGACGCCATCAACACCTTCCGCCAGGGTCGCGATCCGCTGCACCAGCGCATCCGTCCGCGAGAGCGAAGCCCCCGACGGCAGCTGCACCGTGACGATGGCATAGCCCTGATCAGAGGCCGGGACGAAGCCACGGGGCACGGTGACCATCAGATAGCCGGCACCGACGACCAGCACCGCATAGACCGACAGCGAGACCCAGCGCGCGGCGATCACGCGACGGGCGAGGCCGGCGTAGCGATCGGCCAGCCAATCGAAGCCGCGGTTGAAGGCCTCTGCCGCACCCGCGCCAATGCGGCCCGCAATACTCCGCTGCCGGGTGGGCGCATGGCGGAGGAGGAGGGCGGCAAGGGCCGGCGAGAGGGTCAGCGAGTTGATCGTCGAGATCGCCGTCGCCACCGCGATGGCCACCGCGAACTGGCGGAAGAACCCGCCCGAGATGCCGTCGAGCAGCATGGTCGGCACGAAGACCGCCGTCAGCACCAGCGAGGTCGCGATGAGCGCGCCTGAGACCTCGTTCATCGTGAGGCGCGTGGCCTCGCGGGGACTGATGCCTGCGCGAAGGTGCCGCTCGACGTTCTCGACCACGATGATGGCATCATCGACCACGATGCCGACGGCCAGCACCAGGCCGAAGAGGGTCAGCGTATTGATCGAGTAGCCCAAGGCAGACATCACGATGAAGGTGCCGACCAGGCTGACCGGGATCGCGACCACCGGGATGATCGTGGCACGGCCCGACTGCAGGAAGACGACGATCACCAGGACGACCAGCGCGACCGCCTCGAAGATCGTCATCACCAGCGCCTCGATGGATTTCTCCACGAAGAACTCGGTCGGGTTGTAGGTTGCGTCGTGGCCGATCCCGTCCGGGAAGTCCTCGGCCAGCGTCGCCATCACGGCCTGGATCTCGTCGGAGGTCTCGATCGCGTTGGCGCCGGGCTGCTGATAGATGAGAAGGGCCACATAGGGCTGGCCGTTGAAGCGCGCGTTGGTCGAGTAGGATTCCGCGCCAAGCTCGATCCGAGCGACGTCCGAGAGACGAACGACCCGGCCGTCCTCGCCCCGTTTGACGACGATGGCCTCGAACTCTTCGACATCATCGAGCCGTCCGCGCAGCGTCACCGCAGGTTGCGTCGCGCGGTTCGTGGCCACCGGCGGCTGGGCGAGCTGACCGCCCGCAACGGCCGTGTTCTGGGCACGGATGGCAGCCACGATCTCGCCTGGCGTGAGCGAGAGCTGGGCGATCCTCTCGGGGTCGAGCCAGACGCGCATGGCATAGTCGCGCGCACCCAGCACCTGCACATCACCAACGCCGGCCAGGCGGCGCAGTACCGGCTCCACGCGCTGGGTCGCGTAGTTCGACACGAAGAGCTGGTCGCGGCTCTCGTCGGGCGAGAACATCTGCACGACCATCAGCATGTCGCTGCTGTTCTTGGCGACCGCGACGCCCGTGCGACGCACCTCCTCGGGCAGCCGCGGCTCGGCCAGGGCCACGCGGTTCTGCACGAGCACAAGCGCCTCGTCGATGTCCGTGCCCAGGCCGAAGGTGACAGTGAGGCGCATCTCGCCGTCGTTGGTCGCGTTCGACTGCATGTAGAGCATGCCATCGACGCCATTCACCTCCTGCTCGATGGGTGTGGCGACCGTCTGGGCGATGGTTGCCGCATCGGCGCCGGGGTAGCTGGCCACGACCGAGATCGTCGGCGGCACCACTTCGGGGAATTGGCTGATCGGCAGGCGCATCATCGCGACCAGCCCCATGATCAGGATTACGACCGAGAGCGAGATCGCGAAGATCGGCCGGTCGATGAAGAAATGTCCGAGTTTCATGGCTACCTCCCTCAGTTCGCCTGGGCGAGTTCGAGACCCGCGTCGCGGGTCTCGGCGGTGACGATCATGCCGGGGCGGGCGCGGTGGCGGCCCTCGACGACGACCTGCTCGCCCGGCACAAGGCCGCGGCGAACCACGCGCAGGCCGTCATGGATCGGCCCGATCTCGATGACGCGGCTTTCCACCATACCGTCCTGGCCAACGACCAAGACCGTTTGGCTCGTCTGCTCGGTCGCGACCGCCTCGTCCGGGATCAGGACCGTGGGCGCATCCGGCCGGGCCAGCAGGGCGACACGGGCGAACATGCCGGGCGTCAGCAGCAGGTCGGGATTGGCGACGACGGCGCGGGCACGGATGGTGCCGGTGCCTTCGTCGATGCTGTTGGCCACGAAATCCATACGCCCCTCCAGCGGGTGATCGCCGCCATCGGGAAGGGTGATCCGTACAGGGTTGGGCGTCGTCCGGGATGAGCCGCGCACGCCCTCGAGCGCGAGGCGGTTGTAGCGAAGCAGCGCGTTCTGATCGACGTCGAAGACCACGTGGATCGGGTCGAGCGTCACGATGCTCGTGAGCGTCTCGGCCCCTGCCCCGATGCCGCGCACTAGACTTCCGGTGTCGAGCCGCGTCTCGTCGATGCGCCCGGCGATGGGTGCGCGGACGACGGTGTACTGAAGGTCGAGCGCCGCCTGCTCAGCCCGCGCGCTGGCAGCGGCGAGGCTGGCCGTCGCACTCGCCATCTCGGCCTGGGCGACATCGGCCTGGGCCTGGGCGACGTGCCCGCGGCTCACAAGCCGCGTCGTGCGATCCAGCTCGACGCGCGCAAGACCGACGCGGGCCCGGGCCTCTGCGACCGACGCCTGGGCCAGCCGAAGCGCCGCCTCGAAAGGCCGCTGGTCGATCGTGAA
This sequence comes from Pseudomonadota bacterium, assembly GCA_039822785.1. Lineage (GTDB taxonomy): Bacteria > Pseudomonadota > Alphaproteobacteria > Rhodobacterales > Rhodobacteraceae > Thermohalobaculum. The sequence goes on along the minus strand of JBCBMO010000008.1, from coordinate 141,043 downwards.
CAGCGGTTGGCCGCGCTCGACGATCTGACCCTCCTCGAAATGGACGGCGACCAGATGACCGCTGACGCGGGCGCTCACCTCCACGCCTTCGGTGGCGGCGAAGCGGGCAGGATAGAAATCCCACTCCGTCACCGTACGTTCGGTGGCGGCGGCGACGATCACCCGCGGCGCAACCGCCACGGCGGAGGCCTCGGCCGCCGCGGCGGGCGCGGGGTGGGTGTTGTAGAGGTGGTAGCCACCTGCGAGGGCCGTGCTCAGCAACAGCGCGACGATGATCGGTTTCTTCGACATGTGCCATCTCCCCTGGCGATGAAGTCTTGCCAGCGAAGATGCGAACGGGTGCTCAGACCCTCCAATTCGAACACCGCGTGCTCTTATTCACGCCGCGAATATCACTTCGTCCCAGGTGCAGTCGCGGGCCCGGAGCCCGGCTGCGTGCCACTACTGAGAGGCGCGGGTGCAGCCCTCGCACGGCGAGGTTCAGGTCGGCATCGAGCTCGCGGGCGAAGCCCTAGCTCACAGCACTTGCGGCCGACTTGATCAGCGTCTCGATCATCGGCCGCCGGTCGAGCGAACGCCGGGCGATCGAGGTCTCAAGGGTCAGGCCGGTGTCTGTCGATGGCAGGCAACGCTCTGTTCTCTCGAAGGGTGTTGGATAATCCGCGGTGGCTGCGAATGGCCCGAACCCGGCGCGGGACAGCACGATCGCCCCAAGCATCGTGTCCGCCTCGGCAGCCGGATACTCGCCATTGCCTTCGTTCGCCTGGCGAGCAAGCGCGCCCATCAGGACGGGCGCCTCGGCCCGTGGGTAGCCGACCAGCGGTTTTCGCTTCATCGGATCGGGGTCGCCATCGAACAGCGCCATGGGTGTCGACAGCAGAAAGGTCTCCGACAGCCCCGGCGCGTGGAGCGGCGGATGGAGGAAAGCCGCATCGATCATGCCCTGCTCGAGCCGCCTCTCCAGGCCTGCCGTCGTCCCTTCGTAGAGCCGGACGCGCGCGTGCGGGTGATGCGCACGGAAGGCGACCAGCGTGGGGATCACGATCTGATAGGCGGCCACCTGCGTCATGCCGATGCGAAGGGTTTGGCCAAGACCGGCTTGGGCGTTGCGGGCGGACTGCGTCGTCTCCTCCGCGGCGGTGATGACACGCTCCGCCCCTTCGACAAATTGCTCGCCCGCCGGGGTGAGGCTGACCCCACCCCGATCCCGGTCGAACAGACGCAGGCCCAGTTCTTCCTCGATGCGGCGCAGGCGGGATGACAAGGCCGGTTGCGTCACGTTCAGACGCCGCGCCGCGCGGCCGAAGTGAGCTTCCTCGGCGATCGCGATGACGCTTTCGTAGTCCGTGAGCGCAAACATGTTTTCGATAACCTTCGATTATCAAACTTATCGGCCTGCTGCATGGTAAGCCGCCTTCATTGATTATTCTTATGTCGTGAACAGCGCAGTTCAAGCGCCGCGATCACGTCGTGAAAGGAGATCAACGTGAAGAGCCTGCTCACCACCTTGGCCATCTCAACCGCTCTGACGGTCCCATCGTTCGCTCAGGAAGCCGGGTCGCGGGACGAGCGCGGCCTGCTCGATTTCGAAGGGCGATTCCTGGTCTCCGTTCAGGACGCCGACATGGTGTCTTCGGCCTATGTCAACGGCATGCTGGGCCCGCGCGAAGGTGCCGACACACTGGCTGTCATCCTGCTGGATGGGGATCCGCGTGACTGGCAGGCGGCTGAAGTCTTCGCCTCCAACTCTGTCGCGGGGCCGCCGGCGGCCGTGGAAATCACGCCGGATGGTCGGCTGGCTTTCGTTGTCGAGACGTTCACCCCTCGACCCGACAACGATGAGGAGCACAGCTTCGGTGACAAGTCCATCGGATCGACGTTGACCGTCGTGAGCCTCGCTGATCCGGCCGCGCCGGCGGTCCTGCAGACGCTCACCGTTGGCCAACGTCCCATCGCGGTCAGGGTCAATGCCTCCGGCAACCTCGTTGCCGTGAGCTACTCGATCGAAGGCGGCTCAGGCGGTGAGACGCCGATGCAGCTCTTTCGGATCGGCGAGGACGGCAGCCTCAGCGAGCCGGTCTCTCCCACGATCGAGGGCTATGCCCTCGGCGAAGACAACATCATGGATTTCGACTGGCATCCGGAGGAGGACGTGCTGGTCTGGATCAACCAGTTCGACAACACCATGCAGTTCGCCCGCGTCGGCGACGACCTCAGCGTGACGCCGTTCGGAAACACCGTCGATATCGACCGCGCGCCCTATCGCGTGTTCTTCACACCGGATGGCAACCACGCCGTCACGAACGCCCTCTATTGGGGGCCGGACATCGCCGGCACCTGGATCGAGGCGCCGCGGGGCCAGGTCTTGACCGTTCGCATGAACGCCGAAGTCAGGGAGGACGGCACCGTGCGCCACGCCCTCGTCGACAGGGTGATGACCGGTGTGTCGCCTGAGGGGCTGGCTGTGTCACCGGACGGCCGATGGGTCGCGACCACGAACCTGGAGCGCAGCTACCTGCCATACGATGATCCACGCATCACCTGGTATTCATCGGTGACCCTTGCGGCCCTGGATCAAGAAACGGGTGATCTGACCGAAGTCGGCACCTTCACCTATGATGGCATTCTTCCCGAAGCGGCGGTCTTCGATAACTCCGGCAATTACCTGGCGGTGGCGAACTACGATCACTTCGACGATCGGCGCGAGGGATCGAGCATCGACGTCTGGCGCATTCAGAGCGATCCGCTCGACCCGGGGAACACCCAACTCATCAAGACTGAGCACTCCGTCCCAGTCGCCCGCGGGGCCCATTCGATGGTCATCGCCAGATAATGCAGCGTGCCGGCCCCGGGCGGGCCGGCCGCTTCCCAGATGAAGGAGGCGGACAATGAGACTGGCACCTCTGCTAGCGATCCTTGGCGTGGTCTTTGCCGCATCGGCGGGTGCCGAGATGCTCACGTCGACGGATCGCTATGGGGAACGTTTCGTTACCTATGCACAAGTCGACCGGACCGACGGCACGTATCGGCGCATGCTGACGACCGTGGATGTTCTTGAGGCGGTGCAGTCAGGTGCACCATTGCCCGATGGGGCGCGCATCCTGATGGAAACCTATTACAGCCCAGGCGATCTGAGCACGGTGTTCCACAAGCAGAAGGTCGACGGTCAGTGGCGCTATGGCTCGTTCAACGGGCAGGGTACAGTGAACCTGTCGACCCGGCCGCAGGCATCTTGTTTGTCCTGTCATGCCCGCGCGGCAGAAACAGACTTCACCTTCACAAAGCCGTCTCTTGATGCAGCGCTGTCCTTGGGCGAGACTCAAGTCACCTGCGACCGCGGCGGCCGAAGCCCCTGCAATCTAAGCGTTTATCTTAAGGCTGCCGCGAAGTGAGTGCGCGCTACGGTCAGCGATTGCGGCTGATACACTGGGTCACGGCCGTCCTCGTTGCGGTCCAGGTGAGCCTCGCCCTGCTGAACATCGCGCTCTACGAGCCTCGCCCGATCCTCGCGGAGACCCTCGTCCAGAGCCATATCTCGGTGGGAGCGGTTCTGTTCCTGCTAACAGTGGCGCGCGTGGTGCTGCGCTCCTTCACGAACGTTCCGCCGAGATCCGATGTCGCTGCGCTGCGCTATGCGGCCACGATCAACCATTGCTTGCTTTACGTCTGCCTGCTCGTGCTGCCGATTACAGGATATCTGAAGCTCGCAGCACTTGGATTTACCGTAACGCCGTTCGGTCTTCTTCCTTTGCCTGCCCTATCGCTGAACGTGCCGTTTGCGCGGATGGCAGACCTGGCACACGATGGCACGGCGATCCTGCTCGTCCTGCTTTTAAGCCTGCACATCGCGGCGGCCATCCTTCATCACCGTTAGAACCGACGAGCTGCAGCCTGTCGACGATACGCAATCTGGGGGGCTCCACGGGTCTGCGTCGGGATCGCCTCGGCAGCGCATCAAGCAGACGTGACTCGCTTCGCCGGCCTTTGAGCGCCAAACGGCTCAGATGCGCCACGCTCTCTTGCTCGCCCTGATGATCCTCCCCGTCGCTGCTGCTGCCGATGAGCGCGACGTGCTCTACGGCTCCTGGGGTACGGCGCAGCAGTGCGCGCGCGAGCCTCTGCGACCCGGCCTGACCGTCCGGGCGGAACCGATCGAGATCGGGGCGCAGTGGCTGAAGCAAGGGCCGATCTGGTGCAAGCTCGATTGGTTTCCGCTCGAGGAGCGCGACGATGGCGTGTTCACCGGCGCCTATGCGCACTGCGGCGAGGACAGCGTGCAGCAGTACTTCCTGCGCATGAACCTCTCCGAGGAGAGCCTGACGATCCGGTGGGATTTCCTCGTCTCGAACGGCCCGCTCGCCCGTTGCCCAAGCTCCTGACCTGGGTGCAACGCACGCAGCGGCCGTTGTGTCTGCGCCCCTGCGCTAGCGGATGACCAGCGCGGTATCGGGATAGAACTGCGACCAGGCGAACCAAAAGGCCTGATGGCTGCCGAGATCGTTGCCGTCCTCATCGACGGCGCGGATCCCCCCTGCGTCCAGTTCGAGGCGGACGTTCTCATAGGCGACCTCGGCACCCGCGCGAAGCGCGGCAAAGGCGGTGCGGCGCTGGAAGGCGACCGGCTCACCCGTGGCCGTGAGCACCCCAATGACGTCTTCCTGCACGGGCAGGCGCGGGTCGACGTCGCCGACCGGGAAGATAGGGCCATTCGCATCGCGCCCGTTGCGAAAGTCGAAGTTCCGACCGAGCGCCAGCCTCTCCACCAGCACCGTCGTCTCGGGATGCGCGCGCTTCCAGGTGCCCCAGTCGGTGGTCACGACACTCGCCTGTTCAAGCTGGATCCCCCGCTCGGCCAGCGGGCCCGTCACCGCCATGCCGCGGAACGTGTCGAAGACCGAGTAGGATGTGATGTCGTACATCACCTTGTTCGAGCGGATCAGCAGGCCTGAGGTCCGCAGGATCGGCCGCTCCACGCCTTCAGGCAGGCGATCGGTGAAATAGGCCTGCGCCGCGCCGCACAGGGTGCAATAGGGAATGCCGAGATCGCGCCCGCCGAGTGTGTCGTTGACCATCTCGCGCACTTCCATGATCTGGCGCGGATAGGCGCGGGCCTCGCCGTTGATCACGATCCCAAAGACGACGTCGTCATCGTCGAGCCAAGTCGCCTCCGCGGCGCTGCTGACCGGGGGATTGTCCGCTGCAGGGATACAGTTGCAGGGCTCGTCGGTAGTGTCGTAGGCGCGATTGTCTATCAGCACGCCGCCCCAGGAGACCAGGCGCCAGTCGATGTCCCCCTCGACGAAGATCCGATCCCAGCCCGGCACGAAGTTGGTGAAGATCTCGCGCTTCGTGTCGAGATAGCCGGGAAAGGAGGGCACGTCCCAGGCGATCAGATGGTCGGTGACCTCGCGCCAGCGACGCGGTGTTTGCAGGTCGATCTGCAGCAGGGTCTCGGCGGCATCGGCAAGCTCGTCGTCGAACCGCTGGTTCCAGGTGAACCGCATCAGGTCGCTGATGATCCAGACCAGGCGTGGATCTTCGGACTGGACGATGACCTCCAGCGCGTCGGCCTGAGCATCGCCCCAGACGGCCTGCGAGACACTGTCGACGAAGACGGTGCGCACGGCCTCGCGCAGGGGTGCCGAGAGCGGGCCGTCCGGGATGGCAGGCGGCTGTCCGAACTGCTCGACCACATGCGCCGGCACGGCCGCCCGCTGCTGGGCGCTGAGCGGCGCTGCCACGATCAGCATCATGGCCAGAAGCGTGATGCCCAGCGACAGATGATTTGATGCGGTGACCATTGCTCTCATCTTCACGCCCCTCGCTTCGTGCTTTGCCGACCACGGCGCCTCGCCTCTGCGCGTGAGCGCCAGGCAGCCTCGATGTTGCAACCTTGGGTCGGTCCGTGCACGCGGCCAGTAAAGCTCGATCATGAGGTGTTGATCAGCGGTGACCGGCTCGACGGCGCAGCCGCGGATCAGTCGTGGTGAGAGCGGCATGGCGCATGTCGGCAGCGTCGCTGTGCCGTCACTTGCGGGCGAAGTGCTGCTGAAATGACCACCCAGATCTGGTGGTCTTGATCGCGCCGGGCGACACAAGCGCGATCCTGTGTGCCGCCCGGCGTAAGCTTGTCCTCGATGACGACGTCACTGAGGGTGTGGCTTCGTGCTAGCCCAGTGTTGACTTGAACACTCCAAGGATCTGCGTCGCATTCGCGTGGAGATCATTGTAGGGAGTGGCGTCCGTCAAGTTGAGGCCCGCGCGAGGTGTCTTGAGTGCACTCAACACCTCCTTCAGCTCGTTGCGCTGCATGTTGTTCAGGTCTGCGATGGCCTGATCGAGATCGTAGCTTTCATCGTAGTCGACCCCGGTGATGTCGGCCATACCCTTCAAGAAGTTGATCTTCGCCTCCTGACCGATGTTGACATGCTGGACATCGGACGCGGCGTCGGCGTTAGCCCAGGCGGCCGCCCAGTCCTCCTCCTTGCATAGCTCCAGCAGGTCGCCGATCTGATCGCGCATATCCGTCACTGACATCGTGTCCTGATTTTCTTCGATGACCTTGAAGTCATGGAGCCAATCGAAGTTCTCCTGTCCATGCGTCAGGAGATTACTGGCCACTGCCTGAGTGCTGAAGTCCGAGGTCGGATCAGTATAGAGGTAGTCCACGTTCTGCCAGGGCGTGTAGCCCGCCGTCTCGGCGTAGTCGACGTCGGCTTTGAAAGCAGTAACCATGTTCTGCACGTCTTGCGCAGTCGCCGGGATGCCCATGGCCTGATAATGCGCACGGATGTCGGCCCTGAGACCATGGTTCGGGAGACGAACGAGGTGATCGTCAAAGACAGCGTTGAGCTGCGCCAGACCCGCCGCACCGGTGAAGTCGTTGTAGGTGTTGTTGTGCGCAGGGTTATTCACGAACACATCGACGTTGTACTTCCGGTCCAGATTTGTGAGCGTCGTGTGCATCGCGCGCGAAATGGCCTGAAGCTGAGGCCGATCGCGGACGGGCCCAGGCATACCGATCAGCGCGTCGACCTGTGCCATCTCCGTTCTGAGAACGGTGAGAACCTCGTCAAAGGTGTTAGGGTCGGCGCGTCGGAGGGCTTCCAAAGACGTTTCGAGGTTAGCCTGAACCCGTGTTTCCACGGCGTTGATGTTGTTGTTGCCACCGGCCCGCATGAAGTGCTCACCACCTTTGGCGACGTCCTTCAGGTGATCAAAGATCTCGAACCCGGATAGCTGCGTCTGGTTGTTGGCGCTTTTGTTGGCCATCTCCGAGACCATGTTGTTGACGCCCTTCGAGAGCTTCAACTCGCCGTGGCGGATGATCCGCTGCGCCTCTTTCGTCGAGCTGGCGCAGTGAGCGATCGCCTTGAACTTCCTGAATGTTCCGGCCTTAAAGCCAGTCCGGCGCGTCATATTGTTGCCGGTCTTGATATCGAACTTTACGCTCGTCGTCCCGAAGACGTTCGTGCTGCTTGTCTTGTCGACTTTGAATGTTCCGGTCTGAAGATGAACTGCCTGACCGATTGCACCTACACCCATGGCTCTTCTCCTTTTTCTATCTGAGACTGATCAAACGAGGATCTGGATTTCGTCTGCTGACGTGCCGGGCGCGCTGCCTGCGCCCGCCGTCGGGGCGGCAACAGGGGCGATGTCGCCGCGCTTGATCCGGTCGTGCCAATGCGTGGCAACCTCCTGAAAGACCACGAGTTCCGCTTGGAAAGCGTCGTAGTCGATCTCACCCTTCAGGATCGTCCGGCAGAGCAGGATCTCATCGTACTCGTCGTTGATCCCAAGGGAAGATCCGCCGGTCGCGGCGCCGTCCGTGTTGGCCATCAAGATGGCGCGATAGATGCCCTCGCGGTTGAAGGGCGGCACCACACCAAGGGAGGCGGTCAGCAGGATGCCCTCGTCGTCGGGCAGGCCCTCGATCGCGATGGGCATGTCGTCGATGGTGAGGACGCCGCCCTCTGCGGGATCGAAGTCGACTTCTCCCATACCCGTGTGCGAACCGAGTTCGCTCAATAGTTCTTTTAGTGTCATTGTTCTCGTTCCTGTTGTATCAGCTTTCATTCACATCTTAATAGCCTCGCGAAAAGAACCGCACAGGGCTGAACTTCTTTCAGATGCCCTTGAGGCCTGCCGGGGTACTTCTGCATCGAGTGCCACAACTGGTGTGATTAGCGACACACGGCCTGGCAGAACGAGGGAAGGCACGTTCATAAGAACGCGTTATAAAGCATGACTGCAGATGGCCATCTTGTTACGCCGCGGCGCTTCGCGAGGAGAGCCAGGTGGCCTCCACGCCTCGTGGCCGCGGGGTCATCGGCGGAGGACGAGCACCACCACGAAGAGCGCGCCGACGGCACCGATCACGATGCCGAGCGGTAGTTCCTGCGGGGCGAGCAGCGTCCGCGCGGCGATGTCGCCCGCAAGGACCAGGGCCGCGCCAATCGCCGCGCAAACCAGGATGAGCGGGCCGTGCAGCGGGCCCACGAGGGCACGCCCCAGGTGCGGCACCATGAGGCCCACGAAGCCAATGACCCCTGACAGCGCGACGAAGCTCGCGGTCGCGAAGGCAGAGGCGATGAAGACCAGCGTGCGCGTGCGCGCGGGGCTGACCCCCAGGCTGTCGGCCGCCTCGTCGCCGGCAAGGAGCGCATCGAGCGCCCGGCGCAGGCCGAATGCCGTCGCCAGGATCACCAGCAGCCCGCAGGCCGCGAACCCCAGATTGTCCCACCGCGCGAGGCCAAGGCCGCCAAGGCTCCAGAACACGACCGAATGCGCGGCGCGTTGATCGCCCGAGAAGACGAGGAAATTCGTCAGCGCGGCGAACACGAAGGAGACGGCAAGCCCGGCAAGGATAAGCCGCTCGGGGCTACCAAGCCCGGTGCGCGCGACAAGGGTGAGCACCGTCAAGGCGGAGGCCAGCCCGCCAACGAAGGCTGCCGCCGGCAAGGTCCAGATGCCCAGCAGGTCGCCGCTGACGGTGATCACGAAGACGGCGCCGGCGGCAGCACCGGAGGAGAGGCCGAACAGAAAGGGGTCGGCCAGATCGTTGCGCGTGGTGGACTGCAGCAGCATGCCCACCACGGCCAGCCCCGCGCCGACGAGCGCCGCCAGGATCGCCCGCGGTGCGCGGAGCTCGAGCACGATGCGTTCGATCGGCCCTCCCGGCGCCTCGAACCCCAGGGCGCCGGCGAGCGGGCCGAGCAGGATCGCCAGGACGTCCCCAAACGCCAGCGGCGTGGCGCCCAGCGACACGGAGGCCAGGAAGGCGAGGGCGAGCAGCGCGATCAAACCCGCTGCGACAAGGCCCCCGCGCAACCGCTTGGCATATCGGTTCGGGGACAACGGTCGATCGTCGGACAACACCGTGGTCCCCGGCTCTGCGCCCTAGAACGACAAGTCGTGCATCGCGGCCGCGATCTTGCGGATCGCCTCGATGTTCGCGGGCCCAGGGGTCAGTTCCTCATAGCGCAGCGGCACGAAGCGCTCGTTCTTCACCGCGTCAGTCTCGCTCATCGCGGGATGCGCCTTGAGAAAATCGAGGAGTTTCCGGTAGCCCGCATCGTCTTGATAATCGAGCAGGATCAGGAACTCCGGATTGCGTTCGGCCACGGTCTCCCAGGAGGTGCGGCCCCAGCTCGTCTCGAAATCCTCAAGGACGTTCACGCCGCCCGCCGCGCGCATCATGGCGGTGGGGATCGCGAAACGCCCGGCGGTGAAGGGCTGATCCTCGCCGCTGTCATAGAGGAACATGCGCGGCTTCGGGCGGTCGGCGACCGTGGCCTCGATCTCGGCAAGCTCGGCGCGCCAGCCGTCGACCAGTGCCGTCGCCTCGGCCTCTTTGTCGAAGATCTGGCCGAGTTTCAGCATGTCGCCGAACAGCAGATCCATCGACGCCGGTGCCACCTGCTTGTCGAGGTGGACGCAGCTCTCGGTCAGGACGAGCGTGGAGACGCCGAAGGGCGCCAAGGTGTCGGGCGTCACCTCGCCCCCCGGACGCATCCCATAGTACCAACCGGCGAAGAAGAAGTCGGGCTCGGCGGCCAGCAGGTTCTCCATCGAGGGGTACTTGGGCGCAAGCTCGGGGATATCGCCCTGCTGCTCGGTGAACGCTGGGTCGACCTTGTACCAGCCGGTGATGCCCGTGACGCCGACCATCCGGTCCTGCAGACCCAGGGCAAAGGCCATCTCGGTCATGTTCAGATCGTGCACGACAACCCGCTCAGGCGCGGCATCGAAGGTGATCTCGGCGCCGCAGCTATCGACCGTGACGGGATAGTCCGCGGCGGCGGTGGTTGCGACGAGCATGCCGGCAACGCCGGCAGCAAGGGCAAGCCTGGTGGTCATCTGGCGTTCTCCTTTGGAACCAGGGTGTCGAAGACGAATAGGGGGCGGCCGTCCCGGGGGTGGCTTAGCGGGAAGACCTGGAGATCGAAGACGTCGCGGACGACCTCCGTCGACAGCGCCTGTTGCGGTGGTCCCGTCAGGACGATCCGCCCCGCCGCCATGACCGCCACCCGGTCGGCAAAGTCGGGCGCCAGCGCAAGATCGTGCAGGACGGCGATCACCGTGATGCCGAGGTCCGCGACGATCGACAGCAGATCCAACCGGGCCCGCGGATCGAGGTTGTTGGTCGGCTCGTCCAACAGCAGCACGGCCGGCTGCTGCGCCAAGGCCCGCGCCAGCATGAGCCGCTGCCGCTCGCCGCCCGATAGCGCGGAGAGCGGGCGATCCGCAAAGGACAGCGCACGCGCCGCCTCCAGCGCCCGCATCACCATCTCCTGGTGCTGCTGTGCCGTGGTCCGCGTGGCATAGGGCAGACGCCCGAGGGCGACGTAGTCGATGCCGCGCAGCCGCAGGTCCGGCCGGTCGCTTTGAGCCATGACCGCGACGCGGCGCGCCCGCGCCTGCCGACCGAGCTTCGCGATGTCGAGCCCATCGAGCATGACCCGCCCCGCAGTCGGTCTGAGCTGCCCTGCGATGATCCGCAGGAGGGTCGTCTTGCCGGCCCCGTTCGGCCCGATGATCGCCACCCGTTCGCCGGCCTCGACGTCCAGAGAAGCATCGCGCACCAACGCCGCCCCCCGCCGCGCACGATAGGAGACGTGCTCGGCCCTGACCGTGGCCGCGCGGGGCGGGAGCGTTGAGACCTCAGCGATCGCCATCGGTCTTTTGACGTTCGATGACGAGGGCGCAGGGGATGCGGGCCAGCGTCTTGCCGCTCAGTTCCCCTGGGCGTTCGGTCGAGTTGGTCCATCCATCCGCGCTGGCGGCATACTGCGCGGCAAAGGCGACGAGGGCGTCGATGTCCGCGTCCTCATCCACATCACCGAAGAGGTAACAGCTCTTGCCGTCGGCACGATAGGCGACCGTACAGGGACGGTCGCAGCCGGCCATGCAGGCGACCCCGTCCACGGCGAAGTCCGCCTGCAGCGCCCCGGTGCTGCGGGCAAGATCCACCGCCGAGCGAAGGCGCGAGATGAGCTCGAAGCCCGGCAGACACTGTCGCCCCGTGCGCCGGCACCTGGTGCACACGACGATGCTGTGGGCGCTCGCCCCGGCACCTGTGGCGGTCGCGTTGTCAGCAGAAGGATCTGCGATGCGGTCCATCTCGGCTGGCTCCCTCCGGCGGATGAGCCGAGAGCCAGTGCCGATGTGGCCGCCGAGGCGGCGTCTCCGGAGGCTGCAGGAGCCTGCGCGTTGCCATCGTCATCTCCCGACCGAGGCACCCCGCCCGGCACTAGGTTGCAAACACGATGGCAGGTCTCCTGGCTCGCGGGTCGTCACGGTCGCTCCGCCTTCCCGGCACCGAAGGTGCCAGTGGCGATGTGGAGCGCCGCTCACCGCTCACAGTTGCGGGGGCAGCCACGGCCTTGGCGCCAAGGGACGCCGCACCGTATTCCCATTTTCACCCTCGCCGCCGAAGCATCCGAGGGACCATCACAAAATGGAGTAGCCGCCCACCTGTTGGTGGTCAAGCGAGAGCCGGAGCGCGCAGCCGCTCCATGCAAAAGCGGAGATCGGCCGCGGCATGCACGCCGATCCTATCGCGTGGCCGCCGACCGAATGCCTTGTACCGCAAGGCCGTCGACCGGGCCGCCCCCAACCTTCGCGCCGACGATGGGACGTTGAGCGCCATGGCGGCGATCACTAAGCAAAGATCACCCTTGCAAGGATGGGCTCCTTTAGTTTGTTGTCTTTGGACCGAAGCCTGAGGAGCAGGTGAGCCCAAATGCCAGAAATCAGCACGAACAAAGTCGTCCGGGTGATTTTCTTGGCGCGCGAGTACGGGCCTGAGAGCACGCAGCTTCGCGATTATATCTCAGGTCTGAACGAAGACGAGGCACCCAACCTTGTCGCGATCATGTGGGTTGGGCGCGAGAGCTTCGACGCCGAGGATTGGGACGAGGCCTTGGCGACGGCGAGGGCAGAGGCCTCGGCGCCGACCGAAAACTATCTGGCAGGCATACCGGAGCTGTCCGATCACCTCGAAGCAGGGCTCGAAGCGCTGGGCATCGATGTGGCGGATGTCGAAGACCAGTTCCGCGAGCAGTGACCCGCCCGGCCCCCCGGCACAGGCACGGGGTGCCCCGCCGTCGGCCCGCCGCAATCGACATTGCGACGGGCGACAGAGCACTGGCGGCAAAAGGCCGACCCCCGACCTAGCCCTGGTAGGCCGCCTGGAAGAGGGCGACTACCTCGTCCTTGCTGGGTTGTTTGGGGTTGGTGACACCACAGGCGTCCTTCATCGCGTTGTCCGCCAGGATCGGAAAATCGTCGGGCTTCACCACATCGAAGGCGGCCAGGTTCGGGGGAATGTCGACCTCGGCCGATAGGGCACGGATCCTGGTCAGCGCAGCCTGCGCACTCTCGGCAGGGCTCATCCCCCGGGTATCGATCCCCAAGGCCTGAGCGATCTCGACAAAGCGTTCCGGCACCGCGCCGGCATTGTAGGCTTGAATGTGCGGCAGCAGGATCGCGTTGCAGACCCCATGCGGCAGGTCGTAGAAGCCGCCAAGCTGGTGGGCCATGGCATGGACATAGCCGAGGCTCGCGCTGTTGAACGCCATGCCGGCCAGGAACTCGGCATAGGTCATCATCTCCCGCGCCTCCTGGTCCTGACCATCCTTCACCGCCCGGGCCAGGTAGCCGGACACAAGCTTGATGGCATGCAGCGCCGCCGAGTCCGTCACCGGCGTCGCGGCCGTTGAGACATAGGCCTCGATCGCATGGGTCAGTGCATCCATCCCGGTCGCCGCGGTCAGCGCCGGGGGCATGGCCGCCATCAGATCGGGATCGTCGACGGAGACGGACGGCGTCGTTCGCCAGTCGACGATCGCCATTTTCACATGGCGCGTCTCGTCCGTGATGATCGCGAACCGCGTCATCTCGCTCGCCGTGCCGGCTGTCGTGTTGATGGCGACGAGCGGCAACATCGGCTTGGTCATCTTGTTGATGCCCTCGAAGTCGCGAATGTCGCCGCCGTGGGTCGCGAGGATCCCGATCGCCTTGGCCGCATCATGGGGCGAGCCGCCGCCGAACGAGATGATGAAGTCACAGCCTTCCTGCCGAAGCAGCGCGGTGCCGGCATCGACCTGGGCCGTCGTCGGATTGGGCTCCACCCCGTCATAGACCGCATAGGCGACGCCAATTCCATCGAGCAGATCGGTCAGGACCTTCGTTGCCCCAAGCTCCCGGTGCAACGGCGCGTCCGTCACGATCAGCGCCTTCTTGAACCCGAGCGCCTGGATCTCCTGGCCTGCATCGGCCAACCCGCCGGTTCCCATTATGTTCACCGTCGGCATGTAGAAGTAGTACGCCATATCTTCCTCCGCTGGTTGGATTATTTGCTCGTGAAGCTTCAAATCTTGCGCCGAAGTCAGTCTCGATCTGGGAATGCAACCAATGCCGCGCAAGCGGCCGCAGAGCGGAGATCGCGCGCTGGAATGAGCGGCCTTGTCGCAGGCGAACGTGGCGGCAACAGCAAGCCACGGCAGCCGCCCTCCTGCCCTCGGCGCTGCCCTGATCGGTTACCGCGCAGACATGGATCAAATGCGACACGACAGGTCGCAGACAGGCTTGAAGGCGGCGGCCTGGCGGTGCGACCGGAGAGCTCGCGAAGTTGGGGGCGGCGCCTTTCCGCAGGACCGGGAAGAGGATGCTTGGGGAGAGCGGGATGAAGGGTTTCAACATTGGCCGGGTTCCCCCGATCAGTTTCGGTGCAGGCCGCTTGGCGGACCTCCCGGAGCTTGTCTCGGGCATGGCGAACGGACCGGTGTTCGTCGTCGCAGATACCGCCCTCAGCCAGCTCGGGGTCACGGATCGTCTGTCGGCAAATCTCACGGCCGCCGGCATCCGCAGCGACGTGGCGGCCGATGTCGCGGGTGAGCCGAAGGAAGCTCTGATCGACGATCTTTGCGCGCGATTGCGCAGGCTCGGTGCACGGGCGGTCGTCGGTATTGGTGGCGGTGCGGCGATGGATGCGGCCAAGCTGGTGGCGGCGATCGCCCACACCGGTCGTCCCGCCGCCGACTATGCCCTGGGCGGCCATGACTTTCCGGCAGACGGCCTGCCCGCCATCGCAGTGCCCACCACGGCCGGCACGGGTTCAGAGGTTACGCGAACCTCCATCGTCTCGACCGCCGATGGCAAGAAGAACTGGTTCTGGGGTGAGGAGTTGATGTTCGCGCATGCGATCCTCGACCCCGAGCTGACGGTGAGCCTGCCGCCGCATATCACCGCCTGGACGGGCATCGACGCCGTGGCCCATGCGCTTGAGGCATCGACCTCTCGAAAGACCAGTGCCGCGGGTCTCATGTTCGGGCACGAGGCCCTGAAGATCCTCGTCGACGCCTTGCCGCGTGCCGTGGCGGATGGCGAGGATATCGAGGCACGCGGCCGCGTTCTTTGGGGTAGCACGGTGGCCGGGCTCGCGCTGCACAACTGCAATACGCACATGGGCCATAACATCAGCCATGCGCTTGGATCCTTGGCGCGGATCCACCACGGCCTTGCGACCGGGCTCGCGCTGGAGGTGACGCTGCCCTGGCTGGTCAGGCGCCCTGAAGGATCTCACAACTACGCGATGGCCGCACAGGTCCTGGGCGGCGCGGCGGAGGCGACTGAGCTCCCGGACACCTTCGTCGCCCTGTTGAGGTCTTGCGGCATCGCTGCGCGGCTGCCCGAAGCCTGTGCCGAGGTCTCCGGCTGCGAGCTTGCGGCCGCGATGAAGTCCGATGCCTGCCACTCGATCTCACAAAATGCCGCTTGTCCCGTCGGCCCTGATGATCTGGACGAGATGGCGGAGATGATGATGGCCCTGCCAAT
The DNA here is from genome assembly GCA_039822785.1 of Pseudomonadota bacterium. GTDB lineage: Bacteria > Pseudomonadota > Alphaproteobacteria > Rhodobacterales > Rhodobacteraceae > Thermohalobaculum. The sequence continues at coordinate 125,704 of JBCBMO010000008.1, read as the reverse complement.
GGTCGAAGCAGCGTAGCGCTCGGCCGATACGATCGCTTGCAGATCGCGGCCCCCAGGCGCGCGAAGGGTAGCCAATCTGGTTTGACCGCGCTTTGGCCTCGGTTTCGCCGGTCTCTGGCGGCAGTTCCGCGGCAAGTACCGCGACGAGTTGGTGGAGCTGGAGACCTGTACCATGCTGACCACCACGCCCAACCCGATGGTGGCCAAGATCCATCCAGACCGGATGCCGGTTATCCTCGATCCGCTTGATTATCAGACCGGGCTCACCGGCAGCCCCGACCGCGCGGCTGAGGTGCTGCGCCCCTTCGATGAGGGGCGGATGCGGATTGTGCTGTCGGGCGAAGACGCCAAGAGCGACGAGGGCGAAGGCGTCGGTTGAGGCTTGGCTGACCGGATTTCCTCACCCTTTGAAACCCAATTCCACCCTTCGGTCGGGACATGTCGGAGACCCTTGAAACCGGCCGGAAAACCCGCCGCGAGGGCGTTTTTGGCCCGATTTGCCTTGATCGCCCTGCCCCTGCCGACTAAGCCGAGCATAACCGTCGGGTATGAACTCGGTGGTCAATACAACCTTGACGGGAGTTATCGATGAGCTTGGCCTTTACCCCCCTCCGCCAGCTACGCACGGCGCTTGTCGCCGTGATGATGCTGACGCCTGCCGCCGCCCTCGCCGAGGGTGAGCTCAACCTCTACAGCTCGCGCCACTACGACACCGACGAGCGCCTCTACAGCGATTTCGAGGCCCAGACCGGCATCAAGATCAATCGGATCGAAGGCAAGGCCGACGGTCTGATCGAGCGCATCGCCTCGGAGGGCGCCAACAGCCCCGCCGACATCCTGCTGACCGTGGACGCGGGCCGCATCTGGCGCGCCGACCAGCAGGGCCTGCTGCAGCCGGTGAGCTCGGAGATCCTCTCTAAGCGCATCCCGGCGCATCTGCGCCACGCCGACGGCCACTGGTTCGGCTTCAGCCAGCGCGCCCGGATCATCTTTTACGCCAAGGACCGCGTGGAGAACCCGCCGCTGACCTATGAGGCGCTGGCCGATCCGCAGTACAAGGGTCAGATCTGCACCCGCTCCTCCTCGAACATCTACATGCTGTCGCTGATGTCTTCGGTCATCGAGGCGCATGGCGAGGAGGTCGCGAAGGACTGGGCGGCGGGCCTGCTCGCGAACCTGGCGCGCACGCCGCAGGGCGGCGACACCGACCAGCTGCGCGGCATCGTCTCGGGCGAGTGCGACATCGCGGTGTCGAACACCTACTACTACGCCCGCGGCCTGGCCAAGGACGTGGACGGCCTGACCTCCGGGGCCGAGGGCATCGGCTGGATCTTCCCGAACCAGTCGGACCGCGGTGCCCATGTGAACGTGTCGGCCGGTGCGGTCGTGGCGAACGCGCCGAACCGTGAGAACGCGGTGAAGTTCCTCGAGTATCTCGCGTCCGACCAGGCGCAGGAGTACTTCTCGAACGGCAACCAGGAGTATCCGGGCGTGCCGGGTATCGCCCTGGGCGCACCGGTGGCCTCGATGGGCCTGTTCCGCGCGGATGACGTGAGCCTGATGACCTTCGGCGAAAACCAGCCGAAGGCGCAGCAGATCTGGGACAGCGTCGGCTACCCCTGATCCGCGATGCCGAGTAAGTCTTGCAGCGGGGCGCTTCGGCGCCCCGCTTTGCGTTGAGGAGGACCGATAGGCCGTGGCGGTGGTGGCAGGCAATCCGAAGCGGTTGTTTCACCAAGGGATCTTGCCGTAATCCCGCCAAATTCATTCATCTTTAGGCCAACCTGTGCGTGTAGCCGGAATCCTGGATAGACATTGTCGGCGCGTGCGGTATGCGGCGCGCCTGAGAAACGGGTGGCGACGATGGCATTTGTGATGGCTCTTGCGCAGGCGGCGGGCGTGGCTGCCGGCGAGGCGGCGACGGGCGATGGGGCGGGCGGTGCGGCCGGGCCGCAAACCGGTGCCCCTGCGCTCGAGCTGCTTGCGCAAGGCGGCCCGGTCCTCTGGATCATCGCCGTGGTCTCGGTCATCAGCCTGGCCACGATCCTCTACAAATTCATCCGCTTAGCCCAGATGCGGGCCTGGGCCCGCCTGAGCGCCGAGGAAGCGGTCGATGCCTGGGTCGAGGGCGATCCGATGCGCGCCAAGAGCCTGCTCGGCCAGACCACGGGCATCCGCGCCGAACTGGCGCAGGCCGCGATGGATGCCGTGCGCCACTATCCCCATGACGAGCATCGCGCGCGCGAGGAGACGACCCGCGTCGCCAAGACCCTGCTGGCGAATGCCGCGACCTCGCTCCGGACGCTCGATGTGATCGCCTCGCTCGCGCCGCTCATGGGGCTGCTCGGCACGGTCCTCGGCATGATCGCGGCCTTCCAGGCGCTTCAGGCCTCGGGCGCCCAAGCCGATCCCTCGACCCTGGCGGGCGGTATCTGGGAGGCGCTGCTGACCACGGCGGCCGGCATGGCGGTCGCGATCCCGGCAGCGGCGGCCCTCAGCTACTTCGACGGGGTTGTCGACCGGCTGCGTCTCGATCTCGAGGATATCGCGAGCCGCGTCTTCAACCGCCCTGCAGCACTCAACGTCAGGGCCGCTGAATGAAGGTCAACTTCAAGACGGAGGGTGGTCTGCGCCGCGGCAAGGTCGGCCTCACGCCGATGGTCGACGTCGTCTTTCTGCTCCTCGTCTTCTTCATGCTGGCCGCCACCTACGGCGAGGAGGCGAACGCCATCCGCCTGACGCCGGCGGGCGGTGAGGGCGAGGTGGCGGAGGAGACGCTGGCCTATGAGGGCGAGCCGCGGCTCGTCTCGATCACGCCTGAGAAGGTTCGCCTCAACGGATTTGTGACCGAGCTTCAGGCCCTGCCCGAGGCGCTGGCCCCCCTGATGGCACGCGAAAGCGACGTCGTAGTGCTGCGCGCCGTCGATGGCGCCACGCTGCAGCGGGTGGTGGAGGTGATGGACCTTCTGCGCGGCGCCGGTATCGGCACGCTGGTTCTGGCGGAGTAGCGGCGATGGACTTCGACCCGCCACACCGCACCAGCCGCCGCGTCGACAGCATGGTCCCGATGATCAACGTCGTGTTCCTGCTGATGATCTTCTTTCTCATGAGCACGACCTTGTCGCCCGAGGTCACCGCCCTGGTGGAGCCGCCCGCCAGCGCCGCCGGGGAGACCGCACCCGCCGACCGGTCGCTGGTCGTCTCGGCCGATGGCAGCCTCGCCTGGGGTGCCGCCCGGGGGGAGGACGCGCTCGCAGCGATCGCCGCGGCGGTGGAAGCGGGCGAGATCGAGCTTGTCCTGATCCAGGCGGACCGGACCGTCGACGGCGCAGTGATCGCGCGCCTGATGACCCAGCTCGGCGAGGCAGGGGTCCGCGATAGTGCGTTGGTAACCGCCGCCGGCGGCTGAGGGAGAGAGCGATGAAGCGCTATCTGACCATGACCACCTGCCTCGGCATCGCCGGCGCCGCGCACGTCGGCCTGCTGCTGGCGATCGGGGGCTGGCAGGGCGGCAGCACGGCGCCCTCGGCGGTGGAGGTGGCGCAGACCCCGCCGGCCGAGGCCGAGCTCAAGGGCATGGACGACGACCTGACGGCGCTGTTGGAGCAGTGGGACGAGGAGCCCGGATCGGCAGAGCCGGTCGAGGTCGCCGGCCTCGACCACGTCGACCAGACGCGCCCCGATGCCGCCGAGGACTTGTTCGCGGCGCCCGAAAGCGGCCCGCCCCCCGAGAAGACCGAGAACACGAGCACGGCCGAAGCGGTGCCGGAGGAGTGGGACATCCCCAGCCAGGTGCGCGTCGCAAGCGGCGTGGCGCCGGAACTCGGCGCCAGCCTCGCGCTGGGTGCCGACAGCCCCAGCCTGTCCGCCCCGAGCCTTGCAGCACCCAGCCTGGGCGGGATCGGCACACCGCCCGGTGGCGTCCCCGGTAGCAGCGTCGGCGGTGGCCTTGCCGGAGGGACGGGCGACGGCCCGAGTTTCGGCGGCGCCCTGGCGATCGCCCCGCGGCTTGAGGAAGACCCCTTCGAAGCCCCCGTCGCACCGCCGGAGGAAGAGGAGACGGTCGATACTGCCGCAGCCGAGGAAGAGCAGACCGCCGAGGACCCGGTCGAGGTCGCCGCCGAGGAGGTGACCGCCCCCCCTGCCGAGGACGTCGCCGAAGCGGATGCCGAGGACACGACGGCGGTGGCGGAAACAGCCGATGAAACCGCGTCTGAGGTGACGGAGGAAGCCGAAGAGGTCGAGGCGGCCGAGACCTACGTCGACGCCGTGGAGGAAGCCGCGGAGGCTGAAGCAGCGCCCGCCGATACGACCGAGGAGATCGATCTCGCCGAGGCCGAGATTGCCGCAGCGGAGGAGGAAACCGCGGAGGAGGCGCCCACTGAGCCCGAAGTCGCGGAGACCGAGGCCGATGCCGAGATCGAAGCTGAGACCGAGGCGGAGACCGAGAACGAGCTGACGGTTGCTGAAGCCGAGGAGACCGCCGAGGAGGCTCCCTCGACTGCGCCCAGCGACGTTGATGGCACCGCCGAGACCGCGGCCGAGGGGAATGCGATCGAGGAGACCATTGCCGAGGCTGAGGAGGTCGAGGTCGCCGCTGTGGAGGATGACGGGCTGTCGGAGGATCCCGTGAGCGACCCGGTCGACGGGCTCCCGCCGCTGCCCGCGCCGCGCCCCGACCCGACGCTCGCCGCGGCCGAGGACGACGTGGTCGAAGAGCCTGAGGACCTGGAAGAGCCGGTCGAGGTCGCCACGGACGAAGTGCCTGCGGAAGCCGAGCCTCTGGTCGTTGCAGAGACCCCTGTCGAGGAGGCCGAGAGCGCCGCCGACACGGAGACCGCCGACGCCTCGGCCAGCGAGGACGCGGTCGAGGAGGATCTTCCGGTGGCGGGCGCCGCCGTCGGGGCTGCCATGGCCGCAGCACCGGTCGAGGGCAACAAAGACATCATCGAGGAGGCGATCGCCGCTGGCGAGGCGCTTGTGGAGACGGCCGCGGTCGATGCCACCGAGACCGACGTGGCGGCCAACACTCAGGAGACCCTCGATCCAGCGGCACCCAGCGAGACTGCGAGCGATACCGCGGTCGAGACCGCTCCCGTTGAGACCGACACGATTGAGACGGCCGCAGTCGAGAACGCGCCCGTCGAAACAGCCTCGGCCGAGCCGACCGCGACCGTCGAGCCCAAGCCGGAGGCCGCGCCCGAGCCGGCCGACCCGCGCTCAGCGATCTTCGTGACGGAGCGTGTGGCGCCCTCGCTGCCACTGGATGATGGCGGCAACGAGGGCGTTGCGGCCCCGGCCTGGGCCCCGCTGCCCATCGCCAACCCCAGCCGCGCCGACAACGGCTGACACAGCCGGTCCGGGTGCCGAGCGAGCCCTCGGCCCATCGCTAACCGCTGCGCTCGGCCTCCCGGTGACCGGGGCGGGAGCGGCGAATTTCGCGCACCAGCAGCAGCACCGGTACGAAGCCGAAGGCGACGATGACCAACGAGGGCACCGAGGCCTGGGTCAGCCGCTCGTCCGAGGCCAGCCGATAGGCCTGCACCGCCAGCGTATCGAAGTTGAAGGGCCGCATCAGCAGGGTCGCCGGCAGCTCCTTCATGACGTCCACAAAGACGATGAGCGCCGCGGTCAACAAGCTGCCGCGCAGGAGCGGCGCATGGACCCGCCCCAGGGTCGAGGCCGCACTGGCCCCCAAGGTCCGCGCGACCTGATCCATCGCCGGGCGTACGGTCGCAAGCCCCGCATCGACCGAGTTCAGCGCCACCGCCATGAAGCGCGCCATATAGGCAAGCAGCAGGACGGTGATCGATCCCGTGATCAGCAGCCCCGTGTCGATGCCGAAATACGCTTCCATCACGCTGTCCACGGCATTGTCGAAGACCGCGAGCGGCACCATCAGACCCACTGCGATGACGCTGCCCGGCACCGCATAGCCGACCCCCGACAACAGTGCGGCCAGCCGGCTTGCGCGGCTGGGGCGCAGCCGCACAGCATAGCCCACCAGCAGCGCCCCGCAGACGGTGATCACCGCCGCCAGCCCCGCCAGCGTCAGCGAGTTCAGCGTGAAATCCACATAGCGCGCGGCGAAGGGGTTCTGGCCGGAACCGATCCCCATGCTCGTCAGCATGATGAGCGGGATCACCGCCCCCAGCAGCACCGGCAGCGCGCAGACCGCCACCGCCAGCCCCGCGCGCCAGCCCGTCAGGCGATAGGGCCGCAGCGCCTCGTAGCGCTTGCCCGCCTGATGGCGCTGCGCCTGTCCGCGCTGCAACCGTTCCAGCACCGCCAGCGTAACGGCAAAGATCAGCAGGACCGAGGCCAGTTGCGCCGCCGCCATCCGGTCGCCCATGGAGAACCAGGCGCGATAGACCCCGGTCGTGAAGGTCTGCACGGCGAAATGCGCCACCGTGCCGAAGTCGGCGATGGTCTCCATCAACGCGAGCGCAGCCCCCCCGGCGATCGCAGGCCGCGCCATGGGCAGGCTGACGCGAAAGAACGTCCCCCAGGGCCCGTAGCCGAGCGTTCGCGCCACATGGGCCGCGGTGACCGACTGCATCAGAAACGCCGCCCGGGCCAACAGATAGACGTAAGGATAGAGCACGAGGGTCAGCATCAGCGCCGCCCCCTCAAGCGAGCGGATCTCGGGGAACCAATAATCCCGCGGCCCCCAGCCCATGACCGCGCGCAGGGCGCTCTGCACCGGCCCCGGATGGTCGAGCAAATCGGTATAGGCATAGGCCAGCACATAGGCCGGGAAGGCCAGCGGCAGCGCCAGGGCGACCTCGAAGAAGCGCACGCCGGGAAAGCGCGTGCTGCTCACCAGCCAGGCCGTGGCGGTGCCGAGGACCGTGACCCCGACCCCCACCAGCAGCATCAGGGCGAGGGTCGTGCGCGCATAGCGCGGCAGCACCGTCTCCGCCATGACGTTCCAGATCTCGAGATCGCCCATGAAGGCCGTGATCACCACCGCCCCCGCCGGCGCCGCACAGGCAAAGGCGAAGATCCAGGCCGCGGTGAGCAGCAGCCGTTCGCCGCCCCTCGCCCCGCGGGGGGTGACGCTCTCTCTCGGCGCTCGTGCCTCTGCTACATCGGTCATCCGTCGCTAGGCCGCATCGGGCAGCAGACCTCGGCCCCTCAGCAGCGGCTCAACCCCCGGCAGCTTGCCGCGAAAGGCGGCATAGGCGTCCTCCGCCTCCTGCCGCCCGCCGGCCGACAGGACATGGGTCCGCAGAAGCGCCGCGGTCGCCGCATCGAAGGGATCGCCGGTCTCCTCGAAGGCCTCGAACGCGTCCGCGTCCATAACCTCCGCCCAGAGATAGCTGTAGTAGCCCGCCGCATAGCCCTCGCCCGCGAAGACATGCAGGAAGTGCGGCGAGGCGTGGCGCATGGCGATCTCCACCGGCATGCCAAGCCGCTCGAGCACGCTCGCCTGAAACCCCTCGGGGTCCGCCGCGGCCGCGGCTGCGTCTCGGTGCATCTCGAGGTCGACGAAGGACGACGCAAGATACTCGACCGTCGCGAAGCCCTGGTTGAAGGTGCCCGCCGCCCGCAGTTTTTCGATCATCGCCGCCGGCATCGCTTCGCCGGTCTCCACGTGCCGGGCATGGCGGGCGAGGATCTCCGGGTTCTCCAGCCAATGCTCGTAAAGTTGCGAGGGCAGTTCCACAAAATCGCGCGACACCGAGGTCCCGGAGATCGAGGGATAGGTGACATCCGACAGCAAGCCGTGCAGCCCATGCCCGAACTCGTGGAACAGCGTGCGCGCATCGTCCCAGGTGAGCAGACAGGGGTCGCCCTCGGCGAAGTTCATCGTGTTCAGGATCACCGGCCGGCCCGGCGACCAGAGCTTTTGCTGGCTCCGGAGCCCGCTCATCCAGGCGCCGGAGCGCTTGGAGGGCCGGGCGAAGTAGTCCCCGACGAAAAGCCCGATCTCGGTGCCGTCGCGGTCCGCCACCGCCCAGGCCCGCGCCTGCGGATGCGGCAGATCCAGGCCTTCGACCGGCGTGAAGTGCAGCCCGAAGAGCCGCGTGGCGACCTCGAACGCGGCCGCGATGACATTGTCGAGCGCGAGGTACGGCTTGGTTGCCGCCTCGTCGATGTCATGCAGGCGCTTGCGCTCCTTCTCGGCGTAGTAACGCCAGTCCCAGGGCGCGAGCGGGCCGTTGATCCCATCCTCGGCCGCATGCACCGCCAGGGCCGCCGCTTCCTCCGCCGCCCGGGCGCGCGCAGGGCTCCAGACCCGCGTCAGCAGATCCGCGACCGCGCCGGGCGCCTTGGCCATCTGATCGGACAGGCGCCAATCCGCAAAACTGTCGAAGCCGAGGAGCGCCGCCTTCTCCTGGCGGAGGGTCAGCGTCTCGGCGATCCGGGGCCAGTTCACGGCGGTGCCCCGGGCAGTCCAGGCGCGCCAGGCCCGTTCGCGCAGATCCCGCCGGGCCGAGGATGCCAGGAAGGGCTCGACGGAGGAGCGCGAGAGCGTGATCGCATAGGGCGTCTCGGCGCCCTCGCCACGGCGCGCCGCCTCCGCCTTCGCGGCACCGATCTGTCCCTCCGACAGCCCGGCGAGGTCGTCCTCGGCGAGCCACATGACCCAATCGGCCTCGTCCTTCAGGACCGCCTGGGCAAACTCGGTGCCAAGCGTCGCGAGCCGCCCGCTGATCTCCGCCAGCCGCGCCCGCCCCGCCTCGTCAAGCGCCGCACCGGCCTTGCGAAACCGCCTCAGCGTCAGCTCCAGCACCCGCGCCTGCTCCGCCGTCAGCCCCTCCGCGGGCACGGCATCGATCCGCGCAAAGAGCTCTGGGTCCAGGATGATCGCGCTATAATGCGCCGCCATGTTCGGCGCGATCGCCCGCTCGACCGCCTGCAGCGCGTCGGAGGTATGGGAGGACGCGAGCGTATAGAACGCCCCCGCAACCTGGCTCAGCGCCTGGCCCGAGCGTTCCAGCGCCTCGATCGAATTCTCGAAATCCGGCGCCGCGCCCTCGGCCTTGATGGCCTCGATCTCCGCGCGATGGGCGGCCATGGCGCTGTCGAAGGCGGGTTCCACATGCGCCGGCTCGACCGCACTAAAGGGCACCAGGGTGTAGGGCCCCACCCCTTCGGCCAGAAGCGGATTGTCGGTCATTCAGGTCTTCTCCATCCCAGCTTGGGTCGAGGGGCGGGCGCGCATGCGCTCCAGCCAGGCGGCTAGATGGCCCAGATCGTCGGGCAGCGGATACTTGATGATCCGCAGGAACTCCACCGCGACCAGCGCCGTCACGTCGGCAACGCTCGGCCGATCCGCCGCGATCCACGCGCGCCCCGCCAGCCGCCGGTCCAGCGCTTCCAGCTCGCCGCGGATGCGCCCGCGGTTGATCTCACCCCATTCGGCGACCTGATCCTCCAACACCGCCAGGTGACGGTTGGTGTGGCGAAAACAGCCGGCCACCGCCGCGAAGAGGCCGAACTCGGTCCGGCGCTGCCACATCTCGATCACCGCCGTCTCCAGCGGATCGCGCCCGGTCATGTTGGGCTCAGGGACCAGCGCATCCAGATAGCGGCAGATCGCCTGGGTCTCGTTCAGCACCGTGCCGTCGTCGAGCACGAGCGCCGGCACCTTCGCCACGCCGACCGTCGCCAGGTAATCGGGCGTCTTATGCTCACCGGCCATCAGGTCGATCACGGTGCGCGGCACCTCGATCCCCTTCTCCGCCAGCACGATGTTGAGGCGCCGGGGGTTCGGCGCCCTCGGCTGATCGTAGAGCATCGCGGGTTGGGGCAGCGTCATCGAGCATCATCCTTGTCCGGCACGGCCAGAACCGTAGTGTTCCCTGAGCCCGGGTCCAAGTCGCGATGACGGCTGTCGGCACGGGCGCATGGGATTGATTGGATGATTGGGCGGAGGCGCTCGGTGCTCGGCAGTTTCTTGATCTGGTATGCGATCGGCAGCGTCCTCGTCGGCCTCATTCGCGAATTCACCGACCTCGGCGCAGGCCTGGGCTTTGTCGCGGTGATCGCCGCCACCAATGCCGCCGCCGGGCGCCACGTCAAACGCGGCGGCGGTACGATCGCAGGGGGCGGGGCCTGGTCGCTCGCCTTTCGGATGACGCTGCTGGCCACCCTGGTGAGCATCCTCTTCTTCGCGCTCGCGATCCTGCTCGACCCCGAAGGCGCCATGGCCCCCTGGCAGGCGCTACAGGCCCAAGCAAGCCTCGTTGCCATCGTGGCCGTGGGGGTTTTCACGCTCAACCTCCTGGTCATCCGCTTCACGCTGACCTGGTTCATCCGCATGGAGCTCCGCCGCACCGAGCGCCGTCAAAACCGCTAACGCGAACGGCGGCGGGGGCCGGGCCGGGTCAAGGATCACGCAGCGACGGGCGCAGCCCGCCCGTCCTTGACGCGGCCCGGCCCCCGTCCCCAGGCTCGGACAGAAGCCCCTCGGGCTTCTCCCCAGCCCGCATGGCCAAGCCCTCCACCTGCCCAAGCGCAAATCACCGCCGCGGGCCTGCCCCACCGCGCTCCCGAACAACCCATCGCGGCGACCAGCCGCGATTCCGCTTGGTCCGGGGCGCGGGCCATGGCAAGCGGACGCCGCCCGGGCTATGCGAGGATCTCATGACCGTGACCGCCATTCCGCTGCCCGCCCGCCCTTTCGCGCACCGCCATCTGCTCGGCATCGCACCGCTCTCGCCCCAGGACATCGTCACGGTCCTCGACCTGGCGGAGGCCTATGCCAGCCTCAACGCCGCCGGTCCCACCCATCTCGACCTCTTGACCGGCCGTACGCAGATCAACCTCTTCTTCGAGCGATCGACGCGCACCCAGGCCTCCTTCGAGCTCGCCGGCAAGCGGCTGGGCGCGGATGTGATGAACATGAACGTCGTCACCTCCTCGGTCGGCAAGGGCGAGACGCTGATCGACACGGCGCTCACGCTCAACGCCATGCGTCCGGACCTGCTGGTCGTCCGCCACCCGCATTCCGGCGCCGCGGCGCTGCTGGCGGAAAAGGTCAACTGCGCGGTCCTCAACGCGGGCGACGGCCGGCACGAGCATCCCACCCAAGCGCTGCTCGATCTGCTGACCATGCGCCGCCACAAGGGGCGCGCGCAAAAGCTCGTGGTCGCAATCTGCGGCGATATCGCGAACTCGCGCGTCGCCCGCTCGAACATCCTCTGCCTCGGCAAGATGGAGAACCGCATCCGCGTGATCGCCCCGCCGACCCTCCTGCCGTCCGGCATCGACCGCATGGGGGTCGAGGTCTTCACCGACATGGAGGCGGGGCTCGAAGACGCCGACGTCGTCATGATGCTACGCATCCAGACCGAACGGCTGGAGGGACAGGCGGTGCCGTCGCGGCGCGAGTACTTCCACCGCTACGGGCTGACCGCCGAAAAGCTCGCCCGCGCCAAGCCCGACGCCATCGTCATGCACCCCGGCCCCATGAACCGCGGGGTGGAGATCGACAGCGAGATCGCCGACGACGCCGCCCGCTCCGTGATCACCGAACAGGTCGAGATGGGCGTGGCGGTGCGCATGGCGATGCTGCAGCTCCTGGGCACGCCCGCCTGAGGCAGCTGCTCCACGCCGTCAATCAACCGGCCCGAGACGTACCAGCGGCGAGAGGCTCCCGCGGCGCACCTGCTGTCCGCTCCCTCGACAATGGCGCCCTGCGCGCGCACCGTGTAGACCGCCGGTACCACCACCCGGGGAGCCCAGAATGCGGCTGATTTTCACCAACGCACGGATCATCGACCCCGAGAGCGGCTATGACGGGCCCGGCAGCCTGCTGGTCGAGGACGGCGTGCTCGCGGGCCTCGAACGCTCCGACAGCCAACCAGGGGGAATGGCCCTCGATTGCCGCGGTAAGGTCCTGGCCCCGGGCCTCGTCGACATGCGCGTCTTCGTCGGCGAGCCGGGGGCGCGCCACCGCGAGAGCTTCCGCTCCGCCGGCGCAGCGGCGGCGGCCGGTGGCGTAACCACCTTCGTCGCCCAGCCCGATACCCAGCCCGCCCTCGACGACCCCGCCCTGGTCCAGTTCGCCCTCTCGCGGGCGACGGCCACGGCGCCGGTAAGGGTGCATGCCATGGGCGCGCTCACCCGCGCGCTGGAAGGGCGGGAGATGACGGAGCAGCAGCTCCTCCTCGACGCCGGCGCCGTCGCGCTCAGCGATGCGGACCGGCCCGTGGCCGATACGGCGGTCATGCGCGCGCTCCTGACCTATGCCACCTCGACCGGTGCCTTGGTGGTCCACCACCCCCAGGACGCCAGCCTCAGCGCGCGCGGCTGTGCGACCTCCGGCGAGTTCGCAACCCGCCTCGGCCTGCCCTCGGTCCCCGCCATCGCCGAGCGGCTGGGCATCGAACGCGACCTCGCCCTGGCCGAGGCGACGGGCGCGCGCTATCACGCCGACATCCTCAGCACCGCCGCCGCCCTGCCCCCGCTCGCCCGGGCCAAACAGGTGGGCGCGGAGGTCACCGCCGGCACCTCGATCCATCACCTGACGCTGAACGAGTTCGACATCGGCGACTACCGCAGCTTCTTCAAACTCGCCCCGCCCTTGAGGGCCGAGGACGACCGCCGCGCCGTGGTCGACGCGGTCGCCGAGGGGCTGATCGACGTCATCTGCTCGGGCCACGCCCCCTGGGATACCGAGGCGAAGCGGCTGCCCTACGAGGAAGCAGCGACCGGTGCGGTGGCGCTCGAGACCTTCCTGCCCGCCCTGATGCGCCTGGTGCACGCCGGCGATCTGAGCCTGCTGCGCGCCTTCGAGGCGGCATCGCGGGCGCCCGCGCGGCGCCTCGGCCTGCCGGGCGGCACGCTCAGCCCCGGCGCGCCGGCGGACCTGGTGCTCTTCGACCCGGATGCGCCCTTCGTGCTCGACCGCGCAGCGCTCGCCTCGAAGTCGAAGAACACCCCCTTCGACCGCACGCGGATGGAAGGCCGGGTTCTCGGCACCTGGGTCGGCGGGCGGCAGGTCTTCGACGCCGCCGCGGCGGTCGGCTGAGGGGAGCGGCACCGTGCTTCACGTGCTCATGGCACCCGAGCGCGCGGCCCCTTGGCTCGCACTCGCCTTTGCCATCGGCTACCTCGCGGGCTCCATCCCCTTCGGCCTGATCGTTGCGCGGCTTATGGGGCGCGGCGACCCGCGCGAGATCGGCTCGGGCAACATCGGCGCCACCAACGTGCTACGCACCGGCAGTAAGGCGGCCGCCGGGCTCACCTTCGTGCTCGATTTCCTCAAGGGGCTTGTGCCGGTGCTGGCCTTTCTGAGCTGGGGCGATCTTGCGGGACAGGCCGCGGGGCTCGGCGCCTTTGTGGGCCACTGCCTCCCGGTCTGGCTGCGCTTCAAGGGGGGCAAGGGCGTCTCGACCTGGTTCGGGGTCGCCTTCGCCCTGCACTGGCCGGCCGGGGTGGCACTGGCGGCGATCTGGCTGGCCGTGGCGCGTCTCAGCCGCACCTCCGCCCTCGGTGCCCTCGCGGCCTCCCTCGCCGGACCCTTCGTCTTCTACGCCTTCGCCCGGCTCGAAGCAGTCCTGATCATGGCGCTTTTGGCCGTGCTGATCTGGCTCACCCACACGGGCAACATCGCGCGGCTGCTGAAGGGCGGGGAGAACCGATTTTGAAACCGCCTGCGACACAATAACCTATCGTTAACCACGTCGGATCTCTCTGAGCGCATTGGGTGATGTGTAGTGAGGTTAGCGTGGCCGATGTGAGCTTTGCCCCGGCTGAGACGGCGCTCCTGCCCGCGGCGGGAGGGGAGCATGAGCGGCTTGCACGCCTGCGTCTTGCCCGCAGCCGCAATGTCGGCCCCCGCAGCTTCATGCATCTCATCCGGCGCTACGGCAGTGCCGTCGCGGCGATCGAGGCGCTGCCGGCGCAGGGCAGCGGCTACAGCCTCTGCGATATCGCCACCGCCCGGGCGGAGCTGGAAGCGGGCAGTGCCGCCGGCGCCCGCCTCGTCCTGATCGGGGAGGCGGAGTATCCCGACCGTCTGACGACCATCCCCGGCCCGCCGCCGGTGCTGTGGCTTCAGGGCAGTGCGACTGCCTTCTCCGGGCGCGCCATCGCAATCGTGGGGGCGCGCAACGCCTCCGCCATCGGTCAGCGCCTGGCCCGCAGGCTTGCCCTCAGCCTCGCCGCGGACGGCGTCACGGTCGTCTCCGGCCTTGCCCGCGGGATCGACACCGCGGCGCATGAGGGGACCATCGCCGCCGCCACCGGCGCGGAGGACGGGCAGGAGCCCGGCCCAACCATCGCTGTGCTCGCCGGCGGCATCGACGTGATCTACCCGGCCGAGAACGGCGATCTGGCGGAACGGATCGTGGTCGAGGGCGGCGCCCTGATCAGCGAATGTCCACCTGGCACTATCCCCGCCGGGCGCCATTTCCCACGGCGCAACCGCCTGGTCTCCGGCCTTTCGGAGGGGGTCGTCCTGGTGGAGGCGGCGCTGCGCTCGGGCAGCATGATCACGGCCCGCAGCGCGCTCGAACAGGGGCGGGAGGTCATGGCCTGCCCCGGCTCGCCGGAGGACCCGCGCACCGGCGGCTGCAACGCCCTGATCCGGGAGGGGGCGGCGCTCATCCGCACCGCCGCCGACGTGATGGACGCGCTGACCCTGCCCCGTCGCCTAACCCCGCCGCCCGACGGCATGCCGGCCGGCATGGCGGAGGGGCCGGAGCCCTTCGACTACGGCCTCTCGGGCCTCGGCTCGGAGCCGTTCATCGACGAGGAGGGGGAGGATGCGCCGCTGCTCGCCGACCGCGTGCTCGCACTGCTGAGCCCCACACCGGTCGAGGTGGATGAGATCGCGCGGGCCTGTCGCAGCAGCCCCGCCTCCCTGTCGCTCGCCCTCTTGGAGCTTGAACTTGCGGGCAGGCTTGTCCGGGTCCAGGGCGGGCAGATCGCGGCGGTCCCCGCCTAGCCTCGGACCGGGCAGCGATCGGGCAGCGATCGGGCACCGGCGGCCACGCCCCGTGGTGGCGTGTATGCAGCCTGTCGCTACCAAATGGTGCGGTGCGTTGACAGTCTGCCATGCCCACTCCATTTTCCACCGCCGCGTCGATGGGAACCGGGCCTGCCTGGATCGGAGCGGCGCCTTAGGGAGCATGGCATGGCCGTCGTCGTCGTCGAAAGCCCGGCGAAAGCAAAGACAATCAACAAATACCTGGGGCCGGGCTTCACCGTGCTGGCCTCCTACGGCCACGTGCGCGACCTGCCGCCCAAGGACGGCTCCGTGCGCCCCGACCAGGGCTTCGACATGTCCTGGGAGGTGGATGCCAAATCCGCCAAACACGTCCGCGCCATCGCCGACGCGATGCAGGGCGAGACCCGGCTGATCCTCGCCACCGACCCCGACCGGGAGGGGGAGGCGATCTCCTGGCACCTGCTGGAGGCGCTGCGCAAACGCCGTGCGGTCAAGAAGGACACCGCGGTCGAGCGTGTGGTCTTCAACGCCATCACCAAGGCCGCAGTGACCGAAGCCATGGCCAACCCGCGCGACATCGACATGGAGCTGGTCGAGGCCTATCTCGCGCGCCGGGCGCTCGACTATTTGGTGGGCTTCAACCTGTCCCCCGTGCTGTGGCGCAAACTGCCGGGCGCGCGCTCTGCCGGCCGGGTACAGTCCGTGGCGCTGCGGCTGGTGGTCGAGCGCGAGATGGAGATCGAGGCCTTCGATCCCCAGGAGTACTGGCAGATCAAGGCGCGGCTCTCCGCCGGCGGCCCGGCTTTCGATGCGCGCCTGGTGACGCTGGAGGGGAAGAAGCTCGAGCGTCAGAGCCTGACGACCGCCGATGCCGCCGCCGATGCGGTGCGCGCGGTGGCCGAGGCGGCGCTGACCATCACGGGGGTTGAGGCGAAGCCGGTCACCCGCAACCCCTCGCCCCCCTTCATGACCTCGACCCTGCAGCAGGAGGCCAGCCGCAAGCTCGGCTTCGGCGCCCAGCAGGCGATGCGGGCGGCCCAGCGGCTCTACGAGGCCGGGCATATCACCTATATGCGCACCGACGGTCTCGACATGGCGCCGGAGGCAGTCCAGGACGCCCGGCGCACCATCGAGAGCCGCTATGGCGCGCGCTATGTGCCCGAGAAGCCCCGGGTCTATAAGACCAAGGCCAAGAACGCCCAGGAAGCGCACGAGTGCATCCGCCCGACCGCCATGGCGGTGACGCCCAAGGACATCCGCATGGATGGCGACGAGCGGCGCCTCTACGACCTCATCTGGAAGCGCGCGCTCGCCTCGCAGATGGCCGCGGCCAAGCTGATGCGCACCACGGTCGACATCGCCGATGCCACCGGCAGAACCGCCCTGCGCGCCACCGGTCAGGTGGTCGATTTCGACGGTTTCATCGCGGTCTACGAGGAAGGGCGCGACGAGCGGTCGGAGGAGGATGACGACGCCCGCCTGCCGCCGCTGTCGCAGGGCCAGGCGCTGAGCCTGGAGCGCGGCGGCCTTGCCGCCGACTTCGCCAAGGCGACGTCGGAGGAAGACGAGCCCCTCGAAAAGACCGCCCGCGACGGCCTGATCCGCCACGACAAGGCGGTGATGGACGCGGGCGAGGCGGTGCTCGGCACCCAGTCCTTCACCCAGCCGCCGCCGCGCTACTCCGAGGCGACGCTTGTCAAGCGGATGGAGGAGCTCGGCATCGGCCGGCCCTCCACCTATGCCTCGATCCTCACGACCCTCCAGGAGCGGTCCTATGTCCGAAAGGACAAGAACCGCCTGTTTGCCGAGGACAAGGGCCGGCTGGTGACCGCCTTCCTGGTCAACTACTTCCCCCGCTATGTCGAATACGATTTCACGGCCGCTCTTGAGGAAGAGCTCGACGATGTCTCCGGCGGCAGGGTCGACTGGAAGGCCCTGCTGGAGCGGTTCTGGAAGGATTTCTCCACCGCCCTGGACGACACGACGGAGCTGCGCATCACCGAGGTGCTGGAGAAGATCAACGAGGTTCTGGGCCCGCATCTCTTCCCGCCGCGGGCAGACGGCCGCGATCCGCGCACCTGTCCCGCCTGCGACATCGGGCGGCTGTCGATCAAGACGTCGTCGAAGAACCAGTCCGCCTTCATCGGCTGCGAGCGCTACCCGGACTGTCGCTACACCCGCCCCTTCGGCACGCCGGAGGAAGGGGCCGAGCAGATCGGTCCGGACGGCAAGCTGCTGGGCCACGATCCGGACACGGGCGAGCCGATCACGCTGCGCTCCGGCCGCTACGGCCCCTTTGTGCAGCGCGGCGAGCAGACCGACGACGGGCCGAAGCCCAAGCGCGCGAGCGTGCCCAAGGGCAAGCCGCTGGAGAGCGTGACGCTGGAAGACGCCATCGAGTGGCTGATTCTGCCGCGCGAGGTGGGCAGGCATCCCGACGACAATGAGCCCATCGAGGCCGGGATCGGCCGCTTCGGCCCCTTCGTCAAACACGGCAGGATCTACGCCAACATCCCCAAGGACGAGGACGTGCTGACCATCGGCATGAACCGCGCCCTGACCCTGATCGAGGAGAAGCGCGCCAAGGGTCCCGGCGGGCGCGGTGCCGGGGCCAAGCCCCTGCGTGAGCTGGGCGAGCACCCCGAGGGCGGGATGATCGGCGTCTACGACGGCCGCTATGGCCCTTACGTCAAATGGGAAAAGGTCAATGCCACCCTGCCGGAGGGCTCCGATCCCCAGGGCGTGACCTTCGACGAGGCGCTGGCCCTGATCGCCGACAAGGCCCCGAAAAAGAAGCCCAAGAAGGCGGCCGCGAAAAAGCCTGCGGCAAAGAAGGCCACGGCGAACAAGCCCGCCGCAAAGAAACCCGCCGCGCCCAAGAAAAGCCCACCGCGCGCGGCCGAATAATCCAGGCAGCAATACTTCCAAACCTGCCGATTGACTGGAGTCAATCCGCAACGCGGCGGCTTAGGTTTCACTCTGCTCAAGAACGATAGGCAGGGGAGGCGCCAAAGCATGACAACGCACTGCACCATTTTGCCCGCTGCCGTGGCCGATCAGCAGGGCGAGATCGCCGGCCCTTGCTGCCCCAGGCCCGCGCGGCCGGCGCCCCTCAGCGAGCGCGAGCTTCGCAGTGTCGCCGCCCTCGTGATCGAGCGTCTCGTTGCCGCGAACCGCCCCACCACGCAGCGCAAGATGGGCCGCCGCACTCCGGCGAACGCGGAGTTCCGCGAGGCGGCAACGGCCATCCACCAGTGTGTCCTCGAGCCCCACTGAGCACCGGTCTCGCCATGGCCCGCCTGCCGTTTCCGCCGGCTGAAACCGGGACGCGATGACGCGCATCACCGCGCTGACAGCCGGGGCAAGCGGCATAGATCCCTCCGCACAGGCAGGGAGGATCACATGGCCGATGTCATCGCGCTCTACGCGCTCACGCTGGCGTTCGGCGGAATGGTGTTCTTTTCGGCGGTCTTCTCGCCGCTCGTCTTCGTCAAGCTGCCGGGCGAGACCGCCGGCCCGTTCATTCGCCAGGTCTTCCCCTGGTACTTCCTGGCGGTCACGCTCACCCTGGGCCTGGCGGGTGTCGGCCTGGTCCTGGCGGGGTCGACCGGATGGGGCGCTGCACTTCTCGTCATGGCGGCCCTCGGCGTCGTCAATCGCGATGTGCTCATGCACCGCATCAACGCCCTGCGCGACCGCCAGCTGGCCGGCGAGGCGGGCGCGGGCAAGCAGTTCGATCGGATGCACAAGGTCTCGGTCGGCATCCACCTGGTGCAGATGATCGCCGCGGGTGCAGCACTCACCGCCTTTCTCTAAGCGCCTGCACGAACCCGGGGCATGTGCCCTCGCCGGGACCACGGCACCGTGCTAGGTCCGCCGCCATGGCATTTCCGAGCAAAGACGAGATCCTCACCTGGGTACGCGAGAACCCCGACAAGGCGGCCAAGCGCGACATCGCCAAGGCCTTCGGCATCAAGGGCGCCGAGCGGGTCGAACTCAAGCGTCTGATCCGGGAGTTGGAGGACGACGGCGCCATTGCCCGCCAGGGCCGGCGGGTGCGCCCCGCAGGCCATCTGCCGCCTGTCGGCCTGTTTACCGTGCTCGCCCCCGATGCCGCCGGCGATCTGTACCTGTCCCCTAAGGACTGGGACGACGACCACCCGGTGCCCTCCATCCTCTACCTGCCCCGTCAGGCGGACCCCGCGCTCAAGCCCGGGGACACGGTGCTCGCCAAGCTGCGTCCCATCGAAGCCCCGGCCGACCTTGCCTATGAGGCCAAGCTGATCCGCCGCCTGACCCAGGGCGCGCCGCGCATGATCGGCATCTTTCGCGCGGGCGCCGAGGGCGGGCGGATCGTGCCCGTGGACAAGAAGTCCGACAAGGAATGGACCGTCGCCTCGGGTGCAACCGAGGGCGCCGAGGACGGTGAGCTGGTCGAGGCCGAGCGCGTCAGCCGTGAGCGCTTCGGCCTGCCGAAAGCGCGCATCACCGCCCGGCTCGGCGATCCTTCCGCGCCCCGCGCGCTCTCGCTGATCGCGATGGTGCAGTACGGCATCCCCTACGACTTCCCCGAAGGCGTGGTCGAGGCGGCGGAGGCCTGCGGCCCGGCGCCGCTGCAGGGGCGGGAGGATCTGCGCCACCTGCCGCTCCTGACCATCGACCCGGCGGACGCCCGCGACCACGACGATGCCGTCTGCGCGTTCCCCGACGATGACCCGGCCAACCCCGGCGGCCATGTCCTCTGGGTCGCGATCGCCGACGTTGCCTGGTACGTCCGCCCCGGCGCACCGCTCGACGTGGAGGCGCGGCGCCGCGGCAACTCCACCTATTTCCCCGACCGGGTGGCCCCGATGCTGCCGGAGCGGCTATCCGCCGATCTCTGCTCGCTCATGCCCGGCGTCGACCGCCCCTGCCTCGCCCTGCGTCTGGTGATCGACGCGGAGGGGAACAAACGCGCCCAAGCCTTCACGCGTGGTCTCATGCGCTCGCCCGCCGCCCTCTCCTACGAACAGGCCCAGGCGGCGCAGGACGGGGCGCCCGACGCCGCCACCGCCCCCCACGCCGCCGCGCTCGGCGATCTCTTCGCGGCCTACCGCGCCCTGGCCCGCGCGCGCGACCGCCGCCAACCCCTCGATCTCGACCTGCCCGAGAACCGTGTCGAGCTGTCGGAGGAGGGTACCGTCCTCGGCGTCTCGCGCCGCGAACGCTTCGATGCCCACCGGCTGATCGAGGAGTTCATGATCCAGGCCAATGTCGCGGCGGCCGAGACGCTGGAGGCGCGGCGCACCGCCCTCCTCTACCGCGTCCATGAGGAGCCGGCCGAGGAGCGGCTCGACAGCCTGCGCGAAAGCCTCGGGACCATCGGGCTCACGCTCGCCAAGGGCCAGGTCCTGCAGACCCGTCATCTGAATGCGCTTCTTGGCAAGGCCGCCGGCACGCCCCATGCGGATCTCGTCAACCTCTCGGTGCTGCGCGCCCAGACCCAGGCCTATTATGCGCCGGAGAACCTGGGCCATTTCGGCCTCTCGCTGCGCGCCTATGCCCATTTCACCTCGCCGATCCGCCGCTATGCCGATCTCGTGGTCCATCGCGCGCTGATCGACGCGCTGGGGCTCGGCGAGGGCGGCCTCGGCCCCCAGATCCGCGGGCCGGAGGGGTCGATGCTCCTGCGCGAGACCGCCGAGCATATCTCCCGCACCGAGCGCCGCTCGATGGAGGCGGAGCGCGACACCACCGACCGCTATCTCGCGAGCTACCTGGCGGGGCGGGAGGGCGCCGAGTTCCGCGCACGCATCACCGGCATCCAGCGCTTCGGTGTCTTCGTGGTGCTTGAGGAGACCGGCGCCGACGGCCTTCTGCCCGTGCGCGCGCTCGGCCCCGAGTACTTCCGCCACGACGAGGACGTGCCCGCCTTGATCGGGGAGGACACGGGCCAGGTCTTCACCCTCGGCCAATGGCTGACCGTGCGCCTGGTGGAGGCGACGCCGGTCACCGGCGGCCTCCTCTTCGATCTCGTCACGGCGGAGGCCGCCCCTGGCGAGGCCGCCATCCGCCGTGCAGGCCCCAAGCGCCGCGGCGGCCCAAGCAGCGCCGGGGGCCCCCGCCGCAAACTCACCCGCACCCGCATCGCCAGGGCCAAGGCCGCCCGCAAAGCCAAGCGCCAGCGGGATTGACCAAACCACCGACCATCCGAGAGTAGTCAGCGCCGCCGCCCTACCCAGCGCGCCCAACCCAGCACCGCCCAACCCACCACAGTCCGCCTACCGCCAGCGGGGGTCGGGCCGGGTCAAGGATCGCACAGCGACCGGCGGAGCCGGCTCGTCCTTGACGCGGCCCGACCCTTGCGAAACGCTTGTCATGAAGCCCTCGGGCTTCTCCCCAGCCCAAAAAAGCAGTGTCCGCCACAGGTGATCAGCCAATCGGCACCTGTGCGGCCAGCCCAGCCGCGCTCCCGAAGACTCATCGCGGCGACCAGCCGCGATTCCGCTTGATCGGGCCCCTCAGTCGCCCTCGACCGCGCGGATGAGCTTGCGCTCCAGCACGCCCAGGACCGGCTTCAACTCGCGGCCGCGCTTCAGGATCCGCCCGTCCATGCCCAGGACGGAATAGGCGCCTTGGCGCTGCGCGTCCTTGGGCCGCTTTTCGATGCGATAGATCGGATGCTCCGCCGCGCGGCGGAAGATCGAGAAAACCGCGCGCTCACGGCCGAAGTCCATGGCGTAGTCGCGCCACTCCCCGGCGGCGACCATCTGGCCGTAAAGATTGAGGATCACGGAGAGTTCTCGCCGGTCGAAGGCCACGACCTCCGGCGCCGCTCTGACAGGCCCACCCCCGGTCGTCGTCATGGAGTACACGCTCATGCCGACGACAGTTGCACCGCCGCGCGGCGGCGGCAAGCCTGCCGGTCGCGTGCCTCGCGCTTTCCGCATCGTGAAGCACGCGCCTATGGCCAGCGCCCGGCGCCGGCGCTAAGCCGCGCCCCACCGACCCACCGACCAGGGACCCACCTACCCAGCAAGCCACCGGGGCCCACTCGATCGAACAGGAGACCGTGATGCGCGACTTCCACCTGCCAGGCCGCTCCGCCGTCTATGCGGCCAATGCCATGGTCGCCACCTCGCACCCCATCGCGGTCGAGGTTGCCCTGGGCGAGCTGCGGGCGGGCGGCAATGCGGTCGACGCGGCCATCGCGGGGGCCGTCGCCCTCGGTCTCGGCGAGCCCGCCATGACCGGGATCGGCGGCGACATGTTCGCGCTCGTCAAACCCGCCGGCAGTGAGCAGGTGCTGGGGCTCAACGCCTGCGGCCGCGCCCCCGCCGCCCTCTCGGCCGAGGCTCTGCGCGCCAAGGGCTGGTCCGAGATGGACCCCGACGATGCCAACAGCGTGGTCGTCCCCGGCGCGATCAAGGGCTTTGACGTGCTGATGGCCGCCCACGGCACCCGCGGTCTGGCCGCCGCCGTCGCACCGACGATCAAACTGGCGGAGGAGGGGATGCCCGTCATGCCCCGCGCCGCCTTCGATTGGGCACGCAACCCGCCGCGCATGACGGGCGCCATGGCACGCTGGTACCTGCCCTGGGGCCGCGCCCCGCGCCCGGGCGACCTGTTCCGCCACCAGGGCCAGGCCGAGGTCCTGCGCCGCATCGGCATCGAGGGCGCCAAGGGCTTCTACGAGGGCGAGGTGGCCGAGGACATGATCGCCTCGCTGAACGCCCTCGGCGGCACCCATACGGCGGAGGATTTCGCCACGGTCTCGGCCGACTGGGTCGATCCCATCAGCGGGCCCTACCGCGGCGCCGAGTTGATCGAACTGCCGCCCAACACCCATGGGCCGACCGCGATCCTGATGGCGCGCATCCTGGAGCATTTCGACATCGCCGCCATGGACCCCTTCAGCGCCGAGCGTGCGCATCTGGAGACCGAGGCCGCCAAGCTCGCCTATGCGGTCCGCGATCAGGCCATCGGCGATCCCGCCGCCATGACCGAGACGCTGGAGACGCTGACCGGCGCCCCGCTCGCCGCCAAGCTCGCCGCCATGATCGACCCGGAGGCCGCCCTCGATCCCCCGGCAGATCCCCTCGGCGCCACACTCAGCGACGGGGCAGCGCTTCAGCACAAGGAGACGATCTACATCACCGTCGTCGACCGCGACCGGATGGCCGTCTCGCTCATCTATTCGGTCTACCACGACTTCGGCAGCTGCATCGCGTCGGAGAAGTTCGGGATCAACTTCAACAACCGCGCCGCGGGCTTCACCCTCACCCCCGGCCATCCGAACGAGGCGGGCGGCGGCAAGCGGCCCATGCACACGATCATCCCGGCCATGCTGCGCCAGGGCGGCCAGGTCGTGATGCCCTTCGGCGTCATGGGCGGGGGCTACCAGCCCCATGGGCACTGCCGCCTCATCTCGAACATGTTGGATTTCGGGATGGATCCGCAGGCGGCACAGGATATGCCGCGGCTCTTCCATGATGGGGAGTTCACACGGCTCGAGAACGGCTATGGCGCCGATGTCTGGCGGTCGCTGTCGCACAGGGGCCACCGGGTCGCGGCGCGCCAGGTGCCGCTCGGCGGCAGCCAGGCGATCTGGATCGACCACGACCGCGGCATGCTGATCGGCGGCACCGACCCCCGAAAGGACGGCCTCGCCCACGGCTATTGAGGCGGCACGCGCCGGAGCGGTATCCCAGGGCATGCTCTCCTACCAACACGCCTATCACGCCGGTAACGCGGCTGATCTGCACAAGCACAGCGGGCTCGCCGCCCTGTTGGGCCTGCTGACGCAGAAGGACCGCGGGATCACCTACCTCGAGAGCCACGCAGGCCGCGGGCTCTACGACCTCGACAGCGCCGAGGCGCAGAAGACCGGGGAGGCCGCGGCGGGCGTCGAGCGCCTCGCACGCCTGCCCGAACCCCTGGCCACAGCCGTCGCGGCCATCCGCGCCGAGGAGGGACCACGGATCTACCCCGGCTCCCCGGCCATCGCCTCAGCGCTGCTGCGGGTCCAGGACCAGGTCATCCTGTGTGAGCGCCACCCAGGCGAGCATGCGGCGCTGAAGCGGGCGCGGCTGGCGCGTCCCGGCGGGCCCGGCATCACCATCCATCGGCGCGACGGGCACGAGGGGCTGCGTGCCCTCACCCCGCCCGACCGTCAGGGCGCGCCCCGACGCGGCCTGGTCCTGATCGATCCCAGCTACGAGGTGAAGACGGAGTATGCCGAGGCCGCCGACACCGCCCTCGCCGTCCTCGCCCGCTGGCCCGAGGCCGTCGTCGCGCTCTGGTACCCCATCTTGCCGGAAGCACGGCACGAGGCGCTGATCACCCCGCTCGCGCGCGGGCTGCCCGATGCCCCGCTCGCGGCCGAGGTCACCTTCGTTGATCCGCCTGGGCGCGGCATGACGGGCTCGGGCTTTGTCGTCCTGAACGCCCCCTACGGCGCTGAGGACGCGCTCGCGGCGGCCTGGGACGCCTGCGCGCCGGTTTTCGCACCGGCCTTCGGCTAGTCCTCGTCCTCGCGGCCGGCCAGCGAAAGCGGGCGGGCGTGGATGCCCTCGGTGGCGCACCAGTGGCACAGCGCTTCCTCGGCACCGTGCGTGACCCAGACCTCCGCCGCGCCGGTCTCCTTGATCGTCGCGCAAAGCTCGTCCCAATCGGCGTGGTCGGAGATGACCATGGCGATCTCGACGCCGCGCTGCTTGGCGCGCTGGCGCACCCGCATCCAGCCCGAGGCCGCGGCGATCACCGGATCGGGCAGCCGGCGGCACCAGGTGTCCGCCAGGGCGGAGGGAGGCGCGAGGACGATCTGACCCTTGGTCTCCTTGCCCTCCGCCGCCGTGGCATAGGCGGTGGGGCCAAGATCGTAGCCGAGGGTCCCATAGGCCTCACAGAGCTTGATGAGCGCACCGTGCAGCCAGATTGTCCGGTCATAGCCCGCGGCCCGCAGCTCCAGGATCAGCCGCTGCGCC
Source organism: Pseudomonadota bacterium (assembly GCA_039822785.1). Lineage (GTDB taxonomy): Bacteria > Pseudomonadota > Alphaproteobacteria > Rhodobacterales > Rhodobacteraceae > Thermohalobaculum. Next base: position 100,831 of record JBCBMO010000008.1, on the reverse strand, counting down.
TTGCCGAGCGCGTAGGCCCCCACCGCATGCGCCCGGTCGGGAAAGGTCTCGAGGCTGGCGAGCAGCTTCGCCAGTTCGCCCTTCGCCGGCGGGTGGCGGAACACCGGCAGGCCAAAGGTCGCCTCGGTCACGAAAAGATCGCAGGACACCACCTCGAAGGGGCGGGAGGCGGGATCGACGCGGCGCTTGTAATCGCCCGAGACGACGGCCCGCCGTCCGCCCGCTTCGATCGCAACCTGTGCTGAGCCCAAGACGTGGCCCGCCGGCGCCAGCCAGAGGGTCACCCCGCCAACCGTCAAGCACTCCCCATAGTCGAGGCTTTGCACGGTGCCGAAGGCGTCCTCGCCGTAGCGGGTGCGCGCGAGCACCGCGGTCTCGGGGCTGGCGAGCAGGTGGCGGTGCCCCGCGCGGCAGTGGTCGCCATGGGCATGGGTGACGACGGCCCGTTCCACCGGCCGGACCGGATCGATGTGAAAGCCGCCCGCGGGACAATAGAGGCCGTCATCGGTCAGGGTGAGCAGCGCGTCCGCCATGGGCGGGCAGATGGGGCCGGGTGATCCACCGGCAAGACCCGATCGGCGGGGACCGCGCCACGACACCCGGGATTGACAATCGCGCTCGGTTGACGGCTCGGGAAGCGCCCGGCTAGGCAGGCACCGGGGCTGGGGGAGGCCCACTGCGAGGCTGCCCATGCGCATCACCTTCGTCCTGCCATCGCCGAACCTGAAGGGCGGCACGCGGGTGGTCGCGATCCATGCCGAGAACCTGATGCGCCGCGGCCATACCGTCACGGTCGTCACGCCGCCCGGGCGCGCGCCGCGCCTGCCGCGCTGGTCGCCGAAGCGGCTGCTCCGCAAGCTCATGCCGCCACCGCCCCGCGGGCCGACCCATCTGGATGGGCGCGGGCTCGATCTGCGTATTCTGGATCGGATCAGGCCCGTAACGGCAGCGGATGTTCCCGATGCGGACGTAATCGTCGGCACCTGGTGGGAAACCGCCTATATGGTCGCCGCGATGCCCGCGGCCAAAGGCGCGAAGGTGCACTTCGTGCAGCACCACGAGGTGCACGAGCATCTGCCCCACCACATCACCCGCGGCGTTCACTACCTGCCCCTGCGCCGCATCGTGATCTCCGACTGGCTGCAGGAGATCATGGCGCAGACCTATGGCGACCAGGACACCGACCTGGTGCCGAACGGGGTGGACCTGGCGCAGTTCCAGGCGCCGCCGCGGGAGCGGGGGAGCCCGCCCACCGTCGGCTTCGTCTATGCCGGGGGTCCCTACAAGGCGATGGATGTGATGGCGGAGGCGCTCGCGCAGGCGCGCCGCTCCGTGCCGGAGCTAAAGGCCGTCGCCCTTAGCGCCCGCAAGCCGGGCCCGGAACTGCCGCCGGGGGTCGAGGTCGTGCAGGCGCCCCCGCAAAGCGAGATCGCCGCGGTCTATACCAAGGCCGACGTCTGGGCGATGCCGAGCCACGTGGAGGGGTTTGCCCTGCCGATCCTGGAGGCGATGGCCTGCCGCACGCCGGTCGTCTCGACCGCCGCAGGGGCGGCACGCTCGCTGATCGACGAGGGCGTGAACGGCCACATCGTGCCGGTGGCCGACGCACAGGCCTTGGCGGTGCGCCTGGTCGAGGTGGCGACGATGCCGCAAGAAGCTTGGCGCGTTATGAGCGAGGCTGCCCGCACCACGGCAGAGCAGCACGGCTGGGAGGCGTCGACGGATAAGCTCGAAGCCGCGCTCGAGCGCGCCGCTGCCGGCACGCCCTAAGATCCGCGTTGAGGGATAGGTCGACCGTCTGGTCGAGGCATACATCGACCGTCGGGTCGAGGGATCAGTCGACGGTTTGCAGATTCTCCGCCGCCGAGCGGCCGTCGCGGCCGGCCTGCAGGTCGAAGCTGACCTTCTGGCCGTCGTTGAGGCCGGAAAGCCCCGAACGCTCGACCGCCGAGATGTGAACGAAAACGTCTTTGCCGCCGTCATCGGGCTGGATGAAGCCGTAGCCCTTGGTGGCGTTGAACCATTTCACGGTGCCAGTGGCCATCGTGAGTCTCCTGTCTCATGTTCGTCCGAAGCAGGATTGCCCCAGACGTAGCGCAGCCAGATCGGATCGAAAGCTGCTGCCGAAGAACGGAGACAGGCGGTCGAAAGGGTGACGTCGCAGGTTGGGACATGCGCCCGTCCTTCGAGAATTGCAAGGGATCGCGGGGCCCAACCGGCGCCCGGGCACGCAAAGATGACCGCTATAGACAGCGTTTTGATGCCCATGGCCGGGGTTTTCACGCCTGAAGGACGCGTTTTGACGCCCGAGGGACGGGTTTTGACGCCCGAGGGGCAGGGGCTAGCTCTGCGCCATGCGCGCCTTCGCTCAGCTTCTCGAACGCCTCGTCTTCACGCCCGCGCGCAATGCCAAGCTGCGGCATCTAAAGGGCTACTTCGAGACAGCCCCCGATCCCGATCGGGGCTGGGCACTGGCGGCGCTGTCGGACGGCATTGCCTTGCCCAGCTTCGGCGGGGCGCGCATCCGGGCGCTGGTGGAGGAGCGGGTCGATCCGGTGCTCTTCGCGCTGTCCTACGATTATGTGGGCGATCTCGCGGAGACAGTCTCCCTGATCTGGCCGAGCCCAGCGGCGGAGGCCGCGGCGCCTGCGCCGTCCCTGTCGGAGGTGGTCGCGATCCTGCAGGGCGCCTCCCGCTCCGACATCGCGGGGATCTTTGCGGGGCTCCTCGACCGGCTGGAGCCTGGTGAGCGGCTGGCGCTGATCAAGCTGGTGACGGGCGGCCTGCGCGTCGGCGTCTCGGCCCGTCTGGCGCGGACGGCGCTGGCGCAGATGGGCGCCGAACGGCTGGGGCAGGCGCCCGACGCGCTGCTTGGCCGGATCGAGGAGCTGTGGTTCGGGATCGAGGCGCCCTATGAGCCGCTCTTCGCCTGGCTCGACGGCGGCCCTGAGCCCGCGGTGGATCTGGCGCTGGCCTTTCGCCCCATGATGCTGGCCCATCCGGTGGAGGATCGGCTGGCGAGCCTGGATGCGGCGGCCTATCGGGCGGAGTGGAAGTGGGACGGGATCCGCGTGCAGGCGGTCGCCTTCGGCGGCGAACGGCGCCTGTTCAGCCGCACGGGCGAGGACATCGCCGCGGCCTTTCCCGATGTGCTCGGCAGCATGGACTGGGAAGGCTGTGTCGACGGTGAGCTGCTGGTGATGCGCGAGGGGGTCGTGGCCCCCTTCGCCGATCTGCAGCGCCGGCTGGGGCGCAAGGCACCCGGTGCGCGCATGCTGGCGGAGGCGCCGGCGCACATCCGCCTGTACGACATCCTGCACGACGGCAACGGTGATACGCGCGCCCTGCCCTTCGACGACCGCCGTGCCGCGCTCGAGGCCTGGCATGCGCGCCATAGCCCCGCCCGCACGGATCTGTCGGTGCAGGTCGCCTTCGAGGACTGGGAGACCCTGGCGACCCTGCGCGACGGTGCCCGGGCGGAGGGGCAGGAGGGGCTGATGCTGAAGCGCGCCGACAGCCCCTATGAGGGCGGGCGCCCGGTGGGTCCCTGGTTCAAGTGGAAGCGCGACCCGCTGACCGCCGACTGCGTGCTGATCTACGCCCAACGCGGCCACGGCAAGCGGTCGTCCTTCTACTCCGACTATACCTTCGCGGCCTGGGCGGGCCCGGGATCAGTATCGGAGCCGGGATCCAATGCGCTCAGCCTGATCCCCGTCGGCAAGGCCTATTCGGGCTACACCGACGAGGAGTTGAAGAAGCTGGATCGCTGGATCCGCAACAACACGACCGAGCGCTATGGCCCCGTGCGGGCCGTGGCACCGGAGCTGGTGCTGGAGGTCGCCTTCGACGCGGTCCAGCGCTCGACCCGCCACAAGTCTGGCATTGCCATGCGATTTCCACGCATCAAGCGCATCCGCTGGGACAAGCCCGCCGACGAGGCCGACCGGCTGGAGACGCTGGAGGCGATGATCCAGGGCGAGGGCGGCTAGCGGACACCGCGCGGGTGGCACGCCCGCACCAGCGCCGGCGGCCAGGTGCGTACCGGGGGGCGGGCCCCGCCGGCACCCGGATCGGCACCATCCCTTAGAGGCGCTTTAGCCAGAGGGACATGGGTTTCTCCGTCTCCACCGCAGCACCGATGTCGCGCCAGGCAAAGCGGGTCTCGGCCCCCTCGACCCGGGCATAGCCGCGCTTCCGCCAGAACGGGTCGAGCGGGCGGTAGTCGGCGGGGCGCATCGGATGATCCGCCGGGCGGATCACGGCGCAGAAGCAGGACCAGCGCCGGCCGAGCGCCCGCGCCTTCGCCTCGCGGTAGTCGAAAAAGGCATGACCGAGACCGCGACCGCGGTAGGCGGGCAGAAGCACGCTCTCGGCACAGTAATAGACCTCCGGTGCCGCGAGCCCCGCACCGGCGAGGGCGGCGGCGAATTCATCGGCGTGATCCTCCATGGGCGTGGCGGTCGCGCAGCCCACCAGCGTCTGCCCCTCGAAGGCCGCGACCACCAGGGCGTCGGCGCTCTCGGCATAGGGGCGCAGATAGCGCTGCTCGTAGGCGAGATCGCCGTCGTAGAGGTAGGGCCAATCGCGAAACACCGCGATGCGCAGGCCGGCGATCGCCTCGAGATGCGCGGGCACCTCCTGAGGGGCGAGATCGCGGACGGTGAGGCTCATGGGGCTCCTCGCGGCAAGACCGGCAGATCGGGCCCCGAGCCTTGGCAAGGACGGGCGGCTGGGGCAAGCAGGGCCGATGACCGCGGTTACCCCCAGCGATGCGATGACCACCGATCTGTTGGTGATCGGCGGGGGTGTCATGGGTCTCTGGGCCGCCTGGACAGCGGCGCGCGCGGGGATCGACACGCTGCTCCTCGATGCGACGGGGCCGGGCGAGGGCAAGGCCTCGCTGACCCCGGTCGGCGCGCTGGCACCCTTCACCAATGCCCCCAAGGAAGCGGCGCTCGCGGATTTTCAGGCCGAGGCGCTGATGAGCCTGCCGGCGACCGTGGCCGCGCTGGAGGCCGCCACGGGGTGCGAGGTCGGCTACCGGGTCGGCGGTCGCGCGGTGCCCCTGCCCGATGCACCTGCACGGGCGCGCGCCGAACGGGTGATCGCCGAGGGGGCAGCGCGCTTTCCAAAGGCTCCGGATGGCGGGCCGGCGGTTTGGCGCCTCAGCGACGGCGCGGAACTCGCCGTCGTGGCCCCGGCGTTCCGGGCGGCGGGGGCGATGATGGAGGGGGTGACGGCCCAGCTCGACAGCGGGGCCTACCTCGCGGCCCTACGCGCGGGCGTCGCGAAAGACGCCAGGCTGCGGGAGGGATGGGCGGTGAAGCGGCTCAGCCCCGCCCCCGGCGGCGGTTGGATCGCCGAGGGACCGGCCGGCGCGGTCAGCGCGGAACGGGTGATCCTGGCGGCGGGCTGGGGGGCTGCGGGGCTGAGCTTGCCGCTTGGCGTCGGCACGCTCCGACCCGTGCGCGGGCAGGCCGCCTGGCTGCGCCTGCCGCCCGGCGTGCTGGACGAGGACATGCCGGTCATCCATGCCCAGAAGGTCTATGTCGCGCATCACGGCGGTGGGCGCGTGGGGATCGGTGCCACGACCGAGCACGGCGAGACAGCCGACGGCACCGATGCGCGGCTGGACAATCTGGTGGCCAGGGCGATCGAGATCGTGCCGGCGCTGGCCGAGGCGACCGTCGAACGGCGGTGGAGCGCCGTGCGCCCCCGGCCGCCGCAGCACCACCCTCAGATCGGTGCGGTGCCGGAGGCGGCGGCCGGGGCGCCCGGTCTCTGGCTGGCCGCCGGCACCTATAAGATCGGCGTCGGCCTGGCGCATCATGCGGCGACGGGCTTGGTGGCGGCGATGACCGAACAGGGCGCTCCCGCGCAGGCACTGCCGGAGGCTTTTCGCCCGACCGTCGTCGCGTCATCCGGGGATCGCCAAGACGGCGCTCACGGCGCGCCCGGCGCGGCGCATCGGTAGGCGCCTGCGGCCTTCACCGCAGCGCAGCATGAATTTCACAATCATGCGAACGGCTTCGGGAGCGGCTTTCACAGGGCGCAAGGCTGTCGATCGGGGCTGACACCGGCCGACCGGGTTGATAGAGCATGACACAGCGGCAGGGTTTAAGCGTTTGGCAACGTGACACCGGCCCGCAGGACCACTGAAACGGCGGCCAACGAAGTCGCCGACATGACACGGGAGTTACCAATGACCGATGCGACCAACACGCCTTCGCGCCGCCGGTTTCTGAGCGGTGGCCTGGTGGCGGGCGGCGCTGCCGCCGCCACGCTCGCTGCGCCCCAGGTGAGCCGCGCGCAGACCACCACCATCCGCATGCAGGGCGCCTGGCCCGATGCGAACGTCTTCTCGGACTTCGCCAAGCAGTACGTCGAGCGCGTGAACAAGATGTCCGGCGGGCGCATGCAGATCGAGTATCTGCCCTCCGGCGCGGTGGTGAAGGCCTTCCAGATCCAGGACGCGGTCGCCGACGGCATTCTCGATGCGGGCCACCACGTGACGGCCTACTGGTACGGCAAGAACAAGGCCGCTTCGCTCTTCGGCACGGGCCCGGTCTTCGGCTGCAACGCCAGCCAGATGATGGCCTGGATCCACTTCGGTGGCGGCAAGGAGCTCTATGACGAGCTGATCACCGAGGTTCTGGGCCTCAACCTGGTCGGCTTCTTCGCGCTGCCGATGCCGACCCAGCCGCTGGGGTGGTTCAAGACCCAGATCAACTCGCTGGACGACATGCGCGGCCTCAAGTGGCGCACCGTGGGCCTGGCCGCCGACGTCATGCAGGAGGCGGGCATCAACGTGACCCAGCTTCCCGGCGGCGAGATCGTCCCGGCGCTGGAGCGCGGCGTGATCGATGCTTTCGAGTTCAACAACCCGACCTCGGACAGCCAGTTCGGCGCGCAGGACGTCTCGAAGCACTATCACCTGTCGAGCTACCACCAGGCGGCGGAGTTCTTCGAGATCATCTTCAACGGCGACCTGTTCGCCGGTCTCTCCGAAGAGCAGCAGGCGATCCTGGAGTATGCGGCCGAGGCGGCGAACACCGCCAACTATGGCCTGGCCATGGACAAATACTCCGCCGATCTCGCGAAGCTGGAGACCGAGGACGGCGTCAACGTCTACCGCACGCCGGAGTCGATCCTGAAGGAGCAGCTCACGGCCTGGGACTCGGTGCTCGAGGGGCTGATGGAGGACGAGTACTTCAAGCGCGTCGTCGACAGCCAACGCGCCTGGTGCGAGCGCTGCGCCTACTACGATCTGTTGAACGCCGCCGACTATAAGCTGGCCTACAACCACTACTTCCCCAACAAGCTGCCGGCGTTCTGATCGGCGGCTTCGTCACCGGTTCCGGGGCCCGCCGCAGGGCGCGCTTCGGGGCCGGCATGGCCACGCGATCTGGCCGGCGGGCAGCCGTCCGCCGGCCGCTCCTCAGCGGCTGAGCGAGACCGACATGATCTCGACGATCCATCTCATCGACCGTTTCAACGCCTGGTTCGGCAAGGCCTTCGCCTGGCTGATCGTCGTCATGACGATCGGGGTCAGCTTCGAGGTGTTCTCGCGCTATCTGTTCAACGCGCCGACCTCCTGGGCCTTCGACATCAGCTACATGATGTATGGGGCGCTCTTCATGATGGGCGGTGCCTATGCGCTGGCGACCAACGCGCATGTGCGGGGCGACTTCCTCTATCGGCTGTGGTCGGTGAAATGGCAGGCGCGCGTCGAATGCGTGCTGTTCTTCATCTTCTACTTCCCCGGCGTGCTCGCGCTGATCTTCGCCGGCTGGAAATACGCCGAGCGCTCTTACCGCTTCACCGAGGTGAGCGTGATGAGCCCCGCCGGCGTGCCGATCTTCCAGTTCAAGATGCTCATCGTGGCCGCCGGCGTCCTGCTGTTCCTGCAGGGCATCGCCCAGGTGATGCGCTGCATCGTGGCGATGCGCACCGGCGCCTGGGTCCCCCACAACGAAGACGTGGAGGAGTTGGAGGACAAGATCCTGCGCGAGGCGGCGGAGAAGGGCCTTGGCGGCGGCCAGCCCCGCCCGGTCGCCGAGCAGGAGATCACCGAGAGCACCGCTCAGGACGCCGCCGAATACGATGCGGCCCACCAAGACGACCGCAGCTGGCGGCGCTGAAGGAACACCCGCGATGACCGAACCGCAAATCGCCATCATGATGCTGGTGATCTTCATCCTCAGCATCTTCCTGGGCTTCCCGGTCGCCTTCACCCTCATGGCGATGGCGGTGATCTTCGGCTACTACGCCTACTTCGACCCCGACCGTATGTGGCGCAGCTACGACCGCGCCGTGCAGCAGGCGGAGAACGCGACGCCCGAGCAGATCGCCGCCGGCGACGTGGCCGGCAGCTTCGAGCTGACGCTGCAGTATCTGGGCGGGTTCCTGAACAACCGGATCTTCGATCTGTTCGTGAACCAGACCTTCTCGGTCATGTCGAACGACGTGCTGACGGCGATCCCGCTGTTTCTCTTCATGGGCTATGTGGTCGAGCGCGCGAACATCGTCACGCGCCTGTTCGACACGCTCTATGTCACCGCCAAGGGGCTGCCCGGGGCCATGGCCGTGGCGGCGCTGGCCACCTGTGCGCTGTTCGCGACGGCGACCGGTATCATCGGGGCGGTCGTGACGCTGATGGGCATGCTCGCCCTGCCCTCGATGCTGAGAGCGCGCTACGACACGTCCTTCGCGAGCGGTGTGATCTGCGCGGGGGGCTGTCTGGGGATCCTGATCCCGCCCTCGATCATGCTGATCGTCTATGCGGCGACCTCCAACGTCTCCATCGTGCAGCTCTATGCCGGTGCGCTCTTCCCGGGGTTCCTGTTGGCCGGGCTCTACATGATCTACGTGGTCGGGCGGGCAACACTGCAGCCAGACCTCGCGCCGAAGCCCCCGGCGGAGGAGGGTGACAGGCTGGGCGTGGGGGAGATCCTCTGGCGGCTCACCACCTCTTTCTTCCCGCTCGCCATCCTGATCTTCGCGGTGCTGGGTGCGATCCTCTTCGGCCTCGCCACGCCGTCGGAGGCAGCGGCCATGGGCGCGCTCGGCGGCCTCGTGCTCGCCCTGGCCTATCGTTCGCTTACCTGGGAGCGGCTGCGCGAGAGCGTGTATCTGACCATGCGCACCTCAGCGATGGTCTGCTGGATGTTCGTGGGTTCCTGGACCTTCGCCTCGGTCTTCTCCTACCTCGGCGGCGAGGGGCTGATCGAGGAGTTCGTGCTCGGCCTCAACATGACGCCGATCCAGTTCCTGATCATGGCCCAGATCATCATCTTCATCCTGGGCTGGCCGCTGGAGTGGTCGGAGATCATCATCATCTTCGTGCCGATCTTCCTGCCGCTGCTGCCGTTCTTCGAGATCGATCCGCTGTTCTTCGGCATCCTGATCGCGCTGAACCTGCAGACCAGCTTCCTGACGCCACCCATGGCCATGGCGGCCTATTACCTAAAGGGCGTGGCGCCACCCGGCGTGGAATTGGCGCAGATCTTCAAGGGGGTGATGCCCTTCCTGGTGATGATCCTGATCGCCATGATCATGGTCTACAACTTCCCGGGGCTCTATCAGTTCCTGCCGAACGCCTTCTATGGCTAAGCCGATGAAGAGCCCTGGCCCCTCCCCCGCCGACCTGACGGCGACCGAGGCTTTGGCGGCGGTAGCGGACGGCCGCTTGACCGCTGTCGCGCTGGTGGAGGCCTGCCTCACCCGCATCGATGCCGCCGAAGGCGAGATCCAGGCCTTTGTGCACATCGACCGCGAGGGGGCGCTGAGGGCGGCCGAAGCCCTGGACATGCACCGCCGGCGCGGCCTGCCCTGTGGCCCGCTGCATGGCCTGCCCGTCGGCATCAAGGACATCATCGACGTAGACGGGATGCCCTGCGCCTTCGGCTCCCCCCTCGAAGCGGGGCGCAAGGCCAGGCGCGATGCCTCGATGATCCGCCGGCTGCGGGCGGCGGGCGCCATCATCCTCGGCAAGACCGTGACGACCGAGTTCGCAGGCTACCCGCCGTCCAAGACCCGCAACCCGCATGATGCGACGCGCACGCCGGGCGGCTCCTCCGCCGGATCGGCGGCGGCAGTGGCCGCGGGGATGCTGCCGCTTGCCTTCGGCACCCAGACGAATGGCTCGGTGATCCGGCCGGCCAGCTTCTGCGGCACCGTTGGCTACAAGCCCAGCTTCGGCGCGGTCGCCCGCGGCGGCATCATGCCCTTTGCGCCCGCGACCGACACGGTCGGCGTCATGGCCCGCTCGATCGAGGACGTCTGCCTGCTGGAGCACATCACGGGCCCGGACGGGGAGGATGGCGATGCCCTGCCCCACACCATGCCCCTGGCCTCCACCGCGCTCGCGCCGCCGCCGCTGACGCCGGTGCTGGGGTTCTTCGAAGGGCCGACCTGGGATCAGATCGAGCAGAGCGCCCGCGAGGCCTTTGCCGAGCTCTCGGCCGCCCTGCCCGGGCTGCGCCACATCGCGACGCCGAGCGCGCTTGCGGATGTGCTCACGCTGCTGCGCCATCTGATGGTAGCGGAGGGCGCGCATCACCTCGGCCACTACCTCGACCGCGACGCGACGCAGGTGCACCCCGTGCTGCGCGAGATGTTCGAGGAGGGGCGCAGGCTGCCCGCCACCGAGTATCTGCGCGCGCGGGCCCTGCAGCCGAGACTGCGGCAGGCCTTCGAGGAGGTCTTCGACGAGGTCGACGCCCTCATCACCCCCGCCGCCTCGGGCGAGGCCCCGACGGTGGAGAGCACCGGCAATCCCGCCTTCTGCAGCCTGTGGTCCTACACCGGGCTGCCGGCGATCACGCTGCCGCTGCTGGTGGGCCCAGCGGGCCTGCCGATCGGCGTGCAGCTGGTCGGCCCCCACGGCGACGATGCCCGTCTGCTGCGCACGGCGCGCTGGCTGGCGGCCCATCTCGCCACAGCCTCCGCGACCGTCGAGGGAGACGCCGCATGATCCTGTTCGACATCCTCTTTGCCATCGCCGCCCTGGTGGGGCTGGGCGCCTTTCTCTGGGTGATCATCAGCTTCGTCCCCGAGCCCGCGCTGATCGTCGTGGTCGGGATCGGCGTGTTCATGGCCTCCTTCGACTTCCTGCGCGATCTGACCCGGCAGCGTCGCGCATCACGGCAGCCACGCAACCCCGCCCGGGACGAGGCCGATTGAGCCCATGGCGAAACCGCGCCTTCTGATCACCCGCCGCCTGACCGATGCCGTGCACGCCAGGGCGTCGCGCGACTACGACACCACGCTCAACATGGCGGACACCGTGTTCGACCGCGACGCCTTGATCGCGGCCAGCCTGCAGGCGGACGCGGTTCTGCCCTGCCATTCCGAACACTTCGACGACGGTGTCCTGGCGGCGATCGAGGGGCGCGTGAAGATCATCGCCAACCACTCCGTCGGCACCGACCACGTGGACCTGAGCGCCGCGGCGGCCCGCGGGATCGTGGTTACGAACACGCCGGACGTGCTGTCGGATGCCACCGCCGAGATCGCGATCCTCTGCATGCTGGGTGCCGCCCGGCGCGGCGCGGAGGGGCACAATCTGGTGCGCCAGGGACGCTGGGACTTCTGGTCCCCCGCCTTCATGGTCGGCCGCCAAGTGACCGGCAAACGCTTCGGCGTCGTCGGGATGGGCCGTGTAGGGCAGGTGACGGCGGCGCGCGCCCGCGGCTTCGGCATGGAGATCCACTACCACAACCGTCGCCGACTGGACGACGCGGTCACGGGCGGCGCGGTCTTTCACGAGACGCTGGAGAGCCTGCTTGCAACCTGCGAGGTGGTGTCGATGCACTGCCCCGCGACGCCGGAGACGACGGGGATCATGAACGACGCGGCCTTTGCGGCCATGCGCCCGGGCTCGATCTTCGTGAACACGGCCCGCGGCGCTCTGGTGGACGAGGCGGCCCTGATCCGCGCGCTCACCGATGGTCCCCTGTTCGCGGCGGGGCTCGACGTCTTCCAGACCGAGCCCGGCGGCAATCCGGCGCTCTCAGCGCTGCCGAACGTCTTTCTGCTGCCGCACATCGGCTCCGCCACGGATCAGACGCGCGACGCCATGGGCTTTCGCGCCCTCGACAACCTCGACGCGTTTTTCGCAGGCCGCCCGCCGGGCGACCGGGTGGCTTGACCGTCTCAGGGGCCGATCGACGACAGCCAGTGGCGCGCTCTCGACCCCGCCGTCGGCCCCCGGGCCCACCCGCGACAGTGTTGGTCTGAGAGCGGCGAAGATCCGGTAAAGACTGCCGTCTCTCGCCGCCACCGACGCTGCGTCAATCCTAGCCGTCGCTACCGAGCGTCCCAGCGGGCAAGACGCAAAGCATCTCGTAGAGCAGGTTCGCCCCAATCAATGCCGTGTTACCCGAGGGGTCATAGGGCGGCGAAACCTCGACCAGATCCGCGCCCACCAGACGCGTGCCGGCCAGCCCACGCACGATCTCCAGGGCCTGGATCGTGGTGAGCCCGCCCATCTCCACCGTGCCCGTGCCGGGCGCGAAGCCGGGGTCCAGGCTGTCAATGTCGAAGCTGAGATAGACCGGGTGATCACCCAGGCTCTCGCGCACCTGTGCCATCACCGGGGCGAGGGAGCGATGCCAGCACTCCTCGGCCGGGACGACGCGAAAGCCCTGGTCGCGGGACCACTGGAAGTCATCCGGGCCATAACCCGTGCCGCGCAGGCCGATCTGCCAGACCCGATCCTGCGCCAGCAGCCCCTCCTCGACCGCGCGGCGAAAGGGGGTGCCATGGGCGATGGCCTCGCCGAACATATGCTCGTTGATATCCGCGTGGGCATCCACATGGACCAGCCCGACGGGCCCATGCGCGCGCGCCATGGCGCGCAGGATCGGCAGACTGAGCGTATGGTCGCCGCCCAGCGTCAGCGGCCGGCAGCCCGTCGCAAGGATCGCGTCGAAGGCCTCTTCGATGATCGCCACGCTGGCCGCGAGGTTGAAGGTATTGATCGGCACATCGCCGATGTCCGCGACCTGCATCCGCTCGAAGGGCGCCGCACCCGTCGCCATGTTGAAGGGCCGGATCATCGCGCTCTCGGCGCGGATCTGACGGGGGCCGAAGCGCGTCCCGGAGCGGTGGGAGGCACCGATATCCATGGGGATACCGACAAAACAAGCATCCAGCCCCGCCGCCGTGGCTGCCGCAGGCAGGCGCATGAAGGTGACGGGGCCCGCAAAGCGCGGCATCTCGTTACCGCCGAGCGGCTGGTTGAACCGGCTCATCGCGCGCCCTCCCCGCTTCTCCCGATCTTGGGGGCGCGGCTGGCGGGCGGGCCGGTCGCCGCATCGCGGCGGCTCGGGGTGCCCGTCAGCCCGCCCCGCATGCGGGCCTCAGTTCGGCAGGTCGCCCTCCACGCCCTCGACGAAGAAGTCCATCGTCAGCAGCATCTCGTCCGTCGCCACCGCGCCAGCGGCCAGCCGCTCCGCCCCGTCGCGGTCAACGATCGGGCCGGTGAAGGGGTGCAGATCGCCCAGACGGATCTGCGCCTCGAGCGTCGCCGCTTCCACCGCAACCTCATAGGGCATGTTCCAGTAGGGGCTCATGACGACCTCGTTCACGTCCATGCCGCCCCAGCTGTCGCCGCTCTCCCAGGTCCCCTCCAGCACCTGGCCCACGCGCTTGACGTAGTAGGGCGCCCAGTTGTCCTCGATCGCCGTCAGCTGCGCGGTGGGCGCGAAGCGGTGCATGTTCGAGGCTTGGCCGAAGGCCATGACCCCGGCCGTCTCCGCGGCCTGCAGCGCGGCGGGGCTGTCGGTGTGCTGCATGATCACATCCGCGCCCTGGGCGATGAGCGCCTTGGCCGCATCCGCCTCCTTGCCCGGATCGTACCAGGTGTTCACCCAGATCACCTGAGTGGTGACCTCCGGGTTCACCGCCCGCGCCGCCATGGTCGCGGCATTGATCCCGCGGATCACCTCCGGGATCGGGAAGGAGGCGATGTAGCCGATCTTGTTCGCCGTGGTCAGCCGCCCGGCGATGGTGCCGATCACATGGCGGCCCTCGTAGAAGCGGCTCGAGTAGGTCGCCATGTTCTCCGCGCGCTTGAAGCCGGTCGCATGCTCGAACTTCACGTCCGGGAACTGCTCGGCCACCTTGAGCGTCGCATCCATGAACCCAAAGGAGGTGGTGAAGATCAGCCCATGCCCCGTGGCGGCGAGCTGGCGGATCACCCGCTCCGCATCCGGGCCCTCCGACACGCTCTCGACGAAGGTCGTCTCGACCCGGTCGCCATAGGCCGCCTCCACCGCCTGACGGCCCTGGTCGTGCTGATAGGTCCAGCCGTGGTCGCCGACGGGGCCAACGTAGACGAAGCCTACCTTCAGCGGCTCGGCAGCAAGGGTCGCGGGGGCGAGCGCCAACGCTGGCAGGGCGGCAGCAAGGGCGAGGAGATGGCGGCGCAGCATGGGGGAACCTCCGTCAGCTTTATCGATTGAGGCTGCTCTAGCCCAGCACTCGACAGCGCGCAAATTTTAATCGAGCGCGGCGAAACATGCCGCGGAGACGCCCAATTCGGCGCCCATTTGCACAAAATGACGGCAGTCAGCGATTGGGGTTGAAGGCCACACCGATGGAGGCAGGGGCATTCGCGCGGGCCACCGCAGGGTTGCGGCTGATCAGGACCAGTGCGGCGATGGTTATCAGATAGGGGACCATCGCCAGGAACTGGCTCGGCACCGCCACGCCCAGGTCCTGGCCGTAGAATTGCGCCTGGGTGAAGGCCGCGAACAGGAAGGCGCCGGCGACCAGGCGCTCGGGCCGCCAGGTGGCGAACACCACGAGGGCAACCGCGATCCAGCCGCGCCCGGCGGTCATGTTCTCCCCCCACATCGGGGTGTAGATCAGGCTGAGATAGGCACCGCCCAGCCCCGCGCAGGCCCCGCCGAAGAGCACCGCGAGCGCCCGGACCCGGCGGACGTTGACGCCCATGGCATGTGCCGCCACCGGATTGTCGCCCACGGCACGCAGCCGCAGGCCCAGGCGTGTGGTCTTCAGGATGAACCCCACCAGGGCGCAGAGCACCAGCGCCGCATAAACCATGGGATCTTGGCCGAACAGAACCCGCCCCATCGAGCCCACATCGCTGATCCCCGGCAGCGAGATCCCGGCGAGCGGCTCGACCGTCTGTCCGACGTAAGGCTGCCCCGCCAGGCCGGAGGCGCCGATGCCGAAGATCGTCAGCGCCAGGCCCGTCGCCGTCTGATTGGCCAGCATGTAGACCGAGACGAGGACGAAGATCAGCGCCAGCGCGGTGCCCGCCAGCGCCCCCGCCAGTATCCCGGCCCAGGGGTTGCCGGTGGTGAAGGTGACCGCGAAGGCGGCGACGGCACCCACCAGCATCATCCCCTCGACCCCCAGGTTCAGACAGCCCGTCCGCTCCGCCACCAACTCACCGATGCCGGCGAAGAGAAAGGGCGTGGCGGCGACCAGGACCGCGGCCAGGAAGGCTTCCATCAGGCACCCTCCTCGGCGGCGGGCCCGGGTGCGGCGGCCGTCGCCCGGGGCGCGGACGCGCCGACACGAACCCGGTACCGCACCAGTGTTTCGGCCAGCAGGAGGCAGAAGAGCAGCAGCCCTTGGAACATGCCGGTCACATTGCGGGGCAGCTTCAGCAGGATCTGCGCGTTCTCCCCGCCGATAAAGGTGATCCCCAGGACCAGCGCTGCCAGCAAGGCGCCCGCCGGGTTCAGCCGGGCAAGAAAGGCGACGATGATCGCGGTAAAACCATAGGCCGCGGAGATATCGGGCTGCAGCTGTCCCACGGTGGCCGAGACCTCGATGGCCCCCGCCAGCCCCGCGCAGGCGCCCGAGACCAGGAGGCCGACCCAGACGGCGCGCGAGCGCTCGAACCCCGCGAAGACACCCGCACGGGGGGCAGCACCCAGGACCTGGAGCGAGAAGCCCATGCGGCTGCTCCGCATCAGGAACCACAGCACCAACGCCAGGGCGACGGCGATCAACAGGCCCACGTGCAGCCTCGTCCCTTGGAGCAGCACCGGCATAATGACGCTGTCCGGCAGGTCCGGCGACTGCGGGAAGCCAAAGCCCGCCGGATCGCGCAGCGGCCCGCGCACCGCCCAGTCGAGCAGGAGCGCCGCCACATAGGTCAGCATCAGCGACACCAGGATCTCGTTGGTGTTGAGCTTTACCCGCAGCACCGCGGGGATGGCGGCCCAGGCGAGCCCCCCGGCACAGCCCGCCAGCAGGTAGAGCAGCATCACATGCGGGCCGACGACGCGATCCGGCAGCGACAGGGCAACGGCCCCCGCCACCAGCGCGCCCATGGTGTATTGCCCCGCCGCCCCGATGTTCCAGACGTTGGCCCGAAAGGCCACGCAAAGACCGGCGGCAATCAGCGCGAGCGGGATCGCCTTCACCACCACCTCGGTCCGCCCGAAGTCATCCGCAAGCGGCGACAGGAAATAGACCTGCAGCGTCTCGAACGGCGGCTGGCCGAGGGCGAGCAGCAGCAAACCGCCCAAGACCATGGTGGCCAGGATCGCCCCTACGGGCGCCAGCAGCAGCGCCGTTTGCGAGGGCATCGGCCGGGGCTCCAGCGAGATCCTCATGGCGCGCGACCCGCCTCTGCCCCGGTCTCCGGCTCGTCTGCGAGTTCGTCTGGGGGCTGCTCCGGGGGATACGCGGCCTCATCCTCGGCCGCTTGTTCCTTCGCGGCCTGCGCCTCGGCCAGGACACGCACCCGCTCCGCCTCGGCCATGGCGCGCTCTGCGCTGCGGGCGGCGGCGATCTTGCTGAGGTCCGGTGTCTCGCCGCTCATCATCAGGCCCACCGCCTCGGCGTCGAGCCACTCGACGGGCCGGGCCGGCGTCAGCCGCCCGCGGTGCATGACCGCGATGCGGTCGCAGAGCGCGAAGAGCTCGTCGAGATCCTGGCTGATCACCAGCACCCCGGCCCCCTCCGCCGCCAGATCGATCAGGCCCTGGCGGATGCGCTGGGCCGCCGCCGCGTCCACGCCCCAGGTCGGTTGGTTGACCACCAGGACCTTCGGCGCACGCAGGATCTCGCGCCCCATGATGAACTTCTGGAGATTGCCGCCCGACAGGCTGGCCGCCGGCGGCCGTTCGCCGGGAATGCGCACATCGAAGGCATCGCGCACCCGTCCGACCCACTCGCGCGCCTTGATCCGGTCGAGCAGACCGCGGCGGGAGAACGCGCTCTCCGCATGCCGGGTCAGCAGCAGATTGTCGGCCAGGTCCATCGCCGGCACCGCGGCGTGGCCGGTGCGATCCTCGGGCACAAAGGCGGCCCCCATGCGCCGACGCTCGGTGACGCCGCGATGCGCGATCCGCTTGCCGTTGATCTCCACCGTGCCCTTCAGGAGCGGCAGCGTGATCTCGCCGGTGATGGCGGCCATCAGCTCGTTCTGCCCCTCGCCGGCCACGCCTGCGATGCCGACGATCTCGTAGCCGTGGACCTTGAGGTAGAGATCGCGCAGCGCCCGCCCGCCGGTCTTCTCCTTGGGCACCGACAGCGAATGCAGCCGCAGGCGCAGGGGGCCGTCACCCTCCGGCTTCTGCGGGCGTTGCAGCGGCGCGATCTTGCTGCCCACCATCATCTCGGCGATGCGGGCTGTCGGCGTCTCGCGCGGGTCGCAATTGCCGACGACGCGTCCGCGGCGCAGCACCGTCGCCTCCTCGCAGAGCGTGGCGACCTCGCCCAGGCGGTGGGTGATGTAGAGGATCGCGCATCCCCGGTCGGTCAGCAGCCGCAGGGCGTGGAACAGCGTCTCCGCCTCCTGCGGGGTCAGCACCGAGGTCGGCTCGTCGAGGATCAAGAGCCGCGGGTCCTGCATCAGGCAGCGGATGATCTCTACCCGCTGCTTCGCCCCGGCCGACAGGGAATGCGCCCCGCGCGAGGGGTCGATGCGCAGGCCATAGGTCTCCGACAGATCGCGCACCTGCTCGTCGATATCCGCGAGCGGGATCTCGGGCAGCGCGAGGGCGATGTTCTCCGCCACGCTCAGCGCGTCGAAGATCGAGAAATGCTGATGCACCATCCCGATGCCGAGGGCGCGCGCCTGCGCGGGGCTGCGGAGCGTAAGCGGCTTGCCCTGCCAGGTGATCGTCCCCGCATCGGGCGTGAGCAAGCCGAAAAGGGTCTTCACCAAGGTGGATTTGCCGGCCCCGTTCTCGCCTACCAGGGCATGGCGCTCGCCCGGGGCGATGTCGAGCGAGACATCCTCCAACGCCGTGAGCGACCCGAAGCGCTTGGTCAACCCCTCTGCCTTCAGCAGCATCTCGGTGCCGTCGAAGGCGGTCATCCGTTGCCCTTCAGCGGGTCGACATAGAGCAGGGCCATGTCCCAAGGGAAGAAGATCCAGGTGTCCTGGCTCACCTCGGTCACATAGGTGTCGACCATGGGCGCACCCTGGGGCTTGGCGTAGACGGTGGCGTAATGCGCCTTCGGCAGATGCTCGCGGATCAGCGCCAAGGTCCGGCCGGTATCGGCCAGATCGTCGACCACCAGGATGCCGGTGCCATCGCCCACGATCGCCGCGTCCGGGTGCTTCAGGATCCGCGCCGCGCGCTGTTCCTGGTGGTCGTAGGATTTCACGCTGACCGTATCGACGGTGCGCACGTCCAACTCGCGGGCGACGATGCAGGCCGGCACCATGCCGCCGCGGGTGATCGCAACGACCGCCCGCCACCCCCCCTCCGGCAGCGGGCCGCGGCGGTCGAGGCGCCAGGCCAAAGCCCGGCTGTCACGGTGCATCTGCTCCCAGGAGACGTGGAACCCCTTCTCGAAGGGAAGCCGGTCGTCCGCTGCGAAACCCTTGCCCATACGCTGGCGTACCTTGTTTTCTGTCCGTTGCAGGGGCCGATGGCGCGCTGCCCTGCCCTCCGCCCGCTTACAGGATTGTCTCAGCGCCGCAAAGGCTGGGGTAAAGGGGGAAGATCCTGTCGATCGGCTTCGACGCCAGGGCCGCTACACCAGGGCGGCGATGCGGGCGGTGACCGCGGCCGCCAGCGCCGCGAGCTCCTCCGCCGCACGGCCTGCCCGCGGCATCTCACCGGCGCCGCGGCCGGTCATGAAGGCCTCAGCAAAGACCGCGCGGGCGCCGAGCCTGGCATCCAGGATGGGGGCGCCCAGATCCTCCGCCTCGATCATCGCGGCCTCGGCCACGCGGGAGCGGGGCGGGACGCGGTTGAACACGATGGCGTGTTCCAGGCCGGTGGCGCGCAGATTGTCCAACGTCGCCTCGGTCGCCCAGACATCGGCGGCGGAGGGTTGGCAGGGGATGAGCGCGAAATCCGCCGCCCGCATGGCGGCCTTGCCGAGCGTATCGGCCGACCCCGGCGCATCGACCAGCACCCAGTCCCGGCCCTTCGCCGCCTCGCTGATGTCGCTGCGCGCGCGCCACTCCGCGCTCTCGATCACGTCCACGGGGGCGAGATGCGCGCGGGCGGCCCGGGCCCGGGCCCAGGCCAGGGTCGAGCCCTGGGGGTCGAGGTCGAGCACGCTGACCGCCGCCCCCTGCCCCGCCAGATGCGCCGCCAGCGAGGTCAGGACCGTCGTCTTGCCGGCCCCGCCCTTTTGCTGCGTCAACAGGATGACCCGTCCCATGCCTGCCCCTATGCCGCTCAATGCGCCTCGATGCCCTGCGCCGGCTCAGCCCTGCCGGCCGGCGTCATTGTGGCGTCACAACAGGGTTAACCGCCCGCCTGCCGGGTGCAAGGGTCAAGGAACCCGACCCGCGCTCGCGGATCGGGCAGCGGCGGATCATTCGCCCGGCGTGGGCGTGGGGGCAGGCGCAGGGGTGGTGGCATCGGGCGCGGTGCCCTCCTCGGTCCACCCCACCAGGCCGCGCGCCGTCGCACCGATCCAGCGGCACATCACGTAGAAGAGCGGCGTGAAGATCAGGCCGAAGAACAGCACCCCGATCATGCCGGAGAAGACGGCGGTGCCAAGCGAGACCCGCATCTCCGCCCCCGGCCCGGTCGCCAGCACCAGCGGCAGCACGCCTAGGATAAAGGCGAGCGAGGTCATCAGGATGGGACGCAGGCGCAACTCCGCCGCACGCACCGCCGCATCGACCCGGTTCAGCCCCTCGTCCTCCGCCTGGCGGGCGAACTCCACGATCAGGATGGCGTTCTTCGCCGCAAGACCGACCAAGACGACCAGGCCCACCTGGGTAAGGATGTTGTTGTCGAGCCCTGCGAAAAGCACCCCCTGCAGTGCCGCCAGCATGCACATCGGCACGATCAGGATGACCGCGAGCGGCAGCAACCAGCTTTCGTACTGTGCGGCGAGCACGAGGTAGACCGCGAGAACGGCGAAGGCGAAGATCAACGCGATGTTGCCCTCGGCGAGCTTCTCCTGCAGCGCAAGCTCGGTCCATTCATAAGCAAAGCCGTCGGGCAGGGTCTCGGCTGCGGCCTGTTCCAGCACCGCCAGCGCCTGCCCGGTCGATACGCCGGGCGCCTGCCCGCCCTGCACCGCCGCGGCGGGATAGAGGTTGTAGCGCGCAATGCGGTAGGGGCCGGTATCGTCCCGGAAGGTCGCGACCGACCCGATGGGCGCCATTTCGCCGGAGGTAGATCGCGTCCGCAGGTTGCCGATGTCGCTCAGCTCGTCGCGAAAGATCCCGTCCGCCTGTGCGGTCACCCGAAAGGTACGACCGAGGAAGGTGTAATCGTTGACATAGGCCGAGCCGAGATAGACCTCGAGCGTCTCGTTCACCTGATCGGCCGAGACACCGATCATCTCCGACTTCACGCGGTCGATCTCGGCAAAGATCCGGGGCGTGTCGGTGTTGAACAGGGTAAAGGCGCCGGCGACGCCCTCGGCGCCGTTGGCGGCACCGACCATCTGTCGCGTCGCGTCCATCAGCGCGTCGATGCCGCGTCCGGAACGATCCTCGACGTACATCTTCCAGCCGCCCGTCGTACTGACGCCGCGCACCGGGGGCGGTTGGATCAGGAAGATCACCGCCTCCTTGATGCCCTGGAACAGCGCGCCCTGCAGCTCTCCCTGGATCCGGCCCACGTCATAGCCATTGGCAACGCGCCATTCGAAGGGCTGCAACGGCACGAAGATCGCCGCGGAACTGGGCGCGTTGGTAAAGGTCGCGCCGTTCAGCCCCACGATGGCGACCGTATGCTCCACGGCCGGATGCTGAAGGATGATGTCCGACGCCCGCTGGGCGATCGTGTCCGTGCGCGACAGGGCAGAGCCCGCAGGCAGTTCGACCACGGTGATCAGGTAGCCCTGATCCTGATCGGGAATGAACCCTGTGGGGGCTGCGTTGAACCGGTCCACCGTCAGCACGATCAAGCCCGCATAGACGAGCAACGAGCCGATCGCGAGGCGAATGACCACCCGCACAAAGCGGGCATAGGCGTTCTCGATGGCACCGAAGACGCGATTGAAGCCGGCCTTGAACCAATCGCCGGGCTTGTTGAGCACGGCCATGATCTTGCCGAAGGTGCCCGGGCGCTCCTCCGACGACGCATTCCCCATGAACAGGGCTGCCATGGCCGGCGACAGCGTGAGCGACACGATGGTCGACAGCGCGGTCGAGGCCGCGATGGTCAGCGCGAACTGTTGGTAGAACTGCCCCGAGATCCCGGGCACCGTAGCGACGGGTACGAAGACCGCGAGCATCACCAGCGACGTGGCGACCAGGGCGCCGCTGACCTCGGTCATCGTGCGCTTGACCGCATCGCGTACCGGCAGGCCCTGACGCAGGTAGCGCTCGGTATTTTCCACCACGACGATGGCGTCATCGACCACGATGCCGATGGCGAGGACCAGGCCGAACAGCGACAGCGTGTTCAGCGAAAAGCCGAACAGCGCCATCATCATAAAGGTCGCCACCAGGCTGACCGGGATCGCGACCACCGGGATCAGCGCTGTGCGCATGGACTGCAGGAAGACGATGATCACGACGATCACCAGCGCGATCGCCTCGAACAGCGTGTTGTTCACCTCGTCGATAGAGGCCTCGATGAACTCGGTCGGGTTGTAGACGATGGTGTATTCGAGGCCGTCCGGGAAATCCTCGGCCATGTCGTCCATCGCGGCGATCACCGCCGCCGCCGTCTCCAGCGCGTTGGAGCCGGGGCGCTGGAAGATGCCGAGGGGCAGCGCCGTGTTCTCGTCGAGATAGCCGTTGATCGAAAAATCCTGCGCGCCAAGTTCGACCCGCCCGATGTCACCGACGCGGATGGTCCCCCCGGACGGATCCGTCGCCACGACGATCGAGGCGAAATCCGCGGGGTCGAGCAGGCGCCCCTCAGTCGTGACCTGAAGCTCATAAGCCGCCTGTTCGGGGACCGGCAGCCGGTTGATGACACCCGAGGCGATCTCGGTGTTGTTCGCCCGCAGTGCCGCGATGACCTCGCCCGCCGTCAGACCCCGCGCTGCCACGAGTTGGGGATCAAGCCAGATCCGCATCGAGTACTCGCGCTCGGCAAAAATCGTCGCTTCGCCAACACCGTTGATCCGGCGCAGCCGATCCATGACCTGGGTCTTGGCGTAGTTCGAGATGTAGAGCTGATCCCGGCTGCCATCCGGCGACAGCATGTGGATGACCATCATCAGGTCGGGCGAGGATTTCTCCGTCGTCACCCCCTGGCGACGCACTTCCTCCGGCAGCCGCGGGTCGGCAATGGCGACCCGGTTCTGCACTAGCACCTGCGCCTGATCGACATCGGTGCCGAGTTCGAAGGTGACATCCAGCGTCATCCGCCCGTCGCCGGTCGACTGCGAGAGCATGTAGAGCATGCCCTCGACGCCGTTGATCTCCTCCTCGATCACCGCGGCGACCGTGTTCGCCACGGTTTCTGCAGAGGCACCGGGGTAGCTGGCGCTGACCTGGACCGAGGGCGGCGCGATCTCGGGGTACTGCGTCACCGGCAGGGTGCCGTAGGAGACGGCGCCGAGAACGACCAGAATGATCGAGATGACCGTCGCGAAGATCGGACGGTCGATGAAGAAATGCGAAAAGCCGCCCATCGATCAGTCCTCGAGCTCGAGCGTCACCTCGTTGGGCGTGACCCCGGCGCCGGGGCGTGCCCGCTGGACGCCGGCAACGATCACCCGGGTGTCCTCTTCGATCCCGCTGCTGATGGCGCGCATCCCCTTGAAAAGCGGGCCGAGCGTTACGGGACGGGGCGCCACGATCCCCGCCTCGTCGACCGTCATGACGATCTTGGCGGCCTGGTCGGACAGGATCGCTTCCTCAGGCACCAGAAGCGCCTCGTACTCGCCGCGACCGGTAATCCGCATCCGCCCGAAGACGCCTGGCACCAGCACGTCGATGTCCGGATCGGGGATGCGCGCGCGCACCTCGATGGTGCCGGAGTTCGGGCTGAGGCGGTTATCGACGAAATCGATCGATCCGACGTGGGTGAAATCGTCCTCGTCGAGCAGCTTGATCTGCACGGGCAGCCCCGGCGCGGTGCCGGAGGGCCGCTCCTCGATGGGGATCATGCGGGAGTAACGGAGGAAATCCGCCTCGGACGCCGTGAAGACGAAATCGATGGGCGAGACCGAGACGATCGTCGCCAGGAGCGTGGTGCCGTTCGTGCCGCCGACGACCAGATTGCCGACATCGACCTCGCTGGCCGAGATACGGCCGGTAAAGGGCGCGCGGATCGTCGTATACTCCAGGTCCAGCTCGGCCTGTATCAGCTCCGCCTCGGCGATCTGCACATCCGCCTGCGTCTGCAGCAGGGTCGCCTGGGTCCGGTCGACCTCCTGCTCGGTGCCGACGTTCCGTTCCTCGAGCTGGACCGCGCGGTCCAGCTCGATCTGCGCCAACGTTACGGTCGCCTCGGCCGAAGCGAGGGCCGCCTCGGCCCGCTGCACCGCCGCCACAAAGGGGCGCTGATCGATGACGAAGAGCACCGCCCCCTCCTCCACGACCGCGCCGTCGTCGAACCGCTGCTCGTCGAGGTAGCCGGACACGCGGGCCCTCAGCTCAACCTCCTGCTTTGCGACGAAACGGCCGGTGTACTCGTCATAGTCGATGACATTGGCCTTGAGCGGCACAGCCACATCGACCGGCGGGTTCGGCGGCATCTGCGCTAGCGCATTAGCAGGGGTGATCGACAGAAAGACCGCGAGGAAAAAGGAACGGACGGGGGTCCGGGGCATGAGGTCGCTCCGCTATGTAACGATGGGGCAGATATACCGTAGCGCGGGAACGTTTCCCGTTCGAATTAGAAATCCTTTCGCCACTGCACACCGAGTGAGGTGCCTCCGTCACCCTCAAGCTCGCCGTCTACGATGACGTTCTCAAAGACGTCGATCTCGACGGTAACCTTGCTTTGGCCGTCGCCGCCGATGGGTTGTTCGGCGCCGACGAAGACGCCTTCGGCGACGTTGCGGCCCACCACGACCGAGGTATCGCCGTCATCCCCGGTCTGAACGCTCAGCACGTCGAGGCCCACGGCGCCGCGGAACTGATCGGCAAATCCGCCAGAGCCGTCGAGAAGGGTCGCGATGGCGCTGGCGAGCTGCAGCGCCTCGATCCCGCTCAGCGATTGCGAGGACCGCCCGAAGATCACGCGCGGCAGCACCTCGTCCTCCGGCAGCGCAGGCTCGGAGGAGAAGTTCACCGCCGGATCGGAGCCCGTGCCGCTGACCCGGATAAAGCCCGTCGTGCCGTCGTTCTCATGGCTCAGCACGACATTCAGGCGAGGATCGATCTCGCGGCCGCCGTCGAAGATCACCTCACCCTCGTCGAGATTGAAGAAGCGGCCGAGGATATCGAGCGTGCCGCGGCGTTTCTCGACCGAGCCCACGACGATGGGCCGGGCGGCGGTGCCGGTGATCGCAAGGTCGATCTGCCATTCGCTCTGCAGCCCGCGCCCGCGGACGAAGACCTCGTCGGGCGCGACGACCTTCAGATCGAGGGTGATGCTGCTGCCGGCACCTTCCTCGGCCTCCTCGACCGGCGCGCCCTTGATGCGGACCTCGCCCAGATCGGCGACCGAGGGGGGGATGGCGTTCACCAGCCGGATCTCGGCCCGCTCGATGGTCGTCGTCCCGCCAAGCGCGAGGGCGGAGAGCGGGCCCACCGCCGTGATGTCCGTGCTGATCGCTGCAGTGACGTCGTCGCGGCGGACCAGCACCGCGTTCGCCGCCTGAACGCGCGCGTCGAGCCCCTCCTCGTCGAGTGCCACGTCGACGGTCAGCGTGCCGCTGGCGCCGTCGTTGCCGCGGAGCGCAAGCTGGATCACATCGGTGCCCTCCAGCGCGCTGTCCATGGTGAGATCGGTCAGGATCGTGCCGGTCTCCAGGTTCTGGTACTGCCCGTCACGCATGCCGAGGCCGCCGGCGATGGCGGGGTCCGCGACCGTGCCGCCGATGTCGAGATCGATGGTGAGATCGCCGTCGAGCACGTGGTCCGGTGCCGGCACCAGTGCCCACAGCGGGCCGACCCGCCCCACCCAGTCGACACTCGCCTGGAGCGGGCCGTTCTGGTTGAGGCTGGGCGCAATCGCATCGGTGGCGCGAAGCGGCAGGGCGGCGGTGACCTCGATGGGATCGCCGAAGGGGCCGGAGAGCGCCGCCTCCGCCTGCATCACCCGTCCGTTCCAGGTGGTACCGAGGTCGAGGCCGAGGTCGCCGATGTCGCTGACTGCTTCCTCGAACCCGATGCCGCGCCCGGTGCCGGTGATGTCCGCGCGCGCCTGGCCCGGGCGCGTGTCGAAGGCGGCCGTCAGGTCGAAGGTGCCGCGCGAGACGGGAATATCCTCCGACACTGTCCGGCGCAGTTCGCCAAGATCGGCCATGGCGAGCGTCAGATCGCCGGCGAGACCGCCCGGCGGCAGTGCCGCCTGCCCCGACAGCCGCCCGCCCGGCAGGGAAAGCGCGAGATCGTCGATCCTCGTGGTGCCGCCCGCCGTGCGGATCGCGAGCGGCTGTTCCAGTGCGACCTCGGCCTCACCCAGCGCCGCAGTGAGGGTGCTGACCGTGGCCGACGGCTCGCCCTCGACGTTCGCCGTCGCTCGGAGGGTGGCGCTGAGCGGCTGGTCGCCCATCTCGCCCGCCGCATCCAACCCCAGGGCAAGGGCGGAGAGAGGCCCGGCCGCCGTCAGGCGCGGGGCGGTGATCGTCAGCCCCTCCGCCGCGACTTCGGCGACGTCGAGGCGAACGTCCAGGCGCGGCGTGGCCAGCGCATCCGCGACCTTGGCGGCCAAGGCGATCCCGTCGATGCGCGCGCCCTCGGCCTCGACGGCGGGGATACTCAGGCGCGCATCGACATCCGTCCGCCCTTCGACATCCGTCAGGCGCGTGTCCAGATCGGCGCGAGCGATGGTGGCGCCGCCCGCGGCGATGCCGGTCGCATCCAGCGTCACGGTGCCGGCAGGTGCGATCAGCCCGGTCATATCGGCGCTCACCACCGCCTCCCGCACCGCCGCCGCGCCGCTCAGCCTGCGGGCGGTGATCGTCGCCGTGCCCCGGCCATTGCCCGCCAGATCGGCGAGATCCGCCTCCAGATCGACGCCCTCCAGCGACAGATCAGGCCCGGCGACCGGGCCGATGGTACCTGTCAGCGCCACTGCCGGCGCGCTGACCAGGGTGGCCAGGGTGCTCTCCGCGGCGAAGCTCTCCACGGCGAAGCCAGCGGCGGCGATGTCGCGCACATCCAAGGTCACTGTGCCCTGGGGGTCGC
Organism: Pseudomonadota bacterium; assembly: GCA_039822785.1. GTDB lineage: Bacteria > Pseudomonadota > Alphaproteobacteria > Rhodobacterales > Rhodobacteraceae > Thermohalobaculum. Next base: position 74,151 of record JBCBMO010000008.1, on the reverse strand, counting down.
CGGTCAGGTCCTGCATCGCGCCCTGCACGGTCGCCCGGTCGACGGTCGCACCACCCTCGACCGCCGGCGATGCGATGTCCTCTGCGCCTAAGGCGAAGGTCGCGCGGGGGGCGCGGTCGATATCCTCCACCCGCGCCTCTCCCGTGACGCGGGCCGCGGTCGCGGCATCGGCCGCCGCGATTTCGTCGAGGGCGAGGCGGAGGTCGAGGGTGCCGCGGCGCGTCAGGCTCTCGGCGGTCACGTCAACCCGGGCCCGGCGCAGCGAGCCCTGCGGGTGCGCCGCGCGGTCGAGGCTGAGCACAAGGTCGCCGCCCGGGTTACCGAGCAGATCGTTCAGCGTGCCCGCGATGCCGAGGCGGTCCACCGTCGCGTCGAACCCAGCGAAATCCTCGAAGGCGAGATCAGTCTCGGCGGTCTGCTGGCTGACGGAGGTGCCGAAGGCCCCCTCGATTGTCGTGGGCGCCAAAGCCACGGTGCCCCCGCCGCGGCCCGAAAGGGCAAGGCCGGTCGCCGCCTCCGCCCGCTCCAGGCTCGGCACGTCAAGCGCGATCTCGCCGGTCATGAGCGTCGTGCCGAGGTCGACATCCAGGGCGCCGCTGATCGTGGCGTCCAGCGCCGCCACGGTCATCTCGGTCAGCGCCAAGACATCGCCCGCGAGCGCGAAATCGGTTGCCACGCGCGCCGCCCCATAGCGCGAACCATCGGCATCGAGCGAGATCGTGCCGTTGGGGCTGTCGGTCAGGCGCACCTCATGGGTGAGGGCCACCTGGCCGAAGCGCTCGCCCTCGAACGCCAGATCGGCGAGCGCGGCTGTGCCCGAGAGCACCGGGCTGTCGGCCGGCCCGGCGAAGGCACCCTCGATGTCGATGCGCCCCTGGGCATCGGTGTCATAGGCGGCGGCAAGCGGGGCCAGATCCGGCGACTGCAGGCTGTAGCGGAAGTCGAAGCCCGCAGGGTCGGCCTGCCCCTCGGCCTGGAGCGTCAGCGGTTCGGCGGCCACGGTCAGCAGGTCGAGCCGGGTCACCTCTCCGGATGCCACCAGCGTCGCGGCGATCTGCGTGCGGCCCAGCAGGTCAGGCCCAAGTCGGTCGACGCGCAGCCCGGTGATCCCGCCACTGAGGCGCGCCGTCGTCGCCTCCTCGGTCCCCTCCAGCGTCGCCGTCAGCGTCGCGTCGCCGACGTCGGCAGAGGGGCTGACCAGGCCGACGAGCCGGAAGTCCCCCTGTCCCGAGAGATCGCCTGGCGTGCCCACGATGGTGCCCTCGAAGCCCAGCGCCTCGAAGGCGAAGCCGTCGCCCTCCTCCACGATCTCGGGGTTGGCGGCGAGGGACAGCGACAGGTCCACCGCGCCGCTGTCGCGGTTGTAGAAGCCCGCGCTGTCGAGGGTCACCACCGGGGAGCGGACGGCGCCTCGCTCCACCCGGATGACGCTGTCCTCATCCTCCACCACCGCGATGTCGAGGGTCGCATTGGGCGCCAACAGGCGCGCGATGCCGGGATCGAGGGCAGCGCCCGGGGAGGCCTCGAGCATGGCCGTGACGTTGACGGGCGCTTCCAACCCGATCCGGGCTTGGCCGGCGACGGTGAGCACCTCCTCGCTCTCCAGGTCGAGATCCACCTGCCAGTCGGTGAGAGGGCCCGTCGCCACCAGCGACAGCCGGCTGGCGGAGGTTGCGGGCAGCCCGGCCAGTTCGGCCACCAGGCCCTGCGCCGCTTCCTCCGCCGTCAGGGTCAAGTTCAGCGTGCCCGCCTCGAAGTCCCGGGCGTAGTCGAGGTCGATGAGCGCGGCGATCTCGTCGGTCCGGGTGACGGTCAGTTTCGCGGCCTGCAGATCGCCCCGATCCTCCGCGTTGCCGAGGACATCGATGCGAAAGCCCTGTTCGGCGACAGCGCCCGGCGCCACGGTCACCCGGTCCAGGCGCATCTCCTTGACCAGAACACCCACCGGAGAGCGGGGCCATTCAAAAAGACCACCCTCATCCTCGGTGTCTTCCTCCTCGGCCTCCTTCACCGCGACGCTCGCGCCGGGGGCCCGCAGGTACTCGATATCCTCCGCCACCAGGGCGTCGATCTCGATCCCGCCACCCAACAGGCCGAAGGAGCCGACGCTGAGCGAGGCCCGCCCGACGCTCAGCCAGATGCCGTCGGCATCGGCGATGGTCAGGCCCGTAAGCCCCAGCAGCTCGCCATCGTCGTCCGTGACCTCCTCGATCGCGATCTCGAACTCGCCCGGCACGCTCACCTGATCCAGCAGGAACTGCACCAGCTGGTTCTTCATGCCGCCGAAGAAGAAGGAGAACTGGGCCGCCGCCGGGGTCGCGAGGAGCATCAGGGCCAGAGCGGCGATCAGCAGGCGTCTTGCCATAGTCCGTCTCCTCAAAAGGCCTGGCCGATGGAGATGTAGAGCTGAAAACTGTCGTCCACGTCGCGGCCGTTCAGCGGCACGCCCACGTCCAGCCGGATCGGGCCCACGGGTGAGTAATAGCGAAAGCCGCCGCCGGCCGCGACCTGAAGCCCCTCGTCGAAGGTCGGCACCGGGTCCTCGGTCACCGCGCCGCTGTCGACGAAGACCACGCCGCCGAGGTCGCCGAAGATCGGAAACCGCAGCTCCACCCCGGCCTCGAAGACCGAGCGGCCGCCGGTGGGATCGTTGTCCGGGCCGATGGGGCCCACGAAATCCTCGGCAAAGCCGCGCACCGACCCCGAGCCGCCCGAATAGAGCCTGCGTGTCTGTGGCACATCGCCGAGAGAGCCCGAGGGGATCGAGCCCAAGCGGCCCCGAGTGGCGACGACCCAGCGTTCCGCCTCGTCGAGCGGCTGGTAGTAGCTGCCGGTCGCATCGAGGACGAGGAAGGTTACGAAATCGGAGTCGAAGGTGCCCATGAAGGGCGTCACGTTGAAGCGCGCGCGCCCGCCCCGCGTGGGGTTCAACAGGTCGTTCGAGCCGTCGAAATCCGCGAAGGCCGGCAGACCGAAGAGCAGCGCGTCGGCATCGCCCTCCACGTCGTCCTCGATCGAACTGAACTCGATCAGCCCGCCGCCGCCCACGGTCCAGCGGTCGGTCAGGGTGCGGTTGATGCCCACCGTCAGCGTCGCGCCGAGCTCGTCGAAGGCATCGTCCTCCACGCGGCGCAACTCGAGGCCGGAGGTGAACTCCTGCTTGTTCCGCAGGAACTGCGGCTTGCGGTAGGTGAGCTCGATGCTCTGCTCGTCGGCGGCGGCATCCAGGGTCAGCCGCAGCCGCTCGTTCGCCCCCAGCAGGTTGCGGTGCTCCAGGCTGCCGCGCACGCCGGGCCCCTCGTCGGTGTCGAAGCGCACCCCGGCAGAGACGGTGCGAAACGGCGCCTCCTCCACGGTGACGGTGACCGGCACGATCTCCCCCTCCGGCGGCGCGTCGGGGATCGTCACGATGCCGGAGCGGAAGAGCCCCGTGGCCAAGAGCGCCTGCTGATACTCGGTCATCAGCGCGCGAGTGGCGAGGTCGCCCTCCTCCCAGGGCACGTACGTGAGCAGGTAATCGGTATCGACGCTGGGCGCCCCGATGATGGTGACGTCGCCGAAGCGGTGGATGCGCCCGGTCTCGAAGCTGGTGTCGACCTCGATGGTCGCTTCCTCGAGATCGGCGACGGCGTCGCGGTCCGTGCGCTCGGCGTAGAAATAGCCCTGTTCGCGGATCGCCTGGAGGGCCCCGGCCTCGGCGCCCAGGATCTCCGCGGCGACGGCGGGCCGGCCGATGGGGGCGCCGTAAGCCTCCGCCGGCCCTAGCGCGGGCGCCGGACTTGGGGCAAAGCCGTCGATGGCGAAGGTATGGCGCGACAGGGTGAAGGCCTGACCAGGATCGATCACCAGGGTGGCCGTTGCCTCGATCAGCGCGCCCTCGTCCTCCGATGTCTCCTCTGACGCCTCCTCGGCCACGTCCTCTTGAGGCTCCGCCTCGGGGTCCGGCGGCACCTCCTCGACCCGCGTGGTGATCGTGGGGCGATAATAGCCGTAGGAGCGCAGGATCTGCTGCGCGGTCGCGATATCGCCATCGGCGCGGCGGCGCAGGAAGGCGAGGCTCTGCGCCCCCTCCTCCTGGCGCAGGAAGATCAGCAGGGACTGGGTCAGCAGCGCCTCGATCTCCTCGCTCGGCGCGCCCTCGACCGCAGCTTCGTACTCGACGGTGGTCTCGGGCGCCTCGAAGGCCACGGGTTCCTCGAAATCGCCGCCCCCGCCGCAGCCGAGCGGCAGCAACAGCAAAGCCAAGGCGGCGCATCGCAGCAATCGACCCGGCACTGCGTTTTGCGCGTTCACACGCTCACTCCCTGGACCCTGCGGCACCGCGGCCTGCCTAGCGCGTCACGCCCCTTCGAAGCCAGCGAGAACGTTGACCGTGTTCACGCCGATCTCCGCAACCGCATAGCCGCCCTCCATGACAAAGACTGTGGGCAGGGATGCCGCGGCGATCGCCCGCCCCATGGCGATGAAATCCGGGCTGTCGAGGGTGAAGAAACTGATCGGGTCCTCCTTGAAGGTGTCCACCCCGAGGGAGACGACCAGCGCCTCCGCCCCATGGCCTGCGATGCGCGCTAAGGCTGCCTCAAGCGCCGCTGACCAGGCCGGCCAACCGGTTCCACGGGGCAGCGGGAAGTTGGCGTTCGCCCCTTTGCCCGCACCCCATCCCGTCTCCTCAGCCCCGCCGAGGAAATGGGGAAAGGCCTCCGCCGGGTCGCCGTGGAGCGAGGCGAAGAAGACATCCTGGCGGTCATAGAAGATCGCCTGGGTGCCATTACCATGGTGAAAATCGACGTCCAGCACGGCGACCCGTTCGGCGCCGCTGTCCCGCAGCGCCTGCGCGGCGATGGCGGCGTTGTTGAGAAAACAGTAGCCGCCGTACATGTCCTGCGCCGCGTGGTGACCCGGCGGGCGGCAGAGGGCGAAGGCCCCGGGCGCCCCGCCCGCCACCCGGTCCGCCGCGGTGAGCGCGACGTCGGCCGCGGCCCGCGCCGCCTCCCAGGTGCCGGGGCTGATCGCGGTCTCGCCGGCCAGGGCGTACCAGCCGAGTTGCCCTTCGATATCGCTGGGGATCACCGTCCGCGGCATCCGGCGCGAGGGCCAGACGGTCGGCATCGCCTCCCCTGCATTGCCCGCCGCCACCCAGTCGCCCCAGGCACGCTGAAGAAAGGCGAGATAATCCGCATCGTGCACGGCGGCGATGCGGCTCATGGAGTGCTCCTCCGGCGCCTGCGGATCACCAAGACCGGTCTCGGCGATGCGCGCCAGGATATGATCCACCCGCTCAGGGCATTCGAAGGGGCGCACCAACTGGCCGCCGTGCAGCTCGGTCTTTGCATCGCGCAGGCGGTGGCGGTCGGTATGGATGATGATCATGCGCCGGCCTTTGCTGGGGCGAAGAGGGAGACCGGAGGGGTCGGCTGGGCAGTCGGTGGGGCGGATCGATTCTCGCCCTTCGATGCCCTATGTACCGCGCTGAGACCGCGGAGGGGGAGAGCAGGCATGGACAAGCGCGACGAGGGTCCGGCCACAGAGACCGAGGTCGAGACGGACATGGCCCTACCCGCCCAGACCGCCAAGGGGCCAGCGCGGACCATCCTGACCAAGGCGCAGATCGCGATCCGCACCGCCGTCTCCGCCGACATCCCCGGCATCACGGCCCTGACGGCGCGCGCCTATCCCGGCGAGACGCCCTATACCCCAGGCCAGATCCGGGGGCAGATCAACAGCTTCCCCGAGGGGCAGTTCGTCGTGACCTTCGACGACCAGGTCGTGGGCTACGCCGCGACCTTCATCATCTCCGAGCGCTTGGCCATGGCCGACCACACCTGGAGCGCGATCACCGGCGCCGGCCATGCCGCGCGCCACGACCCGGGCGGCCAGTGGCTTTACGGAATGGAGGTCTGCGTCGACGCGACCCACCGGCGCCTCAAGATCGGCCAGCGGCTCTATGAAGCCCGCAAGCGGCTTTGCCAGGATCTGGGGCTGGAGGGGATTGTCTTCGGCGGCCGCCTGCCCGGTTATGCCCGTCGCCGGAAACAGTACCCGGATGTCGCCGATTACCTCCAGGCGGTGATCGACAAGGACGTCAGCGATCCGGTCGCCAGCTTTCACCTGCGCCGGGGCTTCGAGCCCGTGCGGGTCCTGCGCGGCTACAACGCCGATGACAAGCAATCCGCGGGGCATGCGGCATTGATGGTCTGGCGCAACCCCTACCACGACCCGGACCACGCCGCCCGGACCCGTCACCGGCGAAAGCCCAACATGGCGCGGATCACCACCGTCCAGTTCGCCGCCCGCGAGCTTGCGAGCCGGGAGGAGTTCTACGAACGCGTTGAAGATTTCATCGACGCCGCCGCGGACTACGAGAGCGATTTCGTCGTCTTCCCCGAGCTCTTCACCCTCCAGATGCTCTCGGCCGAGAAGAAGAAGCTGCCGGCGGATGAGGCCATCGAGGTGCTCTCCACCTATACCGCCGAGTTCGTGGAGCGGCTCAAGGCCTGGGCGATCGCCTACAACATCAACGTCATCGGCGGGTCTCATCCGACGCGGACCGAAGACGGGGACATCCAGAACGTCGCCTATATCGCGCTGCGCGACGGCTCGGTCCATGCGCAGGAAAAGCTGCACCCCACCCCGGACGAGCGGCGCTGGTGGAACATCAAGGGTGGCGAGGAGATCAACGCGATCGAGACCGACTGCGGGCCCATCGGCGTGATGATCTGCTACGACAGCGAATTCCCTGAACTTGCCCGCCGGCTGGTCGACCAGGGTGCGCGGATCCTGTTCGTCCCCTATTGCACCGATACCCGGCACGGGCACCTGCGGGTGAAGTACTGCTGCCAGGCGCGGGCGGTGGAAAACCAGGCCTATGTGGTGACCTCCGGCGATGTCGGGCATCTGCCGGACGTGGAGAACATGGACATCCAATACGCCCAGTCCGCGATCTTCACCCCCTGCGACTTCCCGTTCGCCCGCGACGGCATCGCGGCGGAGTGTTCGGAGAACGTGGAGATGGTCGCCGTGGCCGACGTCGACCTGTCGACCCTGTCCTGGGCGCGGGCGGAGGGGGCGGTCCGCAACCTCCGCGACCGCCGCTTCGACCTCTACAAAACCGTCTGGACCGAGACTGGCTGAGCCGGCGCTAACCCTGTCTCAAGGACGATAGGGCATTCCTCTGGCATCCGAGGGGGCGAAGGACGGGCCATGCTGATTCCGTTGCACGACGACGCAGCCGCGTTCACGACAATCACCTTTGCTCTGACCGGGCAGGCCGACGATGCCCTGGCGGAGGGGACACTCGTCTGCTTGATCGACGCCGAGGCCCGAACCCTCTGTGGCGCTAGGGTGCTCACCCGCTCGGCCGGCTACAGCTCCGATACTGTGGCGCTCACCGTCGCCGCGGTTCTGACCGATGGTCAGTCCGCGACCGTACGTGGCCTGCGACCCACCACGGTTTCCTAGGCGAAGCCCCGCCGCCTCAGCGCGGGCAGCGCGCGCCACCGATACAGGCGCCCGTCTCCTCGCTGATCACCGCGGAGTGACCGGGGGAGCCGCCCGGCATCTCGATCCCAGGTGCCAGCACAAAGCGGACGGAATGCGAGCCGTTCAGTCCGGCCGGAAACCGCGGGATCGGTTCCACGATCCGATAGTAGCCATCGCTCGTCAGCTCGATCTTCTCTTGCTGGATGAGCTGCATCAGCCCTGCCTGTTGCGGCAGCACGTCGTAGAAATCGACCGGATGCGGGGCGACGACCTCGGCCGGGTCGACGGCGATCACACCAAGCGGATGGAAGCGATACAGGCTGGCCAGGACCTGCTGAACAGGATCGGGCCGCTCTCGGCTCCGAACATCGGGCAACAGGGGCGGCTCAACCGGGCGCAGGCCGCCGTCTGGCGTCATCTCAAACTGCTGGCCGTTGATCGTTACACCGGGGCGGCGACGCTCGCCGGTGCTGAATGTCCCCTCCGGCAGGGTCACCGTGCCCATGGTGTAGTTCACCGCGAAATGGTCGACTTTGGCGCGGATGCGCTGACCGATGCGGGCGCGCTGCAGCTTCTGCTCGGTCTCACCGCGGGCGGAGACATAGCCGAAACAGGCGCCCTGGGGCACGAAGGTCACCCGGTCGGCCGGCAGGCCTGTCACCCCCGCCCCGGGATAGGTCACGGGCTGGACCCCGCCCGCTTGTCGAGCCCTGGCCTGGACGACGAAGTGGCGAACCCGGTCGGTCGCGCCGGTGAGCCGCCAGACCATGGGCGTGTGCGAGGCGGTGAGGATGTAGAGCGGCGCCGTCCCCGCCGCGATCTCGACCGTGGTCACCTCGCTCTCCAGGTCGGGTCCCGCAACGGCGACCGTCGAAAGGGCACCGCCCTCATAGCCCGAGAGGACGACGACCTCCACGCCGCCGGTGATCTCGGGGATCCGGCAGGCGGCAGCACCGGCGCGCGCCGGCGAGCGCCCTGTCAGATGCGGCGGCAGCCCGTTGGCCGAGACATGAGCCCCGATGGCGGCGAGCGTCTCGGTCGCCTCGGGCACCGTCAGCACGCCGTCGCCGTCCGCGTCGAGCAGCATCAAGTCAAAGCCCAAGTTGCCGCGTTGAAGACGGTCTTGCATCTGGGCGTCTGCGTCGGCCACGGCCTCCGCGAAGGTTACCGTCCCGTCGCCATCGGCGTCGGCACGCGTCATCTCGGTGTAGGATCGGGCACGGCCCTCCGCACCCTCGGACCGGGTGGCGATGGCCGCTTCCTCCGCGGTTACGGCACCATCGCCGTTCAGGTCGCGGGCGAGGTGGTTGCGCAAGAACCCAGACCGGGACTTGGCGATCTGCACCCGTCGATGTTCGGCAACCGACTGCTGCGTCACCTGTCCGCTCGGGTCGGCGGCGAAGATCTCGCGCGTCAGCGCCTCGGTGTGGCGGGCGACATCCCGTCGAAACAGCCGCGCCGCGCCCTGCGGCATCTGCTCCAGGATCTCGTTGATCCTCGCAGCGTTCAACGCCGTGCCCGGATCGGGTGTCTGCGCGCGCACGGGCGCCTGCGCCAGGCTTGCCGAAAGGGCCAACAGGCTCGCCGTCAGGAGCAACCGCATGACATTCCCCGTGCTGCGATACGCCTTGAGGCTAGCAGAACGGGGCAGGTCCAACCACAACCACCGGCACGTGGCCTCAGTCGACGAAGGCGCGTTCGACGACGAATTCGGCAGGCTTGGAGTTGGCGCCCTCGGTCAGGCCGCGTGCCTCGAGCAAGGCCTTGAGGTCCTTGAGGAAGTCCATCGAGCCGCAGATCATGCCCCGATCGATCGCGGGGTCCAGCGGAGGGACGCCGAGATCCGCGAAGAGCTTGCCGCTCTCGATGTTGTCGGTGATCCGGCCCATCCGCTCCGACGTCTCGCGGGTCGTCGTAGCGTAATGCGCCAGCTTAGCCGTCGCCTCCTCGCCCACCAGCGGATCGTCCTTGGTCAGCGCGACAAGCTCTTTGCCGTACTCGAGCTCCGCCACCTCCCGCGTGGTGTGGCACAGGATGACCTGCTCGAACTTCTCATAGGTCTCCGGGTCGCGGATGATCGAGGCGAAGGGCGCGATCCCGGTGCCGGTGGAGAACAGATAGAGCCGCGAGCCGGGGATCAGCGCGTCGTTCACCAGGGTGCCAACGGGCTTTTTCTTCATCAGCACCGTGTCGCCTGCGACGATCTTCTGCAGATGCTCGGTCAGCGGGCCGTCCGGCACCTTAATCGAGAAGAACTCCAGCTCCTCGTCCCAGGACGGCGAGGCGATGGAATAGGCCCGGTAGATCGGCTTCTCCGCGTTCGGCAGACCGATCATCACGAACTCGCCCGAGCGGAAGCGGAAGCTCGCCGGCCGCGTGATGCGGAACTTGAACAGCCGATCAGTGTAGTGCTTCACCTCGTTCACGGTCTCCGCGAAGACGCCCGAGGGCACGTCGAAGCCGGTCTCGACGCCCGCAACGGTGATGGCGCGGGCGGGATCGGCGGGCGCGGTATCGGTCACGCTCATGGGATAAGGCTCCTTCGCGTCTGGGTGCAGCCGGCTCGCGGGACCCTCCCGCTGGCAGCGCAATCGGCGCCGTCGCGACGCCTCTTCGGTTGCGGCGCACCTAAGTCATCGGCGCAGATACCGCAACTCGCCGACAGGTGATTTGACCTCGGTCAGCCGGCCTTACTGAAAAAAGACACTGGCGCCGTGGGGATTTCCCGCAGTTGCCAACCGCCGGGCAACACAGTCTTGCCATCCGCTCGGCCAGAGCCGCCGGCCCGTTGTGGCGCCGACACAGAGCGTTTAACTGGCCCCGGAACCAGGATGCGAGGCCATGGCCGAGAAAGAGGATCAGGAGGAGGCCGCCGCGCCGCACCAACGCCCCGCCGTCGATCCTCCGCCGGTGCTGCGGCCCGACAGCCTGCCGATCTCCTATCCGGTGCGTCCTGACCCTTTGCTTGCCGAGCATCCCATAAGCTATGCCGACCCCGTGCATCGCGCGCGCCATGAGCAGCGGCTGCGCCGCATCCGTCGTTGGCGCCGTCCGCTGGACCGCGGACGCGACCGGCTGCGCGCCTGGCTCAACATGCTGTTCGTGGATCACGGCATCCTCCGGCTCTTCTACCCCAACCGCTGGCAGGTGACCGAGCGGATGTGGCGCAGTTCGCAACCGCTCCCGCATCACCTGCGCTCCTTCTTCCGCAAGGGCGGGCGCGCCGTGGTCTCGCTGCGTGGCGGGCAGACCTTCGGCTCGCTGCCGCTGGAGATCGAGGCCTGCATGGCGGCGGAGGTGCCGTTTCACACCATCATCCTGCGCTCGCGCGATCTGCCGGAGCGGGACGAGCTGTTGGAGATCATCGACGTGCTGCCGAAGCTGCAGACGCCGGTGCTGTTTCATTGCAAGTCCGGCGCCGACCGGGCCGGGTTCATGGCCGCGCTCTGGCTGCTGGTGATCGAGGAGCGCCCCCTGGCCGAGGCGCAGCGGCAGCTTTCGCTGCGCTTCGGCCACATCCGGCAGGCCAAGACCGGTGTGCTCGACGCCTTCTTCGACGCCTATGGCGCCGCCGGCGGGCATGCAGGGCTCTCTTTCAGAGACTGGGTCGCCACCGAGTATGACCCGGGCGCCATCAAGGCGGCGTTCAGACCGACCACCCTGGCCAGCCTGATCGGCGACGGGATCCTGCGCCGGGAGTGATCGCCTCATCACAGGGCGTGATGGAACACCGCACGACAATCCGATTGTGCGCTGCGGGACAGGCTTTATCCTCACGTTTGGTCATTTGATGGAGCGGCGCATGAACCGGATCGGTAGCGAGACGACGGCAGGCATTGCACAGCAGACGCCGGGGCTTGCGCAGGGACGCCACGCGCTGTCGATCCCCGGACCCTCGGTCATGCCGGATCGGGTGCTCGCGGCCATGGCCCGGGCGATGCCGAACATCTACGAGGGCGACCTAGTCACGATGTCCGAGGCCATTTTCGCAGAGCTGCCCAGCATTGCGCGGACGACCGGCCGGACCTTCAGCGCCATCTCCAACGGTCACGGCGCCTGGGAGATGGCCCTGACCAATACGCTGTCGAAGGGCGACAAGATTCTGGTGCTGGAGAGCGGCCGCTTCGCCGTTGGCTGGGGCGAGTTCGGCCAGGTGATCGGTCTGGACGTCGAGGTCATGAAGGCAGCACCCCGTCGCGCCGTCGATCCGGCATCGGTCGAGACGCGTCTGCGCGCCGATCCGCACCATGAGATCAAGGCGATCCTGATCGTCCAGGTCGATACGGCCACTTCGATCTGGAACGATATCGCGGCGATCCGCGGGGCGATCGACGCCGCCGGTCATCCGGCGCTCTACATGGTGGACTGCATCGCCTGTCTTGGCTGCATCGAGTTCGAGATGGATGCCTGGGGCGTCGATGTCACCGTGGCGGGCAGCCAAAAGGGGTTGATGACACCGCCGGGGCTGGCGTTCGCCTGGGCATCGGAGAAGGCCTGGGAGGCGCACCAACAGGCCGATCTGCGCACCGCCTATTGGGATTGGACGGCGCGCAGCCAGGAGGGCAAGCACTACCTGCGCTATGCTGGCACGCCGCCCGTCAGCCATATCTTCGCGCTGACCGAAGCGCTGGCGATGCTCCGCGAGGAGGGGCTGGAGAATGTTTGGACCCGTCACCGCGTTCTGGCCGATGCCACCCGCGCGGCGGTCGAGGCCTGGGCGACGCCGGGCGGGCTGGCGTTCAACGTGCTCGAGCCCGCGGAGCGCTCGGACGTGGTGACGACCATTCTGACGGGCGATCTCGATGCCCAGCGCCTGCGCGCGATCGCGGAGGAGCGGGCAGGCCTAACCCTGGGCGTCGGCCTTGGCGACCATGAGGGCAGCGCCTTTCGCATCGGGCACATGGGGCATCTCAACCCGCCGATGCTGCTGGGCACCCTGGGAACGGTGGAGGCGATCCTGCACGCGATGGACGCCCCGCTCGGCGGCTCCGGCGTCGCGGCGGCGGCGGCGCATATCGGCAAGCATCTCGGCGTCGATCAGATCCAGGCGGGCACGTTGCAGGGTTTCGACCCCTGATCTGGAGTTTGACGCCCGGGGCCTAGCGACCCCTCAGAAGTTGCGACGCCGGGCGAGACCCATCAGCACGAGTGCCCCGCCAAGATAGGGCAAGGCGTCGGCCCAGCCGGCGCCCTCGCTCGCCGCAATTTCGTCGATCAGGCTGGGCGCCAGATCCCGCGTGAGCGACGCCTGGATGACCGGCGCGCCGCCCTGCGCACCCTCCGGAAGATTGGGCGCGGGAGCCTGCGCGGCCGTCGCAATCGCCGTCGGCGCCGCGAAAGGCGCCGCCGAGAGCACTGTCGGTGCAGTGCTCAAGGCTGCCGTGGCGGTAATAACAACGAATAATCTGCGCATGGCCCCCTCCCTCTGTCCGAAGCGGAAGGTGGCAGCCGGACATGAACGAGGCGTTGAGCGGCAGCGTTAACAGCGGATTAGAGGGCGGGTACGGATCCGCGCCGGTTTCGACACCTCGCATGCGGGTGTGACGCACGGCACGGTTGGGTCGGATTCACCATACGTTCGGTCGTAAAACTGCAAGTCTTCTCACACTCCCGCCACAAAATTTTCAAGATACTCGCGGGGGAGTATTGGGGGATGGATTACAATGAACAGTGTTTACGACCCACAAGGCCCTATTTCGCTGGTTGGTGAAGCACTAGGCATAGATCTAGTGCTCGACACTAACGGAAACTGTGCCTTCACCTTCGACCAAGTGCACCGGGTGGATATCCGGTTCGACAAGGGCAAAACCTTCGCCCTGCGCGCGGAACTCTCGTCGCTTTCCGGCGATGCGGCGCGCATGGCGGCAGCGCTCGAGCTCAACGTGGACCCTGAGATGGCGGCGCATCGGCGTCTTGGGTACTGCCCGCAAGAAGACCGCTTGGTCTTGATCGGGCATGTCGACGTCACGGGCAAGGATCCTCAGGCCGATGCGGAGGCGATCGCGGGCGAAGTCCTCTTCGCGGCCGAGGTCGTCGAGCGGATCGCCAAGGCAGCCGGCGGCTCTCGGCGCCGCGCCGAGGATACAGCGCCCGAAACGCCAGACGATCTGGATGTTCACTTCATTCAAGTCTAACCGTCGGAGGATACGATGAGCGGTCCCGGCCTTACGAAGACGTCGCATACTGGCAAGTCCGCCGAAGTGGTGGCCAGTCAAAACACGCTGAAGCATACCACTGTCACGACGCAGATCGGCAGCACGTCGGAGACGATGAAGTCGACGATGAAGACGTCCGACGGTCAGGACGTCAGCAACACCAAGATGCTCGCCGGCAAGAACCACAAAGCGGCGAATGGTGCGAAGACTGTCCCACTGAGCACCACGAACTGGTTCTCCAAGAACGACAGCACGACCGACCCCGACGTGCAGATCACGTCGACGACCAGCGTCAATGACCTGACCAAGCTGATCAGGGCGAAGACGCTGGAGCCGAAAGACGAGGTCAACGGCCAGGCGGATGCGCCGAAGCAGACGGAGGTGAAGACCGTCAAGCAATCTATGGCGGAGCTGAACGAAGCGCACAAAAAGGCGAAGGACCTTTCGGATACTGTCGCGAGCGACAAGACCGAGGTGGCGAAGGCCCGGAGCAATGTGCAATCCGCGGGCCGCAAACAGCGCCAAGGCATGAAGATGCTTCGCAATCAGAAGATCGCCGCTTTCCAGGTCACCGCGCAAAAGAGCCTTACGCTTAACGCCGCGACCATGCAGAAGGCGATCGAAACCGACCAACTGATCAATGACAAAGGTACGCTTGTTGAAAAGAACAAGCACTCACCAGAGATAGGCAATATTGAGATCGAGTTGGGGACTGCCTCATACTCCACGACTGATGATATTGTATCGGTCTTGCTTCCCAAAGCCTCAAATAAGAACGCGGCTAATCTAAAGGAAGCGCTCCAAAATCTGCGCGTGAAGCTCGAGAAGATGGGCGACGTCGACCTGTTCGTCGACATCGTGGCGCAGCTGCATAGCACGGGCCGTGATCAGAAGACGACGGGCATCATGGTCAAGATGTCAGACGACAAGATCGCTGACTTTATGCTGGATGTGCTCGGGTCATCGGAGGCCAGCAAGAAAGTTGGCACCGAGGCACAAAGCAAACCGCCGCTACTGGCGCAGAAGAGCCATCTTGAACTCCTGTTCGACGAGCCGGCCGCAAAGGACGCGACCTCGCCAGAGCCGCTGCCCGAGGACGCGAAACTGCCGAAGCCGGCCCCCCGGGCGGAGGGGATCGATCTCCTCGGCCCGATGCTGGGCCCCGATCCCAAGTTCGATGACCTGCGGCTCAAGCTGGCGACGGAAGAGCTTACGAGCAGCAGCGCCTACAAGGGCGCCGACGAATCCGAGCAGACGCGGATGGTCGACCAACTCAAGGCCCAGCACACGCTCAACAATGCGAAGCGGAACCTGGCCAAGCATCTGCAGCAACTGGCTGATCCGGCCACGATGGCGAAGCTGCCCGACAATATGCAGTCGATCAGCATCGACGCGAACCTGACCAACGCCCTGCGGAGCGTCTCCGACAGCGACAAGCCGCTCGACAAGGCGGCCGACATCCTGATTGCTCAGGTTCGGATCGCGCAGGACGCCCTGGCACAGCTGAGCGAGCCCGAGGCGAAGCATCCGATCGACGATCTGGATGACGCGACGCTGGCGATGTACGAGAACGCCCTCGGGCACCTGAAGCTCGCCGCCGATGCGTTAAGCGTCGCCAAGGGCGTGGACTACGGCGAACCCTCGCTCAACGGCTTGGGCGCGAAGATCTCGACGAACATCGCGCCGATCTTCAACGAGGTCCTGGAGCTGAACCTGACGGAGGAGCAAGTCCGCTCAACGCCGTTCACCCAGACCCAGTACGACAAGGTCGTTTCGTTCCTGGAAGAGCAGGTCAACAGCTCGCCGACCAAGCTGGCGGTGCGGCACGCCAGACAGGAAATCGGTGTTCTCGCGGACTTTGGCATCAGCAAAGAAACCGCCGACGGTCTGCTCACCAAGTCTGAGATCGATGCGATCAAGCAGCGTATCGACAACAGCTCGGAGCCGACCGACAAGGACACGGAGATCCAAAAGGCGCAGATCAAGGTGATTCAGGAGCTCGCCAAGAGCAAGCTGCCCTCGGTCCAAAGCTCCACCAGCATGGTCAACCAGGTCAATACGATGGCCGCGTCGCTGACCGGCAACCACGACCAATTGAAGACGACGGCGGTCAAGGGCTTCCTGAAGGCGCAGAGCAACTATTCGCCCGAGGTCAACGCCACCCGCTTTGAGATGAACGTTCGTCAGGTGATCACCGGCAAGGACACCCTGGAGATCTCCGACGACGCGTTCCTAACCGCCGCCAAGGAGAAGACCGGCGACGTCAACACCGCGGCAAAGAACAAGTTCAACAAAGCCGTCGCGAACGTTCAGCGGTTGGAATCGATGATCACCGATCTGTCGACGGTGCCGGAGAATGAGACTGATACGGCCAAGACGCAGCGGGAGAAGCAGCTCAACACAACGCTGAAGAACTATGACAAGGCGCGCGGCGAGTGGCGCACGGCGTTCAACGCCTACTTCAAGAACGCGGGCGACGTGCATCTGCTGGTGCAGTCGGCCGTCCTGCAGGCGCGTCCCAAGGGCACCCCGCTCAAGGACTTCCAGCCGACCGAGCATATGGAGGAGATCGCCAAGACCCTCGAGGAGTACGGTCTCGAGCTGGCGGACGTGGGCCCGCTGCTCCTCAATGCCATCGCGACCGATTTCGACCGCAGCAAGATCGATCAGTGGTACGCCGGCATGACGCAAGTCGTGCCGCAGAAGAGCCTGGCGCGCGATGCCAAGCAGCAGACCGCCGAGCTTCTAATGGCGCAGGCCAAGGAGATGAACAGCGGCGGCTGGGTCTTCCTGAGCAGCTCCTCCGCGGGCGGTCAGGCGCTGAGCGTGGATGCAACGATCCTCTTCGCGGCCGTGCATGGGTCGGAAAGCTCGTCGCACGGCAAGACGGCGGAGATCATGGTGTCGAAGACCGACGACGGCTACTCGCTGACGGTATACGCAGGAAACGGCAAGAGCTTCTCCGGCAGCGTCGGAGGCGGCGTCGCGGCAAAGGGCGATGTTGGGGTTTCTTCGCTGAAAGCTGGTGCGCTCTTCAAGACGACGGGCAGCCACAGCGACTCGAAGTTCAGCGGGTTTACGATCTCCTTCGCCAACAAGGACGGTAAGGATGCTGAGGCAGGGCTGGCGCGCTTCCTCACCGCACTGACTGGCGGCAAGCAGTTGGAGAAGCCGGACATCGCGCTGGTCGATCAGATCTCCACCTTCAACCAATCCGCCAGCACCAACGGCGTGTCGTTCACGCTGGAGGCCAGTGGCTCGGCAGGGGTGGGCGTCGGGCCGCTCAACATCTCGACGTCGGGCGGCTTTGGCGCCGGCACCGCCTTCAACTTCATGACCAAGACGAAGACGACCGAGACGCCGGGCACCAGCACGACGAGCCTTCTGACCATGGCGAAGTTCTCGCGCGACGCCAACGGCAACCTAGGGTTCGCTGCAAGCCTCGCGGACGCCAAGGACACAGGGGACGAAATCACCGTCGATGTATCGGTCAACTCCGGCAAAGGCGGCGGGGTGACCGGTGGATCGAGCGGGGCCAGCGTAAAAGGCAGCGTCGGCAAGGCGATCAAGAAGGAGCGGGCCGGCGTCGTCTACGGCTCGTCGAGCGTGTCGCAGAATTCGGTGTCCAAGGGATACACGGCTGCCTCCTTCGGTTTCACGGCCTCGACGAGCAACCCCGACAAACCCTGGGAGACGATGAAGGCCCTCGGCAAGCTCGCAGGCTGTGAGGATCAGGTCGAAAGCTGGCTGAAGGACGACGCCAGCGACGAGATCAAGGAGTTCAGGAAGAAGTTCGAGGAGACGTTCAAGAAAGCGGTTTCCGGCTCCGACTACATCTCGCTGCAGATGGAAGTGAAGCCGGACATCCTGAATCAGGCCAACAACCTGGTGAAGGAGGGTAAGCCGGAGGCCGCGAAGGCGCTGCTTGAAGACCGCAGGAACTATCGCCCCACCGCGCTGACGGTGAACCCAACGCAGGAATGGTCCGCAAGCACCTCGACGACCCTCGGCCAACTCGACATCGGCGCCACGCTGCCGTCGCCGGGAACGTCCTTCGGGGTCTCGGGGAGCGTCTCGGCCTCCAAGTCGGGTTGGGGCGAGCTTGCGCTGCCGCAGGAGGTCAAGCTGCCACCCTACGACGACTGACACCTACACCCGTCCAGTCCGGGGCGGCAACAGCCGCCCCGGTCACCGCCATCACGCGGCCACTTCTCCGCGCTGTTCCAGCAAGTAGACGTCCATGATCCAACCGCGGTCCGCCCGCGTGGCGGCGCGTCGTGCCACGATGTCCTCAGCGACCTCGTCCAGGCGTCCCGCGCAGAGGATCTCGCCCGCCATCCCAAGGTAGGCGCCCCACCAGATCCGATACCGCTCGGGCTCGGGCAGCTGGGTGAAGCTGCAGCTGCCGTCCAGCATGACGACCAGCCTTTCCACGCCTGGCGGCCAGCCTTCGCGGAGGCGCCGGCCCGTGGTGATGAGGACCGGTGCCCCCAGATCGTTGAGCGGAATGCCATGGGCAGCGGTCAATAGCTGCAGGCTGGTGATGCCCGGGATGACGCGCACTACGACCTCGATCCCGCGCCCGGGCAGCTGCTCGGCGATCCGCAGGCTGCTGTCATAGAGCGAGGGGTCGCCCCAGATCATGATCGCCGCCTTGCCGCCCCTCGGCAGTGCGGCCCCCAGGGCATCGGCCCAGAGGCCGGCGATCCGGTCGTGCCAATCCTCGACCCGCTGCAGGTAGTCGGGCTCCGCCTCGTCCCGAACCGGCATCTCGAAGGGCACGGCGCGGGGCGCCGCGCCGAGGTCGCCGAGGAGTGCTGTGCGAACACCCGCCAGCTCCGCCTTCTCGGCACCCTTTTGGGGGATGAGGATGACGTCCGCCTCGCTCAGGGCGCGCCGCGCCTCGGCGGTCAGGTGGTCGGGGCTGCCGCTGGCGATCCCGACGAGCGCGAGGTCATACATGCGCCGGCACGGCTTCAGCCATGATCTCGGCCACGTCGCCGGACGCCGCAAGCGGACCATAGATCACCAGCGCAGGCTTGGACGACGCCCCTTCAGCCAACAGCGCGGCAAGCGCGGCGACGGACGTCCTTTGGCAGCGCTCGTCGGCGTGGCTGACACTCTCCGCCAGCAGCGCCGCCGTCTCCCCGGGCAGGCCATGGGCCATCAGCCGCGCGGCGAGCACCGCGAAGGTGCGCATCGGCATGAAGACCACCGTCGTCGCCTTGGGGTCGGCGAGGGCGGCGAGGTTCAGATCCTCCGGCAGGGCGCCGTTCACGTCATGGCCCGTGACGAACTGGACGCGCCGCGCGCTCAGGCGTCGGGTCAGCGGGATGCCGGCCGCCGCCGCCGCCGCGGTGGCAGAGGTGACCCCGGGCACGATCTCGAAATCGATCGCAGCGGCGCGCAGGGCGTCGAGTTCCTCCTCGAGCCGGCCAAAGAGCGCGGGGTCGCCGGACTTCAGCCGCACCACCCGCGCGCCCGACTGGGCATAGTCGACCAGCAACCGGCTGACGTGGTGCTGCTTCGGCGAGGGGCGCCCGGCGCGCTTCCCCACCCCCACGATATCGGCGCCGGGGCGCGCATGGCTCAGGATCGGCCCCGAGGAGAGATCGTCAAAGAGCACCGCGTCCGCGCGGCGTAGGCGATCCACCGCCTTCAGCGTCAAAAGCTCGGGATCGCCGGGGCCCGAGCCCACGAAACTCACGAAGCCCGTCTTGCCGTCTTTGCTCATGCCGTCGCTTCGCCGATCAGGTGGAAGAAGGTGCCGGTGACATGGCCGCGCTCGGACCCGGTCTGCGCCGTTGCCGCGCCGGTCGCGTCGGTGACGCGGGCGAGCGGCGCATCGGGCTGCTCCAGCACGGTGGAATAGTGGAACTCGTGCCCCCTCAGCGCGGTGCCGGCGGCATGGCCGAACAGCGGGCGCAACAGCTCCGCCCGGCGATAGCCCAGATTGAACTTGCGTTTCTCGAAGGAGGTGACGAGGCCGAGCAGGCCCGCCATCCGGTGGCACACCCCCTCCTTGTCGACCAGCGCCTCGCCCAGCGCCATGTAGCCCCCGCATTCGCCGTGCACCGGCCGTGTCTCGGCGTGGCGCCGCAGGCCATCGTGAAAACGCGTGGCGGCGGCGAGGCGCCCGGCGTGCAGCTCCGGGTAGCCGCCGGGCAGCCAGACGATATCTGCACGCGCATCGGGCGCCTCGTCGGCAAGCGGGGAGAACGGCAAGACCTCGGCCCCCGCCTCCGCCCAGCCGGCGAGCATATGGGGATAGGCGAAGGAAAAACCCTCGTCGCGCGCGATGGCGATGCGCTGGCCGGGAGGCGGTGGCAGGCAGGTCTCGCCGGGCACCTCCGCGGCGCCATCCGCCGCGGCCAGGATCGCGTCGAGGTCGACATGCTCGCTGAGGAAGACGGCATAACGCGCAATCGCCGCCTCAAGGTCCGGATGCTCGACCGCTTGCACCAGGCCCAGATGCCGCTCCGGCAGGGCGAGATCGCCGCGCCGGGGCAGACAGCCGAGGACGGGCAGGCCCACCGCCTCCATCCCAAAGCGCACCAGCCGCTCATGCCGCGGGCTCGCCACGCGGTTCAGGATCACGCCGGCCAGCCGCAGCGCGGGGTCGTAGCGCGCAAAACCCAGCGCGGTCGCCGCTGCCGATTGCGCCTGGCCCGAGACGTCGACGACCAGCGCCACCGGCCACCCCATGCGCACCGCCAGCTCGGCGGAGGAGCCGCGCCCGCATTCCCCGGCCGTCGCGACCCCGTCGAAGAGGCCCATCGACCCCTCCGCCAGCGCGAGATCCGCCCCCGAGGCGGTCGCCGCGACGGCGCCGATCATCGCCTCCCCCATCGCCCAGGTGTCGAGGTTGTAGGAGGGCCGCCGCGCCGCCGCCTGATGAAACGCGGGGTCGATATAGTCCGGCCCGCTCTTGAAGGGTTGTACCGCGACGCCCCGGTCGGCCAGTGCGCGCGCCAGTCCCAGCATCACGGTCGTCTTGCCCGTGCCCGAGGCAGGGGCCGAGATCATCAGGCCCGGGGGATTCCTGACGGGATGTCCAGGCGCGTCAGCCACGGCTCTCCTCCCCGGTGTAGCCCACGCGAAAGCGGCGCACATAGTCGGTGGAATAGAGCCGGCTCTCCTCGAACCCCGTCGCGCCCAGCGCCGGTCCGATCAGAATCAGCGCCGTGCGCTCGATCTTCTCGCCCGCGAGCAGCCCCTCGATGGTGCCTAGGGTGCCGCGGATGACCTGCTCCTCCGGCCAGCTCGCGCGGTAGACGACGGCGACCGGGCAATCGGCGCCGTAGTGCGGGGTGGTGTCGGCCACCACCTGCGCGATGTTCTGGATCGAGAGATGCACCGCCAGCGTCGCGCCGGTGGCGGCGAAGGCCTCCAGCGTCTCGCCCGGCGGCATGGCGCTCGCGCGCCCCGGCGTGCGGGTCAACACCACCGACTGAGCAAGGCCCGGCAGCGTCAGCTCCGCGCCCAGCGTGGCGGCTGCGGCGGCGAAGGAGGGGACGCCCGGCGTGACAGTGGAGGGGATGCCCGCTGCCTCCAGCCGCCGGCGCTGTTCGCCCATGGCCGACCAGACCGACAGATCGCCGGAGTGCAGACGCGCGACGTCCAGGCCTCGGTCGTGCGCGTCACGGCAGGCGGCGACGATGGCGTCCAGATCCATGGCGGCGGTGTTCACGATCTCCGCGCCCGGCCGGCAATGGGCCAGCACCGCCTCGGGCACGAGGGACCCTGCATAGAGGCAGACCGGGCAGGCGGCGATCAGGTCGCGACCCCTCAGGGTCAGCAGCGAGGGGTCGCCCGGGCCCGCGCCGATGAAATGGACGGTCATGGCGCGTTCTCCGCAGCGATGGCGATGGCGCAGGTGGCCAGGCGGTCCGCCGACACGGCCCGCGGCGCCTGCAGCCGGGCACCCGGCCCCGCGGCGGCGAGCGCCGCGGTCTCGGCCGGGCTCCAGCCATAGCGCGCGCCTGCAGCGGGCGCCGGGGTAAGCGCCGGTTGCGCCGCCAGGGTCGGGGCATCGACGGCGATCAGCGGCAGGCCGGATCGTGCGGCAAGGACGGTGATCGCGGTGGCCCGCGCCTTGTCCGCCGGCACGGCGAGGCGATCCACGGCGCGACCGGGCCAGGCGGCGGCCAGGGCGCTCTCCAGGCTCTCCGCTGTGGCGCTGTCGCGAAACCCAAAGCCGGCGGCGATCATCGGACGACGCTCCACTGGACGATCGGATAGGCGGCGCGCCAGCCCGTCAGCCCACCGAGCGGCGCGGCGGTGGAGAGGGCGAGCCGCGTAAGCCCACCCCCCACACGCCCGTACCACTGGGTCAGCAGCGCCTCGGACTCGAGCGTCACGGCATTGGCCACGATCCGCGTGCCGGGCTGAAGCCCCGCCCAAAGCGCCTCCAACAGCCCTTCGCTGAGCCCCCCGCCAATGAAAACCGCGTCGGGTGGCGCGAGGCTCTCCAGCGCCGCAGGGACCGCCCCCTCGACGACCGTGAGGCCCCGCAGGCCAAAGCGCTCGGCATTGCGCTGGATGCGCGCGGCCCGCTCTGGGTTCTGCTCGATGGCGACGGCCTCGCAGCGCTCTGCCGCGAGCAGCCACTCGATGGCGATGGAGCCAGAGCCCGCGCCGATATCCCACAGCCGCTCGCCCGCCCGGGGCGCGAGCGTCGAGAGGGTCACGGCCCGCACGGCCCGCTTGGTGATCTGACCGTCGTGCTCGAAGGCCTCGTCCGGCAGGCCACTTGTGCGCGGCAGGCTTGGGCCGGTCCCCGCGACCTCCAACGCCACGGCGACCGGATGGGCGACGTCGTTTAGCCCGAAACCATCGGCCTGTTGCAGGCGGATGCGCTCCGCGGGGCCGCCCAACGCCTCCAGCACCCAAAGGCGGCTCTCCCCGAAGCCCTCAGCCGTCAGCCAGGCGGCCAAGGCCCCTGGCGCCGCACCGTCCCGCAGCAACAGCAGCGCCCTGAGGCCGGGGACAAGGCGCGGGCGCAGCCGCTCGAAGGGCGCGGCATGGAGGCCGAGGCACAGCGTCTCCTCCAGCGCCCAGCCCATCCGCGCGGCGGCGAGAGAGAAGGTCGACCGCCCCGGCAGCGCCCGCCACTCCCCGCGCGGCAGATGGCGCGACAGGGTCGTCCCGGCGCCGCACCAGAAGGGATCGCCCGAGGCGAGCACCGCGACACGCCGGCCGCGCAGGGCGAGCAGTGGGGCGATCCCGTCGGCAAAGGGGACAGGCCAGACCCGCCGCTCCGCCCCCGCCGCAACAGTCCCGTCGTCGAGCAGCGCCATCAGCCGCGCGGCCCCGGTGACGACCTCGGCACCGGCCAGCGCCTCCCGGCTTGCGGGGCACAGGCCCGCCGGCCCATCCTCGCCCATGCCGATGATGGTGAGCCAGGGGGTGGAGGAGGCCTCAGTCATGGCCAAGCAGCCCAACCTGCTGATCCTGGGCGGCACGAACGAGGCGCGCCGGCTGGCCGAGGCGGTGGCCGCGCGTGGCTGGGACGCCGTGCTGTCCTACGCCGGGCGCACGGCCGCCCCCAGGGCGCAGCCGGTGCCCATCCGCATCGGCGGCTTCGGCGGCGTGGCGGGCCTGGCGGCCTATCTGCGAGCCGAGCAGGTGACCCATCTGATCGACGCCACCCACCCCTTCGCCGCCACCATGAGCCGCAACGCCGTCACCGCCGCGGAGGTCACGGGCGTTCCCCTCGCAGCCCTCACCCGGCCCCCCTGGCACCCGGCGCCAGGCGATGACTGGATCGATGTGCCGTCCATGGATGCGGCGGTCGAGGCGCTCGAGCGGCCTGCGACGCGCGTTTTTCTGGCGATCGGGCGGCAGGAACTCGGCGCCTTCGCGGGGCAGGTCCAGCACGACTATCTGCTGCGCCTCGTCGATCCGCCGGCGGGGCCGCTCCCCCTGCCTCGTTGCACCGTGGTGGTCGACCGCGGCCCCTTCGATGTTGCAGGCGACACCGCGCTCCTCCAGCAGCACGACATCCAGCTCGTCGTCGCCAAGAACGCCGGCGGCGAGGGCGCGCGCGCCAAGCTGGAGGCGGCGCGGACCCTCGGCCTGCCGGTCGTCATGGTCGCCCGACCGGCCATGCCCGAGCGGCTGACCTTTCATGACCCGGACGCGCTGCTCGACTGGGTCGCTCATCCGGCCACCGCCCTTGGGGTATAGACCAGGGGGCCGTTCGGCCGCTCGACCAGCCGGGTCTGGCTGGAGCCCACCAGCACGACGGTCTGCATATCCGCCATCTCGGACGCGGCTTCGGTGAGGGGCACCACGCGCAGCGTCTCCTCGGGCCGCGTC
Organism: Pseudomonadota bacterium; assembly: GCA_039822785.1. GTDB lineage: Bacteria > Pseudomonadota > Alphaproteobacteria > Rhodobacterales > Rhodobacteraceae > Thermohalobaculum. The sequence continues at coordinate 50,197 of JBCBMO010000008.1, read as the reverse complement.
ACCGCGCGTGCAAAGATCACCGGACGGTCGTCGCCGCAGGCCTCTCGCAGGACCGCCAGCGCCCGGGCGAACCCCTCGGGCCGGGAGGCCGAGCGGGGGTTGTAGAGCGCCATGGCGAAATCCGCCTCCGCCGCCAGGCGCAGCCGCTTCTCCACCAGCGCGGCGGGCTTGAGGTTGTCGCTGAGGTTGATGACACAGAAATCATGGCCCAGCGGCGCGCCCGCCCGCGCGGCCGCCGCCAGCATGGCCGTGACGCCGGGCAGAATGCGCAGCGCCACCGCCGGCCAGCGCGCAGGCTCCGCCTCGATCGCCTCGCAGACCACGGCGGCCATGGCGAAGACGCCCGGGTCGCCGGAGGAGACGATGACGACCGACTGCCCCTCCGCCGCCAGGTCGAGGGCATGGCGCGCCCGCTCAGGCTCGACCCGGTTGTCGGAGGCATGGATGCGCAGCCCGGGCCGGGGCGTCACCCTGTTCGTATAGGTCGCATAGCCCACGATATCGGTGGCCGCCGCCAGCGCCGCCGCCGCCTCCGGCGTGACGGTGCCGGGGCCGCCGGGGCCGAGGCCCACCACCGTCAGCGATCCGCTCAAGGCCGCCGCCCCCGGCCATGGACGATGACGGTGGAGAAATAGGGGACGCTGTCGCCCTCCTGCTTCGCCAGGGGACAGATGCGCTGTTCCGGCAGGGTCGCGCATTCGACCAGCCAGGCGTCGTCGAGCCGCCCGGCGGCCTCCAGCGCCCGGCGCACCCGGCCCAGATGGCGGCCGATCTTCATGACGACCAGGGCGTCGCAGCGCCCGGCCTTCTCGGCCAGCACCTCCTCCGGCAGGGTGCCCATCAGCACCGTGAGCACATCGTCGCCCCAGGTGACCGGCTGACCCGTCGCGGTCCAGGCGCCGGACATGGCGGTGACCGCCGGCACGACCTCCACCGGCACACGGCCACCGAGCCGGCTGTAGAGATGCATGAAGGAGCCGTAGAAGAACGGATCCCCCTCCGCCAGCACCACCACGTCCTCGCCGGCCTTGGCCAACGCGGCCAGCGTATCGGCGCAGCGCTCGTAGAACGGCGCGAGCAGGGCGTTGTAAGCGGGATCGCTGAAGGGGATTTCGGTCGTCACCGGATAGTCCATCGGGTGCTCGGTCACCTCTGCGTGCAGAAGCCCGTCCACCGTCGCGCGCGCCCGGCCCCGGCGCCCGGCCTTGCGGAAATAGGCGACATGGCGGGCGTTGCGGATCAGCCGATCCGCGCGCAGGGTCATCAGATCCGCCGCGCCGGGGCCGAGGCCCACGCCCCAGACCGTGCCCGTTTTGATGCGCGACTGGTTCATCGTCACTCCTTGCGGCTGGCCAGCGCGTTGATCGCGGCGACGGTGATGGCGCTGCCGCCCAGACGCCCCTCGACGATTACACAGGGCGCTGGTGCCGCCTCCCATAGCGCCGCCTTGGACTCCGCCGCGCCCACGAAACCGACAGGGCAGCCGATAATCCCGGCGGGGCGCGGGCAATCGGGATCCTCCAGCATCTCGAGCAGGTGGAACAGCGCGGTGGGCGCGTTGCCGATGGCAACCAGGCTGCCCGCCAGATCATCGCGCCACAGCTCCAGCGCCGCGGCGCTGCGCGTGGTGCCGAGCGCAGCGGCGAGGCCGGGGGTCCGTTCGTCCTGCAGCGTGCAGATCACCCGGTTGTCGGCGGGCAGGCGCTTGCGCGTCACCCCCTCGCTCACCATCCGCGCATCGCAGAGGATCGGGGCACCGCCCTCCAGCGCCGCGCGCACGGGGGCGGCGAAGTGCGAATGAAAGCGGATGTGCTGCGCCAGGCCCACGTCGCCCGCGGCATGGATCATGCGCACGGCGACCTGTTCCTCCTCGGGCGTAAAGCGCGAGAGCTCCGCCTCCGACCGGATCGTGGCGAAGGACTCCTGGTAGATCGCGGCGCCGTCCCGCTCATAGGCATAGGGCATCGCTTATTCCTTCCCGACGAGGGCATCGCCGATCTCGGCCGGCGTGAGGCCCTGAAGGGCCGGTTCGTCCCAGGCGTGCCCATCGCGGACCAGGTCGAACCGCCCCTCGCGCCCCACGATCACGGTTTTCGCGCGCCGGGGCCATGCGCAGCCCTTCGCGCAGCCCGAGACATGGAGTCGCTCATTCGGCATCCGCTCTGCGAGGGCGCGGGCCAGGGAGCGCGTATCGACGGTTGCGCTGGCGCAGGCCGGCGCCCCGGGACAGGCCTCGATCAGGCGCAGCGGATCGCCGGCGCGGTGGATGAACCCCTCGGCAGAGACCGGGGCCATCGCCCCCTCCAGCAATAGGGCGCGCCAGGGCGTCATGCGGATCGCGACGGGTTCGGCCTGATCGATCAGCATCTCCAGCGCCACCGCCTCGGCCTGGCCGAAGGACAGCCCGACGATCGGCCCCAGGGGCGAGGGACCGGGGTCGGGCGTCGCGGTCGGCGAAGCCGGCGCCACGGTCGCCCACCCCTCCGGCAATGCCGGGGTCGCCAGATGCCGGTGCATCCGCCGCACAGCCGCGCCATCGGTCTCGAGGAACCAGGTGGCGAGTGCTGCAACGGCATCAGCCGCGGTCGCCGGCGTGACCGGTCGGCCAAGTGGGGCACCATCGGCGCGGACGATCAGGCGCCCCTCGGCACAGCGCTCGACCCGGATGTCGGCGGAGGTCTCGAACAGCCAGGGCGCCGCACCGTGATCGAGGGCGATCCCGAACTTCGCCGGCAGGGGCGGCAGGGCGCCTAGCGCCTCGGCGATCTCCGCCTCCAACCCCGTGGCGCCATCGCGCCAGAAGGGCTGCACGATGATGCCGGCGCCGTTCTGCGGCAGCCGCGGCATCAATCCCGCCGCCGCGATTTCCGTAAGAAGATCGGGATAGCCCGCCTCGCTCACCCCGCGGAGTTGGAGGCTTGCCCGGCTCGTCACCTCCATCACCCCGTTGCCGTAGCGCCGGGCGAGGGCGCAGAGGGTGCGGAAGCCCGCCGCCTCGATCCGCCCCTGATCGGGCCGCAGGCGCAGGATTAGCCCATCGCCGGACATCATGGGCCGCTCGGTGCTCGGGCACCATCCGCGGGGGGCGGGGCGGCTCGTGGAGCGGTTCATCGGACGGCTCATCGGCCCGCCGCCGTGGCCGGGGGCGCGAGCGCAGCCGCAATGCTGTTGCGTCGGGTCCGCCACAGCCCCGCCGCCTGAAGCGCGCGAAAACGGTCCTGCATGGCGGCGAGGGCCAGCGGGTTCGCCTCCGCCAGAAAGCCCGCGACCGCCGGATCGCCCAAGGTGGCGTCATGGTAGAGGTCGAAGAGATGCGGCGACACCGCCTCGGCCAGTTGCGCGTAGCCCGCCATATGGTCGAGGGTCGCCGCGATTTCCGCCGCGCCGCGGAAGCCGTGGGCCATCATGCCCGCGACCCAGGCCGGATTGGCGGCGCGCGCCCGGACGACCCGGGCGATCTCCTCGCTGAGCGCGCGGGCCCGCGGGCGATCCGGGTCGGTGTTGTCGAGGTTGTAGAGCGCGGCCGTGCCCCCCAGCGCGGCCTTCGCCGCCGCAAAGCCCCCCTGGTGCGCGGCGTAATCGGCGGCGGCCAGCAGGTCGGTCTCGGGCACATCGTGCAGGTGGAGGAAACTGTCGGCCGCCGCGACCCGCGCCTCGATCCCCGCCCGGTCGTCGACCCCCGTGCCGCTGTCGAAGGCATGGGCGCTCGCGGCCAGCCAGACCTCACCCGCTGCCGCCCGCGCCTCGTCCGAAAACGCCTCCGGCGCGCCATCGACGCCCACCCCATAGGTGCCCGCGGCGGGGCCGTAGACCCGGGCGCCGGGGACGCGCGCGGCAAAGGGGTTCCAGTCGGCAGGCTCATCGCGCTCAGCCAGGGCGGTGACGGCCTGACCGAACAGGGTCATCTGCTCCGGGAAGACATCACGGAACAGGCCCGAGACCCGGAGGGTCACGTCGATCCGGGGATGGTCGAGCTCGGTGATCGGAAGCACCTCGAAGCCCGAAACCCGCGAAGCCGCCTCGTCCCAGCGCGGGCGGACGCCGAGGAGATGGAGCGCCATGGCGAACTCCTCGCCCGCCGTGCGCATGGTCGCCGAGCCCCAGAGGTCGACGACCAGGCCCTTGGGGTACTCGCCGTGGTCCTGCAGGTGGCGGCGCAGGAATTCTTCGGCCAGCCGCACGCCCTGGGCATGGGCGTTGCGCGTCGGCACGGCGCGGGGATCAACGGCAAAAAGGTTGCGGCCCGTCGGCACCACGTCCTGGCGCCCGCGGTGGGGCGAGCCCGCGGGTCCCGGCGCGACCCAGCGCCCGGCGAGCGCGTCGAGCAGCCCCTGCCGCTCCCCCGCAGCCGAGGCGGTGTCACCCCCGCGGCCATAGATGTGCAGCCCCTCGCCGAAATGGCTCTCCTTCACGTCGCAGACAAAACGGTCGATGCGGGTCAGCGCCTCCGCTGGGCAGAGGTCGTCGTGGAGCGCCAGGTCGTCGGCCACGCCGACCACGGCGGCCTCGGACCTGATATCCGCCTCCAGCCGCGCACGGCGGGGCGGGTCGAGCCCGTCGGCGTTGGAGAACTCGTCGAGCAGGGCCTCTAGGGCCGCCAGCGTCTCGGGCACGTCGCTTGCGCGCAGGGGTGGCGGCAGGTGGCCCAGGGTCACGGCGCCGAGGCGGCGCTTGGCCTGGGCGGCCTCGCCCGGATCGCTGGCGATGAAGGGGTAGAGGACGGGCACGGCGCCGGTCAGCACCTCGGGCCAGCAACCGGCGGAGAGTGCGACGGCCTTGCCGGGCAGCCACTCCAGCGTGCCGTGGGCGCCGACGTGCACGATGGCATCGAGCCCGGCGGTCTGGAGCCAGAGGTAGAAGGCCACATAGCCATGGCAGGGCGTGGCGGCGACGTCGTGATAGGCGGCCTTGCGGTCACTCCCCGCGGCACGGTCGGGCTGGAGCGCGACGATCTGGCGGCCCTGCCAAAAGGCGCGGAAACGGAACGCCCCGTCCCTGACTGAGGGGTCGGACGCCGCGTCGCCCCAATCCCGGATGAGGTCGCCGCGCAGGTCCGGCGACAGGCGCTCCAGCGCGGCGGCATAGTCGGACAGGGGCCAGGTGACCTCCGTCTCCGCGAAGCGCGGCGGCAGCGGCGCGGCGTCGCCGACCGCATAGCGGGCCTGGCCAAGGTCCTGGAGCATCGCCTCGGCTGACGCCACCGCGTCCAGACCGATGGCATGGGCGTCCTGCCAGGGCTTGCCGGGATAGGTGGAGAGCACGATGGCGAGCCGCTTGTCCGCCGGCGCCGTCTCCGCCAGCCGGTGGAGCGCGCGGGCCCGGTCGGCGACGGCGGCGATCCGTTCGCGGTCGGGGGTGTGGACGTAGCGGGCGTACTCCAGCGCCGCGTCGCGGGGGCTGGGTTGTTTGAAGGAGATGACGCCCGCGAAGAGCCTACCGTCGACCTCTGGCAGGGCGACGTGCATGGCGAGATCGGCGGGGGACAGACCGCGCTCGGCTGCCGCCCAAGCCTCCCGCCCCGCGGTAGACAGCGCGACCTGCAGCACGGGCACCCCCGCGGCATCCAAGGGCGAGGTCCCCTCAGCGCCACGCCCGGAGAAGGCGGTGGCGTTGATGATCACGGCTGGCGCCAGCCGGGCGCACCAGCGGCGCAGCCAGGGCGCTGCATGCGGTGCCTTCAGCGAGGGGGCAAAGAGGCAGAGCGCGTCGAACCCCCGTTCCTCGAGCGCCTCCACCAGTGCCTCCATCGGCGCCAAGTCATCGGCGCTGAGGTAGGAGCGGTAGAAGACGATCAGGGCGCGCGGGCGCGTGGTCTGGAACGTTCCGGCGGCGGGACAGGTGACGCCGGTCGCTGGGTGCCAGGCGCCGACCTCCGCCGGGCCCGCGGCGCCGCGTACGGGCGGCAGGTAGAGACCGGCGGCGAGCGCGAGTTGGGCGAGGGCCGCCCGCGCCGCCTCCGCCCCGCCCGCATCGCAGAGCTGCTTGATCCGCTGCAGGGTCGAGGCCGGTACGGTCGAGATCTCGTCGAGCTGCGGATCGGGGCGCCCATCGGCGGGGACGACCGCCAAGGCGATCCCCTCGCGCCCAGCCAACCACCGCAGCTGATCCAGGCCGTAGCGCCAATAGGGCGCGCCGCCGATCAGGCGCACCAGGATGCCCTTGGCCCCGCTCAGCGTCCGTTCGACGTAGGTATCGACGGAGAGTGGGTGGCGCAGCGCGACCAGGTTCGCAAGGCGCAAGCTCGGCCGCGCCTCCGCCGGCCCCGCCCGGTGCCAGGCGGCGGCAAAGGCGCCGAGGTCGCTGTCGGAGAACGAGAGCACCACCAGATCGGCCGGGGATTGGCCGAGGTCCGTTGGGACATCGGTCTCCTCCAGCCCGTGGCTCTCGCGAAAGACGACATGCATGGCGCGCTAGCTTGCCCCAGCTTCAGGCGCCCGTCAGCGCCTGGGTGATCGCCTGGGTCTCGATGGCGTCGTGCTCAGCGATGACGACCAGGCGGCTGCGGCGGGCCTCATCGGGCCGCCAGGGCCGGTCGTATTGGCTACGCACCCGGGCGCCGACGGCCTGAACGACCAGGCGCATGGGCTTGTCCTTGATCGCGATGTGGCCCTTGACCCGCAGGATGTCCCGCGCCTTTGCCAGGGCGACGATCCGGGCCTCCAGCGCCGCAGGGTCTGCTTGCTCGGGCAGGTCGACGACAATGCTGTCGAAATCCTCATGGTCGTGGTCGTGCGGGCCGTCGTGGTGCGAGGGGCGGGCGTCCATGTCGTCCTCCGCCGCCTTGCCGAGGCCGAGGATCACGCGCGGGTCGATGGCGCCCTCGGTGACCTCCACCACCGGCAGGGGGCGCGGTGCCTCCGCCGCGATCACGTCGCGGGCCTTGGCGATCCCAGCTTCGCCGGCTAAGTCGGTCTTGGTCAGCAGCACGATGTCGGCACAGGCGATCTGATCCTCGAAGACCTCGGACAGGGGGGTGTCGTGATCCAGGCTCTCGTCGGCAGCCCGCTGGGCCTCGACCTTGGCCACGTCCGGCGCGAAACGGCCGGCCGAGACCGCCTCCGCGTCCGCCAGCGCAATGACGCCGTCCACGGTGATGCGCGAGCGGATGGAGGGCCAGTCGAAGGCTTTCAGCAGCGGCTTCGGCAGGGCAAGGCCCGAGGTCTCGATCAGGATGTGATCGGGCCGCGGCTCCATCGCCATAAGTGTCTCGATGGTGGGGATGAAATCATCGGCGACGGTGCAGCAGATGCAGCCGTTGGCAAGCTCCAGGATGTTCTCCGCCGGGCAGCTGTCGCTGGCGCAGCCCTCCAGAATTGAGCCATCAACGCCCACATCGCCGAACTCGTTCACCACGACGGCCAGGCGGCGGCCTTCGGGGTTGCGCAACAGGTGGCTGATCAGGGTGGTCTTGCCCGAGCCGAGGAAGCCCGTGACGACGGTGACGGGCAGCTTGGAGAGATCAGTCATCGAGAGCTCCGATTGGGGGAATACGGGCGATGCAGTTGCGCTTGAAGTGCTCGGGCCGTTCGCGCCAGGGCACCAAGCCCTCCGGCGCGGCGCGGTAGAGGGCGACGCCCTCCCGCACGGTCTCGGCATGCTCGGCCGGGTCAAGGTTGCCGTAGACATAGGTCCAGCGGTCGGGTCCGCGCAGGGCGATGGTGCAGCCGCGGGAGCAGTTGGAGAGGCACTCGACGCTGCGCAGGCGCACGCCCTCGGGCAGGGGTTCCTGGCCGAGGCGCGCGACAAGGTCGGCGCCGGGGCGGATGGCGTCCTCGCCGCCCTCCCAGCCCTCGCGCTTGCAGGTGGCGCAGACCAGCAGCTCCACCTCGTCGATCCGCTCTTTGGCGTGGCTCATGGCACCGGCACCTTCGCTTCGCATCGCGCCACGCGGCGTGCACAGGTGCTGCGGACGCCAAGGCGCCCTGTCAATGCAGCACCGGATCACCCCGCCCGGCTCACAGTATGGCGCTGGCAGGTCTCCCGGCTTGCGGATCACGGCGCCGCTTGGGGGCGGCTCCTGCGGTCTGCCCCCCTTCCCAGCGCAGCCCTCAAGGGCCTTGCCAGTGGGATTGGGCGGACCTCTCCGGTCACGGTCGCGGGGGCGGCTGCCTTGGGGGCCTGGGGCCCTTGAGCATTCCCTCTTCGCCTGTCATGCAGGCACCAGCCCGCCTGTGATGCGGCTGGTGGAAACGGGTGTCAAGGGACGAAGGCGCAGGATGGCCGAGAGCGGGACTGACCCTGAGACAGCCATCGACGACGAGGCCCGCCACCGCGCGAAGATGCAGAAGATCGCGGCCGCCCGCGACAAGATGATGGCCCAGAAGACCGCCGAGAAGGGCCTGGTCATCGTCCATACCGGCAAGGGCAAGGGCAAAAGCTCCGCCGCCTTCGGCATGATCTTCCGCTGCATCGCCCATGGCATGCCCTCGGCGGTGGTGCAGTTCATCAAGGGGGGCATGGAGACGGGGGAGCGGGCGCTGATCACTGAGCGGTTCGCGGACCTCTGCGAGTTCCACACCATGGGCGAGGGGTTCACTTGGGTCACCCAGGACAAGGCGCGCGACAAGGAGATGGCGGCGGCGGCCTGGGAGAAGGCCAAGGATCTGATCCGCGACGAGAGCCTGCGCATGGTGCTGCTGGACGAGATCAACATCGCGCTGCGCTACGAGTATCTCGACGCCGCCGAGGTCGCGCGGTTCCTGGCCGAGGAGAAGCCCCCCATGACCCATGTCGTGCTGACCGGCCGCAACGCCCCCGACCCCCTGATCGAGGCCGCCGATTTGGTGACCGAGATGACCCTCGTGAAACACCCCTTCCGCGAGCAGGGCATCAAGGCCCAGATCGGGGTGGAGTTCTGAGGGCGCCATGAGCCGCGCGCTGATGATCCAGGGCACGGGCTCAAACGTCGGTAAGTCCGTGCTGGTGGCGGGGCTGTGCCGGGCGGCGCGGCGGCGGGGCATGCGGGTCGCCTGCTTCAAGCCGCAGAACATGTCGAACAACGCGGCAGCGACCGATGACGGCGGGGAGATCGGGCGGGCCCAGGCACTGCAGGCGCAGGGCTGCGGGCTGCCGCTGACGGTCCACATGAACCCGGTCCTCCTGAAACCCGAGACCGAGACCGGCGCGCAGGTCGTCGTCCAGGGTCGCCGCTATGCCACCACCCGGGCGCGGGAGTATGCGGAGCTGAAGCCCAAGCTGATGGGCTTTGTGCTGGAGAGCTTCCGGCAGATGGCCACGGGCGCCGATCTCGTGCTGGTCGAGGGGGCCGGCAGCCCGGCGGAGGTGAACCTGCGCGCCGGCGACATCGCCAACATGGGGTTCGCCGAGGCCGCCGGCGTGCCGGTCGTGCTGGCCGGTGACATCGACCGCGGCGGCGTGATCGCGCAGATCGTCGGCACCAAGGCGGTGCTGGAGAGGGCGGACGCCGACCGCATCGCGGGGTTCCTGGTGAACAAGATGCGCGGCGATCCGCGGCTCTTCGACGACGGCTATGCCTTCATCGCCGAGCGTACCGGCTGGCCCGGGTTCGGCGTGATCCCCTGGTTCGCCGATGCACACCTGCTGCCGGCCGAGGACGCGCAGGGGTTGGAGAGCACGCGCCGCGACGCGCCGGTGCGCATCGTCTGCCCGCAGCTCTCGCGTATCGCGAACTTCGACGACCTCGATCCGCTGCGCCAGGAGCCCTCGGTGTCGCTGGAGATCGTGCCCCCGGGGAGGCCACTGCCGGGCGATGCGGACCTGGTGATCCTGCCGGGGGCGAAGTCGACGCGGGGCGATCTCGATTTCCTGCGCCGCCAGGGCTGGGACGTGGACCTCGCCGGGCACCTGCGCCGCGGCGGGCGGGTACTGGGGATCTGCGGCGGATACCAGATGCTGGGGCGTTGGATCGACGACCCCGAGGGGATCGAGGGCCCCGCCGGCCGCTCCCCCGGCCTCGGCCTGCTCGATGTCGAGACGGTGATGCACCCGGAGAAAGCGACACGCCCCGTCTCCGGCCGCCACCCCGCCAGCGACACGCCAGTCACGGGTTACGAGATCCACATCGGGCAGACCGATGGCCCGGACCGGACACGCCCCTTCGCGGAGATCGAAGGGCGGGTGGAGGGTGCTGTCTCCGCCGACGGTCTGGTCGCCGGGACCTATGTCCATGGGCTCTTCCAGGCGGACGCTTTTCGTGCGGCGTTTCTGGCGGGTCTTGGCGGGGGCGGCGCGACCTTCGACTATGCGGCGCGGATCGACCGCGTCCTCGACGGGCTTGCCGACCACCTGGAGGCGCATGCCGATCTCGACGCCCTATTCGCAGCCGCGCGCCCAGTCGCCTTGGCGGTGCAAAGCGCCTGAAGGCTAGACTGCAAAGACCCGGATCGCCTGCATCCCCATGGCCGTGAGCGCGCAGCGGGCCGGGGCGAGATCCGCGCCACCCGCCGGATACAGCAGCGCGGCCGCCGACCCGGTATGGGCGACGGCCACGCCGAGCGCGCCTAGATCCGCCGCCAGTCGCGGCAGCGCGGCGGCGGCGTCCTTGAAGCGGCCGCTCTGAGCCGCCGAGGCGCTGGCGACGGCCCCCGCAGCGGCGGGGTCCTGTGCCTGGCAGGCACGAACCCAACGGCCGACGAGATCGGAGACATCTGCGAAGTCGGCGCTCGCGGGGTCGGTGCGCATCGGGGGGCCGATAAACCCGCCGATGGCGCGCATGGGCGGTGGTGGCGGCAGCGCCAGCAGGCTGCGCGCCTGGCGCGAGGCCCAGAGGTGCCGTGCCGGCTGGGCCATCATGAGCGGATCCGTCGCCCCCTCTGCCGCCAGGCAAAGCCGCGCCTCCCGCTCGGCAAGGTTCACGCCGGTGGCGGCGGCCACCGCCCGGACGGTACCAAGGGCAGCCATGGTCGACAGCCCCGCGCCCCCGCCCGGCACCACGTCGTGGCTCAGGTGGAGCACCCCGCCCAGCGCCGGACAGCCAGCAGCGCGCCGAGCCTCCCGCGCCGCTTGGCGCATCAGCGGGCCAAGCGGGCCTGGCGCCGCCAGTGGGGCGTCCATGGCGGGCCGGAAGCTGACCGACGCGCGGACCGACGGGCAGGGCAACGTGACCAGCACCACGGGGCCGTTGGGGCCATAGCGGCCCTGCAGAAACTCGCCGAAATGGCCCGTGAGCGCGATCGTCAGACGATCCGCCGGTTGCGCTACCTGTCGTCGCCCGCGATGCATTGGGCGGTGGATGCCATGCATGATCGACCGATGAAACCCTCGACGACCCCTACCGCGCCGCGGCCCCATGGCGGCAATCTCGACGCCGCGATCCAGGCCTATGGCGGCGACCGGGCGCGTTGGATCGACCTGTCGACGGGGATCAACCGGCGGCCCTACCCGCTGCCGCCGCTGCCGCCCGACTGTTGGGCGCGCCTGCCGGAGGCCTCGGCCACCGCGCGCTTCGTCCAAGCGGCGCGGGGGTACACCGGCGCCGGGGCGGCGGTGGAGATCGTGCCGGCACCGGGCGCACAGGCACTGATCCAGGCCTGCCCCCTCCTGCGCCCGCCGGGCCGGGTGGGGATCGTCACCCCCACCTATAACGAGCACGAGGCCGCCTTTGCCGCCGCCGGATGGGACGTCGTGCCGCTGAGCGACGTCGAAGACCTCCGCGGCCTCGACGCGCTGGTGGTGGTGAACCCCAACAACCCCGACGGGCGGTGCTACGATCCCGCCGATCTCCTCGCCCGCGCAGGCTCGCTCGATCTGCTGGTGGTGGACGAGAGCTTTGCGGATACCGCGCCTGCGCTCTCCGCGATCCCCCATTTCTCCGGCAACCTTGGCACCCGGACGGTGGTGATGCGGTCCTTCGGCAAGTTCTTCGGGCTCGCGGGCCTTCGCCTCGGCTTCGCCGCCTGCACGGCCCCCTTGGCCCATGCCTTGGCGGAACGGCTCGGCCCTTGGGCGGTCTCGGGCCCCGCGCTTGAGGTCGGCGCCCGCGCCTATGCCGACGCCGTCTGGATCGAGGAGACCAGGGCCAGGCTCGCCGTGGACGCCGCGCGGCTCGACGCCCTCGCGGCGGAGGCGGGCTGGCGGCTGATCGGCGGCACGACGCTGTTTCGTACCTATGACGTCGGCGACGGCGTGGGTGCCCAGGTGCGGCTGGCACGACAGCAGATCTGGAGCCGGACCTTCCCCTATGCCCCCGGCTGGCTGCGCCTTGGCATTCCCAGCCGCGACGACCGGTGGCCCTCCCTACGGTGAGCCCCTTCCGCGAGGCCCGACCGTTCAGCCCCCAAGGGTTCGTCGTCGAACATTCTGGTCGCTTTGTCTGGCCGCACCTGACATGCTGCAGCGCAGCATCAGCGCGGGGAGATGCAGCTTTGGCAGACAACCAGGCGGCCGCGGTCGGCGAGGACGCCCGGCCCAAGACCGTGGTGCTGTTCTCGGGGCACCATCTCGCCTCAGGGCGCAAGGCGGGCTTCCACTGGATCGCCGATGCCTTCCACCGCAGCGGCTGGGAGGTGCTTTTCGTCGCCAGCGGCCTCAGCCCGGTCTCCAAGCTCCGGCGCGACTATCGCCTAGCACTCTTCGACCCCGCCGAGCGCAACCGGGTCGTGACGCTGGAGCCGCGCCTGCACAGCCTGGCCTGGTGGACGGGCTATCACCCGGCCAACCTCAAGATCGACCTGTTGAACGCCCTCAGCATGCCCCTGATGCGGCGGTGGAAGTCCTTCGCGCTCCCACCCGCGGCCGATCCCTTCGTCAAACGTGCCGAGCTCTTCATCGTCGAGAGCGCGCCCGCCATTTCGGCCGTGCCGGAACTGCGCCGCCGACGGCCCAATGCCAAGATCGTCTACCGTGTGTCAGACGACCTGCGGACGCTGCGTGTGCATCCCGTGATCCTGGAGGCGGAGCGCGACGCGCTGCCCGCCATCGACCTGGTGAGCGTGCCGAGCCCCAAGATGCTGCCGACCTTTGCCAGGCATCCGAACGCGGTCTTTCACCGCCATGGGCTGCGCAAAGAGCTGTTCGAGGTCGAGACCGCCAGCCCCTACCCGCCCGGGTCGCGAAACGCCGTGTCGGTGGGGAACATGCTGTTCGACCCCGGCATCATCGACGTCATGGCCGCGGCCAACCCGGACTGGACCTTTCACCTGATCGGCCAGCTACCCCAGACGCTGAGCCACCCCAACGTCCGCTACCACGGCGAGCTGCCCTTCGACGTGATGCTGCCCTATGTCCTGCACGCCGAAATCGGCCTGGCGCCCTATCGCTATTCGCCCGGCAGCGAGTATCTGGCGCATACCTCCAACAAGCTCATGCAGTACGGCTATGCGGGGCTGCAGATCCTGGCGCCGGATTTTATCGCGTCGGAGGATGCGGCGAGCCTGCACACCTTCGACGCCGCCGACCCCGCGTCGATCCGGGCGGCCTTCACCGCCGCTGCGACGGCCGGGAAGGCGCCTGATAGGCCGGACTATCCGACCTGGACGGCGGTGATGGAGGCGCTCCTGCGCGACTGAGCCCGCAGCTCAGTTCTTGATCACCAGCTTCCGCGGAACCTCGGCGAGCAGGGTCGGGCCGGTCTCACCGATGACGATGCTCTCGGTGATCTCCAGCCCCCAGTCCGCCATCCAGAGACCGGTCATGAAGTGGAACGTCATGTTCGGCTCCAGCACCGTGCGGTCGCCGGGGCGCAGCGACATGGTCCGCTCGCCCCAGTCCGGCGGATAGGACAGGCCGATGGGATAGCCCGTGCGGCTGTCCTTGGTGATGCCGTGGCGGGCGAGGACGGCGAAGAAGGCGTTGGCGATATCCTCGCAGCGGCTGCCGGCCCGCGCGGCCTCCAACCCCGCGGCCATCCCCTCCAGCAGCGCCTTCTCGGCATCGAGAAAGGCTTGGGGCGGCGTGCCGAGGTACACAGTGCGCGCGAGCGGGCAGTGATAGCGGCGGCAGACGCCGGCGACCTCGAGACAGGTCCCCTCCCCCGCCTTCAGCGGCCGGTCGTCCCAGGTGAGATGGGGGGCCGCCGCATCGGCGCCGGAGGGCAGGAGCGGCACGATCGCCGGATAGTCGCCGCCCGCCCCGATCTGCGGGTCGAAGCGCAGGCCCGCGTCATAGATCTCCGCCACCAGGCTGGATTTCGGCATGCCGGGCTCGATGACCTCGAACACCCGGTCGAGCATCTTCTCCACCAGCCGCGCGCCGGTGCGCATATAGGCAAGCTCCTGCGGGGACTTCACGGCGCGCTGCCAGTTCACCAGCCCCGTCGCATCGCTGAAGCGCGCATCCGGCAGCCCGCGCTGGAGCGCGCCATAGGCGGCGGCGGTGAACCAGTAGTTGTCCATCTCCACACCGATCCGCGCCACGCCGTGGCCCCGGTCGATCAGCCGCGCCGCGAGGTAGTCCATCGGATGGCGCTCGGTCGATTGGACGTAGTGGTCCGGGTAGCCGACGATGTTCTCCGCGCGCATGAAGGTCGTCTTCGCGGCACCCGGCACGTCCTGCGCGCGGCCGTACCAGAGCGGTTCGCCCGAAAGGCCCAGGATCACGGCCTGGTGCACGTAGAACGACCATCCGTCGTAGCCGGTGAGCCAGGCCATGTTGGAGGGGTCGGAGACGATCAGCAGGTCCACACCCGCCTGCTCCATCGCCGCGCGGGTCTTGGCGAGCCGGCTCTCGTATTCGCTGCGCTCGAAGGGAATGTCGGGCATCGAGGATCTCCGGCTTGCTAGTCGAGACAAAAACCCTTGGCGCGGACGAAGGCGCCGAAATCGGCGCGCTCGGGCCGGCTGTACTGGCGGGCCTTGTCCTCGGACCAAGTGTAGGGATCAGCGGTGCCGAAGGCATCGACGCCCCGCTGCTGCGCATAGGGCTGCACCGCGGCCCGGTGGGCATCGTATCCCGCCACAGCGGCCTCTAGGCCCGTCTCATCGAAGCGGTTGCGATGGACGGTCACCGACAGCGGCAGCCGGGGGCTGAGCGGCGGCGGCGCGGCGGGATAGCCAACCGCCAGGCCCGCGGCGACGAAAACATGCTCGGGCAGGCCCAGCAGATCGCTGATAGCCCCGGGCTGGTTGCGAAAGGCGCTGATCGGACAGGTGCCCAGACCAGCCGCCTCCGCCGCGATGACAAAGGCCGACAGCGCGATGCCAGCATCGACCGAGGCGTTGAAGAAGGCATCGAGGTGGTCGTTCGCAAAGGGCCGGTCGCGCCAGGCATGTACCTGGCGCTGCCGCCGGTTGTTCGCACAGAAAGCCAGCATCAGCGGCGCGCCCTGGGTCCAGGGCTGATCGGCGAGGCGTTCCTTGACCGCACCCAGCAGGGCCGGGTCGTCGATGATCACGATGTCTCGCTGCTGCAGATCGCTCTTGGTCGGCGCACAGAGCGCCAGCGCACAAAGCGTGTCGATGAGCCCGGGATCGACGGCTCTATCGGCAAAGGATCGGCACGAACCGCGTGTTGCCAGGCGTGCGAGGGCCGCATCGGTGCCCAGCGCCTGCGGTGGGGCCGGCGCATCGCTGAAGCGGGCCGCGAGCGCCTCGCCGAGATCGGAATGCTGCATGAACGAGCGACGCCTTCTGCTGCTGACGAGAGGGTGACGTCGCGGCCTTTGCCTCCACGCACCCGCCGGATTAGTTTCCCGCCAAAGACCACGAAGAGAGGGAGGATCCGTGTCGGCAACGCAAGCCCCGCTCGATGTGGCCGTCTGGCGCGGCGACGCCGCCGGCGGCGCGTTCGAGCGCTTCGAGGTGCCAGCCTACGAGAGCCAGACCGTCCTCGACGTCGTGTCCTGGATCCAGCAGTACGCGGATCCCACGCTGACCTACCGCTTCGCCTGCCGGGTGGGGATGTGCGGCTCTTGTGCGATGATGGTGAACGGGGTGCCGCGTTGGACCTGCCGTACCCATGTGCGCAAAGTGATCGGCGAGGGGCGGCTGGAGATCGCGCCGCTCCGCAATCTCCCGGTCATCAAGGACCTGGCCGCCGACATGGACCCCTTCTTCGACAAATGGGTCGCGGCGGAGGCGGTGCATCACCCCTCCGCCGACCGCCACGACGCCATCCCGCCTGTGGATCCGACGACCGAGGCGCGCGCGGCGGCGGATGCAGGCATCGAGTGCATCAACTGCGGGATCTGCTACGCCGCCTGCGACACGGTCGCGGGCAATGCGGACTATCTGGGGCCCGCCGCCCTGCAACGCGCCTGGACGCTCTACAACGACGCGCGCGATGGGGACCGAGGCGCGATCCTCGACGCCGTCTCTGGCAGCGGGGGGTGCCACAACTGCCACTCCATGGGCTCCTGCGCTCAGGCCTGTCCGAACGAGCTCAACCCCATGGCGGCCATCGCCGGGCTGAAACGCGCCACCGCTCGGCGCTGGTGGGGAGGGAGCTGATGCTGGACCTGCGCCTCTACCTCGCCCAGCGGATGAGCGCGATGGTGATGATCCCGCTGACGCTGGGCCATATCGCGGTGATGATCTACGCGATCCAGGACGGGCTGACCGCGGCCGAGATCCTGGGGCGGACCCAGGGCAGCACGTTCTGGGCGCTCTTCTACGGCACCTTCGTCGTAGCCGTGTCGGTGCACGCCGCCATCGGCCTGAGGGTCATCGCGCATGAGTGGTTCGGGCTGGCGCGGGCCTGGCTCGCCCCCTTCATGTGGGCGGTCGGCGCGGGGCTTTTGGTCATGGGCCTGCGCTCGGTCTGGGCGGTGACGGCATGAGGGTCTCGCGCTCCCACCCTCTGTGGCTCGCCCATGTGCTGCATCGGCTCTCGGGCCTCGCCCTCGCGCTGTTCCTGCCGTTCCATTTCTACGTGCTGTCGCTGGCGCTGACCTCGCCCGACGCCCTGGACAGCTTCCTCGCCTTCTCCGAGTTGCCGCTGGTGAAGGTGGCGGAGTTCGGCCTCGTCTTCCTGCTGGCCGTTCACGCCTTCGGCGGCATGCGGCTGCTGGCGCTCGAGTTCCTGCCCTGGTCGGACCGTCATAAGACCATGGCGGCGGGGGCCGTCGGCGTGGCGCTGTTCCTATCGGGCACCTTCTTCCTCAACGCGGTGTGAGCATGAAACCGAACATCGAGCGCCATGACACGGACATCCTGATCCTCGGCACCGGGGGTGCGGGGCTCTTCGCCGCGCTGCACGCCCAACAGACCGCGCCGGAGGCGAAGGTGACCATCGCCGTCAAAGGGCTGATCGGCAAATGCGGCTGCACCCGCATGGTGCAGGGCGGCTACAACGTCGCGCTTGGCGGCGGCGACAGCGTCGAGCGGCACTTCATGGACACCATCGTCGGCGGCAAATGGCTGCCGGACCAGGACATGGCCTGGCGGCTGTGCGAGACCGCCCCCGAGCGGATCCGCGAGCTGGAGAACGAGGTCGGCTGCTTCTTCGACCGCAACCCCGACGGGACGCTGCACCAAAAGGCCTTCGCCGGGCAGACCGCCGACCGCACGGTGCACAAGGGCGACCTTACGGGCATCGAGATCATCAGCCGGCTGATGGAGAAGGTGCTGAAGGCGGCGCCGGAGAAGCTGCAGGAACACCGGGCCATCGGGCTCATCCCCGCGAAGGACGGCGCCGCGCTGGCCGGGGTGCTCTTCATCGACATGCGCACGGGCGGCTTTCGGTTCGTCCGCGCCAAGGCGGTGCTGATGGCGACCGGCGGTGGGCCGACGATGTACAAGTACCACACGCCCTCGGGCGACAAGGCGATGGACGGCCTCGCCATGGCGCTGCGCGCGGGGCTGTCTTTGCGCGACATGGAGATGGTGCAATTCCACCCCACCGGGCTGCTGGCGGGTGACCACACCCGCATGACCGGCACGGTGCTGGAGGAGGGGCTGCGCGGCGCCGGCGGGCACCTGCTGAACGGCGCCGATCACCGCTTCATGTTCGACTACGATGCCAAGGGGGAGCGGGCGACCCGCGACGTGGTCAGCCGCGCGATCTATGCGGAGATGCAGAAGAACAACGCCTCCCCCGGCGGCGGGGTCTACATCTCCATGGCCCACCTCGGCCCCGAGAACGTGGCGCGGAAGTTCAAGGGCATGGTCAAGCGCTGTGCCGACTGCGGCTTTGACCTCGCCGGCGGCAAGGTGGAGGTCGTGCCGACGGCGCATTACCACATGGGCGGTGTGGTGGTGGACGTGGACACGCGCACCGCGCTCGAAGGGCTCTATGTGGCGGGCGAGGACGCGGGCGGCGCCCATGGCTCCAACCGCCTGGGCGGCAACGGCGTGGCCAACTCCACCGTCTATGGCGGCATCGCGGGGGAGGTCATGGGCCGCGATATCCGCGCCATGGCCTTGCGGGAGGCCGACGAGACGGTGCTGGAGGCCGAGGTCGCCCGCGCCTGCCATCCGCTGTCCAAGCCCCCTGCTCCCGTGCAGCCCCTGCGCCAGAAGCTGCAGGAGGCCATGTGGGAGGATGTCGGCGTCCTGCGCACCGCGGCGCGGCTGGGGCGCGGGCTGGGGCGCATTGCCGAGATCCGGGCAGAACTGGCCGAGGTGGGGGTGGCGGGCGACAGCCTCGCCTTCAACCTCACCTGGCACGACTGGCTGAATCTCCAGTCGCTCTGCGACGCCTCCGAGGTGATCGCCCGCGCGGCGCTGTCGCGCGAAAACTCCCGCGGCGCCCACTTCCGTGAGGACCATCCCCAGGCAGGCGACCTCGCCGCCAGCTACTTCACCCTCGCCCGCCAGGAGGGCGCCACGGTCGAGGTCGCCCGCGCCCCGGTCCAGTTCACCCGCGTCAAACCGGGCGAAACGATCCTCCCCCCCGACGAACCCGAAACTCTCGTGGCCGCGGAGTAGGAGGACAATCATGGGGTCCACCGACGTCGATACAGTTCGGGCTGCGCTCAGGAAGCACTGGAGCCTGCGGTCGAGTACGCTCTGGCGGGCGGACAATCCGGCGCTGGGGCAGTGTGGGGTGTCGGCGCTCGTTGCTTGGGAGATCCTGGGCGGGCAGATCGCGAAGACGCGGTATGGTGATCTCTGGCACTTCTACAACGTGATCGACGGGCAGCGGGTCGATTTCACCGACAGCCAGTTCGACGCCCCCATCGGCTATGACGATGTCCCATCCAACCGGGAAGAAGCCTTTGGCGACACGAACGCCGCGCAGTATGGCTATCTGAGCGGTGCGGTCCGGGCGGAACTCGCTCACGGCCCTGCGCCCGGGCGAGACAAACAAGCCGCAGACAGCAGCGGAGGGACGACGCCATGATCCCCATCGACCTGATCGAGCGGACGGCTGAGACGCTGATGGACAAGGCGGCGATCGAGATCCCGGAGGATTATCACGAGGGGCTGAAGGGGGCCGCGGCGACGGAGGACGGGGAGCTCGCGACCTTCGTGCTGAAGGCCATGCTCGAGAACTACGAGGCGGCCAAGGAGGACCGGCGGGCCATGTGCGGCGATACCGGCTGCCCGCGCTGGTTCGTGAAGATGAGCAACGAGGCCACCATCGAGGGCGGGCCCGTGGCGCTGGAGGCGGCGCTCCGCCGGGCCACGGCCACCGCCACCAACGGCGTGCCGCTGCGGCCGAACCGCGTGCATCCGCTCTGGCGCACGGACCACAACAACAACGTCGGCATCGGCGCGCCGGAGATCGAGTACGGCTTCGAGCCCTCGCCCGCCGGCGAATGGATCGACCTTACCACCGTGCACAAGGGCGGGCTGTTCGGGACGGACTATCGGATGCTGTTCCCCTCGGACGGGATCGAGGGGATCAAGCGCTTCTACCTCGACAGTCTGGTGGCCTTCGGCAAGCGGGGGCTGTCGTGCCAGCCGGCGATCATCGGCATCGGGCTGGGGGGCTCGAAGGACACCTGCATGGTGCTCGGCAAGCGCGCGGCCTGCCTGCGCACCGTGGGCGACCGCAACCCCGACCCCAAGATCGCGGCGCTGGAGGAGGAGTTCAAAGACCTCGGCAACTCGATCGGCATGGGGGCCATGGGGTTTGTCGGCAAGCACATGGTGATCGATTGCCACATCGAGGTCGGCTACTGCCACACGGGCGGGATGCAGATGTCGGTGCACGCCTTCTGCCTGTCCTCCCGCCGCGCGGTGGCACGCATCTGGGCCGACGGGCGGGTCGAGCATCGCACCGACCCCGAGTGGTTCACCCCCTACCAGCGCCGCGAGACGGTCGAATGGCAGACCGCGGCGGAGGCCGCGGAATGAGGGTCTTCGATCAAGCGGTCTCGCGGCTGGTCGCCGCGAGGAGTCCCACGGGAGCGCTGCTTGGGCGGCGGCGCGCGCTGCCTTTCGCTGTGTTTTACTTGGCTGGTTCGGGAGTTGGGGGGCTGGGGAGAAGCCCGGAGGGCTTGATGCCGAGCGTTCTGCGAGGGTCGGACCGCGTCAAGGGCGAGCCGGCTGGCGCCGGTCGCTGCGCGACCCTTGACCCGGCCCGACCCACGCGCGGCTGCCTTGGGAGGATGCCATGCCGCGGGAGGTGAGACTGTCGACCACGCCGACCGCGGAGGCGGTGGCGGATCTGGGTTTGGGCGACATCGTCTATCTCGATGGCCTCATGTACACGGCGCGCGAAGGCGTCTACATGCGCGCGCTCGAGGATCGGGCGAATATCCCCATGGAACTGCCCTCCGAGAGTGCGGCGAACTTCCATTGCTCGCCCGCCGCCACGATCCGCGAGGACGGGTCGTTCAACATGGGCGCGGTGACGGCGACGGCCTCCTTCCGGTTCGCCAAATGGCTGCCGGAGTGGATCGCGAAATCCGGCGCCAAGCTCGTCGTCGGCAAGGGCGGCATGAGTTCGAAGGACTACAAGGCGTACTTCGTGCCGAACGGGGCAGTGTATCTGTCGACGGTGGGCTATGGCACCGGCGCGCTGTTGGGCCGGGGGGTCGAAGAGGTGCATGCGGTCCATTGGCACGAGGAACTGGGGCTGGCCCAGGCCATGTGGGTGATCCGCTGCAACCGCATGGGGCCCTTCATCGTCGCCTCGGACCCGACCACAGGCGAATGCCTGTTCGAGCGCGAGAACGCCAAGATCGCCGAGAACCTGGAGCGCGTCTACGAAGGCACGAAGCCGGCGGTCCTGAAGCGCTATGGCGAAACCGACGACCGGTCGGATGAGGTGATCGGTTAGGCATTCGCAAAGCCACCGAGGCAGCGTTGCGGTTGGACGCTGGCAACCGGTGGCGCGAGACGATCCTGCCGCTGCGACCGATCCGGGCTTTCTTCTCGGCGCGCGCGCGGCTAGCGTCCGGTCAGCGCCCTCGGGTTTTTCTGGCCCCTGACGGCGACCCTGCGACGCCTGACAATGGAGACCGCCATGCGCATCCGCCCTGCTGCCGCCCTTGCCCTTCTCACGCTTGCCGTGGCGGCGCCCGCCCAGGGCCAGGGCCTTGGCGGGGTGTTGGAACAGACCGGGCTGGAGAAGGAGGATCGCGCGCTTATGACCGCCGCCGCCGCCAGCCTGTACACGGCCGAGGCGCCGGCGATCGGCGACGAGACGATTTGGAAGAACCAGGCGACCGGTGCCCATGGCACGGTGGAGATCACCGCTTTCGACGGCAGCTGCGTGGGCCTGCGCCATCTGTTCATGGCGCGCGGACGCACCGAAGCAGACCGGTTCGACAGCCGCCGCTGCAAGGACGAAAGCGGCGACTGGAAGCTGGCGCTCGAGTGAGCGCCGGCCATCCTCGACCTTTGGATTGCGCCCTTAGAGGGCGCTAGAAGCCTTGTATATCTGAAATATTCAAGCGCGTAGACTTGGCGAAGAATGCCGATGTCTTAAAGACACCGCGATGGTGATCCCGATCACACCTCTCAACTGCTGACGATACGATCTTCGGCATCTGGGAACATCGTGAGCTACGCCATGAAGATCGAAGACCTGTCACAGATGCTCGCTGCCATCGGGCCGACCCTCTCGCCCTGTGTGATCGACGAGCACGCGGAGGGCATGACCTTCGGCATCCGCTTCGAGGACCGCACCCAACTGCTGATCGAGCGCGATGAGAACCGCGAGACGCTGGTCCTTGTCGGCAGCCTTGGGCCAGCGCGGTCCGACGAAGAGGGCGACAAGCTGTGCCTCATGTTCATGCGGTTCAACACGCTTTGGGGCCAACTGGGTGGTCTGCGCTTTGGCTATGAGGACGGCGGCGAGTTCAAGCTGTTCCTCGATCTGCCATACGGTCCCCTGACGCAGGGCAGCCTCGCCACTCTGATCGAGAGCTTCGCCGAGCGCACCGCTTTTTGGTCCGACGTTGTGGTGAAGGGAGCGCCCGATCCGGAGGGACACCTACCCTACGACGCAAACGATGCAGACATCATCCGCGCCTGATGGCCGGCATAGAGAGTTGAAGGAGACAAAAAATGGGACAGGGTATCGGTAACCCCTCGATGTTCAACCAGACCTTCCTGCAGACTGTGAATGAAGTTCAGAGCAAAGGTGTGTCGGACGTTAATGATACGGTGCGCCACACTGACAAGAAGGGCCTGTATCGACAGAATATGTTTAAGTCGATCTGGGCCGGTATCAAAGATACACTGCACCTGCACTCGAAGAGCAACAAAGATCACATGGCTGACCGCGCCGCCAAAGAGCAGGCCGGCGCCACCAAACTCTTCAATGACATGTCGAAGAGTTACGGGGAGGGTTTTGCAAAAAAAGCCTTTGAGGCCGTCGGCTCCGGACACACGGAAGTTGCAGGATATGATATGGTTGGCGATGCTAAAATACAAAAGAAAGCCTTCGTCCCCACCAAAGTGACGAATGGACAACTTAATCTGCTTAAGCACATGGCTGAGCGCTTCGAGAGTACAGCCAATCGACAATTCCAGAAAGAGCAGGTCCTCTGTCAGATGGCTGGCAGCAAACTGCTCGAGATCGAGCTGACCGCTGACGGCAAAAATGATGAAGAATTCAAACTCCAGGCAAAAAGGTTCTGCGCGAACTTCATTGAGGACTCAGGCGCCTACACGATCAACGTATCCTACGTGGATCGCAAAAAGGTATCAAGATTGACTGGGAACGATCAGTCTCATATCGACAATATGTCGACAGATCAGCTCAAAGACCTTCGCCAGAAGATCTTGGTATGCACCCGCGCTAATGAGGGCTTGATGTCTAGTAATGTTGTTGCAAAATTCGAACTAGAGAAATACGCACTTCAACCCAATCTCTCTGTGATTTCGGAGAATTTGAATCTCAAGGAGATCCCAGCGATCAACAAGCTGAGTGATGGGGATTTGCAAGCCTGTGGGCTGGACCGGAAGACGCCAATTCCCACGATCGACGTGACCGTGCAATTGGACAGCTCGGTCAATCTGGAACCGCCCAGCCGGCCGGCGCCGACGCCTGAGGAGTATGGCGCCACCACGCTTCCGACCTATCAGCAGGCAACGAACAACGACGATCTGCCGCTGCACACGAATGAGAATGCGGACCCCGCCTACCTGGACGCAAACACGGCGACCACTTCGAAGCCGACCTCGACGACGAGCGTCAATATCAGCGACGAGATCGAGGACGACAGCATCGATCTGCCGCCCAAGATCCAGAATGCGACGCTGACCGCCGAAGAGTTGGAGCAGATGAACAGCAAAGCCTAGCGGTAAC
Organism: Pseudomonadota bacterium; assembly: GCA_039822785.1. Taxonomy (GTDB): domain Bacteria; phylum Pseudomonadota; class Alphaproteobacteria; order Rhodobacterales; family Rhodobacteraceae; genus Thermohalobaculum. The sequence continues at coordinate 26,635 of JBCBMO010000008.1, read as the reverse complement.
GGCCGCCGCGCTGCGCGATCACAGACAGAGCGCGGGTCAGCCCAGGCTGGCCCGCTTTTCGTTTGCCGCCCCCTCCAGGTACGGTGCGATCAGGGCGGCAAGGTCGACACGGGCGCGCAAGCGCCGCGCCAGCAGGTACATCCCCGCCACCTTGCGCTGCAGGTAGAGCGTGCCCATCGGCACGATGTCGGCAAAGGCCCGATCCATGGCCAGGTCATAGCCCTGGTCGCGCAGCTGGCTAGCGGTGCGGTCGGTGCCGAAATCGGTGGGGGCTGCCGAGCGGAAGGGCGCCGCGGCGATGGCCATCAGGTCCAGGACCGCGTCCTGGTGATGCGCTGCCGTCTCTGCACTGATGAAGCCGGCCAGGATCGCGGCCTCCCGCTGCCCCTCCCGCTCGCCGGTGACGCCGAGGCTCAGGCAGCGCCGATAGCGCTTCGCCAAGGCGGGCGCATAGGCGCGGGCGGCACCGAAATCCAACAGCACGATCCGCCGGGTTTCGGGATCGTAGCGATAGTTCGCGAAGTTCGGGTCGGTCTGCACCAGGCCGAAGTCGAAGAGCTCGCGCAGCATCAGGCTGAGCAAAAGACGCACGATGCGGTCGCGCTCCGCCTGCGGTGCCTCCGCCATGCGCTCCACCGGTATGCCCTTGACGAAGGACATGGCCAGGACGTCGCGCGTGGTGAACTCGGTCGCCGGTGTCGGCACGGTGAAATCGGGATCCTCGCTCAGATGCGCGGCAAAGGCGGCAAGCTGCGCGGCCTCGCGCTCATAATCCGCCTCCTCGTGGAGCTGGCGCTTCGCCTCCTCCAGGAAGGGCGCGATATCCACCCCGTCCGGCAGCATGCCGGACAGCCGCAGCAAGGTGCCGACATTGGCGACGTCGCTGTCGATGCTGCGCCGGACACCCGGATACTGGATCTTGATCGCCAGGCTGCGGCCATCGCGCGTCTCGGCCCGGTGCACCTGGCCGATGGAGGCGGCGGCGATCGGCCGGCCCTCGAAGCGGCGGAAGCGGCGGATCCACCCCTCGCCCCAGGCCTGGTCGAGGACTGCGCGCAATTGCTTGGGCGGCATGTGGTCCGCCTCGGCCCGCAGGCGCGCCATGATCTCTGCCAGCTCCGGCGGCAGCATGTCGCCCGCGTCCATCGAGATGAGCTGGCCCATCTTCATCGCAGCACCGCGCATCCGCGCCAGCTCCTCGGCGAAGCGGCTCACGTTGGCGGGCGTCAAAAGGAGATCGCGCAGCGGCGGCCGTTCACCCCGCGCCAGGCGCTGAGCGCCATTGAATGCCGCATTGGCGGCAATGTGGGAAACCGCGCCGCCCATTCGCCCCAGACGGGCAAGCCGCGTTCCCGGCACCCTACGGGCCCGGCCTGGCCCTTCGTCACGTTCCATCGTCCGCTCCGCACGCCTGGGGCGGAAGGTAAGGCAGTTAGTCGATCAGGCGACCAAGGCGGCGCCGATCTCGCGTTCGCTCTCCGACAGGCGTTGGCCGATGTAGGACAGCAGCGTCTCGCTGTCGTGGCGTTCGCTCTGGCGGATGATCACCCGGCAATCCTCCAGGTTGCGCTCTGCGTCGAAGACGCTCCGCCCGCCACGCCGGTCGATCTGCGCGACCGCGATGCTGATCCGGGTGTATTCGCGGATCATCGCCTTGCCCATGCGCGCCAGATAGGGGTTCCGGACGCAGTCGATGTAATGCTCCATGAAATCCAGGTAGCGGCGCACGTTCAATTCTGCGGCTTCCAGATCCGCCACGGCCTCCGCCCCCTCGAGCAGCCGGCGTAGCAACGACAGATCGTAAGGATCGCAGCGCTGCGCCGCTTCGCGGAAGACCGCCGGCAGGACCACGGCGGCGGCTTCGAAGAAGGCCTCGATCCCGCTTGCGGTGATATCGGGCACGCAGGCGCCACGACCGCGGTGATATTCAGCCGTCCCCTCGGCGACCAGATGCGCACAGATCTCACGAATAGGCGTTCGTGAGACACCGAACTCATCGGCCAGCGCCTCCTCGTCAAGCGGGGCGCCCGGCGGAATCGCCGACATCAAGACTTTGAGACGAATACGCCGGCGGATTTCTTCCTTCCGGCCCAGCTTCTCCCGCCCCACGGATCGGCTGGCTGGCTCAATCTGCCATGATTTCATCGTTGTACCCTTCAATGACGCCCGCACCGCTCTGTCGAAATTCCCGACTGCCAATTTTTTTGATCCCAGCAGTCCAAGATGTGAGGAATGTCACAAAGTTCCAATATAATGCCAGCAATTACACTCCCTCATGAGTTGAGCTGGTATAACGTATACATGTCGCCGGAATCATCGACTTCAAGTACCATTTTCAATGCAAAGCCGGTCTTTTGGAAGGTGACGTTGGTCACACCGGTGACTATTGGCAGTTCGAAGAAAAACCTCAGCCAGGTGAAAAGTTCGAAAACTGCAACTGTTACCGCCGTCTAGCCTGCTCGAGCGTGTAGAGCTCGGCCGCATTGCGGGCGTTCACGTATCCCAAAAGGCGTCCTGCACCGTCCGCCACGGCAACCGCCCGTGCCGGGTGGCGATAGATCGCTTCGACCGCCGTCTGCAGCGGCGCACCGGGCGAGACCACCGTCACATCCACCAGCATGAAGCGCTGCACCGGGGTCGTTGGGCCCAGGCGCGACATGGCGTCGATCAGCCGCTCGCGGGTCACCATGCCGATCAGCGCGCCGGCGCTGTCGAGCACCGGGAACTCCTGCTGGCTGGTGACGATGAGCAGGCGCCCCGCATCCTCCGCCGTGCTGGCAGGTCCCAGACTCTCGAACCGGGTGATCATCGCATCCCGGGCGGTATGGCCGGACGAGCGCGCGACGACCCGTTCATGCTCCGCCTCCGCCTCCGCCGCGAAGAACATGAAGATCGCGATGAGAACGAGGAACGGATTGTAGAAGAGCCCGGCAAAGGCGAAGACGACCGCCACCGCCTGTCCCACCCGCGCCGCAAGCCGCGTCGCCCGGTCACGCGCCATCGCATAGCCCAGCAGCGCGCGGAAAATGCGGCCCCCGTCCAGCGGGAAGGCCGGGATCAGGTTGAACACCACCAGCATGACGTTGACCGCCAGGAGCTGGCCCTGCAGTGTCCGCCCCGCGGCGGTCAGTTCTGCCATGCTCGATAGATCGAACCGCGCCCCGAGCAGCCCCCAGAGCACGCCCGCGATCACGACGTTGACCAAGGGTCCCGCAATGGCCACAACCAGTTCCTGCGACGGCTTCTGCGGCATCCGCTCCAGCCGCGCGAGCCCGCCGATGGGCAGCACCGTGATCTCCGGCGTCCGTATGCCGTAGTATTGCGCTGCGATCACATGGCCGAGTTCATGCAAGATCACGCAAGCGAAGACCATCAGCACGAAGAGCACGCCCTGCATCGCAGCGCCCAGGCCCCCTTGCGGATAGCCCGTGGCCGCTACCCAGAGCAGGAGCAGGAAGAACGTCAGATGGACCTTGAGCTCGGTATCGCCGATCTGGAGCAGCTTGAACGACCAGGACACGTTGCGATTTCCCCTCTTCCCACGACGGTTCTCTCTAGAGTTAGGGTGTGTCTCGCTGAATTAGCTAGCAAGGCACGCGGGGCGCCGCATGCTTGGAAAAGCGTGCCGTGACCGCCGATGAGGCGTTTTTTTGTGTCGTCGGTCACTCTTTTGCAGGACCGTTTAGCATTAGGTTGACGTCATGACGATTGTAGCTCGGGTCCCGGCGTGGATGAACGCCAGCGGTCATGATGCCTTGCGCAGCGCGGGCCAGGCGCATGGCCCCGACACAGTGACGGCCCCGACGCCTGGCATCTTTATGCCCGCAAGGGCCTTGGGCGTGGTCGCTGCCAACCGCTATCGACGACGGTTCGATCGGCACTTCCCGCAGGCGCCGGCGGCCCTGTCGCTTTTTGTCTGTGCCTTCGCCCGCTACGCGATCGAATGGCTGGGCCGGACCAATGCGCCCTACCACGATCTGGAACACAGCCTGGTCGTCACCGAGGTCGCGACGCTGATACTGGAGGGGCGGATCGCCGCCGGAGAGGCGGTAGAGCCCGAAGACTGGCTGAATGCGACGGCGGCGGCGCTGATCCATGACATCGGCTATGTGCGCGGCATCTGCGAGGCGGATCGGGGAGCCACCGTCGCCATCGATGCCGAGCAAACCGCAACGCTTAGCCGAGGGGGCACCGACGCCCGACTGGCGCCCTGGCACATCAGCCGCGGCATGCTCTTCGCCCGGGAGCGATTGTCGGCGGTCCCCTATCTCGACATCGACCGGCTGGCCCACGCCATCGGCTACACCCGTTTCCCGGTGCCAGACGATCCGGCGATGAGCCGCGACGATCACGAACCGGGTTTGATGCGCGCCGCCGACCTCATCGGGCAGCTTGCGGATCCGCTCTACCCCCGCAAGGTCGCCGCGCTCTATGCCGAGTTCGTGGAGACTGGCGAAGCGGCGCGGATGGGATACCGCAATGCTCAGGATATCTGGGCCGGTTTCCCAGATTTCTTCGCCGAGCAGGTCGCGCCGCATGTGGGCGCGGCTAGGTCGTATCTGTCCCGCAGCGAGGAGGGAGGCCTGTGGCTGGAAAGCCTGGAGCGTAATCTCGCCCTCGCCCGCCGCGCCAGTCACTGAGCTGAGGCGCCCCTAGCGCCAGGTGCGCTTTTCGACCAGCAGATGCGGCGGCCGGCGCCGCTCGGCCTCCTCGAACATGGGGCCCACGTTGCGCGCGAACTCCGACACCGCGTCGATGGCCTTGATCTGCCGCTCCAGCCCCCGGTGGCTCGCCGCCTCCACCAGCCGCGGCACGAACGTTGGATCGTCATAGAGCGGCAGCAGATAGACCAGCGGCTCACCCCGGCGCAGCACCCAGTCGCGCTCAAGGTCCTGCCACTCCAGGATGGCGTTCAGCGACCGGGGCCAGTTCTCCAGCGGAAACCGCCCGCAGACCAGCGATCCGGGCCAGTCGCGGAACCCGGGCGAGAGGTAGGGTGGCATGAGCTGCAGCCGGCACGGCACGTCGGAGACCATGATCAGATTCAGGCTGATCTGGCAGGCGGGCACCTCCACGGCGCGCTGGGCATCCGGCATGATGGGGGTCACCAGCCCCTTGAAGCCGTTCTGCGAGATCGACCCTGGCTCAGGCACCAGGGCGAAGCGGGGGATCTGACCCTTGGGCACCGGCTGATAGCGGATGCGCACGTTGTAGGAGGCGCGGACCACGATCATGCGCCGGGCAGGATCGGCGCCTTCGGCATGGGTGGCAAACAGCGGCGACAACGCCGCCGCCTCGCTTTCCGCCATCGGCTCCGGCGGCAGGAAGGCGAGAGCGGCCTGGGGCGAAGAGGTCCGCCAGCCGAGCGGGACCTCGGTGGCGCCGGGCGCGGCGCTTAAGGGGTGGGCGCTCACGGGCCCGGCGCTCACGGGGCGGGCGCTGCGGTCTCGAGCGGGCTTAGCAGCCGCTCCGGCCGCCGCTCGGCCGCTGCTTGCCACAGCCCCTCGATGTCGTCGGTAATGTGGTGCACCCCGTCCATGCCGGCGCGATATTCGGACAGCTCAGGGGTCAGGTCCGCCTCCACCAGGCGCGGGCGCTTGTTGGGGTCGTCGAACTCGAACATGACATAGGCCAGCGGCTCGCCCTGGCGCAGCACAAGCTCGCCCTGCGGCATGTCCCACTCCAGCGCCCAGTCGATGGTCTGCGGCCAGATTGTCACCGGCCAGCGCCCCCCGATCCCGACGCCGGGCCAGCGGCGCATACCCTCGTGCATAAAGGGCGGCATCATCGACGCCATGCAGGGCTCGTCCGTCACGAAGAAGAAGGGGATCGACAGCCGCACGACCGGCCGATCCGGCTGGCGCCAGCGTGGCGGCGGCTCCAGGCGCAGCATACGGCGCAGCACATCGCCCTTGGCAAAGGTGCCGGTGGGATCGACCCGCATCTGCAGGTTCTGGCCCTGCCCCTCCAGCCGCAGACGCAGCGCGATGGGTGAGGGGATCTCGATCAACTGGCGCTCGATCTGGTTGACTGCCGGACAGTTCTGCACAGCCCGCGGGCCCAAGGGGCGGGAACGGGTGGAGACCACGCTGCGCGGGGGCTGAAAGGCAAAGCCCGCCGAGGGGTCGGCGAGGCAGTAGCCGATATCCACGTGAATGGCCGTCCCGTACATGCGCCTCTCCGCCCGGTTGGTTCCCGTTCCCGATAGCCAGTGACCCCGCCACGTTCAAGCGCGAGACCCCGCGGCGCAGCCCCCAGCCATGCGCGCGCGGGCGGCCTTGGCGACCGCCCGCGCGTCGCCTGCGGTCTCGAGCGTGCACCAACCGGTGCCGCCGTCGTCGGGCTGTCTCAGCATCACGGCCGATGTCGCGTCGGAGGCATCGCCGCCAGGCGCTGCGGCCCGCGCGGCGATCCTGGCGGTCAGCACCTCCTCCGGCGCCTGAAGCCAGAAGCCGTGAAAGCCGGCACCGGCCGCCGCGGCGAGATCCGCGGCCGCTGCGCGCTCGGTGGGTTTCAGGAATGCCGCGTCCAGCACGACGCTGAGGCCGGCGGACAGGGCCCGCACCGCGTCGCGCATCATCCGCCGGTAGACCGCGTCGCTGGAGGCTTGGGTATAGGCGGTGGGGGGCAAGGCGGTCTCCGGCGCGATGCCGGCCAGGCGCTTGCGGATCTCGTCGCTGCGCAGGATCACGGCCCAGGGGGGCGAGGCGAGCCCGGGCGCAAGGGCCGCCGCCAAGGTCGACTTTCCGGTCCCCGAGCGCCCGCCGATGGCGATCAGGCGCGGCGGCGGCGGTGGCGCGAGAAAGGCCGAGGCCTGGGTCAGCCGGGCGGCCGCCTCCTCGGCCCGGCTACCGCCGGGGGAGGCGAGGGCCACCAATGCCCGCACCCCGGCCCGAAGCGCCGCCATCGGGGCCAGCAGATCGGCACAGCGATAGTCCCGGGTGGCCGAAAGATACCGGCCGAGAAAGACCGGCACCTCCGCCGCCATGGGGCCAGCGGCGAGGTCTGCCACAGTGAAGGCGACATCATAGAGCGTGTCGATGATCCGGATCGCCGGATCGAACTCGATGGCGTCGAAGGGCGTCGCCTGGCCCTCGACCAGGCAGACGTTGGCGAGGTGCAGGTCGCCATGCCCCTCCCGCACCGTGCCACGCCGCGCCCGCGCCGCCAGCCGGCCCGAACAGATACGGATCGCTCCCTCGATCGCGGCACCGGTCTTGCGCGCCTCCTGCGTCAAGGCAGGCGCATGGGCCGCGGCGAGATCCGTGATCTCGCGCGCCACATTCGCGGCGGTCACGGACAAGGGGCGCGGGATGTCACCCGGCAGGATGGGCGGCGTGGACAGATGCATCGCGGCCACCCGGTCCGCGAGGTCGCGCAGATGCCGCCGCTCCAGCTGCCCGGCGGCTGCGAGTTCGCTAAAGAGCGCCCCGTCCGGGAAGCGGCGCATCTCGACCAGCGGCTCCACCAGCGTACCGGCCCCGCCCAGCGCGAACCCCGACCCCGATCGCGTCACCGGCACCACCCCCAAGTAAAGCGACGGGGCCGTCCGCCGGTTCACCCGGAGTTCCGTCTCGCAGGCCGCCTGACGTGCCGCCAAAGGGGTGAAATCGACGAAGGGAAAGCGCACGGCCTTCTTCAACTTCCAGGCCCGATCGCCCGCCAGGAACAGGTGGGAGAGATGCGTCTCGATGCGCCGCACCGGCGCCCCGCCATGGGTGGCGGGATCGCTGAGAAAGGCGACGACGGCCTCTTGTTCCTCCTCCGGCGTCATCGACCCTGCCCTCGGCGCCTACGCGTGGTATCAACGCTGAGGCGTGCACGGGGCGTGGGCCCGGTCAAGAACAGACGCCGCGGGAGGACGGATCATGGGCGAGCCCTGCATCATCTGCGTTGCCATAACCGGATCGGTGCCGACCAAGGCGGACAACCCGGCCGTGCCGATCACGGTGGAGGAGCAGGTTGCCTCCACCAAGGCCGCCTATGAGGCCGGGGCCTCCATCGCGCATCTGCACGTGCGCAACGAAGACGGCACCCCCTCCTCGGATCCTGCGAAGTTCGCGGCCCTCCAGGCGGGGATCGAGGCTGCGTGTCCGGGCATGGTCATCCAGTTCTCCACCGGCGGACGGTCAGGCGCGGGGGCCGCGCGCGGGGGCATGCTGCCGCTCAAGCCCGATATGGCCTCGCTCACGGTCGGCTCGAACAACTTCCCGACGCGCGTCTATGAGAACCCGCCCGATCTGGTCGATTGGCTGGCGAGCGAGATGCGGACCTACGACATCAAGCCGGAGATCGAGGCCTTCGACCTCAGCCATATCCACCATGCCGCGCTGATGCACCGCGACGGGCGGCTGCCGACGACGCCCTATGTGCAGTTCGTCATGGGCGTGAAGAACGCCATGCCGGCGGACCGGGAGACCTTCGACTTCTACGTCCGCACCATGGCGCGGCTGCTGCCCGAGAGCCCCTGGTGCGGCGCCGGGATCGCCCGCCACCAGATCGAGCTCAACGCTTGGTGCGCGGCGGCCGGCGGCCATCTGCGCACCGGGCTGGAGGATAACATCCGGCTTGATCGCGAGACGCTAGCCCCCTCCAACGCCGCGCTCGTGGCGCGTGCCGCGGCCGTCGCGGCCGAGCATAAGCGCCCCGTGGCAACCCCGGTGGAGGCACGCGCGATCCTGGGTCTGCGCCCCGCGGCCTGAGGGGGGGGTTACTCCGCCGCCGCACCGCTGAACTGCAGGGCGCTCAGCCGCGCATAGAGCCCACCCTCGGCCATCAGGCTGTCGTGGGTGCCGGACTGGACGACCCGCCCCGCATCGAGGACGTGGATCTTGTCGGCGCCGCGCACGGTGGCCAGCCGATGCGCGATGACCAGGGTCGTCCGCCCCGCCATCAACCGGCCGAGCGCCTCGGCCACGCGTGCCTCGGTCTCCGCGTCCAGCGCCGAGGTCGGCTCGTCCAGCAGCAGGATCGGCGCGCGGCGCAGCATGGCGCGGGCGATGGCCAGCCGCTGGCGCTGCCCGCCCGAGAGCCGCGCGCCGTTCTCGCCGAGAGGGGTGTCGTAGCCCTTCGGCAGCGCCGCGATAAAACCTGCGGCGTTGGCGGCCTCGGCGGCGGCGCGGACCTCGTCGTCGGTGGCATCCAGCCTGCCCATGCGGATGTTCTCGGCCACCGTGCCGTCGAACAGGAAGCTGTCCTGGCTGACGTGCGAAAGGGCGCCGCGCAGGCTGTCGAAGGTGACCCCGGCCAGATCATGCCCATCGATCAGGACGCGCCCCTGATCGGGGTCGTAGAACCGCTCGATCAGCGCAAAGAGTGTCGACTTGCCGGCACCCGAGGGGCCGACGATCGCGGTGACCTTGCCCGCCGGCGCCGTGAGCGTCAGATCGTTGAGCGCGGGCGGCGCCTTGGCGGGCGCCTCCTCGGACGGGGCAGCATCCAGATCGGTATCGGTCCTGCCGGCATAGCGGAAGTGCACCCCCTCCAGCCGGATCTCCCCGTCGCGGAGGGCGAGCGGTTTGGCATCGGGCGCCGCCTTGATCCGCGGCGCCTGGTCGAGGAGCTGATACATCAACTCGACCCCCACCAGATGCGTGCGCAGCAGCACCGAGAGCTGGGCCAGCCGCCGCGCAGGGTCATAGGCGAGCAGGAGCGCGGTCAGGAAGGAGAAGAAGGCACCGGGATCGGTCTCCCCCTCGACGACCTTCCAGCCGGCGAACAGCACCACCGAGCCGATCATGACGCCGGCCAACCCCTCCATCAGCGGCATGGGCGCAGCCTGGATCATCGCCAGCCGGTCCGCCCGGCGGCGCACGTCGTCGATGGCCCCGCCCATCTGATCGCGCATGTGCCCCTCCAGCCCGAAGGCCTTGACGACACGCGCACCCAGCGCTGCCTCCTGCACCGTCGAGACGATGCGGGTCTGGGAGATGAACTCCTTCTTCGCGACCGCCTTCACCTTTCGCAAAAGCGCCGTGACGCCCAGGATCGCCGGCGGCGCCACCAGGAGCGCGATGAGCGACATCATGGGGTTCTGGATCACCATTACCGTGATCAAGGCGACCAGGGTCATCGCATCGCCGCCAAGCCGGGTCACCATCAGGGTCAGGGCATCGCGCGCCGACTGAGCGTTCTTCGACAGCCGCGTCGCCAGATCGCCCAGGGAGAAACTGTCGAAAAAGTCGATCCGCTGCGCGAGCACCTGGTCGAACATCCGCCGCTGCACGTCGGCGATGATGGCGTTCCCGATGCACCGCAGGATCACCATCTGCCCATAGGCGGCGATGCCTTTGACCATGAAGATCACGAAGATGCTGAACGCGATGAGTTGGATCGCCTCGCGGTTGCGGTCCACGAAGAGCTCGTTGATGACGTCGCGCATGATCCAGGCCGTCAGGCCCGTCATCCCCGCTACGACGACCATCAGCGCAACGGCGACCCCGTAGCCGCGCCAATAGGTCGGGAAGCTCTCGCTCACCAGCCGCCAGAGAATGCCGCGCGGGCCCATCTGCCCTCCCCTCAACACGATCGTCGGCGGGTGTCAGGGCCCGCCGCGCAGCGTCGCCTTAGCAGCCTGCCGTTTCCCGGGCCAGCCGCGGGGGCGCCGCGCAAGGCACCCCTGAATTGTCATCAAAGCTTAGCCGATTTGCCAAGAAGCCTTGGCCGAGCCTGCCTAAAGGCGCGGATCGGTGCCGCGCTGCGGCTGCCCTCGTTCAACGATCCCAAAACAAAAACCCAAACCGAGAGAGACACCCAATGGCCCTTTCCCGCCGTTCTGCCCTGCAGTTGACCGCTGCCGCCGTCGCTGCCCCCGCCGTTCTGCGTGCCCACGACGCGCTCGCCTCCTCGGGCAGCGTCAAGGTCTTCGCCTGGGGCGACTACATCCAGCCGAACATCACCGAGAAGTTCGAGAGCGAGACGGGCATTCAGCTCGAGCTCACCACCTTCGGCTCGAACGACGAGGCCGAGTCGACCGTGCGCGCCAACGGCGGCAAGGGCTTCGACGTGGTCTTCCCCTCCATCACCAACTCCGCCAACTACATCGACGGCGAGGGCGAGAGCTTCTTCGCCGAGATCCCGGCCGAGGTGAACAGCGCCGCCGTCATCCCCTCGTTCATGCGCGACAGCGCCACGCTGGGCGGCCAGTTCAAGGGCCAGCAGATCCTGCTGCCGTTCGACTGGGGCACCGAGGGCGTGACCCTGAACCGCGCCGAGATGGCCATCGCCGACGCCGACCTCAGCTTTGGCGATCTGTGGCGGCCCGAGGCGCAGGGCAAGGCTGCTTTCCGCCAGAAGTCGGTCATCATGGGCACGGGCCTGTACCTGGACGCCATCGGCGAGATCCAGTCCAACCGCATGCTGGACGTCTACAAGTCCGAGGAGGACGCCCGCCGGGTTTGGGGCGACGTGACCAAGTGGATCCTGGAGCGCAAGGACAACTTCGGCGCCTTCTGGAACAACGCCACCGAGGCGACCGCGGCGTTCAAGGAGGCCGGCTGCGTCATCGGCCAGACCTGGGACACCACCGGCCTGCTGCTGAACCGCGAGAACGGCGACTTCGTCTATCGCGCGCCGAAGGAAGGCATCATCACCTGGCTCGACAGCTTCGGGATCCTCAAGCAGGCCGAAAACCGCGAGCAGGCGATCGCCTTCCTGAACTTCATGCTGCAGCCCGAGGTCGGCGGCATGTTCGCCAACAACACCGGCTATAACTCGGCCGTGGCCGGCGCCGCCGACTTCGCGTCGGAGGAGTACAAGAAGCAGTTCAACGAGGTCTACACCCCGGCGGTGCTGGGCAATATGTGGTGGTGGCAGGCCGACACGCCGTTCTTCGCGCCGGTGCGCAACGAGTTCGTCGAGATCATCACCAACGCCTGATCGCGGCGAGGGCTGATCACGCAAGCACCAAGCGGGCCCGGTTCGCCGACCGGGCCTGTCTGCTATCAAGCGCCCGTGAGCACCGCCTCCAGCCGGTCGAGCGCATCGCCGAGGTTCTGGGCGAAGGCTTCGTCGTGCGGAGGGCTTGCCATGCGCACATGGCTGCCCGGCGTGACGATCACCGATGTCACCGGCGTCACCTGAGACCATCCGAGATCGGGCGAGGGCACGAACTCGAGTTCCTGGTCCGTCGGCCGCGCCGCCCGCACCAGGACGACGGGCGTATCGCTGGCCTGAGGGCGATAGGCGCGCCGGTCCCGCCGCATGGCACCGGCCATGCTTCGGATTTCCTCGCGGCTGGAGGTATAGCCGGCGGCCATCGGGTCCGGTGGCGGCGGCAGGGGCTTTCGAAGCCGCGTGACCTCCAGCACCCGGCGCGCCGATCGGCGCAGCAGGCGCTGGGACCGGACGACAAGCGGATGGCGCTTCCGCCGCAACGCCGCCACCTGGGTATCGAGCATCACCACGCCCGCAGGGGCACCCCGGCGGCGCAGGGCAACGGCAACCTCATACGCGATGGCCCCGCCAAAGGAATACCCCGCCAAGAGCATAGGCTTGCCGTCCATTTGCTCGGACAGGGCTTCCACGAAGAAATCGACGACGCTGCGTAGATCCTGCGCCACGTCGGTTCGTCCCGCGATGGTCGGATGCAGCACCCCGATGCCCTGGCGGCGGGGGGCGAGGCGCCGGGCGGTCGGGCGCAGCGCCATCACGTTACCGCCGACGCCGCCGAACAGGTAATAGTGTCGCCGCTGCCCCGCGGCGGGCGCGGCAAGCGGAAGGGTGATCGGTCGAAGGGCAGACTTATCGAAGGTCATCTCCACGTGGCGTCTCAGCCCCGCGCCAACCGTGTCAGCCTGCATGCGTGCCGGTGGCCGCCTTTTGGGCGACGAAGGCCGACAGCGCCAGGAACGACCGCTGGGCCATGACCTCGTCATCGTCGAGTTCGATGTCCAGCGCTTCCTCGATCATCATCATCGCCTCGAAGCGGTCGAGGCTGTCAAAGACCATGTTCTCGAAACTCACGTCCTCGCCACGCTCCAACGCCGCGAGCGTCTCGGGCTCGGTCATCTGACCGGTGGCCTCCTGCAGCGCCTTGAGGACGATCGCCTGGGCATCGTTCATTACACAACCTCGATCTGAAAAATGTCCGGGCACCGGAACACGTCGTCCTTGCGGGTTCTAAGCTCGAGCACCCGCACCTGTCGGTCGCAGTCGGCCATATAGGCGGCAACATGCTTCCACAGATCCAGCGTGAGCGGACGGCCGAGGCAGACATGTATCCCGGCGCCGAAGAACTTGTGCCGGTCGCGCGCGTTCTCTGCCTCCTCGAAGGCGGACAGGTGCACGCGGCGCTGCGGCTCCGCGGCCACCTCCTCCAGGCCCGGCACCGGCCGGCGATCGACATAGGGCACGCCGGTATGCGTCGGCGTCGGCTCCGCCACCACGGTGCTGAGGGGCCGACCCTCGGCACGCTCGATATGGGCGGCCATGCTGAAGGAAAGGGTGCCAAGCGTGGCATCGCGGCCCAGGATCGCCAGGCCGACGCGATCGCCGACCGCGGCGACACCCTGATCGCCGAAGGCTTCCTCCAGCCGCTCGCGCAGCGTCTGAAGCTCCGCCTGCATCCGCTTGCGCTTCGAGACGCCAGCCGCCTGGCTGAAGATGCCCGAGACGTTCGAGTCGGGTCCCACGTCCAGCTTCACGCCGATCAGATCGCTGATCAGATCGTTCACCAGCGGGTTCACGATGGCATCGATCGCATCGTGCCGGCCGGGCACACGAAGGGGTGCGAGACGCCGCTCCACATGCTCCGGTATCCGAGCCACCATGCGCGCGCGCCCGTCGGCAATGACCTGGGCCATGCGCTTGCGGCTTTCGGCGTGGCGTTCGCCGTGCTGGCAGAGCGGGATATGCTCGATCGCGAAGGTGATCGCGCTGAAGTCGAGCCCCAGCCGGTCGCCAAGCGCCGCATGCCGGTCGCCGTAGTCGACCGGCACGAAGCGGTCGTCGCTCAAGACCTTCAAGACCTCGTCCTGGTCAAGGACATCGATCAGGCGCTGCTGCTCTGGTATCCCCACTAACCTTCCCCTTCAGCCACGGACCAAGCCCTCCCCCAAGGGCATGATATGATCCGTAATGCGGTACAACAATAAATTGTGCACCGCATGCCGAGAAACCGCAGCTTAGCCGCGATGCCCGGCAATCCGTTTCGGACAAGTACCAACGCAGGGAAATGACACTGAACCGTTACCGTCTGGCGCTACCGGTCCTGGCGAGACGACAGGAGGTGCGTGATGCGCGGCAAACACGTCGTACTGGATAACGTATCCATTACGTACCCGAACGGTTTCACCGCTGTCCAGCCGACAGATCTGACCATCCAGGCCGGCGAGTTCTTTTCGATCCTCGGCCCTTCGGGCTGCGGCAAGACCACGATCCTGCGCGCCGTCTCGGGCTTCGTCGAGCCCAGCCAGGGGCGTATCCTGATCGGGGAGGACGACCAGCGCGGGATCGGGCCGAACGACCGGCCGACGGCGCTGATCTTCCAGAACCTCGCACTCTTCCCGCTCATGTCCGTCTGGGAGAATGTCGCCTTTGGGCTGGAGGCGAAGGGCATGGGTCGCAAGGCGCGCAAGGTCCGCGCGCAGGAGCTGTTGGAATTGGTCGCCCTGCCGGACCAGGGCCACAAGAAACCGACCGAGCTGTCGGGCGGCCAGCGCCAGCGCGTTGCCATCGCCCGGGCGCTGGCGGTGGAGCCTGCGGTGCTGCTGCTCGACGAGCCGCTCTCGGCGCTCGATCTCAAGCTGCGCCAGCACATGCGCGCCGAACTGCGGGCGATCCAGCAGCGCACCGGCGTCACCTTCATCTACATCACCCACGACCAGGGCGAGGCGCTGACCATGTCGGACCGCATCGCCGTGATGAACGAGGGGCGGATCGAACAGGTCGGCCCGGGCGACGAGATCTACAGCAAGCCCGCCACCCCCTTTGTCGCCAGCTTTGTGGGCGAGGCGAACGTCTTCCGTGGCCAGATCAGCGCGCTTGAGGGGGAGATGGCCTATGTCGACACCCCCGTCGGCCGCTTTCTGGGCACCAATCGCGGCGGTCTGCAGCCCGGCGACCAAGCGATGCTGTTTGTGCGGCCAGAGGCCGTGGGCCTGGTGAACGGCGCTGCCTACTACGGAAACCAGCTCGACGCGGCGGTGGAGCGGCGCGATCTGGAGGGGCCCTTCGTGAACATCTTCCTGCGCGCGGGCGACCGGGAGATTTCGATGCACCTGACCAACGAGGGCGACGCGGGCCGGTCGATCGAGGGCACCGCGCGCATCGGCTTTGCCTGCGAACAGGCCGTCGTGTTGCCCGAGGGCACGCTGGCGCGCACCGGCAAGGAGATCGCCGAGACATGAAGGAGCTGCTGCGCGGCTACGGCAAGCCCCTGGTCACCGCCTTCTTCATCGCGGTGGGCGCCTGGTGCCTGGTGCTGATCCTGCTGCCCCAGATCGCCATGCTGGAGCGGGCGCTGACGGCGCCGAAGCGCCAACTCGACAGCTCCATCGCGCTGACGCTGCGCAACGACGCCGAGACCTGCATCGCGGTCCTCAAGAGCTTCAGAGAGCCCGAGACGCCGCCGGCCGCTTCTGGCGGCCTCGCCGTGCCCTCGCCCAGCACGACGGCGCCGGGCAATGGCGGCATCGCGATCCCTTCGCCCTCCACCACCGCGCCCTCGGGCGGCATCGCGATCCCCTCCACCTCGACCACAGCGCCGTCGGGCGGGATCGCGGTGCCCTCCGCCTCCGGCATCGCGGTGCCCTCGGCCACGGGCGGTGGCGGGACGAGCCGGCCCTACATCCTGCAATGCGACCGGGCCACGACGCGCCAGGCCCTGGTGCGCCCACAGGGGGCGCCGCGCGTCTTTCTGCACGAGCTCTACGAGGTCCCGCTCCTCGCCGTCTCGGACAGCGATCCGATCCCCCAGCAGGAGGAGACGGCGCGCGAGATCTCGGCAATGGCGGACGGGCTCTACCGGCGCCTGCTGGAGATCGAGGCGACCCAGTCCTCGCTCACCCTGTCGAACTTTCGCGACCTCACCCGCCCGGTCCTGATCCCGCTGACCGAGGAGCAGGCGGCGGTGGAGAACCGCCAGCTCTTCAACCAGTTCTTCAACGTCGTCGGTCTGCGCTACGTGGAGGATGGGGAGACCTATGCCCGCCTCGGGCTGATCATCCTGGCGCGTACGCTGATCTTCGCGGTCTTCGCCACGGCACTTGCGCTCGTGGTCTGCTACCCCATCGCCTACAAGGTCGCGCTCGCCTCGACGCCCGAACGAGCGGTCTGGCTGTTCCTGGGGCTCGTCATTCCCTACGCGATCGTCGAGCTTATGCGGGTCTACGCCTGGACCTCGATCGTCGACAATCA
The DNA here is from genome assembly GCA_039822785.1 of Pseudomonadota bacterium. Classification (GTDB taxonomy): domain Bacteria; phylum Pseudomonadota; class Alphaproteobacteria; order Rhodobacterales; family Rhodobacteraceae; genus Thermohalobaculum. Next base: position 10,279 of record JBCBMO010000008.1, on the reverse strand, counting down.
GGGGCTGATCAACGGGGTGCTCTTGCAGATCGGCGCCATCGGCGAGCCGATCCAGTTCACCCGCTCGGCGATCACCGTCTTCGTGATCATCGTCTACACCTACGTGCTGTTCATGGTCTTCCCGATCTTCAACGTCATGTCGACGCTGGATCGCAACCAGATCGAGGCGGCGAAGGACCTCGGCGCCTCCACCTTCCGGGTGCACTGGCGGGTGATCATCCCGCACGCGAAGCCAGGCATCGCGGTGGGCTGTATCGCCACCTTCATGCTGTCGGCCGGCGCCTTCTCGGTGCCGCGCATCATCTCCCGCGGGCTACAGTCGGAGTGGTTCGCCCAGACCATCTACAACAAGTTCTTCGAGAGCGAGAACTCCAACGTCGGCGCCGCGTACAGCTTCGCCTACACCATCGTCTGCTTCGTCCTGGTCGCGCTGTTCATGTACGCCATGCGCACGCGGCTGAAGGACTTTGCCCGGGTGCAGTGAGGGGAAGCCAGCCATGAACGCCGACCGCGTCCTCTCCGCCTATACTTGGGCCTTCCTGGCCTTCATGTTCGCGCCGCTGGTGCTGATGATCATCTCGTCGTTCAACGACAACTCGCCCCCCAGCGTGACCGAGTGGGGTGGCCTGACGACCAAGTGGTACGCGTTCTTCTGGGTGCCGGAGACATCGCTGCGCGAGGATCCGGTGCTGCGCCTGCTCGACCGCGACCGCTTCGTGGGCTGTTTCGAGAACTCGGTCTTCATCGGCATGATCGTCGTGCCCCTGTCGCTGATCCTGGGCCTGGCGGGGGCGGTGCTGCTGACGCGCTGGCGCTCGCGCGCGAACGGGCTGCTGTGGTGGATCCTGCTGTCGCCGATGCTGGCACCGGGCGTGGTCCTGGGGCTCTCGGCGCTGGTGTTCTGGGGGCGTCTTGGCGTGGGCGCCGGGACCTTCACGATCATCATGGCGCAGACGACCTTCATCGCCTCCTACACGCTCTTGATCCTGATGGCGCGACTGCAGCGCCAGCCGGTGGAGCTGGAGGAGGCGGCGCTCGATCTGGGTGCCGGGCCCTTCCGGGTGTTCCGCCGGATCACCCTGCCCTTCCTGCTGCCGGCGCTCGCCTCGGCCGGCGTCATCGCGCTGCTCGCCTCGATGGAGAACTACAACACCACGATGTTCGCCAAGGGCGGCTCCTGCACGCTGGCGACCGAGATCGGGGCTATGAGCCGCAACCCCAACGGCCACCCCCCGGTGATCAACGCCCTCGGCACCGTCATCATCCTGGTGACAGTCTCCGCGGCGCTGCTGCATACCTTCCTCCTCAAGCGCGAGCGCCGCTGAGAGGGGACGTCTTGACGATCATCGCCCGCTGCCACCCGGCGCTGGAGCCGATCCTGCCCCGGCCAGTGCCCGCCGCCGACGCCCTGCCCGACTGGTTCCGCACGATGCCCGCGACCCAAGCCGCCGAAAGTATGGGCGGGGAGGTGGTGCGGACGCTGAAGCACTGTCCGCCGCTCATCGATGCGCTGTCGCTCGGCCTGCTGATCCCGCTGGCGGCGGATCTGACCGTGGCGGGGGGCGAGGTCGCCTGGGACTGGTCCCCGCCGATCCTGGAGGATGCGGATATCTCCCGCGCCCCGGTGGGTGTGCATGTGCCCGAACAGGCTGCCGGCAGCCCGGTGGAGGCGCCGGGCCGGCTGATCCTGAAGTTCATGAACTTCTGGACGCTGGAGGCGCCTGCCGGCTCGTCGCTCCTGTTCACCCATCCGCTCAACCGGCCGGATCTGCCGTTCCAGACCCTCTCCGGCGTGGTCGACGGCGATCTGTTTCGCGACGGCTATGTGCATTTCCCGGCCGTTCTCGACCCTGCGTTCGAGGGGGTGATCCCGGCGGGCACACCGGTGGCCCAGGTCGTGCCGCTGCCGCAGGGTCGCGAGAGCAGCCTCCAGATCCAGCCCATGTCGGCGGAGGAGGTGGCGCGCAACCGGGCAATTCAAACAGCCCTCGGCGCCGAAACCGGGGTCTATCGCAAGCATTACCGGCGCTGAAAGCGTGCAAAGTTCACGACGGCAAGGCGAGGCTCAGGCGGCCGCGCCCCGTGCGCGTCATCGCCTGCAGGGCCAGGAGCCGGGTCTGGGGATCGGCGCGAAGCTTCGCCAAGAGCGCCGTGGCGGTCGGCCAATCGCCGGTCTCGCAGGCGATGCGGTAGCGCGCCACCGCCGCCTCCGTGTCCGTGTCCGTGTCGGCAAACGGCGCCCAAAGCCGGGCGGCCTGTTCCCATTCTCCGAGGCGCAGGGAAAGGCGCGCGAGCGTGCGCTGGGCGTCGCGATCCGCCGGGTCGAGGGCGAGCGCGCGTCCAAAGGCGGCATAGGCCGCCCTCAGGCGCCCTTCCGCCATCTCCGCGGCGCCGAGCTCGAACCAGGCGATGGCATAGTCGGGGCGAGCCTGCACGGCCTTGCGGTACCAGGGCGGCGACTGATGCGGTTTGCCCGCTGCCGCCAGCACCTTGCCGAGGTTGTAGAACACCTCCGGCGGGGCCCGCCGCGCTTGGGCTGCGCGGCGCAACAACCGCTCCGCCGCCGCCCAATCCTGGGCCTGGATCAGTGATGGCAGTCGCGAGAGATCGGCCATGGCCCCTGATCGCCCAAGCCAGGGCGCGGGGCAACTGAGGTAGGGCAACCGAGGTGCGCGCTCGGATACCGCTTGCAAAATGTCAGTTTTGTGACACGCTTTTTTTACAAGCGGGATCGAGGGGGCGATGACTGGACGATTTCTCTGCGCCATCGCCACGGCGACGGGCTTGGCGCTGGTAAGTGCCCCTGCCCTGGCTGACACCGCGACCACCGACGACCGGCGGGCGCAATGCGTGGCCTGGATGATGAGCGCCTACCCCTCGGGCATCGAGGAGGTCGCCTGCACCCAGCACTACGGCCTGCCCTCGCCCTTCATGTTCCAATGCGTCCGCGCACAGCGCAGCGGATACGAGACCCAAGCGCAGAAGGACGCCTGCCGGGCCTTCTTCGTGCGCGCGGTCGAGCGCACCGAAGCCGGCTACGTGAAGAACTAGGCCTTCTCGGCACCGCTTGCTTCGGCGTCATCGGGCGGCGCCGCTGCCGCTGCGATCGCTTCCTCGTGCCGGAGCCGGTACTTGGCCGCTGCCTCTTCATCGCCGAGGGCTTCGCAGATCGTGATCCGGGCGGCGAGGGCCTCGACGCGGTGCTCGGTCTCGATGAAGGTCCGCCACAACGATTCCGCCTGCTCCCAATGCTCTCGCTTCAGCGCGAGCCGGGCCAGGGTTAGGCGGGTGTCGACGTTGGTGGGGCGCAGGTGCACCGAGCGCGCGAGCGCGTCGATGGCGGCTTCCTCATTGCCCTGGGCAAGCTGCATCTGGCCAAGTTCGGCCAGGCTGGGGGCGTGGTCCTTCTTCGCGGCCACCGCCTTGCGCAGCCAGGGGATCGCCTGTCCGACCTTGCCCTGTCGCGCCAGCACCCGGCCAAGCTGATACATCACCGCGTGGGAGGGGTTTTGGCCGCGCGAGAGTTTGCGCAGCAGCGCCTCCGCCCCCGCCCAGTCCTCCGCCGCCAGGCACGCTTCGATTTTCTTCACGTCGCTCATGGGGCCGTCTTGCCCGCAGCCGCGACGCGGGGCAAGTGGTGGCGCGGCACACCGGGAGGGGACAATGCGCGCGGTGATCTTCGATCTGGACGGCACGCTGGTGCATAGCGCGCCCGACATCCATGCAGCCGCCAACCGGATGCTCGCCGACGTCGGTCGCCCTGCCTTGCCGCTGGAGGACGTGACCCGCTTCATCGGCAACGGCACCGCCAAGCTGGTCGAGCGCTGCCTGGTCGCCACCGGCGGGGTCGGCGACGCGCAGGCGGTAGCGCTGGCGACCTATCGCCGCCACTTCGATCCGGTGCACGCAACGCTGACCCGGCCCTATCCTGGTGCCGTTCAGTGCCTTGAGGCGCTGTCTGCCGCCGGTCTGCCCCTCGGCCTTTGCACCAACAGGCCGGAGGGTTCCGCGAGGGGGCTTTTGGCGAAGCTCGCCCTGGATCGCCACTTCGCCGTGGTGGTGGGTGGCGACACGACCCCGGCGCTGAAGCCAGATCCGACGCCGCTGCGCGCTTGCCTGGAGGGCCTAGGCGCCGATGGGCGCGATGCCGTCTTCGTTGGCGACAGCGAGACGGACGCGGAGACGGCGCGTCGTGCCGCCATCCCCTTCGCGCTGTTCACCGGCGGCTATCGCAAACAGCCGGTCGCGGCGGTCGCCGCCATCGCAGGCCATGCCGCGACCTTCGACGATCACGACAGCCTGGCGTCGCATCTGATCTCGCGCTGAGAGGCGTTCGCCCGCATGCTGGGCGCGTCTCAGCACGGGAGGACGGCATGGGCGAGGACATCGCACCCACCCGCCGCGGCGGGCGGCGCCGGCGCAACGACAAGCCTGAGCGCGTGGTCGACTATCGCCGCCTGCGCCACCCCTTCAGCCCTCAGACCGTGTTCACCGCGGAGGAAGTCGTCCGCCTCCACGACACGGCCCTCCGGGTGCTCGAGGAGTTGGGCATCCGCATCCTGTTGCCGGAGGCGCGCGCGCTGTTCGCGGCTGCCGGCGCGCGGGTCGAGGACGAGATGGTCTTTATCGGCCGCGACATCGTCGCCGGGGCGCTGGAGACCGCGCCGACCTCGGTCATGCTGCGCGCGCCCAACCCCGCCCGCGAGCAGGTCTACGCGGAGGGCTCGCTGATCTTCGCGCCCGGCGGGGGCTGCCCGAACGCCACCGACCGGGTAAGGGGCCGGCGCCCAGGCTCGATCGCGGATTTCCAGGAGGTGATCAAGCTCACGCAAAGCTTCGATGTGGTCCATGTCCTGGGCCCTTCGGTCGAGCCGCAGGACGTGCCCGTCGCCGTGCGCCACTACGCCACTACCCGCGCGCAGGTCGGCCTGTCGGACAAACCGGTTTCGATCTACGCCCGGGGGCGCGGTCAGGTGGAGGACTGTTTCGCCATGATCCGCCTGGCGCATGGGCTGTCGGAGGATCAGTTCACCGACGGCGCCTGGGTGAAGACGGTGATCAACTCGAACTCGCCGCGGATGATCGACCGGCCGATGGCGGAGGGGCTGATCGATTTTGCCCGGGCCGGGCAGTTGACCATCGTGACGCCCTTCTGCCTGGCGGGTGCAATGGCGCCGGTCACCGTCGCCGGCGCGCTCACGCTGCAGCACGCGGAGGCGCTGGCGGGGATCACCCTCGCACAGCTCGCCCGGGCTGGCGCGCCGGTGTCCTATGGCGGCTTCAGCTCGAACGTCGACATGCGCTCGGGCGCGCCGGCCTTTGGCACGCCGGAGCATCTGAAGATGCAGATGGGGGCGGGCCAGCTCGCACGGCACATCGGCCTGCCCTGGCGCTCCGCCGCCGGGGCCGCGTCGAACACGGCCGACATGCAAGCGGCGACGGAGACGGACATGGGCCTTTGGGGGGCGATGATGGCAAACGCCACCATGACCCTGCACGCCGCGGGCTGGCTGGAGGGCGGGCTGAGCTTCGGCTACGAGAAGTTCATCAACGACGTCGAGGCGCTGCAAACCCTCGCCGAGCTCTGCGCGCCGGTGAGCGGTGAGGCGGACGAGATCGGCTTCGACGCCCTGGCGGAGGTGGCACCCGGCGGCCATTTCTTTGCCACCGCCCATACCATGGCGCGCTACGACACGGCGTTCTATGCGCCCTTGGTGGCAGACCTCTCGAACCACGGGTCCTGGGAGGAAGCCGGCAGCCAGACCGCGGCGGAGCGGGCGACGGCGATCTGGCAGCGCACCCTGGCGGATTTCTCTCCACCCCCGGGGGCGGAGGCGGCGGCGGCCCGCATCGACGACTTCATCGCTCGGCGCAAGGCCGAGGGTGGCGCGCTGCCGATGGAATAGCGGCCCGCCCCATCACCTGAGCAGACCGCTCTTGGAGCTCAGTTCGTCGTGCCGTGGCTGTGATCGCCATGGCCATGACCGCCGTGGTCGTCCTGGTCCGCCGCGGGGCCGCGCTTCTCCACTTTGACCACGACGACGACCTCCCCTGCGTTCTCGAAGGTCAAGGTAAGGGGGAAACTCGCGCCTTCCTTGAGGAGCTCAACCGCGTCGAAGAGCATGATGTGCAGGCCGCCGGGCTCGAGGCTCGCGCTGCCGCCCGCGGGCACCTCGATGCCCTCGACGCGCTCCATCTTCATCACGTCCCCCTCTCTGGTGGTGGTGTGCAGCTCGATGCGGCCGAAGGCCGGGGAAGAGGCCGCGATCAGCCGATCAGCCTCGGTGCCGGCGTTCATGATCTCGGCATAGGCGGCAGTGGGCCGGTTGGGGATGTTGGGCCGTGCCCAAGGGTGATCGACCATCAGGTCGCCCTGCTTGAACTCATGCGCAACGGCGCCGGTGGCGGCCGCGATCCACACCAGCGCGGCGGAAACAAGGGCAAGGGTCGGAAGGGTTTTCATGGCAAGCTCCTGTGCCAAGCGTGATCGATGTCGCCCCCGCCCTTTGGTTGGAAAGGGGGCGCAGTCATACGGGTACTAAGAGGAAGAGTTCCCGCCCGAGGCGGGCCGGTCAGCTTTGCAGCGGCGGTGCTCGGGCCTGTCGAGACCAGGTGCAGTGCCGGCTGATAGGCAGGTGCTGCGCCGCGCCGCGCAATTGCACGATCGGCCAGGCGGCGCGCGGCGCCACCAAGGGCGGTGGCGGGGCAACGGCCAGAGCGAACCCTACGGCCGGACAGGGCTCGCCACGCGTCGCCGTCTCCTCCGCCGGGCCCTCGTCGAGCATGGTGGAGAGGTCATCGACGCCAAACCCGTCCAGCGCCACGTAGACGATCTGGCCGCCCAAACAGATTGGGATCATCCCCGGCGCGGGCGGAGACGCCAGGGCCGGGCCGGCAAGCACACGCAGCAACAGCGCCAGCGTCAGAACCGCTAGCGCGACATGCTGCGCAAGGCAGCGATACGGCGATGCCGAGTGCTGAACCCTCATGACTGTAGGGAAGAATAGCGGCCCTCGGTGGTCCATGCGACCCTCTGTCGAGGATGGTGCCGACAGTCTCACGCGCGGTCTTGGCCCGCCCGGCTTCCTGCCGTTACGGTGGCGCCAAGGGAGGACGCCGAAGAGCGTGGACTACGACATCATCATCATCGGCGCCGGCTCGGCTGGCTGCGTTCTGGCGAACAGGCTGTCGGCGGACCCCGCGTGCCGTGTGCTGCTGCTGGAGGCCGGGGGACGCGACTGGAACCCCTGGATCCATGTGCCCGTCGGCTACTTCAAGACGCTGCACAATCCGACCACCGATTGGTGCTATCGCACCGAACCCGACCCCGGGCTCGCGGGGCGCGCCATCGACTGGCCCCGCGGCAAGGGCCTGGGCGGGTCGAGCTCGATCAACGGGCTCCTCTATGTGCGCGGCCAACCCCAGGACTATGACGGCTGGGCGCAGCGCGGGAACCTTGGCTGGGGCTGGGACGACGTCCTGCCGCTCTTCAAACGCTCTGAGAGCCATGAGGAAGGCGAGAGCGCCTTCCACGGCGCAGGCGGCGGCCTGGCCGTCTCGACGATCCGCGCCCGGTCCGAGATCGCGGAGGCCTTTATCGGCGCGGCCGTCGAGATGGGCGTCCCCCGGCGCGACGACTTCAACGGGGAGGATCAGGAGGGCGCGGGCTATTTCCAGCAGACCGCCCGCGGGGGGCTCCGCTGCTCCTCCGCCAAGGCCTTCCTGCGCCCCGCGCGCGGGCGGCAAAACCTGGAGATCGTGACCCACGCCCAAGCCTCGCGGCTGATCCTGGCCGAGGACGCCCCCCGCGTGACCGGCGTCGCCTATCGCCGCCGCGGCACCGACACGGAGGCGCGGCTCAAGCCGGGGGGCGAGGTGGTGCTCTCGGCCGGCGCCGTGGGGTCGCCCCAGATCCTGGAGCTGTCGGGGATCGGGCAGCCGGAGGTCCTGCAGGCCGCCGGCGTATCGGTCCGCCACGCCCTGCCGGGGGTTGGCGAGAACCTGCAGGACCACCTTCAGGTGCGCCTCGTCTACGAGGTGACGGTGCCCACGCTGAACGATGCCATCAACAGCCTGTGGCATCGCCTGGGTATCGGTCTCGAATACGTGCTGCGCCGGACCGGACCCATGAGCCTGGGCGCGAGCCAGGTCTGCATTTTCGCCAAATCCATGCCGGGGCTCGAGACGCCGGACATCCAGTTTCACTTCCAACCGCTCTCGGCGGACAAGCCGGGGATCGTGATGCACCCCTTCTCGGGCATCACCTCCTCGGTCTGTCAGCTGCGCCCCGAGAGCCGGGGACACATCCATATCCGCAGCGCAGGGCCGGAGGATCACCCCGCCATCGTGCCTAACTACCTGTCGGCAGAGGCGGACCGGCAATGCGCGATCCGCGCCATCGGCTTTGCCCGCGCGATGACCCGAACCGCGGCGCTCGGCCCCTTCGTGCGGCGCGAACACGTGCCGGAGAGCCCGCCGGAAACGGATGCCGAGGTTCTCGCCCTAGCGCAGTCGTCGGCGCAGACGATCTATCACCCGGTGGGCACCTGTAAGATGGGCCACGACCCCATGGCGGTGGTCGACGACCGGTTGCGGGTGCACGGCGTCGTGGGGCTGCGGATCGCCGATGCCTCGATCATGCCGACGATTCCCAGCGGCAACACGAACGCTCCGGCGATCATGGTTGGCGAAAAGGCCGCCGATCTGATCCGAGAGGATCGGCGCTGACGGGGCGCCGCTAGCCCTGCCGCCCCTCCTCATCGACATGCAGTGTGCCCTGCCCCGAGATCAGGATCGCCAGGGGCCGCATCGAGGGGATGCGCGCAAAGACGATCGTCGCGATGGCCAGCAGGGGCACAACGATCAGCGCGCCCACGATCCCCCAGATCGCCGCCCCCGCGAAGATCCCGATCATGACCACGAGCGGGCTGAGATCCAGCGAGGTGCTGAACATCTTGGGCTCGAGGAAGTTGCTGCACAGCAGTTGGAGCGGCAGGAGAACGGCCAGCACGGTGGCGAAGGGCACCAGGCTGTCGAATTGGATCAGCGCCATCAGCGTCGGAAAGATAATCCCGATCAGCGTGCCGACCGTGGGAATGAAGCTGGTGAAAAACACGATCAACGCCCAGAACACCGGCGCATCGACCCCAAGCACCGTCAACAGCAGAAAGGTCGGCACGGCCTGCAGGGCGCCGAGGACCATCTTGACCCCGATGTAGGTCTCGATCTCCTCGGTGATCTGCCCGCTGATCCGCAACGCCGTCTCGCGCCGGGCGGGCTCGGTGAAGAGTGCGGCGAGCTTGCGCTCGAAGACCCGGGCCTCTGCCCCCACGAAGACGATGTAGATCACGACGAGAACCGAAAGGGTGAAGGCATTGAGCGCAGACCCGGCGAGGCCGAGCGCCGCGCCCGCAAAGTCGACCTCGTTGATCGCCGCGGTCAGCCGGTCGAGCACTGCGATCCCCGTACGGTCCTCGATCCCGGTGGCCAGCGTCTTGAGCCGTTCCTGGTACTGCGGCAGGCGGTCCGCGATCTGGGTCGCGCTTTGGCTCGCCAGGCCACCGATCCAGAGGAACACCAGCAACATGACCGCGGTGCTGAGCACCTGCGCGACCCGCGGCGAGACCACGCCGACCCGCTGTAGCTGCCGCGCCGTGCCGGCCGCCGCGATCTTGAGGAGAAACCAGACCGCCAGCGCGATCAGCAGCGGCTGGAGCACGTCCCGCGCTGCCACGAGAATGGCGATCGTCGCCGCGACGCTGACCGCAAAGCGCATGTAGCTGAGGCCGGTCTGCTCTGCCATGGGGTCTCAATCCGAGGTCGTTCGCGTGCGGGGCGAGGCTTGATACCACAGCCCGCGCCACACCGATGCCATCCTCCTCTAGCGGAGGACAACCGGTAAGGGTGTCGATCTTGGTGAGGTGGTTGCGGGGGCAGGATTTGAACCTGCGACCTTCAGGTTATGAGCCTGACGAGCTACCGGGCTGCTCCACCCCGCGGGGGGTATGGGTTTTGGGGCGGTGGCGCCCTTTGCCCATTTGGCGTCGTCGGGGGTTTGTTCCGGCGGCGCTTGTTTGGGGTCGTGTCGAGAGAGAACGGGGCGCTTTCTGAGCGTTGCCGGGAGGATACCCCGTGCTCAGACTGCGACGCGGGAGTGTCCCACACCGCCCTCAAGTAGCGCAGCGGTAGGGCAGTTAGACTGAGGCCTGTTGAGCGTCTCCCAGAGATGGGACGCCGCCAAGGGCGAGACCTTGCAGGCAAGGCGCAGGGTGTCGGCGTG
>JBCBMO010000007.1:0-327829 GCA_039822785.1 Pseudomonadota bacterium | reverse complement strand
CGGGATGAAGGGCGGGGCGGCCGGCGGCGGCTATGCCCAGGTGGTGCCGATGGAGGAGATGAACCTCCACTTCACCGGGGATTTCCACGCGATCACCTCGGCGCACAACCTGCTCTCGGCGATGATCGACAACCACATCTACTGGGGCAATGCGCTGGAGATCGATACGCGCCGGGTCGCCTGGCGCCGGGTGCTGGACATGAACGACCGCGCACTGCGGCAGGTCACCTGTTCGCTCGGCGGGGTCGCCAACGGCTTCCCGCGCGAAGCCGGGTTCGACATCACCGTCGCCTCGGAGGTGATGGCGATCCTCTGCCTGGCCGATGACCTGGATGACCTGAAGCAGCGGCTGGGGGATATGATCGTCGCCTATCGCCGCGACCGCAGCCCCGTGTACTGCCGGGACATCAAGGCCGACGGTGCCATGACGGTGCTGCTGAAGGACGCCATGCAGCCCAACCTGGTGCAGACGCTGGAGAACAACCCGGCCTTTGTGCACGGGGGTCCCTTCGCCAATATTGCGCATGGCTGCAACTCGGTCGTTGCGACCAAGACGGCGCTCAAGCTCGCCGATTACGTCGTGACCGAGGCCGGTTTCGGTGCGGACCTGGGCGCCGAGAAATTCTTCGACATCAAGTGCCGCAAGGCGGGGCTGAAGCCGGAGGCGGTGGTGATCGTTGCCACGGCCCGCGCCATGAAGATGAACGGCAGCGTGGCCAAGGACGATCTGGGGACCGAGAACGTCGAGGCGGTGAAGAAGGGTTGCGCCAACCTCGGCCGGCACATCGAGAACGTGAAGCAGTTCGGCGTGCCGCTGGTCGTCGGCATCAACCACTTCATCAAGGACACCGACGCGGAGCTGGGCGCGATCCAGGAGTACTGCGCCTCGATGGGCGTGGAGGCGATCGTCAACCGCCACTGGGCCGAGGGCGGCAAGGGCATCGCCGAGACCGCGCAGAAGGTGGTTGATCTGATCGAGGGCGGCAGCGCGCAATACGCCCCGCTCTACCCCGACGAGATGGGCCTGTTCGAGAAGATCGAAGCCATCGCCAAGCGGATCTATCGCGCCGACGAGGTGCTGGCGGACAAGAAAATCCGCGATCAGCTCAAGGCCTGGGAGGAGCAGGGCTATGGCGCCCTGCCGGTCTGCATGGCGAAGACCCAGTACAGCTTTACGACCGATCCCAACCGCCGCGGCGCACCCACCGGCCACAGCCTGCCGGTACGGGAGGTGCGACTGTCCGCCGGTGCCGGCTTCGTCGTCGTCATCTGCGGAGAGATCATGACCATGCCGGGCCTGCCGCGGGTCCCCTCGGCCGAGATGATCGGGCTCGACGAAGACGGCAACGTGCAGGGCTTGTTCTGAGCCCTGTCCCAACTTGACACGCGCCGCCACGGTGGCGCGTGATGCCGGCGGGGTCAGACCCCGCCGCCGCGCCCGGACCCGCCGGGAAAGACAAGGCGGGCCGGGACGTTCCGGGGAGGGAACGCGACGATGACGATTGCCAGGATCCTGGTGCCCCTGCGCGGTGATGGCCGCAGCGAGTTTGCCCTGGCCCATGCCGCGCGGCTCGCCCATCGCTACAGCGCGCATATCGAGGCGGTGCACTGCCGCGCCCGTCCCGACGATTACATCCCCATCGGCATCAACGTGCCGTCCTTCCTGCGCGAGCAGATCCGCAGTTCCGCCGATCAGGTGGCGAACGAGGAGGAGGAGGCGCTGCGCGAGCGTTTCGCGGCGATGCTGCCCGGCCTCGGCCTGCCCCTGACGGACCCCGGCGAGGTGGATCCGAACGTGCCGAGCGCGCATTTCGAGGAGGCGCGCGGCAAGATGGTGGAGGTCATCAAGGCGCGCGGACGCCTGGCCGATTTCACCGCCGTGGCGCAGCCGGACCGCGATCGGAACCTGGGCGAGAACTCGCTGCGGGCGGCGCTGTTTCAGACCGGTCGCCCGGCGTTGATGTGCCCGCCGGCGGAGCCCGCGACGGATCTGGGCGCGCATGTCGCCATCGCCTGGAACGGCGCGCTGGAGGCGACGCGGGCGGTGGCGCTGGCGCAGCCGCTGTTGCGCATGGCCGACCGGGTCACGATCTTAGATGGCGGTGCAGAGCATCCGCGCATCGGCGGCGAGGCCCTGCATGAGTACCTGCGATGCCACCATGTGGCCGCGGAGCGGGTGCCGATCGACGCCCGGCAGGACCCCGGGCAGGCGATCTTGAAGGGCGCTGCCGATGTCGGCGCCAGTCTGATCGTGACCGGTGCCTACGGTCATAGCAGAGAACATGAAATGATCTTCGGTGGTGCAACGCAGTCGATCATTGATAATGCCGCTTCAGCAATCCTGATGGCGCACTAAAATGGAAGGTCCTTTCGGCTAAGAAGGGCATTTTCTTGTTGAAAGTGCGGCGCTTGGTCTTCAGAATTTCGATCAGGTGGCGTCCTAAGACCCAACATGAAGCGTGCGAATCGCGACAGACGTAGCCGCCGTTAACGACAGAAAGAGCCTGAGGACGACAATACTGACGTAGCGTCCCAGGATGAGACAAGCAACGGGAGTAGCAAATGAACCTCACTCGCCGATTTAGTCTTTTCGCGGCGGCTGCCGTGATGGCCCTTGGTGCCGCAACCGGTGCCGCACAGGCCTGGGAGCCGAAGAAGCCTATCGATTTCGTGATCATGGCCGGTAAGGGCGGTGGCGCGGACAAGATGGCTCGCCTGATGCAGTCGATCATCGAGGAGGGCGACTACGCCTCCAAGCCGCTGGTGCCGGTCAACAAGTCGGGCGGTTCGGGCGCCGAGGCGCTGGTCGCGCTCAAGACCGCGCGCGACCCGGATCACACCATCATGGTGACCCTGAACTCCTTCTTCACCACGCCGCTGCGTCAGCCGGCGCTGGGTGTGGACATCATGGAGTTCGCACCGATCGCCCGTATGGCCGAGGACACCTTCCTGCTGTGGGTGCACAAGGACGAGGGCGTCAGCAACTTCGACGAGTTCATCGCGGTGGCGACCGAGCGCGGCGATGGCTGGGTGATGGGCGGTACCGGCAAGAACGCCGAGGACAACATCATCACCGACTACCTGAACGAGGCCTATGAGCTCTCGATCAAGTACATCCCGTACAAGGGCGGCGGTGCCGTGGCCAAGGACCTGGCCGGTCAGCAGATCGACAGCTCGGTCAACAACCCGTCGGAGGCCCTGGGCTTCTACGAGTCGGGTGACGTGATCGCCCTCGCGGCCTTCACCGACGACCGCCTGCCGCTGTTCCCCGAGGTGCCGACGCTGAAGGAGAAGGGCAACGACTTCTCCTACTTCATGCAGCGTTCGGTCGTCGGTGCGCCCGGCATGTCCGATGAGGCCGAGGAGTACTACCGCGGCGTCTTCAAGCAGGTCTTCGACAGCGATCGCTGGCAGGAGTACCGCACCGCCAAGTCGCTGTTCGGCGACTGGATGACCGGCGATGACCTCGTGGCCTACTGGGACACCCAGCGGACCCGCCACGAGAACATCCTCAAGGCCTCCGGCGCGATCAACTGATCCGACCGTTTTCGAAACTGGCCTCTGCCCTTAGCGGGGCGGAGGCCGCCCAATAACAAGAACGAGGGGCAAGGGGCCCCGCGGGGGAGCACGCAAGATGCGTTTGGCAGAACTCGTCGTCGCGATCATCCTCGGGGCCTTCTCCTGCTACCTGATGTACAAGAGCGGCGCGCCGGCCTGGCCGGGTGAGCCCTGGTTCGAGAACATCTGGTACATCCCCGGCGAGGGGCCCGGCGGCGGCTTCTGGCCTTTCTGGCTGTCCGGGATAATGCTGCTCTGTTGCGTTTGGACTGTCGCCAACTGGGTGCAGCGCAAGACACCGCCGAGCCGGTCTGGCGAACCCTTCCTGGATGCCTATTCGATCCGGATGATGGCCTTCGTGGGCGGCGGGGTCGCGGCCTTCATCTACTTGTCGGACCTCATCTCGATGTACATCGCGATGATGCTGTTCCTGATCTACTACCTGAAGTTCCTGGGGCGGCATCCCTGGCCGCTGACGATCGCGGTCTCCATCGCGATGCCGGTCTTCATGTTCTTCTTCTTCGACGTCGCAATGACGCTGCCCCTGCCCAAGGGCACGAACGAAGTCGAAGCGCTCCTCTTCGAGCCGCTCTACGACATCTTCCTCTGATCCGCCCGTCGGGCGGGCTCGTTGGCCGACAATAAGGAACTGGCGCCATGGACGTGCTTACGCTGCTCTTGGATGGCATCTTCGAGGCGCTGCAGCCCACGAACCTGTTCCTTGCGTTCATCGGCGTGGCGATCGGCCTGTTCGTCGGGGCGATGCCGGGTCTGGGCTCGGTCAACGGCGTGGCGATCCTGCTGCCGGCGACCTTCCTGATCCAGCAGCAGACCGGCAGCGCCACGGCGCCGATGATTTTTTTGGCCGCGATCTATTATGGCGCGATGTACGGGGGTGCAATCTCCTCCATCACCCTCGGCATTCCCGGCGCCTCGACCGCCGTGGCCACAACCTTCGATGGCCGGCCACTCGCGCTGACGGGACGGGCCGATCAGGCGCTGGTGATCGCGGCGCTGGGGTCGTTCGTGGGGGGCACGGTCGCCAATCTGCTGTTCACCGCCTTCGCGCCGCCGCTCGCGGCCGTGGCCCTCAGTTTCGGGCCGCCGGAGATCTTCGCGCTGATGCTGCTGGCCTTCGCGACCTTCGTGGGCCTTGGCGGTGACGACATCCCCAAGACGATCTTCTCCATCTGCCTTGGTCTCGTCCTCGCCTCGGTCGGCTTCGACGAGATCTCGGGCGCGCCGCGGCTGATCCTGTTCGACATCACCGATTTCCTGCGTGGCATCGGCTTTTTGGTGCTGGCGATCGGCGTGTACGGGATCGGGGAGATGCTGTGGACCATCCACACCACCCGCGACGAGCAGACGGTCACCGACGCCGAGATCAGCGTCAGCCGCGTCGCGCGCGCCGCCGGGCGGATGCGCGATGCCTGGAAGGGCACCGTGATCGGGTCGCTCCTCGGTTTCTTCGTCGGCATCCTGCCGGCGGCGGGGGCCACGCCCGGCTCGCTGATGGCTTATGGCGTCACCAAGATGGTGGCGCGCGATCCCAAGAGCTTCGGCAAGGGCAACGTCGACGGCGTCGCGGCGCCGGAGGCGGCGAACAACTCAGCCTCCACGGGCTCGATGCTGCCGATGCTGACGCTGGGCATCCCGGGCTCGCCCACCACCGCGGTCCTGCTGGGGGGCATGGTGATCTGGGGGCTGACGCCGGGGCCGCGGCTCTTCTCGGACCAGCCGGAGTTCGTCTGGCCGCTCATCGGCTCGTTCTACGTCTCGAACGTCATTGCGCTGATCGTGAACCTGGCCTTCATCCCGCTCTTCCTGTGGATGCTGCGGATGCCCTTCACGATCCTCGCCGCGCTGATCTTCGTGCTCTCCATCGTAGGTGGCTTCGCGGCGACGCAGTCGATGTTCGATGTCTGGCTGATCCTCTGGTTCGGGATCGGGGCCTTCATCCTGCGGATCCTCGACTATCCGCTCGCGCCCGCCGTGCTGGCCATCGTGCTTGGCGGCACCACGGAGCAGACGCTGCGCCAGTCGCTGCTGCTGTCCGACGGTGACCCGTCGATCTTCCTGACGCGGCCCATCGCGGGGCCGATCACGGTGCTGGCGATCATCCTGCTGCTGATGCCGCTGGTCGCCCTGATCCGCCGCAAGATGCGCGAGAAGAACGCCACCCCGGCCGAGTGATCCGATGACCCACGACCCCGGCCCCGCCTTCCGGGCCCTGCACCGCCCCGGCGATCCGTTCATCCTGGCCAATGCCTGGGATGTGGGCAGCGCGCGGATGCTCGCCGCCCTCGGGGCGGAAGCCATCGGCACGACCTCCTCGGGCCATGCCTTTACGCTCGGCCGGGCCGACGGGCAGGTGAGCCGCGACGAGGCCCTCGCCCATGCCGCGGATCTGGTCGCGGCCACACCGCTACCGGTCTCGGGCGATCTGGAAGCGGGCTACGGCGATGCGCCCGAAGACGTGGCGGAGACGGTGCGCGGGGCGGCGGAGGCCGGCTTGGCGGGCCTGTCGATCGAGGATGTCGCCCATGGCGGCCTGGCCTTTCCCCGCGACCTGGCCATCGAGCGCGTGAAGGCGGGGGTCGCCGCCGCCCAGGCACTGTCGCGCGATATCGTCTTTCTCGCTCGCGCCGATGGCGTCATGCACGGCGCCTATGACCTGGAGGAGGGGCTGGCCCGTGTCGCCGCCTTTCGCGATGCCGGTGCGGATGGGCTCTACGTCCCGCTGCCCGGCGGGCCAGACGCGTTGGCCCGGGTGATTGAGACGGCGGGCTCGGTGCCGGTCAACGTGCTCGCCGTGGGGCCGCTCGCCAGCCTCAGCCGAGCAGACTTCGCCGCGGCAGGCGTTGCCCGCATCTCACTCGGCTCTGCTCTCGCGCGGATGACCCATCGGGTGATCCACGACGCAGGCGCCGCCATCCTGCAAGACGGGCGCTTCGACAGCCATCGCATGATCGGCGGCGGCAAGGTCGACGCGCTTCTGGCAAAGGGTGCGCGGGAGGACTGAGCCCCCCGAGCAAAGACTCTGGTCAGGCCGCCGCGTTCTCCGCCTCGGCGCTGTCGGAGGGGTAGGTGGGGTAGAGGCCCTGGCTCATGCCGAGCTGCTGCACCAGGCCCAGCACGATGTCGATGGTCGGCGTCGGGTTCCCGGTGATGCTCCCCATCTCCTGGACCGCCGTCACCAGCGCGTCGATCTCCATCGCCTTGCCGGCCTCCAGGTCCTGCAGCATCGAGGTGCGATGCTTGCCGACCTTGGCCGCGCCGTTGATGCGCTTCTCCACATCCACACGGAAAGAGGAGCCGAGGGCCTCGGCGATCACCTGCGCCTCGAGCATCATCGCCTTGGCGGTCGCGCGGCTGGTCGGGTGGGAGGCCACGATATCCAGCGTCTGTCGCGTGAGGGCCGAGATCGGGTTGAAGCAGAGGTTCCCCCAGAGCTTCAGCCAAAGCTCGGAGCGGATATCGTCGAGCACCGGCGCGCGGAAGCCCGCGTTCTCCAGCAGGGTCGCGATCTTCTGGATGCGCTCCGAGGTCGTGCCGTCGGGCTCGCCGAGCGCGAACTTGTCGCCGTAGACGTGCTTGATGCGCCCCGGTGCCTCGATCTCGGCGGCCGGGTAGACCGAGCAGCCGATGGCGCGCTCGGGGCCCACGATCTGCCACTGCCGCCCGCCGCGGTCGACGCTGTCGAGCTGCTTGCCCTCATGCGCGCCGCCGATGCCGTGGAAGTACCACCAGGGCACGCCGTTCTGGCAGCACACGACCGCCGTGTCGGGGCCGAGGAGGGGGCGCAGATACTCCGCACTCTCCCAGCTCTGGTGGGCCTTGAGGGCATTGAAGACCACGTCGACCGGGCCGATGTCCGCCGGATCCTTCGCCGCCTTGACCTGCACGGTGAACTCATCGCCGTCCTTGGCGAGGGTCAGCCCGCTCTCCTGGATCGCGGCCAGGTGCTTGCCCCGGGCGATGACCGAAACCTCGGCCTCCCCGGCCTTGGCGAGACCCGCCGCCAGATAGCCGCCGATGGCGCCGGCGCCGAAGATGCAGACCTTCATGTCGGTTCTCCCCTGATCCTGCGAGTCGCTCTGGTGTTTGGTATACCAGTGCCAGCCTCGGGCCGGCGCGACAACATTCTTGCGGCCGAAAACAACCACCGTTGCCGCGTGACGACGGGCGATGCCACAGCCGCGGCACCCTCGGTTCAGGAAAAGGTCGCCGTCGCCCGGTTTCGCTCAAGCCATGGTCAGCAGGATCTTGCCGCGATGCCCGCCGGCCTCCAGCGCCTCATGCGCCGCGCGGACCTCGGCCATGGGATAGGTCGCGTGTGTGACCGGGCGCAGCTTGCCCGTGGCAAACAGCGGCCAGGCCTCGGCCTCCAGTTCCGCCGCCACCGCCGCCTTGAACGCGGGGGGGCGCGGACGGAGGGTGGAGCCGGTGAGCACCAGACGCTTCATCAGCATGGGGCCCAGGTTCACCTCGACCTTCGCGCCCTGGTCGAAGGCGAGCGAGACGATGCGGCAGTCCATGCGCGCGGCCTTCATGTTGCGCGCCACGTAGTCGCCGCCCATGAAGTCGAGGATCACATCCGCCCCGCCCGCGTCCTTGACGACGCCCACGAAGTCCTCCGTGCGGTAGTCGATGGCGCGCTCGGCCCCCAGACCTTCGACGAAGTCCTTGCTGGCGGCGCTGCAGGTGGCGAAGACGCGCAGGCCGCGCGCCGCACCGAGTTGGACGGCAGTGGAGCCGATGCCGCCCGCGCCGCCATGCACCAGAAAGACAGCGCCCTCGGGTACCGCATGGCCGTGGAAGATGTTGGACCAGACGGTGAAGAAGGTCTCGCAGAGGCCGCCGGCGTCGATCTCGCTCACCCCCCCGGGGCGCGCCAGGGCGTGGCCGGCGTTGACGGCCACGTACTCGGCATAGCCGCCGCCATTGGTGAGGGCGACCACCGCATCGCCGATCTGCCAGCGCGCGACACCCTCGCCGAGGGCGGCGACCGTGCCCGAAACCTCCAGCCCCATGAGGTCGGAGGCGCCCGGTGGCGGCGGATAGGCGCCCTTGCGCTGTTTGATGTCCGGCCCGTTCACGCCGGCGGCGGCGACCTTGATCAGGATCTCGCCGGGGCCGGGCTCTGGGATCGGCCGGGTCGCCAGCCGCAGCACCTCCGGTCCGCCGGCTTCCGCCGCCTCGATCACGCGCATCTCGCTCATCGCTCGTCCTCCCGCCTTTCGCCGTCCTTGTGTCACAGTCCCTTTAGCGTCAAGAGGGCGTATCAAGATCCGATGGGCGGAATAAACTTCCGACAGATGGACGTGTGAGGACGGCATGGCGGATGGGGAGCATATCGGCGAAGTCCACGGGCTGACGCATGGCGATGTGCCGATCCCGGCGAAGCCGCTGCCGCGCTATCTGCGCACGCGCCAGGCGGGTTGGCGCGCCACCGACTATGCCGAGAACGAGTCCTGGTATCGCTCGCTCGCCAAGCAGGGGCAGCGCCCGCGCGCCATGCTGGTCTGTTGCTGCGACAGCCGGGTCGACATCGGCAATATGTTCGGCGCGGAGCCGGGCGATCTGTTCGTCGTGCGCAACGTCGCCAACCTGGTGCCGCCGCATGCGCCGGACGGGCAGCACCACGGGACCTCGGCGGCCGTCGAATATGCGGTCAAGGCGCTGGGCGTCGCCCATATCGTCGTCACCGGTCATTCCGACTGTGGTGGGGTGAAGGCCTGCCACGAGATGTGCATGGGCGGCCAAGACGCCCCGGCCACGGCGCAGGATGACAGCTACATCAGCCGCTGGATCGACATCCTGCGCCCGGGGTTCGCCCGGGTGGCCAACCGGGTCGCCGCCACCGACCGGCTGCGCGCGCTGGAGCATGAGGCGGTCCTCACCTCGCTGCGCAATCTCATGACCTTCCCCTTCGTGGCCGAGGCTGTGGCGCTGGGGGCGCTGACGCTGCACGGCACCTATCTCGACATCGGCACGGGGATGTTGCTGGTCTACGATCCGCGTACGGACGATTTCGCCTGACGCCGTCCGATTGGTGGTGCGCCTTCCGCGCGCTGGAATTTACCAAACCTCCGGTGCGCTTAGCGCGCCTCTGCGTCAGTCCGTCTCTCTGCGCCACGCTCTGCCGCGCCATATGCAGGCGTGAACCGATGGAGAGTGACCCATGATGGACGCCCTGCTGCTGGCGCGCATTCAATTCGCGGCCAACATTTCGTTCCATATCCTGTTCCCGACGATCACCATCGCGCTCGGGTGGCTGCTGCTGTTCTTCAAGCTGCGCTACAACGCGACCGGCGATTACCGGTGGATGGAGAACTACTTTTTCTTCGTGAAGGTCTTCGCGCTGTCCTTCGCGCTCGGCGTTGTCTCCGGCATCACCATGAGCTTCCAGTTCGGCACCAACTGGCCGGGCTTTATGGAGAAGGTGGGCAACATCGCCGGGCCGCTCCTGGCCTATGAGGTGATGACGGCCTTTTTCCTGGAGGCCGTGTTCCTCGGCATCATGCTGTTTGGATTCAGCAAGGTCTCGAACCGGGTGCATACCTTGGCGACCTTCCTGGTCGCCTTCGGCACTACGATGTCGGCCTTCTGGATCATCGTGCTGAACAGTTGGATGCACACGCCGCAGGGCTTTGAGATGCGGGACGGCGTGGCCCATGCCACGGATTGGATGGAGATCATCTTCAACCCGTCGATGCCCTATCGCCTGGTCCACATGCTGCTGGCGTCGGTGCTGACGGCGGCCTTCGTGATCGCCGGCCTGTCAGCGCTGCGGATGCTGTGGGGCGAGCGGCGCAACGCGATCCTGGGGCTGAAGACCGGCGTTTGGCTCGCGGCCTGTGCGATCCCGTTGCAGATCTTCGCCGGCGATATGCACGGGCTGAACACGCTGGAGCATCAGCCCGCCAAGGTTGCCGCGATGGAGGGCCATTGGGAAACCGGCCCGGCCGACCTTGTGGTGATCGGCATGCCGAACGAGGAGACGCGGTCGAACGATTTCGCCATTGAGATCCCCTATCTCGCGAGCTTCGTGCTGACCCATACCTTCACTGGCGAGGTGAAGGGGCTGAACGACTTCGTCGAGGCGGACGGCACCGTGCTGCACCCGCCGGTGGCCCCGGTGTTCTGGAGCTTCCGGGTCATGGTGGGCGTGGGCATGCTGATGCTCGCGGTGTCCTGGTTCTGCGCCTGGCGGCTGTGGCTGACCCGGCGCGAGGGCGGGCATCTGGGCGTCTGGCCGCTGCGGGTGCTGACCGCGATGACCTTCTCGGGGTGGATCGCCACGCTGGCGGGTTGGTACGTGACCGAGATCGGGCGGCAGCCCTGGCTGGTGACCGGCGTCCTGAACACCAGCGAGGCGGCCGGGCCCGTGGGCGCGCCCATCATCTTCGGCAGCCTCGTCGCCTATCTCTCGGTCTATGTCTTCCTGCTCGTGGCCTATCTCGGCGTGCTTGCCTACCTCGCGCGCAAGAACTCGCCGGCGGGCGACGGTCAGGCGAAGCCCGAGGCGGGGCATCCCGCTGCCGCCTTCGTGCCGGCCGAGTAAGCGGCGCTACAACCCCGACCAGCGGCCCGGTGCAGTGATGCGCCGGGCCGTTTTCGAGACCAGGAGGCGGAGAGTGCCATGCTCGATCTGATCCCCAATCCCGAGACGACGCTGCCGATGATCTTCGCGGGGCTCATGGGCCTGTCGATCCTGATCTACGTGGTGCTCGACGGCTATGACCTGGGGGTCGGCGCGCTCTTCGCCCTGGCGCCGGAGGAGGATTACGACCGGATGGTTGCCTCCATCGGCCCGTTCTGGGATGCGAACGAGACCTGGCTGGTGCTGGCCATCGGGATCCTGCTGGTCGCCTTTCCCGCCGCCCACGGGTTCATCCTCACCGCGCTCTACGTACCGGTGGCAATCATGCTGATCGGCCTGATCCTGCGCGGGGTCTGCTTCGAGTTCCGCGCCAAGGCACCGGGCGCGCAAAAGAAGTGGTGGAACCGCGGGTTCATGATCGGCTCGATCATGACCGGGCTTTCCCAGGGCTACATGCTCGGCGCCTACATCGAGGGGCTGACCGGCGAGCCGCTGGCCATCGCCTTCAGCATCCTCACCGCCTTCTGCCTGCTGGCCGCCTATGTCTTCATCGGCGCGTCCTGGCTGATCTACAAGACCGACGGGGCGCTGCAGCAGCGCGCGGTAAAATGGGCGCGCGGCGGGCTGATGATCGGGGCGGCGGGCATGGTCGCGGTGTCGCTCGTGACGCCGCTCGCCTCCGAACGGATCTTCGATAAGTGGTTCTCCTTCCCCGAGATCCTGCTGCTGGCGCCGCTGCCGCTGATGACCGCGGGCATGTTCGCGGCCGTCTGGTTGCTGCTCAAGGAACTGCCGCTGCCCGATGATCGTTGGTGCTGGGGCCCCTTCGTGGGCGGCACCGCGATCTTCTCGCTCGGCTTCGCGGGGCTTGCCTACAGCTTCTACCCCTATGTGGTGCCGGAGCGGATGACGATCGTCGACAGCGCCTCCGCGCCGGAGAGCCTGGCGATCATCCTGGTCGGCACCTGTATCGTGCTGCCGACGATCATCGGCTACTCGATCTTCGCCTATCGGGTGTTCGGCGGGAAGGCGACAACGCTGCGATATGACTAAGCCACGATGATTGGACGATGCGCCGATGCCACAGGATCGCGCTGAAAGTGTCCCTGCAAAGCTTTTCGGACACCAGATGTAGCGGTTTTGGATGACCTTGCGATAGCGCGGCTTCACCGCCCGCGCATGAAGGAAGCAAGGGATCTTCAGTATGCTACGACCGCTCGCTGCGGTGCTTTTCGCCGTGACTGCCGCCGTGACTGCCGCCATCTCGCCCCCCGCCATCGCTCAGGAACCGCTCTTCGGCGTGATCGCCGAGGTCGAGTTCGGCATCGGCTATGATGCTTTCGACGACGATGACTTCGACGAGGATGTGGCTTTCGGCATCGACCTGCGGTCGGTGCCGGTGCTCGATTTCACCTACCTCCAGTTCGGCATCGGTCTGGGGACCGAGTTCGACAGCGACGGCGACTTCTTCTTCGGCGGCGGCCCATATGCCGCCGTCCCCTTCGGCTCCACCGGCCTGCGCCTGATCGGGTCGTTCTTTCCCGGCGCCTATGCCGCGGGGAACAGCGGCGACGATCTGGGCTCGACCATCATGTTCCGCAGCCGGATCGGCCTCGACTACGCGATCACCGAGCGGATCTCGATCGGGGCCGCCTTCGAGCACAAGTCCAACGCGGGCATCGAGGACGAGAACCCCGGCGTGAACACGGCCTTCGCCACCGTGGCCCTGCGCTTCTAGGGCGACGGCGCTGATCGGCGCTGTTACGCTGCGGATCCCACAGAGGAGAGGGTCCCGCCATGACCATCGCAGAGGCCGTGTTCGAGAAGGATGAGGTCATCTTTTCCGAGGGTGAGCTTGGCGCCGACTGTTTTCGCATCATCGAGGGGGCGGTCGAGATCCGCCTCCGCAGCCCCGGCTTCATGAAGGCCGACCGCTCGAACGTGGTGGCCACGCTGGGCGCGGGCGAGGTCTTTGGCGAGATGAGTGTGATCGACCACGGCCCACGATCCGCGACCGCGGTGGCGATTGAGCGGACGCGCTGCGTGCGCTACCCGGCGGAGCATGTGGTCGATCTGATCCGCACGCACCCCGAGGAAGCCTTCGAGATCATCAAATCGCTCGTGACGCGCCTGCGCAGCGCCAATCGCAAGCTGTCGCGGACCGGCTGACACCGCCTATGGAGGAGACGGCCGAGGCGCTGATCGTCGGCGCCGGGCCCGCGGGGCTGATGGCCGCCGATGTCCTGTCCGCCGCCGGGCGGCAGGTCGTGATCGCCGAGGCGATGCCCTCGCCCGGCCGCAAGTTCCTGATGGCGGGCAAGTCCGGCCTAAACCTCACCAAGGACGAGCCGCTAACCCGGTTTCTCCCCACCTTCGCGGAGGCGCAGGGGCCGATGGCAACCATGCTGCGCACCTTTGGGCCCGAGGCGGTCGCGGATTGGGCGCGGAGCCTCGGCCAACCGGTCTTCACGGGCTCCACTGGCCGGGTCTTTCCGGTCGCGATGAAGGCCTCGCCCCTGCTGCGCGCCTGGCTGACCCGGCTCGAGGCGCAGGGCGTCACGTTGCGCAGGCGGTGGCGCCTGATCGGGATCGCGCCGGGCCGCGCCCTGTTCGATACGCCCGAGGGGGAGCGCCAGGTGCAGGCCGCGGTGATCGTGCTGGCGCTCGGCGGGGCGAGCTGGCGGAGGCTGGGCTCGGACGGCGCCTGGACCGGGCTGCTGGAACCCCACGGCATCGGGCTCAGCCCCTTCGCCCCGGCCAACATGGGCTTTCGCGTCGACTGGTCGGCGCATATGGCGCCGCACTTTGGCCAGCCGCTAAAACCGCTCGGCCTGATCGCAGGGCGCTGCCGGGTGGAGGGGGAGGCCGTGCTCTCCGCCAAGGGATTGGAAGGGAGCGGGATCTATGCGCTGTATCGCCCCCTGCGCGACGGGGTGCCCTTGGCGCTCGATCTGCTGCCGGGGCTTGCGCCGGGGGACGTGGCGCGGCGGCTGGCGCGTCCCCGCGGCAAGGCCACGCGCGCCGCGCATCTGCGCAAGACGCTCGGGCTGGACGGGGTCAAGCGAGCCCTGGTGATGGAGATCGCCCGCCCCCTGCCAGACGCGCCGGAGGATCTCGCCCGTCTGCTCAAGGCCCTGCCCATCCCGCTCGCCGGGCCGCGCCCGATGGACGAGGCGATCTCCACCGCCGGCGGTCTTCGCTGGGACGCGCTGGACGACCGGCTGATGATCCGCGCGCTGCCCGGCGTCTTTGCCGCCGGCGAGATGCTGGATTGGGAGGCGCCGACGGGCGGCTACCTCATCACCGGCTGCCTGGCGACCGGTCTGGCGGCGGGCGAGGGCGCACAGACCTGGCTCACGCACCGGGCCGCCACGGGCTAGTGCCGATAGGCCGGCTCCTCTGCGTCGAGGACGGCGCGGATGGCGGAAAGGTGCTTTTCGCCGATGCCGGGATAGGCCTCCCACTGGCGCGCGGTCTTCTCTGCCACCGCATCGCTCGCGACGTTGAGCGACCGGCCGGTCGAGAGCGCGGTCAGATAGGTCTCCGCCGCCTTCTCGAAGTAGTAGATCATGTCGAAGCACCAGCCGACCGTGGGACCCGCGACCAGCACCCCGTGCTGCGCCATCATCAGCACCGAGCGGTTGCCGAGGGTGCGCGACATCCGCTCGGCCTCCTCGTCCAGGCCCATCCCGTCGAACCCCATATCGATGGCGATGCGGTTGAAAAAGCGCATGGAGGTCTGGTCGATGGGCGGCAGGCTCGGGTCCTCCAGCACCGCGAGCGCCGTGGCGTATTTCGAGTGCAGATGCATCACGCAGCGCGCCTGGGGCACGTTGCGATGCAGCGCCCCATGGATGCACCAGGCGGTGGGATCGATGGTGTCGTCGACCCCGTCCGGCTCGATGGTGGCATCGAGTTCGATGAGATCCGAGGCCTTCATCTGCGACCAGTGCAGACCGTAGGGGTTCATCAGGAAGGCATCGCCCGACCCCACCGCCAGGGAATAGTGGTTCGCGATCCCCTCGTTCATGCCGAGGCGCGCGGTCCAGCGAAAGGCTGCCGCCATATCCCGCCGCTCCTCCAGATAGGTCATCGCCCTCTCCCCTCTCGTGATGCTGGCACGGCAGGGTAGTAGGCGCTGCCGGCGACGGACAACGCGGGCGAGGCAAAAAAAGCACGAGCCAGCGCCACCATGGCCCCGGCTCTGCTTTCGTCGCTTTGGTCTTGTGCCTGTTCAGGCGACCTGGCCGGTCGCCTTGGTGCGTTGGCGCAGCAGCGCCAGGCCGCCCAACCCGCCCATCAGCAGCAACATGCTCGCGGGCAACGGCACCGAGGGCAGCGGCGGCAGATCGTCGGGCGTGGTGCCGAGGATCTCCGAGCGCAGCTTCGTCTGCAGCGCGGTCTGGAAGGTCTCGAAGTCATCCGCGACCACGGTGAAGCTGTCCGTCCCGCCCACCAGGTTGCTGGCGTAATAGGCGTCGAGGTTCGAGACCTCGTTGATGATCGGCAGGCCGTTGATGCGGTCGATCTGGCCGTTACTGCCCCCATCCACCGTGTCGAGAATGTCGCCGTTCAGCGCCGCATCCCGTGCGCCGGTCAGGTCGGTGGTGCCGTCGTTGCGGTCGCCGTCGCCCGAAATGTCGATCACCTGATCGTTGCTCTCGAAGCCGTTGTCGACGAAGCGGCTGACGCCGAAGTTCAGCGCGCTGCCCGGCGCGGTGCTGCCGTCAAAGGGTCGCACGAAGGCTTCGATAGCGTCGGCCACGGCATTGGCGGCGCCGGCGTCGTCGATCAGGGCCCAGTCGACAACCACCGACTGTTCGGTGGCGCCGGACCAGTAGATCACATCCAACGCGATGGCGCCGATGGTGCCGCCGAAGATCTCCTGCTGGATGAACGGGTTGCGGAAGGCCGAGACGTAGCCGTTGCGCTGTAGGATGAACTCATCGTCATCGACGCTACCCGAGACGTCGATCAGAAGCTGGATCTCGCGGTCGACGGGGACCGCCGCCGCGGGCGTCGCCGCCAGTGCCATGGCACTGGCCGCGGCGCCCAACAGAGTGTGAAGACGCATGCTTACCCTCGCATTCACAAGCAAAGTCCGGGTACGACACCTCGCCCGCCCGGTTGGTGTTTGCATGCAGGACAGGCGCGGCACTGTGGCGGCGCATTCATGATAAATCGTCGATATGGAGGGCAGTCTCGCCAACCGGCGGACACGGTTCGCCCGCATTCTCTTAACGCGTGCGCGACCTCAACCTTGGGCTGACGGCTCAGTTTCGGTGCAGGACGAACGCGCCCGGGACCCGGTCACACGTCGAGATTCGCGACCGAGAGGGCGTTTTCCTGGATGAAGGCGCGGCGGGGCTCGACCACGTCGCCCATGAGCTTGGCGAAAAGCTCGTCCGCGTCGGAGCTTTGCTCGATGCGCACCTGCAGCAGGGTGCGGGCATCCGGGTCCAGCGTCGTCTCCCAGAGCTGTTCGGCGTTCATCTCGCCAAGGCCCTTGTAGCGCTGGACGCTGAGGCCCTTCTCCCCCTCCGCCATGATGATGTCGAGGAGCTCCGAAGGGCCCCGGACCGGGGTCTCGCGATCCTTGCGCAGGAGCTTGGCGGGCGCCGAATAGGTCTCGACCAGGGCCGGGGCCATCTCGGCCAGGCGCCGGGCCTCGGCTGCGCGCAGGGCAAAGGCGTCGATGGTCCGCGTCTCCGCCACGCCGCGCAGCACGCGGGTGAGGCGGATGCCGCCGTCGGCGGTGACCTGACCGGACCAGCCGCGCGCGGTCTCCGGCGCCATGGCGTCGAGTCGTGCTGCCACCGCCTCGGCCTGCGCCTCGGTCACGCCGGGTTGCATGGCGCCCACCAGGGCCATCTGCTCCAGGATGTAGCGGGGATAGGTGGTGGGGAAGAGGTTGAGCACCCGGCGCACCCGGCGGGCCTCCTCGACCAGGCGGACCAAATCCGCGCTGGCGATCTGCTCGCCGGTGGCCAGCTCCAGCGTGGCGCCCTCCACCCCCTCGCGCGTCAGGTAGTCTTCCTTCTCCATCTCGTTCTTGCAGTAGACGGACTGACCCCGGCGCGTGACCTTATAGAGCGGCGGCTGAGCGATGT
Organism: Pseudomonadota bacterium; assembly: GCA_039822785.1. Taxonomy (GTDB): domain Bacteria; phylum Pseudomonadota; class Alphaproteobacteria; order Rhodobacterales; family Rhodobacteraceae; genus Thermohalobaculum. The sequence goes on along the minus strand of JBCBMO010000007.1, from coordinate 310,555 downwards.
AGAGGTAGCCGCCCTCGATCAGCTCCGGCATCTGGCGATAGAAGAAGGTGAGCAAGAGCGTGCGGATATGCGCGCCGTCCACATCCGCATCGGTCATGATGATGATCTTGTGGTAGCGCAGCTTCGAGATGTCGAAGTCGTCGCGTCCGATCCCGGTGCCGAGGGCGGTGATCAGCGTGCCGATCTGCTCCGAGCTGATCATGCGGTCGAAGCGGGCACGCTCCACGTTCAGCACCTTGCCGCGCAGCGGCAGCACGGCCTGGTTCTCGCGCTTGCGCCCCTGCTTAGCCGAGCCGCCGGCGCTGTCGCCCTCGACGATGAAAAGCTCGGCCTTGGCCGGGTCCTTCTCCTGACAGTCGGCGAGCTTGCCGGGCAGGGAGGCGACGTCCATCACCGTCTTGCGCCGCGTCAGCTCGCGGGCCTTGCGCGCGGCCTCCCGCGCCAGTGCAGCCTCGACGATCTTGCCCACCACGGTACGCGCCTCGGTGGGGTGTTCCTCGAACCACTCGGCCAGCTTCTCGGCCATCAGGCTCTCGACCACCGGCCGCACCTCCGACGACACCAGCTTCTCCTTCGTTTGGGAGGAGAACTTGGGGTCTGGCACCTTCACCGACAGCACGCAGGTCAGCCCCTCCCGCGCGTCATCGCCGGAAAGGGAGATCTTCTCCTTCTTCGCGATGTTGTTTGAGGCCGCATAGGCGTTGACGGTGCGGGTGAGCGCGCCGCGGAAACCCGCGAGATGGGTGCCGCCGTCCTTTTGCGGGATGTTGTTGGTGAAGCAGAGCGTGTTCTCGTGATAGCCGTCGTTCCACCACATGGCGGCGTCGACGGTCACGCCGTCCTTCTCCGCGCGCACAACGATGGGATCGCCGATCAGCGGCGTCTTGGAGCGGTCGAGGTAACGCACGAAGGCCTCGACCCCGCCCTCGTAGAAAAAGGTCTCCTCCTTCACATCCGCATGGCGCTGGTCGCGCAGATGGATGCGGACGCCGGAGTTCAGGAAGGCAAGCTCGCGCAGGCGATGCTCGAGCGTGGCGTATTTGTAGTCGATGTTCGAGAAGGTGCTCGTGGAGGCCAGGAACCGCACCTCGGTGCCCTTGCGGTCGCCCTGCGGGCCCACCTGCTCCAGCGGACTGACGGTATCGCCGCGCTCGAAGCGGACCTTGTGCTCTTGCCCGCCGCGCCAGATGCGCAGTTCCAGCCAGTCCGAGAGCGCGTTGACCACCGAGACGCCGACGCCGTGCAGCCCGCCGGAGACCTTGTAGGAGTTCTGATCGAACTTCCCGCCCGCATGGAGCTGGGTCATGATGACCTCGGCCGCCGAGACACCCTCGTCATGCATCTCGGTGGGGATGCCGCGGCCGTTGTCGCTGACGCTGACCGAGCCGTCGGCGTGCAGCGTGACCTTCACCAGATCCGCAAAGCCGCCCAGCGCCTCGTCGATGGCGTTGTCCACGACCTCATAGACCATGTGGTGCAGGCCCGAGCCGTCGTCGGTATCCCCGATGTACATGCCCGGGCGCTTGCGCACGGCCTCAAGCCCCTTCAGCACCTTGATGCTGTCGGCGCCATACTCGCCCTGCGGTACCTTGGGATCGTCGCTGCCGGGCGTGCCGTCAGCGCCGTCTTTGTCGTCGTTGTCGGAGGTCATTACCCGCCTGTCGTTGCCTCACCTTTCTTACAGCAACGACCGAGTCCGTGTCACGCCCGCGGGGCACATCATCCTGTGCCACCTGACATTTTCGGCTGCGCCACGCGGCTTTTGGGCAGCTCTCGTCCGGTCGGGAGCTTGCCCCACACGTCTTGCGCGAAGGCCTCAGGTTCCCCGGCGCCCGCGCGCGGGGCCGATCAGGCGTTGGAGGTTGTCCTTGGTCTGGCGCAGGGCCTCCATTTCGCCAAGGCCGAGCGGGCCATAGGCGGCGGTGAGGGGCGCGTCGCGCTCCTGCGGGTCGCCAATCGTGCGGGCCTTCTCGGCGGCATCGCAGGCCTCGATCAAGCGGTCGACCAGGGCCTGCTGGCTGCGGATCTCGGTGACCAGCGCGGCGGCGCGTGGGCCTGCGGGGAACATCCCAAAGCTGAAGGGCAGCATCCAGGTGGTGGTCCAGGTCGTCACCGGGTCGATGTCCTGGCTGAAGCCCTGGCCGAAGGGGAAATAGACGGTGAGATCCCGCATCTCCATGGTGGGCGCGCGCATCAGCGCGGTCGCCGCACTGGCGGTGGCCACGCTCATGGCGGCCAGGGTCTGTGCCTGGGCGGTGGCCATGGCGGCCAGAAAGGGGAACATCAGCGCGTCTCCTCGATCGTGGAGCGGCCCGCCTGCTCGACCACGCGAAAGCGGCGGGCGCGGGGCAGGCCGTCGAATAGCATATCCTCGGTGCCGGTCATCCAGGCCTGGGCGTCGAGGGCATCGATCTCGTCATAGAGCGCGGCGCGCCGCCCCTCGTCGAGATGGGCGGCAAGCTCGTCGAACAAGAGCACCGGGGTGGCGCCGGTGGCCGCCCGCAGGGCCCGGGCATTGGCAAGGACGAGGGAGATGAGCAGCGCCTTCTGCTCCCCGGTCGAACAGGCGCGCGCGGGCATGGATTTGGCGGCAAAGACCGCCTCCAGATCGCTGCGATGGGGGCCGTCGAGCGTGCGGCCGGCGGCGGCATCGCGCGGGCGCGCGCCCTCAAGCGCGGTGGCCGATGCGGCCGCCTCGGCGGGTTCCAGGCTGTCCAGATCGTCCCCGGCGGCGAGCGCTTCGGCAAAGCGACTTTCCATGGCGCCGAGGATAGATAGCTCGGCACGGGGAAACAATGTTTCGGCTTCGTCCTGCGCCCCTTGGAGTGCCGACAAGGCCTCCGCCCGGGCGCGAGCCAGGCGGGCGCCGGCGCGGGCCATCGGCGCCTCCAGCCCGCCAAGCCAGGCGGGGTCGGGCGGGGTGCCCTCGCGCCCCTCCTTCAGCAGCCGGTTACGCGCGCGCATGGCCTTTTCATAGGTGATTGCGGCCTCGCCATGCTCCGGCGTGAACCCCAGCGCGAGGCGGTCGAGGAAGGCCCGCCGCTCCGCCGCCCCCTCGGTCCAGAGCCGGTCCATGGCGGGCGTCAGCCAGACCATGCGCAGGTGCCGGCCCAGGGCGGTCTGGGGCGCGGTCTTGCCGTCGATCGTGACGCTGCGCCGGGTGCCGGCGGCGGTGTCGATCCCGGTGACGACCTCGATCTCCGCCTGCCCGGTCTCGATCTCGGCGGTCAGGCGCCAGCCGGCGCTCTCGGGGCGGCGGGCGATCTCCTCCGCCCCTGCGCGGCGCAGGCCGCGGCCGGGGACGAGCATCGAGACGGCCTCGAGCAGATTGGTCTTGCCCGCACCATTGGGGCCGGTGAGCACGACGGAGCCGCCGCCGGTCGCGATCTCGGCCAGCGGGTAGGACCGGTACTGCGCAAGCCGCAGCGACAGGATTGCCGCCCGGCTCATGGGCCGGGCTGCCCGGTGGGGCGGCGGGGTCCCATCACCCTGTCGTGAAGGGTTGATGTCAGCGCCTTGACCCCAGGGGCCATCGGACCGAGGTGGCGGGTGTGCGCCGCAACATGGACGCGGCGATCCCTCATGCCCCGTCTCCTGGGGCCCCTGCGAAAGCGATGATGATGATCACCTTCTACTATCACCACACCCCCAACCCCATGAAGGTCGCGCTCTTCCTGGCGGAAAGCGGCATGGCCTATGAGGTCAAGAAACTCGATACGTTGAAGGGCGAGCAGCATGCGCCCGAGTACCTTGCCATCAACCCCAACGGCAAGGCGCCGGCGATCACCGACGACGGGGTGCGGGTCTTCGACAGCAATGCGATCCTGCTGTACCTGGCCGAGAAGGAAGGCCGGTTCCTGGGCAAGCCCGAGGCGCGCGGCGAGCTGTTGTCCTGGCTGTTCTGGATCGCCACCGGCCTCGGCCCCTTCTCGGGCCAATGGGTGCACTTCCAGACCGCGGGGGCGGCGGAGGGCGGCGATTACGCCAAGCGTCGCTATAAGTTCGAGGCGCATCGCCACTATGGCGTGCTGGAGAGCCATCTGGCCGGGCGGCAGTTCATCGTGGGCGAGGACTACACCATCGCCGATATCGCCGCCTGGGGCTGGGTCGACCGGCATGTGCGGGTGCTGGGCGAGGGGGCGATCGACGCCTACCCGGCGGTGAAGGCCTGGTTCGAGGGCATCGACGCGCGTCCCGCGGTGGCCGTCGCCCGCAAGATCGGCGAGGGGCTGGCGTTCAAGAGCGCCTTCGACGACGAGGCCGCCCGGGCGATGTTCCCCTCGAACTTCGCCGCCGGCTGAGGGCGGCTTCTGCTCAGCGGTGTCGCTGCGCGACCCTCGTTTCGCTCCGTCCCCGCCGCCGGCGGGGCCGGAGCCTGTCGTGGCTGTCCTGACGCTTTGCTCCGGGGGGCCGTGGCGGTGGCGGGCATCCGTATCGCGGGCTGGGGAGAACCGGCAGGGCCGGTTGAACGCGAGCGTGCAAGGCAAGAGCTGCGGCGCGTCAAGGACAGGCCGGCTGCGCCGGTCGCTGCGCGATCCTTGACCCGCCACACCTCTCGCCGGGGGGTAGGGAAGTGTGGAAGGGGGGCGTCTGGTGGCAGGGCGTCAGACGCGCATGGGCATGACGACGTAGACGGCGGATGGGTCGTCGCCCTCGCGCACCAGGGTGGGGGCGCCACTGTCGGCGAAGAGGAACACCGCGTTTTCGCGGTCGATCTGGCCCGCGATCTCGAGCAGGTAGCGGGCGTTGAAGCCGATCTCCATGGGCTCGTCCGGATAGGCGACGTTGATCTCCTCGGCCGCCGATCCGGCATCGGGCGCGTTGACCGAGAGGGAGAGGCGGTCGCTGTCCATGGCGAGCTTCACGGCGCGTGACCGCTCCTGGCTGATCGTCGCCACCCGGTCCACCGCATGGGCGAACTCGCCGGCATCGACCTCCAAGCGGCGGGTGTTGTTGGTGGGGATCACCCGCGTGTAGTCGGGGAAGGAGCCGTCGATCACCTTGGAGGTGAGCACGAGCTGGCCCACCGAAAAGCGGATCTTGGTCTCGCTGACCGAGACCTGGACGGTGGCCTCATCGTCATCAAGCAGCTTGCGAAGCTCACCCACGGTCTTGCGCGGCACGATCACGCCGGGCGCACCCGCCGCCCCCTCCGGCAGGTCGGCATCGATGCGCGCCAGGCGGTGACCGTCGGTGGCGACCGCGCGCAGATGCGGCGCCCCGGCCTCGTCCGCCACATGCAGGTAGACGCCGTTGAGATAGTAGCGCGTCTCCTCCACCGAGACCGCGAACTTCGACTTGTCGAACAGCCGGCGCAGGATCGGGGCCGGCGCCGCATAGCTCACCGCATATTCGCTGGAGGCCATCAGCGGAAAATCCTCGCGCGGCAGCGTCGCCAGCTTGAAGCGTGAGCGCCCGGCGGAGATGTGGAGCTGGCCTGAGCCCGGATCGAGCGCGAGCGTAACCTCCGCCCCCTCCGGCAGTTTGCGGACGATGTCGTGGAGAAGCTGCGCCGAGACCGTGGTCGCCCCCGCGGTCTCAACGTTGGCCGGCAGCCGCTCGATCACCTCGATGTCGAGGTCGGTCGCGCGCAACGAGATCTGGCCTGCCTCCGCCTCCATCAGCACATTGGCGAGGATCGGGATCGTGTTCTTGCGCTCCACCACGCCCTGGGCGCGGCTCATCGCCTTCAGGAGCGCCGCTCGCTCGATTGCCACCCTCATCGCACGCCGTCTCCGCCTGATAGGGGCCGTCGATCGCGGCCCGCCTGGTCTTCCCCAAACCACCCTCGGGGGCACGCAGATTATCGCAACGCCAATGCCGTGCAACGGGCCAAGGCGGGGAAAAACAGGTGCCCATGGGGGAAAACGCGCGTCGGCGACCGCCAACGGTGGCGGGTCGGTCAGGCCTCGAGCGTGCGGCGCAGGATCTCCACGTCCTCGGAGAGCTGCAGGTCAGCCTTCACCAGATCCTCGATCTTGCGCACCGCATGCAGCACCGTGGTGTGATCGCGCCCGCCGAAGCCGCGGCCGATCTCGGGCAGCGATTTGGTGGTCAGCGTCTTGGCCAGATACATGGCGACCTGCCGCGGCCGGGCCACGTTGCGCGCGCGCCGGGCGGAGATGAGGTCGGAGAGGCGCAGGTTGTAGTGGTCGGCCACCCGGCGCTTGATCTCGTCGATGGTCACCTTGCGCTCGGCGGTGCGCAGCAGGTCGACCAGACACTCGCGCGTCAGCTCCAGATCGACCGGGCGGCTGGTGTAGGAGGCATAGGCGAAGAGCCGCGTGAGCGCCCCCTCCAGCACGCGAACGTTGGAGGAGATGCGCTGGGCCAAGAGCTCCAGCACCTTGGGGTCGAGCGTGACGCCGGGATGGGCCGCAAGCGCCTGCTCGGCCTTGGCCTGCAGGATGCCGAGGCGCAGCTCGTAGTCCGCCGGGTGGATATCGACGACCAGGCCCCACTGCAGGCGGCTGCGAATGCGCTCCTCAAGCCCCTCGATCCGGTCGGGGGAGTTGTCGGCAGACAGGACGATCTGCTTGTTCTGATCGACCAGAGCATTGAAGGTATGGAAGAATTCTTCCTGCGTGCTGTCCTTGCCGGCGATGAACTGCACATCGTCGACCATCAGCACATCGACCGAGCGGAACTGCTGCTTGAAGGCGATCGTCTCGCGCGAGCGCATGGCCTGCACGAAGCGGTACATGAACTGCTCCGCCGAGAGATAGACCACGCGGCAGCCCGGCCGGGTGCTGCGCAGGTGCCAGGCGATGGCGTGCATCAGGTGGGTCTTGCCGAGGCCGACACCACCATGGAGGAACACCGGATTGAAGGTCGCATCCGCGGTCTCGGCCACCCTGCGCGCGGCGGCATGGGCCATCTCGTTCGACTTGCCGACCACGAAGCTGTCGAAGGTCGAGCGCGGGTCCAGCGGCGCGCCCTCCAAGGGCTCGATCCCGCTGGCGCCGCCCGTGGGGTGCAGCGGCGCGGCGCGTGTGGCGGTGGCGCCGGACAGGCCCGTGACGATGCCGGTGCGCCACTCGGGCGTCTCGATGCCGCTGCGCAGGACCGGCGTGCCGTTGGTCGCCGCGCAGGCCGGGCTGCGCTCGCTCGCGCTTTCGACGGTGACCCGGCGGATCGCGGGCATATGCGGGGCGAAGGCGCGCAACAGCTGCTCACCAAAGCTGCGCTCGACCCAATCGGCCAGAAAGCGTGTGGGCGCCGACAACACGGCAAGGTCGTGATTCACAGCGACAAGCGAGACCTCAGACAGCCAACGGTCGACCGCCTCGGCGCCGATTTCACGCTTCATTCCCTCGACAACACGTCCCCAAAGCTCGTGCGGGACAGTACCGCGAACGTGCTCGGAAACGGTTGGGGAACTCGGCGTCAACATATTCGGCGTCCTCTTGATAGTATAAGACCGAGACCAGCCCTTCAGATCGGCAGGTCGGTGGTGAACTCAGTTCTGTCGCCAGGGTAGGCCGCGTGCCTTCCAGCCATTGAGGCGGCCGCGGTGCCCGTCGCCGTTGATGTCGCCCTCGAAGCCTTCGACCACATTGGTCAGCACCGTGGGGGCGCCATCATCGCGAAAGCCGCCGTCCGCCACCGCCTGCGCCACCGCCTGCGCCGCCGACATCGACCGCGCACCGGAGCGGCAGATGAACAGGAGCTGCCGCGGCATCCCGCCGTCAGCGGCGGCGCATTCGGTGAGCTGGGCCATGAAGTCGGGGTTGGGCATCATCGTCGGAAACACCACCCACTCCACCGGCCAAACTCGCTTGGAGGCATCGATCAGGTCGGGCAGACCAACGAAGCTCCACTCCGCTCGGGTGCGGACATCGACCAGCCGAACCGAGTCATCCTCGCAGAGCAGCGTGTACGCTGCGTCCGGATTCATCTCGTCGATCCGCGCCCGCGCCGGCATCATGGTCGCTGTTCCCTCCCGTCCGTGATCGAAGGGCTTAAGCCGGGGGGCGGATTCGCCGCAAAGGATTTTCGACCCGGTGTTAGTAGAAAATTAAGTTGCTGAAGACGAAGTGCTGATGCAGTCCGCTCCTATTCGATTCGATGCTTGTGGAAGTTCTTTCGCATGACAAAGTTGCGCCACTATAATCGGCACACTCTTCTCGATTCACTACGATGGCGGCAGTCTAAGAGAGCGCCCTGCGCCGCATCAACGGGCACGTTTAGCGAACATCTCGATTTTGTGTCGGATATATAAATTTCACCAAAATGAAACAATCACCCTGAGGGTCGATCCCCAGAGTGCTGCAAGGCTTACAAAATTGCGGTGGTCAGTTGGCCAGCTTAGCAATGCGCTGGTGCAGGCGCGAAACCTTACGGCTTGCTGTATTCTTGTGCAGAATGCCGTTGGACGCGCCGCGCATGATCTCGGGCTGCGCCGCCTTTAGCGCTTGCAGCGCCTGCGTCTGATCGCCGGCGGCGATCGCCTCCTCGACCTTGCGGATGAAGGTGCGCACGCGCGAGCGGCGCATCGTGTTGACAGCAGTCCGCTTTGCGATCTGACGGACGCGTTTGCGTGCCTGCGGCGAGTTGGCCATGACTTCCGAACCGTTCCAATGTGATTAGAGGCGCGGGACCTACCCGATCCGCCGCGAGGCGTCAACTCGCTGAGCGCCCTAACGGCCGCGGAAATTCGGGGTGCGCTTTTCGGCGAAAGCATCCATGCCCTCGACTCGGTCCTCGGTGGCGAAGAGCGCGTGGAAAAGGCGCCGCTCAAAGCGCACGCCCTCGGACAGGGTCGTCTCATAGGCGCGGTCCACGGCCTCCTTGGTCGCCATGACCGCGAGCGGCGCCTTGGCGGCGATCTTGCCCGCGATGGCCATCGCCTCGTCGACCAGCTTGTCCGCCGGGAACAGCCGGCTGACCAGGCCCGAGCGCTCGGCCTCCTCGGCATCCATGAAGCGGCCCGTCAGGTTCATGTCCATCGCTTTGGACTTGCCCACAAAGCGCGTCAGCCGCTGCGATCCGCCCGCGCCGGGCATGACCCCGAGGTTGATCTCTGGCTGGCCGAACTTCGCGTTGTCCGCGGCGACAATGAAGTCGCACATCATCGCAAGCTCGCAACCTCCGCCAAGCGCATAGCCCTGCACCGCGGCGATCACCGGCTTGCGGATCTGGGTGACCGTCTCCCACTCCGCGGTGATGAAATCCTCGCGGTAGACATCGACGAAGGTCTTCTCGCGCATCTCCTTGATGTCGGCACCGGCGGCAAAGGCCTTCTCGTTGCCGGTGAGGACAATGGCGCCGACCTCGTCGTCGGAATCGGCCTTTTCCAGCGCCATGCCTAATTCGCGCATCAGCGCGCTATTCAAGGCATTCATCGCGCTTGGGCGGTTCAGCCGGATCAACGCGACGTGTTCGCGCTTCTCCACGATGATATTCTCATAGGCCATGATCCGCCCCGCGGTCGCTTCGGTCTGAGCCCGCGCCGTGTAACCGCGCCCTCTGCGGCGATCAACCTCGCAGCGTGGAAACGCAACGTCAGCGCTGGCAGCGCGAGCAGTAGAAAGTCGAGCGCCCCGACTGCACGATGCGCAGGACACGGCCGGTGCATCCCTCGCGCCGACAGGCCTCGCCCTCGCGGCCATAGACGCGGAAACTGTGCTGGAAGTAGCCGAGGTCCCCGTCGGTGTGGACGTAATCGCGCAAGGATGAGCCGCCGGCGGCGATCGCCTCCTGCAGGGTGTCGCGAATCTCGCTGGCCAGCCGTTCGATCCTGGGGCGCGAGATCGTGCTCGCGATCCGCCGGGGATGGATGCCCGCGCGGAACAGGGCCTCGCAGACGTAGATGTTGCCGAGCCCCGCCACCACCCGCTGATCGAGCAGCGCGGCCTTGATCGGCGTCGCCTTGCCCGCCAGGCGCGCAGCCAGCGTGGCGCCGGAGAAGTCGTTGCCGAGCGGCTCCGGCCCCAGCGACGCCAGCCAGGGATGCGCCGTGATCGTCGCCGTCGGCCAGAGGTCCATTGCCCCAAACCGCCGGGCATCGTTGTAGACGATGCGCGCCCCGCCATCGGTCTCGACGACCACATGGTCGTGGACGCTCTCTTTCTCCGCGCCCGTGCCGTGCACGAAGCTGCCCACCAGCGCCGGCGCCGTGGTCCCGATCAGGATGCGCCCGGACATGCCGAGGTGCACGATCCAGGTTGTCCCGTCGTCCAGCCCCGCCAGGATGTACTTCGAGCGCCGCCCCAGGGTGTCGACCCGCCGCCCAGATAGACGCTCGGCGAAGCGCTCCGGCAGGGGCCAGCGCAGGTCGGGGCGCCGGGCCTCCGCATGGACCAGCCTGGCGCCCAGCAGTACCGGCTCCAACCCGCGCTTCACGGTCTCGACCTCGGGCAGTTCCGGCATCGTCGCTCCGTTGCCAAGCTGAACGTTTCACCACTCTCACGTGCTGTGACACCGCCGTGAGGGCCATGCAACAACACCGACTTTCCGCAAACGTCACCCCCATGTGGCGGCGAGAGGCGGGACCGGCCCCACCAAGCCCCCGCCCCAGAGACCCAACATCCCAGGAGGGAACGATGACCGCCATCCCCGCGCCCCACGAAACCGCCCTGCCGGCCCCCCTTCGCCATGTCCTCACAGTCCTGATCGCAGGCTTCGTCGGCCTCGCGTTCTGGGAGCTTTGGATCCGCTTCGGCGCCCCGGCGACCACCGGCAACTTTCCGCTCGACGGGCCGATCGGCCTGGCGCGCGCCTCGCTCAACCAGCTCTTTGGCATCAACGCCTATACCGCCGAGGCGCCGCTCTTCGGTTTCCTGACCGCCCGCGGCATCGCCGAGGTGGCGCACTTCGGCGCGGCCTTCATCGGCTACCCGCTCGGCTATCTGCTGGTCGCCCGGCCGATCAAGAACGCGGTGCTGCCGGCGGTGCCCTTCTGGGTCGTCGGGCTTGGCTACGGCGCGGTGCTCTTCGTCTTCGCCGGCTACATCATGGGCCACCTGGTGGCGGGCTTCCCGCCGTTCTTCGGCTGGTCCTCGATCACCCAGTGGACCGGGCTGCCGCCGGGCTCCTTCATCGGCCATGTGCTGCTCGGCCTCGGCATCGCCGCCGGCGCCCGTGGCTTCGGCCTGCGCTAAGGTGCCCAGAGCGCCGGATCGCGCCAGGGGGCGGGCACGCTGAGCCTGCCCGGCCCGACCGCCCCGCCCTCGCCGAGGGCACGCGACTGCCAGGCGCCGTCCCATTCCCGCGGCAGGGGGTAGGGCGGCGCAACCGCGTGCTCGGCGGCAAAGCCGAAGCGACCGTAGAGCGCCGGATCGCCGAGGACGAAGACCCTGACGGCCCCGGCCGCTGCCACCCGGGCCAACCCCGCCTCCAGCAGTCGACGCCCGATGCCCTGCCACTGCAGGGCCGGCGCCACGGCGAAGGGGGCTAACAGGCAGACCTGCGGCGCATCCTGCGCCCCGGCCAGCCCGCAGGGTGTAAAGGCGATATGGCCCGCCACCGCCGCATCCACCACCGCGACGAGAGAGAGCACCCCGCCAGTGGTCGAGAGGGCGCGTACCACAGGGCGCAGGTCTTCCTCCGCAAAGCTCGCGGCGTAGAGCGCGTCGAGCGCGAGCGCGTCCTCCGGCCTTGCGGCACGGATCATCGGCTGCGGGGCCATGCCCCTTCTTGGCGCAGCGGACAGAACACATTCAACGCTTTTGGCCGCATCGGCGCCGCGCCCCGTTCCCCTAAGGCGCGCGAGCGCTATTGTGCGCCGCATGAGCGACACCCACCCCACCGATCCGACCGAGACCGAGCGCACCACGCACTTCGGGGCCGAGACCATCCCCGAGGCGGAGAAGGCCGGGCGCGTGCGCGGCGTCTTCTCCTCGGTCGCGGCGCGCTATGACCTGATGAACGACATCATGTCGGGCGGCGTGCATCGGCTGTGGAAGGACCAGATGGTCGCTTGGCTCGCCCCGCGCCCCGGCTGGCGCGTGCTGGACGTGGCCGGCGGCACCGGCGACATCGCCTTCCGGATCCACCGCGCAATGCAGCGCCGGGGGCAGTTCGAGGGAGAGATCACCGTCCTGGACCTCACCCAGGAAATGCTGGTCGAGGGGGAGCGGCGCGCCCAGACGCAAGGCCTGCAGGGGATCGACTGGGTCTGCGGCGACGCCATGGCGCTTCCGTTCCCGGATCGTAGCTTCGATGCCTTCACCATCGCCTTCGGCATCCGCAACGTGACCCGGCCGGAGGACGCGCTGGCCGAGGCCTATCGCGTGCTGAAGCCCGGTGGCCGCTTCCTGTGCCTGGAGTTCAGCCGGGTGACGCCCCCGGCCCTGCGCGCCGCCTACGACGCCTACAGCTACGGCGTGATCCCGCGCATGGGCCAGGCGGTCACCGGCGACCGCGACAGCTATCAGTACCTGGTGGAGAGCATCCGCCGCTTTCCCGACCAGCATCGGTTCGAGGCCATGGTCCGCGCTGCGGGCTTTGGCCGCGTCAGCCACCGCAACATGACCCTGGGTGTCGCCGCCATGCATTCCGGCTGGCGGCTCTGAGCCCCCAATGCTTCGCGCCCCATCGCATCTTTGGCGGCTGCTCCGCACCGCCGCCACCTTCGAGCGGACGGGCGCGCTGGCCGAAATCCTGTCGGTCTTCGAGCTGCCGGGACCGGTCCGTGGCCTGATCCGCGCCTTCGGCAGGGTGTTCGGCCTGTTCGGCGCCTCGGGCGATCCCTCTCTGCCCCCCGTGGCGCGTGCCTGCCAGGCCATGGGCCCGGCCTACGTCAAGTTCGGCCAGATCCTCTCCACCCGCCCCGACATCGTCGGCCGCGACATCACCAAGCAGCTCCGTGTGCTGCAGGACAGCCTGCCGCCCTTCGCGATCGAGGAGGCCCGCGCGGTGCTGGAGTCGGAGCTGGGCTCGGAGGTCTGGTCGCTCATCGATGACCTCGGCCCACCGGTTGCCGCCGCCTCCATCGCCCAGGTGCACCCCGCGATCTGGCGCGATACCGGGGAGAAGGTGGCGGTCAAAGTCCTCCGCCCCAACGTCGCCGCGCAGTTCCGCCGTGACATCGGCGCCTTCTACTTCATCGCCCGCACCATCGAGCTGGTCGCCCCCTTCGCCCGGCGCCTGCGCCCCCAGGAGGTCGTCCACCACTTCGAGAGTGTGGTGCTCGAGGAACTCGACCTGCGCCTGGAGGCCGCCCACGCCAGCCAGTTCCGCGACAACACCGCCGACGATCCCCAGTTCCGCGTGCCCTCGGTCTATTGGGACGGCACCGGCCGGCGGGTCCTGACGCTGGAATGGGTGGAGGGCGTCCCGCTCGATCCCGACATCCTGTCCGAGCGCGGCGTCGACCTGCCCGAGCTGGCCGAGCGGCTGCTGCGCACCTTCCTCAACCACGCGCTGCGCGACGGGTTCTTTCATGGCGACATGCACCAGGGGAACCTGCGGCTGGACGACAAGGCGGGGATCATCGCGCTGGATTTCGGGATCATGGGCCGGCTGGATGCCATCACCCGGCGCCATTTCGCTGAGATCCTCTACGGCTTTCTCAACCGCGACTACCGGCGGGTTGCCGAGGTGCATATCGAGGCGGGCTATGTGCCGGCGGATCGCGACGTAGAGGCCTTCGCCCTCGCGCTTCGCTCCATCGCCGAGCCGATCTTCGGCCAGGACGTCAGCCGTATCTCCATGGCGCGGCTGCTCGCCTATCTGCTCGAGACGACCGAGCGCTTCGGGATGGAGACGCGCACGGAGCTCTTGCTGTTGCAGCGGACGATGGTGGTGGTCGAGGGCGTGGCCCGGACGCTCGATCCCAAATGCAACATCTGGCGCGCCGCCGCCCCGGTGGTGGAGACCTGGATCCGCGAACGCCTCGGGCCCCGTCAGGTCGTCCGCGACGCGCGGGAGACGCTGATGGTCCTCGCTCGCCTAGGCCCCCGCCTGCCCGGCGTGGCGGAGGAGGTGGTGATGCTGGCCGAGGAAGCCCGCCTCAAGCGCCTGCGCGGCCCGTTGAACGTCGCTATCCGCCAGTTTCCGGGGCTGGGGCTCAGCCGACCCGTGGCCATCGCCTTCCTGCTCGGCGCCGCCGCGGCCGTCCTGCTGCTGGAGCTCTAGCCCGCGTCGGGCAGGCGCTCGGGCTGCTGCGGCTCCTCGGTCCTCGCCTTGTGCTTCATCGCATAGGCGCCCCAGAAGATCGCATAGGCCAGGAAGGCCGGCGGGAAGAGGAAGCAGGCCAGCAGCAGGACGATCGCCAGCACCTTCTTGAACCCCGACAGGGCCTTGAAGGGCAGCACGACATACTGCTGGAGGAAGGGGATATCCCTGGTGCCCTCGTCGATGGTGGTGCCCACCGTCGTAGCCAGGCTCGGCCCGGTGTTGCCGGTCAGATCGCGGGTCCCGTCCTCCTCCCGCTTCTTGGTCAGCACGCGAAAGCCCGTGCGCATGTCCGCGATGGCGGCATAGGTCAGGAACAGCGCGACCAGGCCGTAGAAGATCCAGAGTTGCGAGGGCAGGGCTTCGGCGATCGCGAGATAGCCGCTGAAAAGGCAGGCCAGTGCGAAACAGCAGGCGCCGATGCTGCTGAAGGAGACGCTGCCGAGCAGGCGCCAGTGCCACCGCTCCCGCGGGCCGGCGACCGTGGCGCGCGAGCGTGCGGCGAAGGCGATGGCAAAGAGCGCCGGGAAGAACCCGACGAAGGGCGCGATCGCGAGCGCCGCATAGGCCGCCGCCGACATCGCCTTGCCGTTGCCCGAGGGATTGTCGAGCGGCATTGTGTCGTCGGCATACTGCGCCAGCGCGTGGCGGACCTTCATGTCCTTTGGCGCGCCTACCTTCTCCCGCAGGGTCTGGCCGGCTGAGCGCCAGAAGATCACGCCGTAAATCAGCAGCACTGCGGCGATCCAGACGGCCGTCTCCAGCGCATCCGTCGCAGCGGCGCGTTCGGCCCGCTCGACGAAGCGCGTATACTGTCCGGGCGTTGCTTTATAGAGCACGTTGAGGTGCATCAGCACGGTCACGACGATGACCATGACCGGCATCATCGCCGCCATGGTCCCGGCGGCGCGCCAGCGTACCAACAGGCTGGAGGGGTCGTCGCCCGCTGTCGCGGCGATCCCCTGCCCTGCCGCAACGCCCGCTCGGGAGGCCGTTTTCCAGGCGAAGGGCACCGCCAGCGCCACGAGCATGATTGAGATCGCGTCCCCGATCATGGGCTCGCGCGCCAAACTCGGCATCAGGAGCTCGAGCCCGAAGAACGCCACGGTCAGCACGCCGACCACAATCGCGAAGCCTGTCAGATAGGTGATGCGGGAGGCCGTCGCGCCGCGGATCGCCAGAAGTGTGAGTATCGCCGGGATGATGACGAAGAAGGCGGCAAAGACGGCCTGTGCGGCCAAGAACAGCCCAAGCACCGCCAAGACCAACGTTCCCAGCCCGGCCATTCCGCCCGCCGGGAAGGCCGGCACTACTAAAAGCAACATCGTGCCACTCCTTCCGATCAACCGCGATTGATACGCGGCCAGGCTAAGCACCCGTCGGTGACACAACCACGAAATTCTGACGGATGCAGGGCGATCTGCCACGGTCGGCGCGGCCTTTCCCAAGGTCATGTCACCGCGCCTTGCGCCTCGGCATTTAACGAATAGTTTCTGGACAAAGCGGCATCCACCGCGGGAAAGGCGGGGTTCATGGACGCATCTCTCAGCGGCAAGCGCATCCTGCTGGTCATCGGCGGCGGGATCGCGGCCTACAAGTGCCTCGAGCTCATCCGCCTGATCCAAAAGGCCGGCAGCGCCGTGACGCCGGTCATGACCCGCGCGGCGCATGAGTTCGTCACGCCGCTCTCGGTCTCCTCGCTCGCGGGCACTAAGGCCTATAGCGATCTCTGGGATCTGACGGACGAGGCGGAGATGGGGCATATCCAGCTCTCGCGCGTTGCCGACCTGGTGGTGGTGGCGCCGGCGACCGCCGATCTGATGGCCAAGATGGCGAACGGGCTGGCGGGCGATCTCGCCTCCACGCTGCTGCTGGCGACCGACACCCCGGTGCTGATTGCGCCCGCCATGAACGTGCGCATGTGGCAGCACCCGGCGACCCAGCGGAACCTGGCGACCCTCAAGAAGGACCGCATCGCCGTCGTTGGCCCCAACGACGGCGACATGGCCTGTGGCGAATTCGGCCCCGGCCGCATGGCGGAGCCCGCGGAGATCCTGTCGGCCATCCTGCGCGAGCTGCGGCCGCAGGGGCCCCTCAAGGGGCGGCGGGTCCTCGTCACCTCCGGCCCCACGCATGAGCCCATCGACCCGGTGCGCTACATCGCCAATCGCTCCTCGGGCGCCCAAGGCGCGGCGGTGGCGGAGGCGTTGTCGGTCCTGGGCGCCGATGTGGTTTTCATTACCGGCCCCGCGACCGCGCCCGACCCCTGGGGGGTCGAGGTCCACCGGGTCGAGAGCGCGCGGGAGATGCTGGCGGCGGTCGAAGCCTCCCTGCCTGCCGAGGCTGCCGTCTTTGCCGCCGCGGTCGCCGATTGGCGGGTCGAGGCGGAGAGCGGCCAGAAGATCAAGAAGGACCCCAAGGCCCGGGCCGCGCCCAGCCTGAAGCTCGCCGAGAACCCGGACATCCTGCGCAAGGTCTCGCAACTGCCGGCCGACCGGCGCCCGGGTCTGGTGGTCGGCTTCGCGGCGGAGACGGAGAAGGTGATTGAGCACGCCACTGCCAAGCGCGCGCGGAAGGGCTGCGACTGGATCGTGGCCAACGACGTCTCTCCTGCGACGGGCATCATGGGCGGGGCGGAGAACGCGGTGACCCTGATCACGCCTGAGGGCCCCGAGGCCTGGGAGCGTGCCCCCAAGACCGAGGTCGCCCGCCGCCTGGCCGCCCGCATCGCCGAGCATCTGGTCGGCGAGGTGCCGTCATGAACACTGTTCAAATTCAGCGCTTGGCCAACCACGACGAAGCGCTGCCCCTGCCGGCCTATGAGACCGAGGGCGCGGCCGGCATGGATCTGCGCGCCTGCCTTTTGGCGCAGGATCGGGAGGAGGGGCTGGCGCTGCCGCCCCTCGGCCGTGTCGCTGTGCCGACCGGTCTCGCCCTCGCCCTGCCCGCGGGAACCGAGGGGCAGGTGCGCCCCCGCTCCGGCCTCGCCGCGCGCCAGGGGGTCACCGTGCTGAACGCGCCCGGCACCATCGACGCCGACTATCGCGGTGAGCTTCGGGTCCTGCTGGTGAACCTCGGCGCCGAGACATACTGGATCCAGCATGGCGAGCGCATCGCGCAGCTTGTCGTCGCCCCGGTGCTGCACGTCACGGTCGAGCCCGCCGAGAGCCTGCCCGAAACCATCCGCGGCGGTGGCGGCTTCGGCTCCACGGGGCAGGGATAGCGTCGTGCTCAAGCTCTCGCGCAAAACCATGCTGGCGCTCGAGGCGGTTTTGGACGTGGCCTATAACGCGCGGCCCGATCCGGTGCAGGCCAAGGACATCACCAAGCGCCAGGGCATCCCGCAGCGGTACCTGGAGCATGTGATGCAGGCCTTCGTGCACCACGGCATCCTCAAGGGCGTGCGGGGACCCAAGGGCGGCTACATGCTGGCGCGAGAGCGGCGGCGGATCACCGTGGGCGACGTGCTGCGCGTTGTGGACCGGATCGAAGCCGAGAACGAGAACGACCCCCTGTCGACCGCGCCGTTGGGCGAGCAGGTCATCCAACCGCTCTGGAGCGAGACGCGCGATGCGCTGCTCGAGCGCCTCGATGAGGTGACTATGGAGGATCTGTGCAAGCGGGCCCATGCCCTCGGCATCCAGCCGGGGCGCAAGCCCTCCACCGACTTCAGTATTTGAACGCGGTTCAAACCCCGGCCAGCGCTGGTCGGGGTTTGGGTTTGCTGCCGCTTATGCGGGCTCGGGTTCGCCGGTCCGGCCTTCGCGCCGCTCGTCCATGAAGCCGTCGAACTCGGCCTTGTCCTTGGCCCGGCGCAGGCGGTCGAGATAGCCCTCAAAGGCGCTCTGCTCTTCCTCCAGCCGGCGCAGGGTCTCGGCGCGGTAGTCATCGAAAGCGGTGTTGCCGCTCGCTTTGCGTTCGGTCTTGTGGCGGCGTTTGCCCCAACAGCCCATACGTCCACTCCATAGCGTGTATCCGAGGATGGCGAGGCCCAGCGGCCAGAACAGGATGAAGCCGAGCACGAAGGCGGCGATCCAGCCCCCCTGTCCCCAGCTGTCCAGGTAAGCCTCCGCCTGCCTCAACCATTTGGTGATACGGTCCATTGATCGATCTCCACTTATGTGAATGTTATTCACATTCACATAGCTGGGAAGGACTGGGCGATCTGTCAAGCGCGCCCGATCGAAAATCCGGGCGGGCGCGCGTGTCGTCCTGATCCGCTACTTTGGGATCACTTGAGGATCACGCCGCCGCGGACATAGGAGTTCCGGAACCCCGGCACCAGGATCAGCGCACGGCCGCGCGGGCGGAAGCGATCTCGGTAGATGACGCTCGGTCCCTTGCGCGCAAGCGGTGCTGTCGCGCGCCCGGCGATGAAGCCGCGCCGAAACGCCCGGCGCTCGGAGAACCGGCGGGGGGTGCCGAAGCGGCGGTGGCGAAAGCCGCGCCGTTTCACCAGAAGCGTGGCCTCGACCACCGGCAGGGTGTCGGCGGCGGAAGCCGCCGCGTTGTGCTGCACGCCTTGTGCACCGGGCATCGCCTGAGCGTGCCCGGCGACGCCAACAGCGAGGACCGCCGCAAGGCCCAGGGCGGCGGCGGGGAGGAGAAGTCGGGTCATGGGTGCTCCTATCTCTGCCTTAACGGACATAACGAACCGGCGCGATTTTTCCGGCGCCGACCCGGTCCTCATGGGTGCCCGCATCCCCGCTTTCCGCTTAGTCGATCACGATCACCTTCTTGCCGAAGGAGAAGGCGGGCTTGCCGAAGACGACGCCACCACGGACGCCGCGCTCGCGGAAACCGCGCTTAAAGCTGCCTCGAAAACCCCTCTGGGCCCGGAAGCCCCGGTTATGAAACCCTCGGCCTGCCCGGAAGCCGTGACCCCGGAAGCCGCGCCCGCGAAAGCCCCGGCCCCGAAACTTCGCTTCCTGAACCAGCCCTAGGTCGGTCTCGACGCCGTAGGGCCCGGCGTAGGATGGAACCGCTCCCGATAGCGTCGAAAGCGCGGGCGTGGCGAGCGCAGCGGTGGTTGGTACGGTCGCAGGCGCAGCAACGGCCGGTGCGGCGAAGAGGCCGGCGATCAGGGCGAGCGCGCCCAGCGTCATGGTCTTGCCTGTCATCTCGTCTTCTCCTGCAGTGGGCTGTCATCTTGGCCCCGCAGATGGGGCCTTGCCTCGCCGTCTGTCAGGGCAAGTAGCGGGCAGGACGCTTGCCGATCCGTCACATGCGTGCGAGACGAACGTGACCGAGCACAGCCAGCCTGACCCATCACGGAGCGCACCGATGCAGCCCTTCACCACGCTGACCGGCATTGCGGCGCCGATGCCGCTGATCAACGTCGACACCGATATGATCATCCCCAAGCAGTTCCTGAAGACGATCCAGCGGACCGGCCTGGGCGTGCATCTGTTCACCGAGATGCGCTACGATGAGGCAGGGGCGGAGAACCCGGACTTCGTGCTTAACCAGCCTGCCTATCGCGGCGCGGAGATCCTGGTGGCCGGCGATAACTTCGGCTGCGGCTCCTCGCGGGAGCATGCGCCCTGGGCCCTGCTCGATTTCGGCATCCGCTGCGTGATCGCCCCCAGCTTCGCCGACATCTTCTATAACAACTGCTTCAAGAACGGGATCCTGCCGATCCGCCTGCCGCAGGAGGAGGTGGACAAGCTGATGGACGACGCCCAGCGCGGGGCGAATGCCCGGCTGACCATCGACCTCGCGGCGCAGACGATCCAGGGCCCGGACGGCGGGACGATCACCTTCGACATCGACCCGCACCAGAAGCACTGTTTGCTGAACGGCCTGGACGATATCGCGCTGACGCTGGAAGCGGAGGCCGCCATCGGCGAGTTCGAGCGAGGACGGGCGTCGACCACGCCTTGGCTAAACGCGGGCTGAACGCGGGTTGACCGCCGCCTGAACGGGGCCTGAGCGGGCGGCGTCGACCAACCCTGATGTGATGAGCGGAGCGGTGCTCCATGGTGCGTGTCTTCCCTGCCCTGGTTACGGGCGTCGCTTTGCTGTGCGGTCTCCCGCGGCCCCTGCCGGCTGAGCCTGTGGCGCCGAAGGTTGCCGGCAGCATCCGCGTCGCGCAGTACAATGCGGCGCTGAGCCGGGCCGGGGCCGGGGTGCTGATCGGAGATCTGGCCGAGGGTGACGAGCAGATCGACGGAGTCGTGGCGGTCATCGCCGCGGTTCAGCCGGATGTTCTGCTGCTAAACGAGATCGACCGGGATCCGGGCGGGGAGGCCGTGGCGGCGCTGATCGCGCGGCTGGCCGCAGCGGGCGTCGATCTTCCCCACCACGTGCAGCCGATCTCCAACACCGGGCGGCCGTCGGGCCATGACATCGATGGCGACGGCGAGGCCTTGGGTCCGGCGGATGCCTGGGGCTATGGGACCTTTCCCGGCCAATACGCCATGGCGGTGCTGAGCCGCTATCCGCTGAGCGGGCTGCGCACCTGGCGGTTGTTCCCCTGGTCGGCCATGCCGGCTGCCAACCGGCCGCGTCAGCCCGATGGGACGCCGCTCCATAGCGAGGCGACCTGGGCGGCGCTGCGGCTGAGCTCCAAGACCCACCTGGCCGTGACGGCGGAGACCCCGGCCGGTCCCCTGGTGCTGGTGGCCGCCCACCCCACCCCCCCGGTCTTCGACGGGCCGGCGGACCGCAACGGGCGGCGCAATGCCGACGAGATCCGGCTGCTGCAGGCGATCCTGGAGGGGCCCGATTGGCTGGTCGATGACGAGGGCGCGCCGGGTGGGGTCGACGAGGCTGCCTATGTCGTCGCCGGGGACCTGAACGCCGACCCGGCGGATGGCGATGCGCGGCGTGAGGGGCTGATGATGCTGCTCGAGGGCGCCCTGGTGCAGGACCCGGCCCCGCTGAGCGACGGGGGGAGCGCCGCGGCGACGGCCCAGGGTGGCGCGAACCTCAGCCACCAAGGCGATCCGGCGCTCGACACCAGCGACTGGCGCGACGAGCCCGGGCCGGGGAACCTGCGCGTCGACTATGTGCTGCCCGCGCCGGATCTGACCGTCACGGGTGCCGGGGTCTATTGGCCCGCACCGGGCGAGCCTGGTGCGCGCTCGGCCGCCGCCTCCGACCACCGCCTTGTCTGGGTCGACGTCACCCTCCCCTGATCTAAAGTGGCCCTAAGCGGAGGGGCCGCAGACGGGGCAGTTCGGGTTGCGGCGCAGCCGCATGACGCGGGTCTCGGCAGAGAGGGCATCATACAGCAGCACCCGGCCCAGGAGCGGGGTGCCCGCGCCGGTCAGCAGTTTGACCGCCTCCACCGCCTGCATCGAGCCGATGACACCGGCCATGGCGCCCAGCACCCCCGCCTCGGCGCAGGCGGGGACATTGGCGGGGTCCGGTGCCTCGGGGAAGGCGCAGGCGTAGCAGGGGCCGCCGCGGCCGGGATCGAAGACACCCACCTGCCCCTCCCACCGCCCGATGGCGGCGGAGACGAGCGGGATGCCGGCGGCGACCGCCGCCCGGTTGACCGTGGCGCGGGTGGCATAGCTGTCGGAGCCGTCGAGGATCAGATCGGCCCCGGCGACCAGCGCCGCTACGTTCTCCGCCGTCAACCGCTCGGGCTTGGGGACGAAGTCGACATGGGGGTTGAGCTGGGCGACGGCGTCGCCGGCGGCCTCGACCTTGGGCCGGCCGACGTCGGCGGTGGCGTAGAGGACCTGGCGCTGCAGGTTCGAGAGCGCGACCGTGTCGTCGTCGATCACCGTGATGCGCCCCACCCCGGCGGCGGCCAGGTACAAGAGTGCCGGCGCGCCCAGGCCCCCGGCCCCCACCATCACCACCTGCGCGTTGGCCAGGCGTTGCTGCCCCGGCCCCCCGATCTCGTGCAGGACGATGTGGCGGGCGTAGCGTTCCAGCGCCTGGCGGGTAAAGGCGGTCACGAGCCGTCGCGGTCCGCGGCCCGGGCGCGTGCCTTGCGGATCAGGTAGAAATAGCCTGCCACCAGTCCGGCGATCACCGCGATGCCGAGCCCGCGGGTCACCATCGTCTCCACGTCGGTCACCAGGTGGCTGTCGCCGCCGAAGGCCGCGAAGAACAGCATGGCCGAGACGGTGAGATAGAGGAGCGACGGCAGGATCAGCTGTTTCTCCCACCGCCAGGCGAAGACGGCCACCTGGCCGAGACAGGCGATCATCAGGACCAGGGCGACGAGTTCGAGAAAGATCATCGGTCTCCTCCTGTGCTTGCGCGTCGATGTGCACCGCTCGACCGGTCTCGGCAAGGGTGGCGCGTCACGGCGTCCTGTGCCCCATCACAGCCCGTCGAAGAGGGGCGTCGACAGGTAGCGCTCGGCGAAGCTGGGCAGGATGGCGAGGATCCGCTTGCCCTTCATCGCCGGACGCTCCCCGATCTCGATGGCCGCGGCGACCGCGGCGCCGGAGGAGATGCCGCCTGCCACCCCCTCCAGCCGGGCAAGCGCACGGGCGGTGTCGAAGGCGGTGGCGTTGGAGATCGTGAGGATCTCGTCGATCAGCGCAGTCTCCAGGTTGTCGGGCACGAAGCCCGCGCCGATGCCCTGGATCTTATGCGGCCCCGGCGGGCCGCCGGAGAGGACCGCGCTGTCCTCGGGCTCCACCGCGACCACATGCAGGGCCGGCAGCCGGGCCTTGAGGACCCGGCCGACGCCGGTGGCCGTGCCGCCGGTGCCGACGCCGCAGACCAGCACATCGAGCTGTCCGCCGGTGTCGGCCCAGATCTCCTCGGCCGTCGTGGCGGCGTGGATCGCGGGGTTGGCGGGGTTCTCGAACTGGCGGGGCATGGCGGCGCGTTGCGTGCTGTCGGCGATCTGCCGCGCGCGGGCGACGGCCCCGGTCATGCCGGCCGCGGCGGGGGTCAGCGACAGCTCGGCGCCCAGCAGGGCGAGCATCTTGCGCCGCTCCAACGACATGGTCTCGGGCATGCACAGGATCAGCCGGTAGCCCTTGGCCGCGGCGGCGAAGGCGAGGCCGATGCCTGTGTTGCCCGAGGTCGCCTCGACCAGGACCGAGCCCTCGCCGATTTCGCCCGCCTCCTCCATCGCCTCGATCATCGCGACGCCGATGCGGTCCTTGACGCTGCCGAGGGGGTTGAAGAACTCGAGCTTGGCCAGGACCTCGGCCCGGCAGCGCGTGTCCTCCAGCATCCGGGTGAGGCGGACGACCGGCGTGCCGCCGACGGTCTGGGTGATGCTATCGTAGATGCGGCCATGCGGGCGCGCGGCGGTGGCGTCGGTGCCCGCACCGATCCCCGTCCCCGTGGCGATCCCTCCCTCGACCTTCGCGTTCATGGCCCTGCTGCCTTGTGGTTTGGGCGAGAGTATTGCGGGCTGCGACCGCTGGCGCCAGCCCCGCCGGCCACTGCCTACGTCCCCCGGCCACGCCCCGGCCAACTCATTGGTCAGAGACCGGGGCGATGGGTGCCCTTGCCGCTGCGCCCCGCAAGGACTACCCCGCTGGGGACTGGGGGAGACATGCGCAAGCGCGGCTATCATCACGGCAACCTGCGCGAGGCTCTGGTCGAGGCCGCCATCGCCTTGGTGGCGGAGAAGGGACCGCTGGGCTTCACCTTCGCCGATGCGGCCCGGGCTGCCGGGGTCTCTCCCGCCGCGCCCTACCGCCATTTCAAGGATCGCGACGCCCTGCTGGACGAGGTCGCGCGGGAGGGGTTCGAGCGCTTCGCCATCAAGCTGGAGGCTGCCTGGAATGACGGCCAACCCTCGCCGCTGCGCGCGTTCGAGGCGGTGGGCCAGGCCTATCTCGACTTCGCCGCCGCCGATCGCCCGCTGTTCGCCGCCATGTTCCTGCCCCGCCAGGAGATGGAGCCCGCGTTGCGCGCGGCCTCCGACCGGGCCTTTGCGGTGCTGCTGGTCGCCGCGGCGCGCCTGGCCGAGCATCTGCCGCCGGAGCGTCGGCCGCCCGCGAGCATGGTGAGCTACCATGTCTGGGCCTTCAGCCACGGCATCGCGGAGCTGTTCACGGGCGAGGGGCAGCGGCGCAGCCCCATGGCGCCCGGCGATCTGTTGGAGGCGGGGCTTGGCATATACCTGCGCGGTCTGGGTATCCTGCCGGACGACCCGGCGTGAGCGGCTTCTACCGGCGCAATGCCCCCTGGCTGGCGGCGGCGCTGGCGATGAGCTTTGCCTCCTCCTTCGGGCAGACCTTCTTCATCTCGCTCTTTGCCGGCGGGATCCGGGCGGACTTCGCGCTCAGCGACGGGGAGTGGGGCGCGGTCTATACGGTGGCCACCATCGGCTCGGCGCTGGTGCTGGCCCAGGCGGGGCAGTTGGCGGATACCGTGGCGCCCAGGCGGTTGGTGCTGGGGATCGCGGGGCTGTACCTGGCGGCGATCGCGGCCATGGCCTTCGGCACGGCGGTCTGGATGCTAGTCCTCGCGGTCTTCGGCCTGCGCCTCGCGGGCCAGGGGCTGATCAGCCACCTGTCGATGACCCTGACGGCGCGCTGGTTCCGCGCCAACCGGGGTCGGGCGCTGGCGGTCGTGGTCCTCGGCTATCCGGCGGGGGAGGCGCTGCTGCCGCCGCTCGCCGTCGCCCTGATCGGCTGGATCGGCTGGCGCGAGACCTGGCTTCTGGCCGGTGCCCTGCTCGGCCTCGTGATCCTGCCCTTGATCCTGGCGCTGCTCGCCCGCGGCGATCGCGTGCCGACGGGTCCCGCCGGTGAGGGTGGGGACGGGGAGGCCGCCGGTATGGAGGGCCGCCACTGGACCCGGGCTGAGGTGCTGCGCCACTGGTCGTTCTGGGCACTGATGCCGGGGGTGCTGGCGCCGTCCTTCATCGGCACGGTGGCGTTCTTCCACCAGGTGCACTTGTCTGGCCTGCGTGGTTGGGACCTGTCGGTCATGGCGCTCGGCTATCCCGCCTATGCCGCCGTCTCGGTGGTGCTCTCGCTGATCAGCGGGCCGCTGATCGACCGGATCGGGCCGGTGGCGCTGCTGCCGGTCTATCTGTTGCCCATCGGGGCGGCGATCTCGGCGCTGATGCTGCCGGGCGGGGAAGGGGTCTGGATCGCCTGTCTCCTGGGTATTGGGGTCAGCCAGGGGGTGGTGATCACGCTCCTCGGCGCGCTCTGGCCCCGCCTCTACGGCACGCGGCATATCGGGGGGATCAAGGCGCTCACGGTCTCCGCCATGGTGGTCTCGACCGCCGTGGGGCCGGGGGTGACGGGGCTTGTGATCGACCTCGGCTGGCCCCTGCCCGCGCAGGCGCCGTTCATGGCCGCCTGGTGTCTCGCCGCCTCGGCCGCCTTTGCGCTGATCGCGCCCCGTCTTGCCGCCCGGCTGCCTGCGCGCGAGGGTGTGGCGTGAGCCTTCAGGATGCCCCGATGATCGACGAGACCCCCTTTCCGCGCCCGTTGAGCGCTGCCGCCCTCGACCGCCTGCCGACCGGCCTTGCGCCTGCGCGGGAGCCGCTGTTCGGGCGGAGCGTGACGCTGGAGCCGCTGGATCCCGCGGTCCACGCCGACGATCTGGTCCGGGCGGCGGAGGACGACGACCCCGCGCGCTGGCTGTATCTGCCCTATGGCCCCTTCAACGGCGATCGGGCGGGGATGGAGGCGCATCTCGCGGGCTGTGCCGCCAGCACCGACCCGCTGTTCTACGCGATCCGCCCGCATGGGCCTGAGGGTCCCGGCGCGGCGGAGGGGGTGATGAGCTACCTCGAGATCGAGCCCACGCATGGGATCATCGAGATCGGGCATATCTGGCTGGGCCCCCGCCTGTCGCGCACCCGTGCTGCGACCGAGGCGATGTATCTGACCATCGCCCATGCCCTCGACACGCTGGGCTATCGGCGGATGCAGTGGAAATGCGATGCGCTGAACGGCGGCTCGCGCGCGGCGGCCCGGCGCCTGGGGTTCCGGTTCGAGGGGGTGCTGCACGCCGTGCGGGTGGTGAAGGGGCGCAACCGCGATACTGCCTACTACAGCATCCTGGCCGAGGAATGGGCGGAGATCCGGCCGCGGATGGAGGCCTGGCTGGCGGATGTCAATTTCGACGCGGCCGGTCGCCCGCTGACCTCCCTGACCGAGGCGATGGCCGCCCCGCGCCGGATCGCCCGCTGACAGAGCGGTGATGATCGGGGTCTTCACAGCGGCGCCCTGCGGCCCACATCCGGTGTTGTGGATGAGAGAACGAGGCCCGCCATGAAGATCCTGTCCCGCCGCCTGATGGTGGCCCTGCCGATCGCCGCGATCGTGACCGCCGGGGTCGTCGTGGCCCCGCGGGTGGGCGCCGAGAACAAGCCGCCGCTGACCGAGGACCAGGCCGCCGAGGCCGGGCTCGCCACCGCAGTCTTCGCCGGCGGCTGTTTCTGGTGCGTCGAGTCGGATTTCGACAAGGTCGAGGGCGTCGTCGAGACCCTGTCCGGCTACACCGGGGGGGCGCTCGACAGCCCGACCTACCAGGACGTGACCTATACCGAGACCGGTCACTTCGAGGCCGTTCGGGTCCGCTACGACCCCGATGTCGTCGACTACGAGACCCTCGTGGAGGTCTTTTTCCGCACGGTCGACCCCACCGACGACGGCGGGCAGTTCTGCGACCGGGGGTCGAGCTATCGAACGGCGATCTTCGTGGCTGGTGCGGCAGAGCGCGAGATCGCGGAGACCGAGAAGCGCGAGGCGGCCGTCGCCATCTCCGACCAGATCGTGACGCCTGTCCTCGACGCCGGTACCTTCTGGCCCGCCGAGGATTTCCACCAGGACTATTATCTGCGGAACGCGAACTCCTACAGCTTCTACCGCTGGCGCTGCGGACGCGACGCGACGGTCGAGTCGATCTGGGGCGTCGAGCCCGCGGACACGATCAAGCAGATCAACAAGCGCCTGGTCTCGGGCTGAGGCCACGCCGCGGCCCCGGCCGCGGCGTGGTCCGTCAACGTCAGCCCAGGTGGCGGACGTCCGTTAGGCGGCCCGTGATGGCGGCGGCGGCGGCCATGGCGGGGCTCATGAGGTGGGTGCGCCCGCCGCGGCCCTGACGCCCCTCGAAGTTGCGGTTCGAGGTCGAGGCACAACGCTCGCCGGGCGCTAGCTGGTCGGGGTTCATGCCGAGGCACATGGAGCAGCCGGCCATGCGCCACTCGAAGCCCGCTTCCTGGAGCTTGGCCGCGATGCCCTCTTCCTCCGCCTGGAGCCGTACGAGGCCCGAGCCCGGCACGATCATCGCCCGCAGGCCGTCCTTGACCCGGCGACCCTCCATGATGCGGGCGACCTCGCGCAGGTCCTCGATGCGGCCGTTGGTGCAGGAGCCGATGAAGACCGTGTCGATCTCCAATTCCTCCAGCTTGGTGCCGGGTTCGAGGCCCATGTAGTCGAGCGAGCGCTTGGCCGCGGCCACCTTGGCGCCCTCGAAATCCTCCGGGTGCGGGACGACGCCGGTGATCGGTAGCACGTCTTCCGGCGAGGTGCCCCAGGTCACGACCGGGGAGATCTTGGCGGCATCCAGCACCACCTCGCGGTCGTAGGCGGCACCGGGGTCGGATTGGAGCGTGCGCCACCAGGCGACCGCCGCTTCCCAGTCGGCGCCCTTCGGCGCACGGGGGCGGCCCTCGATATAGCGAATGGTCTTCTCGTCGGGCGCGATCAGGCCCGCGCGGGCGCCGCCCTCGATCGCCATGTTGCAGACGGTCATGCGGCCTTCCATGGTCAGGCCCTCGATCGCCTCGCCCATGTATTCGATCACATGGCCGGTGCCGCCGGCGGTGCCGGTCTCGCCGATGATCGACAGGGTGATGTCCTTGGCGGTCACGCCGTCGCCGAGGGCGCCCTGCACCTCGACCTTCATGTTCTTCGACTTCTTCTGGATCAGCGTCTGGGTGGCGAGCACATGCTCGACCTCCGACGTGCCGATGCCGTGGGCGAGCGCGCCAAAGGCGCCGTGCGTTGCCGTATGGCTGTCGCCGCAGACGATGGTCATGCCGGGCTGGGTCATCCCCTGTTCGGGCCCGATGATGTGCACGATGCCCTGGCGCTTGTCGTCGACGTCGAACAGCTCGACCCCGAACTCGGCGGCGTTCTGGCGCAGCGCCTCGACCTGGATGCGGGACTGCTCGTCGCGGATCCCCTCCAGCCGGGTCGGGTCCGTCGGCACATTGTGGTCGGGCACGGCCAGGGTGGCGCCGGGATGGCGCACTGGGCGGCCGGCCATGCGCAGCCCCTCGAAGGCTTGCGGGCTGGTGACCTCATGCACCAGGTGGCGGTCGATATAGAGGAGGCAGGTGCCGTCCTCCGCCTGGCGCACCACATGCGCGTCCCAGATCTTGTCGTAGAGCGTCTTGGCCATGGGTCTGTCCCTATGATGGCGTCGGTCCGTGGGGTGAAGGGGGTCCGGCCCCCGGTTCACGCCCCGGACAGGAGCCCGAGCGCATCCGCGTGGAACCGCCAGGGCAGGCGGGCACGGTCGGCAAGATCGCGGATCGGGCGCAAAGCTGTCATGGCTGAGCAGATACCCTCAACCGTCCCCATCGGCAACGGGGTCCGGGGCGGGGTCCGAGGAGGGGCCAGGGGCGGGGTCAGGGGCGGGGTCAGGGGCCGGCGCCAGATCGCGGCGCAGGATCAGCGCATCGGCCCTGGGCCCCTCTGGCCGGGCGTAGTAGGCGGGGCGCCGCCCGACCTCGACCCAACCGGCGCGGTGGTAGAGCGCGTGGGCCGGGGCATTGTCCACGGCGACCTCCAGGAACATCGCGGTCTTCGACAGGTCGGTGGCCAGGGCTTCGGCGGCGGCGAGCAGTTCGCGCCCCAGGCCGCGGCGCCGGGCCGATGGGATCACCCCGAAGTCGAGGATCTCCGCCTCGTCCGCCGCAAACTGCAGAACCAGGAGCCCTGCCCGACAGGCATCATCCGTGATCATCGCCGCCCGGGGTGGGCCGCCGAGGGCGAGGAAATCGGCCCCCGACCAGGGCGCGCGGCCCTCGAAGGCCTCGACCGCGATGGCGGCGAGGCGCTCGGCATTATCCGCTTGGGGGACGATGACGCGGGCCAAACCGGCGGCCGGTCAGTCGAGGAGGACCGGCGGCGCCTCCCGCGGGGGATCGGCATCGGCACCGCGCAGATAGAGTGGGGCGGGCAGCGGGTCGGGCGACCGTCCCTCCGCTAGGGCGGCGATCAAGGCGGGGTCGGCCAGACCGTAGGGCATCAGGTCCGGGGCAAGGCCCGCCGCCGCCCAGCCGTCGCCCGCCTTGACGTCCCTCGCCTCCGCCGCTGCGGCCAAGGTCTCTGGCGCCAGGAGCGCCGGTTCACCGAGCGCCGCCAGGTCAGGCCCGAAGCGTTGAAGGAACACCGTGCCGCGACCGGCGAGTGCGACCGCGATCGGGCGGCTCTCGGCCCAGCCGACCTTTTGCTCCACCGCGCGCGGCGCGGTGCGCGGCGGGGTGGCGCCGGGAAGGGAGAAGGAGGTGCCGGCCTCGGCCCTGTGGCACATCGTGATGTCGGGGCGGGCGATGGCCGTCGCAACCGCCTCGAACCGGGTGATGCCGATCGCCGGGATCGCGCGGCCGAGCGCCAAGCCCCGCGCTGCCGCGACGCCGACGCGCAGGCCCGTGAAGCTGCCCGGGCCGGTGCAGACGCCGATGCGCCGGATCGCCTCCACCCCGACGCCGGCCTCGGCGAGCGCGGTCTCCAGAAGCGGAAACAGCCGCTCCGCGTGGCCGCGTTCCATGGGCTCGGAGGCCGCCGCGACGATGGAGCCGCCCGAGACGAGCGCCACACCGCAACGCCCCGCCGCCGTATCGATGCCCAGGATCACTTTGCCCCCGAGGGATCGGGCGCGGATGGGTCGGCGGGCGCTGCGTCGGGATTTTGCTCAGAAGCGTTCAGCGCGCTGCGCGCGCTCGCGGCCTCCCGCGGCAGCCCGTCGGACAGATGCAGCCAAGGAAGCTGCGCGTCGGCATGGGCATGCATCTGCGGTTGGATCTCGGCGGCCTGGTCGAGGATGCCGAGCGGCACGTAGATCTGCCCAGGCAGGTAGTCGAAGCGCGCTGCGAGCGGCGATCCACAGATGCGGCAGAACCAGCGGTCGACGCCTGGGACGACCGTGACGGGGCCGGGGTCGGGCAGGATCTGCACGGCGGATGCATCGAAGGCGGCAAAGGCCGCCACCGGCGCCCCGGTCCAGCGGCGGCAATCGGTGCAATGGCAATAGGCCACGGTGAGCGGGGCGGCCGCGGCCTCGACCCGCACCGCGCCGCAATAGCACCGACCGGTGATCATCACTCTACAGGCCGACCGGGCGCACCTCGGTGACCTCGGGGATGTAGTGGCGCAGCAGGTTCTCGATCCCGTGCTTGAGGGTCAGGGTCGAGGAGGGGCAGCCGGCACAGGCGCCCTGCATGTGCAGATACACCACCCCCTGCTCGAAGCCGTGGAAGGTGATGTCGCCGCCGTCCTGCGCCACCGCCGGGCGGACCCGGGTGTCGAGCAGTTCCTTGATCTGGGTGACGATCTCGCCGTCGGGGCCGGTATGCTCCGCATGGCCCGCGGTGCTCGCCTCGCCGGTGACGACCGGCGCGCCGGACTGGAAATGCTCCATGATCGCGCCCAGCAGCGCGGGTTTGATGTGCAGCCAGTCGACGTCGGCACCCTTGGTGACGGTGACGAAATCGGCCCCGAGGAAGACCCCGACCACCCCCTCGACCCCGAACAGTCGCTCGGCGAGCGGGGAGGCGCCGGCACCCTCGGCGCTGGGGAAATCGGCTGTGCCGGCCTGCATGACGGCCCGTCCCGGGAGGAACTTGAGCGTCTGCGGGTTCGGCGTGGCTTCGGTCTGGATGAACATGCGCTTCCTCCGTTTCTGCCCGGAAAGTGGCGCAGCCAGGGTGGATAATCAAGAACGGTTCTAAACTAATGACGGCAGGGTCAGCTGATCTCGTCGATGCGGTCGAGGGAGAGGGTGCCGGGGACGACGGTGACGGGGACGCGCATCTTGGCGCCGTGTTTGGCGACGAGTTGGCTCACCAAGGGGCCCGGCCCGTCGCTCTCCTCGCCGGCACCCAGGACCAGGACGCCGATCTCGGGATCTTGTTCGATGGTCTCTAGGACGCAGTCGACGGGCTTGCCCTCGCTGATCTGGAACTCCGGCGTGATGCCGGAGAGAAGGCGGAGTTGGTCGGCAAGGTCGGATAGCCGTTCCTCCGCTGCCGCCCGGGCCTCGTCGCGCATGACGTCGGCCACCCCCATCCAGTGCTGAAAATCGTCCGGCATGATGACGTAGAGCATCAGCAGCCCGCCGCCGGTCCGTTCCGCCCGGCGCGCGGCGAAGCGCAGCGCCTGCTGACACTCCGGCGTCTCGTCCACCACGACCATGAACTTGCGCATGGCGATCCATCCCGTCCCGTTTTTTGCGGCATTGGCGCAGGGCGCCGCCGTCGCTGCTCTCTCAGTGGCGGGCCGAGGCCAGCCACTCTTCGGCGATTGCCGATCTTGCGGGCGGTCACGGCAGGGTGCAAGCGGGCGTAGAGGGGCAAATTGTGCGAAAAAGAGCAATTATGAGATGTCATGACCAGTATTGATGCTAGCTAGCTGCATGATCATCTCCGTCCGGAACCGAAACGAGGGAGTACCGATCATGGCAAGCGACATCATCGGCCTGCACCATGTCACCGCGATCTCCGGCGACGCTCAGGCCAACCACGATTTCTATGTCCGTACGCTGGGGCAGCGGATGGTCAAGAGGACCGTCAACTTCGATGCGCCGGAGGTCTATCACCTCTATTACGCCGACGGCGCGGGCACGCCGGGCACGGTGATGACCTTCTTTCCGTTTCCCGGGGCGCGGCGCGGGCGCGTGGGGCGCGGTCAGGTGACCGAGACGCTCTATGCGGTGCCCGTGGGCAGCCTGGATTTCTGGGCCGCGCGGATCGCCGCCGCCGGGGGCCGCGTGCTGGGCCGGGCCACGGCCTTTGGCGAGGCGCGGCTGATCGCGGAGGATCCGGAGGGTCTGGGCCTGACCATGGTCGAGCGCGCCGAGGATCCGCGGGCGCCCTGGACCGGTGAGGTGGCGGCGGCCGAGGCCGTGCGCGGCTTCGCCGGCGTGGCCATGGGTGTGCGCGAGGAGGGGCCGACGGCGGCGATCCTCACCGATCTGTTCGGCTACGCGCGCATCGGAGAGGAGACGGCCGGCGCGGCGCGGCGCATTCGCTTCGCCAAGCCCGACGATCCCTCCGGCCTGGTGGAACTGGTGATCGATCCTGCGATGCCGAACGGGCTGGAGGCGGCGGGCACTGTGCATCACGTGGCCTTCCGCGTGGCCGACCGGGCGGCGCAGGCGCGCGTGCAGCAGGCGGTGGCCGCGGCGGGTTATGGCGTGACGCCGCAGATCGATCGCGACTACTTCTACGCGATCTACTTCCGCACGCCGGAGGGGATCCTGTTTGAGGTGGCGACGGACGAGCCCGGCTTCGACCGCGACGAGGACCCTGCCCATCTGGGCGAGGCGCTCAAACTGCCGCGCCAGCACGAGCACCTGCGCCCGCGGCTGGAGCAGATGCTCCCCGCGCTCGTGGCGTGAGGCGGTCATGAGCACGATGATGACCGACCGCTACGAGCACCTGCTGGAGCAGGGCGAGGGCGAGAGCCAGGCGACGCTGGTGATGCTGCATGGGACGGGCGGCAATGCCCGACAGATGGCCGATCTCGGCCATGCGCTGGCGGATGCGGCGCTGCCGGGGGCAGCCGTGCTGTCGCTGCAGGGCGATGTGCTGGAAGCGGGGATGCCCCGCTTCTTTCGCCGCCGGGGCGAGGGCGTCTACGACATGGCCGATCTTGATCGGGCGACCCGCAAGCTCTCGGACTTTCTGGACGTGACGCTGGAGGCGCACGGCCGCGACCCTGCTCAGGCCATCGGGATCGGGTTTTCGAACGGAGCGAACCTGTTGGCCAACCTGTTCTTTGCCCGCCCGCAGGTCCTGGGGGGCTGGGCGCTGCTGCATCCGCTGATCCCCTTCGCGCCGGCCATCCTGCCGGCGGCAGGGACCCGCGTTCTGGTGACGGCGGGCGAGAATGATCCGATCTGCCCGCCGGAGGAGACCCGCCGGCTGTCGGTGGCGATCGAGGCGAGCGGTGCCGCGCTCACCACGCGGTGGTACCCGGGCGGCCATGCGCCGAGCCAACAGGAATGGGCCGATCTGGCACGTTGGCTGGCCGCCTGACGCGCCCCACCCTCCTCCCTTCCATCTTCGCCGGCCTTAACGGAATGCTCGGTGAAGGGAAGGGTGGCGATCGCGCACCGTCGTCATCAACTACTTTGGGGCATGCGGGGCATGCGGCCGTCGGCGTTGACCTCGATGGCCATGCCCGGCGGGGCTTGCGCCGCATTGCGCAGTCTCGACATCAGGGATGGCGGGATGAGCACATGCAGCGGCGCCGACCGGCGCGGGCTGAGTCCGTGGCACGCTGGCGGCGGGGCGGAGCGGGGTATGACTTAGCGTCGTGTGGTGTGCCACGAACCCTCGCCATGGCCTTCCGCCGATACCTTGCAACCTCGCCTCGATAGGCCCGATACGACGAGGCTTGGCCCTCGTACTCCGTTTCTTCTGGCAACGATCGGCGTGATTGGGGCTCGTTCGGGCGCTTCCCTGACGCAGAAATCACCTTTCCGAAACCCTGGTTGCGGTTAGGCTTTACCGAGGGGTCATCGTGGACCCTCGCAAGGGGGAGCGGCCATGACCAAGCGGTCCTATCTCGACGTGCCCTGCGTGCCGATCCTGCCGCCCGTCCGGCGGCGCCCGCCAGGGGCCCCGATCCGGTCGGAGGGGCTTACGCCGGCGGCCGAGGGGCTGCTGCGCCTGCAGCATCAGGCCCGACGGATGCGGGCGGAGGCCATATCGCTGTCGCCGCCCTTTCTGGAGGATGTCGAGCGGCGCATCGTGGCCGAGCGGGCGGTGGAGGAAGCCCTGGCGTCGGGCCGCGCCAAGACCCGGGCGGAGATCCAGTGGGCGACCGATCTCAGCCGCCCTCGGTTCGACCGCCACCAGGTCCGCTGGCCGCGCCCCAAGGTCTGGTGGCATGGCTTCGCGGAGGCCGTCGGCCTTGGCGCCCTGGCGGTCTTCGCACCCTTTCTCGCCTATTTCGCCATCGTCGGGTTGTTCCTGAGCTGAGGCCGGCGATGTCGGCGCCGGCGTCACCCTTCGACGAGATGACCGCGGATGAGCGTCTGGTCCTGGCGCGTGACGGCCCGTCCGCGGCCGTCAATGCCCTGGCGCGCGGCTATCGCTGGTCGATTTGGCCGCTCGATGCCCTCGCAATCGCCGTCGCGCGGGCGGATCTCACGCTTTGCAGCGCGCTCCAGGCCTTCGTGCTCGGGATCCCCGAGGAGTATGAGGAGGGGCTGCCCGCCGGGGCCTCGCCCTTCGACGAGGCTGTGTTCGAGGTGCTGCAGATGATCCAGGCCCGGGTGAACGCGGGCTTCTATCGCCACTGCCCGGGCGAGAGGGTGCCGGATGCGCCGCAGCTCCCCCGTTTCGTGCTTGGGCCGGAGCGACCGGCGGGATCGGTCTGGCAGCTCGACCCGGACCGCGTCGCCCCAGCCCTGGGTGCTGCCTGAAACGGCGAAGCTTCTCCGGTTCAGGGGCGCAGAAAGCCGACCTTGGCATAGGTCTCCGCCAGGATCGGATCGGCGATGGCGCTGGCCTGATCGGCGCCGTTTTTCAGGATCCGGTCGATCTCGGCGGGGTCGGCCATCAGGCGGTTCACCTCCGCCGCGATCGGGGCCAGCCGTTCGACGGCGACCTCTGCCAGGGCGGGCTTGAAGGCACCGAAGCCCTGACCGGCGAAACCGGCGAGCACCGCGTCCTGCGGTTGGTCGGTCAGGGCCGCGTATATCCCCACCAGATTGCGCGCCTCCGGCCGCTCCGCCAGACCCTCGACCGTTTCCGGCAGGGGCTCGGGGTCGGTCTTCGCCTTGCGGATCTTCTGCGCGATGGTGTCGGCATCATCGGTCAGGTTGATGCGCGCCATGTCGGAGGGGTCCGATTTCGACATCTTCTTCGTGCCGTCGCGCAGGGACATCACCCGCACCGCCGGCCCCTCGATCAAGGGCTCCGGCAGGGGGAAATGGTCGGGCGCGTCGAAATCCAGGTTGAACTTGGTCGCGATGTCCCGGGCAAGCTCCAGGTGCTGCTTCTGGTCCTCGCCTACGGGCACATGGGTGGCGCGATAGGCAAGGATATCGGCGGCCATGAGCGCGGGGTACATGTAGAGCCCGCCCGAGGCCTTTTCGCGGTCCTTGCCGGCCTTGTCCTTGAACTGGGTCATGCGGTTCAGCCAGCCCAGGCGCACCACGCAGGACAGCACCCAACCGAGCTGGGCATGGGCGGGCACGCCGGACTGGTGGAACAGGATGGAACGGCTGGGGTCGAGGCCGCAGGCTAGATAGGTGGCGGCCAGCTCTCGCGTGGTGCCTAGCAGTTCCTGCGGGTCCTGCCAGGCGGTGATCGCGTGCAGATCGACGATGCAGTAGATCGTCTCCATGTCGCTGTCCTGCAGCTCCACGAAACGTTTCACCGCGCCCAGGTAATTGCCGAGCGTCAGCCGGCCGGAGGGCTGGACGCCGGAGAAGACGCGCGGCGTGTGGCGGCTGGGGGCTGTGTCGGTCATCGACGGGGTCCTGACGGCTCGGTCTTGGCGGCGGTTCGGATGGCGGGGCACAGCGCAGGCCGGCGCCGGGCCGGGGATCTATGGAACCGGCTCGGGGGGAGGTCAAGCGACGGGCCGCGCGGAAGGGTCTCGCCGCCCGTCGCCGGGGTGTTATGTCTGGCGGGTACCGCAGACGACCGGCCGCGACGGGGAGGCCATGCCGCGTTTCTTCAACCGTATCGCGCCCGGCTCGCCGCCGGTGAATGCCACGGTGCACCCGCTGCTGTGGGGCACCGTCGGGCTTTGGGCGGTGATTCAGCTTCTGACGGATCTTGCGGATGCGGGGCTCGCGCCGCGGATCTTCGAGCCCTGGGGGATGTACTACCGCTTCGCCTTCGACAACGGCGATCTTCAGCTGGCCTTTGCCGGGCGGGGGGTCGATCCGCAGATGCTCTGGGCGCTGGTGACCCATGCCTTCCTGCATGCGGGTTGGCTTCATCTGGCGACGAATGCGGCGATCTTCCTGGCCTTCGGGCATGGCATCAGCCACGACGCGGGCATCCGCGCGACGCTGGTGATCTTCCTGCTGACGGCGGCGGCGGGGGCGCTGACCTATGGTCTGCTCTCCAGCGAGCCGGGGGCCTTGGTGGGTGCCTCGGGCGGGACCTCTGGCTTTATCGGGGTGTTCCTGTGCTGGCGCGAACGCTGGCTGGCGCGCCATGGGATGGCGAGGGATCAGATCTGGCTGATGGTGGGGGCGCTGGCGGCGCTCAACCTGATGGTGGCGGTGGGCGTCGACAGCAGCGTGGCCTGGCAGGCGCACCTGGGTGGCTTCGTGGTCGGTTGGCTGCTGGGCTATGCGGTGCCGCCCCGGCGCCATAGCGCGCGGTCGCGGGCCCGTTTCCTCTGACCGCTCGGGCCGACGCGCGCCCACCCACGTCAGGATGGCCGTCGATGGGTAAACGCCCGATCACCATGGCAGTCTGTCCTTGCCCCCTGTGCGTTTCGAGATCCTTCAGGGAAGCGCGTCCATCCTGACGTGGGTGGGCTCGGGAGCCAAAGCCGCAAGTCGCACTCTCAGGCCTTTTCCAACCGACAAGAGTCCGCCGGGCCGAGCCGAGTGGGGTTGCTGGCGACGTGCTGCGGCGAAGCCACCCGTCGTGAAGTCGACGGCGCCGTAGGCGGCCATGCAAGCGACATCGGTGAGGGCGGCGGCCGCGAGCGTGGGCGAGGTGGCGCCCCGGGGGCGTGCTCCCCCTACGCCCAGCGGCACACGGGGAAACCTTGGCGCCAGGGGCCTATCCGCGCCGACGTAGGCCGGCCTTGAGATCGCTGAGGCTGAAGCCGCCGATGGCGAGGCCGATGGCGCCATAGGCGGCCATGCCGGCAACCACGATCGCGGCCAGGGCCCCGGTCCGGGCATAGGCGCCGAGCCCCTCGGTCAGCGTCGCAAGCCCCAGGATGATCGCGCCCATGGCGAGCGCGGCCAGCAGCATGCGCGGCACCCGGCGGCGGAGAGTGGTGTCGGGGGCCAGATGCGGCTCGGCCCGCAGCGCCCCGCGCCAGAGGAGCACCAGGTTGGCCCAGGCGGCGGCTGTGGCGGCGAGCGGGGCGGCCAGCCAGCCGATCACCAGGCTGCCGGCCAGGGCGACCGCGACGTTCACCAGCATCGACCAGACCGCGTAGCGCAGCGGGGTGCGCGTGTCCTCGCGGCTGAAGAAGGCGGGCTGGACCACCTTTTGCAACACGAAGGCGGGCAGCCCCGCCGCATAGACGGCGAGCGCGAGGGCAGTGGGGCCCACGTCCTGCGGACCGAAGGCGCCGCGCTCGAAGAGGACGGCGACGATCAGCGCCGGGATCGCGATCAGGGCGACGGTGGCGGGCAGGGTGAGCGCCAGCGCGAACTCCCCCGCACGGCCGAGAGCATGGCGGGCGGCGGCGCGGTCGCCCGCGCGCACATGGCGCGAGAGCGCGGGCAGCAGGACGACGCCGATGGCCACGCCGATGACACCGAGGGGCAGCTGATAGACCCGATCCGCGAGCCAGAGCCAGCCGATCGCCCCTTCCCAGTAGCTCGCGACCTGGCGGCCGACGACCAGGTTTATCTGCATCACCCCGCCCGCCAGCGCGGCCGGTGCTGCGATGATCGCAAGACGCTTCATCTCCGGGCTCAGGCTCGGCCAGCGCAGGCGTACGGGCAGGCCCGCGCGCGCCGCCGCGTGCCAGACCAGGGCGAGCTGGGCCACACCGGCTAGGATCACGCCGAGGCTGAGCATGGTGCCGGCGTGCAGGTCGAGGATGGTGCCGGCTTCCGCCTGCGTCGGGGCGGCGACCGCGACAGGCTCGAGCAGCTCGGTCTGGGACACGAGCAACACCGCGATCAGGAGCAGGTTGAGCAGCGTCGGTGCTGCGGCCGCCACCGCGAAGCGGCCGAGCGCATTGAGCACCCCCGACATCAGCGCCGCGAGCGAGATCAGCAGGATGTAGGGAAAGACGATCCGCCCGAAATCGACGGCAAGATCGAAGCGCGCATCGCCCGCCAGCCCGCTGGCGAGCGCCAGCACCAGCCAGGGCATGGCGAGCTGTGCGATCAGCGTGAAGACGATGAGGACCGTCGCGAGGCCGGCGAAGGCCTCCTCGGCGAAGGCGCGGGCGCTCTCGCGGCCCTCCCCCTCCAGCCGCTTGGCGAAGAGGGGCACGAAGGCGGTGTTGAACGCCCCCTCGGCGAAGAAGCGGCGGAAGAGATTGGGCAGGGTGAAGGCGACGAAGAAAGCCTCGGCCACCGGGCCCACGCCGAGGATGGCGGCGATGACGACGTCGCGGAGAAAGCCGAGCACCCGGCTGACCATGGTCCATAGGCCGACCGTGGCGAAGCCGCCCAGCAGACCGGCGCCCTTTGGACCGGCGCTCCTTTGCTCGCTGGATTTCACGTCGGGGCCTGTACCGGCGCCTGGTGCGCCCCCGGCCGGCGGTGGCGTCGCGGTCATCCCGCGCTCATGGCTGGGGCCG
This sequence comes from Pseudomonadota bacterium, assembly GCA_039822785.1. Taxonomy (GTDB): domain Bacteria; phylum Pseudomonadota; class Alphaproteobacteria; order Rhodobacterales; family Rhodobacteraceae; genus Thermohalobaculum. Next base: position 271,838 of record JBCBMO010000007.1, on the reverse strand, counting down.
ATCGCTTGGCCCAGATGGCCCGCTCCCATCGCCGTCGCCGCCGCTGCCCCCGTCACCGCTGCTTTCAGGATCGGCGTTCGGATGGACCGCCGCAATGGCCGCAGTCAGTCGCGCGGTCAGCTGCTTTTGCTTGGTGGCGCTGTGGATCTTCAGGCCGAAGAGGTCCTTCACGTAGAAGACGTCCACCGCTCGCTCGCCATAGGTCGCGATGATCGCGGTGAAGATGTTCACGTTGTTCTCGGTCAGGGTCCGCGCCAGGGCGTGCAGCAGACCCAGCCGGTCGCGGGCGTTCACCTCGATCACCGTGTAAAGCTCGGAGGCATCGTTGTCGAAGACGATCTGGGTCGGCACGGTGAAGGGGCGCTCCCGCGGCTTGTCACGCTGACGCTCGGCGATCGCCTTGCGGGCGACGACCTTGCCGGCCAGCGTCCGCTCGATCGCACGGCTGAGACGCGGCAGGCGCGTCTCGTCGAAGGCCCGACCGTCGGCGTCCTGGATGCCGAACGTGGCGCAGGTCATCCCATCGACCGAGGTGTAGCTGCGGGCGTCCACCACATTGGCGCCGGCGATGGCGAAGGCACCGGCCATGCGCGCAAACAGCCCTGGATGATCGTCCATGTAGAGGCTGGCCAGGGTGACGTCGCGGTCGGCGTCCAGGTCGAAGTGGGTGTGGATCCGGTGCGCCTTGCCCTTCGCCGCCTTCGCTGCCAGCTCGGCAAAACGGACGTGGTTCGGTGTCTCCACCCCCAGCCAGTACTGCGGATAGTGACGCTCCTGCTCCGCCGCGATCGCCTCCGGCGCCCAACCGATGGCCGAGAGGCCATGGGCCAGGGCCTCCTTCGCCTCCCGGATGCGGGCGGCCTGGGTGGCGATCACATCGCCGCCGCCGGTGAGATAGGCCCGGGTGTCCCAGTAGAGCTTGCGCAGCAGCTGCGCCTTCCAGTTGTTCCAGACCCCGGGGCCCACGCCGCGGATATCGCAGACGGTGAGGATCAGGAGCAGGCGCAACCGCTCCGGGCTTTGGACCACGCGGGCGAAATCGCGGACGGTCTTGGGGTCAGCGATGTCGCGCTTCTGCGCATAGTCCGACATGAGCAGGTGGTGGCGCACCAGCCATTCCACCAGCTCACACTCGGTCTCGCTGAGGCCGAGGCGGGGGCAAACGCTCGCCGCGATCTCCGCACCCAGGATGGAGTGATCGGCCGGCTGGCCCTTGCCAAGGTCGTGGAGCAGGAGCGCGACATAGAGCACCCTTCGGTTCAGCCCCTGGCGCACGATGTCGGAGGCGACCGGATGCTCCTCCGTTGCCTCGCCCCGCTCGATCCGGGCGAGGGTGCGCAGGGTTTCGATGGTGTGCTCGTCCACCGTGTAGTGGTGGTACATGTTGAACTGCATCATCGCGACGCAGCGCCCGAACACCGGCATGAAACGGCCGAGGACGCCGGTCTCGTTCATCAGCCGCATCAGCCAGTCGGCATGGGTCTTGTCGGTCAGCAGCTCGAGGAACAGGGCGTTGGCGGCGGGGTCATCGCGCAGACCCTCGAGCAGATCGAGATGGCGGGTCACCTGGCGCATGGCGGCGGGGTGGATGCGGGCGTCGGTGCGCGCGGCCTCCCGGAACAGATCCAACAGGGCGATGGGCTCATGGTCGAACAGCGCATCATCGGCCAGGGCCAGGCGACCGTCGCGCACGGTATAGCGGCTGCCGACGGTGGGGTCGGTGATCGAGAGCGCGCGCAGCAGCATCGAAAACCGCGGCCGCTCCTTAGCGTGCTGCGCCTCCAGCGCGGCGGAGAAGATGCGGGTCAGATCGCCCACGTCCTTGGCGTGGCGGAAGTAGCGGTGCATGAAGTGCTCCACCGCCCGGCGCCCGTCGGCGTCGCTGTAGCCGAAGCGCTCGGCGATCTCGACCTGGCGGTCGAAGGCCAGCACCTCGGTCGCGCGCCCGGCCTGGTCGTGCAGGTGGTGGCGGACGGCCCAGAGGAACTTGGCGGCATCGGCGAAGCGCTGGACCTCCTCCTCCTCGAAGACGCCGAGGGGGCAGAGCTCCCAGGCCTTGTCGACCCGGTAGAGATAGCGGCTGATCCAATGGAGCGTCTGCAGGTCGCGCAGGCCGCCCTTGCCCTCCTTCACATTGGGCTCGAGCAGGTAGCGCGAGCCGCCGTGGCGGGTGTGGCGGGTGTCGCGCTCGGCGAGCTTCGCCTCCACGAACTGGGGACCGGTCTTGAGGAACAGCTCCTCCCAGAGCCGTTCCTCCAGCGCGCGGGCGGGCTCCGGGTCGCCGGCGATGTAGCGCATCTCCAGCAGGTTGGTGCGGATGGTCCAGTCACTGCTGGCATAGCGCATCGTCTCGGAGATCGTGCGGACCGACTGGCCGAGTTTCAGCTTGAGATCCCAGAGGATGTAGAGGATTGCCTCCACCGCGCTCTCGGCCCAGGGGGTGCGTTTCCAGGGGGTCAGGAACAGCAGGTCGACGTCGGAGAAGGGCGCCATCTCGCCCCGGCCGTAGCCGCCGACAGCGATGACCGACAGCCGCTCGCCCCGGGTGCGGACCGGGGCGGGATGCAGATGCTGGGTGACCAGATGGACGGTGCCCGCGACGACGACGTCGGTGGCGTGGCTATAGGCGCGGGCGACCCGCAGTCCGGCGGCGGGCTGGGCGAGCAGTGCCTGCCGCACCCGGGCGCGCCCCTCGGCCAGCGTTTCGCTCAGCAGGCCCACGACCTCGTGGCGCAGGGCCGTGGGCTTGCCGACGTGCGTGCGGGCCAGCGCATCGATGGCCGCCAGCAGGCGCGCACGGTCGGCGATCCCTTCGGGCGGGCAGATCAGATGGGAGAGCCCGGCGAAGGTGGGCGCCTCCGCGGCCCTGGCCGCGGCGCCGCTCAAGGTCGCGACCCCGCGCTGGGCCGGATCGCCGGGGGTGTCGGTTTGGCTTTGTCATCACGCGCGCCCCTGGCGCGCAGCGGGGTTTTCGTCATGCGCTCTCTCAGGAGCCTGCGCCGAACCGGGTCGGCGCAGGCTCACGGGTGATGAAGCCGCCCTGTCCGACCTCCAGTACGGCGATGCCGCGCTGGGCCGTGCCATCGGGCAACAGGCGCAGCGCGCCGACGCCGCCGGCGAAGCCCGCCTCCTGGGTCAGGGCCTCCGGCCCGTAGGGCGTTGCATCGCCCAGGGTGCGGGCCTGGACGGCGAGTTCGATGGCGACGCGCGCGGCGTCATAGCCGAGGACGGCGACGAAGGGCGGCCGACTGCCAAAGCGCGCCCGGTAGCGCCCCGCAAAGGCATCGGCCGCGATGGGGTCGGCGCCGGCGAACCAGCCGCCCACCAGGGCCTGCTCACGCAGGGTCTCCCCCGCCTCCCATTGGCCGGTGCCGAGATAGCGGATCTCCGGCTGCACCACGCCGTGGAAGGCCATGAAACTGGCGGCGGTCTGCAGGCCCTGGCTGAAGTCCGGCAGCAGCACCGCCTCCGCGCCCAGGGAACGCGCCATGGCGGCAAAGGCGCCCGAGGTCCGCTCGATGTCCTGGAAGCTGCGCGGGTAGCTCTCGCGCGCAACGACGCTGATCCCGGTTCGGGCCGCGGCCCCCTCCACCGCGCGCAGGGCGGCCTGACCATAGGGGATGTCGGGGGCATAGACGCCGACGCGGGTGATGCCATTGCGCGCGGCGAAGGCGAGAATGCGCTGGACCTCGTCCTCCGGCGTGAAGCCGGTGACCCAGACCCCGCTGCCGGCGACCGTGGTATCGGTGGAGAAGGAGAGGACCGGTGCTCCGGTGGGCCGCGCGATGGGGGCGACGGCGCTGGTCGAGGCCGAGAAGAGCGGCCCCAGGATCAGGGCGGCACCCTGCTCGACCGCCCGGCTGGCGGCCAGGCGCGCGCCCTCCGCCGTGCCGCCGGTGTCGAGGATGTTGAGCGTGATGGCGTCGGCCGGCCCTTCCTCCAGCGCCATGCGGGCGGCGTTGGTGATGGCGCGCGCGTCGTTGCCCACCCGCTCCTGCGCTGCGCCGAGGGGGACGAGCAGCGCCACGGGGACCGGGCCGCTGGGCACCGGTTGCTGGACCGGGGCTTCCGGCGCCTCGGCGACGGGGGCGTCGGCATCCCGCTGCGCGCTGCAGGCGGCCAGACCCATGATGCCGAGCATCGCCACCAGGCTGGCCAGGCGCCTGAGCGGCACGCCAAGGCCGCGGCGCCCAGCGGTCGCGGCGATCCGGGTTGTCACGCTCGGTATGCTGCTCAGCGCGCGCGTCATCGGCCTCTCCCTGCCGGCGTGGACGTCGTCCCGCCAGGCGCCCCTGCGCCCGCTGCCGTCCCTGTGCCGTTCCCGCGCTGCGCCCCAGCGGCACCTCTGCGCTGGCGGGACACTTGCATCACCCCTCGAAAAAGTAAACGCAGGTTCAAGGCGGTGGCGGTTTCGCGGAATAAGGGGGAATGAGCGCATGACGCGCGGCCGGGGAGAGGGCGATGACCTGGCGCCACCGGGCGGTGCGCCAAGGGCTGTGCCGCCACTCGATCCGGGCCTTTACCTGGTCGCGACGCCCATCGGGAATGCCCGCGACATCACGCTGAGGGCCCTGGACGTGCTGGCCGCGGCCGAGATGATCGCGGCGGAGGATACGCGCCAGACCCTCAAGCTGATGGATCTGCACGGCATCGCGCTGGCCGGTCGGCCCATCGTCGCCTACCACGACCGCAACGGCGCTGCGCAGCGGCCGCGCCTGTCGCGCTGGTTGGCGGAAGGGCGGTCGCTGGCCTACTGCTCGGACGCGGGCACGCCGCTGGTGGCCGATCCAGGGTACCGGCTGGTGGAGATGGCGGTGGCCGAGGGCCATGGCGTGACGGCGGTGCCCGGCGCCTCGGCGCCGCTGGCCGCGCTCAGCCTGTCGGCGTTGCCGACGGACCGGTTCCTGTTCGCAGGGTTCCCCCCGGCAAAGTCCGCGGCGCGGCGTCGGTTTTATGCGGAACTGGCCGCAGTACCGGCGACGCTGGTGGTCTTCGAGAGCCCCCATCGGGTGGTGCAGAGCGTTGCGGATATGGCGGCAGCACTCGGGGAGGCGCGCCCCGGTGCCCTGGCGCGGGAGTTGACGAAGCGCTTCGAGACTGTGGTGCGGGCACCCCTGGGCGAGCTTGCGGCCTGGCTGGCCGCGGAGGGTGCGCCCAAGGGCGAGATCGTGCTGCTCGCCGGGCCCCCGGTGCGCGCGCCGGGGGCGGAGGCGGCCGATCTCGATCCGGCGCTGCGGGCCGCGCTGAGCGAGCTCAGCCTGCGCGATGCGACGGCCAGGGTTGCCCAAGACCTCGGCCTGCCGCGCAAGCAGGTATACGCGCGCGCGCTCGCGCTGTCGGAGAGTGCCGAAGAAGGACCGGCGGATTAGGGAAGTCTTTGCTGAGCGCTGCGATAACCACAGCAGGGCATGGAGAGAAGACGATGCGTGTCGTCACACCAACCACTGCAAAGGCCGCGCGCGGGCGGCAGAACCATCTAGCCGGCCTACTGGCGGAGGAAGGGGTCGAACGCCTCTACCGGCGGGATGGTGCGTCGATCCTGGCGCGGCGGCGGCGGATCGGCGGCGGTGAACTGGACCTCGTGGCAAAAGACGGCGACATCCTCGTCTTCGTCGAGGTGAAGAAGCGCGGGCGCCGCGTCGTCGACGACCCGATCCGGCCCCAGCAATGGCGACGCTTGGAGCAAGCGGCCTCTCAGTTTATGATCGAACACACGAACGAGACGGGCAGGGCCTGTCGGGCGCGTTTCGATGTCGTCCTCGTGGACGGCACGGCGCAACCGACGGTGATCAAAAACGCCCGCGGTTTCGAGCAGGACGATCAGTAAACGAGGCAGGCAAGAGATGAAAATCGTGATGACCCGGGCATGGCCCGCCCTGGTGGCGGCCCTGCTCACGGGCTGTGGACCGGCGGTGCTGGTCGGCGGCACCACCGTCGTGGCGCGCTCCGTCGTGCAGGAGCGTTCGACCATGGACGCGCTCAGCGACACGGAAATCGCCCTTTCGATCGGCAACAGGCTGGGCGCTCATTCGGGCGAGCTTTACCGCGACGTCGGCGTCGATGTGGTGGAGAAGCGCGTGCTCCTCACCGGTTCGGTGCCCGAGCGGCAGGACCGGGTGGACGCGGAGGCGATCGCCTGGACCGGCCCCGGCGTGGTTGCCGTGACCAATGAGATCACGGTGGCCGAGGACAGCGGCATCGGCGCCTATTGGCGCGATGTGCGCATCGCCAACGGCGTACGGTACCGGCTGCTGACCGATCTCGACGTCGCAAGCCAGAACTACAACGTCGAGACGGTGGACGGCGTCGTCCATCTCACAGGCCTTGCGCGGTCCTCGGGCGAGCTCGACACGGTCATCGCCCATGCCCGCGGCGTGGACGGGGTGGCGCGGGTCGTCAGCCACGTGCTGCTGATCGACGACCCGCGGCGCCAGGCCCCCGCGGCGCAGGCCGCAGTAGCCGCCCCTGAGGCGGAGGCGGAGGCTGCGGCCAGGGCGCGGGCGCCGATCTAGCCCCGGGTTCCCGCAGGGTTCCAAAGCGGAGCGTGCCCCTTGCCCGGGGCGCGCCCCTCTGGCAGGTCGCAACGGCCGGGCCACGCCGACCCGGCGAGCGGAGACTGCGCCATGAGCCTGACCGTCGCCTTTCAGATGGACGCCATCGAGAGCGTCGACATCCGGGCGGATTCCACCTTTCGCCTGATGCTCGAAGCCGCCACCCGCGGCCATGAGCTCTTCTACTACAACGTCCCCGATCTGCTTTGGCGCGGTGGTAAGGTGATGGCAGCGGGCCATCCGGTCACCGTCCAGGCCGACCCGGCGGCGCCCGCGACCCTCGGGCCGCGGGAGCTGCGCGATCTGGCCGAGCTCGACGTGGTCTGGCTGCGCCAGGATCCGCCCTTCGACATGAGCTACATCACCAACACCCATCTGCTGGAGATCATTCACCCGCAGACCCTGGTGGTGAACGACCCCTTCTGGGTGCGCAACAGCCCCGAGAAACTCATGGTCCTGGAGGTGCACGACCTGATGCCGCCCACCATGATCGCCCGAACGCTGGAGGATCTGCGCACCTTCCGCGCCGAGCATGGCGACATGATCGTGAAGCCCCTCTTCGGCAACGGCGGCGCCGGCGTCTTCCGGGTGAAGCCCGACGATCCCAACCTCGCCTCGCTCCAAGAGATGTTCGCCGAGCGCAACCGCGAGCCGGTCATGGCCCAGGCCTTCCTGCCGGCGGTGAGCGAGGGCGACAAGCGCGTGATCCTGGTCGACGGGGAGGCGGTGGGCGCCATCAACCGCGTGCCGCAGCAGGGTGAGGCGCGCTCGAACATGCACGTGGGCGGCCGCCCCGAGCCCTCGGCGCTGACCGAGCGCGATCTGGAGATCTGTGCCCGCATCGGCCCGACGCTGAAGGAGCGTGGGTTGATCTTCGTCGGCATCGACGTGATCGGCGGCATGCTGACGGAGATCAACGTGACCTCCCCCACCGGCATCCAAGAGCTGGAGCGCTTCAGCGGCATCAACGCCGCCGGGCTGATCTGGGAGGCGGTAGAGCGCCGCTTCGCCGAGACCCGCCCCGGCTGAGCCGTGATTGCGCTGGAAGAGAGCCCGCGCGTGCTCTGGCTAGCCTGGGCAGGGGGATCACGCTGATCATGAGCTGGTTGGCGCAGTTCAACCTGCCTGCATCGCTGCTGTCGTTCGGCCTCAAGCTGACGACGAAGCGCATGCTCGCGCGCGTTCAGGACCCGGCCGTTCTGCGGGGGATCTTTGCGCGCAGCGTCCGGCGCCTTGCACGGCATCCGGCGGGCGCTCTCGGCGTGCCGATCGATTTGCCGACCGGGGCCCTGGCAGAGCCTCGGACGCGCGAAGGGCTCTGGGTGACGGCGCATGGCGAAGGCTGGCGACCGCAAACACCGGTCGCTGATCCGGCGGATACCACGCCGGTCATCCTATACTTCCACGGCGGTGCTTTCATCGCGGGCTCGCCGCAGACGCATCGCCACCTTGCCGCGGCACTTGCCGGTGCCGCCGGTGGGCATGCGCTGATGCCTGACTATCGCCTGGCGCCGGAGCATCGTCTGCCGGCGGCGTTGCAGGATGCGCGTGCGGCCTGGGACTGGCTGATGGAGCGGGGATTTGCCCCCTCCCGCATTGCGCTGGCCGGCGACAGTGCCGGCGGCGGCCTGGCCCTGTCGTTGCTGGCGGATCTGACCGCCGACCGCGCCGCACTGCCCGCTGCGGTCGTCGCCTTCTCGCCCTTTGCGGATCTGCGGGGCGAGGCGGGCTCGATAACGCAGAACGCCGGGCGCGACGCCATGCTGCCGGCGCATCGTTTCAACGACCTGATCGATTTCTGCCTGGGCGAAGGCGGCGACCGCGAGGACTGGCGCGTCTCCCCGGTCTTGGCGACTTTCCGGGCGCCCCCGCCGACGATGATCTTCGCGAGCCTTGACGAGATCCTGCTCGATGATGCGATCGCTATGACCGAGCGGCTCCGCACCGCGGGCAGCGACCCTGAGCTTGAGATCAGACGCGGCTTGCCCCACGCCTGGCCGGTCTTCCGCGGCTGGCTGGCGGCGGCGGATGCGGACATCCTTCGGGCTGGGCAGTTCATCGCCCGGCACACCGGGCGTTAGGGCCCATCGCCCGCCAAATCGGGCGTTAGGGCTCATCGCCCGGCACATCGCCTGGCGCACTGGGCGTTAGGGCCGCCAGCGCATGTGCTGATGGGCGATGCCGGCATCCATGAATTCGGGCCCCTCGGCGACGAAGCGCAGGCGTTCGTAGAAGGCGACGGCGTCGACCTGGCTGTCGAGCCGCGCCTCCAGCCCGCGCTTCGCCAGATCGTCCATGATCGCCGTCATCAGCCGCGCGCCCAGACCCGTGCCGCGCCCCGCCTGGGCCACGGCCACCCGCTGGATCTTGGCATAGGCTGTGCCCTCCGCCGGGTCCTCGAGCAGGCGCACCCGGGCACAGCCGAGGGTGCGCGGGCTGCGGTGGACGATCCAATGCTCCGCCGCGCCGTCGAGCCCGTCCTGCTCGTCCGCCGCGCTGACACCCTGTTCGGCGATAAAGACCTCGACCCTGAGGGCCAGGCAACGGGCGATCGCCTCCGGGCTCAGGGCGCGTTCGATGACGGTGCCGCGGTGCCGGCTCGCCTTCTCATCCACGCCGGAGGTTCCTTCGCGCAGCTCCAACTCGGCCAAGACGGCGCCGAAGGGCATTTCGGCCGCGGCGAGCATCACGAGCAGGTGGTAGAGGCTGTCGGCGGCCTCCCGGCGCAGGGCGAGGGCATCGCCGCGCACGGCCTCGATGATGGCCTCGACCGCCTCCTCCCCGAACTTTTCCGCGCATTTCGCCGGCCCCTTGGCCAGCAGCTTGGCGGTGTGGGAACTCTCCGGGTCGGCGCCCCGCCGCGCCTCGATGGTGCGCGCGAGCCGGATCAGTACATCCGCGTCGGTCATCATCACAGGCGCAATCACAGGCGCACCGGGAGGCCGGCCATGGCCATGTGGTGCTTGGCCTCGGCGATGGAGTGTTCGCCGAAGTGGAAGATCGACGCGGCGAGCACGGCGGAGGCGCCGCCCGCGCGCACCCCCTCGACCAGGTGGTCCAGCGTGCCGACGCCGCCGGAGGCGATGACCGGTACGGGCACGGCCTCGGCTACCGCGCGGGTCAGCGGTAGGTTGAACCCCGCCTTGGTGCCGTCGCGGTCCATGGAGGTGAGCAGGATCTCGCCTGCGCCCTTTTCGACCACGAGCCGGGCGAAGGCCACGGCGTCGATCCCGGTGGCCTGGCGCCCGCCGTGGGTGAAGATCTCGAAGCCCGTGTCCGTGGCGCCGCCGGATTTCGCGTCTAGGGCCACCGTGATGCACTGGCTGCCGAATTTCTCGGCGGCGCGGGCGACGAAATCCGGGTCCTTCACCGCGGCGGTGTTGATCGAAACCTTGTCGGCGCCGGCCAGGAGCAGCGAGCGGATATCCTCGAGCGTCCGCACCCCGCCGCCCACGGTGAGCGGCATGAAGCAGCGTTCGGCCGTGCGGCGGACGACGTCGAGCAGGATGCCGCGGTCCTCGTGGCTGGCGGTGATGTCTAGAAAGCAGAGTTCGTCGGCGCCGGCGGCATCGTAGAGCGCCGCCTGCTCCACCGGGTCGCCCGCATCGCGCAGATCGACGAAGTTGACGCCCTTGACCACGCGCCCCTCGGCCACGTCGAGACAGGGGATGACACGGATCTTCAGCATGGCTCCTCCGGCGGGCGTGGCGGCGGGACGGACCCCTGCTATCGACGGCACGCCTGGCCGCGTCAACCGGGGCGACGTGGGGTCGGCGTTGGGGCAACCCTGGGGAAACCCTGGGACACCCCCGGGGCAGGCCGGGTGGCATCTTCGTGAGAGGCCGACGATTGACGCTGTCGTCAGATGGCCGGAGGGTGCGCCGACCGGAGTGATCCAAAAGGAGACATCCCATGCGCCGCATCCTCACGGCCGCCACCCTCGGCCTCGCGCTTGCCACGGCCCCCGCGCTGGCGGAGGAGGCCTTCATCACCAAGAACAGCCCGCACGACGTGGCGACCACGTTGGATCGCATCGCCGCGGCGGTGGAGGCGAATGGCGGGAAGGTCTTCGTGCGCCTGGACCACGCAGCGGCGGCGAGCGAGTACGACAAGACGCTGCGCCCGACCCAGGTGCTGATCTTTGGCAACCCCGCCGTGGGCACGGGGCTGATGGAGGCCAATCCGCTGCTCGCCATCGACCTGCCGCTTAAGGTCATGGCCTATGAGGGTGCGGAGGGCACGGTGGTGGTCTACCGCAACACCGAGACCTGGGCGCTGGATCACGGGTTGCAGAAACTGGCGGCCGGGGCTGGCGGGCAGCTCGACAAGCTGACCGACCGCGCCATCGCCACCGACTGAACCCTGGAGCCACACGGAATCGCGGCTGGTCGCCGCGAGGAGTCTTCGGGAGCGCGGTTTGACCGGCCGCGCAGCGCCCGATCTGTGGTGGTGCGCCTGGCGGGGATCGCGGTGAGGGGCTGGGGAGAAGCCCCGAGGGCTTCGGGCCGAGCGTGATCGCCGGCCGGGGCGCGTCAAGGACGAGCCGGCTGCGCCGGTCGGCGGGGCCGATCCTTGACCCGCCCCGACCGACGGGGTCGCCAGGGCTTAGGCAGATCAGGGGCTTAGGCAGATCAGGGGCTCAGGCAGACAGGGCCCCGATCGCTTCGGCCAGGTCGAGGCTGCCGTCGTAGAGGGCGCGGCCGGAGATGGCGCCGGCGATGACGCCGGTGTCGCGCAGCGCGATGAGGTCGGCGAGGGAGGAGACGCCGCCCGAGGCGATGACGGGGATGCTGACGGCCCGAGCCAGCGCCGCCGTGGCCGCCAGATTCGGACCCTGCATCGCGCCGTCGCGGTCGATGTCGGTGTAGATGATCGCCGCGACGCCGGCATCCTCGAACCGCCGGGCGAGGTCGGTGGCGCTCATGTCGCTGACGGCGGCCCAGCCCTCGACAGCCACCATGCCGGCCTTGGCGTCGATGCCGACGGCGATCCGGCCCGGGTGGGCCGCCGCAGCCCCTCGCACCAGATCCGGGTCGCGCAGCGCTGCGGTGCCGAGGATGATGCGGGCGACGCCCTTCTCGAGCCACATCTCCAGCGTCGCGCGATCGCGAATGCCGCCGCCGAGCTGCACAGGGATGCTGAGGGCGGCAAGGATCGCCTCCACCGCCGCGCCGTTCACCGGGCGACCGGCGAAGGCACCGTTGAGGTCGACCACATGGAGCCATTCGCAGCCAGCCTCGGCGAACGCACGGGCCTGGGCGGCGGGGTCCTGGCTGAAGACGGTGGCGCTCTCCATCGCGCCGCGCAGCAGGCGCACGCAGGCGCCGTCTTTGAGGTCGATGGCAGGGTAGAGGATCATGGGGCAGGCTCCGGTCACCGGCGGGGGTGTAGGGGAAGGGGCCCGCGCTGTCACGCCCTGGCAACCTCCGCCGACCGCCGACGAGACTGACCGAGAACGTGATGCCGCGGGCCGTTGACCGGGCGGGTGAAAAACGTTTGCGTGCTGATCAAAGGCGCAAGGGGAGGACTGTTCGATGCGCATGGCGATGGCGGCGGGCCTGGTCCTGGCTGTGATGGCGGGGGGCCACGCCCTGGCAGAGGGGCCGGTCGGGCTGTGGAAGACCGCCGAGGGCGATGACGGGCGGTTCCTGCACGTGCGGATCGCGCCCTGTGTCGAGGATACGGGGCTGCTCTGCGGGACCGTCGATGGGGCCTTCGGCGGTGCCGATGCCGCGACCATCGGCCGGGCCCTGATCTGGGATATGGCGCCGGACGGGCCCCAGCGCTGGGATGGCGGCAAGGTCTGGGCGGCGGACGAAGACGAGGTCTATAGCGCCAAGATGGCCATGGCCGGCGCCGATACGCTGACGCTCTCCGGCTGTATCCTGGGTGGCCTAATCTGCCGCGGGCAGGATTGGACGCGCGTGGTCGAGTGACGCCCGCGGCGGGCGCCCATCGTGCATCGCCGAACTGTGATCGCTGCGTCTCGGATTGTGGACTGAAAGCCCCGACGTCCCTGCGTTACCCTGCCGCCAAGCAGAGGAGGACGCGATGACCGCAATCCGCACCCTGGCCGCTCTCGGCCTTGCGACCATGTTGACCCCAGGCCTTTCCCAGGCCGCCGAGGGGGAGAAGGTGACCGTGACCGGCGAGGTCATCGACACCTGGTGCTACTACTCCGGCGTCATGGGCTGGTACGACACTGTCGTGGGGACGGCGCATCATACCTGTGCCATGTGGTGCGCGGCGGGCGGCATCCCGGTGGGGATTCTGGCCGACGACGGCACCGTCTACATGGTGATGAAGTGGGAGGGCGATGCCGAGATCGCCGATGGCACGGCGCTGCTCGATGTGCAGTCGAACCGCATCACGGCGGAAGGCGTGCTCTACGATGTCGACGATATCAAGTATCTGATGGTGGACGAGGTTGTGGCGAACGAGGGGATCACCGTCGTCAACCACAACGACTTCGGCGTCGTGCCGGGCTTTGTCATCCCCGATCCTAACAAGGAGTAAGGCGCCATGAAAAGCGTGATGATGGCGGCCCTCGCCGCGTTGATCGCCCTGCCCGCCGTGGCGGAGGATGGGAAGGGCCCCTGGTCCGAAGGCAGCGCGGCCAAGCCCTGGGGCCTGCGGGGTGAGCAGCTGGCCACGTTCGACGCCAAGGTCGTCGATGCGGTCTGCCACCTGACCGGCGACTGTCCCGATGACTGCGGCGCGGGCGAGCGCCAGATGGTCATGATCCGGGAGGCGGACGGCAAATCGGTGCTCGCCTTCAAGAACATCCAGCCGATCTTCACCGGCGCCACGGTGGATCTGGCGCAGTACTGCGGCCAGACGGTCACCGTCGATGGGCTGTTGGTCGGCGATCCGGAGGTGACCGGCGGGGCGGAGATCATGCAGATCCAGACCGTGAGCGTCGCGGGTGCGGAGCCCGCCAAGACCAATGCCTGGACCAAGGACTGGGACGGAAAGTTCCCCGAGGCGGCCGGCAAGGGTCCCTGGTTCCGCCGTGACCCGCGCATCAACGAGCGGATCGCGACGACCGGGTACTTCGGCCTCGGCAAGGAGGTCGACGAAGCCTACATCGCGGAGAACTTCTGATGCGGCTGCTCGCGGTGGCGGCGCTGGTGCTTAGCCTCGGCGCCGCCTCGCCCTTTCCGCTGGCGATCCAGGCGGATTTCGACCTGATCGACCAGACCGGGGCGCGGGTGACGGATGAGGATCTGGCGGGCCGGCCCATCGCGCTCTTCTTCGGCTATGCCACCTGCGAGTCGATCTGCACGGTCGCGCTGCCGCGGATGGCGGAGGCGCTGGAGATCCTGGGCCGGGACGGCGCGCCGATCCAGCCGGTGATGATCACCGTTGACCCAGAGCATGATACGCCGGCGGTGCTGGCGCAGGCCATGCCGCGTTGGCACGAGCGCTTCGTGGGGCTCACCGGCGATCGGGCGGCGGTGGAGGCGGCGATGGCGGCCTTTCAGGTCGAAGCGACGGTCGTGGCCACCGATCCGGTGGGCAATCCGATCTATGCCCACGGCAGCTTCATCTACTTTCTGGGGCCGGACGGGGCGCTGCGCTCCGTCGCGCCGCCTGTCCTGGGGCCGGAGCGGCTGGCGGAACTGATGCGCAAACACCTGCTATGAACGCGGTTCAAAACGCTCGTCTCAGCGCTGGTTTGCTTTGGTGATAATTGCCCGGCGTGATCGGGCAATTCATCGGCTTGGAAGGTGGATCCCCCGGTCAAGCCGGGGGATGACGAGGGTCTTTACCTCGGATCGGGCGCGCTAGGTCTTGACCTCGGATCGGGCGTGCTATGCGAGGACGCCGGGCCAGTTTGCATCGCCCTTGGCGATGTTGCTGGGGATGTCGCGGCGCCAGCGGCTGCGGACGCCAAGGCTGAAGTTGCGGTAGAGCTTGCCGTCCACGATCTCCCAAGCCTCCGGCACGGTCGAGGCGGTGTAGCCGCGGGACACGGCCCAGGCGCAGTAGCCGCCGTACTGGGGGGCGAAGGCCGTCGGATCTGCGAGGAAGGTGTCGCGGTTCTCGGCGCTGGCGAAGTGCCAGGTCGCGCCGTTCCAATCCGCACTGTGCTTGGCCTTGCCGGCGACGGGGCGGCTGTCGGTGAAATAGGCGACGGTGTCGGTACCGCCGAGCGCGATGCCCCGAACGGCATAGACCGGCGGTGTCGAGGCACGGGCGGGCGTGGCGGCGAGGGCGGCAGCCCCCAGGGTGAGCGAAAGGGCGGCACGGCGATTGAGGATCATGGCGATCTCCCTGCGTTGATCACCATGCCAAGGTGGCTCTGGGGCGGCCTGTCTGCCAGCCGGCCGCCCCCGATATCACGCAGCGGTGATGCGCCATGAGGCCGCCGCGATCACGCGATCAGCCGTCCCCTCAGCTGAGGACCTGCGGCCAGTTCGCATAGGCCTTGGCGATGTTCCCATCCAGGTCGCGCTGGAAGCGGGTGCGCGTACGGGTGTTGAAGTTGAGGAACAGCTTGCCCTCGTGCACCGTCCAGGCCACCGGATCGATGGCGGCCGTGTAGCCGCGCGATACGGCATAGGCGCAGTAGCCGCCGAACTGGGGGGCATAGGCCTCGGGGTCCGCGAGGAACCGCTCGCGGTTCTGGCCGCTGGCGAACTGCCAGGTCGCCCCGTTCCACTCGGCGCGGATGCCCCGCTTGCCTTCCACGGCTTTGTTCAGGGTGAAGTAGGCGACCGGATCGGCGCCCAGGATGGCGAGGCCTTGGGCCTTGAAGATCGCGTCCTGGCGCGCAAGCGCCGGCGTTGCCAGTGCAGCAGCTGCGCCAAAGGCGAGGGTCGAGAAGGCACGGCGGTTCATCGTCGTGGTCATGGATTTTCCCCCAAAAAGAGCTTGTCGTTTAGTCGCTTGAGGGACAGTTGGCGCCGGATACACGCGGCGGGTACACGCAGGACGCGAACTCACGCGGCAGTGAAACACCGTGCTTCACAGCCGTGTCAGGCGGACCTTACGGAAGGGCGCGGATTGGCGTCGTCAGGGCTGCCAGGCGAGGAAATTGCCGATCAGCGTGAGCCCGGTGGCCTGGCTCTTCTCCGGGTGGAATTGGGTGCCGATCAGGTTGCCGCGCCCCACGATGGCCGAGACCATCTGGCCATAGGCGACATGGGCGAGCCGATGCTCCGGCACCCGGCACTGCAGGTGGTAGGAGTGGACGAAATAGGCATGGGCCCCGCTCTCGATCCCGCGCAGGACCGGGTGATCGGGCGCGGTGATGCTGAGCTCGTTCCAACCCATGTGGGGGATCTTGAGGTCCGGGTCGTTGGGCTTGAGCGCGGTGACATCGCCGTGGATCCAGTCGAAACCCGGGGTCTCCCCGAACTCCAGCCCGCGGGTCGCCATGAGCTGCATGCCAACGCAGATGCCGAGGAAGGGGTGGCCGGCGGCGACCCGGTCGGCGACCGCCTGCTGCAGCCCGTCGACCGCCATCAGCCCGGCGCGGCAGTCGGCAAAGGCGCCGACGCCGGGCAGGACCACCCGCTCGGCGCGCGCGACGACCTCGGGGTCGCCGGTGACGATGACCTCGCCACCCAGGGGCGTCGCTCCGCCAAGCTCGGCGGCCATCCGTTCGCAGGCCTTGGCGGCGGAGCGCAGGTTGCCGGAGCCGTAGTCGACGATGACGGTGCTCACGGCAGGACGGCCCGGCCCATGCGGTATTCCTCCTCCGCGCCCTCCTCGGTGCGGGCCTCGGCGACGCCGACCTCCTCCCATCCGCGCAGCGCAAGCTCGGCCCGCTCCAGCGTCGCGCCCTCAAGGAAAGTGAGCAGCAGGAGGCCGAGGTAGAGGGTGCCGACGGCTGTCGGCAGCACGACAGCCATGGTGACCAGCGCCGCGAGCTCGATGAGGAACACGATCCACAGCCCGCGCCAGATGGCCCAGACAGGCGGGATCACCGCCAGGGGGTGGCGCCCGTCGCCCACGATGCGCAGCCGCGTCTCGTCGCCCCGCCGCGTGTGGATGGTGTAGAGGTTGGTCTCCATCACAGCGCCTCCTTGGTGCTGGGCAGTTGGTCGGCCCGCCGGGGGTCGGTCTCGCTCGCTTCGCGGAGCGCGCGAGCCACAGCCTTGAACGCGCCCTCGGCGATGTGGTGGCTGTTGACGCCCGCCAGGCCCGTGACGTGCAGCGTCATCCGCGCGTTGGCGGAGAGGGCCTGGAAGAACTCCCGCACAAGCTCGGTGTCGAAGTCCTTGATCCGCTCGGCGGTGAAGGCGACGTCCCAGTGCAAATAGGACCGGCCCGACAGGTCCACGGCCGCGCGCACCAGCGCGTCGTCCATGGGCGCATAGGCGGTGCCATAGCGGCGGATGCCGCGCTTGTCGCCCAGCGCCTCCGCCAGGGCCTGGCCGAGGACGATGCCCACATCCTCCACCGTGTGGTGGTCGTCGATGTGCAGGTCGCCGGTGGCCTTGACGCTGAGGTCGAAGAGCCCGTGGCGCGCCAACTGGTCCAGCATATGGTCGAAGAAGCCCACGCCGGTGGCGCAATCCGCCTGACCGGTGCCATCCAGACCGATTTCCACCGCGATGTCGGTTTCCGCCGTTCGGCGTTCTTTGCGGGCGGCGCGCATGAGCTCTCCTTCGTTTCGCCACCTCGCTATAAGAGTTTGAAACCGTCGAGGCCAGTTACAGGTACTCAGCGGGGTGGCGTGGCGGAGGAGGGTCCGCCGCGACGAAGGAGTGACGGATGACAGGCGGCCACACGGGCCAGCCGTCGGGGGCGATCGGTCCCGGCTGGCACGGCACGACGATCATCGCAGTGCTGAAGCACGGCAAGGTCGCCTTTGCGGGCGATGGCCAGGTCTCGCTGCAGCAGACGGTGATCAAGGGCAACGCCGTCAAGGTCCGCCGCCTGACCCCGGGCGGGCACACGGTGATCGCCGGGTTCGCCGGGGCGACGGCCGATGCCTTTACGCTTTTGGAGAAGCTTGAGGCGAAGCTGGAGGCCGCGCCCGGTCAGCTCCTCCGTGCGGCGGTGGACCTGGCCAAGGAGTGGCGGACCGACAAGATGCTGCGCAACCTCGAGGCCATGCTTACCGTCTCCGACGCCAAGCAGCTCTTGGTGGTGACCGGCAATGGCGATGTGCTGGAGCCTGAGGGGAACATCGCCGCCATCGGCTCGGGCGGGATGTACGCGCTGGCTGCCGCCCGGGCGCTGGCGGATACCGACCTGGACGCGGAGGCGATTGCCCGCAAGGCGCTCGCCATCGCCGCGGAGATCTGCGTCTACACCAACGGCAATGCGACGGTCGAGGTGCTCGAAGCATGAGCGACCAGACCGCCGACGTGGTTGCGCCGGGCACCGCAGAGCCGGACCGACGCCCCCCGGCAGGCTGGCTGGGTCGTGGGCTGGAGGCCGCGCTCGGCAAGCAACTGATCGCCGGGCGGGAACTGGCGGTGCAGGACCCGGTCTATGAGCCCAAGCGGCGCAAGGCGCGGGAGGTCGGCTGGGTCAACGCGATCCTGATCGGCTGGGTCGCCTGGATGGCGCTGACCTTTTGGATCACCGGGTTCAATCAGGGGCGGACGACGGCGCCCATCCCCTCGCTGGTCGCGGCGGGCATCGTCACCTGGATCCTGTCGGAGTGGCTGGTGCGCCGGCGCGGGATGATCTGGCCGGGCTCCATGCTGGGGCTGTTGGGGCCTGCGTCCTTCGCCGTCGCCTTTTCGCTGTCGACGCCGACGATGCGCGCACTTCCGGGCCTCGAGTACATCATGGTGATCTACGCCGGGACCACCGTGGGCATGCTGATCTACGCGTGGCGCTTTCGTCTGGCCGGGCTGATCTCGCCAATCACCACCTTCTCGGTCATCTCGCTGTTTCTCTACTTCAAGGGCCACAATCCTGCAAACTGGGCGGACATCGAGGGGTTCAGCCCCCGCGGCTTCATCGCGGCCTTCCTGGAGAGTGAGGTCAACATGGCGGTCTTCGGCAGCCTGGCCGCGCTGGGGATGATCAAGGCACGTCATCTCGATCTCTATGGCGACTGGTTCTCGCTGCAGGCGGCACGGCCGCTGCATGTGATCTGCTCGGCCATCGTTGCGCTGGTGCTGGGGCGAATGGCCGAGTGGCTGCCGTCGGGCCTCGATCTCGCGGTCCTGGTGATCCTCTACGTCGTGGGGTTCCTCTGGGCCATGCGGATCGATCGGTTGCCGGTGCTGGTGGCGATCTGGCTCGCCATGTCCCGGTCCCTGGTGGTCAGCTACGCTGATGTTGCGGGGATGCAGCTTTACTGGTGGGAGCTGGGCTGGTGGATGACCGCCGTGACGGCGCTGGGGATGGTGCTTTGGGGGTATACGCGGCAGCGGTACTTCGTGCCCAACGGCTGGACCATGCAGCCGCGCCATATCCTGCGTAATTGGCCCGAGCGGCAGATCTATCCCCCGCCCAAGGACCTGAGTTCGATCTGACGCCTTGCCGTGCCGGGTGGGTCGGCGCAGGTATGCGCGCATGGCCGGACAGGATGCAGCATGACCGAACTGACCCCGCGCGAGATCGTCTCGGAGCTTGATCGTTACATCGTGGGCCAGGGGCCGGCGAAGCGGGCGGTGGCGATCGCGCTGCGCAACCGCTGGCGCCGCCAGCAGCTCGACCCCGGCCTGGCCGAGGAGGTGAGCCCCAAGAACATCCTGATGATCGGGCCCACGGGCGTCGGCAAGACCGAGATCTCGCGCCGCCTGGCGAAGCTGGCCAATGCGCCTTTCCTCAAGGTCGAGGCGACCAAGTTCACCGAGGTGGGCTATGTCGGCCGGGACGTGGAGAGCATTGTGCGCGACCTGGTGGAGGCCGCAATGGTGATGGCCCGCCAGCAGAAGCGCGAGGAGTTGCGCGCCACCGCCCAGGCCGCGGCGGAGGAACGCGTGCTGAGCGCGCTGGTGGGCGAGAACGCCTCGGCCCCCACCCGCGACAGCTTCAGGCGCAAGCTGCGCGACGGATCGCTCGATGGGACCGAGATCGAGCTCGACGTCGCCGATACCTCGAACCCCATGCCCATGCTCGATCTGCCGGGCATGCCCCAGGGCGGGATGGTCAATCTGGGCGATCTGTTCGGCAAGGCCTTCAGCGGGCGCACCAAGCGGCGGCGCATGAGCGTGGCCGAGAGCTACACGGTGCTGGTCGACGAGGAGGCCGACAAGCTGATCGATCAGGAGACGATCACCCGCGAGGCAATCGGCCTGGTCGAGCAGAACGGCATCGTCTTCATCGACGAAATCGACAAGGTCGCCGCCAGCGCCGGGCGCCAGGGCGCCGACGTGAGCCGGGAGGGGGTGCAGCGCGATCTCCTGCCGCTGATCGAGGGGACGACGGTGACCACCAAGCATGGCGCGGTGCGGACGGACCACATCCTCTTCATCGCCTCGGGCGCCTTTCACATCGCCAAGCCCTCGGACCTTTTGCCCGAGCTGCAGGGGCGCCTGCCGATCCGGGTCGAGCTCTCCGCGCTGACGGAGGCGGATTTCCGGGCGATCCTGACGGACACCGACTTCGCGCTGACCCGCCAATACACCGCGCTGATGGCGACGGAGGGGGTCGAGGTGAGCTTCGCCGAGGACGGGGTGGCGGCCCTGGCGCGCATTGCGGCGGAAGTGAACGCGGAGATTGAGAACATCGGTGCGCGCCGGCTGCATACCGTGCTGGAGCGGGTGCTGGAGGAGCTGTCCTTCAACGCGCCGGACCGGGGCGGCGAGACGGTTACGGTGGATGCGGCGATGGTCGAGCGCCAGCTCGCCGACCTCAACCGCGAGACCGACCTGCGCCGCTACGTGCTCTAGGCCCGTGACCGTGTCGCTCGGCCGCCTCCTCAGCGGCGCCCGCAGGCCGCGCGGACCTGCGTTATCCGTTGCTGGTCTCGCGCCCCTCCCAGGGGGCGCCTTCGCTGGCGTTGCGCCCCGCGGCGGCATCGACCGAGGTGTAGAAGCTGAAGACCGAGGTGACCCGAGCAAGCTCGAAGACCCGGAAGACCGGACTCTTGAGGCCCGCGAGCACGATGCGGACCGACCAGCCTAGGCGCTTGCGGATGCCCATGATGGCCCCCAGGCCGCTACTGTCCATGAACTCCACGTCGCTGAGATCGAGCACGACCGTGCGCCCGGAGGACTGCGCCGCCTCCAGCACTTGGTTCCGGAATTCGTTAGCGATGGCGTGATCGATCCGCACCTGCGTCATGCGAATGACGATGCAGTCCTCAATCTCGGCTGTCTCGATCATGCTTCTCAAACCCCATTTATCCCCTAGGTGGAACCGTGGTCCGAAAAGATGAAGCGCGGTTGAACGCTCAGCGATCTTCTGCCGCGAGTTGCAATAAGTACTGGCCATAGCCGTTCTTTTTAAGCGCGTCGCCCTGGGCGATTAGGCTGTCCCGATCGATCCAACCGGCGCGATAGGCAATTTCTTCAGGCACGGCGATTCTCTGGGCCTGCACTTCCTCGGTCACCTGCATGAACTGCGTGGCCTTGGCCAGGCTGCCGTGGGTGCCGGTGTCGAACCAAGTGTAGCCACGACCCAGGCGTTCGACGAACAACCGGCCGCGCGCCAGGAAGGCAGCGTTGACGTCCGTGATCTCCAGCTCCCCGCGGGGCGAGGGCGTGACCGCTGCCGCGATTTCGAGCACGGCATTGTCGTAGACGTAGAGGCCGGTTACGGCCCAGGTCGACTTCGGCTGCTTTGGCTTCTCCTCGATGTCGGTGGCGCGGCCCTCGGCGTCGAAGGCCACGATGCCGAAGCGCTCGGGGTCGCGAACCTGGTAGCCGAAGATCGTGGCCCCCGCGCCGCCCTCGGCCCGCTCGACGGCGACCCGCAGCCGCTCGGTCAGGCCGTGGCCGTAGAAGATATTGTCGCCCAGCACCAGCGTGGCGCAGTCCTGCCCCACGAAGTCGCGCCCGATGAGAAAGGCCTGCGCCAGACCGTCCGGGCTGGGCTGTTCGGCATAGGCAATGTCGAGACCCCATTGGGCACCGTCGCCGAGCAGGCTCTGGAACGCCTCGCGGTCGCGGGGGGTGGTGATGATCAGGATCTCGCGGATGCCCCCCAGCATCAGCGTGGTGAGCGGGTAGTAGATCATCGGCTTGTCGAAGACGGGTAGGAGCTGCTTCGACACGGCCTTGGTCAGGGGCCAGAGGCGGGTGCCGGAGCCACCGGCCAGGATGATGCCCTTCATGAGGCTGCCTTTTGTTCGTCGAGCCAGAGGGGCAGGAACTCCTCCAGCATCGCGCCCAGCCCCGCCGACCAGTCGGGCATCTGGATGCCATGGACGGCCTGGAGCTTCGCGTTGTCGAGCACGGAATAGGCCGGGCGGCGCGCGGGCGTGGGAAACTCGGCGGTGGTGATGGCGTCCACCGGCGGGGCCTTGCCGGTCGCGCCGGCGGTGCGGGCGATGATCTCCCGCGCAAAGCCGCACCAGGTGACCTCTCCGCCGCCGGTGCAGTGAAACAGGCCATGCCCGGCGGCACCGGCCGTGCCCTCGATCAGCCGGGGCGCGAGGGCGAGGCAGGCCTCGGCCAGGTCGCCGGCGAAGGTCGGGGCGCCGCGCTGGTCGTCGACCACGCGCAGGCGCGGGTGGCTTTGGGCAAGCCGCAGCATGGTGCGCACGAAGTTGGGGCCGCGCACGCCGAACACCCAGGCGGTGCGCAGGATGGCATGACGCTCGATCCGCTCGGCCACCAGTGCCTCGCCGGCCAGCTTGGCCTCGCCGTAGTGGCCGAGGGGGGCGGTCGGATCGTCCTCCCTGTACGGTCGGGTGGCGGTGCCGTCGAAGACGTAATCGGTGGAGAGGTGGAGGAGTGCGGCGCCGTTCTCGGCCGCCGCCTCCGCCAGGTGGCCGGGGGCGTCGCGGTTGACGGCATAGGTCGCCTCGCGCTCCTCCTCCTCCGCCTTGTCGACGCGGGTATGGGCGGCGGCGTTCAGCACGAGTTTCGGCTTGTGGCGGGCCACCGCCGCGCGCACGGCCGAGCGGTCGGTGATGTCGAGGTCGCGGTGCGCGAAGGGCGTGATCGTCAGCCCAAGCTCAGGCGCGCGGCGCGTCACCTCCCAGCCGAGCTGGCCCGTGGCGCCGGTGAGCAGGATGTCGACCATCAGCGGCCCACCGCGCGCGTGGCGGGATCGAGCCCCAGACGCTGGCCGCCGTAGCGCCCGGCGCGGATCGCCTGCCAGAACGCGCTGTTCTGAAGGTACCAGTCCACCGTCTCGGCCAGTCCCTGTTCGAAGGCGCGCGACGGTGCCCAGCCGAGCTCACCGCGGATCAGCGATATGTCCATGGCATAGCGCGCGTCGTGGCCGGGGCGGTCGGTGACGAAGGTGATCAGCCGGTCGTGCGGCGCTCCCTCGGGCCGCCGGTCGTCGAGAATGGCGCAGAGCGTGCGCACGACGTCGATGTTGCGCCGCTCCGCCTCTCCGCCGATGGCATAGACCGCGCCGGGGCGGCCGCGGCGGCACACGGTCCAAAGCGCGTCGACATGGTCCTCCACGTGCAGCCAGTCGCGCACGTTCTCGCCCTGCCCGTAGACCGGCAGCGCCTTGCCCTCCAGCGCGTTCAGGATCATCAGCGGGATCAGTTTCTCGGGGAACTGGAAGGGCCCGTAGTTGTTGGTGCAGTTCGTCGTGACCACCGGCAGGCCGTAGGTCTCGCCCCAGGCGCGCACCAGGTGGTCGGAGCCTGCCTTGGAGGCGGCGTAGGGCGAGTTCGGCGCATAGGGCGTGGTCTCGCTAAAGGCGCCGCTGGGCCCGAGGCTGCCGAAGACCTCGTCGGTCGAGACGTGGTGGAAGCGGAAGGCGGCGCGAGCGGGCGCGTCCAGCGCGGACCAGTAGGCGCGCGCGCATTCCAAAAGGACGAAGGTGCCGAGGACATTGGTCTCGACGAAGTCCGCAGGCCCGTCGATCGAGCGGTCGACATGGCTTTCGGCGGCGAGGTGGATGAGGGCGTCGGGGCGCGTCTCCTCCACCACACGGGTCATGGCGGCGCGGTCGCGGATATCGGCATGCACGAAGCGATAGCCCGGATGGTCGGCGATCGGCGCCAGTGTCTCCAGGCTGCCGGCATAGGTCAGGGCGTCCACGACCGTGACCTCGGCCAGCCCCTCGCCGACCAGCTTTCTGGTGAGTGCGGAGCCGATGAAGCCGGCCCCACCGGTGACGATCACCCTCATGTCGTGCCTCTCCCCCGCGTTGGCCTAGTCGAACGGGCTGGTGATCTCCGCCAGCCTCGGCAGGGCGCGGTCCTTGTCGGACAGCGATGCCGCCCCGGGCGCCATCCCCCAGTCGATGCCGAGCGCCGGATCGTTCCACAGGATCCCGTGGTCGTGGTCGGGCGCGTAGTAGCCCGTGACCTTGTAGATGACCTCTGTATCGGGTTCGAGCGTGACGAAACCATGGGCAAAGCCGATGGGCACCAGGATCTGGTTCCACTCCGCCGCCGTGATGCGCGCCGCAACGTGCTGGCCGAAGGTCGGTGAGCTGCGCCGGATATCGACCGCCACATCCAGGATCGCCCCCCTCGTGACGCGCACCAGCTTGGTCTGCGCATGGGGCGGGGACTGGAAGTGCAGCCCGCGGACGGTGCCGACGGTGCCCGACAGGGAGTGGTTATCCTGCACGAAGTCGTGATCGACGCCTGCGTTGGCGAAGGTCTGCTTGTTGTAGGTCTCGGAGAAGAAACCGCGGTGATCGCCGAAGCGGCGCGGGCGCAGGATCTTAACCGCTGGGATCGCAAGCGGCTCCACACTCAAGGACATCCGACCTCTTCCTCGACCTTCGGTATCTGTCGGGCGCCGGGCGCGTATAGCCAGCGGGGGGCGGAGGATCAACGCAGAACGCGCCCTCGGCTTTGGCTAACCCCTTTTGCGGCGTGTGATCTTGGCAGGATTGCGGCAAGTGCCGGCCACGGTACCGCCCCATTGCTTTACGGTGTTGATTCGCTGGGCGTTAATGATTGAGGGGCGGATGCAGGGCATTTCTGCCCTAAGGACATGTCCGGGATGTGGACATCCCCTCCGCAAATTCCCGTGTAAGTAGTAATTTTGTGTTAATTCAGACAGTTGTTGGTTAATGCATTGGCGGGTGGCCGCTGACTGGAATACACATTCACCAGGCGAATGGGACTTAAGCGTTTTGCGTTGAGGTTGAGGAAATGTGGAAGCAGGCTCTGGCCCTGGTCGGTGTGCTCGGCTTCGTCGGCGGCTCGATGGCTGTCGACGCCCGGCAGACAGTGACCGCGTCGCTTGACGAGGTTGCGGCCGTTGGCGCGCCGGCGGCGCTGCTGTGCGAGGAGCAGAGCGCGACGCTGGGCGAGGGCGATTGGATCTTCGGCAGCCGGCGCGATCCCCTGACGGATGTCTATGCGCTGGTCAGCGACCCCTCTGGCGCCTGTGACCACCCCGATGTTCGCCGTGCAGCAGGGTACGATGCCGAAGGCGGGAGCTGCTACATCCTGCGCACCATCGGCACCGGTGAGCCGGATCGCCCGATGAGCTGCGTGGAGCGGGCCGCCGGCGGTGATCGCGAGAACGGCGTCGCCCTGCTGGAATGCTCGGGCTGGGATATGCGCCTGAACGCGATGGTCGACGGCGGTTTCGCCATGGCCAGCAGCGCGAGCGCCGACCTGGAGGCCCGGTCGAGCCGCGGCGTGTGCTCGGCGCTCTGACGACTTCCCCCTGACCGTCCTTTCCCCTAAGGGCGGTCGCGTCGAGACGGCGTCCGGTCCCTGCCGGGCGCCGTTGGCGTTTCTGGCGGCCCACGCGCCGCAAAGCCACCCCGCACGCGAGCGCGCTGCGCGGGATCTCCGCTCACGAACAGATCAGGCGAGCGTCGCGTTGGCCGTGGCCTCATCGACCGGCTCGGCCCAATGGGCAGCCATGCCGTCCTCGCCGGCCTCCTGGATCGCCAGATGGGTCATCGCCACGCCGGGTGCGGCGCCGTGCCAATGGCGCTCTCCCGGTGCGATCCAAACCGTGTCGCCGGCCCGGATCTCGCGCAGGGGCTCCCCCTCGAGTTGCACCCGGCCGACGCCGCTCAGCACCTGGAGGGTCTGGCCATGGGGATGGGTGTGCCAATGCGTCCGGGCACCCGGCGCGAAATGGACGATCAGCGCATAGAGGCGCGTGCCATCCGGCGCGGCGATGACCGGGTCCTGCAGGACAGCGCCGGTGAAATAGGCAGGGTTCGCCGCCTGCGTGGGGCGGCTGCCCGCGGGCATGATTTCCATCGGTTCCTTCTCCGTTGTTGCTGATGGCGCGCGCGCCGGCTTTAGTTAACTCTTGCAGCGCAGCAGGGCCTGGGGCCACGTCTGGATCCCCTGCCTCCCGCCCGCGCCGTTGGCCAAGGCGAAGGGACCCAGGATGAGTATCAACGCGGCGATTACCCACCGGACCACCTATCGCTACGACAAGCGCATCACCCTGGGACCGCAGGTCATCCGACTTCGCCCGGCGCCGCATTCGCGCACGCGCATCCTCTCCTTCAGCCAGAGCATCACGCCGGAGGAGCATTTCCTCAACTGGCAGCAGGATCCCTTCGGCAACTGGCTGGCCCGGGCGGTGTTCCCCGAGAAGGTCGATCATTTCGAGGTGACGGTGGATCTGATCGCCGACATGGCGGCGGTGAACCCCTTCGACTTTTTCCTCGAGGAGCACGCGCAGTCGTTCCCCTTCGCCTATGGCGCCGAGCTTGAGCACGATCTGACGCCCTATTTCGAGCTGCAGAAGAGCTATGGCGAGCTCTTTGAGGCCTTCCTCAAGACCCTGCCGAAGAAGGACGAAAGCACGATCGACTGGCTGGTGGCGATCAACCAGGCGGTCTGGAAAGCGGTGAACTACACCATCCGCATGGAGCCCGGGGTGCAGACGCCGGAGGAGACGCTGAAGCTCGCCCTCGGCTCGTGCCGCGACAGCGCCTGGCTGATGGTGCATCTGATGCGCCGCATGGGCGTCGCGGCGCGCTTTGTGTCGGGCTACCTGCTGCAGCTCACGCCGGACATCAAGGCGGTGGACGGGCCGAGCGGGCCGGAGGCGGATTTCACCGATCTGCATGCCTGGTGCGAGGTCTATGCCCCCGGCGCGGGCTGGATCGGCCTCGACCCGACCTCCGGGCTGTTCGCGGCGGAGGGGCACATCCCGCTGGCCGCCACGCCGAACCCCTCCTCGGCCGCGCCGATCACCGGGGGGCACGAGCCGGCGGAGGTGACGTTCAGCCACCACATGGAGATCCGCCGCGTGCGGGAGGAGCCGCGGATCACGCTGCCCTTCACCGACGACGAATGGGCGCTGATCGACGCGGCGGGCCATGCGGTCGACGGGCATCTGGCGGCAGGCGATGTGCGGCTGACCATGGGGGGCGAGCCGACCTTCGTCAGTGCCTCCGACCGTGACGCGGACGAATGGAACACCGGCGCGGTGGGCCCGACTAAGCGCCACTATGCCGACCGGCTGATGCGCCGGCTGCGCGATGCCTTCGCTCCCGGCGGGGTGCTGCATTACGGCCAGGGCAAGTGGTACCCGGGCGAGCAGCTGCCGCGCTGGGCCTTTGGGCTCTACTGGCGCGTCGACGGCTATCCGCTGTGGGAGAACCCGGAGCTGATTGCCCCTGAGGCACCGCAGGCCGCCACGGTCGACGATGCCCAGCGCTTGGCCGATGCCCTGACCGAAGCGCTGGAGCTGCCGGCCAACACGGCCGAGCCTGCCTACGAGGACCCGGCGTTCTACATGTTCCTTGAGGGGCGCCTGCCGCTCGATCTAGACCCCGAGGACAACAACCTCGACGACCCGCTGGAGCGGCGGCAGATGGCGCAGGCCTTCGACCGGGGATTGACGACGCCGACCTGCGTGGTGCTGCCCTGCCAACTGGCGCAGTCGCGGGCCCATGCCGCGCGGGGGCCCCGCCGGCGCTACCGCTGGTCCACCGAGAAGTGGAAGACCCGGCGCGGGCGGTTGTTCCTGGCGCCCGGCGATGCCTCGGGCGGCTACCGGCTGCCGCTCACCTCGCTGCCCTTCCTGGCGGAGGGGGACTATCCCTTCCTGCACCAGATGGACCCCTTTGCCGAGCGCGGGCCGCTCGCCCCGCCGGGCAGCTATCTGTACCAGAGCCAGGGCGCTGCAACCGGCCCTGCCGGCACGCCGGATGAGCCTCAGCCTCAGGGGCTGAAGCCGCCACTGCCCGCACCGCCCAACCGCCGCGGCGCGGGCCTGCCGTCCGGGCCTGTTCTTGCGGCAGTGAGTGCCGATCCCCTCCGCGCGATCGTGGTGGAGAGCGTGCGCACGGCCATCACGGTCGAGCCCAAGAACGGCATCCTCTCGGTCTTCATGCCGCCGGTGCCGACGGCCGATGCCTTTGTCGACCTGGTCGCGGCGGTGGAGGAGGCGGCGCAGGCGACCGGCCTCAAGGTCCATCTCGACGGCTACGCCCCGCCGCATGACTATCGCCTGAACGTCATCAAGGCGACGCCCGACCCCGGCGTGATCGAGGTGAACGTCCAGCCGGCGGAGAACTGGGGCCAGCAGGTGAACATCACCGAGACCCTCTACGAGGCCGCGCGCCACGAGGGGCTGGATACGATCAAGTTCATGCATGACGGGCGCATGGTGGGCTCGGGCGGGGGCAACCACATCGTGGTGGGCGGGATGACGCCGGCCAACAGCCCCTTTCTGCGCCGGCCCGATCTGCTCGCCTCGCTGGTGCGCTACTGGCAGGCGCATCCCTCGCTCTCCTACCTCTTCTCCGGCGTCTTCATCGGGCCCACCAGCCAGGCGCCCCGGGTCGACGAGGCGCGGGAGGACGTGCTCTACGAGCTCGAGATCGCACTGCAGGAGGCGGATGCCGCCGGCGACAGCCCACCCCCCTGGATGGTCGACCGCATCTTCCGCGACCTGATGACGGACCTCACGGGCAATACTCATCGCTCGGAGATCTGCATCGACAAGCTCTACTCCCCCGATGGGCCGACTGGGCGGCTGGGGCTGGTGGAGTTCCGCGCCTTTGAGATGCCGCCGCATCCGCGCATGGCCATGGCGCAGTCGCTGGTGCTGCGCGCCCTGATCGCCTGGTTCTGGCGCGAGCCGCAGCGCCGCCCGCCGGTGCGCTGGGGCACGGCGCTCCACGACCGCTACATGCTGCCCCACTACGTTTGGGCCGACTTTCTGGAGGTGCTCGACGATCTTACCCGGGCGCTCGACATCGAGTTCCGGGCGGAGTGGTTCCGCGCCCAGTTCGAGTTCCGCTTCCCGCTGGCGGGCGATGTGGTCTACCGCGGGATCGAGATGGAGCTGCGCGCGGCGATCGAGCCCTGGAACGTTCTGGGCGAGACCGGGGCCATCGGCGGCACGGCGCGCTATGTGGACAGCTCGCTCGAGCGGGTGCAGCTCAAGGTAACCGGCGATCTGGGCGATCGCTACGTCGTCACCTGTAACGGCTGGCAGGTGCCGCTGACCAAGACCGAGCGGCGCGATATTGCCGTCGCCGGCATCCGCTACCGTGCCTGGCAGCCGGCGCAGTGCCTTCACCCCACCATCGGCGTACACGCCCCATTGACCTTCGATCTTTACGATACATGGTCCGGACGGTCGGTCGGCGGCTTCGTGCACCATGTGGCCCATCCAGGCGGGCGCGGGTTCGATGATCAGCCGGTCAACGACCTGGAGGCGGAAGGCAGGCGCATGGCGCGGTTTCAGCCGATGGGCCACACCGCGGGCAATTTCGCCCCACGGCGGCCTCGGCTCAGCCCTGAGTTTCCGCTAACGCTGGACCTCCGGCGCCAGCGCTAGGGCCGATAGCGAAGCCCCGTCCGGGGGCGACGCCGATGTGAACGTGTGGGGGATCGGTCCATGGCCGGCTCAGGTGTCCTGAACGGACGCGAGGAACGTCTGCTGCCGCGCCCCACCCCGGGCGTGCACCAGGAGGCGATCGGCCCCGACGGCGCCGTGCGTGGCCATTGGCGTGGCTTCCTCGACTGGCTGGGCGAGCTGGGCACGGAGCGCCGCGCGGCGATGGCCCGCGACCTGGAGCGCAGCCGTGCCGAGAGCGGCATCGCGTTCTCCGCGCGTGAGCAAGCCGATACCGCCGCCGATCCGCTGCCCGTGATCCTCTCCGCCGCCGACTGGGCGGAGGTCGAGGCCGGGGTGATCCAGCGCGCCCGCCTGGCGGAGGCGACGCTGGCCGATATCTACGGCCCCAGCCGGATGATCCGCGACGGTGCGCTGCCGCCCGGATTGGTTTACGGCGCCGATGCCTTCGCCGCCCATTGCGCGGGCTGGCCGCAGCCGCCCGCGCGCTACACCTATGTCTATGAGGCCGATATCGCCCGCACGGCGGAGGGGGCGTGGGTCTGCCTCGCCGACCGGCTCGATACGCCGCTGGGCGACGGCTGGCTGATCGCGAACCGCATCGCCACTTCGCAGTGCCTCGCCCAGCCCTTCCTGGATCTCGGCGTCCGCCGGGTCGCCAGCCACTATGCGCGGTTCCAGGAACTGCTCGACAGCCTGACCGGGTGGGAGGGGCGGCTGGCGCTGCTCACCCGGGGCGAGGGCGATCCGCGCTTTTTCTCCCACGCCTATCTCGCCCGCTACCTCAACGCCGCGCTGGTGGAGCCGGGCGATGTGACCGTGCGCGAGGGGGCTGCCTTCGTGAAGACGTTGGACGGGCTCAAGAAGATCGACGTCATGCTGCGCGGCGCGCCGGACAAGGGGGTCGATGCGCTTCACCGCCAGGCCGATGCCCTGCCCGGCGCGCCGGCGCTGTCGCTCGCGGCCCGGGCCGGGAACCTGGTGATGGGCAATGCCATCGGCTGTTCGGTCATGGCGCACCGGGCCATGGCGCCCTTCGCCCATGTCCTGGCGGAGCGGCTGCTGTCCGAGGATCTGCGCCTGCATGATGCGCCCTGCCTGTGGATGGGCGATCCTGCGGCGCGGGAAACCGTGCTGGCGGATCGCAGCCGCTGGGCGATCGACCCGCTGAACCGCCGCGCGACCGCCGGCGACCGCGCCGCCCTGGCGGACGAGGAAAACCTGGCGGAGGCCTTTCGCCGCAAGCCCGAGCGTTACATCGCGCTGCGCATCCCCCGCTTGGCGGAGACGCCGGTGCTGCGCGGCGGGCGCGTGGCGGCGGCGCCCTGGATCATGCGCGTCTTCGCCTGCTGGACGGGCGAGGGGTGGTCCGTCGCCCCCTCGGGCGTCGCGGCGGAGATCGCGCAGGACACCGACCCCACCACCGGCGGGGGCGGCCGGGTGCCGGCCCTGGGCTTTGGCAAGGACGTCTGGGTCATGGCGGATCGGGAGGATCTGCCCTCGATGCCCTCGCACAGCCTGTTGGCCGATCGCCTGGCCACGGGGCACCTGCGGCGCACCGGCCGCGACCTGCTCAGCCGGGTCGCGGACGAGGTGTTCTGGATGGGCCGCAACGCGGAGCGGGCGGAGGGTACGCTGCGCGTGCTCGATGTGTGTATGCGCCGGTACCTTTCGGGCAACCGCACCGATGCGGGTCCGGACCTGCTGGTCGACATCATCTCCAGCCGCGCCGCGGACCGGGCGGATTTGAGCCCAGCACAGCGTTTTCGCGATGCGGTCAGCCGGCTGGTGAACGATCCGGTAGAACCCTTCGGCATGCCCTCGATCCTGTCGGCGCTGTCCGCCGGGGCGGTGCGCGCGCGGCTTTCGATCTCCGAGGAGGGCTGGCGCTACATCGAGCGGTTGTCCAACGACCCGCGCTGGGGAGAGGGGCTGAGCCTGCGCCGCTCCGCCGATCTCATGCGCCTGGTGGAGGACAGCCTGCGCAACCTCGCCGCCTTCTCCGGCGCGGCACAGGACAATCTGACCCGCAACTTTGCCTGGCGTTTCCTGGAGATGGGCCGCCGGATCGAGCGGGGGATCGAGGTCGCGCGCATCGCCCGGCGCCTGGCCGGGGAGGAGGAGGAGGACGAGGAGAGCCGGTTGCGCGCCTGGCTCACGCTGTCCGATTCCACCGCGGCCTATCGCAATCGCTACATGATGGTGCCCCGGGCGGCGGCGGTGCTCGACCTCTTGGTGCTTGACGAGGCGAACCCCCGGGCGCTGGCCTATCAGTTGGTCCAGCTGGAGGCGGTGCTGGCGCAGCTGCCGCGCGAAGGGCCCTATCGGCGGGCCGAGCATCGCCTGGCGCTGTCGCTGCTCACCGAACTGCGCATGTTGGATGCCGATGCCCTGGCCGATACCAGCGAGACCGGCACGCGTACGATCCTGGCGCGGCTGATGCGCCGCTGCGAGCGCGACCTGGCCGAGATCGCCGATCGGATCTCGAACAGCTATTTCGCCCATGCCGAGGCGCCCGTGGCGCTGCGCCATGCCGGCCGCACCGGGGCGGAGGTGCCGGGCGAGGCGGCGGCCGATGATGAGGACGACGGCACCGGTAGTGCCGGGGAGGCGGACTGATGCTCTACGAAGTGCGCCACGTCACGACCTATCGCTATGCGAGCCCCGCCGCGTTTTCGCAGCACCTGTTGCGGCTGACGCCCCGCGATACCGACTGTCAGCGGGTGCTCGAGAGCCGGATCGAGATCACGCCGCGGGCCGAGCCGCTGGCGGCTCAGCGCGATCTGTTCGGCAATGCGGAGCATGTGGCGACCGTCGCGCGGGCGCATGACACCCTGCGTATCGCCGCGATCAGCAAGGTGGAGCGTCAGGAACCCTCGCAGTTCATCTTCGAGGCGGGCGCGCCCTGGGAGCGGGTGCGCGATCAGGTGATCGGTGCCGGCAACCTGCCCCCGGTGGCGGAGGTGGCGCCCTACCTCTACCCCTCCGCCATGACCGGGTCGAACGCGGCGATCCGCGCCTATGCGGCCGAAAGTCTGACGCCGGGCCGGCCGCTGCTGGCCGCTGCAGCGGATCTCTGCACGCGGATCTATACGGATTTTGAGTATCAGCCGGGGGCGACCGCCGCGGACACCCATCCGCGCGAGAGCTTTCAGACGCGCCAGGGGGTCTGCCAGGATTTTGCGCATGTCATGCTGGCCTGCATGCGATCGCTTCGGCTGCCGGCGCGCTATGTCTCCGGCTACCTGCGCACCATCCCCCCGGAGGGCCAGGAGCGGCTGCAGGGCGCCGACGCGAGCCACGCCTGGGTATCGGTCTGGGATCCCGTGTTCTCCTGGGTCGATTTCGATCCCACGAACGACGTGGTGCCCGGGCTCGACCACATCACCCTGGCCTGGGGCAGGGATTTTCGCGACGTGAGCCCGGTCTCGGGCCTGGTGGTGGGCGGCGGGCCCCAGGCGCTGTCGGTCGGCGTCGATGTGCTGCCGCTGACTGCCGTACCCGCATGAGCCCGCGCGATGCGGGCGAGGGGGAGGGGGCAGCACTGGCGGCAGGGTGGCTCTGGGCCGCGCTGTTCGCGGTCGGGTTGAGCTGGGGGCTCACGCAGTTCTTCATGAAGCCCGCCATGGCCTCGGGCGTGCACCCGATCGGTGCTGCCTTCTGGCAGGCCTCGGTGGGCGCGGTGGTGGCGGGCACGGCGCTCTGGCTCGGCGGGCGGCGCCTGCCGCTCAGCCGCCATCACCTCGCGTTCTATGCGGTCTGCGGGATCCTTGGTACCGCGCTGCCCGCCGCCGTCAGTTTCGAGGCGATCCAGCATCTGCCCGTGGGGGTGCAGTCGCTGGTGATCTCCATGGTGCCGATCCTGACCGTGGCCATGGCGCTGGCGTTTAGGATCGAGCGGGCGGAGGCGCGGCGGATCGGCGGCGTCGTTCTGGGCTTCAGCGCGATCGCGCTGATCGTGGGGCCTGACACCAGCCTGCCGGACCCGTCGCTGGCGGTCTTTGTGCTGCTGCCGCTGATCTCGGCCAGTTGCTATGCGCTGGAGAACATCGTGATCGCGCGGTTCCGGCCCGCAGGCGTGGACGCGCTGCAGATCGGCTGTGGGCTGCTCTGGGCCGCGACCGCCATGCTGACGCCGGTGGTGCTGATCGGCGGGTTCGAGTTGATGCCGGCGCGGCTGGACTGGTCCACACTGTCGCTCGCGGCGGTGACCGTCTTCAACATCCTGGCCTACCTGGGTTTTGTCTGGCTGATCGGCCACGGCGGCCCGGTCTTCGCCAGCCAGGTCGGCTATGTGGTGACGGCGACCGGGGTGCTGTCGGGCATGGTGTTCCTGGGCGAGCGGCATGGGCCGACGCTTTGGCTCGCCATGGCGATGCTGTTTGCCGGCGTGGCCCTGGTGCGGCCGAAACGGGCGTGATCTCGGCCAAGCGGAATCGCGGCTGGTCGCCGCGATGGGTCTTTCGGGATCGCTGTTGGGCCAGCCGCGCGGCGGTTTGTGGACGGTGCACTGCGTGATGCGGTTCGGTGGCGGGGGCTGGGGAGAAGCCCCAGGGGGCTTCTGGTCGAGCATGCCGGCACGGCGGACCGCGTCAAGGACAAGCCGGCTGCGCCGGTCGGCGAGCCGATCCTTGACCCGGACCGCCGCGCCTTGGGTCGCGGGGCGGGGGCGCTAGGCTGGGGCCTGGGCGGTGATGAGGTAGTTGATCGACAGGTCCTGCTCCGACAGGCGCCAGCGGCGGTTGAGGGGATCGAAGACCATACCGCGGGTGTCGATGACGCTGAGACCTGCTGCGGTCAGCATCTCGGAGAGTTCGTCGGGGGTGAGGAACCGGTTCCAGTCGTGGGTGCCCCTGGGGAGCCAGCCCAGGATCCGCTCCGCTCCCAGGATCGCCGTCGCCCAGGCCTGGGGCGTGCGATTGAGCGTCGAGAGGATCACCGCGCCACCGGGGGCCGCGAGGCCCGCGAGCGTGCGAACGAAGCCCGTAGGGTCTGGCACATGCTCGATGACCTCGAGCGCCAGGACCGCGTCGTAGTGCCGGCCCTCGGCGGTGAGGTCAGCGGCCTCGCCCTGGCGATAATCGATGGTGAGGCCCGCTGCCTGAGCGTGCAGGCGGGCGACGGGGATCGCCGCGCCGGCGGCGTCGATGCCCGTGACCCTGGCGCCAAGCCGTGCGAGCGCTTCCGACGCCAGGCCGCCCCCACAGCCCACGTCGACGGCGCTGAGGCCGGCGAGCGCGCGCAGCCGCCGGGCGTCGCGGCCGCGGGCAAGGGCGATCTGCTCGGCGGCATAGCCCATGCGGCAGGGGTTCATGGCATGCAGCGGGGCGAACTTGCCCGCTGGATCCCACCACTCTGCGGCGATCGCCTCGAACTTCGCGACTTCCGCCGGATCGACGCCGCCTGACGCCGGCGCTGCGGCATCGGGCCCCTCGGCCAGGTCTTTCTGAGGGCCGGCGTTGCCCATGGCGTGCTCCGCTTGCAAGCTTTCGGTGGATCACTTAGTGCGGACGGGTTGTCCTCACCAAGAGGGCGCGTGTGCGTCATGTCGCGGGCATTCACTGGCACTCAACTGGCACTCACCGGCCCCCAGGACGGCCGGGGTCGCGAGAGGGCCAAGGGCTGCGGGGAACAAGGGAGATCAGGTGAACATCCGTTCCCGCGCCGGCGAGCCGCGCCTTTTCCCGATGATCGAGCCGCATACGCGCTTTCACCTGGCCGTCGGCGATGGCCATGAGCTTTACGTAGAGGTGTCGGGGCGGCGCGATGGCCCCTCGGTCGTGGTGCTGCATGGGGGGCCCGGCTCAGGCTCCTCGCCCTACATGCGCCGCTTCTTCGACCCCTCGCGCTATCGCATCGTGCTGTTCGATCAGCGCGGCGCCGGGCGCTCGCGGCCCCTGGGCTCGCTCGAGGCGAATACGACCTGGCATCTGGTGGACGATATCGAACGGGTGCGCGAGGCGCTGGGGATCGAGCAGTGGCAGGTCTTCGGCGGCTCCTGGGGCTCCACGCTCGCGCTTCTGTATGCGCAGGCGCATGCGGCACGGGTGACCGCGCTGGTGCTGCGCGGGGTCTTCACGCTGACCCGTGCCGAGCTCGACTGGTTCTACGGCGGCGGCGCGGCGCGGTTCTTTCCGGATGCCTGGGCGGAGTTCACGGCGCCGATCCCCGAGGACGAGCGCAGCGATATGATCGGCGCCTATTACCGGCGGCTGAGCGGGGCCGATGAGGCGGCGCAGACCCGCTTCGCCCGGCCCTGGGTGCGGTGGGAGAGCGCGACGGCGGCGCTGCGCCCGGTGCCGAGCACCTTTGTCGAGGCGAGCTATGCCCGGTCCTTTGCCCGCATCGAGAGCCATTTCTTTCGCCACGGCGGGTGGCTTTCGCAGGACGATCAGGTGATCGCCGCCATGGGCACGATCGGACAGATCCCCGGGGTGATCGTCCAGGGGCGCTATGACATGATCTGTCCGCCGGCGAGCGCGATCGCCCTGGCGGCTGCCTGGCCCGCGGCGACGCTGCACCTGGTCGACGACGCGGGCCATGCGCTGTCGGAACCCTCCATCGCAGCGGAGCTGTTGCGGGCAACGGCGCAACTGGCCCGTGACTGAGCGGCGTTCCGCGGCTCAGTCGTCGCCGGCAAGATCGCGCCTGACCTCCTCCTGAGAGAGCAGGGCGCGGGTTTCGTCCATGCGGTCGAAGCTGGGATCGCGGCGAAACTCGAGGTCAGGGGTGTTCTTCGTCGTCATGCGTTGCGCGACCCGTTGGCGAAGCCGGCCGCGGGCAGCGCCGAGCGCCTCCAGCGCCGCCGCCTCGCCCTTGCCGCCCAGGGGCATCACGTAGACGGTGGCCTGGCGCAGATCGGGGGAGACGCGGACCTCGGTGACCGTGATCGAGACCCCCTCCAGCGCGGGCTCATGGTGCTCGCCCCGCATCAGGATCTCCGACAGCGCGCGGCGCACCGTCTCGCCCACGCGCAGTTGCCGTTGCGATTGTCCGGCGTCGTTCTCGCCCCTGCGCCTGACCATGACGTAAGCCCCAATTCGAGATTAATCCGCGGCCAGCGCCATCCTGCGGGAAGCGGTGACCAGGCGAAGCGGAATTCGCAGCAAAATTGATTTTCGGCAAGCGACGCGCCGTTGCCCCGCTGCTTTTTGTTCCTCCGAAAAACAGTGATGCGAGGAGCCGATGGGTCGCATGGTCAATGTCGCGCGGCGTCTTGCGGCAGATAATCGCGGCGCCATCACGCCACTCATGCTGACGCTCTTCATCGGCCTGGTGCTGGTGACGGGCGCGGCGCTGGATCTGATGCGCCACGAGAGCGATCGAGCCGCGCTCCAGCAAGCGCTGGATCGAGGTCTCCTCGCGGCGCTCTCGCCGGTTGAGGGGCGCCCGGTGGAAGCGGTCCTCGACGACTATCTCGTCCAGTTCGTGCAGGTGCGCGGTGGAACGGTGAGCCAGCCGCGCCTCAGCGTGCGTCGCAGCGGGCCGGAGGCGCCCGAGCCCTGGATCGAGGCGACGGCAGAGGCGGTGACGGCCCCGATGGTGCTGCGCATGGCGGGGCTTGATGGGCTCACCCTCCGTGCTCGGGCCGTGGCGAGCCCGCCGCCCGATCCGGTGGAACTCGTGCTGGCGGTCGATGTCTCGAGCAGCCTGCGCGTGGGTCAACGCCTTCCCGCGCTCAAGAGCGCGCTCACGGATTTCGTCGAAG
This sequence comes from Pseudomonadota bacterium, assembly GCA_039822785.1. Lineage (GTDB taxonomy): Bacteria > Pseudomonadota > Alphaproteobacteria > Rhodobacterales > Rhodobacteraceae > Thermohalobaculum. Next base: position 234,777 of record JBCBMO010000007.1, on the reverse strand, counting down.
AGAGCCTTCGCGGCCGGCGGCAGAAAACGACGTCGATCGCGCTCGTGCCCTTTGCGGGGCGGGTCAATCCCGGCCCCTGGATGTTCGATGCGCTCGGCGGGCGGCGGACGCATCGGATCACCTCCTGCCTGGAGTTCGACGAAGCGGATTTCGGCACCACCGCGCTCGCGCGCGAGGCTCGGCGCGGCCATACCCCGCACGAAGGGAGTTGGCCGGTCATCGGCCGGTGGATGGGGCGGGGCTGGTGCCCAGCGGACCCGGAGATGGGCTACATCAGCCAGGCCACGGGGCAACTGACCAGCTGGCATGACGCGCAGCGCTATGGCGGGGTCGATCAGATGATCGTCAACGGTACGGCGATCAGCTACCCCATCAGCGAGCCCGACGTGCTGCGGCGGCGGATCGAGGGGATCCGCCTGTTTCACGGCAGCGCCACGCACTATGGGCTGAAGTGGTCGCTGGCGCTGCTCGACCCGGCGAACGAGGCGCTGATCGCGGGTGCTGCGGCCGATGCCGCGCGCTTTGCGACGCGGCCTGCGGCGACCGGCGTCTCGCGGCCGGCTGCATGGCGACAGGCGGGGGGCCGCAAGGCGGTTATCCTGGTGACCGATGGGGCGGTGAGCGAGGTGCGCCGGCCCGACGTGGCCGGGGGCGGGCTCGGCGACGCCGCACGAACCGGGATGGATCGCCCCGCCTCGATGCTGGAGGAGCTGACGGCAGATGGCGGTGCGGCCCTGCTGGCGCGCCAATGTGCGGTGGCCGCTGAGCGCGGGATCTCGGTCTACCTCGTCGCGCTGTCAGCCACCGTTGAGGCCATGGCAGACCTCGAGGCCTGTGTCGTCGAGAGCCAGGGCGCCGTGCGGCTGTTGAGGGCAACGCCGGACAGCCTGGCGGACCGATTGTTCCACATTCGCCGCCTTATCGAAGCGCCGAGGCTGAAGTCATGAGAGAATCGCGTTTAGCGGATTTGGCGCACCCGCGGGTAGAAAGATTCAACCTCTGATATGTAGACCGTAGGGCAAGGCGCCTGGAATCGGCCTAATCTTGGCCACTATTTCGTCAAATAGGGTGAAAAGTTGACAAAGCCACGTCCGATTTGTTCATTCAAAGCGTCTGGCAATGTTTGGCCGGATTGCGGTTGCGTTGAGTACTGGCGCGTGTTGCGTAGACGGCAATGCCGATGCTGGAAGGCGCCTTCCGGCATCGGCGAAGCCGGCCGATCGCAGGCAAGATCTTTCCGTGACGACCCCTTTGGTGCCATGAGCACGGAGTTCGTGTTGGTGGCCGTTTTTCTATTCGGCCTGCTCGGCGTGATGGTCGAGGGTGGCATTCACATGGCGCGCTCAGCGGGCTTTGAGCGCAGCCTGGAGATGGTCGTTCGAGACATCCGCGTCGGGATCGTTAGCCCGGATGAGGCGACCGCGCGGCTCTGCGACGCGCCCTTCATGCCCCCTAGTTGCCAGCGCGATTTGGTCCTGGAGGTCGAGCCCTTCACCGCCGATCTTGCCATGGGTCCCCGTCATGCCACCCAGTGCGACCGGGCGCGGCGCCGCCACCGCGCGCGCGGCATCCTGTTCGACGACCCCTTGGGACCGGCCCTGGCGCAGGGCGCGCTGCCGCCGATCCGGGTGGTCAGTGCCTGTCTGGCGATCACGCCAATGGTCCCGCTGGCCGGTGTTCTTGCCGGTCTCGCCCCGCAACCGGGCGGCCAGATCGCGCTGGTTGCGCGCCGCGCCTTCGTGGCGGAGGGGATTTGACGATGTTCACGCCACGCACCCCCTGGCGGCGCGCTGAGGATGGGGCGATCACCTTGGAGTTCGCCCTCTGGCTGCCCGTTCTGCTGCTCTGGCTCGCCGGCGGCACCGCGTTGTTCGAGGCGCTGCATGCCCGGCACCAGGCGAACCGGGCCGCCGAGACTGTCGTCGATGTGCTGTCGCACGTGCGGGCGGTGGATACGCCGGCGCTCAGCGATGTGCATCGCCTGACGTCGACCCTGCTGGATGGCCGGTCCGCCGCCGAGATGACCATGCTCAGCATCAGCTACGACGGTCGGACGCATCGGGTCGACTGGCACTGGCGCACCGATGAGCGTGGGACCTTCGATGTCGGCAGGCTCGATCTGAGCGGGATGCCGGTGATCCCGCCGGGCAGCTCCCTGGTGGTCGCGCAAGTCCGCCATCTGCACCGCCCGCTCATCCTGCCGATGCTCGAAGGGATCGCTTGGGAGGTGACGCGCTTCGCCACGCCGCGCCATGTCGCCCGGGTCGCCTATGACACGGGGATGCCGCCGCTGGCCTTGCCGGATGCGATGGTGCGGGCGCGCACGGCGGGCTGACCGCCGCGCGCTGATCCATTGAGCTCCGCCATTGACGAGCCCAGCGACTGGGCCTGTCACGCCGCCAGCGTCAGAGCGTGCGCTCGAGTTCTTCCTTCTCGAAGATCTCGATGACGTCGCCTTCGCGGATGTCTTCGTAGTTCTCGAAGGCCATCCCGCATTCCTGACCCGCCTGGACGGTCTTCACCTCGTCCTTGAAGCGCTTCAGCGTCTTCAGCTTGCCCTCGTGGATCACCACGTCGTCGCGCAGCAGGCGCACGCCCACATCGCGCACCGCCTGGCCGTCGGTGACCTCGCAGCCCGCGACCTTGCCCACGCCCGAGACTTTGAAGACCTGCTTGATCTTCGCATAGCCCAGGTACTTCTCCCGCACCTCCGGCGACAGCAGGCCCGAGGCCGCCTGCTTCACGTCATCCACCAGGTCGTAGATGATCGAGTAGTAGCGGATCTCGACGCCCTTCTGGTTGGCGCTCTCGCGCGCCGGGGCATTGGCACGGACGTTGAAGCCGATGATCGGCGTGCCGGAGGCATCGGCTAGCGTCACGTCGCTCTCGGTGATCGCGCCGACGCCGGAGTGCAGGATGCGCACGCGCACCTCGTCGTTGCCGACCTTCTCCAGCGCCTGGACGATCGCCTCGGCCGAGCCCTGCACGTCCGCCTTGACGACGATGGGCAGTTCCTTGACGTCCTCGTCGGCCTTGGCCTGGGCGAGCAACTGGTCGAGCGTGGTGCGCGCACCCTTGGCCGCCTGCGCCTCGCGCGCCTTGCGCTGGCGATAATCGGCGATCTCGCGGGCCTTGGCCTCGTCCTCGACCACGTGGAGGGTGTCGCCGGCCTCCGGCGTGCCCTGCAGGCCCAGCACCTCGACGGGGATCGAGGGGCCGGCCTCCGTCACCCGATCGCCGCGGTCATTGATCAGCGCACGCACGCGGCCCCACTGCTCGCCCACGACGAAGATATCGCCGTTCTTGAGCGTGCCGCGCTGCACCAGCACCGTGGCCACCGGGCCGCGGCCCACGTCGAGCTTGGCCTCGATCACCGCCCCCTCGGCCTTGCGCGCGGGGTTGGCCTTCAGCTCCAGGATCTCCGCCTGCAGGCTGATGGCCTCGACCAGGGTATCGAGACCCTGGCCCGACACCGCCGAGACCTCGACATCCTGCACCTCGCCCGAAAGCTCCTCGACGATGACCTCGTGCTGCAGCAGTTCGGTGCGCACCTTCTGCGCATCGGCCGCCGGCTTGTCGATCTTGTTGATCGCCACGATCATCGGCACCTCGGCCGCCTTGGCGTGGCTGATCGCCTCGATCGTCTGGGGCATGACGCTGTCGTCCGCGGCGACCACAAGGATCACGACGTCTGTCACATTGGCGCCGCGCGCGCGCATCGAGGTAAAGGCCGCGTGGCCCGGCGTGTCGAGGAAGGTGATCTTCTCGCCGCCCTCGGTCTCGATCTGATAGGCGCCGATGTGCTGGGTGATGCCGCCCGCCTCGCCCGAGACAACGTCGGTCTTGCGCAGCGCATCCAGCAGCGAGGTCTTGCCGTGGTCGACGTGGCCCATGATCGTCACGATCGGGGCGCGGGGGGCCATAGCCTCCTCCGCGTCGTCCTCCACGTCGATCACGTCCTCGACGTCCGATTCAGAGACCCGGACAAACTTGTGGCCGAACTCCTCGACAATCAGTTCCGCCGTCTCCTGGTCGATCGATTGGTTCTGTGTCGCCATCATGCCCATTTTCATGAGCGACTTGATGACATCGGCGACCCGCTCGGCCATGCGGTTGGCAAGCTCCTGCACCGTGATGGCGTCGGGCACCTTCACGTCGCGGATGACCTTCTCGCGCTGTTCGCGCTGGCCGCCGGCCTTGCGCCGATCCCGCTCCTGGCGGCGGCGCATGGAGGCGAGCGAGCGTTGCCGCCCGCCCTCGCCGTCCTCGGAGAGCTTGGAGATCGTGAGCTTGCCGGAGCGGCGCTTTTCGTCACCGCGTCCGCGGGAGGGGGCGGGCTTCTTCGCACCACCCGGCCCGCGCCGGTCGTCCTCGCGCTCAGCTGGGGCCCGAGCAGCAGCACCGCCGGCGGCCGGCTGACCTGCGCCCGGGGCCGGACGGCCGGCGTTCGCGGGCTGCGTTTGCGCGCGCTCGCTGACCTCGGCGGCGGCCGGGTTCTTGGCCAGCAGCTCGGCGTTCTTGGCGGCATTCGCCTCCAGCCTGCGCTTCGCCTCAGCCTCGGCGCGCGCCTGACGATCGTCGCCCGCCGGTTGCGGTGCCGCGGCAGAGGGGCTCGCTGGGGTGGCCGAGGCTTCGGCTTGGGCGGCTTCCTCTGCCGCCTTGGCCGCGGCGGCGGCGGCCGCTTCTTCCTCCGCCTTGCGGCGTGCGGCTTCTTCCTCGGCGGCCTTGCGCGCGGCCTCTTCCTCGGCGCGGCGCTTGGCCTCCTCCTCGGCGCGCTTGCGCGCAGCCTCTTCCTCGGCCTTGCGGCGGACGGCTTCGTCGCGGCGTGCCTGTTCGACGGCGCGCAGGCGGCGGGCGTGCTCTTCCTCCGACAGGACGTTCAGCATCTTGCCGCGCCGCTGCTGGCCACCGCGATCTTGGCGGGTGTCCTGCCGGGCCTCGACCCGGGTGCCGCCCTGGCCGCGCCCGTCGCCCTGGGGCGCCCGTGCCCGCGGGGCCTCTCCCCTGGCGTCACTGCGCGGCTGGCTCGTGCCGCCCGCCCCGGTGGTCGGCTGCGCGCCCGAACGGGCGCTCGTGCTCGACGGCGCGCCGGCAGCGCCCGTGCTCCCCGCGCTGCCCGGGGCGACCATGCGCTTGGTGCGCTTCTTCTCGACCACGACCGTTGTCTTGGGGCCGCTGCCCCGCATGCCGCCGCGCGGCCCGCCACGACCGGGGCCGCCGGGCCCACGCCCGCCGCCGCCGGGTCCGCGCCCGCCTGCCTTGCCGTCGCCGCCGCTATTCGTCTCGCTCATTCATCATCCTGTCAGAGGCCACCTTGGGCGTCGCGCCCGGCCCCACGCCTGGTTCGTCGTCGTCAGCGGCAGGCCCGTCCGCCATGCCCAAGGGGGCGGCCTGCGCCGTCCCCGCCTGGCCCGGACCTGCACGAAACCCGCCCAGCCGATCCGCATCGGCCAAGGCGCGTGTTGCGATGCCGCCCGCGTCGAGCGCGGCATGTATGGCAAACTCCCGCCCAAATGCCAAACCCAATTCGGTAGCGGTCAAAACCGCGATCCGGGGGGTGTTTCCGGCCATTTTCGCGGCTTTAGAGCGTCCATCGGCGCCGGCGTCGCTGGCGGTCAGCAGAGCGCCGCCTGTGCCTGAGTCGAGCCGTGCGCGCACCTTCTCATAGCCGGTGACCGCCGCGCCAGCTTTACGCGCCAGTGATACGGTATCGATGAGCCGCTGGGCGAGCAGCGTCTCGAGCAGATCGGACAGCCCGGCGGGCGTCTCGACGGGCCGCTTGAAGGCGCGGGAGAACAGCCGCTTCTTCTCCGCCCGATCCGCCGCCGCGCGCTCGGCCGACAGCCAGGCGCCGCGGCCGGGCAGTTTGCCGGCCACATCGGGCACCACCTGGGTGCCGTCCGGCGCCAGCACGAAACGGATCAGGCCGCGCTGAGGCGTCCTCTCGCCCGTGGCGACACAGCGCCGTTCGGGCTCATCGGGCCGGGCCTTCCGGCCACCGCGGGTCATTGCCGCCGCTCCCAAACCGCACCACCATCACGCTCAGCCGGCGCTCGGGCGGCCGAAGACCGCCTCTGCATCCAGCGTTGCGGGATCTTGGGCGAGACCCTCGCCCTCCTCGAGCGCCTCCTCGCCTTCGGCAGGCGGATTGGTGGCGGCTTCGAACTCCTCCTCGTCGATCATTCCGGTCGCAAGGCGCGCGCGCATGATCAGGTGCAGGGCTTCCTCGGCCGACAGTTCGAACTGCTCCAGCAGGCCTTCCTCCTTCACCCGCTTGCCGTCGACCACCATATAGCCGCCGGCCAGCTCGAAATCCGCGCATTTGGCAAATTCGGCGAGATCCGTGATGCCGTCTTCGGCCAGGACGACGAGCATCTGCGGGGTCAGCCCCTCGAAGGTCATCAGGTCGTCCTCGACCCCCAGTTCCCGGGCCTTGGCGATGGCGGCCTGGTTGACCTCCTCCAGCTTGTCGCGGGCGCGCAGCTGCAACTCCTCCGCGGTCTCCTCGTCGAAACCATCGATGGCCGTCAGCTCGTCAAGCTCGACGAAGGCGACTTCCTCCAGGCTGGTGAAGCCCTCGGAGACCAGGAGCTGCGCGACCATCTCGTCGATGTTCAGCGCCTCGATGAACATGGCGGAGCGTTCGTTGAACTCCTGCTGGCGGCGCTCGCTCTCCTCCGCCTCGGTCATGATGTCGATGTCCCAGCCGGTGAGCTGGCTGGCCAGCCGCACGTTCTGCCCGCGCCGGCCGATGGCCTGGGAGAGCTGCTCGTCAGGCACCACGACCTCGATGCGCTGGGCATCCTCGTCCATGACGACCTTGACCACATCGGCGGGCTGCAGCGCGTTGACGATGAAGGCGGCCGCATCCTCCTGCCAGGGGATGATGTCGATCTTCTCGCCCTGAAGCTCGTTCACCACCGCCTGCACGCGGCTGCCCCGCATACCGACGCAGGCGCCGACCGGGTCGATGGAGTTGTCGTAGGAGATCACGCCGATCTTCGCCCGGCTGCCCGGGTCGCGGGCCACCGCCTTGATCTCGATGATGCCATCATAGATCTCCGGCACCTCCATCCCGAAGAGCTTGGCCATGAACTCCGGTGCCGTGCGCGACAGGAAGATCTGCGGGCCGCGGGTCTCGGAGCGGACGTCGCGGACATAGGCGCGGATCCGGTCGCCCACGCGATAGGCCTCGCGTGGGATGAGCTGGTCGCGGCGGATGATCCCCTCGGCGCGCGTCAGGTCGACGATGACGTTGCCGTATTCGACCCGCTTCACCACGCCGTTGATGATCTCGCCGACGCGGTCCTTGAACTCCTCGTACTGGCGCTCGCGCTCCGCGTCGCGGACCTTTTGCACGATCACCTGCTTGGCGGTCTGCGCGGCGATGCGCCCGAACTCCTGCGTCGGCAGGGGCTCGGTGATGAAGTCGCCCACGTCCGCCTCGGGGTTCTTCAGCCGCGCTTCATCGAGGGAGATCTCGGTGAAGTAGTTCTCCACCTCCTCGACCACCTCCATCGCGCGGGACATCTGGATCTCGCCGGACTTGCGGTCGATGAAGGCGCGGATGTCGTATTCGGCGCCGTAGCGCGAGCGCGCCGCCTTGCCGAGGCTGTCTTCCATCGCCTCCAGCACCAGTTCGCGGTCGATCAGCTTCTCGCGCGCCACGGCGTCGGCGATCTGCAGCAATTCCAGTCGGTTCGCACTGACCATCAGGCGTCACTCCCGTTGTAGCGCGTGCTCTCGCGCTCGTTGTTCTCGTCCGTCACGTCGCCCATCTCGTCACTCGTCTCGATGGCGTCGAAAGCGGCTTCGTCGAAGGCCGGCTGGCCCGCCTTGCCGCCACGGCGCAGGCTTTCGGCGATCAGATCGTCGGTCAGCAGTAGCTTGGCGTCCGACAGCCAGTCGAACGCCAGCCCGATCGTGCCCTCGTCGATCTCGATCAGGACCTCGCCGTCCTCGACCCCCGCCAGGATGCCCTTAAAGCGCTTGCGCCCCTCGATCATCTCCTCGGTCTCGAGCCGGGCCTCATAGCCCTCCCAGCGCTCGAAGTCCTCCAGCCGGGTCAGCGGGCGGTCGATGCCGGGCGATGAGACCTCCAGCGTATAGCCGTCGGAGATCGGGTCCTCGACATCCAGCACGGCCGACACCGCGCGGGAGAGCTGGGCGCAGTCCTCCACCTCCATCGTGCCGTCCGGCCGCTCCGCCATGATCTGCAGTGTCGCCCGCTTGCCGCCCATCAGGCGCAGGCGCACCAGGCCATAGCCCATATCCTCCACCGTCGGCTGGACGATGGTGGCGAGGCGCTGATCGATCGGTGCCTTGGCGACCAGGTTGGCCATGGCGGGGCGATCCCTCCAAAAACGACAAACGGCGAGCCGCGCGGCCCGCCGACGAAGATCCCCGGTTGGGTAACCCGCCAGCCGGCGAGGCCACCGCGATGTCTTGCCCATCTACGCCGACTGCCGGCAGAGCGCAAGGGGCGCCGCCACACGCGGTTGTCGAGGCGGCGGGCGTCGCGTCCATGGCCACTTTCGGTATGCTAGCCTCCGACATGGCCAAACCGCGGAGAGATCCATGCGCCTTCCAACCCTCCTCGCCCCAACCCTCCTCGCCCTTGTGGCCGTCGTCCTTCCCACCGCCGCGCTGGCTGAGGCGGACGGGCCGGACTATTTCCGCGTCGAGATCGAGGGGGAGGGCGCGATCATCTCGCTCTATCCCGGTCCCAGCGCCACCGCGCGGCCCATCGCGAGTATTCCGGACGGCACCGACGGCCTGGTGAACCGCCGCTGCCAGGGTGGGCTGACCTTGCCTGAGTGGGAGGCGGCCAGCGAGATCGAGCGGGAGGCCGCGGCCGCCCGGCGCTGGTGCGAGGTCGGCTATGGCGCGATCCACGGCTGGGTGCATGCGATCCACCTGCGCGAAGGCACGGCCCTGCCGTCCGCCCGGTCGCCCAGCTTCCGCTGTGTCCAGGCAAGCTCCAGCGCCGAGTTCGCGGTTTGCCGGCACGACCGCCTGGCGGCCTTCGACGTGGAACTCGCGCGCCTCTATGCCCTGGCGCAGGCGGACGCGGAGACGACGGAGGAGGGCCGGGACACACTGACGGCCATGCAGCGTGGCTGGGCCAAGGGGCGCGACGAGTGCTGGAAGGCGGGTGCCGGCATCCTGGACTGCGTCGCCCTCAGCTATCTGACCCGCATCGCCGAGATCCGCGCGGAGTACCCCGCCGCGCGCAGCGCAGACGAGGCAGGGATCAGCACCGGCCCCCTGTCCTATACCTGCGGCACCATCGAGGGCCCCGTCGCCGCCACCTTCGTCGCCGTACCTCAGCCTGCGGCGTTGGTGCGCCTTGGCGAGGAGGTCCTGGCGATGACGATTGTCGACGCGGCATCGGGTGCCCGCTACGAGACCCCGGAGGGCGACAGCTTTTGGACCAAGGGTGACCGCGCCCTGGTACAACGCGCCGCCGACCGCCCCCGCGCCTGCTTTCGGGAGACAACGGACTAATTCATGATCAGAGCCGTCAAGATTTGTTTCGCAAAGTACTTTATTTTTTCAGGTCGTGCCCGCAGGGCAGAGCATTGGTATTTTGTCCTTTTCTATCATCTGGCCAGCATACCGCCACGCGCGATCGACCGGTACCTGACAGAAAACGGCGCCTTCATTCCGATCTTTGAGTTGATCGTCGGGCTTTGCATCATCGTGCCACTGCTCGCCGTCACCTGGCGGCGCATGCACGATATCGGTCGACCGGGATGGCAGGGTATTCTCCACTGGTTTGCGGTTGTTCCGATGCTCTCTGCCGCCTACGCCCTGGATGGTTCGCCCCCCGCGTTCAAAGACGCCTACGGTGATCCGCTGGCCTATGGGATGCTCGCGATCTTCGTCGGCCTCTTCCTGCTGGTAATGTGGTGGCTGGTGAAGCCGACGCAGCAGGGCCCGAACGCCTATGGCGAGGAGCCGCCCGAATGGTGACCCCGGGTGGATTCGAACCACCGACCTGCCGCTTAGGAGGCGGCTGCTCTATCCGGCTGAGCTACGAGGCCACGGCCCTCGCGTACGCGAGGGTGCTTTGGCGGTCAACCGGCGGGATCGGGGGCATGTCTTGATCGAGGTGCCGATGCGGGCGCGGGCCACAAAAAAAGACCCGGCAGATCGACTGCCGGGCCTGAGTGCTGATCGCCTGGGAGAACGATCAGAACCGGAGAGACATCAAGATCTCAAAGAGCGGCCGCCAATTCTGTGACGGCTGAACCATGGGTGTTCTCGAGACGGACGCGCATTTTGCGCAGGGCCTGGGCCTCGAGCTGGCGCACGCGTTCCTTAGAGAGGCCGAGCTTGTTGCCGAGGCTCTCAAGCGTCTCGGGCTGGTCGGCGAGCTTGCGGGCGGCGATGATCATCTTCTCCCGCTCGGTCAGGGCGCCGAAGGCATCGGTCAGCCAGCCGCGAGCGGTATCGATGTCGCGCGAGCGGCTGACGGTCTCATCGGCGCGGGGGCCATCGTCTTCCAGGGTCTCGACCCATTCGCGCCCGTCCTCGCCGGCCTGCTGGGCGTTCAGCGAGAAATCGGAGCCGGCGAGCCGGGCCTCCATCATCTCCACGTCGCGCAGCGGCACGCCCAGTTCTTCGGCGATTTCCTTTTGCAGCTCGATGCCGGAGAGAGGGAGGCCGCCCTCGCTGTGCATGCTCTCGAGCTTGGCGCGGACGCGGCGCATGTTGAAGAAAAGCGCTTTCTGGGAGGAGGTGGACCCGGTGCGCACCAGCGACCAGTTGCGCATCACGTAGTCCTGGATCGAGGCCTTGATCCACCAGACGGCATAGGTCGAGAAGCGCACGCCGCGGTCGGGGTCGAACTTGGAGGCCGCCTTCATCAGGCCCACGCCCGCCTCCTGGATCAGGTCGGTCATCGGCGCGCCGTAGCGGCGATACTTGGAGGCCATGGAGATCGCGAGGCGCAGATAGGCAGTGACCAGGCGGTGCAGCGCCGCCTCGTCCTGCTCGTCGCGCCAGCGCCGGGCAAGGTCGAGTTCGGTCTCGGCGTCGAGGAGCTCGGCGGCCATCGCCTGGCGGGCGACATCACCGGTGGAGGGCGCGAAAGTCTGGGCCATGGGTCACATTCTCCGCTGTTCAAGCCGGGACCGTTCTTTGCGGTCATGAGAGGAATACGGGGCCAATCGGGGGTCGGTTCACCGCGGCGGAGAAGAATCTGAAGGCCGGGCCCAAACGAGCCGCTAAGCCTTTGGCGCACCGTCACAAATTTTTTTGAAAAGGTTTATTCTGCAACCTTTTCAAGGGCTTGAAGGTGCTTATACGGACAGCAATGCCACCATGTGGAAAAGCGCTGAGAGGGCAACGGTCGGGCCAGAGCCGATCCTGGGGCGGATCCTCGGGTCGATCCCCGGGTCGATCCCTGGGCCGCTCCGCTGGACCATCAGGGGCGGTGGCCCAGGTGCGACAGGACCTTGGGGATCTCGTTCTTCACCTTGAAGAACCCAGCGGTGCAGAGCGGGTGGAAGGCGGCGTCCCAGGGGCGACGGATCTCCTCGAGCGTGATGCCTGCGCGGGCAAGTGCCGGCCGTGCGGTATCCAACCAGTCGCCGACCCAGCCGCAATGCACAAAGGGCGTGGCGATCCGACTGACGCCTGCGCTGCGCGCCCAGTCGATCAGCGCCTCGGGTTTCACGCCTGTCTCGAAGCGCGGGGCGTCGGGGGCGCCTGCGCGCGCTGCCGCATCGGCGAGGGCGCGGCGATCGAAGGCGACCATGGCAGCCGAGGTCTCCGCATCGCTGCGGTACTCGGTGAGGCGCAGGGTGGCCACGGCGGCCGGCGCGCGGGCGCCTGATGGCAGATCGAGGGTCTCGATGGCCAGATCCTCGGTCGTCAGCAGGAGCGCGGTCGGCGCGTCCCAGCGTGGTGGGCCGATCTCGCGCATCGGGCCGCGCGTCGGCAGGCCGCCATCGTCGAGCGGGGCGGGGTTCTTCGCCAGCCCCGCCGCCGACAGCGCGCCTTCGGAGCGGGAGCCGGTGAACTTGGCGATGTTCCACTCGGCCGCGACATAGTGTTTGCCGACGGTGTGCAGCCCTGCGACCCAGCGCCAGCCGAGGGTGTTGGAGGCCGCATCGCCGTCGATGAGGTGGCGCAGGAAGAAATCGGCACCCAGGCGCCAGGGCAGGCCAAGGGTGAAGATCCAGATCGAGGCGAACCACATGCGCGCGTGGTTGTGGAGGTACCCGGTCTCGACCAGTTCGCGCGCCCAGGTGTCGAAGGCCTCGATGCCGGTGGTGCCCTCTTCTGCCCGCGCGATGGCCCTGGCGAGACCGCGGTTATCGGAAAGAGCGGTGCGATCGGCCTCAACGCCCAGGCGGTAGTCGTCCCAGACCGAGGGGCGCAGTTCCAGCCAGCCCTTGAAGTAGGTGCGCCAGACGACCTCTTGGACGAATTTCTCGGCCTTGGAGAGGGCATGGCGGGCGAGCGCGGCCTCGACCACTTCAGCCTCGGTCACCATGCGCCGGGTCAGATAGGGCGCGAGAACCGAGACGTTATCGCGCTTGTCAGGCCCGTTGTCGTAGTTGCGGCGAGACGTGTAGTGGCCACCCGTGAAGGGTGCAAAGGCGTCGAGGCGCGCCAGGGCTGCCGTGCGAGTGGGCTCAAAATCGATGGGGCGGGCCGAGAGGCGGGCTGTATCGCTCAGGCTGCTGTCGGCGGGCATAAGGTGGTCTTTGTCCTGGCGGCGTGCGGTGCTGATGGCAGCTAGGGTGAGAGCCGGGATCGTCCATGCGACCCCGCCGGCAGGGGCCCGGTAAGTCTCGCCCCTTTAGTTCCAAAAAGGGACTGAGCGGGTCCCCCACCCACCCTGTTTTCAGGATCCGAGCTTTAACTGAATCACCGGCTAACCGGATCGTGGTAACCAAGTACCCATCGCGGCGTCCTCAAGCTCGCCGCGCCCAATCGGATCGGCTGCCCTAGGGTGCCCCCGCATCTGGAGGTCTTCCCCGCACTGCGCGCGTTGCACCGCCGGTCCAGCTGCGCTCAATGCCCCTCAGACATCATCGGGGTAGTCTACCTGCGTCAGAACCAGGCCGTCCGGCGGGGCGACAGGGCCGCAAGCCGCGCGGTCCGCCGCCGCCAGCGCAGCACCCATACGCGCCGGCGGCCAGGCGCCCGCACCGACCCGCTCGAGACTGCCGACCAGGCTACGGACCTGATTGTGCAGGAAGGAGCGGGCGGAAAGGGTACACAGGATCTCCGCGCCCTGACGCTCGACGGTGAAGACATCGAGCGTTTTGATCGGCGAGGCGGCTTGGCACTGGGCCGAGCGGAAGGTGGTGAAGTCGTGCCGGCCAAGGACCTGTGCCGCCCCTTCCGCCATCGCCGCCGCATCGAGCGGTTTGGCGATCCGCCAGGCCAGCCCGCGCTCCAGCGCCAAGGGTGCACGGCGGTTCACGATGCGATAGCGGTAGTGCCGCGCCACGGCGGAAAACCGGGCATGAAAACCGTCGGCCGTTCGCGCTGCGGCGATCACGGCGACGGGGGCCGGCTTTAGGTGGTGGTTGACCGCCTCGGTCAGCCGAAACGGGTCCCAGTCGCGCGCCAAGTCGACATGGGCCACTTGGCCCGTCGCGTGGACCCCGGTGTCGGTCCGCCCCGCTCCCTGAACCAGCGGTGCACTCCCGTCGGGCGCCGTGTCGAGGGCGGCGAGCGCCGCCTCCAGCCGGCCCTGGACCGAGGGGCCCTGCGCCTGGCGCTGCCAGCCGAGAAACGGGGCGCCGTGGTATTCGATCGTCAGGCGGAAGCGCGGCATGGGCGACGTGTGGCCGCTGTGGCCCGCCTAAGCAAGGGGCCGGCGAGACCCCCGGCGGCGCCATCGGTCCTGCCGCAGGCATTGCAGCGGCGGCGGCGAAGACCGATCTTCACGGGCCATGGCGCCAGCGGCGCCGGACCAGCCATGGCGCCAGCGGCGCCTGACCAGCCCCGCCGGAGCGCGCATGCCCGAGGATCGTTCGCAGCCGTCAGAACCGCCGAAGTCACCGCCCACCGAGGAGCCCAAGGCGCCGGCGCGGGATACGCTGCCCGGTGGCTTCAGCCTCGGTGCCCTGGCGGACGATCTGCTCGACGGCGTCGAACGGCTGCGGAGCGAGGCGGCGGAGGCGATCGAGCCCTCCCTCCGCCTTGGCGTCACCGGGCTCTCGGGTGCGGGCAAGACCGTGTTCATCACCGCCCTGACCCTCAGTCTGTTGGAGCGCGATCGGATGCGCCGGTTCGGCCCCGCCGCCAAGGGGCGCATCGCGGCGGCCATGCTGCGCCCACAACCCGATGACGACGTGGCGCGCTTTGGGCTGGAGAGCCACACGGCGGCCCTGCGCGCCGATCCGCCGGCTTGGTCCGAGAGTACCCGCTCGGTCAGCCAAATCCGCGTCTCGCTACGCCTGGCCGAGAGCGGGTTCTTCGAGACGCTGACCAGCCCGCTCGTGGGGCCGCGCGTCGTCAACCTCGATATCGTCGACTACCCGGGCGAGTGGCTGTTGGATCTGCCGCTGATGGAGCAGGACTACGAGACCTGGTCGGCCGCGGCGCTGTCGGATGCCGCCCGGCCAGCGCGGGCCGCGGCGGCGGCGGGATGGCACGCGGCGCTGGGGGCCGCTGACCCTGCCGCCCCGCATAGCGAAGCCGCCGCGGCTGCGCTGGCGGAGGGTTGGGCCGGGTATCTTGCCGCCTGCCGTGCCGCGGGTCTCTCGACCCTTGCCCCGGGGCGCTTCCTGATGCCGGGCGATTACGCGGGCTCCCCGGCGCTCAGCTTTGCCCCCCTGCCCCGGCCGGAGGCTGCGGCGGGTCGGGCACCCGGCACCCTCTGGCACGAGATGCGGCGGCGCTTCGAGGCGTACAAGCGGGGCATCGTGCAGCCCTTCTTCCGTCGCCACTTCGCCCGGCTCGACCGGCAGGTGGTTCTGGTGGACGCGCTCACGGCGCTGTCGCGGGGCCCACAGGCGCTGGCGGATATGACCGAGGGGCTGTCGAGCATCCTCGGCGCCTTTCGCCATGGTAGGCCGGGCTGGCTCGACCGGCTGATCGGCCAGGCCCGCATCGACCGGATCCTGGTCGCGGCGACCAAGGCCGACCGCCTGCACCACAGCCAGCATCCGCAGATGACCGCGCTGATCGAGGCAATGCTGGCCGAGGCCGTGCGCCGCGCGGCCTTCTCGGGTGCCGAGGTGCGTGCCATGGCGCTCGCCTCGGTGCGCAGCACCGCCGAGCAGGAGGTCGACCGGCCGGAGGGGGCGATCCCCATGGTCCGCGGCCGGCGGCTCGACGACGGGCGCGAGGTGGCACTTCACCCCGGTGCCCTGCCGGCCGACCCGGTGGCGCTCCTCTCCGGTGCCACGGCCACCGCTGGCGAAACCTGGGAGGACGGCGGCTATGCGAGCGTCGTCTTCCGACCGCCACGCTGGGGCACGGGCGGCCCACCCCATATCCGGCTGGACAGCGCGCTCGATTTTCTGATCGGAGACCGTCTTGGCTGATCCCGACCGCCCCCAACCCTCCTCGCGGCCCCTGATCCTGGAGATCGGCGACGACCCCCACCTGGAGGCTGGGCCGGAACCGGCTGAGGCCCCGCCCATCGAGGACGGGCCGGAGGATGCGGCCGCAGCCCGGGTCGTCGCCGCGGCGGCGCGTCCGCGGGCGGCGGGCAGCCTGGCGGGACGGCTCTTTTGGTTCTGCCTCGGCGGGCTCCTGCTCTTGGCGGCCGGGCTCGCGGTGGAGGGGCTGGTCGCCGGGCTCTTTGCCCAAGCGGCACTTCTGGGCTGGGTCGGCACGGCGCTGGTTGCGGGGCTGGTCATCGCCCTGGTCGCCGCTGCGCTGGTCGAGATGGCGGGGATCGCGCGCCTTGGCCGGATCGACGGGTTACGTGCCCTGGCGGAGGCGGGGTACGGCGGCGATGCGGCGGCCGCCCAGCGGGTGCTGACCGGCCTTCGCCGGCTCCTGCGCCCTCAGGCGGCCGCGGCGGACGGGCTTGCCCGGCTCGAGGCTGCCGCTTCGGATACCCCGGACCCCGTCGAGCGCCTGGCCCTGGCGGAGAGCCTCGTGCTCAGCCCGCTCGACACAGAGGCCTCGGCGGCGGTGGAGGCGGCCGCGCGTCGCGTCGCAGCGGCGACGGCGGTCCTTCCCCTGCCGATCCTGGACGTGGCCGTCGTCCTGGCGAGCACGCTGTCGATGATCCGGGCGGTCGCTGCCGCCTATGGCGGTCGGGCCGGCTGGCTGGGCTCCTGGCGGCTTCTAAAGGCGGTGGCGGCGCAGCTGGTGGCCAGCGGGCTGATCTCGGCGACCGACGATCTGTTGGACCCGGTGATCGGTCAGGGGATCGCGGGGCGGCTGTCGAAGCGCCTAGGCGAGGCCACCTTCAACGCGGCGATCACCGCGCGGGTGGGCGTCATCGCGATCAGCGTCTGCCGCCCCCTGCCGTTTGCCGAGACCCCGCCGCCGCGCGCCCGAACGATCCTCTGGCGCGCCATCGGCGATTGGCAGTCGAAATCGAGCCCGGAATAGCAACGGCCCCCCGCTGGGCGAGGGGCCGGCGCGCAGGCTTGCTGGCGTCAGATCAGCGCCAGGTCGAACTCCACGGTTTCCAGCAACTCGCCGGTCCCGCGGTTGCCCGAGTAGACCTCGATCTTCACCGTGTGGTCGCCCTCGGACAGGAAGCCGTCGTCCCGGAAGTCGCCCTTGATGTCGCTGAACAGCGAATAGGGCTCGAAGCTCTCGACCTGGCGCTTGCCGCCGATCGTCAGCGCCACGCTTTCGACCTCGGTCACGCCGTCATGGGCATTGGCGAAGACGACGGGGCTCGCGCCATCCTCCAGATCGAAGGTCTGGCCCGAATAGTCGATGCTCTCCAGGAACCCATCCGTGACGCTGTCGCCGATGGAAAACTGGAGGTACTCCGAAATCGGGTCGGGGCCCGGCTCGGACGGCGCATCGTCGAGTGCCGTGATCTTGATGGCCGAGAGCTTGGGGTTCTGAACCCCCTTCTTCAGGTCGATGTCGAGGTTACCGTCCGTCACCGTCACCTCGGTGGTCATGACATAGACGGTCTCGTAGCCATGGTCGCCGGCCAGATCGAGGTTGTCGACGACGGTGGCGCCTTCGATCTCCACGTCGAAGACCCGCTTCCCGGCCGTCTTCGCCTTGCTCCAGATCTCAGCGAAGTGGAGTTCGACCTTGTAGGTGCCGTCGGAGACGTCGAAGTCATAGTCCAGGCCGCGCCTGCCCCAGGCCTCGGAGTGGTAGAGCGGATCGTCATCGGTGCCGAGGATATCCACCGCATCGGTGCGGACATACACGTTGCCCTCGCCGGTGGTGTCCGCCGCCCAGCGCGTGCCGTCCGACCCTTCGTAGGCGCCGCCGCCGATGTTGATCGCGGCGATCACCGTCCCGGGTTCATCGTCCACGGGCGGCTCGGGATCCGGATCGGGATCCGGATCCGGAATGGGGGCATCCTCGACGGTCACCGTGACCGTCGCCGGCACCGAGGTCGTCTGGCCATCGCTCACGGTGTACTGGAACGTCGCCGTGCCCGTCCCCCTTTCCGCGGTGATGTTCATCCCCCCGTTCGGCCTCAGGTCCAGGGTGAGCCCCTCCCCAATCTCCGAGAGCACGGCGATGGTGAGATCGTCACCCTCGACGTCTGTGTCGTTGCCCAGCAGGCGCGAGGCAATCCACGTCGTCTCACCGGAGGTCACGGTGATCGCATCGTCCACCGCCTCGGGCGTGTCGTTCACCGCGCTGAGGTCGACCGTCAGCGTGGCGTTGACCGTCGTGCCGGGATCACTGCCGTCCCACATCCTCACGGTGACGGTGTCGGTGCCATTGGCATTGGCCGTCGGCGTATAGGTGAGCGCCGTGCCGCCGCTGGCCACGCTGACCGTGCCCAGGGTCGCCCCGGCGACGGAGCGGATGAAGACCGCGTCACCGTCCGGGTCTGTGGCGAAGGCGCTGGCCTCGAAGGTCTTCGCGCCGCTGTCCTCCGCCGCGTCATAGGTGACATCGGTGGCTTCGGGCGGGCGGTCCTCAACCTCCGCCTCGCTGACGCTGAAGGCGATGGTGGTCGCGCCCAGCGAGCTGCCGGAAGCGCTCTCGCCGGCGAAGGCCTGCATCGTCACGGTATAGCTTCCCGTGCCCATCACCGTGCCGCCGAGATAGGCGCTGTCAGTATCGCCGTAGAGCGCGAAGGGCGCCACGCTCTCCACGCGCGTCCCAAGGCTGCCGGCATCGAAGCGGACGCTTCCTACCGGTACGGGGTCGCCATTCTCGTCGACGGGCGTCGCCACGAGCGTCAGTTCCTTACCCTCGACCTGAGCGTAGGCGACCTCCTCGCCGTTCTCGAGTTCCTCAACCACCAGCCCGGTGGCGATGTCGATCAGCGACAGCTCGAAGTCCACGTCGGTCGGCGGATCGATGGGCGGATCATCAGCTGGCGGATCGTCGGCCGGGGGGTCGTCAGCCGGGGGATCATCAGCGGGCGGCGTCGTCCCGCCAACCGTGGGCGAGGTCGGCTTGCTCACGTCGTAGTGGAACCCGTCCTTCGAGATATGGATCTCGTCGAACGCCGCTTGGCGCGACCGGCCCGAAACGTAGATCGTGTAGTCACCAGGGCCGTCGACCTCGAAGGTCGCGTCGGTATGCACGTGGTTCACGTCGTAGGTTTGACCCCAGAGCCATTTGTTCGGCCCGCCCCCGAAGAACACCTTCTTCCAGTCGGAGGGCTCCTCGCCGGCAGGACCGGAGGCGACGAAGAAGTCGTTGTTGCGGTCAGAGGTCTCGCCCGTGTTCGGCTTGGTCGAGCGGATGTTGATGTAATAGGTCCCGGCCGCGTCCTCCCCGTCGATCCGGAACGTGTATTTCATCGGCGCCGTTACTGGCGTTCCTGCCCACTTACCGTCGAAGTAGTCAGTGCCGGTGTCGAAGAGCAGATAGCCGTCACCCTTATAGCCGTTCTGGTCGGTGATCAGCTTCCAGGTCTCGTTGGCATCATTGTCCTCGAACAGGAAGACCCCGCTCTCGGCCTGCATGATGACCAGCCCGTCCTCCATCTGGTAGATGGGGTCGCCCGCGGGCGGTGACGGAGGGTCGGTCGGTGGCGGCGCCGTGCCATCAGCCTCGACCAGGATCGCCCAGTCGTCGTTGCGGTCGTTCGGTGCCTGACCCAGGTTGACCTTCGAGCCGCCCGAGACGCTTTGCACCGTGCCGTTGTGGTAGGTGCCCTCGATGACGTCGTACCAGCGCACCGAGAAATCGCCCGAGACACCCGAGAGGTCGAGCGTAGCACTCCCGCCGTTCGGCAGGTAGATCGCATAGACGTTGCCAACATCGGCCAGCACGTGGTCGCTGCCGTTGGTGTTGGTGGTCAGCGCGTCACCGTCGGACATCTGCTCCAGCGGCAGGCGTTCGAAGAACTCGCGTGCGGCCTCGGCCCACTGATAGGCGCTTTCGCGGGTGGAGAAATCCTCCGCGAGCAGATCGCCGCCCTGGCCGTTGTCGGTCTGGTAGCCGAAGTACCATTCCGCGCCAGAGCCGCCCTCGGTGTAGAAGCGCCACAGCGTCTCGCGCAGGTTTTCGTGGTTCTGCTGCCAGCCCGGATCGCCCTCCGCCGCCATGCCTATGGTGGCGTTGCCGGGCTCGTCGAGGAAGGCCACGACCGGACGCCCGGCGCTCTCGGCGCCGCCAAGGTAGCGATCGAGGTCGGGGACCTGGGTGTCGCCGGAGGTCTGGAAGGACAGCGCGTCCAGCGTGGGCTCGCCCTCGAAATCCTCGTACTTGTCGTGCTGGTTGGGATAGGTGTGCAGCGCCACCGGGTGGTCATAGGGATCGACGGCCTTCAGGTATTCCGAGTGGTCGCGCAGCTGACCGGCGGTGTTCGTCGTCTCCTCGCCCAGGTTCCAGATGATGCCGTTGTGGTGGCCGAAGCGCGCGACCATCTCCCGGATCAAAAGCTGCTTCTCCAGCCCCAGATCGCCGTCGTTCAGAAGATAGTCGTTCTCAGTCTCCTGAAAGAATAGGTGGAGCGTGATGCCCATCTTCTGCATGTGCTCAAAAAGAATCTCCCACTGATCCAGCTTGGAGACGTCGAAGGACCGCGCGTCGATCGTGATGTTGTAAGAGTTATCGTTAGTGCCAGCGTCCTTTTTTATGTTGAAGACGTCGGAGGAGGTCCATGGCGATACCTCACGGCCGTCGCCGCCGATGTTCATCATCATCATATAGAGCGAATTGACGCCCTGTTCGGCCAAGTAGTTAACGGCGCCGATGATGCCTTCGCCCTCACCGTCGCCCCAGGTCGGATCGCCGTCGTTGAAGTGCTGGACGTGCGGATCGTAGTCGTGGGTCGTGTTCTTGTCCGGCGTGTTGTCGAAGCCGGAGTAGGCGAGGAAATTCTCCGGGCTGCCGACGCCCGACTTGAGGAAGACGCTCCCGTCACCCTCGAAGTTCAGGTACTGGTCGCCATCGTAGCTCAGCATCCCCTTGGCGCGCAGGTCATCGCCCGTCTTGTCGGTCGCGCCGACCTCCAGCGTGCCGCCCGCCCCGTCGAAGAAACCGGCGGACGACCCGGGGTTCTCGGCGAGCGAGACCGCGACGTTGTCACCCGTGCGGAACGAGGCCTCGTAGCTCCAGGTCCCCTCGCTTGGCGGGTTGAAATGGGCACGCCAGACGTTGCCGCTGCTTGCGCTTGTGTTCGCGGCATCGCCATCGGCGGCGAAGTAGCCGGGCACCTCGATCGTCTCGCCCGTCGCGTCGTTCCGAAAGGTGACGGTCATCCGATAGTCGGTGAACGTCTCTTCCGTCTCCGACAGGTCTGGGCCTGTGAAGTCGAGGGTTACTTTGTGCCAGGTAAGGGTCTCGCCCGAGATGGCTGCGGGGGAAGTGTCGAGCATCGCTCGTCTCCGTGGAACGTTTCATGGCGTTAGCGCCCGCGTCGGGGCGACCGGGACGGATCGATAATCTACGGATCTTGAACGTTACCGGTACATAAGACCCCTAAAGGACAGCCATGATCTCAGGCGTCCTTCAAGTATCGCTTTAGTACTTTTGAGAATATTGAGCATCGATCAACCGTGGGTTGAGAGCGTTTTCAGTGTCTTATTGCGGGATGTGACGGATTGACCAATTGATTGCTGGAAATCCTTTTGATCGCCAGGTGATTTCAATTTGTATACCAGTAATCGACATACAACTCTCGGTATGCCGCAGCATCAGTCGAAGAGCAGCCTAACAGGGCCGTTCTCTCACCATTTCAGCGATTGTTCGAGCGAAAATGGGCTGCAGAAGCTCGTGCCGACGCAGGTCCCATCGGCGAGGGCGATGATGACCAAGGCGACCGCCGAGAGGATGATAAAAATCAGTGCATCGTTCGACATGATGTCACCCGCCGGAGGGCCCCTTCAGCTCCCGGAAACATCGTATCATTACGGGAGATAACACGCGCGGAAATCGTCCAGTTTGAAACGATTTTCCACTGGCGGTTGTGGCACGCGAGACTCCACTCTCACACAGGGTTATGGCCCTGATAAATGTTCTGGTAATGTTCTGTCAACGATCCCCGAATCGAGAGCATTGCGATGGCGCGAGAGACCCCGCAGGCGTTGTTCGACCAGACCTTGCCCGCCGTCCCTGAGCCCCAGCCCGCCCCGCGGCGCGGCAGGGCGGCTGCAACCAACCCCACAGGCCGCTACGAGCGGTTCGAGACCGTGCCCCTGGCCGATGACTGGCCCGGCGACACGGACCCCGAGGCCGCGGCGAGTGCCGCACCGTCCGCCGTCCGCACCCAGGTCAGCATCGATGCCAGCCGCAGCGTGCTGACGCGCAATACCTCGCCCGATGTGCCCTTCGATCGCTCCGTGAACCCCTATCGCGGCTGTGAGCACGGCTGCATCTACTGCTTCGCCCGGCCCAGTCACGCCCAGCTCGGCCTCTCGCCCGGTCTCGATTTCGAGACGCGGCTGCTGGTCAAGCCGCGTGCCCCCGCGCTCCTGGCCGCGGCCCTGCGCAAGCGCGGCTACACACCCCAACCCATCGCCATCGGCACGAACACGGATCCCTACCAGCCCATCGAACGCGACCACCGGATCATGCGCGGCGTCCTCGGCGTGCTCGAGGCCTTCAACCATCCGGTCTGCATCACCACCAAGGGGGCAGCGGTGACCGACGATATCGACCTGCTGGCGCGCATGGGCCGACGGGGCTTGGCCCAGGTCACGCTCTCGCTCACCACCCTCGACAGCCGCCTCAGCCGGGCGATGGAACCGCGGGCCGCTGCGCCCGCCCGCCGCCTGGCCGCGATCCGCGCATTGGCGCGCGCCGGCGTGCCCGTCCAGGTGAACATCGCCCCCATCGTGCCGGGCCTCACCGATCACGAGCTCGAAACCCTGCTCGCCGCGGCGGCGGAGGCCGGGGCGAAGGCGGCCCATTACACCGTGCTGCGCCTGCCGCTGGAGGTCGCCGATCTCTTCAAGGACTGGCTCGCGCGCGAACGCCCTGACGCCGCCGCCAAGGTCATGGGCCGCGTGCGCGAGATGCATGGCGGGCGCGACTACGACCCCGCCTGGGGTCGGCGACTGAAGGGGCAGGGGGTGCATGCCCAGCTCATCGCGCGCCGCTTCGCCCTGGCCTGCACGCGCCATGGGCTGGCCGAGCGCCTGGCGCCGCTGCGCACCGATCTTTTCGCCGTACCCATCGCACCGGGCGATCAGCTCACCCTCGATCTCTGAGCCCCGCGCCCCTAGGCTAAAGGCGCGAAGATTGGGGGGCGGATGGCACGGCGACAGCGCAAGGAACCCGACATGGCGGCTGCCGCCGGCCTGCCCAGCCCCGTGGCCGGGGTTGACGAGGTCGGGCGCGGCCCTCTCGCCGGACCCCTGGTCGCCGCCGCCGTGATCCTCGACCCCGCCAGCGTGCCCCAGGGGCTGGCCGACAGCAAGGCACTGAGCCCCGCGCGCCGCGATCACCTGGCCGCCGAGATCCGCCAGGTCGCCCTTGTCGGCACCGCGGTCATCGACGCGGCGGAGATCGACGCCCTCGGCCTGGGGCCCGCCAACGAGGCCGCCATGCTCCGCGCCCTGGATGCCTTGCCGCGGTCCCCTGCCGCGGTCTTGGCCGACGGGCGGGCCTTGCCCCGCGGCTGCGCGTTGCCCGGGCGCGCCATTGTGGGCGGCGATGCGACCTGTGCTGCGATCGCCGCCGCCTCCATCGTCGCCAAGGTGATGCGGGACGAGATCATGCAGACACTGGATCTGGTGCATCCGGGGTACGGCTGGGCCGCCAACAAGGGCTATGCCACCGCCGCCCATCGTGATGCTTTGGCGCGACTGGGTGTGACCCCTCAGCATCGCCGCTGCTTCGCGCCCGTGGCGGCGCTTTGTTGAAGAAAGCCCTGCAAAGCACTGTTTAAATTGATGATTGACGCCATCATACTTCTTGAGCATCCTGCGCGCGGTAGGGTCGCCGGGGAGGATGGCGTGTTGAAGGGTAACAACGGTTTCGCCGATCCGGCGCCGGCGGGCGACGGCCATGGTGCGCCCAGGCGCCTGCCCAAGGACCGCATCATCACCGGCGATTGCGTCGCCGAGATGCGGCGCCTCCCCGCGGCCTCCGTCGATCTCGTCTTCGCCGATCCGCCCTACAACCTGCAGCTCAAGGGTGAGCTTCACCGCCCCAACCACACCCGCGTCGACGGGGTGGAGGACGCCTGGGACCGTTTCGCGAGCTTCGCCGACTACGACGCCTTCACCCGCGCCTGGCTGGCGGAGGCGCGGCGCGTGCTGAAGCCCAGCGGCGCGCTTTGGGTCATCGGCAGCTATCACAACATCTTTCGCGTGGGCACTGCCCTGCAGGACGAGGGCTTCTGGATCCTCAACGACGTGGTCTGGCGCAAGACCAACCCGATGCCCAACTTCCGCGGCCGGCGGCTCTGCAACGCACACGAGACGCTGATCTGGGCCGCGACCTCCGAGACCGCGAAGCCCACCTTCAACTACGAGGCGCTGAAGGAGCTGAACGAGGGGCTGCAGATGCGCTCCGACTGGATGCTGCCGATCTGCGGCGGGGCCGAGCGGCTGCGCAACGAGGCCGGTGAGAAGCTGCACCCGACCCAAAAGCCGGAGGGGCTGCTGCACCGCATCCTGGTCGGCACCACGAACCCCGGCGATACGGTGCTCGACCCTTTCTTCGGCACGGGCACGACCGGCGCGGTGGCGAAGCGGCTGGGCCGCCACTTCATCGGCATCGAGCGCGAGGCGCGCTACGCCGCCATCGCCCGTGCCCGCATTCAGGCGACGGCGCGCCACGACACCGAGGCGCTGCAGCTCAGCCGCCCCCGCCGCAGCGCACCCCGCGTCCCCTTCGGCAACCTGGTCGAGCGTGGCCTGGTGCGGCCCGGCGACGAGTTGGTCAGCACCAATGGCCGCCACCGCGCGAAGATCCGCGCCGACGGCACCCTGGTGGCCCACGACGTAACCGGCTCCATCCACAAGGTCGGGGCGCAATTGCAGGGCGCCCCGTCCTGCAATGGCTGGACCTACTGGGAGCACGACGTGGGCGACGACCCGATCTCCATCGACGTCTACCGCCAACAAATCCGCGCCGAGATGGAAAAAGACGGCCTCGCCTGAGTAAGGCGGCCAGGGCTGTCTGGGAGGTGTCTGCGCCGGTCCAGTGCACCGACGTCTTTCACGTCAGCCGATCGACGAGACGAAGGCGCCAGCGTTCCAGTAGCGCATCGCCCACCGCGACCGCTCTCTCGCCCGCAAGTCGCCGCACAGTCCCCCCGTCAGCGATGCGGACGAACGTATGTGCCGGCTGCTGTTCGCAAGACGGATGCGGCGTGGATCTCGGAAGTCGCGTCTATGTATCCGGCCTGTTTCTCGGCACGCGGGCCGTGGCCGTGTTGGGGTTACGCTCGCTCCTTGGTCTCATTAGCTGCTAGGCCGTCGGGGGCCATCAGTCCGCACAGACTCCAGGGGCGTGTCTCTCCGTTCCAAGCATCATCGTCTCAGCGAACGCCGTTGGGCGCGGGGGTCAGAGCGCCATCGCCGCATACTCCTTGTCCGTCATGTCGAAGCGCCGACCATGGCGCAGCACGCTCCAGGCGATCCGCGCCAGCTTGTTGGCGAGCGCGATGGCCAGTTTGTTGTGATGCATCCTCTCGGCCGTTTGCGCGAGCCAGGCACCGAAGCTGAAGGCAGGCCAGCGGTGCGGGCGCATCAGGATGATCCTGGCAGCCTGGACGAAGAGCGTGCGTAGATACCGACTGCCGCGTTTCGAGATCCGGCCCAACGTCGTGCGCCCGCCGGTGCTGTATTGTCGAGGAACCAGGCCCACCCAGGCCGCGAAATCGCGCCCTCTGTCGAAGGCGTCGCCCCTGCCGATCGCCGCGACCACGGCTGTGGAGATCAGCGGTCCGACGCCCGGGATCGACATCAGCGTCCGGCTGTTGGGCTCGCTCTCGGCGATGGCGGCAATCTCCGTCGTCACGCTCTCGATCCGTTCGTCGAGCCAGAGCCAATCCTCGTAAAGCCCCAGCAGGATCGCGTTCATTCGGGTGGAGATCTCATCAGCCCGCTCGTCCAGAATGGTGAGGAACGAGTTTTTCAGGGCGCGGAGGCCGGGGCGCACCGCGATGCCCTGTTCGATCAGAAACGCCCGGATCTGATTGATCGTCGCCGTTCGACGCGAGACCAATCTCGATCGGACGCGGTGGAGTGCCTGCAGGTCGAGCTGGTCCTGCGTCTTCTCGCGCACCGTCTTGAGGTTTGGGCGGAGCGCCGCTTCGGCCACAGCCTCGGCGTCGTTGTAGTCGTTCTTTTGACCCTTACTGAACGGCTTCACGTAGATCGCGGGGATGATGCGCGGCTCGAAGCCGAGGCGCCGTAAGGTCCGGCTGACGAAATGGTCGCTGAGGCACGCCTCCATGCCGACGATGCAGCGCGGGAGCGCATCGAAGACCTTCGCCAGCTCGAGACGCTTGATCTTCCGTCTCAGCACGCGCTCCCCAGCGTCGTCGAAGCCTACGAGGTGAAAGACATCCTTCCCGATGTCGATGCCGACGACCGCAAGGTCGCCAATCTCCATCCGCTGATGATTGGGCATGATCGCTTCTCCTGTCTCGGGTTCCGCCTACAAAGGCTCACCCAGTGTCGGGGGAAGCAGCCGGCACATCCCATTAGCCGCCGTTCGGGCAATGGCACCTTTCAGAATTGGGGTTCCGACCCACTCGCGGTGCAGTGCATTGTAGAATTACGATAGCCTCTGACGTGTTTCCATCCGGCCAGAGCTGGTGGCGATCCGGCGCCAATACTTCTGCCGACCGAACATGATCTCGATGCGGTTGCGCCGCTTTTGGCGACGCTTTTCATACCGGACGGCGTTGTCGCGGGATGTTCGTCCAGGGATGCAGGGGCGTATCCCCTTGTCCCGCAGCGCTTCGCTGAACCAGTCGGCATCGTATCCCCGGTCGGCGATCAACCAGTCGACAGCTGGCAGAGACCCGCAAAGGGCGCGCGCGCCGATGTCGTCGCTCACCTGGCCGGCCGTGATGAAGAGCCGGATCGGCCGCCCGACGCTGTCGGTGACGGCGTGCAGCTTGGTGTTCATACCGCCCTTCGTACGGCCGATCAGGCGTCATTCGCCATTGTGCTCGAACCAGTGGCGCACCCTGCTCATCCCCCCTTGTTCACCCATCGACTGGTCGCCGTGCGGTGGGTCTTCAAGTAGATCGCGTCGATCATCGCCGTCTTCTCCTCAGGCGCCTCGGCGGCCAGACCCGCCAGGATCCGGGCGAACACGGCCCTCTCGCGCCAGCGCTTGCAGCGGTTGTAAGCGTCTTGTCCGGCCCCCATTCTGTGGCGCGTCGTACCAGCGCAAACCATTGCAATTGAAGAAGATTATGCCGAACAGCACGCGCCGGTCATCGACGCGGAGCCCACCGTGAGACTTTGGAAAAAAGGGCTCCAGATGCGCCATCTGCGTGTCCGTCGACCAGAAGAGACTGCTCACGTCACCGCTCGCTTTTCGAGTAAGGAACCAGAAGGTGACCGCCCGCTCAATGGGTCGTGACCCTTATCATCCAGGCGCTCTGTGCCATTCAGAGCGGCTTCAAAACGCGTGGGCGTGGTTAAGGTCGTTCTGCTGCCTCGTGTCGCTCGGCGCGAGAGGCCGGACAGAGCGGCGCCAAGCGGCCGGCTCGCCTTCCACCGCTTCGGTGCCCTCGGCCGGTTCGAGCGCTATCTTAGTCACGAGAGCACGCGGGCTGGCCTCGCGGCCACGGCCGCCCGTGAACGGAAGGGCGCGAACCAGTTATCATACCAGAGAAACTCGACTCCGCCCGCGGCTTGATCGCCAAAGGCCTGACCGTCAGAGAAGCCGCAGCCCGCCTCAAGATCGGCATATCTGCCCTAGAAGAAGCTCTACGCCCCGCTTCGCAGCCAGACGCAACGGGCTCTCCGCTAGTGTTCGTGCCTTGTTCGCCCGAACCGTACAATCAGACCACTTTCTTGTCGTCGTCTCTCATTAATAGAGACTCCGAAATCTGGCCATCGCATCAGTATCCAGCAAAGTATGTACTTCACGTGGAACGATTTCGCTTAAGTATCCAAGGATGAGCTTTAGTTGTTGGTCGGTCATATCACCCACTTCATCATATACATCACTGACCTCAAACCTCTCCTTAATTTCCTGCTCGTCTTCCTGTAATTTAGCAGATTCAAAGTCTTCTAAGCCAGGGGACTCAAAATTCTCCGCTAGAAAGACAATATTACGCACTTTTTCGCAGAATATTTGACTAGGAATATCTCCAATGTTAACCGATCCCTTTGGATAATCAGTATCTCTATCGAGATCTTCGCCAAAATAATCCGGGTCAGAAAAATCTATAGCAGCGACAAATTCCTTTACTTTTTGTCGGAGTGTTTCAGTATCTATAGTGCCGAATGCCACCATCTCCATAGTAAAGTGTAGGTCGCGCACAATGGCAATATTCTCAAAGTTACACTCTTTCCTACAATGGGCATCGAATGCGGCGGATGCTTTCGGGTACTTTTGCAATATCAGATTGTGTGTGGTCAGCTGCGCGGGGGTGATGCCGATTGCCCTAAGCATATTCTGCGCACGATCGAAATACGTGGCAGCTCGCCGCGCGTCACCGAGAGTTACGGGCCAGTCCTGGTCCTCGTCCAAATTCTTGGACCAATGTTGGCGGTCCTTGCTTCCCAAGGCGTTACCAAACAGCTCGGTCAGGTCTTTAACGGTAAGCTCCCTGTGCGCAGCCCCATTCTCTAGGACGGCGGCGCGTAGAGGCGATGCGAAGGGCTTGGGGGTCGACGCCTCAAGGTCGAGAGCCGTGACTTCAGGCCGGAGCCTGTAAAAGAGCATCGACTGAAGTGCCGCGGTTGCAGCCTTGGCGTAACGCGGACTCTGTGCCCTCAAGGCTTCCAGCGATTCCTGCATGTTGAGTTTGAGCCGCTCGTTGATCGCCCAATCAGCGGTGCCGTGCCTCTTCAGCGTGTCGACATGCGGCTGCAACCCCTTCAGCACGTCATCGAACCAGGGGCCTTCCTTTCGTCCGGCGGCGACGTCACCGACAAGCTTATTGATGGCGCGGTCGAGCTGGTAGCCGGCATGGCGAACCTCACGCGCTTCTTTGCGGGCTAGAGCCGTCGTGCTCAGTTTGCCGAGCGTCGCCGTCCAGGGTTTGTCGAAGATCTTGGTCATCGTGCGCTTGAAACCCGCCCAGGCCGTCGTCGCCCGTGTCAGGTTGGCGCCCGTGCGGATCTCGAAGCTCACGTGCCAATTGCCGAGCTTGTCGGTGCCCTCATGCCGTTGGGCCTGACCCTCGGGACGCTGACCGTCGCGCTGCGCCATGTACTGCTCGACGGTGACGCTGCGATGATTAACGACGGATCCTACCATGGGTCGTTCCTCTCGTGTCGTTTGTGGCGATGTCGCTTCAGGCGCGGATCTGGACGGCGTCCGGATCACTCTCTAGACCGCTGCCGCCCTCGGGCGCGTCGTCGCGGATCGAGCCGCGTCGTAGTTTGGGCGCCCACGCCTCGGCGATCGTGACGAAGATGCTGATCTCACGCTCGAAGGCCTCATAAGGTAGATCCGCCTGCAATATCGTGCGGCAGACCATGATCTCGTCGAAGGTGGCGTTGAGCGCGAGGCTTGCTCCACCGGTCTCGGCGAGCTCGAAATTCGCAATCAGGAGGGTGCGGAACAGATCGACATCCGCGCCGTCTGGGACGGGTCCGAGCGATGCCGTGAGTAGGATGGTGTCCGGCATGGCCTCGATCGCCAACGTGGTCTCGTTCATGGTGAGCCGCGCGCCTTGTGCCGGATCGAAAACGATCTCCCCCAGACCGGCACGCTGACAGAATTCCTTCACCAGATCGATTATCTGCATTGGCAGTGTCCCCTCGCCATCTGTAGGGCAGTACCCCAACCGCCCGCGTCCTTTTAAACACAACAACAAGCTATGCCGCGCACCGAATGTGCAGTGTGATCCAGATTACAGCTCAAGCGCAGTCGATATACAGATCGATACATCGTAGTTTGTGGAACAATACTTCTGTTCACCTTCACCGATCCAAGCGGGGTTTTAGTGG
Organism: Pseudomonadota bacterium; assembly: GCA_039822785.1. Taxonomy (GTDB): domain Bacteria; phylum Pseudomonadota; class Alphaproteobacteria; order Rhodobacterales; family Rhodobacteraceae; genus Thermohalobaculum. The sequence continues at coordinate 205,135 of JBCBMO010000007.1, read as the reverse complement.
ATGGGCGCATCGTTGCCATCCGGTTTGACACGGCGAGGGCGGGCCAGCTTTTGGACCTTCTGTGAATGACCTTGGGTGCTGGCGGCCGCCATCTGAGCGCTGAGTGCGGGCGACGGGCGTTATAGTGCTAGCGCCAAGCCTCGATTAGAATTTGGGCTTCCTTGAGCGTGTAGAAGATCTCGCTGTTAAGCAGCTCATCGCGGAGTTTGGCGTTGAAGCTCTCGACGTCGCCGTTCTCCCAAAGTGAGCCAGCCTCGATAAAGCACTATCCGGCATGATCGCTTCGGTGCTTCGTTCCGGATATCGTGATGAGCGACTACGCTCACGCGATCCGGGCCTTGGGACACCGGGAGCACGCGAGTGCGGGCAGGCCGTCGCACTGAAATGAACGGCGAGCTCGAGGTCGTTATCGGGCCGCCCCTGCTACTAGCCCGGATGCGCCGCGAGCGCGGATCCGTAATTGTCGTGAACCCGCTAGCTCCCTCTGACCATGCTGAGGAGAGGAGGCCACAATGCGCATCGTGGGCATGGATATACATCGCGTCGCCGCAGAGGTTGCGCTGCTCGTAGATGGCGAGCTCAGGCGTTTGGGCCGGGTGCCCATGCGGCGCGCTGATCTGGAAGCGTTCGCCCGTAAAGAGCTGACCCACGACGACCATGTCGTCATCGAGGCGACGGGCAACGCCGCGGCCGTGGTCGATGTGCTGAGCCCTTTCGTCGACCGCGTCGTGATCGCGAACCCGAAGTAGGTTCGCTTAACCGCGCATGCGAAGATCAAGACCGACGGGATCGACGCGGCGGTCCTGGCGAAGCTCTACGCCACCGGCTTTCTGCCGGAGGTCTGGGTGCCGGATCGGAAGACCCTCGCGCTTCGCCCCCAAGTCGCGCGGCGCACACAGCTGGCGCGTCAGCGCGTTCGACTGAAGAACCTGATCCAGTCGATCCTGCACACCCATCTCGCCCCACCATGTCTGCCTGCGAACCTCGTTGGCCGTAGCGGTCGGAAGTGGATTGCCGGGAAGCCGGTGCCCGCCGATGAACGCGACGCGATTGATCAACACCTGGCACAGATCGATCTGATCGAAGCATCGGTCAAGACCGTGGAGGCCGACATCGCTGGCGAAGCCATCGCCGAACCGATCATCCGACGGCTGATGACCTTGCCGGGCGTCGACATGATCGTGGCCAATTGCGTCGCCGCGTCTGCGGCCCGAAACAGACGTTCAAGCTTGCCGACCGTTTCGCAGCTGCTGCCCATGAGAGCAGTCGTTCGCGGCGCGCGCTCACTGGCAGAGACAGCCCAACGAGCGCGCGCGGCCTAGCATTTCTGGCATTGAGCGGGTCCGCCAAAAAGTAGCCACGAATACCGCGCAAACTTAGAGCCTACGATTTCTACACGAGGTTTGATCTACGAACTCCGATTTCATTGAGAACGAAATGGCCGAAAATCTGCCAGAGTACATTGTTCAGGGAGAGATCGCGCGTCTGTTCCCTGTACTGTCTACCACTTCAAAAGAAGGACGAACAACGTCAATTGTGCTCGCGTGCATGTCGAAGGTGGACGAGTTGGGGCGGGAGTTGCTTTCCAGTGCCGGTCAGCGTCTTGGGACCCGAGCCCAAGTCGACACCTACACCGAGATCGTTCCCGCAAAGCTCCCCGCCGACATAAAGGAGCGTCCGGACGGTCTGATTGCCGTTCGGATTGGAACACGGGAGTGGAAGGCCTTCGTGGAAGCGAAGGTCGGTTCGAGCGAGCTCGATGCTGATCAGGTCGAGCGCTACCGCAGTCTTGCGAAGGAGAATGGTGTCGACTGCGTAATCACCATCTCGAACCAGTTTGCCACTGTCCCGACGCTCCATCCTGACGAAGCGGTGAGGCGAAGCCGCTCCAAGATTCCTGTGATCCACTGGTCTTGGATGCACATCCTGACGGCCGTGGATTTGCTCATCAACCGCGACGCCGTCGCTGACAAAGATCAGCTGGTGCTGCTGAACGAGCTGCGCCGGTTCCTCTCGCACGAAAGTGCGGGCGTGAAGGGCTTCGATCGTATGCCGAAGGAGTGGTCCGAGCTCAACAGGCTGGTCTCCAGCGGGGGCGCCATTCCCGCCAAGTCGCTCGAAGCGCAGGCTGTGCTCGACGCATGGCACCAGGAAACCCGAGACCTTTCGCTTATCCTGAGCCGCATGACGGAGACACGGGTCGATCAGCGCCTACCGCGCAAGCATCTGGCCGACCCCGCGTTGCGGCATAAAGAGGAACTGGCCACTCTCAGGGTGGACAAGCAGCTGCGCGTCGCACTTTCCGTCCCAGATGCCGCCGCACCGATCCACGTTGTTGTCGATCTCGCCCGCCGCTGCGTGGATGTCGGGATGACGCTCCGGGCTCCGGAGGACAAGAAGTCGACCTCTGCGCGCCTGAACTGGCTTCTGAGGCAGATCAAGACAGAAGAGACCCGTGATCTGCACGTACGGATAACGTGGCCGGGCAAGAGCCCCGAGACGCAGCACCTCGTCTCAGAGCTTAGAAGAGATGTCGCCGTTGCTAACGATCGCAAAGAGCATCTCGTGCCAACGTCGTTTCATCTCGTCAAAGTGAAATCACTGGGCGGTCGGTTCGCATAGCAAACGAACTTCATCACCGACCTTGAGCAGATCGTGCCTATGTTCTACCGATCGTATGGCTCACGCCTCGTGACCTGGAAGAAGCCAGCGCCGCGGATCAGGGATGATCGTACCGATCCCGCAAACGTTACAACCGATGCGATCTCGGAAGACGCCGAAGCATTCGAAGGACGAACCGCCACCGATTGAGCGGACCCGACGCAGACGATCTTCGTTCGGCCCAATCCAGACCTCGAGCGACTGTCCCAATGCCACGGCGCTACCTCATAAAAGGAGACTTTGATACCACCCTGCCTAGCGGCGCCAGACTCTGCGCATGTTCCTCAAGCTTGAATTGGAGTGCAAAGATGGCGTTGACAATGAACGTGGACTCGGAGAAGGCACAGCTCCTTCTGTGGGCAGCGCTACTAGATGATGCGAGTAACGTAAGTGAGAAACTGGCCGCTTTGAGCGCTGACATTCGCGTCGATGACGACGGCGACGCGTGGATTTCTTTGGACATGGACCTTTGGTCCGAGGATAAAGATGCCCCTGAGGCTGAGGCCATTGCAAGAATGCTTTGGCTTGACGTTGACTGGACTTCGACGACAGGAACATGCCCGTTCGCATGGCCAGGTCTCGGCGAGCATACAAACCAGACTACGAAGTATTTCGAGATGGTCCTTGATGCATATCGGGGACAGAAGCCGGACTAGGAGTCATGAAATAGCGGCCCAAAGCCGACATTGACAGGCGGCGCCGATCTCGCGATCACGGCCCTGGAGAGCCGCCATTCGTTTAAGGTGCAGCATCGCTGCGCCCGGTAGCGTAGCGATGTCGACGCATTAGCGATTGGTTGCGCGACGGCTAAACGAAGTGGCTAAGGCAAGAGACCATCACTTCAGGCGATCGGAGATGGCTGCGATGCCCGCCTCGGGGCTCTGTTGCACAAAACCCGTGATGGATTCATTTCGTGAATCCAGCGTGGTAGCTTGGATGCATGAGCAGGCCCACACCCCCAACTTACATGACCAGGAGTTGGCCGGTCTACAACGAAGCGCTCAAGCGCTGGGGCTCGCTCACGATCTGGTTCGATCCGGAGATGAGCTGGGAGGCCGCGCCCACAGGCAGGCGTGGCCGCCAGCAGACCTACAGCGATGCGGCTATCCAGACCTGCCTGTCCATGCAGGTGCTGCGCGGCGTGGCGCTCCGGCAGACGACGGGCTTCGTCGAGAGCCTGCTACGGCTGGTGGACCTCGACTGGATGGTGCCCGACTTCAGCACGCTCTCTCGCCGTCATAAGACCCTGGCCGTAAGCATCCCCTACCGGAGCTCCTAAGGCCCGCTGCACCTGCTGATCGACAGCACCGGCATCAAGGTCGAAGGCGAAGGTGAGTGGCATGCGCGCAAGCACGGCGGCCCCAAGCGGCGGGTCTGGCGCAAGATCCACCTCGGGATCGACGAGCAAACGCTGGAGATCCGCGCCGTCGAGAGTTCACTGGCGATTGCCACTGGTCCGAAAGAGCCAGTGGACGGGAGCCACATCGGCGATGCGCCGGTCTTGCCCGACCTTCTCCGTCAGATCCCAGAGGACCAGGGGATCGGCAGTGTCACGGCAGATGGCGCCTATTCAAGAAAACTCACAAACGACTTTTGCAATATTTGTCAATATGGATCTCGACAGAGTCGGCGCCAGCCAGAAATTCAGGCGGTAGACCTTCGAGCTCTGAGGTATCACTAGGCACTCTTTGTCCCAAGAACTTCAAATCTCCATCGTACTCCGTGATGACACTGTTCCCAAACATAGGGTCACGGCGAAAGTATCTCTGACCCCATTCATCCCTTGTAAAATTCGTGATTTGCCCAACCTTTGTCCACTGCGAGTTTATAATGTTTAGATCGCCAAACTTCAGGATCATGTCACAGTCTTGAGGCTTCAATTTATCAAAGTCTAGACTCTCTACTCCACAAAATAACCTGCCAAGAAGCACCCCATCACCTCTAACAGACACGATTACGAGCAATGCAAAATGTCCTCCTTTCTTGGTGCGAATAGAGTACACGTTGCCACAACTGATCCGCTGTAGTTTAGCTCTTTTACTCATCTATTCCCCCCTGTCTAGGTAGTCCTGGGCTGCTTGTGGATAGTGGTCTCTGTTTGGATTTGAAGGGCTCACACCATTGATCATACGCTCAGAACTCCCACGCTTAGGGCAATGCGTGAAATCTCGCACTCAGTTCGGAAAGGTCACAATACTCAGGACTTTCTACGTAATCGGGTCGCCGTCTGGATTATCACTTTCACCAAAATACCTAAAATCTGCTGCATGCGGTTCATCGCGCTCTTCAAGATGGAGAAATTCATCCGAAATTGACAGTTGAAGGTTATCAGCGACAGCACCACCAATGAACTCCACCTTCAATAACTTTCCCAGTCTTAAAGAAGAAGGCCTACTGGTCGGCTCCGTATAGAGAACCCACACTCTACTACTAATATTTTTTAAATAGAAAGCTTCTGATTGGACTCTTTCATTGTTCCTTTTCATTGACATCTGCCTTTTCTCTATCTCTCATTGTATCTACGGTGTCCGCAACATGTTCAGATCGTGTTCGGGCAGGATCGTTAATAGTCGAGCTCTTCTTACTATGTAAGTCTTCGGAATCATCATAGGCGTCATCATAGAGGTCAATTTCTTCTTGTACATCACTCGCTGAAACACCATGCGCACCAAAATCCTCTGCCGCCTCTTCAAGGGACTTGGTGATCCCTGTCCTCTTCCCGATCCCTGCGACATGATTGAAGCCCTGTCGCTTTCCTCATCCTTCCTCATCCTTCAGTCCGTATTGTTCTCCGATTTCATCCATTTTGTCGCTAAGCCGACTTTCGACGGCGTTTCCGACGAGATCACCGATAACGGCCCGAAGCCGCCATTGGCGCACGGCGTAGATCTTGCGATCGCGTGCTCGAGAGCCCCCATTCGTGTCGAGCGCGGCATCGCGCCATTCGGTGGCGTAGCGATGCGGGACGTAGCAGCCGTCGTCGTGAGCTGCGCCAACGGCCGCTTTCGGATCATCAGTAAAAGAGGTGATTATCAGCGCAACCAGAAACGTATGAGTTTTGGCCGTTCCGCAGAGGGTAGGATTCTCATTGCGTCCGACTCCAACGATGATCAAAGACATACATCGCTACCAGGAGTACCGTTGCTGATGCGAAGAGAGACGCTAACAGAAACCAGTCCCATACAGGTGGAGACACCATGATTAGCCCCACTGCACAGAGCCCTAGTGGCGCCAGCGAAAGGGCGATCTGAAGGCGCGCAAGTTCATCAATTCCTCTGTCATCGATTCCTCTCGACGAAATGAAGTTGCTGTGATCGATAATCGACATTCTCAGGCTTGGCCCCTGTGGGGCCTGGGAAGATCACTGTACACTTCATTGAAGTTCAAAATGTTGACGTGATACTCTGAGATAGATTGCACACTTCCTATGAGGTCACGGTTCGCGTCAGATAGTGTTGTTTTGTCTAATGCCCGTTCAAGAGCTTCGAGTTGGCGGTGAGCGTTCCTTACGTTTTTGAGGATTCGCCTGATCGCCGTTTGAGCTGAGTCAGTCGGTTCCGCAGAGACCGTCAGGTAGGATCGGAGGCGCCTCTGCACGTCAGCTGAAAGACGATCACGACTTCGGAGCTCGGCGAGTGCTTCGTCAGTGAACTTGCCCCTATCTACCGGCGCAATCACGACCGCTCCAATCACGACGGCAGATACTGCAAGTCCTAGTAGGAACAAGCGATAAATCTGGGCAACGACACTTCCCGCGTTTTCAATCCTTCTGCCAGCATTCTGCGACATGAAACATCTCCTGGGCACAATTCGGCAAGAGCGTGCTTCAATGTCTGCAGCTTATCGATGGTACACCGTGCGCACAGTTAGTGTGAACCGTGCGGTAGAGTAAGAACTTCTACTAAAACTTACTCTCCAAAAAAGAGCAACTTGGCATTCAAGAGCTGCGCGCTAAAATCACATAACGATCATTTGCAACAAGCTTCGGCAAAACCCCTATTGCGCCAGCTCTTCGGTGTGAAGCGGGACCGGATGGGTAATCAGCCGCCGTGGCGGAGCGGAAGAGTTCTCCGCATCTGTCGTAGGGGATTGCGATCCGGCGCCAGTCCTTCAGACGGGCAAAGAGGTTCTCGATCCGGTGCCGCTGCTTGTAGCGTTTTCGGTCGTGCTTGGCGCGTTTCTTGCGCCCGCGCCGAGCTGGAATGCAGGCGACAGTTCCCTTATCTTCAAGGGCTTCAAGGAGCCAGTCAGCGTCGTAGCCCTTGTCGGCGAGGAGCGTCTTGGCTGGCGGCAGGGCATCCAGCAGGGTCAGCGCCCCCTTCGCGTCGCTCAAACTGGCCGGGCGACAGGAAGAATGTCAGCGGCCGCCCCAGCCTGTCACAGACCATGTGCAGCTTCGAGTTCAGCCTGCCTTTGGTTCTTCCGATGGCCCGTGGCCGAGTCCCCCTTTTGAGAGGCTTGCCGACGTACAGTGGGCTTTGAGGTGAGTGCTGTCGATCATGATCACGTCTCCATTCGGCCCCGGCCGGGCGAGTTCGACAAAGATCCGGGCAAAGACACCCATGTGCGACCAGCGGACGAACCGGTTGTAGAGCGTCTTCGGCGGCCCATACACGGTCGGCGCGTCCTTCCACTGCAACCCGTTCTTCTTGATGTAGATTATCCCGCTCAGCACCCGCCGGTCATCCACCCGTGGCTTGCCTCGGGATTTCGGAAAGAACGGTCGCAGCCGCTCCATCTGCGCGTCGTTCAGCCAGAAATACCCGCTCATCATGCCCCGTTTGTTTGGGAATTCGAATCACGCAGCCGCAACCAAGTTAATGGGTCCTGACCCTAAACACTGGTTCCACGGCATTCCATATTGTGAGATCTATTTTCAGATAGCGCGAATCCACAATTATGGGAAGGAACGGTTTTGCTTTCTGCGCTTTCATCCGTCGGCAGTCGGAGAGCTTTGTTATGCGGCATGGCTTTAATTCTTCACTCTGTGATATCGACATCCTTCGCTGAGCCTTACACGAGTGTTGTCTGCATGCGAGTAGATGACTTCGCCGAGTGGTCCATTTCTACCGCAACGTCTTCAGCCACGTGCCCAGCACAAGGGTCCGCGAGGTGAGCCATATGCTGAAGGCGATCCATGCTCAGGAGAACCAGGCAGCAGCCGCAGAGCAAGCCCGGGCGGTCGTCGACGAGCTCCGCCGCCAGCGTATGGGGCGCGCTGCGGACCTCGTCGACGCCCATGTCCATGAGACCCTGACCTACTACGCCTTCCCCGACAGCCACTGGATCAAGCTGAAGACGAACAACCCGCTGGAACGGATCATGCGCGAGATCCGACGGCGAACGCGCGTCGTGGGAGCATTCCCGGACGGCCAGTCCTGCCTCAACCTCGCTGCGGCTCGACTGCGCCACATCGCCGGGACGCAATGGTCCATGCGCCGCTACATCAACATGGACCCACTGACGGCCGCCAAGGCCGAAACCGGAGCCGCCGTCGCATGAGCAAAGTGCGAAAGATACTGGACGCTACCGTAAGATCTTTTCTTGTAGCTTTGGGATCACTTTATTGCTCGATGACAATTGCTCAAATACCTCATGATGAATTCGCAAGCTGGTCCAATAGTATTCCAGAAAAGCAAGCCTTAGAAAAAATTGGGCTCTATCTTAATGCCGCTCGTGATGTGGCGGGAATCGAAGCATTGCTCTCAGCTTGGGGGTTTGACATTGAGAAGCCTGTAGCAATCGACGTTCACACAGCTGAAATTCTAGGAATAGCGGGAGATAACCCAGCTTCGATTGTAGCAAACTGGAATACGACCGCAGATGGCGTGATCTTCGCGCATGGCATCCTCCGTAATCTAGAAGCACGTGTGTTTGTGCGCGGCATGACGCTGGAAATAGTTGTTACCGAGAATGCTGAAGTTCAAAGAATAAATTTGACCAGGACGAGGGAGTAAATTCATATAACTGAACTAAGGCTTGCTGGAAATCTCACTGAAACCCTTGAATTCATTGGATTCAATTACGGGCATCTTCAGGGTGTGTTAGTGGGTGGCGGTTCACAAATCGAAAATGAAGTTCAGGCACCGAATTTTCTTACAATACCGTTTGGCGGCAAGTGGCAATACCCTGCGCTACGAGACCATACCGCATCGGCAAACACGTCAAACTTCGGCGTGGATGGTGAGTACGCCTCAGTTAAGAATGACCTTGGTGATCGTGATGCCAACGATGTATGGGATATCCTGACTCAAGTCCGGGCGAGTTTTGTGGCGAACGGTAGTGATATTAACTATGACTTCGACAAGAACAGCAATTCGTACGCGACAAGTCTCCTTTATGTGATTGGTACTCCGGTGGGTAACTCCCTTGCGGGGCGACACCAGCAGACGTGGATAGATTTCCTGGCGTTGGCAACAACGTACTGTTGTCAGATTCAGACTCGTTCAGCCTAAATCTTATGGGCACTGACGGAAACGACTTTATACGTACCGGAATCGATGATGATGTTGTATTTTCAAGTATCGGTATCGATGAGTTTGATGGTGGAGATCATGCGGACTTTGACCTATTAGACTTCTCAAACATCGGCTTTGGGGTAATCACTGAGATAATGCACCGCGACGATGGTAGTAGCGATGACCCAGTAGTTTTCCGTTCCTATAGAAGTAATGTAGATACGACATTCTATAATTTTGAGAGAATCTCATTACCAAATGTGCCAAGTGGAAGCTCATGGAAGAATGAGTTTGATTTCCAAAATCAAACTGATGGGATCGAATTTACTGATAATATTCTGAGAATTGACGATGAGGAGTTTCGGTTCGATGGTATCGTCAAGGTCTTTGGCGGTGCTGGAGATGATGTTTTCTCCTTGGATAGAGACGGTGACGACGTTGATCCGGAAACCGAAATCGTTCTGTCGGGCCGCGGTGGGAATGACATTCTCATCGGCACACTTGGCGAAGACAGTCTGTATCGAGGCGACGGCGATGATACACTTATAGGGCTTGGCTCAGATCATGCCTCAGATCGGTTTGAAGGTGGAAATGGCAATGATATTCTGATCAGTCCTGCAAATCAGAATAACGACGTCTATGTCGTGAGAGGTGGCAACGGAAAAGACATAATGTATGTCGAAACCGGGGCGGTCGTGAGTGGTGGTTATGACGCACACGACGATACGCTTTTTGTCAATGGCATCAACATGGCAGGTGGTTATAGCGTATTTTTGAGTTCCCGATCTTCTCTCTATCTGGACAATGAAGATCACAAAGCACTTCTGGATTCAGATTTTTTGATTTTCATAGATTTGCCTAGGCAAGGGACATATCCCGCCCAAACACCAATCAAGAATATGCTTTTCAACGCATACATTGTCTTCGATCCAATGGAAGCCCTTTCAATTGATATGGATCGCTTCGGGCAGGAATATATGTTTTTCAAGTGGGATCCATTTCGGCACAGCCACCTAGAAGAGATAGTACCTCAAAACGTGAAACTCCAGAGCTTCAGCTTTGGTGACTACGGCATGGAAGCGGCGGACCCAGATGAACCTTTCGCGTTTGCTCTACATAATGTCAATGAGCAGCACATTTATACTTATCCGTATAGTGGAGTGGTGACGGGTACCGAAAGCGATGACTCGGTTTCTGGGACGTCTTCTCGTGACTGGATCGATGACGGTGCGGACGATGATCATGTCATGGCTGGCGGTGGCCGGGATCTGGTCGTCGCGTCTCCGGGCAATGATTTAATTGACGGTGGAACGGGCGGTGACACAGTCGATTTTTCTCATCTTTCGGAAAACCTCGTTGTTGATCTCGCGAACGGAACCGCTCTTGGCGCATCTTCAGGCGCAGATAATTTCATTAGCATTGAAAATGTCGAATTGGGCGCAGGAAATGATACTGTTCACGATGGCGTAGAGAACAATCATATCACGGGAAACGATGGAGATGACATGATTATCTTGTCATCTGGCACCGACATTATATCTGGAGGCGCTGGCAATGATACTTTTCATCTCTCCAATGCTCTGGGCCATAAGTCTATCGTAGACTTTGAGGCCTCTGATAAAATTCTATTGACTGCACGTTCTGGTCTGAACGAGTTCTCTGGTATCAAAATTCGGTCATTCGACGAAGTGCACCTCGTCGATCTGCATGAAGATCTTTCACTTCTTATTAATTTCTCCTCTAGCCTCAATTCATCGCATTTTGACTTTGTTGAACAGCCCGAGCCACCGACAGGCCCGCTCTATGCGGAGAACTTCACCGGGCTCGCTGACGGTGTCACGAGCGATTCCGGCGATACCGCATGGGCGACCGACACCTCACTCGCAACCGCTGGGCCCCTCCATGGCGTCTCAAACGAAAGCTATAAGTTCTCACAAAGCGGCAGAAAAAACGACCAGGGCCGCGTCGTTTGGATCAGCGAAGCGATCGATACAACCGGACAGTCAACCGTCGACATCTCCTTCCTCCTGACAAGCAGCGGAACCCTCGAAGACAGCGGTGCCTACACCGATTTCCTCAACGCCTACTACGTCATTGACGGCACGGGAACGCAGTTCCTTGCCCATCTCGGCGACGTCACCGGTTCTGGATCTCAAACCTTCGCAGCCACCGATGTCGTCGCAGGCGAAAGCCTCATCTTCGAAGTCGAAGCGAAGACGTCAAACGATACGGAATTCTACCTCATCGACGATGTCCTGATAGCCTGACAATACGGTACAGCCTAGAATTGGGTGGGATTGAATGAGGAGAGACGACGGCTCAGCGTTGAGCGACCGGCGCCAAGCCGTTGGGCCGGCTCCGTGATGGTGAGCCCCTCCTGCGCAATCAGCCGATCAACCGCATCGAAGATCTGCTCCCCTGGAACATCGCGGCTAAACACTGAGCGCCATCACCAGACGCTTACGAGGCTCGTTCAATACTCTTGAATTTCGCACACTACCTCATGTTGGATCGGACATTCGTTTCGACACATCGAAACGGTAGGAGGGGGCTCGATCCTGACGTTCGGCGCGTTGTGTTTGTACCCTGGCCCCTCGTAAGGGCGATCCGGACTCTACACCACCTGAACTCAGGGTTTTCGCCGGCTCGAAGGCGGGCTGGGCGTGTCTTAGCGGTGGGCGCTGACGGCGCGGTCGAGGGCTTTGACGAAGACAGTGGGCATGGCCGCGCGGGCCTCAGCGACTGGCATGGGGGCGAGCACAGTCGTTGCCGTCGACACAATGACGGTGAGGGTGAGGTGAAAGTGGGTGAAGGTGTGGGTGACGGCGCCTGCCTCCTGCCACACGCCCTCGACACCCACAGGCGGTCTCGCGGGCGGCGCCTGCTCCGCCCAGTCGGTCGTGGGTAGGGCGCGCATGCCGGCGAGCAGCCCTTTCTCCGGCCGGGTGACCGTGCCGACGCGGCCCCCAGGGTCGAAGACGACGAAGACCGTCCCGTGGCGCGTCGGCTTGACCTTCTTGGGGGCCTTCGCGGGCAGACCCTCGGCGATGCCGGCAGCATGGGCCGCGCAGTCGGGGCGCCAGGGGCAGAGCGCGCAGGCCGGGCGGCGCGGGGTGCAGATGGTGGCGCCCAGGTCCATGACCGCCTGGGCATAGTCGCCGCGCCGCGCCGACGGCGTCAGCGTGGCGGCGCGGGCGGCAAGGCGCGATTTCACCCCTGGCATCGGATCGGTCTCGGCGAAGAGCCGCGCCATGACCCGTTCCACATTGCCATCCACCACCACCGATGGGCGGTCGAAGGCGATGGCGGCCACCGCGGCGGCGGTATAGGCGCCGATCCCGGGCAGGGTGCGCAGTTCCTCCTCGGTTTCCGGGAAACGCCCGCTGTGGCGTTCGGCCACCGCCAGGGCGCAGGCGTGCAGGTTCCGCGCACGGGCGTAGTAGCCGAGGCCCGCCCATTCGGCCAAGACCTCCTCCCGTGGTGCCGCGGCCAGCGCCTGCACCCTGGGCCAGCGGGTGACGAAGGCCTCGAACCGGGGCGTGACGGTGGCCACCGTGGTCTGCTGCAGCATGACCTCAGACAACCAAACCCGATAGGGATCCGGGCGCACCCCCGCCTGTTTCTCGGCCGGGCCCACCCGCCAGGGCATCCGCCGGGCGTGGCGGTCGTACCAGGCGAGAAGGCGGGCCGCTGCCGAGCCTTCCCCTCGGTCCGCTCGCGAGGCCGTGATCGCTTCGTGATCGTTGATCCTTGTGATCGCCAAACCGCCCCCCTACCGTCGCCCCCCAAAGATGGGTGGACCGCGCCACCTGTCGAGGGATGCTCGGGGCGACAGGCGATGCCGGAACAGCACCAGGGTGGCAGGGGATCCGACGCGCCGGCGGGCGCTGCTGCGGACATGCCACCCGTCGCCACGCCCAAGCGCCGCGCCCGCGGCTTCGAACCTGCCGGCACCAGCCTCACGGCGCCGGCGACGGCCGGCGGCGACGCCGGGCGGGGTACGCTGGCGGGCACGGTGGAGCGCTACGGCTTCGCCGATCCCAGGGTGCTGCTGCGCTGGCGCGAGATCGTGGGCGAGGATCTCGCCGACCGCTGCCGCCCGCTGAAGGTGCTGCACGGCAAGGGCCGCGATCTGGCCGCGCGCCTCCTGGTCTCGGCCGAGGGGGCGGCGGCGCTGGAGGTTGAGTACCGCGCGCCCCAGATCCTGGATCGCGTGAATGCCGTCTACGGCTACCGCCATGTGAGCCGGCTCAGCATCACCCAGGTATCGAGCCTCGACGCCACGCCGGAGGCAGCGCCGATGGCCGCCGCGACGCCCGCGGTGAGCGCCGAGGCCGCGCATCAGGCCGAGCGGAGCGCCGGGGAAATCGATGATTTGCGTTTGAGGGAGGCCATGTCGCGCCTTGGCACCTATGTTCTGAGCGACCCGCGCGAGGACGACTGACGTTGCCTCGCATCGTGCGAGCGGCCAGGAGGGCCGCAGCGACCGAAGGCCCGCCCGCAGACCCGGTCGTGGCTGGACCCGATCGAGACAGGAGAGACTGACCATGACCGTGACGCGCCGTAGCCTGATCGCCCTTTCTCTCAGCGCGCCAGTGCTGTCCTTCGCGCCGCGCGCCCTGGCCGAGGAGGCCGGGCCGATCACCGGCGATATCGTCCTTGGCGATGAGAACGCCCCGGTGACCGTCTACGAATACGCCTCGCTAACCTGCCCGCACTGCGCCGCCTTCCACCGCGACACCTATCCGTCGGTGAAGGCGAACTACGTCGACACGGGCAAGGTGAAGTTCATCATGCGCGAGGTCTATTTCGACCGCTACGGCCTCTGGGCGGCGATGGTCGCCCGCTGCGGCGGCGAGGGGGCCTACTACCCGATCATCGACGAGTATCTGAAGACCCAGAGCAGCTGGACCAAGGACGACGACATCGTCGGCGCGATCCGGCGGGTCGGCGTGAAGGCCGGCCTGATGCCCGCCGATATCGACGCCTGCATGAACGACGAGGGCTTCGCGCGGACGCTGGTCGAGCGCTATCAGGCCCAGGCCGAGGAGCACGACGTCAACTCGACCCCGACCTTCATCATCAACGGCGTTCGCCATCGCGGCAACATCGGCGCGACGGAGTTCGCGCGTATCCTGGACGAGGCTCTCTCGAGCTGAACCAGCCCCGCGACAAGGACCGGCCGGCCCCCCGGGCGTGGCCGGGGGAGTGCTGTGAGTGCTGCCTCACTCAGCATCCCTGGGCCATGGGCACGCGGTCGCGCCCACCCACGACAGTATGGGTTTGGCTCAATGAAGGCTGGGTAAAGCGGGGGCCGCGACCTTGCTAAGCGCCCCCCACCCTCTGCTGCCGCCTTCATCTTGTGGTAAGGATTGAGCCTCGCGCAAGATGGGGTGCGGCAGGCTTGACTCTGCCGGCGCTTGGCCTGACGCTCGCCCGATAAAGGACCTCACCAAGGGGCGAGCAGTGCAATTCACCAAACTCCGGCTGGAGGGCTTCAAGTCCTTCGTCGATCCCACCGAGCTGGCCATCCAGCCTGGGCTGACCGGCATCGTCGGCCCCAACGGCTGTGGCAAGTCCAACCTGCTGGAGGCGCTGCGCTGGGTCATGGGCGAGAGCCGGGCCAAGGCCATGCGCGGCGGCGGGATGGAGGATGTGATCTTCGCCGGCGCGGAGGGCCGCCCGCCGCGGGCCCGCGCCTCGGTCGCCCTGGTGATCGAGGATCTGGCGGGCTTGGTGCCCGAGCGTTGGGCCGAGCAGGGCCTCATCGAGATCACCCGGCGCATCCAGCGCGACACCGGCAGCGAGTATCGCATCAACGGCAAGACCGTGCGGGCGCGCGACGTGAACATGCTGCTGGCCGACAACGCCACCGGCGCCACCAGCCCCGCGCTGGTGCGCCAGGGCCAGATCGCCGAGCTGATCGAGGCCAAGCCGCAGAAGCGCCGGCGGATCCTGGAGGATGCGGCCGGCATCTCCGGCCTCTACCAGCGCCGCCATGAGAGCCTGCTGAAGCTTAAGGCGGCGGAGGACAACCTCGCGCGCCTGGACGACGTGCTCGAGCAACTCGCCAAGAGCCATGCCGCGCTGGCGCGCCAGGTCGGTGCGGCGCGCAGGTATCGCGAGCTACAGGCCGCCCTGCGCGACTCCGAGGCCGGGCTCCTGCGCCTGCGCCTGCGCCTGAGCCGTGCAGCGCGGGAGGCGGCGGAGGCAGCGATGGCGGAAGGCCTAGTCGCCCTAGGCCAAGCCGAGCGTGCCGCGCGTGAGGCGGAGACCGTGCGCCAGACGGCCGAGACCGCCATCCAGCCTGCGCGGGAAGAGGAGGCTGTCGCCACGGCGGTCCTGCAGCGCCTCCTCCATCAGGCAAGCGCGCTCGCGGAGCGGGCGCGCCAAGCCACGGCCCAGATCGACGCCCTGCGGCGGGAGCAGGCGCGGGCGGTGGAGGACGGCCACCGCGAGGTGCGCCTCGGCGAGGAGGCCGCCGCCGCCCTCGACCGGCTTACGCAGGAACGCACGCGCCTCGACCGCGCGGCGGAGGGGGCGGAGGAGCGTCTTGGCGCCGCGCGCGCCGCCGCCGCCGCTGCGGAGGAGCGCAACCAGACGGCCGAAAGCGCCCTCGATGCGGCCACCAACGCGCTGGCGGAGGTTCAGGCCGATGCCGAGAGCGCAGCGCGTGCCGCCGCCGACGCGGCCGCCGCCGCCACGCGCGCCGCGGCGGAGGAGGCGCGGCTGGCCGACGCGCTCGGCGCGGCCCGCACCGCGCTCGACACCGCGCGGACCGGTGCCGCCGAGGGCGCGGCGGCGACGCAAAGCGCGACGGCGGCGGCGGCCGACCGCAGCGCCGATCTGGACGCTGCCGCCCAGGCGCGCGCGACGGCAGAGGCGGCGGCGCAGCAGGTCGCCCGCGACCTTGCCGCAGCGGAGAGTGCCCTGGCCGCCCTCGCCTCGGAGAAGACGAGCCTGGAGCGCCTCCTCGCGGCCTCCAACGGTGCGGAGGGGCGGCTGCTCGACGCCGTATCCGTGGCACCGGGGTATGAGGCCGCCCTCGGCGCGGCCCTCGGCGACGATCTGGAATTGGCGGCGGTGGAAACCGGCACCGGCTGGCACGCGGGCACACAGCCGACGGCGCCGCCCGCGCCTTCGGCCGCCGAGCCGCTGGCGGCGGCGGTGACGGCGCCCGATGTGCTGTCGCGGCGCCTCTCGCGGATCTGGGTTGTCGAGACCGCGGCCGAGGGTGCGGTCATCGCTGCGTCGCTGCCCCCCGGTGGGCGTCTGGTCAGCAAGGCTGGCGATCTCTGGCGCTGGGACGGCATGGCGCGCCTGGCAGCGGATGCGCCAAGCGCCGCCGCGCAGCGCCTGCGCAACGTGAACCGCCTGACCGCGCTCGACGCAGACCATGCCGAGGCGCGCACGACGCGCGATGCCGCGGCGGAGGCGGCGGCCAGTGCCGCCCGCAGCGCAAAGCACGCCGCCACGGCCGAGAGTGCCGCCCGCACCGCCGCCGACCAGGCGCAGCGCGCGGAAGCGGAGGCGCGGAAGACCGAAGCCCGGGCCTCAGCCGCGCTGACGGAAGCCGAGCGCCGCCACGATGCCCTGACCGAGGCGGCAGCGCAGCAGGCAGAGACCGCCGCCGCGGCCCGAACCGCCGCCGCCGAAACCGCGGCCGCCGCGGCCGCCGCCGCCGATCCGGCCACAGCCCGGGCGAGCCTGGACAGCGCCCGCGCCGCCGCGGCGGAGGCCCGAGCCGCCGCCCGCGACGCAACCACCCGCGCCAGCGAGGAGGAGCGCGCCCTGCGTGGCCGTCTGCGTCGACGCCAGGAGCTGGAGTCCGAAGCCCGCGACTGGCAGCGCCGCGCGCAGGAGGCCGAGAGCCGCACCGCCGCCCTCGACACCCGAGCCGCCGAGACCGCCGCGGCGCTGGCCACGGCCGAGGCGGCCCCAGCCGCCATCGCCGCCGAAGAAGCGGCACTCGCCACCCAGAAAGCCACCGCCGAGACGCGCCTCGCCGCCGCCAAGGACGCCCTCGGCGCGACCGAGACGGCCCATGTCGAGGCTGCCCGCGCTGCCCGCGCCGCCGAGAAGGCCGCCTCCGACCTGCGTGAGGGGCGGGGTCGGCTGGAGGCCAAGCTGGAGGCCGCGCGGGAGGCCGAAGCCAGCGCCACCACGCGCCTATCAGAGGCCAACCTCACGGAGGAGGCCCCCACCCCGGCAGATGAAGACGCCGCGGAGAGCACCGCGCCATCCGAGCCCGACAGTGAAGGCCTCGCCAAAAGGCTGGAGGCCGAGA
The DNA here is from genome assembly GCA_039822785.1 of Pseudomonadota bacterium. GTDB lineage: Bacteria > Pseudomonadota > Alphaproteobacteria > Rhodobacterales > Rhodobacteraceae > Thermohalobaculum. Next base: position 187,729 of record JBCBMO010000007.1, on the reverse strand, counting down.
TCGTCCGCCTCACCCGCCAGCGCGACAGCCTGGGCGCGGTCAACCTGCGCGCCGAGCAGGATGCCGCCGAGGTCGCGGCGGAGCGTGAGGCCATCGTCACCGAGCGTGCCGACCTGGAAGCCGCCATCGCCAAGCTCCGCCACGGCGTCGCCAGCCTCAACCGGGAGGGGCGCCAGCGCCTCCTCGCGGCCTTTGAGCGGGTGAACGCGGAGTTCGCCAGCCTCTTCCGCCGCCTGTTTGGCGGGGGCGAGGCGCGGCTGGTGATGGTGGAGGATGACGACCCACTCGAGGCGGGGCTCGAGATCCTGTGCCAGCCACCTGGCAAGAAGCTCTCCTCGCTCTCCCTCCTCTCGGGCGGGGAGCAGACGCTGACGGCGCTCTCCCTCATCCTGGCGGTGTTCCTGTGCCAGCCCTCGCCGATCTGCGTGCTCGACGAGGTCGACGCCCCGCTCGACGACAGCAATACCGCGCGGTTCTGCGCGCTCCTCGACGAGATGCGCCAGCGCACGGACACGCGCTTTCTCATCATCACCCACCACCCGCTGACCATGAGCCGGATGGACCGGCTCTTCGGTGTCACGATGGTGGAGCGGGGGGTGTCGCAACTCGTCTCGGTCGACCTGCTGGCCGCCGAGGCGCTGGTCGAGGCGTGATCTCCGCAAACCGCGCCTGATCAGGCCATCTCAGCGGTCTGAGCGCCCGCCTAGCGGCGTCAAATCCACGGTGTGCGTCATCTCTGCTGCACCGCCGTTCCTCGCTTGACACCCCAGGGGGCCGTAAATAGCGTGCCCGCGATTTCAGGGAGGCCTCTCCCGCCACCGCCCCCGAGGGCCGCATGGCTGAGCCGCACAAGCGACGGGCATCGTCGGATGACCTCGCCGAGCGCATCGCCGCCGCCCAGTCCGCCCGGCGCAAGCCGGCGCGGAACAGTACCGGGGCTGTGCGCGGCTGGGAGATCGCCTTTCGCATGGTGATCGAGCTGATCGTGGGGATCGCGATCGGCGGCGGATTTGGGTACGGGATCGACTGGCTGTTCGGCAGCCTGCCGGTTTTCACCCTGATCTTCGGTCTCCTGGGGTTCGCGGCTGGGGTGCGGGTCATGCTCCGCTCGGCCGAGGAGGTCAGCCGGCACAACCGCGCCGCACAGGCGCGGGAGGCCGACAACGAAGCGAGCGAAGGGGCCGACCGGCCTCGGGACATGCGGCAAGACTAGCGAGGCGAGCGTGGCATCAGGCGCTGAAGGGGACGCGGGCAGTTTCTTCCACCCCATGGACCAGTTCGTCATCAAGCCGCTCTTCGGCGGCGACGGCCACATGGGCGTGCTGACCATCACCAATTCGACGCTCTGGATGGCGCTCAGCATCGGCGCGATCTCCGCGCTCCTGATCTGGGGCACCTCGGGCCGCGCGCTGGTGCCGAACCGTACCCAGTCGATCGCCGAGATCATGTACGGCTTCGTGCGCCAGACGGTGGAGGATGTCGTGGGCGAGGGGGGGATGAAGTACTTCCCCTATATCTTCACCCTCTTCACCTTCGTTCTGTTCGCCAATGTCATGGGCATGATCCCGCTCAGCTTCACCACGACCAGCCATATCGCGGTGACGGTCTTCCTGGCGCTCGCGGTCTTCATCACCGTGACGGTGATCGGCTTCGTGAAGCACGGCACGCATTTTCTCAGCTTCTTCTGGCCCGCGGATGCGCCGGGGTGGCTGCGACCGCTGCTCTGCATCATCGAGGTCTTCAGCTACCTGGTGCGCCCGGTCAGCCACTCGATCCGTCTCGGCGCCAACATGCTGGCGGGCCACGCGGTGCTGAAGGTCTTCGCGGGCCTCGTGGCGCTGGCGCTGGCCGGCGGCCTTGGGCCCATTGCCGTGCTGCCGCTGGCGGCCATGGTCGGGCTCACGGCCTTTGAGTTCCTGGTGGCCTTCCTGCAGGCCTACATCTTCACCGTGCTGACCTGCGTCTACCTCAACGACGCGCTGCACATGCACTGACCGGTTTTCGGCGCGTGCCACCCGGCGCGCGCCTGTTCTGACGAACCCTACCCCAAACCCCAAACCGGGGACGATCCAAGGAGAGACGAGATGGAAGGTAGCATTGCCGATATGGGCCGTTACATCGGCGCTGGCCTGGCCTGCTTCGCGATGGCGGGTGCTGCGATCGGCGTCGGTCAGGTGGCCGGCAACTTCCTCGCCGGCGCGCTGCGCAACCCGGCCGCGGCCCAGGCCCAGACCGCCACGCTCTTCATTGGCATGGCCTTCGCCGAAGCGCTCGGCATCTTCGGCCTCGTCGTCGCGTTCCTGCTGCTCTTCGCAGCCTGATCCGCTGGCACGGATGATCTGACGGCGCGGCGCCTGCGGGCGCCGCCGTCACCCCCTACGGCGACGCGAAAGGGCGCATCATGTCCGCTGAGAGCGATGCGATCGAAGCCATGGAGCACGGCTCGAGCGGCCTGCCCCAGCTCGATTTCAACACCTGGCCGAGCCAGATCATCTGGACCGCCGCGGCGCTGTGGCTGCTCTACTACCTGCTGAACAACTACGCCCTGCCGCGCATCTCCGGCATTCTCGAGGAGCGCGCGGACGCCGTCGCCGACGACCTCGACCGGGCCGAGGAATTCGAGATGAAGGCGCAGGAGGCCTCGGGCGCCTACGACCAGGCCCTGGCCGATGCGCGCAGCAAGGCCCAGGCCATCGCCGCCGAGACCCGCGCCGAGATCCAAAAGGAAGTCGACGCCGCCATGGCCAAGGCCGACGCCGAGATCTCCGCCCGCGCGGCCGAGAGCGAGAAGCGCATCGGTGAGATCCAGGCCGAGGCGACCGCCAACGTCGAGGCCGTGGCCAAGGACACCGCCGTCGCGCTGGTCGCCAAGTTCCTGCCCGAGCTGCAGGACCAGGGCGCCGTCGACGCCGCCGTGACCAGCCGGATCTGAGGAGAGCCTCATGTCGCTGCTCTACGACAGCAACTTCCTGACGGCGCTCAGCTTCGTCCTGTTCTTCGCCATCCTCGCCTACTTCGGCGTGCACAAGATGCTCGGCAAGATGCTCGACGACCGGGCCGACCGCATCCGTGCCGAGCTCGACCGCGCCCGCGCCCTGCGCGAGGAAGCGCAGAAGAAATTCGCCGAGATCGAGCGTAAGCGCGCCGAGGTGGATGCGATCGCCGAGGAGATCGTGACCAAGGCGCGCGAGGACGCGGAGACCGCGGCCAAGGCCGCCAAGGAAGACCTCGCAACCGCCGTGGAGCGGCGCCTCAAGGCCGCCGAGGAGCAGATCGCCATGGCCGAACAGGCCGCGGTCAAGGCCGTGCAGGCCCGCGCGGTGCGCGTCGCCGTCGAAGCGGCCGCCGAGGTCATGAAGGCCCGCATGACCGACGAGACTGCCGGCCGCCTGGTCGACGGCGCCATCGACCAGGTCGGCGCCCGCATCAACTGAGGTGCTTCGACCGCTCCCCGGGCCTCTCTCGGGACCTGGACTTCTGGCGTGGTATCGCAGCCTTTCGGGACGCGCCCAAGCTCAGGGCTGTTGCGGGATAAGCACCACGCGGCGGTTCCTGGCCCGACCCTCGGGCGTCGCATTGCTGGTGACCGGGGCGAGCGGGCCCACTGCATGGGCGATCATCCGCCCCGGTGCCACGCCGCGGGCAGCCAGTGCCTCGCGCACCCGCTCTGCCCGCGCCAGGCTCAGCGCCATGTTTGCATCGAAATCGCCCGAGGTGTCCGAATGGCCGACCAGGTGGATGGTCAGGGCGCTGCGCCCGGCCATCAGGGCGGCGACACCGTCGAGCTCCGCCTCCGCCCCGGGCAGCATCGTCGTGCTGCCGCTCTCGAAGTCGATGGCCCTCAGGTCCAAGTACCCCTGTCGGTCCAGCAAGGCTGCAAGATCCGCTGCGCCGGCGGCAAGCTCCTCTCGATCCGCCGCACCCTCGGCCGTACTGGGCTGCGGCGCGTCATCGACGATCGCCGCCGTCGCGCCGACCGTCGGCAGGACTGCTCCGCCGCTGCCGTCCTCGCCGCTGCCGGCCGCCTCAGGCTCGACCGTGGCGGCCTGCACATGGGCGGCACCCAGCAGGCGGCTCGCCGTCAGCACCGCCCAGCTCGCCCCCGCAGCCCCGTCGCGGCGCAGGGTGATCGAGGCCATGTCGCCGGTATCCAGCCGCATCGCCGGCGACGCCAGCAAGGGCACGCCAAAGCGATACTCCACCCCGCCGCAGCCCTGGTCGGTGCAGTCGAAGACCACCTGAAACCCGGCCTCCACCAGGGCCGCGCGCATGGGCGCCAGCATCGCCACCGGGCTCAGCCGCGTATCCGCCTGGCGCCAGGCCCGCAGCACCACCAGCCCCTCGACCTGCTGTAGTCCTTCACCCGCCTGGCCCACGGGTGCGACCGGCACGGCCAGCCGATCCAGCCCCCGGGCATCGCGTGCCACCAGCACCGCCTCGGCCGGGGCCGCGACCTCGATGGCGCCGGCCGGACCCACGCCGGCCACGCCCGCGAAGACCAGCAGCGCGAGCGCAGTGGAGAACAGCGCTCCCGCTCCGCAGGGCGCCCAAAAGCCTAGCCGACGCCGCTCCATCGCGCGCGTTTCTCCCTGATCGCCGACCGCCCCGCCGCGGGATGGCCGTCCGGCGCTAGGCCGGTGCTTTGGCGTAATGATAGGCACCGAAGGCGTGGAAGCCGAGGCCCTCGTAAAGCCGGATCGCCGAAGCGTTATCCGCCACCACCGCATGGGCCATCACCGCCGCACCGGTCTGCACGGCAAAGCCATGGACCGCGCCCATCAGGCAGCGCGCCATCCCGCGCCCGCGGCAGGCGGGATCCACCCACAGCGCCTGGGTGACCGCGATCTCGCCGTCGACCATGGCCGCGACCGCGCCGGCGGGGGCCATGTCTACCCGGCCGAGGAACCGCGCCACGGGCACCCTCGCCCGGGCGATCACCGCCTGGCGGGCAGGGCCGACGCCGCCGGCCTCCCAAACCGCCTCCAGCGCCGCCAAGGGCGTGCGCACCTCGACGGCGACAAAGCCCGGCGGGTCAGGCTCCCAGGGCTCGGCCACCGCGCGCACCATGAGCAGCGAGCGGTCATAGGCCGTGTAGCCCCGCGCCGTCAGCGCCTCCTCCACCGCCTCCTGCCCCGGCCAAAGCTGGAACCGCGGCACTCGACCCCGGGCGCGATAGGCCGCCTCCGCCGCCGCAATGGCCGCCGCGATATCGGGCACCGGGCGCGACACGCAGGCCGAGTTCGCGCGCGATCCCGCCGCCTCCTCGGAGAAGCGCAGGATCCATCCCGCCGGATCGGTCTCGCCCAGGATCTCCGCCGCGGGCCAGGTGCGATGGCTCGCCACGGCGAACCGCAGCGGATCGATCACCGGCGGCCCCCCCGCCATCGCGCGCGTCTCGGTCACCATCGCTTAGCCCGGCCGCAGCAGGCGCGCCTTCTCGCGCGCCCAATCCCGCTTCTTCTCGGTGTCGCGCTTGTCGGCGGTCTTCTTGCCCTTGGCGAGGCCCAGCTCCAGCTTCGCCCGGCCCCGTTCGTTGAAGAACAGTTTGAGCGGCACCAGCGTCATCCCCTCGCGCCCGATCCCCTGGTCCAGCTTCGCCAACTCCCGCGCATGCACCAACAGCTTGCGCCGGCGCCGCTCGTCATGGCCCAGGTCCCGGCTCTTGGTCTGGCTGAAGGGGGGGATATAGCTGTTGATCAGCCACAGCTCGCCCCCCTCGACGGTGGCATAGCTCTCGGCGATGTTCCCGCGGCCCTCGCGCAGCGCCTTCACCTCCGAGCCCTGGAGCACGATCCCTGTCTCCAGGCTGTCCTCGATGAAATAGTCGTAGCGCGCGCGCCGGTTCTCCGCCGCCATCTTCAGCTTGGGCGCTTTATCCGCCATCGCCGGCGCCCTCCCTCGCCTGTTCGATCCGTCTGCCGTGCAGCCGCGTCATCTCCTCGGATGTCGGCGCCTGCCAGAGCGCTTCCATGTACGCGAACATCTCAGGCGTGACCATGATACCCGTATCGCCGCCGCCCTGCGCATGGCGCGCCGCGACCCGGCGCCAGCGCGCGGCGGGTTCGAGGTCCAGCCCCCGCAGCCGACAGGCCAGGCTGCGCCCCGCCGCCCAATCGCCGAAGAGCGCCCGATCCGCCCGGGTCGCAAAACCCGCATCGATCACGACCGGCATCCCCAGGGCCGTCGCGGCGCCGGCCACCGCGCGGATCTGCGCGGTGCACCGCTCGACCCGCTCATGCGCCCAATTGCCCAGATCCGCCGGCGCATCCGGCCAGAACAGGGTCGTCATCCACTGGTCCAGGATGAAGACCAGCGCCTGCTCGCGCGCGGCCAGGGCACGGGCGTAGGTGGATTTCCCGGCGCCCGTGCCGCCGCAGACCAGATGGACGACCGCCGTCACCTGCTGCCGGGTCCTCAGCCCTCGATCAGGCCGGCATGGACCATGGCGGCGCGGATCGCCTCCGCCGTCGGCCGGGTCACGCCCACCAGCGGCAGCCGCACCTCGTCGCTGCAGCGCCCCAGCAGCGAGAGCGCGTATTTCGCGCCCGCCAACCCCGGCTCCAGGAAGATCGCCTCGTGCAGCGGCATCAGCCGGTCCTGCAGCATCAGCGCCGCCGCATAGTCCCCCGCCAGCGTCGCCGCCTGAAACCGGGCACACAGCCCCGGCGCCACGTTGGCGGTGACCGAGATACAGCCCGTGCCGCCATGGGCATTGAACCCCAGCGCCGACGCATCCTCGCCCGACAATTGCACGAACGCCGGCCCGGACAGGGCGCGCTGCTTGGACACCCGGGTCACATCGCCGGTCGCATCCTTGACCCCCACGATCCGCTCCAGGCCGGAGAGCTCCCCCATCGTCTCCGGCGTCATGTCGATCACCGAGCGGCCGGGGATGTTGTAGATGATGATCGGCAGCGCGCAGGCCTCATGGATCGCGGTGTAATGCGCGATCAGCCCGCCTTGCGTCGGCTTGTTGTAATAGGGCGTGACGACCAACAGTGCATCGGCGCCCACGCTCTCGGCGTGCTCAGCCAGCCCGATCGCCTCGGCCGTCGCGTTCGAGCCTGCGCCCGCGATCACCGGCACCCGGCCGGCCGCGCACTCGACCACGATCTCCACCACGCGGCGGTGCTCATCATGGCTCAGCGTCGGGCTCTCGCCGGTGGTGCCGCAGGGGGCTAGCCCATGGCTGCCCTCCGCGATCTGCCACTCCACCAGGCCCGACAGCGCGGCCTCATCCACCTTCCCGTCCTTCATCGGCGTGACGAGGGCAGGGATGGATCCGCGGATCTGAGGCATGGGCATGGCGTCACCGGTGGGCTGTCGCGGCCGCGCAAGCGCGGGCAGTGGAGGCATGGGTCGAAGCGGCGCACACTAAGGCGCGAAGACCGCCATATTGCAAGCCGCCACCCGCCCACCGACCCCGCTCATCCACCCCGCCAATCACCCCCTTCCATCACCAATCGTCGACAGGTCGTGCCGCCGGTCGGCCACAACACAAAGTTTATGATTTCGCGACCCAAGAGACCTGCGTCTTCGCCCGGCAGCGTGCTAGGTTTCCCTGGCGGCGCGACGGGATGGGGACGCGCCCAAAGGGACAGAGGGAGCGGCCCATGCACGCCAGCGCAAACCGGCAGAGCCCGGCGCGTCGAACGATCATTGCAGTCGCGGCAGGGGGCCTCGTGCTGCTAAGCGCGCTCCTGCCACCGGGCGCCGCCGCCTTCGATCTCTCCCAGGTCCGCGACGATGGCGCTGTGATCCGCGAGGCACTGTCCATGGGCGAGCGCGGCGACTGGGCCTCTGCCCAGGCGCTTGCCGGGCGCAGCGGCGATCTCGTCCTCAGCGACATCGTGCTGTGGCGCAAGCTTCGCGCCGGCGACGGCACGGTGGCGGAGTATCAGAGCTACGTCGACCGCCGCGCCGACTGGCCCGGCCAGTCGCAACTGTCCGAGGCCGTCTTCGGCAACCGCCCCGCAAGCCCCAATCGCCTGGACGCGCTCACCGGCCAAGCCCTGCGCAATTGGCGACAGTTCTCGCGTCTCTGGCGGGCGCGCGACTGGGACGAGGCGGAGCTGCTGCTCGATCGCCTCAGCACCAGCCCTGCCGGCCTCGGGGTGCCGGATCGCTGGGCCAACCGCCGCGCCACCCTGGCGCGCCGCGCGGCCCGAAACGGCCGGGCCGAACTCGCCTATCGCCTCGCGGCCCGCGCCTACACCACCAAGGCCGCCGGCTACGACAACGCCGACCTCAAGTGGATCGCCGGCTGGATCGCGCTCACCAAGCTCAACAACCCCCGCGCCGCGCTCGGCCACTTCGAGGCCTTCGCGCCGCTGGTGAACACCCCGATCTCCAACGGCCGCGCGGGCTATTGGATCGGCCGCGCGCAGGAGGCTTTGGGCAATGCCGCGGCGGCAGAGGCCGCCTATGCCTCGGCCGCGCGCTATCAGACCAGCTTTTACGGCCAGCTCGCCGCGGCCAAGATCGGGGCGCCCGGCGATCCCGCGCTGCTCGGCACCGAACTCACCGACTGGCGCACGACCCAGGTGGCCCGCGACGACGCGGTCCGCATGGCCGCGACGCTGCACTACGCGGGCGAAAGCAGCCTTGCCTGGCAGTCCTTCCGCCACCTCGGCCGCCGCTTCGACACCCAGCGCGAGCTGGCCGCCGTCGGCTCCCTCGCGCTCGAGATGGGCCAACAGCACTACGCCGTGCGCGTCGCCAAGGAAGCCGCGCGCAAGGAACACCTCATCATGCCCGCCTACTACCCGGTCATCGACCTCGCGCAGTATGTCGACCGGGTCGAGCCCGCGCTCGCCATGTCGCTCGCGCGCCAGGAGACCGAGTTGAACCCCCGCGCCATCTCTCCCGCAGGCGCCCGGGGCCTCATGCAGCTCATGCCCGCCACGGCCCAAAAGGTCGCGGGATGGATCGGCGAGCCCTATGACCGCGGCCGGCTGATCACCGATTGGCAGTACAACGCGCGGCTCGGCCAGACCTACCTCGCCCGTCGGATCTCGGAGTTTGGGGGCTCCTACGTCCTCGCTGCCGCGTCCTACAACGCCGGCAAGGGCCGGATCGACAACTGGGTCGTGGACTACGGCAACCCGCTTCTGGGCGAGGTCGACATCATCGACTGGATGGAGATGATCCCCTTCTCCGAGACCCGCAACTATGTGCAGCGGGTGATGGAGGGGATCTATGTCTACCGCACCCGCCTCTCGGGCCGGGTCGGTCCCATGACCATCGAGCGCGACCTCGCCCGCGGCATCCGCTAGGGCGATGGACCACCGCACCATCCGCGCCGGCGTCCTCGAGGTAGCCTACCTCGAGGCAGGGCGCCCGGACGGCTGGCCCTGCCTGCTGGGCCACGGTTTTCCCTATGCGCCCCAGGCCTACGGCGAGGTCGCGCCGATCCTGGCGGAGGCCGGCGCCCGGGTGATCGTCCCCTACCTGCGCGGCTATGGCCCCACGCGGTTCCTCGACACCGCCACGCCCCGCTCCGGCGAACAGGCTGCGCTGGGGCATGACCTGCTGATGCTGATGGATGCCCTCGGCATCGGGCGCGCCACGCTCTCGGGCTACGATTGGGGCGGGCGCGCCTGCTGCATCCTGGCCGCGCTCACCCCTGAGCGGGTGGAGGCGCTGGTCACCGGCAACGGCTACAACATCCAGAACATCCCCCGATCCGGCGCGCCGCAGGACCCGGCGGAGGAGCAGCGCCTCTGGTACACCTATTACTTCCAGACCGACCGTGGCCTGCGGGCGCTGCTGGACGCGCGCCGCCCCCTCACCCGGCACCTCTGGCGGATCTGGTCACCGAGCTGGGCTTTCGACGAGGCGACCTTCCAGGCCTCGGCCGAGGCTTTCGACAACCCCGATTGGGCCGCGGTCGTCGCCCATTCCTATCGCCACCGCCACGGGCTGGTGCCGGGCGACCCGGCGCTCATCGGCATCGAGACGCGGCTGACCGCCCAGCCGCCCATCGCGGTCCCTGCGATCTCCATCGACGGCGACGTCGATGGCGTGAACCCCGGCACGCCGCACCACGCCCGCCACTTCACCGGCCCCTACGAGCACCGCGTCTTCGCGAATGCGGGCCACAATCTGCCCCAGGAACGCCCCGCCGACTGGGCCCGCGCGATCCTCGACGCCCGCGCCATGGCCCCCACCTAGGGCCCCCGCTAAGGCCCTCGGGCTTGTCGGCGGCGTCTGCTTTCCGCAGTGTGGGCGAAAACAGAGGGTCCTGGGGACGGGAACGCCATGACCGATATCGCCAAGCGGGTCTACGACCACGCGTGGAAGATCGACCCGATCGTCCGCTCCGTGCTCGATACCGATTTCTACAAGCTGCTGATGGCGCAGATGATCTTTCGCCATCACCGGGATACGCGCGTCACCTTCCGCGTGATCAACCGCCGCGACGACGTGCCGATCGCCCGGCTGATCGACGAGCGGGCGCTGCGCGAACAGCTCGACCACATCCGCACCCTGTCGCTCTCCCGCGGGGAAAGCACCTGGCTGCGCGGCAATACCTTCTACGGCCGCCGCCAGATGTTCGACCCGGACTTCGTCGAATGGCTCGAGAACTTCCGCTTCCCCGAGTACGACCTGCGCCGCGTTGGCGACCAATACGAGCTAACCTTCGAGGGGCGCTGGATCGAAACCACCATGTGGGAGGTCCCGGCGCTGGCGGTCATGATGGAACTCCGCTCCCGCGCGGTGCTGGCGGAGATGGGCAAGTTCGAGCTTCAGGTCCTCTACGCCCGCGGCATGACCCGCGTCTGGGAGAAGATCGAGCGCCTGCGCACTCTCCCCGACCTCAAGATCGCCGACTTCGGCACCCGCCGGCGCCACAGCTTCCTGTGGCAGGACTGGTGCTGCCAGGCCATGATCGAGGGGCTGGGCGAGGCCTTCGTCGGCACCTCAAACTGCCTCATCGCCCTGCGCCAGGAGCGGGAGGCCATCGGCACCAACGCCCACGAACTCCCCATGGTCTACGCCGCCCTCGCCGAGAGTGACGAGGGCCTGGCCGAGGCGCCCTACCGCGTCCTGCGCGACTGGATGACCGAATACGCCGGCAACCTGCTCATCATCCTGCCTGACACCTTCGGCACCCGCGGCTTCCTCGAGAACGCCCCGGAATGGCTCGACAAATGGACCGGCGTGCGCGTCGACAGCGGCGATCCCGTCGGCAGCGCCGAGTTCGTGATCGACTGGTGGCGCAGGCGGGGTCAGGACCCGGCGAAGAAGCGCCTGATCTTCTCCGACGGCCTGGACGTCGACGTGATCGAGCGGCTGCACACCATCTTCGCCCCGCAGACCGATGTCTCCTTCGGCTGGGGCACGCTGCTGACCAACGACTTCCGCGGCCTCGGCCGGGGCGGGCGGCTCGACCCCTTCTCGCTGGTCTGCAAGGTCTCGGCCGCCGAAGGACATGGCACCGTCAAACTGTCGGACAACCCGCGAAAGGCCATGGGCCCGCCCGAGGAGATCGCCCGCTACAAGCGCGTCTTCGGCGTCGGCGCGCAAACCGCCCGCGAGGTCGTGGTCTGACCTGGCGACGCGACCCTGTGCAGTCTTGTCGACGCCCGCCCGGGTGTTCTAGCTCCACGCAATAAAACGACAGCCTGGGAGGGCGCCCCATGACCATCGAGATCGTCGTCTTCGACGCCTACGGGACGTTGTTCGACGTGACCGCCGCCGCGCGCGAGGCCGCGGCCGAAGAGGGTTTCGAGATCCTGATCGAGCACGGCGCCGCCCTGGCCGAGACCTGGCGCCAGAAGCAACTCTCGTACTCCTGGCTCCGCGCCGCCTATGGCGTGCATACCGATTTCTGGTCGGTCACCAGCGATGCTCTCGACTACGCGCTCGAACTGCATGGCCTCGACACCCACCCAAAGCTGCGCGAGCGGCTCCTGCAGCTCTACTGGGAACTGCGCCCCTTCGACGAGGTGCCGCGCGTTCTCAACAACCTGCGCGCCGCCGGCCTTCGGGTCGCGATCCTCTCCAACGGCTCGGCCGAGATGCTGGAGGGGGCGGTCGAGAACGCCAACCTGCAGGCGATGTTCGACGCCATCCTCTCGGCCGATCAGGTCGGCGTCTTCAAGCCCCACAGGACCGTCTACGATCTGGTGGAGCAGTGCTTCGGCCTGCCCCGGCGCAAGATCCTCTTCGTCTCCTCCAACGGCTGGGACGCGGCCTTCGCCACCGGCTACGGCTTTCGCACGGTCTGGGTGAACCGCAAGGGCGAGCCCGTCGACCGGCTGCCCTTCAAGCCCGAGTTCATGGCCGAGAACCTGTCCCGCATCCCCCACACGGCGGCGGAGCTCTGAGGCTATGGAGCGCTTCGCCGCCCCCGACGGCCGGATGCTCGCCTACCGCGACGAGGGCCCGGCAGGGGCCGATACGCTGCCGGTCCTCTGCCTTGCCGGCCTCAGCCGCAACAGCCGCGATTTCGACAGCCTCACCGCGCATCTCGCGCCGCACCGCAGGGTGATCCGCCTCGACAGCCGCGGGCGCGGCCAGTCGGACCGCGCCACCGAGCCGCTCCACGAATACACCATCCCGACCGAGGTGGGCGATGTGCTGGCCCTCATCCAGCACCTCAAGCTGGGGCAGGTCATCATCGTCGGCACCTCGCGCGGGGGGATCCTGGGGCTCTCCATCGCCGCCGCGCGCCCAGGGCTCCTGGCGGGCCTGGTGCTCAACGACATCGGCGCGGTGGTGGAGGGGCGGGGGCTTCTGCGCATCCTCGCCACCCTCGGCAGCCAACCCGGTGTCGCCACCTTCGAAGAGGCTGCCGCCAAGCTCGCGGCCATGAACGCCGCACAGTTCCCCGGCGTGCCCCTGTCGCGCTGGATCACCCACGCCCATGCGGTCTATGTGCCCGATGCGTCCGGGCACCCGCATCTCTCCTACGACCACCACCTGCGCGCGGCCGCCGCCGCGGCCTTCGACATGGAACTGCCGCAGATCGACCTCTGGCCCCTGTTCGAGGCCGCCATGCCCCTGCCCATGCTGCTGCTGCGCGGCGCCAACTCAGACATCCTCAGCGCCGAGACCGCGGCGAAGATGCAACGCCAGCACGCCAATCTTGCCTGGGTCGAGGTTGCAAATCGCGGTCACGTGCCCTTTCTTGACGAACCGGAGGCAGTCGCCGCGATCGACGACTTTCTCTTGGGCCTTAAGGCGTCCCAGCCGAGTGAGGGATGAGAATGGACGACGCGATGCACCTTGGCGCCGAGGAGGTGATCGGTTTCGAGGAGGTGGAAGCGGCCGCCAAGCGCCTTGAGGGGATAGCCTACCGCACGCCGCTGCTGGAAAGCCCGCTCCTCAATCGCCTCGCCGGCCGCCGGGTCCTGGTAAAGCCCGAATGCCTGCAGCTCACCGGCAGCTTCAAATTCCGCGGCGCCTGGTCTGCGCTGACCGCGCTCGACCCCGAGACGGCGCAGCGCGGGGTGATCGCCTATTCCTCCGGCAACCATGCCCAGGGCGTCGCCTATGCCGCCCAGCGCCTCGGCATCCCGGCCGTCATCGTGATGCCCGCCGATGCCCCGGCGCTCAAGATCGCGAACACCCGGGCCTACGGTGCCGAGGTCGTGCTCTACGATCGCGCCGGCGGAGAGAGCCGGGAGGAACAGGGTAAGGCGCTGGCGGCGGAGCGCGGGCTCACCCTGATCCGCCCCTTCGACGAGCCGCTGGTGATCGCGGGCCAGGCGACGACCGGCCTCGAGATCGCCGAACAGGCCCGCGCCATCGGCATCGAGCGGGGGGACGTTGCCGTGTGCACCGGCGGCGGTGGCCTCGCCGCCGGCATCTCCCTGTCGCTCACCCATCTGACACCCGGCCTCAGGGTTCGTCCGGTCGAGCCCCAGGGGCACGACGACTGGTGCCGCTCGCTGCTGAATGGCGCGCCGGAGGCGAACGGACCCGATGCGCCCCCCTCGATCTGCGATGCGATCATCAGCCCCGCACCGGGCCGGCTGACCTGGCCGATCCTGTCGCGCCGCTGCGGGCCCGGCATCGCCGTCAGCGACACCCAGGCGTTGCACGCCATGGCCGCCGCCTTCGTCCGCCTCAAGCTGGTGGTCGAACCCGGCGGGGCCGTGGGCCTCGCCGCGGCACTCTTCTCCGAGGAGATCGAGAGCGACCCTGTGATCGCCGTGATCACCGGGGGCAACGTGGACGCCGGTCTGTTCTCCTCGGCGCTCGCGCGCTTCGCAGAACGCGTTTGAACACTGTTCAAGACCATTATGCAGCCATTACGCCCAACCGTAAGGCCCCATAACAGCCCATAACGTCACCCCCGCGCCACAGCCCGGGGGAACCGAGCAAAACCACCGGCGCCAAAGGAGAGGGCCGTGGTGCCAGCGGCCCGGACCTGCCTCACCGCGGCGGCGGCAGGCTCGCCGACCGCGTACAGGCCCGCGCCGCCTGACCGGTGCACGGTCGGGGCACCAGGGATTTCGACAGGCAGATCCGCACCTCGGCGATGTAGTTCTGCCGGCAGGTCACCACCGCCGAGGCCGGGGTCATCCGCGGGTTCACGTCAAGAAAGGCGTTCTCGACCACCGCGGGGTCGATCCGCACTGTCCGCCCGATCTCACGCAGCAGCGAGGGGCGCACCACATCGTCGTAAGCCCTTCGAGACAGGGCGAAATATTCCTCAGCGCTCACGCCCGAACAGCGCCCGTGCTTCTTCCACTGATGCCAGGCCAGGCCCGGGGAGCCCATGATATCCGCCATCGCCCGTGTCTCCGCCCGGCTGGGGTCGCGGTGGCCGGTGCGGCAATACTCCGGCCAGCCATCGATCCGCTGGGGCCAGAGGCCGTGCAGCGTGAAGCCCGCGCCGCTGCCGGCCTCGCAGGTCTCAGCGTCGCGCTCGTCCCCCTCCCGCGCGCACCAGGACGGCTGCCACGACAGCGCCAGGACGTAATAGTCGAAACGCCCGGCAGGTTCCGCCCGCCCCGGGCCGGCCGCCAGGATCATCAGCATCACCGCCAGGATCAAACGCCGTGTCATCGTTCTTTCTTTCTCCGCCGGTTTGGTTATATCTCACCCATCCCCGTTCATCGCCGCAAGGGCGCTCGCGCCGGGGCCCGCTGCCAGGGACGCCTCCCTGGCCGGGCGACCAGGTCGCTTTGTTCCGCGACGGACGGCCATGAGACCGAACGGACTGAGATAGGATAGACAAGGAGAGGCGCGATGAGCGACGCCCTGCCGCTGATGCCCAAGGCCACCGCCGTCTGGCTGGTGGACAACACGACGCTGACCTTTCGTCAGATCGCCGATTTCGTCGGCATGCACGAGCTTGAGATCGCCGGCATCGCCGACGGCGAGGTCGCGATCGGCATCAAGGGCATGGACCCGGTCGCCAACAACCAGCTGACCGCCGAGGAGATCAAGCGCTGCGAGGAGGACGCGATCGGCCGCCTGAAGCTGCTGAAGCGCACCCTGGCGCCCGAGCAGAAGAAGAAGGCCCCGCGCTATACGCCGGTGTCCAAGCGCCAGGATCGCCCGGCCTCCATCGCCTGGCTGGTCCGCTACCACCCGGAGCTGGAGGATCGCCAGATCGCCAAGCTGATCGGCACCACCAAGCCGACGATCCAGTCGATCCGCGACAAGAGCCACTGGAACTACGCTAACCTGCAGCCGGTGGACCCGGTGGCGCTCGGCCTCTGCCGCCAGATCGACCTCGACGCCGCGGTGCGCGAGGCGGCGGAGAAGAAGGCCAAGCTCGCCGAAGCGGTGCCGACGGCGGAGGAGCGCCTTTCGCTGTTGTCCACCGACGAGGCGCTGGCGGCGGAGGCCGAGGCCGGCGAGGCGGCGCTGCCCTCCTCGGTTCGCGGGTTCGAGAACTTCACCCTCGACGACCCCCGCGGCGAGGAGGGGGACGACGCCCCCGCCGGCGACATCGACGCGGACAGCCTGTTCAACCTGCCCAAGGACGGCGACCGCTAAGGGCCCGGCCGAAGGGTCGCGGCTGGCCGTGACCGTCATTGCCTCGCGGATGAGACCTGTATTCGGTCATGCCCGGGCTTGACCCGGGCATCCAGCGATAGGACGTGGATTGCCGGGTCGAGCCCGGCAATGACGGCGCCGACGAACGAGCGCCCTCGGCATCCTCGGCAATGACAGCGCCGCCGACCGGGTCCCTGTCGTGCCCGGTAACGTGGGAACGGCCGCCCCTAGGGTTGGGGGCTGGCGAGGGGATCCAGGATCGTGCGGCCGCCATCCACGGTCAGGATCTGGCCCGTCACGAAACTCGCGCGGTGGGAGACGAGGAAGAGCGCGGCCTCCGCGGCCTCCTCCGCCTCCCCTATCCGGCCGAGGGGGGTGACCCGCACCAACTCCGCCCTGAGGTCCGCCCGTTCGCGCAGGGTCGCGCGCATCCGCTCGGTCATCACCGCGCCAAGCGCGATGCCGTTCACGCGGATACGATCCGTCGCCAGTTCCGCCGCCATCGACCGGGTGAGTTGGTCCAAGGCAGCGCAGGAGACCGAATAGGCCAGCAGCTCCGGCACGGTCCGCCGCGCGGCGATGGAGGAGACGTTGAGGATAGCACCCTCGAAATCCTCCTCGCGCTCCCGCTGCTCCAGCATGCGCCGGGTCACGGCCTGGCCGAGCATGAGCGAACTGACCACGTTCAGGCGCAGCGCTTCGGTCATCGCGGGGCCGTTGAGATCGGCAAAGGCGCCGGGCTGGGTGGCGCGCGGGATGTTCACCAGGACGTCGACTCTGCCATAGGTGTCGATGGTCGCCGCCAAAAGGTTCGAGGCGCCGAGCTTATCCTCGAGCTTGGTGGCGAACTTGGCGGCCTGTCCCTCCTGCGCCTTCAACACCTCCAGCGTTACGTGCAGCTTGGTGTCGTTGTCGTCGGCGATCATCACACGGGCACCGGCCTCGCACAGGCGCTGGGCGATCGCCGCGCCGATCGCGCCGCCGGCCCCGGTGATGATGGCGACCTTGCCGGCCAGACTGTCGGGCATGGGATGTCCCTCGGCTGAGGTACTCAGACATTCCGGACGGTGCCCGGCGGGGCTGTGGCTGTCGACCCCTGTCCCAAAGCGGTTGTGCGCTGCGATGGTGGCGCAGGGACGGGCTGTGTCGGCACTGTAACGCCGCCGGCCATCTCCACGGCGGTTGTCACGGCGTCATCGGTTAGGGGCAGGGCGTCACGCCGGGGTTGGGCGGGGTCAGACGCCGCCGGCTGTTGCCGTCGGCCTCTGCCTCGCCGTCGACCTGCTCCAGCGGTTCGATGGCGAGGGAGGCCACGGTTTCCGGATCGAGGGCCGCGACGATGGCGACCAGCGCCTCGCCCTCCTGCACCCCCAGCGAGAAGGCGGTGACCCCTTCGAACACGCCGAGCGCCGCCGCGGGGTCGGTTTCGCTGCGCCGGATCGCAAGGCGCGGCTCACCGATGGCGCAGGTGTCGAGCGCGGCGAGCTGAATGGCCCGGTCCAGAACCGCGCGTTTCTCGCGCAAAGATCGCGCCGTGGTCTCGACGCTGTTGCCGCTCGCCTCCAGCCGGATTTCGGCGCGCTGGGTCGGTGGGCGGGTCCCGGGGCGCAGGCGAAGCGGCTCCGCGGGGGTGAAGCGCGGCGGTGGCGGTGTCTCCACCTCCCGCTCCGGCGGGTTCTCGATGTTGATGATCGTCACGTCGCGGCGGTCCCGGCGGTCGACGATGAAGGGCACCAGGCCGATCCGTCGCCGCAGCTTTCGGCCGCCAAAGCCCTGGGGTTTCGGCGGGCGAAGGTCAGGCCGCTTCGGCGCGCCGACCCCTGGGCCCGTGCGCAGGCCGCTACGTCCGGCCGTGTTCCCGCTATCGGCACGGCCGATGTCACGAAACTGCGCCGCCGCGGGGTCGGGCAGCGCCGCGACGCCCATGGTGAGCGTCGCCAACAGCACGGCAGTGCCGAGCACAGCGGCGGGCAAGCGCAAGATCCTCATTGGGCAAAGATTGCGCCTGGCGGCCTCGGTTTCAACGTCTCAGCGGTGAACGATGGATCACATCCGGTAGAGGAGTGACCGATCGTCAGACGGAGTAAGCCGGGCTCAGCCGGTGACGACCATCAGCAGGTCCTTCGCCTCCACCTGGGTGCCGATGGGGGTGACCACCCGCTCGACCGTGCCGGCCTTCTCTGCGCGGATCGCCGTCTCCATCTTCATCGCCTCAAGCGTCAGCAGTAGATCACCGGCCTGAACCCGCTGTCCCGGCGCCACGGCGACCGAGCCGATGAGCGCCGGCATGGGGGCCGCGACGTGGTCGGGGTTGCCATCCTCGGCCTTCTCGGCCTTGGCGGCGGTCGCCGTGATCTTCAGGTCATCGACGCGGATGGTGCGGGGCTGGCCGTTCAACTCGAAGAAGACCTTCACCTCGCCCTTGTCGTCGGGCGCCGAGACGGCCTGCAGGCGGATCACCAGCGTCACGCCGGGGCGCAGGTCGCAGGTGATCTCCTCCCCGGGCTCCATCCCGTAGAAGAAGGTCGGGGTCGGCAGCACCCGGACGGGGCCGTAACGCCGCCGGCGGCCCATGTAGTCGAGGTAGACCTTGGGATACATGAGGTAGGAGGACAGGTCCTCGTCATCGACCGTCGCCCCCTCCATCTGGCCGGAGGCTTCGGTCCGCGCATCCTCCAGATCCGCAGGCTCCATCAGGCTGCCGGGGCGCACCGTGATGGGATCGGCGCCTGCCAGAACCTTCGCCTGTAGCGTCTCGGGGAAGCCGCCGGGGGGCTGGCCGACGGCGCCCTTGAAGAAGGTCACGACACTGTCTGGGAAGCTGACCTCGGTGCCCGGGGCCTCCACGTCCGCGCGGGTCAGGCCCGCGGCGACCATCGAGAGGGCCATGTCGCCCACGGTCTTGGCGATGGGCGTCACCTTGATCACGTCGCCGAACATGGCGTTTACGTCGGCATAGGTGCGGGCGATCTCCTCCCACCGATCCTCAAGCCCCATCGATCGCGCCTGGGCGCGCAGGTTCGTTACCTGGCCGCCGGGCATCTCGTGCAGATAGACCTCTGCACTGCCGGAGCGGATGTCCGGCTCGAAGGCGGCGTATTGGCGGCGCGCGCCCTCCCAGTACCGGGCGATGGTGCGCAGGGCGGCGGGATCGAGGCCCGTGTCGCGCGGCGAGTGACGCAGTGCCTCGACGATGGAGCCAAGCGGCGGTTGGGAGGTGAGGCCCGACATGGTGTCCATGGCGCCGTCGGCGGCATCGACCCCGGCCTCCGCCGCCATCAGGACCGAGGCCGCCGAGACGCCGGAGGTGTCGTGGGTGTGGAAGTGGATCGGGATCGTGATCTCGGATTTGAGCGCACGCACGAGCTTTGCCGCGGCCTGGGGCTTCACCAGCCCGCCCATGTCCTTGATGCAGAGGATATGCGCGCCGGCGGCCTCCAACTCCTTGGCAAGGTCGACGTAGTACTTGAGCGAGTACTTCGCCCGGTCCGGGTCGTCGATGTCGCCGGTGTAGCAGACGGCGGCCTCCAGGATCTTGCCGCTCTCCAGCACCGCATCCATGCAGACGCGCATGTTCTCGACCCAGTTGAGCGGGTCGAAGACGCGGAACAGGTCCATGCCGGTGTCGGCGGCCTGGTGGACGAAGTGCTGGACGACATTGTCCGGCAGGTTGGTGTAACCCACGCCGTTGGAGGCCCGCACCAGCATCTGGGTCAGCATGTTGGGCATCGCCGCCCGGATCTCGCGCAGGCGCTGCCAGGGGCATTCCTGCAGGAAGCGATAGGCCACATCGAAGGTGGCGCCGCCCCAGCATTCGACCGAGAAGAGCTGGGGCGTGAGCCGCGAGTAGGCCGGTGCTACGCGGATCAGGTCGAGCGAGCGCATGCGGGTGGCCAGCAAGCTCTGGTGCCCGTCGCGCATGGCCGTGTCGGTCATCAAGAGCGCGGTGGAGGCGAGCATGGCATCGGCCACGGCCTTGGGGCCCTCGGCGTCCAGCTTCTGCTTCCAGCCCATCTGGGGCGGGGTGTCAGGCAGTTCCGGGGGCTCCGGCGGGGCGACCTTGACCGGCGCGCCGCGGCCCGCGACCTCCGGATGGCCGTTCACGGTGATGTCGGCGATGTAGGTCAGCAGCCGGGTCGCCCGGTCGCGGCGCTTCTGAAAGTCGAATAGCGCCGGCGTCGTGTCGATGAAGGTCGTGGTGTAGCTCATGTCCACGAACTGCGGGTGGCGCAGCAGGTTCTCGACGAACACGATGTTGGTCGCCACGCCGCGGATCCGGAACTCGCGCAGGGCGCGGTCCATGCGGGCCACCGCCTCCTCCGGCGTGGGCGCCCAGGCGGTCACCTTCTCCAGCAGGCTGTCGTAGAAGCGGGTGATCACCGCGCCCGAGTAGGCCGTGCCCCCGTCGAGCCGGATGCCGAACCCGGTGGCGCCGCGATAGGCGGTGATGCGGCCATAGTCGGGGATGAAGTTGTTGAGCGGATCCTCCGAGGTGATCCGGCACTGGATGGCGTTGCCCGAGAGCTCGACCGAGGCTTGGTCGGGCTTGCCGGTCGCCTCCTCCAGCGTTGCGCCCTCGGTGATGCGGATCTGGGCCTTCACGATGTCGATGCCGGTGACCTCCTCGGTCACGGTGTGCTCGACCTGGATGCGGGGGTTTACCTCGATGAAGAAGAAGTCGCCGGTGTCGGCATCCTGCAGGAACTCGACCGTGCCTGCGCACTGATAGTTCGCATGGCGCGCGATCTTGAGGCCGAGCTCGCAGATTTCGGCGCGCTGGGCGTCGCTCAGGTATGGCGCGGGGGCGCGCTCGACGACCTTCTGGTTGCGCCGCTGGACCGAGCAGTCGCGCTCCCAGAGGTGATAGATCGCGCCGTGGCGGTCGCCGAGGATCTGCACCTCCACGTGGCGGGCGCGCTGGATCATGCGCTCCAAGTACCCCTCCCCGTTGCCGAAGGCGGCCTCGGCCTCCCGCCTGCCTTCGGTCACCTTGGCCTCCAGCTCCTCGGGGCTCAGGATCGGCCGCATGCCGCGCCCGCCGCCGCCCCAGGAGGCTTTGAGCATCATCGGGTAGCCGACTTCCTCGGCCGCAGCCTCGATCGTCTCCATCCCCGTCTCCGGGTCCGGCAGGACGGCGGAGGCGGGCACGACCGGGACCCCGGCGGCCACGGCGGCCCGGCGGGCGGAGGCCTTGTCGCCCAGCATCCGCATCGTCTCGGCCTTGGGGCCGATAAAGGCGATGCCGGCGGCGGTGCAGGCGTCGACGAAGTCCGGGTTCTCCGACAGGAAGCCATAGCCGGGGTGGATCGCGTCGGCGCCCGCCTTCTTGGCGATCCGGATCACGTCGGGAATGTCGAGATAGGCGGCGATGGGCCCTTTCCCACGGCCCACCTGATAGGCCTCGTCGGCCTTGAAGCGGTGGAGCGCGAGCTTGTCCTCCTCCGCGTAGATGGCGACGGTTTGCTTGCCCAATTCATTGGCGGCGCGCAGGACGCGGATAGCGATTTCGCCGCGATTGGCGACCAGGATCTTCTGGAACTGGGGCATTGGGCGTCTCCGTCAGGCAGGTATCCTCTCCCCTAGCGCCTGCCCGACAGATGCAGCAAGGCGGCGCGGTCGCGCGGGGCGGGCGGCGTCACTGTGCCGGCACACCCTGGCGTTGGGGCTTGTTCTGGCCCTGTTGGGCGGGGTTGAGGAGGAGGCTGACATGGACGATCCCCTCCTCCCGGTCGGGGTGGAGGGTGAAGCCGAGTTTCTGGACCATGCGCAGCATGCCGGCGTTCTCGCTGAGGATATCGCCCCAGATCTCGCTCAGCCCGGTCTCGTGGCCATAGTCGATCAGCCGGTTCATGAGCGCATACCCCAGGCCAAGGCCCTGCAGGTCGGAGCGCACCATGATGGCATACTCCGCCCGCTCCATGTTGGCGTCGATGGCCAGGCGCCCGATGCCCATCATGCGCCCGTCGGTGGGGTCGATGGCCATGAAGGCGATGGCGCGCGCATAGTCGATCTGGGTGAGCGAGGCGATCATCGCGGGCGGCACGGTGCGCATGGTGGAGAAAAAGCGCATGCGCAGATCGCGCGGATCGGCGGAGGCGAAGAACTCCTCGAACAGGCCCGCGTCCTCCGGCTTCACGGGGCGGCAGAAGACTGCGCTGCCGTCGCGCAGCGAGAGCATCCCCTCAAGCTCGACCGGATAGGGGCGGATGGCGAGGCGTGGGTTGGGGACCGGCGCATCCATCCGGCTGCGGGAGATGACGATCCGCGCATCGAGGGCGACGGCGCCATGCTCGTCAGCCAGGAGCGGGTTGATGTCGAGTTCGGTGATCATCGGCAGGGCCCGCGCCATCTCGGCCAGGCGCACCAGGACCGAGGCGATGGCGTGGCGGTTGGCGGCGGCGCGCTGGCGATAGCCCGCCAGCAGGCGTGAGATCCGGGTGGCGTCGATCAGATCCTCCGCCAGGGCCATGTCGAGGGGCGGCAGGCCAAGGGCCTTGTCGTTCACCACCTCCACCGCCGTGCCGCCGCGCCCGAACAGGATCGCGGGGCCAAAGACCGGGTCGTCGGAGATGCCGCAGATCAGCTCATGCGCGTTCTTCACCCGGCGCATCTCCTGGACGCTGAGGCCGCTAATCCGGGCATGGGGCGCGCGGCGCGCGACCTCGGCCAGCATGCGGGTGGCCGCGGCCTCCATCTCCTCCGGCCCCTCAATGTCGAGGACGACGCCGCCGTAGTCGGACTTGTGCGGGATGTCATCGGACAGGATCTTGAGGGCGAAGCGGCGGATACCCTCGGCGGCCATGCCTTCGGCCAGGAGGCGTGCCTCCTCCGGCGTGGCGGCGGGTGCCGTGCGGACGGTGGGGATGCCGGCGGCGGCGAGCACGGCCTTGGCCTCCGCCTCGTTCAGCAGACGCGTGCCGCGGGCCGCCGCAGCCTCGATCGGACGGCGGGCGGCGGCCCAGTCCGGCACCATGCCCGCGGGCTGGGAGGGGGGGACGCGCGAGAGTTTTTCGAGCAGGCGCCGGCGGCGGACCAGGTAGCCAAAGGCGCGCACGGCCTCCGCCGGGGTTTTGAAGCTGGGGATATCGGCGCCTTCCAGGGCGGCGCGGGCGCTGTCTGCCGCTTGCTCGCCCAGCCAGTTGGCGAAGACGGGCTTTGGGTGCGGTCTGCCCCTGCGGTGCGCCTTGACCGCGTCGATGACGGCCTGCGCCGCGTCGGTGCTGGAGACCAGCGCCGTGGGACTGTGCAGCGCGAGCACCGCGTCGACGCCGGGGTCGGCGAGCATGGCCGCGGTGGTCGCCGCATAACGCTCGGGCGGGGCGTCGCCGATGATGTCGGCGGGGTTGGTGCGCGACCAGTCCGGCGGCAGCGCCTCGTCAAGCGCCGTCAGCGTGTCGGGCGACAGGGCCGCCAGGGTGCCGCCCTGGCTGACCGGCTTGTCGGCCAGCGCGTCGGCGGCCAGCAGGCCCAGGCCCCCGCCGTTCGTCACGATCCCCAGGCGATCGCCGCGCAGCGGTTTGCGGCTGCCGCTGTGGTCGAGCACCTCGGCCGCGTCGAACAGCTCCTCCAGGTTCGTGATCCGCAGGATCCCCGCCCGCTCGAAGGCCGCATCGAACAGCGCATCGGTCCCGGCCATGGCGCCGGTGTGGCTTTGGGCCGAGCGCGGGGCGGTGCGATGGCGCCCGGCCTTCAGCGCGATCACCGGTTTGACCCGCGCACAGGCCCGGGCGGCGGACATGAAGGCGGCGGCGTCGGCGATGCTCTCGACATAGAGCAGCACGGCGCGGCTCTCGACGTCGGCGGCGAGGTAGTCGAGCAGATCCGCGACGCCCACATCCGCCTGATCGCCAAGCGAGACCACATGGCTGAAGCCGATCCCCTGGCGGTGCGCCCAGTCGACGACGCCGCCGACGATGGCGCCGGACTGGCTGAGAAAGGCAAGCTGGCCCGAGAGCGGCATCCGCTCCACCAGGCTGGCGTTCAGCTGGCGGCAGGGGCGGATGATGCCGACGCAATCGGGGCCGATCAGGCGCAGGCCGTGGTCGGTGGCGGCCTGCAGCATCTCGCTGACCTGCGGGCTGCCGGGCTCGAGCCCGTCCGAGATCACCACCGCCGCGCGGCAGCCAGCCTGGCCCAGCGCATCGATCACGCCGGACACCGTGCGCGCCGGGGTGGTGACCACGGCCAGATCCGGCGCGCCGGGCAAGGCGGCGGGGTCGGCATAGGCCTTGAGGCCCGCGATCTCCGTGTGTTTGGGGTTGATCGGCCAGACCGTGCCCTCAAAGCCGCCGGCGGCGATCTGCTCGATGACGATCCGGCCGATCGACCCCGCGCGATCCGTCGCGCCCACGACGGCGACGCTGCGTGGCGAGAACAGGGTCTCCAGATGGCGGATGCTCATCGCGGCCTCTCCCGTGTTGGCGGGGCACCGGCCGCGGGGCGGTGTGACCGGAGACGCCCGTCGGACGACCCCTGCGGGACGACCGCTGCTCGGTGGAGTATACCGCAGTGCAGCAATCGGCGGCGAGGATGAAATGCCGCGTGCGCCTCAGGATGGTGTCGCAGCCACCCTTGGCGCCGGCAGTGCCGCGGGCTCGACGCTGAGCGGGTTCTGGCTGTCGTGCAGGCGCCAGTAGCGGTCGCCATGGGTGATCCGGCGCGCGATCTCCCGCGCGGCGATCCGCCGGCCGTGGCGCTGTTTCTGCGATCCGCGCACCTGGATCTCGGCCGCCATGGCGCGGCACCAGCGGTCGAAGAGGACCGGATCCGGATGCTCGGGCGCGGCCCAGAAGGTCTCCAGCCCGCCCTGATGGGTGAGGCCCGGCACGTCGAAGACGGCCTCTCCGAGCGCAATGACCGGTCGTCCGAGGCGTAGAGCATGGACGGCGGTGGTGGAGTTGATGGTGATTAGCCCGATCGCCTGGCGCAGCAGCGCATCGAGGCGGCCGCCGCGGATCACGTCGACCCGCCCCTCCAGCCCGAAGCGTTGGCAGAGCCCCTCAACCACGGCCCACCAGTCGATCAGGCCATTGTCGCAGGGGTGTACCTTGACCACCGCGCGCATCTGCGGCGGCGCCCGGCGGGCCATGGTGAGAAGCGCGATCTCCAACATCTCCGCCTGGCTGGCGAAGTCGCTGGAGACCCGGATCTGATAATCCGTCTCCATCTGCAGGGCGATGACGGCATAGGGGTCGGCGCCCGAGAGACAGCGTCGCTCTACCTGGCGCGCCTGGGACCGGATACGGCGCAGGCGGATCAGATGCGGTACCCAGCCCGCATATTCCCGCCAGGGGCTGATGACCCGGTCGTCGTCGTAGTGCGGGAAGAACGAGCGCCCGGCGCTATGGGCGATGTTGAAGGCCATCTCGTTCATCGCGTCCACCCAGAAGGGCAGGGGCCAGGCACTGTCGAGCGAGGCGGGCGGCTGCCCTTCGGCCAGGGCGACGATCCGGTCGGGACATCGGGCGAAGCGCGAATGGCGGCCCATGCCGAAGGGCTCCAGCGTCAGCCAGTCGGGGCGCAGATAGCCGTTCTCCACCGCCCAGGCGCGCAGGCCCCGGCGCGCCGCCAGCTCCGCCGCCGTGCGGTGATAGGGCAGGCAGTCGGCGAAATAGAGAAGATCGTCGATCCCCTCGCGCAGGATCAGGCTCTCGAGCCAGGCGGGCCAGTCGTCGAGGGTGCCGCGATAGGCGATCATCCCGCGGCGGCGCCAGTAGACGACATCGCCGAGGGCGAGCGCGACATGGAGCACCCGGTGCCCCTGGGCGGTGAGCGCATCGCGCACCTCCCGCCAGAGCGCGCTGGCTGGGCCCTGGAGCATCAGGATCGTGCGCGGCCCCGCGTCGGGCCGGATCCTTTTCACGCCGTTAACCGCGGCGGTAACGGTGCCGGGCGATGCTGTGCCCTGGGTCGCGGGTGCAGTCGCCGGCTGGCCCAGGGGCAGAACGGTCGGGACGGAAGGCGGCGATGGGGACGCGGACATACGGCTCACTCGTGTTGACCGGGGCGTCGGGCGGCATCGGCCGCGCCCTCGCGGCGGACTATGCGGGGCCGGGGGTTACGATGCTGTTGCTGGGCCGCGATGCGGCGCGCCTGGCGGATGCTGCCGCGGTGGCGGCGGCGCGCGGGGCTGAGGTGCAGACGGCGGCGGTGGATGTGCGCGATGCGGCCGCGATGGCGCAGGTGCTGACCGCCTTTGACGATTTCGCGCCCGTCGGCACGGTCATCGCCAATGCCGGACAGGCCGCGGGGGCCGAGGCCGGGGTGGCGCTGCCGGAGCGGCCGGGCACGCTCGCGCGGCTGGTGGCGGTCAACCTGGTGGGCGTGGCCCATACGGTCGAGCCGCTCTTGCCGCGGATGACGGGGCGCGGCGCGGGGCGGATCGGGCTGGTGAGCTCCCTCGCCGGCGTGCTGCCACAGGCCGCGCTGCCAGGCTACAGTGCCAGCAAGGCGGGGCTGGCGGCCTGGGGCCTGGCGATGAGGGCGGCGCTCAAAGGCAGCGGCGTGACCGTGACGCTGGTGGAGCCAGGCTTTGTCACCAGCCCCATGTCGGCGCGCCACCACGGCCCCCGGCCGCAGGAGTGTGAGGCCGCCTGGGCGGCCCACCGCATCGCGCAGGCGGTCGGCCGCGGGCAGCGCCGTCTGCGCTTTCCACTGGGCCTCGCCACGTTGGCCGCGGCGGGCGCGGTGCTGCCGGGGCGGCTCGGCGATTGGGCGATTGCGGCGCTGCCCGCCACCGTGGCGCCCTCCCCTGACCGCTGAGGCCAGTCGTGGCTGCAGTCACCGCGCGCGCGACTGCGAGGCGTCGATGCCGGCGCTGCGGCCGGCGGCCATTGTCGTCATCGCGCGGGCCTGCCCGGCGGTCGCAGGTCCTGGAGCGTCCGGCGAGCGTCGGCCCTCTAGTTGCGGCTATTCGCGAGCCGGGGCACCGCTTAGGGTGACTCAGACACGCCGTTCGCCGGTTGCGAGGCCGTCGCGGCCTGCCGTGCCATCCAGGCATCGAGATCGTCGAGCGCCGCTGCGGTCGTGGCGACGGCGCGGTCGATCTGCGCCTCGGTATGCTCGGCGGTGATGAAGAAGCGCAGCCGCGCGGCGTTCTCAGGCACCGCGGGGTGCACGATCGGGCCCGCGAAGATCCCACCCTCGAAGAGCCGCTGCGAGAGGGCGACGCCATGGAGTGAGCTGCCAACCACCACCGGGGTGATCGCCTGGCCCTCGCTGGGCCCGGTGTCGAGTCCGGCAGCTCGTGCCGCGTGGAGGAAGCGGGCACCGTTGCGCGCCAGCCGCGCGTGGCGCTCCGGCTCCTGCTGAAGCGTGGCCAGCGCCGCGGTGGCGCCCGCCGCCAGGGCCGGCGGCAGGCCGACCGAGAACACGAAGCCCGCGGCACGGAACCGAAGAAACTCGATCAGGGCGGCGGAGCCCGCCACGAAGCCGCCCGTCGCGGCCAGCGATTTGGACAGCGTGCCCATCCAGAGATCGACCCTGGCCGGATCGATGCCCGCCGCCGCCGCCAACCCGTGGCCGTCGGGGCCCAGGACGCCCAGGCCGTGGGCGTCGTCGATCATCAGCCAGGCGTCGTGGCGATCGCGGATCTCCAGCAGCCTGGGCAGATCCGGGCTGTCGCCGTCCATGGAATAGAGGCTCTCCACCGCGATCAGGGCGTTGCGATGCTGACTGCGTCCCTCCGCCAGGAGCCGCTCAAGCTGGTCGAGATCGTTATGCGCGAACGTCCGACGGCTGGCGCCGGAGAAGGCCGCTCCCTCGAACAGCGAGTTATGCGCATAGCCGTCTAGCAGCACGAGGTCCCCGGGCCCCAGCAGGCTGGAGAGCACGGCCATGTTGGTCGCGTGACCGGAGACGAAGGCCAGCGCTCCCTCGGTGCCGTAGTGCTCTGCGAGCGCGTTTTCGAGCGCGGCGTGACTGGGCCGCTCGCCGCCCACGAGCCTGCTGGCGCCGGCCGAAAGCCCCTCGCGCTCCATCGCCGCGCGCGCAGCGGCGAGCACCGCCGGGTGACGCGACAGGCCCAGATAGTCGTAGGACGCGAAGCTGATCATCGCCGCCCCGTCGATCCGCGGTGTGACGGCGGTGGGCCCCGGTTCTTGCGCGCGGAAAAACGGCGGCTGAAGACCCTGGAGCGCGAGGGCGCGACGTTGAAGCGAGAGCCGCCGGGCTTGGGGTAAAGCCGCGAGCCCGGCTGCCAGAGTGGACCCGCGCATGCCGCCCGTCGCGGGCGTCGTCCGGGGCGGTCGAGCCTGCGGCGCAGTCTCGACCTCGTGTAAGCGGCTCCGGTCCAGATTCGCGTTTGTCGACACGATCCGTTTGGTGAGAGCCTCGATATCGGGCAAAGGGAGGTGCGCGTGGCTCTCAGCCATGGCGCTCTCTCTGGTGCTGGTTCTGGCCGCGTGTCGGCGTCTGGTCCGGACGGGACAGGGCCTTCGCGAGCGATGCGCGCGCATCGGTGGAGAGTGCCGCCGCATGGCTTCCGAGCAAGGTCTCCAGATCGCGGTCCTCTGCGCCGGCCTGGTGTCGCGCCGGCGCCGAGGCGCGCTGCCGTGGTTCCACCGGGGCCGTCGGCTGTGCCTCATCGGCCGCAACCTCCCGGTGACGCGCATCCGGCACAGGCTTCGCCGTGGGCGGGGTAGCCCAGTCGCGGAGGTGGCGGTCGTTACCTGTGGCAAGGTCTGCGACTGTCTCTAGCTCTTGCGATTCCGCTGCCATGGCCTTGTCCATCTCCCGTGCGAGGTCACTAAGTGAGACACCGTCGCCGAGGCCGCCTAGGGGCAGACTGATCCCCAAAGCCCCCTCCGCCGCGAGCCGCAGATCCACGGCCATCAGACTGTCGAAGCCGATATCGGCGAGGGGACGGCCCAGGTCGATCGTGGTCGGGGGCTGGTTGAGCACCGACCCGGCCAGACGCTTTAGCTCAGCCTCCAGCGCCGGGCGGCGCTGCGCCGCCGACATCGCGCGCAGAGCAGCGGCAGAGGCGGCTTCGGCATGCCCGCCCTCTCCCTCCGCCGTTTGCTGCGCGAGACCCGTGAAGGCCGGTTCCTCCAGAATGGGAAGGCGGGCCTCGCCCGCTGAGGCTGGTTGCGCGGCCGGGTCGATTCGGGGTCCGAGCAGCGTGGTAACCGCTGGTGGGCGCGGTTGATCGACCAGTGTCAGCAGCGCCTCCACCACCATTGCGACCGTGAGAGGCCGGGTGCCGAAATGGCGAGCGAGGCGATCCTCTAGGAGGCGGCCGAGTGCCGGCGCCCGCGTCAGGAGACCTGCGTCGCAGACGGGGGCCAATGCCAGGAGGCTTGCCCGCCGCCCGGCTTGGCGGTGGCGATGGACGATCCCCTCAAGCGCCGCATTTGCGGCAGCATAGGCCGCCTGATGCGGGTTGCCGATGGTGGCGGCAATCGAGCCGAGGAAGATGAGGTGGCATTCCGGCCAGCGCTCCGCGGCCTGAACCAAGGCGCGGGCGACGCCCGTCTTGGCGCGCATCACGGCGCGTAGCCGGGCGGAGGTTTGCGAGGCGATCGGTCCGTCCTCTGCGGTCACGGCGGCGTGCAGGATGCCAGCTACCTGCGCGTCCGCCGCCGACAGTTGGTCGCAGAGCGCCTGAAGCGTTTCGGGCGCCGCGGCATCGCCGAGATGCAGGCGTAGGTCGGCGCCAGCGGCCTGCTGACGTGCGATCTCCGCCTTGACCTCTGCGCTCGGCTCCCGGCGCGCCAAGAGCCAGACGTTGGCCCTGCGGCGGTGCGCGATGGCGGCACCCAGTGCCAGGCCGATCCCGCCGGTGCCTCCGGCGATGATCCAGGTCTCCGCGGAGCGTGTTGTGGTCGTGAGGGGGACGGGCTGCCTCCGCCGTCCCATCGCTGAGCCTTGGGGCGCCGGAACCGCCGTGCTCTCGGCGGGTTGGGGTGGGGTGATGACCAGCTTGCCCAGATGCGCGCCGCGGCGCATCCGGTCGAAGGCCTGGGGCGCCTGTGTCGCATCAAAGCACTGCACCGGCAGCGGTGGTAGCTTGCGCTCAGCCACGGCTACGCCGATCTCCTCGAGTGCCTCCGCGATCCCCTCGGGCGCCATAGCAAGTAGCAGGTCGGCATCGAGGGTGAGAAAGGAGAGGCTGCGCAGAAAGGGTCGCAGCGGCAGCGCGGTATTGGCCACAAGATCGGCCTTGCCGAGCTCCACGAAGCGACCGAAGGGAGCCAGAGCGTCCAGCCCGCGGCGCAGTGCATCCCCCGCCAGGGCGTTCAGCACCACGTCTGCGCCGCGCCCATCCGTCGCGGCGCGAAGTCGATCGACGAAGTCCGTGCCACGGCTGTCGAAGGCGTCCAGCGCGCCCTGCGCTTTGGCAAAGCGACGCTTCGCCGGCGTGCCAGCCGTGGCGAAGACCCGGGCGCCACACCGCGCGGCGATCGCCATGGCAGCAAGGCCGACGCCGCCGGTTGCGCCGTGGATGAGCACCGTCTCCCCCTCGCGTAGCTGGGCCAACCCTTCGAGCGCGCGCGATGCGGTGAGATAGGCAGCCGGCAGTGCCGCTGCCTCGACCGGGTCGAGCGCTGACGGGCGGGGGGCAAGGAGCCGGGCATCGGTGACCACAGTGCTGGCGAGTGCGCCCGGCGCGAAGCCCATGACCGCGGTGCCGGGGGCGAGCGAAACGCCCTCTCCCACCGCGATGACGCTGCCGGCCATCTCCATACCCAGGCGCGCGCCGGTGAAGCCGTTCTCCAGCGCGAGCGGTGGAAGACGGCCAAGGGCGGCCATCACGTCCCGGAAGTTCAGCGCGGCCGCTTCCACCCGAACGAGTGCCGCGCCCGGCGGGAGTGCCTGCGGGACACTTGCGGCCCTGCGCGCCGGAGAGGGGCGGTACGCGGGTCGAGAAGCTGCGTCGTCGCATGCGTTGTCGATCGCGGTGGCGTCCTCAGATGTCGCGATGGTCTGCCAGCTGAGGCTCGACAGATCGCGGGGCCGGGCGGGGCTGAGGTTCCAGCCCGCGTCAGACGCAGGAGGCGGCGTTTGGGATGGGGTAGTTGGCATATGCCGAGGGGCACTGAGTTGCCCGTCGGCATGCAGCGTCGCCTCGCCCTCCGCAACTAGGGCATTTGCCGGATCGACGAGGCGGCGCAGGCTGTCTATGGTCTGCGGCGCTGCCGCCACTGTACCGTCCGGGAGGGTGAGGAGACGCCATCGGATATCCGGCATCTCGTTGACCAGGACGCGGCGCAGCGCGGCGATGGCGGCGCTAAAGGGAGCCTCGGCCGTCCGCGACAGGAACACGATGCAATGGGGTCGATCTGCCGGGGCGCGCCGCGCGAGGGCGCGACAGAGGGCGATGCGACGCTCGATGGGGGCTTCGAGCGCCTCGGTCGTCGGGACAACAGGGTGCGGGGACGCCTCTTGGACGTCGACGCCCTGCAGGGTGTCCGGGGGTTCGGCTTCCCCTGGTTGTAGGGGCGGCATGACGATCACGGTGCGCCCGGCCAGGCGCCCCGGGCGCCCCATCGGCCGCCAATCACACTGGGTAGCCTCCACGGGTACGTGCCTGGCGTCTGCTTCGGGTGCCGCTGCGGTGTCGGGTTGATCGCTGAGCCAGACATAGGCCTCGTCCGCGGTGGTTTCGGCGGTGCCTTTAGGATGGAGAACGGGCGGTCGGCCCGCCAGCAGCGTGCCCGCGAGCGCCGGCGTGGCCAGCGCCATACACGTCACGGTTGCGCCTGCTGCGCGCCAGGCGTCCTGGGGCAAGGCAAGGCTCGATAGGGCCGCCAGCGTGTCGCCTTGCGGGTCGACCTCTGCAGCCAAGAGCAGGCCGTCTGGAGCCATGCTGTCCATCAGCTTGCTTCGCTGTGCCTGGCCCAGCGACCCTGTGGCGCCTGCAATCAGCAACAGGTCGACCTCGATCGGTGTTTCGGTGCCGTCGTCCGCCCCCGCCCAAGCCACGAGATCCGCTGCTGACTCATGCGCGGAGAGCCGTTTGCATGCGGCGGCGGAGAGACCGATGGCGCAGATGCGCGCGGGCCGGTCGCCGCGTTCTGCCAGCCAGGTCTCGGCTGCCGCCGTGGCGGCCTCCTCCAGGGCCGATTGGCGGGGTCCTGGCAGCGGTGCTGCGACGCCTGGCGTGGGCGCTGCGGCCGCCTCCTCCCCCGCCTCGGCCACGAGCGCGACTGCGTGCTCCGGGAGGTCGAGTGCCATCTGCACGTCTGTGCCGCGCCGCGGATCATGCGCGAGGAGCCCGCGTACCAAATCGCTGGTTGTCTCGCCGGTCGGTGCAGGACGGCCGGCGGCGACTTCTGCCAGGCGCGCCCGCGCCTTATCCGTTGAGGGTCCCTGATCCTGGTCCGCCGTATCGCGGAGCGCGGCGACGACCGCGGCCATCTGTGTACGGCAGATCTCCTCGAGCAGGATCGCGCCTGGCTCGAGGCGCGCCAGAGGATCGGGCGCGATCGGCGATGGGGCGAGGATCCCCGCGGCCCGGAGCTTCGCGGCGAGGTCTACCGCCGTCTCCGCCAGTGGCGCCGCAGGGGCGGGGCTGATGGTCCGGAAGGTCCGCTGCCAGGCGACAGGCACGGTCGATGTGCTGCTGCCAGTGGCCCGGTCGGCGCGCTCCAGACCAAGCCCCTCCAGCACCGCGACGGGCGCCCCTTGCGGATCATGGAGGGAGAGCGTCGCTTCCATGCTGCGCAGGCCGCGACGGGTGAGCCGGGCAGTGACGCGTAGGGGCTGATCCGGATCTGCCGCCTTTGCCAAGCGGAGCCGCGTGATCCGGACCGGCAGGAAGGGCGCATCGTGTTCGGGCTCCGCCGCGGCGATGAGGGGCATAAGGGCGTGAAAGGCCGCGTCCAGCACAGTTGGGTGCAGCGCGAAGGCCCGCGCGTCGGGCAGTCTGGCGGGTGCGCGATCGGAGCTGGCATCGACACGACCCGGCGCCGCGATGGTCGCCCTGGTATAATCCGCGGAGACCTCGATCTCCGTGAGCCGCTGGAAGGCCGGGCCGTACGCAAGGCCATGGCGCTCAAGCGCCGCGTAGAGCTCGTGCGCCAGGGCGGTGTGAGCCTGCGCCGTGCTCCCTGCATCAGCGGCGTAATGGCGGCCTTCGATAGGGGCAGCGGGCTGGCGGAAGCGAGCTCTGGCATGCGTTTGCCACGCGCCCCCCATGCCGCCTGCGGCCGAGATGAGGATCTGGCGTCCCTCCCGGTCGAGCTGGGTACGCAGGGCGATGGCTCGCTCGTCCAACAGAGCCAGTGGCGCATCGATGGCGAGGTCGACCAGTTCGACGGCAGGCGCAACGCCCGCGGCCCTTGGCGGCGACTCTCGGTGAAGGGCCTCGATCGCCAGGGCCGCGAAGAGGGCGGCCGGCGCCAGGCAATGCCCTGCGATGCGGTGTTCGGCAAGCCATGGCGTCTGCGTGACATCCGCTGTGCCGTGCCATGCGCCTTCTCCCGCCCGGTCACGACCACCCAGCAAGGGCGTTCGCGGGCGGATCAGCGCGTCCTTGCAATCGACTCCGAAGAGGTCGATCGCCGTGGCAGAGGGCGCAGCGCGGTGGTGGTTGTGCTGCCAGGGGTAGCGCGGCAGGCCGGCAACTGCCGGGCCAAGCGGGGCAGCGGCCGTGCCCTGTGCTTCTGTCGCCCTGGCGAGCGCTGCGATCCGCTGGGCGGCGGGCGCCGCCCCGCCATCCTCGGCCGTGCCACGGGATCCGGTGCGGGTGGGCGGCGCGTTTTCGGTGGCGGTGATGATCGCGTCCTCGGCTGCCTCCCCCAAGGTGTCGCGGATGTAGCTCGACAGGATCGGCCGTGGCCCGATTTCGACGAAGAAGCCGCAGCCGGATGCCGCCGCCCCCTCGACCACGGCGCGAAAGCGGACGGGCCGGCGCGCGTTGGCCCACCAATGCGCCTCGTCCAGGGCCGTACCCTCGATCAGACCGCCGGTTACGGTGGAGGCGAGCGGGATCGTGCCCGCGCGACCTGAGATGCCGGCGAAGGTTTCGCGCATCGCCTGCTCTACCTGCTCGAGCGGGGCGGCGTGGTAGGGATAGGCAACCGGCAGGCGGCGTAGCGCCAGGCGGCGTTCTCGGGCCACGCGGGCCAGGGTCTCTATCCCCTCGCGTGTGCCCGAAAGGGTGACGCTGCGCTGGCTGTTCTCGGCCGCCAGGCAAACCTCGCGCGCGAGCCCCGCGGCCTCGATCAGCGACAGGGCCGTTTCCGCATCGCTGAGGAGGGCCGCCATGGTGCCGCTGTCGCGAAGCGGCTCGATGGCCGTGGCGCGCCCGACAATGAGCCTGGCGGCCGCCGCCAGATCCAGGCAGCCGGCGGCCCAGGCCGCGGTGACCTCGCCCACCGAATGCCCAGCGACGAGCGCCGGCGTAAGGCCGGCGTGGTGCAGGGCCGCGGTCGTGGCGACCTGCTGGGCAAAGAGCAGCGTCTGTGCCGCCACGCTGTCAGCTAAACGTGCCTCCAGCGCAGGGTCGGCCATGAGCGCCTTGGGGTCTGGCCCGCCTGCCGCCACGAGCGCGTCGCGCGACTCGGCGAATCCCCTGCGGGCAGCGGCGTCGTCGGCGAGCAGGCGCTCTCCCATCCCGGCCCACTGCCCGCCGTTGCCGGCATAGAAGAAGGCGATGCCAGCGCGATCCGGTGGCAGGGCATGGCAGCGTGTCAGCGCTGGGTGGCTCCGGCCGCCGCCGAGTGCGTCGAGCGCGGCCGCCTGGGTTTCGGTCGTCTGCGCGGCGATGACGGCCCGCTCGGCCATAAGGGTGCGCCGTGCGGCAGTCTGCGCTGTGGCCGAACCCGCAGCCTGACCTTGCCAGCGCGCCGCTAGGGCCGCGAGCGCGTCTTCGGTGGCAGCCGACAGCGTGAGCGCCGGCAGGTGACTGGTCGCCGTACCGGGTGAAATCGCCGGTGCCGTTTCCTCCGGCGCGGGGGCCCGCAGGACGACATGGGCATTTGCGCCGCCGAAGCCGAAGGAGGACACGCCGGCCGCGGGCACGGTGCCGGTGGCATGCATGAGGGGTGCGTTGGCGAGGGCCACAGTCACCGCCTCCTCTGCCGCCACGGCCGGGTTCACCGTGTTGACATGCGGGCTGGCGGGCAGCTTGCCTTCCCGGAGGGACAGCACCGCCTTCAGCAGGCCGGCGAGGCCAGCCGCAGG
Source organism: Pseudomonadota bacterium (assembly GCA_039822785.1). Taxonomy (GTDB): domain Bacteria; phylum Pseudomonadota; class Alphaproteobacteria; order Rhodobacterales; family Rhodobacteraceae; genus Thermohalobaculum. The sequence continues at coordinate 152,641 of JBCBMO010000007.1, read as the reverse complement.
CTCCAGGTGGCCGATCGCACCCTTGATCGAGCCGATGGGCAGTGGTGCCAGCCCCTCCCGCGCGGGGCCGACCGCCGTGGCGATGGCCGCTGCCTCCACCGGGTCGCCGGTTGGGGTGCCGGTGCCATGCGCCTCCACGAAGGCGAGGGCGCCGGGCGGCAGCGCTGCCGCCTCGTGCACCGCCGCGACCAGCGATGCCTGCGCGGCGACCGCGGGGCGCGTCAGGCCGACCTTGTGGCCATCGGTGCCAATCCCGCTGGCGGCCAGCACGGCCTGCACGGGCTCGCCGCCGCCTAGGGCGGCGTCCAGACGGCGCAGCACGATGACCACGCCCCCCTCGCCGCGGACATACCCGTCGGCCGCCGCGTCGAAAGGCCGGCAGCGCCCGCTGGGCGACAGCATGCCCGCGCGGCTGAAGCCCACGAAGTTGAAGGGCTGCAGGAGCAGGTTGACGCCCCCCACGACCGCCGTGTCGATCTCACCGCGCTCCAGCGCGCCGGCGGCCAGATGCAGCGCGGTCATCGAGGAAGCGCAGGCCGTGTCAATCGTCAGGCTCGGCCCCTGGAAATCGAAGAAATGGCTGATCCGGTTCGCGATGATCGAGAGCGTGTTGCCGGTCATGAAGGGGCTGTCGATGCCCGCGGCATCCGATGCGAAACGCTGGGCATGATCCATGCTGGCAGCGCCGATATAGACCCCCGTGCGCCCCGGCCCGCTCGGGTCGTCGGGGTTGCGGCGATAGGCGCCTCCCGGCAGGCCGGCGTCCTCCAGCGCCTCCCAGGCGAGCTCGAGCATCAGGCGCTGCTGAGGATCCATCTGCGCGGCCTCGCGCGCGGAGATGCCGAAGAACGCCGCGTCGAAGTCCCAGATGTTGTCCAATACGCCGGCCGCGCGTGTGTAGCTGCGCCCGCTTGCGGGTGGCGTGCCGTCGAAGGTGACCGCCGCCCATCGGTCCTCGGGGATCATGCCGATGGCGTCGTCGCCCGCCCAGAGCATGCTCCACAATGCCTCCGGCGTGTCGGCGCCCGGCAGGCGACAGGCTAACCCGGTGATGGCCAGCGACAGTGACTGCGCGGAGGCAACCGGACGCCGGGCAGCGGTGGCTACCGGGCCGTGGACCTCTGCGCCATGTCCGCCGCCGGTTCCTGCGGTCTCGACTTCGGTTCTGCGTGCCGCCATCGGTGGTCCTTCTGACCGGTTTTCGCCCCTGGGCAGACCCTCTCAGGCGCCCATCACACCGTTCATAAGCAGCCAATGGTTGATCGAAGGTTGCGAGCATGGGCGCGTTTCGGAGACGGCTTCGGTAGGATCCCATTAAGGTTGACCGGCTAGATCGAGGGGGCTGCGGCGCTGGCTCCGGGCCCCGTGCGCGCAGCGGTGTAGCGTGAGGAACCTGCGTGCAAGATCAGGGCGATAGCGGTATCTCCGTCGGGGCCGGCGACCTTACCGTGCCCCTGGAAGCGCCGAAGCGCGGCGGCTGGCGGGAGGGTTGGCGAAGCGATTGGCGAAGCAGCGCCGGCGCGGTGCCGCTGGCCTGGGCCGGCGGCGTCTCCGCGACGCCAGAGACCCCGGCTTACGTCAATCTCGGCGATGCTCTCAGCCCCGTGATGGTGGCGCTCGTCTCCGGCAGGCCGGTGGCGCGGGCGCCGATGACCGGTCGCGGTGAGCGCATGGCGGCGATCGGCACGATCGGGCAGGGGCTGAGTGGGGGCACGGTCGATCTTTGGGGCACCGGATGCTCCCCCAATGCCGATCCGCTCGCACCGGGGCCCAAGGAACCCTACCGGCCGCCTGCCGGCACGCGGCTGCAGTTGGCTGCGACGCGGGGGCCCTATGCGGCGCGGCTCCTGTCGGGCGGCGATTTCCCGGCACTGCCCTATGGCGATCCGGCGCTTCTGTTGCCGCGGTTTCACCACCGACCGGTGGAGAAGCGGTGCGATCTGGGCGTTGTGCTGCACCTGGCGGAGCTTGCCGATCGGCAACTGACCGTGACCCCCAAACCGGGCCTTGCGCGCTATGAGGTGTCGGAGGAGGATAGCGGTATCCGCCTGATCACGATGGTCGCCCCGCCCACCTTGGCGGGTATCGCCGACAAGCTTGACGAACTGCGCGCGTGCCGGCGGATCGTCTCGACCTCGCTGCACGGCATCGCCATCGCGATCGCCTATGGCATTCCCTGTCTCTATGTCGCGCCGGGGCCCGGCGAACCCGGGCTGTCGGCGGTGGCGCTCGACCCCAAGGGCGCCGTCTGGCCAGATGGGGTGAACGCGCGCTTTCCCGATCTCTATGCCGGCCTCGGCGCCCGGGAGATGGCCTTTTGGGTGCAGCCTAAGCGCCGTGCCACCGATTGGGGCGCGCTGATCGATGCGGTGGATCGTGCCGGTGCCTGTGCGGTCGATCCGGCGCAGATGGACGCCCTGGCCGCCGCCTGTCCGGCCGGCCACCGGCCGCTTGACGTCCCGGAGGGTGATCTGCGGCGCGCGACGATGCTGGATGCCATTCCTCATCTGCCCCGCCGCGGACGGACGATCCTGTCATGACCCCGCTCGCTGCCCATGTCCGCGCGCGCGGGACCGTGCCGCTCGCTTGGGCCGGCGGGACGCCGGCGCAGGACTACCTCAACCTCGGCGATGCGCTCAGCCCGGTGATGGTGGCACTCCTCTGCGGTCTGCCGGTGGAGCGTGTGCCGGTCACATCGCGCCAGCTGCGCCTGGGCGCAGTGGGGACCATCGGTCAGAACTTTCGGTCGGGCCATGCGGTCTTCTGGGGCACAGGCTGTTCGCCCTATCGTCGCGCGGCGGGACGGCCCCGCGCACGCTTCGAGCCGGATCCCGGCATGACGGCGACGCTGGCGGCGACGCGGGGGCCGCTCTCGGCCATGCTGCTGTCCGGCGGCGGGGCGCCCGATATCCCCTTCGGCGATCCCGTCTGGCTGTTGCCGCGGTTCCACGCTCCCCCCGTGACGCCGAAGTGGGATCTCGGGGTCATCGTCCACCTGTCGGATCTGGAGGGGCCCGGCCTCGCCGCCCGTGCAGACCCTGCCGTTCCCTGCTTCGGCGTCTCAGGCGAGGATGTCGGCCGCGTCCGCCTCATCACCACGCGGACCGAGGTCTCGGCCGAGGCCCTCGGCGCGCGCATCGACGAGATTCTGGCCTGCAGGCGGATCCTCTCTCGCTCTCTCCACGGCTTGGTGATCGCAGAGAGTTATGGGATCCCCTGTCTCACCCTGGCCGATGGGGCCCGCGCGGGGGTGGAGGAGGTGCGCATCTCGCCCTCGGCCACGCTCGACTGGCGGATGCTCGATCTCTACGCCGGCCTCGGCTGCGATCGCCTGCCCGTGTGGCGCCAGCCGCGAGACCTGCCAACGGACTGGTCAGCGGCGATGCAGGCCATCGACACGGCCTGGAGCCCGGTGCACCTCGATGAAGGCGCATTGATCGGCGCCTTTCCGCTGGATCTCGCTCCTTCCATGCCTGAAAGGGCCCTGTCCGCCGCCACTGGCCTGTGGTCATTGCCGTTGATCACGGATCTGCCCTACCGCGGCGATCCGACCGAGATCCGGCGCCTCGACCGGGAGCAAGCCAAGGCCGACACCGCCGCCAGCGCGGACCGTCACCGTCGCCGCCGCGAGGCGCTTCGGCGTCTCGATCTGCCAGTGGCGCCGTCTTCCGCCCGCCCCGAGGTGGCTGTCGACACACCCGACGCCGCAACGCTGCGCATCGCCGCCCCGCGTCTCATGCTGCGCGAAGGCCGTTTGCATGTGCCCCTCGTCTGGGCGCGGACGCCGGCTGACAGCGGCATCGTGAACCTCGGCGATGCGCTCAGTCCGCTGATCGTGGGGGCAATTTCCGGGCTGCCGGTCACGCCGGCCGCCGCCGTCTCGGCGGTGGACCGCATCGCGGCGGTCGGCACCATCGCCCATAATCTGGCGGGTGGCCGGGTCCACCTCTGGGGCACGGGTCTCGACACCTCGCGCCATCCAACAGGCGGGGAGGCGCCCTGGTCGCATCCGCCCGACACCAGCTTTGCGGTGCATGCAACGCGTGGCCCCTTCACGGCCGCCGCGCTGCGCCGCGCCGGCGTTCCCGCGCCGGCCTGCTACGGCGATCCGGCCTATCTTCTGCCGCGTCTTTGGCCCCTGGCCCCGCCGAAGACGCATGATCTGGGGATCGTGCTCCACCTCTCCGAGCTCGAGGCGCAGACGCTGGAGGCGGGAGCGAAGGCGGCCTATCGCCGCTACGCCGTGCCCGAGCATTTCGCCGAGCGCGTCCGCATCATCTCGCTGAACGTCGCGCCCACCCCCGCCGCCATACGAGACAGGGTCGCCGAGATCGCGCAGTGCCGCGCGATCCTGTCGACCTCCCTGCATGGGCTGGTGATCGCCGATGCCTACGGTGTGCCCAGCGCCTGGTTCGGGCTCTACGGGCGTGGGCCGAAGGTCGTCGATGTGCTCGACCCGACCGCAGTGATCGACCACCGCATGCGGGATCTCTACGCGGGTCTAGGCCTGGCCGAGGTGCCCGTCTACGCCACCCCGCGCCATGAACACACCGACTGGGCGGAGGCGATCGCCTTTGCGACGGGCCTCGCTGCTAGCGGCTTCGATCCCGCCCCGCTGCTGGAGGCATTCCCGGGCCCGTTGGCCGTGGACCCCGCCGCGACCCGCTGGCCCAACGCCACCGATTGCGTTGAGGGAGAGCCCTCGCTTGCGCTGCCTCTGTGACATGGCCCGCCGTTGGTTTGGCGCAGTCTGAGAAGGGAAGAGGAGCCATGGCCGATCAAACGCCCCTCCCTGCGGTGCACCCCAACGTTTGGCTGCGCCGTTGGGCACGTGCGCTGACGCCGTCTCGTCCGCGGGCGACGCTGGGCACGTGGCCAGCCACCCGCGCGCCTGCGCCCTACGACCAACCGCCGGTGGCCGTCGAACAGCTCGAGCATGGCTCAGCGAAGCAGGGGGATGCCGATAGCGGCGACCTCGCGTTCCTACGCGCGGTCACGGCAGCCTTTCCATTCGCGCACTATCGACAGATCGAGATGATCCGAGCGCAGGCCGACCCATCAGCGCCCATCCGACCGGATATGGCGGCTGACCCGCCTGCGGGGCGCGAGGAGCCGACAGGCCCCCGGGCGCGTCTCGCCCAATCGCCCGCAGCGGAGACGGTTTGCGAGGGTGTCCCGCTCACGCGCCATCTCTGCCACACGGCGGCCTGCGCGCCGCCCATCGACCTCACCGATCCGCATGCCGCGGCCCGCTTCGCGCTCGAGCACTTCCGCAGTTGTCGCGACACGGCTGGCGCCCCGCCCCCAATCGGCCCTGCGCTGGCTGCGGCGTTGAACGCCGACACTCGCGCCCCGTGGGAGGGTGCCGGACGTCTCACACGGCTGATGGCGGCACTCGGCGGTGACACTGCCGCCGCGGCGGGGCAAGAGGCGCTCGCGGATTGGTGGCTGGAGGCGGCCGGTCATCTCCCGGCCGTGCTGACCCCCGACTGGTTGTCCCAGCAGATGACGGCCGTCCCGCCCGGCGGTGAGGGGCGCCCCTTCGCCCTCGGCGCGCGCCTCCTCCGCCTGCACCGCCGCTCAGCGACCTATCCCGCCCGTTATCGGCTGGACGAGCCGGCAGACCGGGTGGCCTTCGCCTTTGACCTGCTTCTGCACCTCTTCGACACGCCGACCCGCAGGCTGGCGTTCAACAGTGCGGCGCTCGACTGGTTTCGCGCCCCGCTCGACGCGGACCCCTCAGCGCCGAGCCGCTTTGAAGCGTTGGTGGCGCTGCAGGCGGGTATGCCCCCGTCAGCCCATGGCGCCTGGCAGGACGAGACGCTGCGCCATTGGTTCCGCTCGACCGCTTGCCGCGTCTTTCCGGCCTTCGCCCTCTTTTCCACCCTCAACGAGAGTCAGTGGTGCCTGCTCGACCGGCGGTTGGAGGTCGTGGGTATGGCGCGCTCCAGCACCGGCTTGGGGCAGAACCTCGCCATGAGCGCCCGCGCGTTGGGCGACGCCGGCATCGCGATCACCCAGCGCGACAGTGAGGCGGGTTTCGAGGCCTTGGCTGAGCCGGCAAACCCCGCCAGCGGCGCAGAGCGGCGCGGCGTCGTCACGCCCCGTCGCAAGGCAATGCTGCTGCATCTCAATGCCGACCGTGCCCCGGCCGCCCTTTACCATCCGCTCTTCGATCGTCACGAGGACCTGCACGCGATCGGCTATTTCCTTTGGGAGCTGGAGGCGCTGCCGGCGGCGCACCGGCTGGGGCTCGACCTAGTCGACGAGGTGTGGTGCCCCACACAGTTCTTGGCGCGGGTCTACCAGCGGCACACCGAGCGTCCGGTCCACGCCATGGGCAAGGCGATCTCCCTTCCGACGCCGATGATCCCCGATCGGCGCCGCCTGGGTCTCAGCAACGGCGATTTCGTCTTCCTGGCGAGCTTCGATTTCCATTCGTCGGTGGAGCGCAAGAACCCCCTGGCCGCGGTGGTGGCGTTCCAAAAGGCCTTCGGCGCGCCGGCCAAGGGCCCGATGCCACGTGCCTTCGGCCGATGCCAGCGTCCTGCCGGCCCGCGTCTCGTGATCAAGACGACGCCGCCCGTCGAGGGTCATTGGGGCGACCCGAACGGACAGTGGCCCAAGATCCTGGCGGCGGCCGAAGCGGACCCGCGGGTCGTGATCCAGTCCGATCACCTGCCCTTTGCCGAACTCATCGGCCTGATCGCCATGGCCGATACGCTGGTCAGCACCCATCGGGCAGAGGGGTTCGGCTATCTGCCGGCCTATGCCTTGGCACTCGGGCGCCCGGTTCTCGCAACAGGCTATGGCGGCACGGCCGATTTCGTGACGGGTGAGACCGGATACCCGATCCCCTGGCACCCACGCCCGGTCGCGCCCGGGGAGACGATCCTGCCGGTCGAAGACGCCTTTTGGGCGGATATCTGCACCGATGCCCTGGCTGCTGCCATGGCCGCCCTGGTCGACACGCCGGAGGAGGGGCATCGCCGCGCGCTGAAGGGCAAGGCCCTGATGGCGCGCGAGTATTCACCGCAGGCGCTCGCGCAACGGTATCGGGCGCGGCTCGCCGCGGCGGGCGTGGTGTGACCACGCCGCCGGGTGTACCGGTGGGCGGTCCTCGGCCTGCGCCTGGGGCCGAGGCAGGGAGCGCGGCATGACCGAGCCGGTGCTGCGTCTGACCGAGCTCTGCGCCGGCCCGCCGGAGCGACCGGTGCTCGATCGGCTGAGCCTCAGCCTGTCGCACGGCACGCTCTGTGCGATCATTGGTCGGCGCGGCGCCGGACGGTCGACCCTTGCCGCGATTGCGGCGGGGCGGCGACTTCCGCGCGGGGGCAGGGTGGAACGGGCCGGTCGCCTGGCGCCGCTGGTCGGCCACAGCGGTGGCTTCGGCGTGACCGGTTCGGTGGCCCGCGACCTCGCGCTGCGCGCCGCGGCCTGCGGTGTCTCGAGCGAGGGCTATGTCGCGGCCATTGCCGGGGCCTTGGATGGGGTGCTGCGGCGGCTGCGCGGCGAAAGGGCAGGCTGGCTGACCAGGCGCTTCGAGGATCTGCTGCCGGTCGAGCGATTGGGCCTCCTCCATGCGGCGGCCTGGGCCATGCCGGCCGATCTCTATATCGCGGACGGCCCACTCCTGCCCCAGCACCCTGCCTTGAGTGCTGCGCTGATGCCGGCGCTGCGGCGCGCGCGGACCAATGGCGCCGTGCTTTGGCTCAGTGCCGGGGTCACCCAGTTGCGCGCAGCCGAGCCGGATATGCTGGTCGGTCTGTCTGAGGGGCGGCTGAGGGCGCTCGGCGGTCTCGAGGAGGCGCAGGCCTTCATCACGCAGCGCGCGGCGCCCGCCCCCTCGCGATCCGTCAATCGGCCCATCGCCCCGCGCCGCCCGATGCAGCCCAGAGCGGAGGCCCTGGCGCGTACCCTAGAGATGGCCAAGACTGCTTCGGTAGAGGAGGTCGCACCGCTCTTGCTCAGCGATCCGATCGATGGTCGTCGATCCGCCGTAGTGCCCCAAACGGCGTCGCGAGTGACGGCCGGAGGCGTCGTTGCCGATCCCGAGCCGAACCCCGCTGCACCAAGCCCCGCTCCGCCGGCGGACGAGACCCAGCCAACAGTCGCACCCGGGCTCTGTCTGATCACCGAGATGCGCCGCGGCGCTGCGCGTCGGCCGAGCTCCTGATCGCCAGGACGGCCGGTCGAGCATCCCCATCGAGCCGATCGCTCCAGGAAGAGGCTTGCCGCCTAGCTGCGCCCGCGCGCACCTCAACGCCTACCAGCGCCCTCAGGGCGTGCGGAGCGAGGCCAGCAGCACACGGCCCATCACCCAGCCCAAGAACGCGATCCCCGCCACCAAGGCAATCGCGCCCAGCCGATGGGGCGCCGTCGGCGTCGTCGCGCGCTGGGGCGGCACGAAAACCACCAGATGCGCCCGATCCAGGGTCGCTGCCGCCTGTGCCTTCTGTCGGAGCCCCAGCGTCGCGACATAGCTGTCGAGCGCGATCTCGTACTCGTTCTGCAGCCGCTCGAAGGTGGTGAGCTGATGCGGCAGGGCCTGGCCGGTCTCGCTCTGATCCGCGGCGGCCACCCGTCCCGGATCGCCGGTGCCGCCCACCCGGGCGCGCGTGGTGGCGATCTGCGCGCGAAGGGCCGCCATCTGTTCGCGCAGGCGCGGGATCTGCGGCGAGTTCGGCACCGTCTCCCGCAGGGTGCGCAAGCGCACGCTGAGGCCGGTCAGCTCCTCGGTCAGCCGGGCGATCGTGGCGGAGTTCAGCGCAGCCTCCTGCGTGGGCGAGACGGTGAGCGTCCGGCGGCGAAACCGCTCGATCGCGTCCAGGCTGTTGCGCAGGCGCATGTCTGCCGCGCGAAACTCCTGCTCGACATAGCGCAGCATGTCGGTCTGTTGGCGCTCCGACAGCCGGTCCACCAGGCGGCGGAGGATCTCGACCAAGGCATCTGCGACGGCCAGACTGTCCTCTGCCCGGAAAAGGCGCACCTCGAGCTGGGTGATGCCCGTCAGCATGTCGAAGCGCAGATCGAGCGCGCCGTTCCAATAGGCAAGCAATCCCTCCGCCGGCATGGCGGGATCGAAGCGGCGCACCGGGTCGTCGCCGTCGCGAGCCAGCATGCTGCGCAGGTCGAGCTGCGCCTCCAGCGCGGCGAGTGCGGCGGGCGAGCGCAGGAAGTCCTCGAGGATAAAGGCATCCGCCCGGGCGCTGACCATGCCGGGGGCGCCGAGTGAGCCCGATCCCTCCACCCCCTCCGGCGCGGCGCCGCCGCGGATGGCGTAGTGGACGGTGCTGACGTAGCGATCGGCGGCAACCGACCCCCAGTACCAGGCGCCGAGCAGCGTTGGCAGGCCGACGCAGAGCAGGAAGCCCGTGACCGCCCAGCCGAAGCGGCGGCGCGTGGCGGCGATGGCGCTGTAGGACGGGCCGACGTCGATCTCCGGCCAGCCGCGCTGCTCCACCCCGATGGCTGTCGCCTTGCCTTCCATCGCGTTCCCCTGTCGCGCGCCGCTTTCTGCGGGCGCGTCAAGGAAACGGAAAGATGGTGAGGATAGCGTAAAGCCCATGTCAGAGACCTATGCCCTCGACGCCCCGCGCATGGGGCGCCCCCCCACATCGCGTGACGATCGGGCCGAGGCGCCGGCCATCGTCCGGGGCCAGGCGCCACGCCCGGAAGCACCCTCTGTGCTGGTCGTCGGGATCTTCCCCCCGATGCCCGGGCGAGAGGCGACGGCGAATGCCGCCCATGTCGCTGCCCTGCTGGAGGCGGGTTATGCCGTCGAGACCCTGTCTCTCTGGGGGCATGGCGATGCCCATCGGCAGGTGGCCTTCGACCGGGCGCATGGCCTGCGCGCGACCTATGGCGCCCTCGCGAGCCGGCGCTTCGCCGCTGTTCATCTCAACCTTGCGGGGGTTGCGCTTCGCCGGCCGGATCGCTGGGCGCGCCGGGGGGTCCTGGCGCTGCAGGTGCTGTTTCTGCTGTGGTTGGGAACGCGCGGCGATGCGGCGGTCCTGGGGCCTAGCCAGGTGAAGGGTATCTGGCCGATCCCAAGCCTTCTTCGGGGCGTGCTCGGCGGCATAACGTGTCTTCGCCGCCTGTTTGACGGGCGCACGCGCGCCTCCTGCTCTGCCGCGACTGGTCCCGGGCCGATTGAGACCGACCATGGTCTGGCGGAGGGGGGGGAGGATCGTTTCGCCGCCTGGTGCGATCGTCTCGGTCGCCTGGCGGGTCTGGTACCCGATGCCGGCGGGGCCTGCACGCCCGCGACCCTGGCGCCGACCCTCGGCAAGGTCGTTGAGGCCGTGGAGCCAGCGCGCGCCAGGCGCTGGCGGGAGGCTGCGTCGACACTGAACCGGCCGCCGAATGAGGGCGATGCCGATCCGGGGCTTCAGCGCTTGCGCGAAGCGGTCTTGGCGCCCGATCCTGCCTGGTCCACAGAGGACTGTCCGGTCCCAGCCTGGATGGCGCATCTGCGCGCCTGGCGGCGTGCCCTGCCGGAGCTGGAGCCGGGGGAGCCGCTTGCCGCCCGGCGTCTGCGGAGTTGGGCGCAGACCACGCTGTCCGGCGACACCACGCTCGCGGCGATGGCTGCGGGCATCGCGGCAGCCCGGGCGGCGCCTGGCTCAGGCGGCGCCATGACGGGCGAGCGCGCGCTGAGCGATGCCGCGCTCCACACGGCCTGGTGGTCGGCACTTGCCCAGGCAGGCGGCTTTGCACGGCCGCTCGAGCGATCCGGGACGGCCGCCCGCCCGGGTCCGCCGCTGCCGACCGCTTGGCCCGCGCGGTCGGAGGGCGCGCTGGAGGCGGGCTTGATCGCGGTCTTCGATCATCTGGCCGCCAGCACAGCATCGACCGCTCGCCAGGCGACGGAACTTGCGCTCCCCACGGCCGCCAGACAGGCGCTGAGCGCCAGGATCGATCTGCCGACGGGGTGGGCACCCCGAGAGGGCGCGGCCGCTGCACCGCCAACCGGTCTGTCGCTGGCGCTCGCGCTGATGGCCGGCGATCCGGTGGTCGGGCTTGATCCCGCCGCGCGGCACAGGCTTGCGCGGCTAGGGGCGGAGGGGGCACGCCGCCACCCTGCCCTGGCCGATATGTTCGGCGATGGGCCGGAGCCTCCCGCAGAGGCGTCGCCGATCGCGCTGATCGGTCACGGGAACCCGCATACGGGCCTGGGCGCCAACCTGGTGATGACGGCGCGCAGCCTGCAAGCCGCTGGTTTGGCGGTCAGCACGCGCTCCATCGACAATGGTTTGGCCGCGGCCATGCCCCTTGGCGCTGCGCCCCCCTCGGTACCGGAGGGATGTCGTCCCGACCGTACGGCTCGTGGCGCCACGTGCACGGATCCAGGGCGACGTGCCGTTTCGCCGAGGGAGGTCGCGCCTGGCGGGTGGACGTCTCGGCACCGGCGCCAGCGACGCCCGGCGGCGATCCTTCATCTCAATGCCGACCGCCTGGTGGAGGGGATGCTCCACCCGGGCCTCACTTCACTCCTCACTGCACCTGAAGGGCTGCAGGCGCCCCCCGCGCGGATCGGCTTTCTGCTCTGGGAGTTCGGAGTTCTACCGGACGCCCACCGTCTGGCACCTGCCATGCTCGAGGAGATCTGGTGTCCCACGCGCTTTGTGGCGGAGGCCTATGAGCAAGCCCGCCGCCCCGGGGATGCGCCGGTTCAAACCTTGGGTAAGGCGCTCTTCGATCCGCCGCCGCCGGTGGGCGACCGGGCCTCCTTCGGCCTGCCGCCGGAGGCCTTCGTCTTCCTGATGGTCTTCGACTTTCATGCCTCGGTGGAGCGCAAGAACCCCCTCGCCCTGGCGCGTGCCTTTCTCGACGCCTTCGGCCCCGGACCGGGCAGCCCGTTGTTGGTGATCAAGACGACCGATCCGGTGAAGGGGCACCGCGGCGATCCGCATGACCAGTGGCGATCGCTGCAGCGCCTGGCCGCCAACGACCCGCGCCTGCACCTCATGACAGGCCGTTGGACGGCGGAGCGTCTGTCCGGTCTCATGTCTCAGGCGGACTGCCTTGTCTCGCCCCACCGGGCGGAGGGGTTCGGCTATGCGCCGGCGGAGGCGATGCTTCGCGGCCTGCCGGTCGTCGCGACCGACTACAGCGGCACGACGGACTTTCTGACCGAGGCGACGGGCTGGCCCGTGCCCGCCAAGCAAGTCCCGGTGGCCCCCGGCGAGGCGCTCTACGACATGCCGGGCGCTGTCTGGGCCGAGATCGAGCACGAGGCCCTGGTCGAGACACTGCGGACGGTGCTGAGGGAGAGCGCCACCCGGCAGGCGAGAGCTGCCGTGGCGCAGCGCCTGATGCGCGACCGCTACGGCCCTGCCGCCCATACCGGCCGCCTCCTGGCCCGCCTCGACGCCCTGGGTGTGACTGCGCCCGCATGAGCCAGCGAGGGGCCACAGCGGCTGCGACCTCCGGCGCCTCACCGCCGCCAGCACCTGCGGTGCCTCAGGAGGCTACCGGGCCCGGCGCTGTTGTCTCGCGCTCCGCTGGGCAACAATGGCTGACACTGGGTCAGAAACACCTGCCTTGCAGCACCGATGCGGCCGATCTGGCATTGGACGAGGGCGCCGCGACCCTCGACACGGCGCTGATCGACCCAGCCTGCGGCGGTGGCGACCTGGCCTACTTGCAGCCGGCCTTCCTGCCGGGCCGGGGCGTGGCGCGGGTCTTGGCCGGTGCCGGTTGGCATCTGAGCCCGGGTTGGCCATTGGCCCGCGCGGGCAGACCCGCCACCGCCGCGATCGCCGCCTGGGGCCGGCGCCGTCCGGCACGCCCGGCGATGGCACTCGCTCAGGTCACCGGCCGCAGGTTGTTGAGCGTGGAGGAGGGCTGGCTGTCCTCAATCGGGCCAAGGGCACCCATGGTACCGCCCGCTTCCCTGCTGCTCGACGACGTGGGTATCGCCATCGACCCGAGTCGGCCCTCCCGCCTGGAACGGCTGATCGCCGCGTGCACCCGGGCGTCGCCCGCGATGCGCGCGCGGGCCTCCGCAGGCTTGGCGCGCCTGCGTACGCTCGGGCTCTCGAAGCAGGCGCCGGTGGCCCGCCGCGGCGCCCCACCCCAAAGCCTCGGGTCTGCGCCGTACGTCCTCGTCGTCGACCAGGTGGCCGGCGACGCCTCGGTCCGGCTCTGTGGCGCCGACGGCCGCGATTTCGACCGGATGCTTCGCGCCGCCATCGCGGAAAACCCCGGGGTCCGCGTCGTCGTCAAGGGCCACCCCGATCCGCGGCGCGGCTATCTCTGCGGTGCTGCACTGCCGCCGGGGGTGGTGCCCATGACCGCGCCGGTGAACGCCTGGGACATCGTGGAGGGGGCGGCCGCGGTCTACACGGTCAGCTCGCAACTGGGCTATGAGGCACTGCTGGCGGAGCGGCCGGTGCATGTCTTCGGCCAGCCCTTCTACGCCGGCTGGGGCCTGACATTCGACCGCCGTCCGCTGGATCCGGACCTGATGGCGCGCAGGCGTGCGCGGCCTGACCGGCTGGCGCTCTTCGCGGCGAGCCATCTCCTCTATCCCCTCTACTGGGATCCCCACGACGGCGTGTCCTGCCGGTTCGAGGATGCGCTCGACATGCTCGAGGCGCGCCTGCCGACGGAGCGGCCAGATGGCCCTGCGCCCGTTTTCCTCGGCGTGGCGCGGTGGAAACGTCCGGCGATGGCGCGTTTTCACGCCGCCACGCAGCAACCGCCGCGCCACTGCCGCAGCGCGGAGGCTGCGATCGATTTCGCAGCGCGGGAGGGGCGCGATCTCTGGGCCTGGGCCAGCAGCGCCCCGGCGGATCTGATCGCGCAGGCATCGGCGCGAGGGGTGCGCGCCGGCCTGATCGAGGATGGGTTTCTGCGCTCGGTCGGTCTCGGTGCGCGGCTGACCGACCCGGCTTCGCTCATCTTTGACCGTGACGGCATCCACTACGACCCTGCGCGGCCCTCGGGGCTCGAAACCCTGGTCGCCCAGGCCGCGGGTTTCGCGCCCGACGATCCGCGCCTCGCGCGGGCGAGGGCGCTCATGGCCGCCATCACCAGCGCGGGCGTGACGAAGTACAATCTGCCGGGTGCGGCGGTGCCCGACCTGCCGGCGCGGGAACAGGTGATCTTGGTGCCCGGCCAGGTGGCCGACGACGCCTCGCTCACCCTCGGTTGTCTCGGCGCCCCGGTGCGCGACGACGAGGGGTTGCTGGCGGCCGCCAGGGCTGCGCATCCGGATGCCTATCTGCTCTACAAGCCGCATCCTGACGTGGAGGCGGGGCTGCGCCGGGGAGGGGTGCCGGCGGCCCGGCTCGCGGCGCTGGCGGACGGTGTCGCCACGGCGGTCCCTGCGGCAGCCTTACTCTCGCGGGTCGGCGGCGTCTGGACACTCACCTCGACACTGGGGTTCGAGGCGCTGTTGCGCGGTCTGCGCGTCACTTGTCTCGGCGTGCCGTTCTACGCGGGCTGGGGGCTGACGCAGGATCTCGGTCCGGTACCCGCGCGCCGGACAGCCCGCCCGGGGTTGGAGGGCTTGGTTTGGGCCGCGCTGATCGCCTATCCGCGATATGTGCACCCCACAAGCGGGCTTGGCTGCACGCCCGAACGGCTGGTCGCGCATCTCGCTGCGGGGTGCCCGGCGCCGGCGGGCGGGCCGATGCGCCGGGCCATGAGCCTGGCACAGGATGCGCTGGGGTCCCTCGGCCTCGTGCGCTGGCGGTGACGCTTATGGGCCGATCTGGCAGCCGAAGGGGATCGCGGTGTCGCGTACCAGCTTCCATAGGGCGCGCGCCTGGCTGCGCGGCGCATAGATGTCGACCGGTGCCGGGCCCGCCCCGCCGTCCTCGCCCACATGAAACACGCAGCCCAGGTGCTGGATGGGCGCCAGGGCCACCCGTCCGGGGCCGAAGCGGCCGGGCCTGAGGTCCAGGCTGATGAGCCGCGAGAGCACCGCGTCGCGCGCCGTCCCCTCCAGCCGCAGCCGCCAGCGGGCATGCGAGAGGTCGAGCAGCGTTCCTGCACCGCCGAGATCGGGGCGCGCGACAGGCCCCTCGCCGACGATCCACCAGGCCAGTGGTGCCGTGCGCAGGGCCAGTGCCCCCGCCGGATCACCGGCCGAGAAGCCCGGGCCCGGGGCCGTGGCGCCGACCGATGCGGCGATCGCCGTCTCGACCGCCGCCATGCCGCCGGGCCAGGCCTTCACCTGCCAGAGCGCGGCGAAGGGGCGCTCGCTCAGGGTCACGCCCGGTGTCGAGACATCCCTCTGCTGCTGCGGCGTCGCACGATCCTCCGCGGTGAGGGGCGAGGCCAGGGCTGGCGCGGTCTCGGCGAACGCCGATGCGCCGCCTGCAAAGAGGCTCAGCTCAAGCATGCATCCGCTCTCCCTTGGGGTCGAGGCGATGGGCGCTCAGAACCCGCGCGCGGCAGTGGCGGCCGAACACGGGCTCGGCAACCGCGATGTCCTGCCCCTCCCAGGTCGCAGCGCCGCCCTCGACGAAACCGATGCCGAGCCAGCCACCGAAGACGGGGCTTTCGGTGACCCCGGTGACCCAGCCGATGCCGTGGCCGCCGCCCCCGCCGTCGCGCTGGCGCGGGTCCTGCAGGATGGCGCCGGCGGAAAAGCGGACGCCCTCATCGACCGGGACGATATGGACCAATTGCGGACGGCCCTCGGCGGCAAGGCCAGCGCGCTGACTGAGCGCCGAGCCGATGAAGGGCTTCTTGCTCGAGGCCATGCGGCCAAGACCCGCATCCTCCAGCGTCGTGCGGCCATCCAGTTCCGCGGCGGTGACATGACCCTTTTCGATGCGCAGGGCGCCGAGTGCTTCGAGGCCGTAGGGCACGCCTCCCTCTGCCGCGACAGCCTCGGACAGCGCGGTCCACATGGCGGTGGCCCAACCCGCGGGTGCGTGGAGTTCGTAGGCCAACTCGCCCGAAAAGCTGACGCGGCCGATCAGGACCGGCACCGTGCCGCCGGCGACCCGCACCTGTCCCTCGGCGATGCCCATGAAGGGCAGGGCCTGATTGGCGATATCACCCACGGCGAGCACGCGCTGGATCGCGGCGCGGGCGCGGGGGCCGGCGACCGCCACGCCGCCCCACTGATCGGTGACCGAGGCGACGTGGACCCGCAGCTTGGGCCAGCGGGCCGCCAGCAGGTATTCGAGCCACTGCATGACCTTCGCCGCCTCGGCGGTGGTGGTGGTCATCAGGTAGCGGTCCTCGGCCAGGCGCCAGGAGACGCCATCGTCCAGCACGATCCCGTCGTCGCGCAGCATGACGCCGTAGCGCGCGCGGCCCACGGGCAACTTGGCGAAGCCGTTGACGTAGACGCGGTTCAGGAACTCAGCCGCGTCCGGCCCCTGGATGTCGATCTTGCCCAAGGTGGAGACATCGACGATCCCGCAGGTCTCGCGCACCACCCGGGCCTCGCGCAGATAGGCCTCGGCGACGCCTTCGCGCGCGCGGTTGGGCCGGGCCTGGGGATAGTACCAGGCGCGCCGCCAGACGCCCGCGTCGGTGAAGCGCGCCCCCAGCGCGGCATGCGCGTCGTGCATCGGCGTCAGACGTTCGGGCGACCAATGCGCGCTGCGGGTGCGCCCGGCAAACGCCGCGAGCGGCACGGGCGTATAGGGCGGGCGGAAGGTGGTGATCCCGGTCTCGGGGATCGACTGGCCGAGCGCATCCGCCAAGAGGGCGAGGCCCGGGATGTTGCCGGTCTTGCCCTGGTCCGTCGCCATACCGAGCGTCGTGTAGCGCTTCATGTGCTCGACCGAGCGATAGCCTTCGCGCGCTGCCAGGCGCACATCCTCGGTCGTCACGTCGTGCTGGGGGTCGAGGAAGGCCTTGAGCTTGCCGTGCTTCAGCCGGATCTCGTGCAGCGCCATGGCCGTCGGCGCGCTCTCGGCCGGGCGTTTGCGGCGGCGCTTGCCCGCCAGCGCAGCGGCGGCATTGGCGCCCGCCGCCCGCCCGTCGGCAACCGCCTCGGCCAGGGTCGCGCGGGCATCGGCGGCCCCAGCGAGGGCGAGGCCGGGCGGCAGTGCCTCGGCGTCCGCGGCGGCGCGGAAGGCCTGGCGCGAAGGATCCCAGACCGGCCTCACGCCGCGGTGCGCGACCAGGTGGATGACGGGCGACCAGCCCGAGGAGGTGCCGAGGCAGTCCGCCTCCACCACCCGCTCGACCGTGGTCGTGACGATACCGTCGTGGCCGGGCCCGATCCCGCCGCCCGGCACGCGGCCGAGGGCGACGCCCCGCACCCGGTCGCGGCCCTTGACGGCGACCGGGACCATGGCCTGGAGGACGGTGACACCGGCCCCCTCCGCCCTGTCGCGCGCGGCGGTGGGCAGGGCACGGGCATCGGCGAGGGTGGTCTCGATCCCCGCCTCGGCTAGGGCGATGG
The DNA here is from genome assembly GCA_039822785.1 of Pseudomonadota bacterium. GTDB lineage: Bacteria > Pseudomonadota > Alphaproteobacteria > Rhodobacterales > Rhodobacteraceae > Thermohalobaculum. Next base: position 135,258 of record JBCBMO010000007.1, on the reverse strand, counting down.
CGGCCTCGTAGGCGCTGTCGTCAGCGGTCGCCAGGACCGCGCGGCTGCCGGGGGCGACGCTCCAGCGCCGGGCATAGCGCTCCATGGCGCCGGCGAGCATCACCCCGGGCCGGTCGTTGTCGCCGCAGACCATGGGACGCTCCAGCGCGCCGGTCGCCAGGATGACCCGGGCCGGGCGGACGATCCGCAGCGTGCCCCGGGGGCCGAGGGGGTCGCGCGCGGGGTCATGCTCGTCCGCCGCACGCTCGAAGACGCCGAGGACGTTGCTGTCGTAGAGGCCGAAGGCGGTGGCGCGGGTCAGGATCCGCGCGCCGGCCCGCTCCAGCGCCGCATGGCGGCCCGCGATCCAGTCGGCCGCTCCGTCACCCTCCACCCCGTCCGGGCGGCCGATGAGGCTGCCGCCAAGGGCGAAGTCCTGCTCGATGAGCATCACGTCGAGCCCGGCGGTCGCTGCAGCCTCTGCCGCCGCCAGGCCCGCGGGCCCGGCACCCACCACGGCCAGGTCGCAGTGGTCGTGGGCGATGTCGTAGGGCTCGTGGTTGCGCCCCTCGGCCGGGTCGGCGGCGGTGCCGAGGCCGGCGGCGCGGCGGATCAGCTTTTCGAACTGCATCCACTCCCAGGTGCCGCGCCCGGTGATGCCGAAGAAGGTCTTGTAGTAGAAGCCCGCGGCGAAGAAGCGGCCGAGCAGGTCGTTGATCTGACCAAAGTCGCGGCGGACGGAGGGCCAGGCATTCTGGCCCCGTGCCTCCAGCCCCGCGACCAGTTCGACCATGGGTGCCTTGGCGTTGGGTTCGCGCGCGGCGCCGCGGCCGAGCGTGACCAGCGCGCCGGCCTCCTCCACGCCCGCCGACATGATCCCCCGCGGGCGGTGGTACTTGAAGCTGCGCGCGACGGTGCCGAGGCCGTTTGCCAGCATCGCGGAGCCCAGCGTGTCGCCCGCCAACCCGCTGTAGCGGACACCGTCCCAGGTGAAGGAGAGCGGGCGGCTGCGGTCGACCACGCCGCCATCGCGCAGGCGGTAGCCGCTCATTCGGCGGGCTCCATCGTCTCGGGCCGGCTCGGGCTGTCGGCGCGGGCCGGCGCCAGTGCCGCCACCTCCGCCGGATGGGCCATGGTCACGCGGCCGATCTCGTGGGTCAGGGTATCGCGTTCGATGATCAGGAAACTGCGACAGCCGAGGGTGTGCTGCCACAGCTCGCGGACCATGCCGCGGGGGTTGTCGTGGAAGAACACCGCCTCGCACCAGGCTTCCTTGGGCGCGTCGAGCGGCGGCCAGGCGACGTCGGCGTTGCCGATATAGGTGAACTCGTCCATGTCGCGGGGCTCGCAGAAGGGGCAGTCGATGCGGATCATCGGGCATTCTCCGGGGTGCGGATCAGGCGCAGGCCGTCGCGGGCGGGGAAGTTGGCGGGTCGCGCGCCCATGGCGTGCCAAAAGGCCCGCGCGCGGGGCGTGCGGCAGTGCAGACGCACCTCCCAGCCCGGCGGCCAGGTGGCGTAGAGCAGCGCGAGGAACCGACGGCCGAGCCCGCGTCGGGTAAGTGCCGGGTCGATCACGAAGTGGCGCAGGTAGAGGTGCGGGTCGCGGGCCACCGTCCCCTCACCCCAGAGCGCATAGGCAATGGGACGCTCGGCGATCCGCCCGATGGCGATCTGATCGCCAAGGCCGAGACGCTGGCTGAGGATCGCCCTCGCCTCCCGCGCGGTGACGTCCTGGCCGTTGGCCTGGTGCAGCGACCAGACGAGCCGCGTGAGCACCTGGCCGTCGCCGCCGCGCAGGGTGGTCAGCGACAGTGGGCGGCCGGTGGCGCGGGGCTTCGGCGTGCTGCCGGTCATCGCGCGCCTCAATGCCACTTGGGGACCGGGCCGTGGCCGGTCTCGTCGATCTGATAGCCCTCGCAATAGCGGCTGAGGGTGAGGCGGGCGGCGGCCTCGTGCGGTTCGTCCCTGGCGATCAGATGCGCGAAGACATGGCCCGAGCCCGGGGTCGCCTTGAACCCGCCGTAGCACCAGCCGGCGTTTAGATAGAGCCCGGGCTCGTCGGTGGGGGTGATGAAGGGGCTGCCGTCGGGGCTCATGTCCATGACGCCGGCCCATTGGCGCAACAGGCGCACCCGGGCGAGCGAGGGCATGAGGTTCACGCAGGCCTCCATCACATCGCGATAGGTGTGCAGGTTCCCGCGCTGGGCGTAGCTGGGGTAGTAGTCGAGCGGCCCGCCGAAGACCATGCCGCCCTTGTCGGACTGGCTGATGTAGTAGTGCGCAAAGCTGCCGACGGTGACGACCTGGTCCAGGAAGGGCTTGATCGGCTCGGAGACATAGGCCTGCAGCTTATGCGTCTCGATCGGCAGGCGCATGCCGGCCATATCGCCCAGGCGCGTGGTATTGCCGGCGACGGCCAGGCCGATCTTCTCGGCGCGGATCTCGCCGCGGGTGGTCTCGACGCCCGTGATCCGGCCGGCCTCGCGGATGAAGCCCGTGACCTCGCAGTTCTCGATGATATCGACGCCGAGGGCGGAGGCGGCGCGGGCAAACCCCCAGTTGACGGCGTCGTGGCGAGCAGAGCCCGCGCGGGGCTGCACGAAGGCGCCCAGGATCGGCCAGCGCCCGTCGAGATCGAGCGCGGGGACTCTACGGCGCAGGGTATGCCGGTCCCAATGCTCGCCGTCCGAGCCGGTGGCGCGCATGACGTTGTAGCGCCGCGCCAGCGCGTCCTTTTGGCCGGGGGTGGAGTACAGCGCCAGGTGCGCGCGTTGGGAGAACATGACGTTGTAGTTCAGCTCGTGGGACAGGTTCTCCCAGAGCTTGAGCGAGTGCTCATAGAACTCCCGATTGCCGGGGATCATGTAGTTGGAGCGGACGATGGTGGTGTTCCGCCCGGCATTGCCGCCGCCGATCCACCCCTTCTCGACCACCGCAACGCGCTTCGCCCGATAGTTCTTGGCGAGGTAGTAGGCGGTCGCGAGGCCGTGGCCGCCCCCGCCCACGATAATGGTATCATAAGCGGGTTGAACGTCCGGTTTATGCCAGGCCTCGCCCCAGTGCTGTTGCCCGGTCAGCCCGCCCTTGAGGACGTTCCATAGCGAGTAGCGCTGCATCCCCATCAGCCACGCATCCGTTCGGCGTTGGCGTCGAAGACGGGCGCATGTTGGCGACGGGCCGGTAGCATCTCGCCGAGGAGTTCGATGGACCAGGGGCCCTCGGTCGCGGCGTGCTCCTTGGGCACGTAGCCGAGCGCCATGGAGAGGCCCGAGTGGTGGGCATAGCCGCCGGAGGTGACCCAGCCCACGACGTCGCCGTTCAGCCAGATCGGCTCGTCGCCGATAACGTCGGCGTCAGTGGCATCGAGCACGAAGGAGCAGAGGCGCAGGCTGCCGCCCTGCTCCCGCTCGGCCAGCGCGCCCGCCTTGCCGATGAAATCGGCGTCCTTCTCGTAGGCGACGAAGCGCTCGAGCGCGGCCTCGAGGGGCCCGTAGATCGGGCGGAACTCGCGGCCCCAACCGCCCCAGTTCTTCTCCATCCGCAGGCTGTTGAGCGCGCGTAGGCCGAAGAGGCGCAGGCCGAACTCCTCGCCCGCCGTCACCAGCCGCTCGAAGATGTGGCGCTGGTACTCGGGCTGCATCCAGATCTCGTAGCCGAGATCGCCGGTGAAGCTGACGCGCCCGACCGTGCAGGGGGCATAGCCGATCTCGATCTCGCGGATGGACATGAAGCGGAAGGCCTCGTTCGAGACATCCGCCGTGGTCACCCGCGACAGTAGCGTGCGCGCATCTGGCCCCGCGATCGACAGGCCGACCTGGCCGAGCCCGATGGCCTCCACCGCGACCGAGCCGTCGCTGGGCATCCAGCGCTCGAACCAGCGCATGTAGAATTCTTCGGCCATGCCAGAGCCTGCCATGAAGAAGCGCTCGTCATCGAGGCAGGCGACGGTCAGGTCGCCCTGCAGCTTGCCGTCCTCCTTGAGCATGGGCGCCAGCGTCATGCGCCCGGGCTTCGGCAGGCGGCAGGCCAGCAGACGGTCGAGGAAGCCGCGCGCCCCCGCCCCGGTGACAGAGAACTTGGAGAAGCCCGAGATCTCCATGAGCCCGACGCGCTCGCGCACGGCGCGGACCTCCTCGGCGACATGCTCGAAATCGGTGGAGCGGCGCCAGGAGAAGGTGTCGCTCACCCCCTCGGGCGCGAACCACAGCGGCGCCTCCAGGCCCCAGCTGTCGCCCATCTGGGCGCCGGCGGCCAGCAGACGGTCGTAGATCGGCGTGGTCTTGAACGGGCGGGCCGCCGGCAGTTCCTCGTTGGGGAACTTGATCGAGAAGCGGCGCGAGTAGTTCTCCCGCACCTTGGGGTTGGTGTAGCTCATGGTCGCCCAGTCGCCGTAGCGCGCGACATCCATGGCGAAGACGTCGAAGCCGGGGTCGCCGTCGATCATCCAGTTGGACAGCGCCAGGCCCACGCCGCCACCCTGGGAGAAGCCGGCCATGACCGCACAGGCCGACCAGAAGCCCGGCAGCCCGCGGATCGGGCCCACCAGCGGGTTGCCGTCCGGCGCGAAGGTGAAGGGGCCGTTGATGATCTGCTTGATCCCTGCGTTCTGGAAGGCGGGGAAGTGCTCGAACCCGACCTCCAGCGAGGGCGCGATGCGGTCGAGGTCCGGCTGTAGGAGCTCGTGGCCGAAGTCCCAGGGCGTCTGACGCTCGGACCAGGGCACGCAGGCTTTCTCATAGGTGCCCATGAGCATCCCGCCACGCTCCTGGCGCAGGTACAGCTCCCCGTCGAAGTCGACGGCATGCAGCACCTCCTTGCCGGTGGTGCGGTTGACCTCGGCCACCTCGGGCATGTCCTCGGTCAGCAGGTACATGTGCTCCATGGCGAGCAGCGGCAGTTCGAGGCCCACCATGCGGCCGACCTCACGTGCCCAGAGGCCGCCGGCATTCACCACATGCTCGCAGGCGACATCGCCGCGGTTGGTCTTCACCAGCCAGCCCTCGGGCGTGCGGAGGATATCCTCGACCTTGGTGCGCTGCTCGAAGCTGGCGCCCAGCGCCTTGGCGGCCTTGGCATAGGCCCAGGTAACGCCGGAGGGATCGAGGTGGCCCTCATACTCCGTCCAGACGCCGCCGACGAACTGCGCGGGGTCGAGCAGCGGCATCAGCTCATGCGCTTCCTCGGGCGTCACGACCTTCTGGTTCATGCCGAGGTAGCGGCCCTTGGCGAACATCGACTTCATCCAGTCGAAGCGCTCAGGGGTGCTGGCCAGCATGACCCCGCCGGTCAGGTGAAAGCCTGTGGCCTGGCCCGACAGCTCCTCGATCTCGCGGTAAAGGTCGATGGTGTAGCGCTGCAGCTTCGCGACGTTGGGATCGCCGTTGATCGTGTGGCAGCCCCCGGCGGCGTGCCAGGTCGAGCCCGAGGTAAGCTCCGAGCGCTCCAGCAGCAGGCTGTCGGTCCAGCCGCGCTTGGCCAGGTGGTACAGCACCGAGCAGCCGACCACGCCGCCGCCGATCACCACCACACGTGCCGTGCTGCGGATTGCCTCCGTCATCGCCGTCTCCCGAGCAAGCGGGCCTGGCGCGCCTGACGCGGCAGGCTCCTGGTTCAGCCTTCTCGGTGCATAGAAGCAACTTCCGTCGAATACGGCAAAGCAGATGCGCGGCAGATCAGCGGATTTGCGACAGCCCGTCACGCCTCCTCCGCGGCGGAGAGCCGAGCGACGACGGCGTCCGCGTCATTTTGGGGCCGCAGCGCCTCTCCTGCGTAATGTTCAGAGTTTGTTAAGCATTGGCCCGTCATAGAGAAGCTGACGGCGCTAGGGGGTTCCGCACCGGCGATCACAGATGACGGGCTCTTGGGGTGGACATAAGCCCGTCATCTGTTCGCCGCACTTCCTGTCATCATTACCCGCAATACAGTTGAGCTATCACCGTCGAGAAAGGATCCGCGATGGTCCCGATCACTGTGTTTGCGCGTATGTTCTTGCGTGCCCCTTTCACTGGCGCGCGCGTGTTTCTGGCCAGTCTCCCCTGGCTTCTGCCCGTCGCCATCGGGCTTGTCTTTGCCCAGAACAGTGCGGCGGCGGAGAGTTTCGCCTCGGCCAATGCCGTGATCGCTGGCATGATCGAAGGGGTGGTCACCGCTCTCGGCGGGCAGCTTGTGGTGCCGGGCTGGGTTGATCCGATCGGCTGGGCGCCGCTTTTTGGCGCGGTGCTGGTCTGGCTCTATGTCTCCCAGCGCGACGCGATGAAGCGGGTGGGCGTCGCGCGCCCGTCGCCGGGACGGGTCGCCTATCTGCGCAACATGGTGGAGTGGATGCTGCTGGGCTGCCTGTTGCCGGCCATGGTCCTGGTGCTGGTCTTCGGCGGGGCGATCCTCGGCAGCTCCATCGAATTCGCGGAACCCTACAACATCTACGCCCTGCCGAGCGCGGCGGAGATCTTCGGCGCACCGATCGAGGAGTATGGGCGCGGGTTGTGGTTCGCCTATCGGGCCGAGCCTTTTTTGATCGTCTTGATCGCGATGCTGCTCTTCGTCATGGCGGGCCGCTACATGGCGCTGCACTCGGCCTTTGTCGGCGGCGACGACGTTCGCGGAAAGCCGGCGCGGCTGCCGGTGCTGATGTCGATCCTCAGTGCCGCCTTCGTCCACTACTTCCTGGCGGTGGCGGTCGTCTGGACCTTCAGCGAGATCGGCGGCTTCGAGATTAAGATCTGGGGTCTGATGGCGCTGCACTTCGGTCTGATGTGGTGCTCGATGGCGGCCGCGGCAGGCTATGCGACCACGCCGGAGATCGAGCGGTCGCTCGAGGTGAAAGCCTTCGCCGACGACGTTTACAGCAATGCCCAGGGTGGGGCGATGCCGGACGAGAAGCCGGGCTGTAGCGCCGATGACGACCTGGCGCAGGCGCTGAAGGCCTTTGAGGCAAGCCGGGCGGCCTGAGTGCGCCCTTCATGGAGGGCGCGGCGGTCAAAGATCTTCCCGCCCCGCCGCGACAAGGGCCCGATGGAGGACATCGGCCAGGGGATGGCCGGTCTCCAGCGCAAAGACATAGGCATGGGTGCGAAAGAAGGCGGCGGCCTCCGCCGCCCCCTCCGCCGCGGCCCTGTCGGCGGCCTCTGCGTAGAGCGCGACGAGCTGATCGGTCGCGCCCTCCGCATGGGCGGCAAGCAGGGCTGTATCCAGCGCCTCAGCGGGGGTGACGGCGATCATGGGGTAGTCGGACGCGCGGTCATGGCACGTGCCGCGCAAGCGCATCGGCGACCCAGCGGTGGAAGGCATGGGTCGGCCCGTCCATCACCGGAGAGAACCGCCCGCCGTCGAAGCCGCTCGCCCGCCGACCACGCTGCATGCCCTCCACGACGAAGATGTCCTCCTCGAAGACCTCGCGCCACATGGTGGCGTTGCGGTCGCGCATGGGCCGATAGGCCTCCTCGGCGACGCTCTCGTCCGGGAACAGGATCGCCACATGCTCCCGCGTCTCGGCCACCCCGCGCGGCTCCAGCACGATGGCGAAGGTATGGTCCTTGTGCACGCCGAGCAGGACGTTGGGGTAGAGCGTGATGTACTCCGCGCCCTCGGCCCATTTCTCCGCCAGCCCCTCGATCGGCGGAAAGCGCCGTCCGTCCTCTGCCAGCATGGGGCGATAGACCGTGGTGCCCTGGCCCGAAAAGCCCTCGCCCTCGATGTGGTAGTGGTCCTCGAGGCGGGAGTAGCTGTTCAGCCCCGGGTGTACCCAGGGCAGGTGATAGCTCTCGCAGTAGTTCTCGACCGCGAGCTTCCAGTTGCAGGCGACCTCCAGCGTAAAGCCGCTCTCGGGGCCCGCGAAATGCAGGGGGCGGTCGAATTCCGCCCAGCGCGCCCGCGCCTCGGCGGCATACACCTCAAAAGGCGGCGCCTTGCCGTCGATGTTCACGAAGACGACGCCCAGCCAGACCGTCGAGCGCACCTCGATCAGGCCGAGCGCTTTGCGGTCGATGGCATCGTGGCGGTTGCGCCCGGGCCCGCCCACATGCGGCGTGGTGCGCAGGCGGCCGTCGAGCTCGTAGCACCAGGCATGGTAGGGGCAGCGCAGCGCACGGGGCCGGTTGCCCGCCTCCTCGACCAGAATCATGCCGCGGTGGCGGCAGACGTTCTGGAAGACCCGCAGCACGCCTTGGTGATCGCGCGACAGCAACAGCGGCTGACCCAGGAAATCGATCGGCGCCACATCGCCATTGTTGGCCACCTGATGGGCAAAGCCGACGGCGGCCCAGTTGGCAAAGAAAACCGCCTCCCGCTCGGTCGCCGCGACACCCTCGTCAGTGTAGCAGGCATTGGGAAGACCGTTGGCCGCCTCGATCGGGCGGCTGACGCTGGCCAGGGTTTCGGTGATGTCGAGCGGGTGCTGGGTCATGGCGTGGCTCCCTATGGGCTACCGCCTCAGGGAGCCTGCCGCCCGCACCACCGTCTCGTCCGATTGCGACCTGCGATGTCGCCATGGAACCCTTCGCCCCGCCACCGGCCGAGGGGCGCCCTGGCTAGTTGGGCAGGATCGGGTTGATCATCGCCTCCCCGCGCCAGTACCGGCCCAGATTCTCGGCAAAGAGATCGGCGAAGCGCAGGTACCAGCCGTCGACCATGTCGCTGGCATGGGGGGTCACCAGCAGGTTGGGCGCCGACCACAGCGGGCTGTCTGCCGGCAGCGGTTCCGTCTCGAACACATCGAGCCAGGCGCCGGAGAGGCGGCCGCTCTCCAGCGCCGCCAGCAGCGCCGTCTCGTCCACATGCCCCCCGCGGGCGGAGTTCAGAAAAAGCGCGCCTGGCTTCATCTTGGCAAAGCGCGCCGCGTCGAAGATCCCCCGGGTCTGCGGCGTCAGGCGCAGGTGGTTCGAGACGACATCCGCCTGGGGGAGCACGTCGTCGATGGCCGCGATCTCCGTCATCTCGTCGAACCCGTCCAGCATCGCGCCCTGGCGGCTGAGCCCCGTGACATGCATCCCCAGCGCCTGCGCCCGCATGGCGGTGGCCGAACCCACGGCGCCGGCGCCCACGATCAACAGGCGCTGCCCCGCCAGCGGGCGAAAGGGCTGCGGCGCCCACTGCCGCTGAAGCTGCAGCGCGTGGTAGTGGACCAGATGGTTGTTGAGCGCGATCATCGCGCCGATCACGGTCTCGGCGAGGTAGGGCGCCAGCACGCCGGCAGCGTTGCAGACCCTCAGCCGCTCATGGTCCCAGCCGCCGAGCCATTCGTAGCCCGATCCGCCGACCTGCAAAAAGCGCAGGCTCGGTGCCTCCAGCGCTGCGCGATAGACGGCATGGTCGATCGCCTCGGTGCGGATGGCCAGCAAGGCTTCCGGCCCCTGCGCCAGCGCCGGCTCCAGATCCGATCCATTGAGGACGGTCAGATAGCGCTCGCCCGGCAGCACCGCCGCAAGGTGCCGGGCCAGGCTCTCCGCCTCCTCAGCGATGATCATCAGGGGGGCCGGCATCAATACCCTCTTCGGTCTAGTTCGTCGCGCTTAGCAACGAAAAAGCGTAGCGTCACCTCACCCGTCAAGAAGGCGCGACAATGCAGCATAGGTGGCGGCTGGCGCCGTTGCGGACCGAGAGCTACCAAGAGCGCCTTGGGCGGCCATCGCTCCGCCCGGCGGGAGGCGACCTTGTCAGTGCAGCAGGACAGCGTGGCGATCGGGGCGCCGGGAGCGCCCGCGCTCTGGTTGACGGTGCTGATGGGGGTGAGCTTTGCGGTGATCTGGTCCTCCGCCTTCTCGGTCGGCAAGATCATGGTGACCCACACGCCGCCCTTCGGCATCTCGGCCCTGCGCTTCGCGGTCTCGGCGACCTTGGCGGGCGGTCTCGCCTGGGCGCTCGGCCAGCGGCTGCCGCGGGGGCGTGAGGCCTGGCGCGCGATCCTGCTGCTGGGGCTCTGCCAGAACACGCTCTATCTGGGCTTCTTCTTCACCTCGATGACGATGATCCCCGCCGGGCTCGCGGCGGTGCTGGCCTCTGCCATGCCCCTGGTGGTTGCGGCGCTGGCGCCTGCGGTGCTGAAGGAGCGGGTCACGGCGCTGAAGGCGCTTGGCCTGGCCGTCGGGTTCGCCGGTGTGCTGTGGATCATGGGCACGCGGATCGCCGGGGGCATCGATCTTGGCGGGATCGCGCTTGCGGTGGCGGGCACGTTGGGGCTGGCGGTCGCGACACTGACGATCAAGCGGATCGAGTTCGGAACCGGTCTCTTGATGGTCGTCGCCTGTCAGATGGCGGTGGGCGGCGTGGGTTGTCTGATCCTGACCCTGGCGCTTGAGCTTGGGCTGCCCTGGGACGTCACCGAGGCAACGCTTCCCTTCCTGCTACCCGCCTTCGCCTTTCAGGTGCTGGTGCCTGGGATCGGGGCCACGCTGTTGTGGTTTGCCCTGGTGAAGCGCGTATCGGCCGCCGGCGCCTCGTCGTTTCACTTCCTCAACCCCGCCTTGGGCATCGGCTTCGCCTGGGTGCTGCTGGGCGAGGCGGTGGGCCCGACCGACGTGCTGGGCGTCGTGCTGGTGGCGGTGGGGATCCTGATGGTCAACCGCACGCGGCAGCGGGGCTGAGCCTGCGGTGACGGGTCTGCTGTCGGCGAACCTAGGTCTGCTCTGGACCGACCTGCCCGTGCCGGATGCGGTACGGGCGGCCGCCGCTGCCGGTTTTGGCGCGGTGGAGTTCCAATGGCCCTACGACACCGCGGCGGCGGTCGTTCGTGCTGCGCTCGAGGAGACGGGCCTGCCCGCGATCAGCCTGAACGCGCCTGCGGGCGACTTGGCCGCTGGGGACTTCGGCCTCGCAGCCTTGCCAGGACGAGCGGCGGAGGCGCTGGAGGGCGTGGACCAAGCCATCGCCTATGCGGATGCCATCGGGGCGCGCTTCGTCCATGTGCTGGCCGGGCGCGCCGCGGGGGCTGAGGCGCGGGAGGCGCTCATCCAGGTGCTGCGCCGGGCCGTCGACCGCGCCGCGGCGGCGGATCTCGATCTGCTGATCGAGCCCAAGAACAGCCGCGACGTGCCCGGCTACCACCTGACGACGATGGAGGAGGCCTTGGCCGTCCTGGAGGCCGTCGCTCACCCACGCCTGCGGATCATGTTCGACTGCTATCACATGGCCCATGCCACCGAAGATGTAGCGGGGCTCTTCGCGCGCCACGCCCCGCTGGTGGCGCATGTGCAGATCGCAGGCTTTCCCGGGCGCCGGGCGCCGGACACGGGCGATCTCGACTATGTCAGGCTGCTTCAGGCGATCCTGGCCGCGGGCTACAGCGGGTCGGTGGGCGCGGAGTATGTGCCGCGCGGCGCGGTCGAGGCGGGCCTTGGCTGGATGCCCGCCCTTCGCGGCGTTCTCGCCGCGCCCGCGGGGTAAGGCCCGAGCGCCGTGACGCCCGGGCCTGGGTGCCTTACGCGGCTTCGGCCGGGGCGAAGCGGCCGTAGAACCGCTCGCCCTTGGACGCCATGTCGGACAAAAGCGCCGGCGGGGCGAAGCGCGTGCCGTGACGCTCGGCGAGGCCCGCGCAGATCTCGACCGCCCGCGGGGTACCGGTGATGTCGAGCCAGCTCAGCGGCCCGCCGGACCAGGGCGCGAAGCCCCAGCCCAGGATCGCGCCCACGTCCCCCTCCCGGATGTCGGTCAGCACGCCTTCCTCCAGCGCGCGCACGGCCTCCAGCGCCTGAGCCATCATGAGCCGGTGCTGCACCTCCTCGAGGGCGGGCTGGGTGTCGGCGCGCGCGTAGAGGTCGTCCAACCCCTCCCACAGACCCTGGCGCTTGCCCTTGGGGTCGTAGCTGTAGAAGCCGGCGCCGTTCTTGCGGCCCAGTCGCTCGCGCTTCTCCACCATCTCCTCCAGCACCGCATCGGCGGGGCTGCGCTCATAGGCGTCGCCCAGCGCCGCCGCCGTCGCCTTGGCGATCTTGAGGCCAAGCTCCAGCGAGACCTCGTCCGAGAGCTGCAGCGGGCCGAGCGGCATGCCGAGCTGCTTCGCCGCGTTCTCGATCAGCGCGGGTGCGACACCTTCGGCCAGCATCCGCACGCCTTCGTTCACGTAGGGCAGGATGCAGCGGTTGGCGTAGAAGAAGCGCGCGTCGTTCACGACGATCGGGGTCTTGCGGAGCTGGCGCACGAAATCGAGCGCCTTCGCCACGGCCTCATCGCCCGTCTCGCGGCCCTTGATGATTTCGACCAGCATCATCTTCTGCACCGGGCTGAAGAAGTGGATGCCGATGAAGCCGCCGGGCCGGACGCTCGCCTTGGCAAGCTCGGTGATCGGCAGGGTGGAGGTATTGGTGGCGAAGATCGCCTCGGGCGCCGCCGCCTCGGCCTTCTGCGTCACGCCGGCCTTGAGCTTGGGGTCCTCGAAGACCGCCTCGACGATCAGATCGGCCCCGGCAAGCGCCGAATAATCCGCCGTCGCCGTCAGACGGTCGAGGAGCTCCGCCTTGCCCGCCTCATCGAGCCGGCGCTTCTTGACGCGCTCGTCCAGGCTCGCCTCGATCCGGGCGCGCCCGGCGGCCGCACTCTCGGCATCGCGGTCGATCAAGACCACCTCCATGCCCGCGGCGAGCGACACCTCGGCGATGCCCGCCCCCATCATGCCCGCGCCCAGGACGCCGAGCTTCTTCACCGGCATGGGCGGCACGTCCTTGGGCCGCACCGCCCCCTTCTCCAGCGCCTGTTTGGAGACGAAGAGCGAGCGGATCATCGCCTCGGAGGAGGGGTTCATCAGCACGCTGGTGAACCAGCGCGCCTCGATCCGGATCGCCGTGTCGAAATCCACAAGCGCGCCCTCGTATACGGCCGCCAGCATGGCCTTGGGCGCAGGATAGGCGCCCTGGCTCTTGCCATGGGTCATCGCAACGCCGCCCAGGAACATCTCGAAGCCCTGCGGGGTATAGGGGGCGCCGCCGGGGATCTTGAAGCCCTTGCGGTCCCAGGGCTTGACCGCGTCGGCCTCCGTCGCCTCCGCCGCCCAGGCCTTGGCGCGGGCGACCAGCTCCTCGGGCGGGACGACCTCGTCGATCAGTCCTGCCGCCTTGGCCTTGGCCGGCGCATAGGTCTTGCCCTGCAAGAGCGGCTCGGAGGCGGGCATGAGGCCCAGCATGCGGATCAGCCGTGTGGTCCCGCCGGCGCCGGGGAAGATGCCGACCAAGATCTCCGGCAGGCCGATCTTGGCCTTGGGGTTATCCGCGGCGATGCGGCGGTGACACGCGAGCCCGATCTCCAGCCCGATGCCGAGCGCGGTACCGGGCGCCGCCCAGACGAAGGGCTTGCCGCCCTTGTGGGTCTTGGGGTCGGCGCCTGCCCGCTCGATCTTCCGCAGCACGCCGTGCAGCGCCATGACGAAGCCGAACAGCGCCTCCGCCGGGTTGCTGCCGTCGGTCTTGGCCTGCGCCGCCGCCTTGGCCTTGATCGTCGCCAGGGTGCGCAGGTCCATCCCGCCCGCGAAATCGGGCTTGGCCGACGTAAGGACCACCGCTTTGACCGCATCGTCGGCCAGGGCGCGGTCGACCAGACCGTCCAGCACGCGGATCCCATCCTCGGTCAGGACGTTCATCGAGGCCCCGGGCTGATCCCAGGTGATCGTCGCGACGCCATCCTCGGCGCTGTAGTGAAAGGGTGTGTCGGTCATGCTGTCCTCCCAGAGAAACGATTGGCGCCCGGGCGGGCGTTCAGGCGCGCCGCCCCAGGGGCGGCGTCATTGGCGCGCCCACTGCTTGGGGCGCTGCGAAGGGGGCCGGCGGTGCACCGCCGGGTTGAGCTACGAGACGGCGTGCGGCCGACAACCCAGACCGACTTTGGCACTCGGGGTCAGGAGGCATCGCGCCGCGGCTCGGGGTCTTCGGGCCGACTGGCCTGGCGCCAGGTCGGCACGTGGCGGTTGGCGAAGGGCCAGCGCCGCGAATCCAGCAGCCGCGACCGGTCGGGGGCGGTCGCGCTTGCACGCAGGCGCCCCTCGCCCAGCATCTTGCGCCGCTCGCTGTCGTTGTGGTCGATCACCGCGCCGACGCGCAGCAGCTCATCGCGCTGGCGCAGGACATAGGTCATGCCCACCGTGGTCAGCAGGGTCCCGTCGCGCAGGTACATCTCCCAGCGCACGTTCAGAATGCCGAGGCCCTCGTCGAAGCCCACTTCCTCCACCCCGCTGCCGCGCAGGCGCACCATGCCCGCGGCCGCATAGACCGCGCGCCAGGCATCGAGCGCGCTCAGCAGCGCCTCCCGCGTGCGGATCATCCGCGTCCCGTCGGGCTGAACGAAGGAGACGGGCACGTCGAAGTGATCCGCTGCCTCCCCCATCTGGCCGCTGCTGCAGGCATGGGCATAGTCTTCGAGAAAGTCGACGACGCGCATGGCGCTCCTCCTGTCCGGTCGGACCGGGGCCATAGCCGGGCGCGTCAGACGCGCTCGACCACGGTCGCGGTCCCCATTCCGGAGGCAACGCAGAGCGTGGCGAGTCCCGTCGCCTTGCCGCTGCGCTCGAGCTCGTCGACGAGCGTGCCGAGGATCATCGCACCGGTCGCGCCCAGCGGATGGCCCAAGGCGATCGCGCCCCCGTTCACATTGACCTTCGCGTGGTCCGCGTTGAAGGCCTGGATGAAACGAAGCACGACCGAACTGAACGCCTCGTTAACCTCAAAGAGATCGATGTCGCCGATCTCCATACCCGCCGCCTTGAGCACCTTTTCGGTCGCCGGCACCGGGCCCGTGAGCATGATCGTGGGGTCGGTGCCGATGCGCGCGGTGGCCTTGATCTTGGCGCGCGGCGTGAGGCCGAGGCGCTCGCCAGCCTCGAGCGAGCCCACCAGCACGGCCGAGGCGCCGTCCACGATGCCGGAAGAGTTACCGGCGTGGTGCACGTGGTCGATCTTCTCCAGATGCGGGTACTTGAGCAGCGCCACCGCATCGAAGCCCGGCATGGTCTCGCCCATCATCTTGAAGCTGGGGTTGAGCGAGCCCAGCGACTGCATGTCCGTGCCGGGGCGCAGATGCTCGTCCTTCTCCAGGATCGTGATGCCGTTCTGGTCCTTGACCGGCACGACCGCGCGGTCGAAGTGGCCGTTCTCCCAGGCATGGGCCGCACGCTTCTGGCTTTCGACCGCATAGGCGTCGACGTCGTCGCGGCTGAACCCGTATTCGGTCGCGATGATATCGGCCGAGATGCCCTGGGGCACGAAGTAGCTCTTCATCGCGACATGCGGATCGACGCCGATGGCGAACCCGTCGGAGCCCATGGGCACCCGGCTCATCATCTCCACCCCGCCTGCCACATACAGGTCCCCGGCGCCGGCGCGCACCTGGTTGGCGGCCAGGTTCACGGCCTCCAGCCCGCTGGCGCAGAAGCGGTTGATGTGCAGGCCCGGCACCTTCTCGTCCCAGCCGGCATAGAGCACGGCGGAGCGGGCGATCTCGCCGCCCTGTTCGCCCACGGCGGTGACGCAGCCCCAGATCACGTCCTCCACCTCCGCGGTGTCGAGGTCGTTGCGGTCGCGCAGCGCGTTCAGCACTTCGGCGGACAGGCGCAGCGCGGTGACCTCGTGCAGGCCCCCATCCTTGCGCCCCTTGCCGCGCGGCGTGCGCACGGCGTCGAAGATGTATGCGTCGGTCATCGTTTCCTCCCGCTGAGCGTCGGCGTACGGCCGCGTCAGTCGTCCTTGGTCGGCGGGGTCGGTCGCGCCGGGGGCGGCGCGCCGTATTCGTCGATGAAATCGCGAAAGGCGCGGTCGAGCGCTTCCGCGTCGGCAATGTCGTCCAGCCGCTCCAGCAGCACGGTCAGCAAATAGTTATTGCCGAGGCCGTAGTCTGCGTTGAGCGCACGCAGCCGCTCGTAGGCGGCCTCCGTCATCGCGGCGTTGAACCGGCGCGGCAGCGGCAGCCGCTTCGCGCCGGACTTGGCCATGGCTCAGAACGCCTCGGCCGGCAGGTCCATCACCGGCTCGGCGCCCGACTGAATACGCGCCAGGCGCAGGCCGGTTTCGGGCAGGACGCGGGACATGTAGTAGCGCCCGGTGATCAGCTTGTTGCGATAGAAATCCTGATCGCCCTCGCCCGCGGCCAGCTTCTCGTGCGCCACCTTGGCCATGCGTGCCCAGGCAAGCCCGATGCCCACATGGCCAAACAGGTGCAGGAAGTCGACCGAGCCCGCGAGCGCCACATTGGGGTTCTTGAGGCCCTGCTGCATGAAGTACATCGCAGCACCCTGCAGGTCCTTGGACGCGGCCTTGAGCGGGTCGAGGAAGTCCTTCTTCAGAGCGGCGTTCTCGGCGTTGTCTGCGCAGAAGGTCTTCACCTCCTCGAAGTACGCCATGATCGCCTTGCCGCCGCCCTGGCCGAGCTTGCGGCCCACCAGGTCGAGCGCCTGCACGCCGGTGGCCCCCTCATAGATCATCGTGATCCGGGCATCGCGCACGAACTGCGCCATGCCGTATTCCTCGATGTAGCCGTGGCCGCCAAAGACCTGCAGCGCGTTGGAGGTGAGGCGGTAGCCCTCCTCCGTCAGATGCGCTTTCAGCACCGGGGTCAGCAGCGCGACCCGGTCAGCCGCCTGCTGGCGCTTCTCGGGGTCGGTATGGCGATGCTCGGCGTCCAGCGCCATGCACATCTCGCATAGGAAGGCGGTGGCGCCTTCGACAAAGGCCTTCTGGTCGAGCAGCAGACGGCGCACATCCGGGTGCACGATCAGCGGATCGGCGGCCTTCTCCGGCGCCTCGGCGCCCGTGACGGCGCGGCCCTGAATGCGGTCCTTGGCGTAGTCGGCGGCGCGCTGATAGGCGGCCTGGGCGAGGCCGAGGCCCTGCATGCCGACCAGCAGCCGCGCCTCGTTCATCATGGTGAACATGGCGCGCAGGCCCTTGTTCTCCTCGCCGACCATCCAACCGGTGGCCTCGTCATAGTTCATCACACAGGTCGAGTTGCCGTGGATGCCCATCTTCTCCTCGACCTTGCCGCAGACCAGCGTGTTGCGCTGCCCGAGGCTGCCGTCCTCGTTCACCAGGAACTTCGGCACGACAAACAGGCTGATGCCCTTGGTGCCCGCGGGCGCATCCGGGGTGCGGGCCAGGACGAGGTGGATGATGTTCTCGGCCAGGTCGTGCTCGCCCGCCGAGATAAAGATCTTCTGCCCGGTGACGTGATAGCTGCCGTCGCCGTTGGGGACGGCCTTGGTGCGGATCATGCCCAGATCGGTGCCGCACTGCGGCTCGGTCAGGTTCATGGTCCCGGTCCACTCGCCCGAGACGAGCTTGGGCAGATAGGTGGCCTTCTGCTCCGCCGAGCCGTGATCGCGCAGCGCGGAATAGGCGCCATGCGTTAGACCCGAGTACATCATGAAGGCCATGTTCGCGGCGGACTTCATGGTGCCGATATTGATGTTGAGGACCGAGGGCATGTTCTGGCCGCCGAATTCCTCGGCGCATTCCATCGAGGGCCAGCC
Source organism: Pseudomonadota bacterium (assembly GCA_039822785.1). Taxonomy (GTDB): domain Bacteria; phylum Pseudomonadota; class Alphaproteobacteria; order Rhodobacterales; family Rhodobacteraceae; genus Thermohalobaculum. The sequence goes on along the minus strand of JBCBMO010000007.1, from coordinate 117,843 downwards.
GCCCTCGACCAGCACGTCCCATGCCTCGCGGAAGCCGTCGGGCGTGCGAACCACGCCATTCTCCAGGCGGCAGCCTTGTTGGTCACCAATCTGATTGATCGGGGCCAGCACATCGCGGGCGATCTTGCCGGCCTCTTCTAGGATTTGACCCGTCAGGTCTTCGGTGAGGGCGTCGTAGCCCTCGATCGCAGTCTGGTCCTGAACCTTCAGGACCTCGTGCAGCACAAAGTGAAAATCGGCGAGCGGCGGCGTGTAGGTCATGGCTCTCCCTGCGAGATCGATCTCGGTCTTGTCGTCTTGAGCCCGCCGCTGGCCAGTCTAGGCGTCGACGGACTGTCCCGTTTTCTCGGACAACATCCTGCGGACGAGGCCGATGTGCTCTTCGAGTTCAGAAATCGCGTCGGACAGCTCCTCGCGCCGCGCGATCAGTTCTTCGTGGTGTTTGCCCGCCGCTTCCAGCGTGGCCGACAGCTGGGTCACCTGACCATCACCCACGTAGTAGAGCTCGAGCAGTTCCCGGATCTCGGCGAGGCTGAAGCCGAAGCGCTTACCGCGCAGGATCAGGGTGAGTCGGGCCCGGTCGCGGGCAGTGTAGTGCCTGTGTTGGCCTTGGCGGATCGGTGTCAGCAGCTCCTTCTGCTCGTAGAATCTAAGGGCTCGGGGCGTGACGCCAAAAGCCCGGCACATTTCGCCAATCGTCAGTGTATCGCTCGACATAACTCCTCCTTGCGTACGTCGGGCGCGATATGGCGATCAGCGTGGTACTGGTCAATCTCTGAAAGTGACGTATACGTCAAGTTTATCTGGATAGGAAGGCCCCGTCACGACGCATGTCTTGACGTGGCTGTGACCGGCCGATGCGGTGGCACGAAGGGCGGAGACGACCGGGAAGACCCCCGGAGCGTCACCGAACTGACGTAAAACTTCGCGGAGGCGGGATGACGCGCAAGGAAACGGGGGATATCGGCCCTTTGCTGAGCGCCGATGTATCCATTGATGAGGACGCCAAGCTCGGCGAGGGCCAACTGATAAAAGGCCTTCCGTTTTCCGGCGCGCTTCAGATGCGACTTCACGTCGCAGCCAAAGGCGTCGCGATTTTGTCGGTTCCTTACGATCCGAGCGTGGTCGGCGACCCTCGCACGGGGGTCATGCATGGAGGCGTGATCACCGCGCTCCTGGATACGGCCTGCGGGTCGGCGGTGATGGCGAGCGACGATCAGCGGCGCGGGCGGCTGCGTTCGACGGCGACTCTCGACCTGCGAATCGACTACATGCGGCCCGCGCGCCCGGAGGTACGGGTCCTCGCCCGGGCGGAGTGCTATCGGATGACCCGCAGCGTGGGATTCGCCCGTGCCGTTGCCTATCAGGAGCGCGAGGGCGGCAGCGATATCGTGGCCTCCGCCGCCGGCGCCTTCATCCTGGACCGTGCCGCGGAGGAGAAGACGTCATGAGCGACACCCCGACCGCGCGCAGTGCTGGGCGCAAGGAGGCGGATGCACCGCTGCGCGAGGCCGAGCGCAACCGTATCCTCGCCCTGCTGACCGAGACGGTTCCCTACAATCGGATGCTGGGGGTGCAGGTGGAGCGGCGCGGCGACGAGTTGACCGCCCGGCTGCCCTTTGCGCCGCATCTCGTCGGCAATCCCTTCCTGCCGGCGATCCACGGCGGCGTGACCGGCTCGTTTCTCGAGATCACCGGCGTGATGCAACTCGCCTGGGAACAGGTGCTCGCCCAGTACGACGCGGGCGGAGAGGCAGCCGCGGCAGTGGTCCAGGGCCGCTTTCCGGACATGCCGAAGACCATCGATGTCAGCATCGACTATCTGCGCTCGGGCAGGCCTCGCGACACCTTCGCCCGCGCGCGTGTCCAGAAGTCCGGCCGAAAGGTCGCGCATGTCCATGTGGAGGCCTGGCAGGAACAACACGCCCGGCCCATCGCCATGCTCCGCGGCAACTTCCTGATGCCCGACAGCTGAGGCGAGCGCTGCTTTTTGCGAAGAGTCTCCCATTCCATGCTGCGCTGCACTATAGTGATGGTGCACTGCAGCGGGGGAATGTGATGTCCAACATGGCGAAACCGGAGGATCTGGAGGATTCGGCCCTGGCCGATCTGGCCTCCGAGGCCTTGATGAGCGCGCTCTATCTCGGCCTGTTCGACGCCCTCGCCGGTGGCACGGTGACGGTGGAGGATGCCTCCGAAGCGCTCGGCACGGAGCCCGCGCGCCTCGCGCGGCTCCTCGCGACGCTGGAGGCCATGGGTCTCGTGACCGTCACGGATGGCCGCTTCGGCAATGCGCCGCTGGTCGAGCGCTACCTGGTTCGCGGGGGACAGCAGGATTTTCGCGCAGTCCTGTCGCGGCGCCTCGACCTGCGCCTGGATGACATCGCGACCCAATTCACCCCGGCTCAGGACGCCTGAGCGCTCTCGTCACCGCTTGGCGAAGCGGCTAGACCGCCGGGCAGGGCAGTATGCCCAGGCAGGAGAGCGGCATGACGAGCCAGGCCGAGGCCGAGGGGCCCCGCCACGCCACGGAGGTGAACCCGACGGTCTGGTCGGTGGTCTCGCTCGCCCTGCCGGTAGTTTTGTCAAACGCGGCGATCCCGCTGCAAAGCGCGATCGACATGGCCATCATCGGCAACACGGGCGACACCACGCTGCTTGCCGCCATGGCGCTGGGCGCGGCCGCTGTCATCCTCGTGTTCTCCTCCTTCAACTTTCTGCAGACCGGGATCGGCGGCACGACGGCACAGGCGCTGGGGGCGGGGAACCACGAGCGGGTCGCGAACACCATGTTTCGCGGTCTGATCATCGCGGCCGCCGTCGCGGCCTGCCTGATCCTGCTGCGCCCGGTGTTGGTCTGGGCCGGCCTCGAATTGTTCGAGGGTTCGGCGGAGGCTGAGGCCGCGGCCGCGATCTACATCGGCATCCGGCTACTGGGCGCGCCCTTCGAGCTGTCGAACTATGCGCTGATGGGTTGGTTCGTTGGCCAGGGGAAGACGCGGCGGCTGTTCGAGCTGCAGCTTCTGGTCTCGATTACGAACATCGCGATGACGCTGCTCTTGGTCCTCGTCCTCGACATGGGGATCCAGGGCGTCGCCATCGGCACGGTGATCGGCCATGCGACCGCCTTCGCCTATGCCGTGTTCCGGGTGCGCCAACGGCTGCGAGTGCTGCTGCCGGCGGGGTGGCGGCCGGATCGGCGGCGCCTGCTGAAGGGCGATGAGATCGGCGCGCTGCTGCGGCTCAACCGCGACATCTTCCTGCGCAACGTGATGATCACCCTCTCCTTCGCCTGGGTGACGCGCCTGGGCTCGTTGCAGGGCGATGCGGTGCTGGCGGCCAACGGAGTGTTGCTGGAGTTCTTCTTCGTCACCGCGCATGCGCTGGACGGCTTTGCCATCGCCGCCGAAAGTCTGGTGGGCCGGGCGATCGGCGCGCGCAGTGCCACGCGGCTGCGCCAGGCGGTGAGGGTCTGCGCGATTGCATCCGTCGCGTTGGCCCTGGTGCTGTCGCTGATCCTGTCGTTCTTGGCCCATGACATCGTCGCGCTGTTCACCGATGTGGCCGAGGTGCGGGCGCTTGCGGGCAGCTACGTCTATTGGGCCGCGTGCATTCCGCTCGCGGGCGTCGCGGCCTTTGTGCTGGATGGGGTCTACTTCGGGGCGGCCGACGGGCGGACGCTGCGCAACACGACACTGCTCTCCGCGGCCCTGTTCCTGCCGGGTGGCTGGCTGGCGATGGAGGTCTTCGGCAACCACGGCCTCTGGGCCTCGCTCTGGGGTTTTCTGCTGATCCGGGCGGTCGCCCTCGGGCTCGACTATCCCGCGTTGGTCACCCGGGCGACCGCGTCGACGTCCGCCCCGACAGCCTCGCCCAAGGAGGCATAGCCGTCGCGCGCAAGCAGCGCGTCGAGCCCCGCCGCCAGATCGTGCAGGTGCCAGAGCCCGCGATAGGCGAGCGCGGTATAGAGCTGGAGCGCCGAGGCGCCGGCGCGGATCTTGGCATAGGCATCCTCGGCCGTCGTGATCCCGCCCACGCCCACCAGCGGCATGGCGGGGCCCAGACGGCGGCGCAGCCCGGCCAGCACCGCGGTGGAGCGCGCCATGAGCGGTGGGCCGGAGAGCCCGCCTCGCTCCGCCGCGCGGGGACCGCTCACTCCTTCCCGCGACAGGGTGGTGTTGGTCGCGATGACGCCGGACAGGCCATGGCGCATCGCTGCCTCGGCGACCGCGTCGAGGCCGGCCTCGTCCAGGTCCGGCGCGATCTTGAGGAGGAGGGGCTTGGGTATTGGCAACGCCGTGCGGGCGGCGACGGCACGGGAGAGCAGGGCGTCCAGCGCCGCTGGCCCCTGCAGATCGCGCAGCCGTTCGGTATTGGGCGAGGAGACGTTGATCGTGAGGAAGTCGGCAAGGGGGCCGAGCCGCGCGATCAGCACCTCATAATCGCCCGCGCGATCCTCGCCATCCTTGTTGGCGCCGAGGTTGAGGCCGATCGGCACCGGCAGACCGTCCGGATGGGCTGTGCGCAGCGCCTCCAGCCGCGCGGCCATGGCCTCCATCCCGTCGTTGTTGAAGCCGAAGCGGTTGATGACGGCGCCCTCGGCGCGCAGGCGGAAGAGCCGCGGCAGGGGATTGCCGGTCTGCGGGCGGGGCGTCACGGCACCGAGCTCGACGAAACCGGCGCCGGCGCGGGACAGCGGTGCCGCCGCCTCGGCGTTCTTGTCGAAGCCTGCGGCGATGCCGAAGGGGTTCTTGAGCGGCAGCCCGGCGAGGGTGGTGGCGAGACGGGGTATCTCGATGGGGCCGCTCTCGGGTCCCAGGCCCAGGGACAAGAGACGCAGCGCCAGCCCATGGGCGGCCTCCGGGTCCGACCGGGTGAGGACGGCGAGGCCCAGCTGCTCCGCCCGCCGGCACCAGCGGGGTGTCATAGCTCGAGATCCGCCGGCAGCGGGTGCGCGCCCTCGGCGTCTGGGGGCAGAGGACGATCCCAAAGCACATCGGCGGCGGTCAGCGGGCGGTAGAGATGGGGAAAGGCCTTGCCGCCCCGCGAGATCTCCCACTTAAGCGCCTCGCCGAGGGCATCGGCCTCGCAGGCCAGGAGGCGCAACGGGCCCTGCCCGGCGAAGTGCTTGGCCAGGGTGCCGGCGAGCTGTTGGCCGGCTGAGAGATGGATGAAGCCGTCGCGCCGGTCGTCGGCCGAGCCCTCGAAGACGCCGGTCGCGCTGAAGGATTGGTGCTCCGCCACCGTCATAACCTTGTAAATCAGCATGGGCGGGGGATCGCCTGTCTCGGGGGTCAGGTCAAGCCGCGCGCGCCCTGGGCCGGCCAGCGCCCCACCCACCCGCCCGCGACTGGCCGGCCCAGGGCGCGCGCGGCCGGCCATCGGCACTGTCCAGACTAGGGGGCGACGCGGGGGCGGGGTGCGCGGGGGACGCGCTTCACCACGTGTTCGCGCCAGACGATGATGATCCCAGCGAGGATCACCATCAGCGCGCCGGGAAGGGTGGCAAGCGGCGGCACCTCGGCGAAGACGAACCAGCCCACGGCGAGGGAGAGCACGAGCGAGCTGTACTCGAAGGGTGCGATGACCGCGGCATCGGCGTGCCGAAAGCTCTCGGTCAGCAGGATTTGGCCCGCCCCGCCCAACAGCCCCGCGAGGATCAGACAGGTGAGATCCGTGGCGCTCGGCCAGACCCAGCCGAAGGGCAACGTCACAAGGGCGACCACCGTACAGGTCAGCGAGAAGTAGAAGGCGATGGCGCCCGTGCTCTCGCCATGCACGAGCTGGCGCACGGTGACGGTGGCCAGCGCCATGAGCACCGCTGCGAGCACCATGACCAGCGCGCCGATCGTGGCCGTGTCGAGGGGGCCGTCACCCCCGAGCGACGCACCGCCGAGCCGCGGCCAGAGCATCACGATCACCCCGACAAAACCGATGGAGACCGCCGAGATCCGCCAGGCGCGTATCCTCTCGCCCAGGAACAGCGCCGCGAAGAGGGTGACCAGGATGGGAGAGGCATAGGTGAAGGCCGTCACCTCGGGTAGCGGGAGCAGGCCGAGGCCCGTGAAGATACAGGCCATCGCCGTCACCCCGATGAGCCCGCGCCAGAGGTGCCCCATGGGGTTTGCTGTGCGCAGCCCCTCTCTCAGCGCGCCGCGCCAGGCGAGCCAGCCGAGGATGACGGGGATCGCGAAGAGCGAGCGGAAGAAGACGATCTGACCGACCGGCACGCTGTCGGCGGTGACCTTGATCAGGCTGGCCATCCCGAGCAGCAGGACGACTGAGCCCACCTTGAGCCCGATGCCGAACAAGGGCCGGTCGTCGATATCGGTCTGCATGGGAGAGGCTCACGCGCTGCCGTCGCGCGCCCGTCTTAGGCCCGCCCGCGGCGCATGGCCAGATCGTGTTGTCCGTGGGGTGTCCTGGCCCGTCGGCGTTCAGCCGACGTTCGGCGCCAGACCGAAGGGCCCCTTACGCTCCACCGCCGGTTTCGGCACGTCCTGCAGGGTGTGACGCGCGACGTTCACCACGCTGAGCGCCATGGCGATGATCGCGAGCGCACCGGCGGCCCGGCTGGGACTGATCGCCGGCATGCGCTGCAGCAGGCAGATCGCGACGATGAAGCAGCCGAGCAGACCCAGAATGAGCAGATGGATCTTGCCGAACACGAAGACCGCCCAGGGATAGGTGAGGGCGGAAAAGGCAAAGCCACCGGCGATGGCGCCGCAGAAGGTCGCGAGGGGCCAGAAGATGTCCGACCCCCGGTCGCCAGCGTCAGCCTGCTGCAGGACCGCCTTCGTTCTCTCAACCATCGATCACCCTCCAAAACGCCCGCACCGCCCCAATTAAGGCGGAAACGCGGCAGAACACCCTTCTCTGCCCCATTCTTGCCATCTTTTCGCAGCGGATGCGTTAACGCAACGCCCCGCGCAAGGCGCGGGGCGCAATAATGAGTGATAAGACCGGGTCCTCGTTCCGGGGCGCGCTTAGCCGAGGTGGCCTTCCGCGCGTGCCCAGGTGTAGGCGGCATCGAGCGCCGCCTCGACTGGGGCGAAGAGCACGTCGATCTCCTCCTCCGAGATGATCATCGGGGGGCAGAAGGCGACGGTATCGCCGATCGCGCGGACGATGACGCCGCGGGCCAGCATTTCCTCGGCGACCTTGGGGCCGACCTTGCCGGGGGCGGCAAAGGTCGCGGCCCGCGCCGGATCGGGGCTGACTTCGAGCGCGCCGAGCAGGCCCACGCCCCGCGCTTCGCCCACCAGCGGGTGGTCGGCATGGGCGCGCAGGGCGGCCTGGAACCGCGGGGCGATGCGCTGGACATGGGCGACGATGTTGCGCCGCTGGTAGATGTCGATCGCGGCGACCCCGACGGCACAGCCCAGCGGATGGCCGCCATAGGTGAAGCCATGGCCGAGCGAGGGGTGGCGGGCGCTTTCGGCCTCCACCGCCTCTGCCATGCGGGCATCCATCGCGACGGCGGACAGCGGCGCATAGCCGCCGGTCATCTGCTTGGCCATGGAGACGGAGTTGGGTTGCATCCCCATGGTCTCCGCGCCGAACCAGTTGGCGGTCCGGCCGAAGCCGCAGATCACCTCGTCGTCGATCAGTTGGATGTCGTACTTCTCCAGCACCGGCTGGATCGCGGCGAAGTAGCCCTCGGGCGGGACGATGACGCCACCCGCGCCCATGACCGGTTCCGCGATGAAGGCGGCGACGGTCTCGGGGTCTTCCTCGATGATCTGCGCCTCGAGCTCCGCAGCGAGGCGGGCGGAGAAGTCGGTCTCGCTCTCGCCCGCTTCCGCCTCACGCCAGTGGTGCGGGGAACGGGTGTGCTTCACGAAGTCCATGGGCAGATCGAAGGACCCGTGGTTGAGCGGCAGCCCGGTCATCGAGGCAGAGACCAGCGTCACCCCGTGATAGCCGCGCTTGCGGGCGATGATCTTCTTCTTCCGGGGCCGGCCGAGGGCGTTGTTCATGTACCAGATCAGCTTGACCTGGCTGTCGTTCGCCTCCGACCCGCTGGAGCAGTAGAAGACCCGCGCCATGGGTGTCGGGAACAAATCCTTGATCCGTTCCGCAAGCTCGATGGCGGGCTCATGGGTGCGCCCGCCGAAGAGGTGGTAATAGGGCAGCCGGGCCAACTGCTCCTGCGCTGCCGCGATCAGCTCCGCATCGCCGAAGCCAAGGCCGCAGCACCAGAGGCCGGCCATCCCCTCCAGATACCGCTTGCCCTCCCCATCGGTGACGAAGACGCCCTCGCCCTCTGCGATCAGATGGGCGCCCTTGGCCCGGTGCGCGGCGGCATTGGTGTAGGGGTGCAGCAGTGCTTCGAGGTCGCGCATCTGCGCATTGCTCATCGGTCTGTCGTCAGGCATCGCGATGGCCTCCCTTTCCCATGGGTCGCGCCGCACCCGTCCTGCGGCGTCATCATTCTACGACGAGGCAGTCGTGCTGTGACGGGGCAGCCTCGCCGCTAATGAGCGTGATTACGACGCGGGCGCGCCCGTGGGCGGTGCCGCGGGTCGGCGCTTGGCGTCGGTGACGAGTTCGTCGAGGAAGGTCTCGATGTTCGTCCGGATCGCCCCTTCGTTCGCCAGCTTAAGCCGCTCGACCCCGGCGAAGGCACTGCTGAAATCCGCTGTAAAGGGGGTCTGCACGGTCGACTGGAAGAAGGGCTCGCCGGTCGCTCGCGTGAACACGCTGTAGTTCACGTTGGCCGTAACCGTCATGTCGAACCCCACGCTGGGCTGCGCCAGCCCCAGAAGGTTGGTGTCGAGATCGTAGCGGCAGTCGGCCGAGGTCGTCGGCGACAACCCGTTGTTGGACAGGCTCCGCTCAAGCGCGCCGCGAAAGCCCGCGTCGTCGACCTCAGAGGTCCAAAGGGGGTTCGTTTCCTCCCCGCCGGCCACGCTCTTGACGCAGACCGAGCGTTCGATGGCCGTGCCGGCGGCGTCGACGGCGCCTGCCGCGACCGTCATCTCTGCGACGCGGGCGGGTTCGGCACAGGCAGCCAGGGTCAAGGCGGCGCCGACAAGACAGAAGCGAGCAATCATCATGGTTCTCCCATAAAACTCTGTTTTGTACGATTGGATGGCAGTTTCAATATGCGGAAGCGTGCCATGTCCAGCCCTCAACGAACGCCGTCTCAGGTCGTCCGCGCCGCCGGCGTGCTTTTCCTGCTCGCAGGCTGCGCGGCGGAGACGGCGAACCCCGTCCCGATCTCTCAGCCGGGCGACGAGAAGCTGAGCTGTGCGGCGCTCGCGGAGCAACGGGAGGCGGGGCAGGCGGCCGCAGCGAGCCTTGCCGGACAGGACGCCGATACGACGAGCGGGAACATCGCGGTGGGGGTCGTTGGTGCAGCGGTCTTTTGGCCGATGCTCTTTGCCATGGATCTGTCGAACCGCGCGCAGATCGAGCTCAGGGCGCTGCAGGACCGCGATGCCACCCTGGCCCGTCTAGAGCAGGGGCGCGGCTGTCGCTGACCACCGCACTCGGACAGCAGTGCCGCGGGCGCAGTCGAAGCTCTGCCCTTTCCTGGATCCTGCGTAGCGCCAGGGGGCGGTATCGCGATCACGACCCGGGCGTTGTTGGCGGTTCCGCAGGATCGCGGCTTGCTTCAGTGAGGAGTTCGTCGATGAACGTGTCGATGTTGGCCTGCATGACGCCCATCTGCGCCAAGTTCCCGAAGTTCAACCCGGAGGTGCTGTATGGATAAACCGGCACAAAGACATTGCTGACAGCGGTTTCGAAGAACAGCTCCCCGGTCGCCCGGTCGATCACAGTGTACTCCACGGAAGCCATCACAACGACCGCAATGCTGGACCAGGCAATAGACTCGATCTCACTCCGCAGATCGTAGCGACACGTGCCGTAGAAACGCGGCATCAGCGTCTTGGTGGACAGGCTTTCCTCCAGCAGGTCGAGAAAGCGGTCGTCGTCGACCTCAGAGAAAAGATGTGCGGTGTCACCGACGGTCACGCGGTCCACGCAGATCGATCGCTCGATTGACAGGACGGATGTCTCGGTGCTGGCGCTGAGGCCAGTCTCATTGGTCACGGAGGTTCCGGCGCAACCGGTTAGGGCCAGAGCGGCGCCAAGAAGACAGGGGCGCGCGATCGCCGTGTGGTACCTGGGGACGCTGGAGCACCAGCAACGCGTCTTCGGGGCATGCATCGACCGGCACCTCGTTCGCTACGCGACAAAGTCGTAGCCGCTACAACGGGGCGCGGCGCAGTTCCGCCGCTCGCCAAGGACGCTTTTCCCATCGGTCGTCAGTCGGGCAGCAGGGCCTCGAAGCTCTCGTTCACCACGACGCGGGCCTGCACGCGGGCCATCCCACCGTTCAGCGTGTCGTAGAAGGCCTGGGCCTGGGTGTTGTTCTCGGTCGTCACCCACCAGATGTATCGGCCGCCGTCCGCCTTCACCCGCCGCGCCAGCTCGTGCATCAGCGCCTTGCCGATCCCCTGCCCGCGCGCGCTCTCGTCGACGGCGAGGTCGGTCATGTAGAAACCACGGGCCGCGAAGGCGGTCTCATAGGCCACGGTGTAAAGACAGTACCCCAGGGTCGTCCCGTCGCGCTCGGCCACCATCACCGACAGCCCGCGTCCGCGGATAAGCTCGTGCTTCACGAGGTCCGGGGTCATCAGACCTGGCGCACACTCGATGCGTACCGCAAGCTGCCGCGAGATCACGGCAATCGCCTCCGCGTCACGGTCCTCGGCGTCGCGGATGGTCAGTGTCGAAGTGAGCGTGTCTTCCACCATGGCGCCACCCTGCGCGGGATGTCGCCCTACGGCAAGGGCACCCGGCGGCGGTCGTCAGATGGGCTCACCCTGCTTCAGCAATTCGTCGATCAGACGCCTTTGCTCCAGCGCATTGCTGTCGCCGCCGCCGAAGGTAATGAGGCCAGAGGAATAGCTGGTGCCGTAGCTGGTGGCCGCATTCACGACCTGTCCGACCGCGGCGATGAACTGCGTCTCGGTCAGTTCGCGCAGGGGGTGGATGTAGACCGACCACAGCGTGCCTTGCGCCACCGCGTAGCGCGCATCGAGGGCGCTGTCGAAGTTCGCCTGCATGATCCGCATCATCTCTTCTTCGGTCAGCCCCTCCGCCGGGCGGATCGACGACATCAGCCGCATGCGATTGTGCGAGGGGTCCGAGACGAAGAGCACGGGCCGCTCGGCGATGGTGACCTGGACGATGCGTCCGTCGGGCGACGCCTGCGCGTTCTCGTCGAGCCGGCGCAAGATCTCGCCGATGGTCTCGACGGTCATGGCCGTTGCGGGTGCCGTGGCGCCTTCCGCCTCCTCCGCACGCGCCGGCTGGGCCAGGGCGAGGTGGGCGAGGGCGGCGGCGGGTAGCGCTGCAAGCGCGGCACGGCGGGTCGGCGTCGTCATGATCGGTCTCTCCGCTATTCGGGACCAGTCACAGGCTAGCGAGGGCAGCGCGCGGTGCCACACACGTTCTTGAGATCGTAGGGTGCGTACACGAAACCGTATCAGTGAACACTTTTTTCGCCGCGTTTGCCATCTCAGCGCCACATTTCGACTGCACCTGAGAATTCCAAGTCAAGGAGCGGTGGGCTCCTTTGGGGTTTTCAGAATGATGGGTGAATGGGATGGCCATGGGTCTGCGACCGGTCGCTATTGCGATGTTCGTCTTGGGAATGAGCCTGGGTGCGGGCGCGGCACAAGCCGTGGTCATCGAAGAGAATTTTGACGACGCAGTTTTCGACGACGCCGTTCTGAGCGACAGTCTGACGATCGGTGTGCTGGGCGCCCCTGGCGCGTGCTCGAACTTCTCCGGCCCTGGCGGATCGGCGCTCTGCGGTACCGATCTGCGCGTTGCGAGCGACCCACTGCCACCGCCCGCGACGCTTACCTTCAGCGACATCGACTTCACGCGCGGCGGAACGCTTCGCTTCTCTCTCGGCGCCACCACCACTGCGGCGTTCGAAAGCGATCAGGATTTCATCCGCGTCGTTGCCGGCGGTGTGGAGATCGCTGACTTTGTCTCAGCGCCGCTCAACGGGGTGGCGAACCAGACCCTTGCCTCCTCCACCGGGCTGGTGACCACCAGCTTGAGCAGCTCGATGCTGGAGATCGAAGTGGCGATCGACGACATCGGCTCGACCGAGACGAACGGCTCGGTGCAGTTCCAGTTCCTGACCACGAGCGTCAACGAGTTCGTCGCGATCGACTCGGTCTTCATCGAGCATTCGGTGCGGACGGGCGTGATCCCGCTGCCGCCTACGGCCGTTCTTCTGATCGGCGCCGTCGCCGGCATCGCGGTGATGCGCCGGCGGCAGCGACAAGCCTAGCGGTGCTCACACCTGGGGCGCGTGCGACAGGATCGCAGCGCCCCTGAGCGGCCGGCCGTGTCGCGGGTCCGCTCGCGGCGATCAACCGATCCCAGACAAAACACCGATCCATCACAAACACTGAGGCCGCCCGCATCGCGGACGGCCTCAGCACGATTGTCAGGTATCCGCGGCCCCAGGGGCGCGCGGCGGGGGCATTACATCATGCCGCCCATGCCGCCCATGTCGGGCATGCCGCCGCCGGCCGGCGCGCCCTTGGGCTCCGGCTTCTCGGCGACCATCGCCTCGGTGGTGATCAGCAGACCGGCGATGGAGGAAGCATCCTCCAGCGCGCAGCGCACGACCTTGGCCGGGTCGATGATGCCCTTGCCCACCAGATCGCCGTACTCGTCGTTCTGGGCGTCGTAGCCGTACTTGGTGTCGTCGCTCTCGCGCACCTTGCCGGCCACGACCGAGCCGTCGACGCCGGCGTTCTCGGCGATCTGACGCAGCGGGGACTCGAGCGCCTTGCGGACGATGGCGATGCCAGCGTCCTGGTCGCTGTTCTCCCCGGTCAGGCTGGCCAGCGTCTTGGTGGCGTGCACCAGCGCGACGCCGCCACCGGGGACGATCCCCTCCTGCACCGCGGCGCGGGTGGCGTTCAGCGCGTCATCGACGCGGTCCTTACGCTCCTTCACCTCGACCTCGGTCGCACCGCCGACGCGGATGACGGCAACGCCGCCCGCCAGCTTCGCCAGCCGCTCCTGCAGCTTCTCGCGGTCGTAGTCGGAGGTGGTGTCGTCGATCTGCTGACGGATCTGCGCCACGCGGCTCTCGATCTCGCCCTTGTCGCCCGCGCCGTCGACGACGGTGGTGTCGTCCTTGGTGATGCGGATCTTCTTGGCGGTGCCCAGCATGTCGATGGTGACGTTCTCGAGCTTCATGCCGAGATCCTCGGAGATCACCTGGCCGCCGGTCAGGATCGCGATGTCCTGCAGCATTGCTTTGCGGCGGTCACCGAAGCCCGGCGCCTTGACCGCGGCGATCTTGAGGCCGCCGCGCAGCTTGTTGACCACCAGGGTCGCCAGGGCCTCGCCCTCGACATCCTCGGCGATGATCAGCAGCGGCTTGCCGGTCTGGATCACGGTCTCCAGCAGCGGGACCATCGGCTGCAGCGAGGAGAGCTTCTTCTCGTGCAGCAGGATGTAGCAGTCCTCCAGCTCCGCCAGCATCTTGTCGCCGTTGGTGATGAAGTAGGGGCTGAGGTAGCCGCGGTCGAACTGCATGCCCTCGACGACCTCGGTCTCGGTCTCCAGGCCCTTGTTCTCCTCGACGGTGATGACACCCTCGTTGCCGACCTTCTGCATCGCGTCGGCGATCTGCTGGCCGATGGCGGTCTCGCCGTTGGCCGAGATCGAGCCGACCTGGGCGACCTCGTTGCTGTCGCTCACCGGGCGGGACATGCCCTTGATTTGGGTGATCACCGCGGAGACGGCCTTGTCGATGCCGCGCTTCACGTCCATCGGGTTCATGCCGGCGGCGACCGACTTCATGCCCTCTTTGACGATGGCCTGGGCCAGCACCGTCGCGGTGGTGGTACCGTCACCGGCCTCGTCGTTGGTCCGCGAGGCGACCTCGCGCACCATCTGGGCGCCCATGTTCTCGAACTTGTCGGCAAGCTCGATCTCTTTGGCGACCGAAACACCGTCCTTGGTGATGCGCGGGGCGCCGAAGCTCTTGTCGAGCACGACGTTGCGGCCCTTGGGGCCCAGGGTCACCTTCACCGCGTCGGCGAGGGTGTTGACACCCTTCAGCATGCGCTCGCGGGCATCGGTGTGAAACTTCACGTCCTTGGCAGCCATGATTTCCTAGCTCCGTTGGATTGATTGTTGGGAAGAGGAAGGAAGCGTCGCCTCAGGCCATAATGCCGAGGATGTCGCTCTCCTTCATGATGATCAGATCTTCGCCGTCGATCTTGACCTCGGTGCCCGACCACTTGCCGAACAGGATCCGGTCGCCGGCCTTGACGTCCATGGCGATGCGATCGCCGTCGTCGTCCTTAGCGCCCGCACCGACGGCGACGATCTCGCCCTCCTGCGGCTTCTCCTTGGCACTGTCGGGGATGATCAGACCGCCGGCGGTCTTCTCTTCGCTCTCGATACGACGGACCAGGACCCGGTCGTGAAGCGGGGTGAAGCTCATGTGGCTCGCTCCATCAATTCATATGGCGTCTGCGACCGCCGGCTCGCCCGGCGCGGCCGCTTAGCACTCTCCGGCGGAGACTGCTAACACGCGGCGAGATACTGAGCGTGCGATGCTGTGTCAAGCCATCCTGGGCCTGGAACGGTACGGTCCTGAGACCCCTTCGATCCGGCGGGCAGGCGCGCTAGGCTGCTGGCCTCTGGGGATCAGCTTGAGGCCGCAATCTATGATCGATCGGACGTTCTGCAACCGCGCCCGGCGCCTGCTTCTCGCGGTGCTCGTGGCGCTGGCGCCAGCGGCGGCGGAGGCCGCCTGCGGCGGTCGGGACCTGTTTGCGCCGCTGGAGACCCAGGATCCCGTGCGCTATGCGGCGATCCTGGAGGCGGCATCGACGGTGCCGAACGGCCAGGGCCGCCTTTGGCGCATCACAGGCCCCGATGGCGGCGTCTCGCATCTCTTCGGCACGTATCACGACACCGAGGCTGCGGCGCTGATGTCGCCCGAAGCCCGATCGGCCTTCGGCGAAGCGGAGCGCCTGGTCCTGGAGATCAGCGAGGCGGAGCTTGCGGCGATGGAAGCGCGCATGGCGAGCGACCCGTTCATGAGCATGCGTAGCCAGCCCATCGATCCGGCCCTGCTGATGGCGGGGCTGGACGCGCGCCAACGACGGGCGATGGAGGCCGCGCTCGCCACGCGTGGCCTGACGGTCGAGGTGGCGGCAGCGCTGCAGCCCTGGCTGCTGTTCGCCATGTTCGGGGTGCCTGCCTGCCAGATCGAGGCTTCGGCCCAGGGCACGCCGGTCCTGGACCGCCAGTTGGCCGATGACGCTGTGGCGCGGGGCGTGCCGGTGGAGGGGCTTGAGAGCTTCACCGAAGCCCTCAGCGTGTTTTCCAGGTTCGACGATGCGGATACGGCGCTGATGCTGCGCGACGCCATCAGCGTGGTCGCCTTGCAGGAGGACATCCGACGCACGCTCCTCAACCTGTATGGCCGGGGGCAGATCGGGGTGATCCAGAGCTTCACCGAGGATCTGACGCGGGATCTGCTGCCGGGCGATCCGGAGGAGGCGATCGAGCGGAACGAAGCCCTGCTGTCGGAGCTGCTGGACGCGCGCAACGTGATGTGGATGGAGAAGCTGCCGCCGCTGCTGGCCGGCGGCGGGGCCTTTGTGGCGGTGGGCGCGCTGCACCTGCCGGGCGAGGTCGGCATGGTCGCCTTGCTGCGCGAGGCGGGCTATGCGGTGGAGGCCTTGCCCGAAGGCTGAGGCCCGTCAGCCCGCCACCGCCCCCAGCAGCAGCGCGCCCGCGGCGCCCAGGCTGAGCGGCCAGCGCAACGCGGTCCACCAGGCGGGCGCCCCGCCCGTCCGCGTGAGCCCAATGTCGGCGGCGAGCAGGGCGACGAACCCCAGGGCCAGCAGCGCCGGGCGCCAGGGGTCGATCATCAGCATCACCGGCCAAGCATAGAGCGCCGGGAGCACGGAGACGGCATAGCGCCACCAGGCGATGGCGTCCTCGGCGCTCCCCTCGCCCAGGCCCGCGGCGGCAAAGCCCCAGCGGCAGCCGCCCATAAAGGACAGGATCACCGCGCCATAGCCGGCAAGCGCCGCCGCCGCGAGGTCGCCGATCTGTCCCGACAGGCTGGCGGAGGCGATGGCGAGGGCCGCGAAGGGCAGAAGACCCGAGAGGCCCAGCCAGGCAGCCGGCGCGGGCACCCCCGGCGTGATCCTGGCGATCAGGCCGCCGCTCTCTGCCTTGCTCCGATCCTGCGGCATGTCCGCCTCCAACGCTCGACAACCGCGCGATCCGTAGCATTTGCCAGGCCTCAGGCAAACGGAGGTGCCGGGCGATGACCGACAGCACGAGTGGCAGCAGCGTCGTCGCGGCGGGCGCGGACGATCGGGCAGCGGCGACGGTTTTCTACGACGGCGGCTGCCCTGTCTGCTCCCGCGAGATTGCCACCTACCGCGGTATGCGCGGCGCCGACGAAATGGAATGGGTCGACGTGAGCGACCCTGAGAGCGAGGCCCGGCTGCCGGAGGGCATGGACCGGGATCAGCTCATGGCCCGCTTCACCGTGCGCCGCCGCGACGGGGCGCTCAGCGACGGGGCCGCGGGCTTCGCGGCCCTTTGGCGTGGGCTCGACCGGATGGGCTGGGCGGGGCGGTTGCTGGACCGTCCCCCCTTCGTGCAGATCGCCGAGATGGGCTACCGGGGGTTTCTGGCGCTCCGACCGCTCTGGCGCCGATCCTGATCCGCATCCGACCTCTAGCGCGCGCGCGCCGCATGGCGTAACGCGGCGCCGATGCGGCCGCCCGGAGCGGCGCTAGCGCCGCGACGCCAAGGGAGGCGGTCTCTGCCATGACGGAACTCATCGACCGGTTCGAGGCGATCTCCGATCGCTACGATGCCGCCTTCGTCGATCTTTGGGGGTGCTATCACAATGGCCTCACCCCCTATCCGGCGGCGCTGGAGGCGCTGCGTCGGTATCGCGCCACCGGCGGGATCGCGATCCTGCTGACCAATGCGCCGCGCCCGGCGGAAGGCGTCGCCCGCTTCCTTGCCGGCATCGGCGCGCCCAGCGACACCCACGACGGCATCATGTCCTCGGGCGAGGCCTGCCAGCGCGCCATGGCCGCCGGCACCTACGGGCGGCGCTATCACTACGTCGGCCCGCCGCGCGATCTGGGGATGCTCCACGATCTCGGCTTCGAGGATACCCCGGCAGAGGAGGCGGATGCCGTCCTGCTGGTGGGGTTCGAGGACGATGTGAACGAGACCCCCGCGACCTATGACGCGCGGATCGCCCTGTGGCGCGCGCGCAAGATGCCGGTCCTCTGCGCCAATCCCGACGTCATCGTGGATCGTGGGGAGGAGCGGCTGTGGTGCGCCGGTGCCATCGCCCAGCGCCACGAAGAGCAGGGCGGCCGGGTGATCTGGTATGGCAAGCCCCATGCGCCGAGCTACGAGGCAGCCTTTGCCCTGTTGTCCGAGCTCTCGGGCCGCGAGATCCCGCGCGAGCGGATCATCGGCATCGGCGACGGGTTGCACACCGACTGTGACGGCGCTCATGCGCAGGGGATGGACTCGCTCTTCATCTCCGGCGGGATCGCCGCGGCCGATGTCGCCTCGGTCGATCATCCGGACCCCGATCATCCGGATCCCGCGCGCCTTGCCGATCTGGTGGCGCAAAAGGCGCAGCCGCCACGCTTCGCCATGGGCCGCTTCCGCTAACTTGCTTTGAACGCGGGCCGAAATCCTTAGGGTTGGCCCGCAGATCGCGTGGCGTTTCAGCCGACGTCGCTTGCGGGAACTTTTTTTCGCGACGCAGTGAACCCTGCCGGATGTCCCGGGTACCTATTCCCGACATCGCAATGGCAGGTTGGCATGAACAGGACGCTGGACATCATGAGCTTGGGATCGCGTTCCGGCGAAGCGCCGGAAGCCGAGATCGACCTCATTCGGTCGATTGCCGAGGGTGATCTGGCGGCTTTCGAGCGCCTTCATCAGCGGTACTACACCCGACTGATGGGGTTCGCGCTTCGCATGACGCAACGCCACGACGCGGCGGAGGAGATTGCGAGCGACACGCTCATGGCGGTCTGGCGCGGTGCGGGGAACTTCCGCGGCGAGTCGAAGGCGTCCACCTGGATCTTCGGTATCGCCTATCGCCAGGCCATGAAGCTGCTCAGCCGGCGCAAGCCGCTCGATATGGCGGCGGAGATTGACGAGGAACTGCCGTCCGCGACCACCGGAGAGGAAGAGGTCGAGATGCTGTTCCAGCGTCATACCTTGTCCAACGCCCTCGCCCAGCTGCCGCTGGAGCAGCGGGCGACGGTTCAATTGACCTACGTCTACGGCTATCGTTTGAGTGAGATTGCCGCGATCACGGGCTGTCCCGAGGGGACGGTGAAATCCCGCATGTTCCACGCGCGTAACCGTCTGCGCGCCCTGTTGGGAGGGGCATCATGAGTAAGGCGTCGGAGAATGGTAGGCAGCACGATCAAGATCCGGAGGCATCTGATGTCGATGAGGCGCTCTTCATGCTGATCCCCTGGCACGTGAACGGCACGCTCTCGCCGGAGGAGGATGCCCGTATCCTGGCGGAGGCCGAGGCCTGTCCGCGCTTTGCCGCCGAGATCCGCCACCAGCGGCGCCTGGCGACGGCGCTCATCGAGATGGAGCCGGCCCAGAATGCCGCCGGCGCGAGCTGGCAGCGGCTGGAGGCGATGGTCCGCGCCGAACAGGAAGGGGTGAGCATGCAGCCGGCAGCGCCCGCGAGGCGACGCCGGGCGCGCACCTCCTGGCTGCCGCGCTGGCTGGAGGATATGCGGCGCGAGACGCTCTGGCTCGGGGGTGGGCTGGGGCTCGCGTTGCCGGTGATGGCGGCGCTTCTGCTGGGCGGCGCCTTTGACCGTGATCCCGTGGTCAACCCGACCGAGTTCATCACCATGACCACGCCCGATGGGGGGAGCGCTGGCGAGGCGGGGGCCGAGGGCCCTCGCCTTCGCCTTCGGGCGCCGGCGGAGATGCCGGAGGACGCGGTGGCGGCCCTAGTCACGCGCCACGGTCTGCGGGTGCTGGACGGCCCCTCCACCGGCGGCATCTACACGTTGAGCGCCGCCGGCGAGGTGACCGAGCAGGAAGCCATTGCGGTGCTGGAGCGCGCGGTCCCGGTGCTGGCCGCTGTGCCCGGCGTCGTTGTCGTGCCTGTGGGGAGCGGGCCGGAATGAAGCGGCTCTGGTACTTGGCGCTCGCATTCGTGGCGGTTGCCTGCGCCCCCCTGACCACGCCGGAGGAGCCGGCGCAGGGAATCGTGACCTTTGCGCAGGCGGCGCCGCGGCTGCTGGTGCCGGCCGAGCAGGCATCGACCGACCGCCACATCATCGTGGTCGTCGATCTGGCCCCGGCGGAGAGCCTGGCGGCCACCGGCGACGCCCTGGCCCGCGACCATCCGCTGACGCTCGAGGCCTCCTGGCCGCTAGCGGCGATCGAGGTGCATTGCTTCGTCTTCCGGCTGGACGAAGGGGTGTCGCGCGACGCCGTGCTTTCCGATCTGGCGGCCGACCCGCGGGTGCAGCAGGCCCAGCCGATGCAGCGCTTTGCGACTCTGGAGCGCGACCCGACCTCTGGCGTCGATGCCAATCCGGCGGTGCGGGGCCTCGCCCTCGCTGATCTGCACCGGACCGTCACGGGCGCTGGCGTGAAGGTCGGGATCGTCGATACCATGCCCGACATCCTGCACCCGGACCTGGCCGGCTCCTTCGCCAAGGCGCAGGACTTCGTCGGCAACGATCCCCCGCCGGCGCCGGAGCGGCACGGAACCGCCGTGGCGGGGATCATCGCCGCCTCGCCCGCGGGCGCGCAGGGGCTCGAGGGGGTGGCGCCCGGCGCCAGCCTCGTCGGGCTTCGCGCCTGTTGGGAGGGGCCGGCCGGCGAGGGCCGGTGCACGAGTTTTTCCATCGCCCGGGCCATGAATTTCGCCATCGCGCGGGATCTCGACGTGATCAACCTCAGCCTCGCCGGTCCGGCCGATCCGCTGGTCGCCGCCCTGATCGAGGAGGCGCTGTCGCGTGGCACCGTGGTCGTCGCGGCCCTCGGGCCGTCGCGTGAGGCGAGCTTTCCCGCGACCCATCCGGGCGTCGTCGCCGTCGATGCGGCGGCCGCGGCGGTCGAGAGCGCCGCGAAGGCCGCGCTTGTCGCTGAGTTGGGGGCCGTCCGCGCGCCGGGCCAGGACCTGCTGAGCACCGCCCCCGGCGCAGGCTACGACTTCTTCTCCGGCAGTTCCGTCGCCGCCGCGGTTGTCACCGGAGTGGCAGCCTTGTTGGTGGAGCATGATCCGCAAGCCGCCGCCTCGACTCTGACCGCGGCTTTGCGCTCTGATCCGGTGCTGGATCCCTGCGGCGCCCTGCGCCGGTTGGACCCTGCGCGAGAGCCGGATGGGTGTAGCGATCCGTGAAGGGGCGATCCAAAAAACGACGCATGATTTGAAAAGTTTTCAGGAGTGCCATATAACTTTCTTGCGCAAGTATATTGCTTTTGCACTGCAGCAAAGCTATGAGTGGGTGAGCGTAAGCAAGGGATCAGGGCCATGTTGGACAATCACGCGCCGACCACGATCTGTATCGAGGATCTGGAGATCGGTCTGACCCGGTCGCTGACGAAGACCGTCACCGACCATGACATCCGCCTGTTCGCCGAGGTCTCGATGGACCGCAACCCGGTGCATCTCGACAACGACTACGCGCAGGAGACGATCTTTGCCGGGCGCGTCGCCCATGGGATGCTGACGGCCTCGCTCATCTCGGCAGTCATCGGGGAGCATCTGCCGGGCCATGGCTCGGTCTACCTCGGCCAGTCGCTCAAGTTCCTCGCTCCGGTCCGCCCCGACGACACGGTGGAGGCGCGGGTGACCGTCACCGCCATCGACCATGCCAAGCGCCGCGTGACGCTCGACTGTGCCTGCGTGGTGGCGGGCAAAGCGGTGCTGAAGGGAGAGGCGACGGTGCTCGCGCCGTCCAAGCGCTTCGACTGACGCCTTTCCCTTTGCCATGGCGCCGCGCTATGTCGGGCTCACAGGGCCCGGACGGCAGGCATGCAGCGCTTCGACGAGTATCACATCCCCATGGCAGACGGCACGCGGCCCCTTGAGGGCTGTAGCGTCGCGCTTGGCAATTTCGACGGTGTCCATCGGGGCCATCAGGCGCTGATCGCGGCGGCCGGCGCCGCGCGCCCGGGCGCGCCGCTCGGCGTTATCACCTTCGAGCCCCATCCCCGCCAGGTCTTCCGGCCGGACGATCCTCCCTTTCGGCTGACGGGCGATGCGGCGCGCGCACGGATCCTCGCAGGTCTGGGGGTCGAGCGCCTGGCCGTCCTGCCGTTCGATGCGGCCATCATGCGCATGAGCCCCGCGACCTTCGCCAAGCAGGTCCTGTCTGAGGGGCTGGGCGTGGCGCATGTTACCGTGGGCGCCGATTTTCATTTCGGCCGGGGGCGCGAAGGGACGCCGGCCATCCTGCGTTTTCTTGGCCGTGCCCTTGGCTTTGAGGTGACGGTCCTTGCGATGGTTGGCGACGAGACAGCGCACGGCTCGGCCGATGGGGAGGGGTTCTCCTCGACCGACGCGCGCCGCGCCATCCGGGCCGGGCGCATGGCGGAGGCGGAGGCGATCCTGGGACGCCCCCATGCGATCTGCGGGCCGGTGGTCCGGGGCGATCAGCGCGGGCGCACGCTCGGCTATCCCACCGCCAACCTGGCCTTTGCCGACCAGCTGATCCCCGCCTATGGGGTCTATGCGACCTGCGTCACCGTGCTGACCGGCGCGCATGCGGGGGTCTATGATGGCGTCGCCTCGATCGGGGAGCGGCCGACCTTTGGCGTGAACGCCCCCAACTTCGAGGTGCATCTGTTCGATTTCGCCGGTGACCTGTACGGCGCCGAGATCGAGGTCGCGCTTATCGCGTTTCTGCGCGGTGAGATCGCCTATGAAGGGCCGGAAAAGCTGATCGCCCAGATGGACCGCGACAGCGCCCAGGCCCGGGCCCTCCTTGCCAAGCGCGCCGAGAGCCCCGATACCCCCGTCAGCCTGACGCGCACGGTATAGGGCCGTGCGCCGGCCCGGGATCTGCACGGGAGCCGCCCCATGCGCTCGACGCTCTTCAATCTCTTCTTCTACGCCTTCACCTTCTATGTGGCGTTGCGGGTCTTCCTGCTGGCCAAGCGGGGCCGCCAGGCCGCGATGCACAAGGTGTTGAAGTGGTGGGGCGACAGTACCCTGCGCGCCGTCGACGTGATCCTCGGCTCGCGCGTCGAGATCCGCGGCTGGGAGGAGAACGTGCCGAAGGACGGCCCGGTGCTCTTCGTCTCCAAGCACCAGTCCGAGCTCGATGTCGTGCTGCTGGGGGTGCTGATGCCCAACACGGGCGCGGTGGCGATGCAGGAGCTGGAGAAATACCCGTTCTTCGGCACGATCCTGCGCACGCTCGACCTGGTACTGGTGCCGGTGGATCAAGGTCCGCAGAACCGGACGGACCAGACCGTCGAGGGGACGCGCCGCACCTTCGAGCAGGGCCGCCCGATGATCATCTACCCCGAGGGGACGCTCATGTCGCTCGGCGACAAGGAGCGCTACCGCCGGGGCGTGGGTCATCTCTACACCCGCCTCAACCCGGTGGTGGTGCCGATCGCCACCTCGGCCGGGGTGATCTGGCCGCGGCGGGAGTGGAACAAGCACACGGGCCAGACCGGCGCTATGGAATTCCTGGAGCCGATTCAGCCCGGTCTCGACTTCGAGACCTTCATGGCGACGATCGAGACGCGGATCGAGGAGGGCACGATGCGCCTCATCCGCGAACACGCGAACGGCGATGTGCTGGCCGCGGCAGAGGCCCGGCACGCCGTCGTGGTGGCCGCACCCCGACAGGATGCGGCCTGATCGCCCCTAGGCCTCGCGGTCAGGCAGCGGCTTTTGTCGCTGCCAGCTTCGCATCCACCAGTGCCACGGTCTCATCGACGGCCGGATGCGCCATGCCGTGCGCGCGGGCGATGACCTGCACCAGCTTGTCGACCCGCTCGATCGCCGGCGCGCCCGCGAACAGCGCCCGGGCGGCGGAGGACGGCTTGGCGAGCCCCTCGGCCGCCTTCGCGTATTTCTCGAAGGGCACCAGGTCGGCGCGATCGGCGCCGATGGCGACACAGACGTCCTGGACCCAGGCATAGATCTCCGCCGACAGGGCCGGGTCGCTATGGACCGCATCGCGGATCGGGCGCGGACCCTGGGCGGTGACGCAGCGGTAGTTGCCGGTGAGCAGCATCGCCCATTTCGCCAGCGGTACGTAGACGCTGTCGTGCAGCTTCAGCTTCACCGGCAGCGCCGTGGCGACGCCGTCGACGTCGTGCCGCACCGCCGCGATGTCGGCGTCCAGGGCGGCCAGCATCGCCGTGTGGTCGGGGTTCTCGAACCGCGCGACCTTGAAGTTCGTCGGCAGGCTGACCTGCAGCACGTTCACCGGCTCCTCCGGCGGGCGGAAGGCCTGGGGGTCGGGGCTGGCGAGCGTGATCAGCGCGGGATCGATCGCGTCCCAGACCTTCGGATCGGCAAAGGCCACGCGCAGCGCCTCGTGATCCAGGCCCGGCAGGCGCTTGAGATAGGCAAGCGGCGGCATGTTCATGATCGACATCATCGGCTTGCCGGCCTTGGCGCAGCGCTCGAGCAGGGCGCGCACGGCGGGCACGCGGTACTGCGGCTCCTGCATCGCGAGGCCCACCAAGTCGAAGCCGGCCGGATCGACGTCGGCGCCGGTGGCGCGCAGGCTGCCCGGCGCCTCGGCTGAGCGCAGTTCGACCACACCCTCGCGCCCGCGGATGGGCATACGCACCACGGCGCCGTTGGTGTTGATCGCCTCCTGCTCGGCCGGCAGGCACACCAGGGTGACATGGTGCCCGGCCAGCGCCAGTTTCATGCCGAGGAGCGAGCCGTAGGACGCCCCCAGGATCAGGATCGAATAGGCCATGATCTTCCTCCTCTCTCTGTCGCGCCGTCTTCGTGAGGCGCGCGTTTCATTGATCAGGCTTATATGGGCATTTGCCGGTGCTATCGGAGCGCGGGCCTTCCACTCAGCGGAACAAGTGCCACCTGTCGGTTCCGCCTCATGAAAACGACAGAAACTTGCCTGCCGGGCGTGCTCGTGGCCCTCGCACGTGACATCGCGCCATCGCGAAGGTTTGCCTTCGACGCCGTTCACGACGCTCGACCTGCCGGATAGTGTAGGGCGCAACGAAATCGACCACGTCACGTTTGGTACGGTGGGCCCGACCGCGATCCCGCTGCCGGCCGGCCTGGCGCTGCTGCTCACCGGTCTCGGCGTCATGGCCCTTCTGCGCCGCCGCCGCACCTGAGGCTGGCGCTGCTGCCATCGGGGCCTGGCGCCATTGACGACAGGCCCCCCGCGCTGCACCTCACTCTCTGACCGCGATCACGCGGGGGAGAGAGCGATGCAGAAGACCAACGAGGACACGGCGGGCACAGCGGTCGGCAGCGCCGCCGAGACGGCCCAACCGAACCAGTTCGCGCTCCTGAAGACGCGCCGTTTCCTGCCGCTCTTCCTCGTGCAGTTCCTCGGCGCCTTCAACGACCAAGTCTACCAGAAGGCCTTTGTCGCGCTGGTCACCTATCGGCTGGCGGAGGAACTGGAGACGCCGATCGCGCTGCTCGGGGTGATCGCCTCGGCGCTCTTCATCCTGCCCTTCGCCATCATCACGCCGACCGCGGGGCAGATCGCCGACCGCATGGACAAGGCGAAGATGATGCGCTGGGTCAAGGCCTGGGAAATCGTCGTCATGGGCCTCGCCGTGATCGGCTATCACACCCAGAACATCTATTTCCTGTACTTCGTGCTCTTCCTGATGGGCGCGCAGTCGGCGATGTTCGCGCCGATCAAATACTCGGTCCTGCCCCAGTACCTGCGCCGCTCGGAGCTGGTGGGCGGCAACGGCCTGGTCCAGGGATCGACCTTTCTGGCCATCATCTTCGGCACGATCCTGGGCAATGAGCTGATCCTCACCGACTATGGCGTCACGGTTGTCTCGATCATCGTGGTCGGCGTGGCGGTGATCGGGTTCATCTCCTCGCTCTATGCGATCCCGGCTGGGCCAACGGGCCCTGGGGAGCCCGTGGACTGGGTGTTTCCACGCGCGATCTATCGCCTGATCTCGCGCGTCGCCAAGAACCGCCCGGCCTTTCGCGCGATGATGGCCATCGCCTGGTTCTGGTTCCTCGGCGCCACCTTCCTGTCGCTCCTGCCCGCCTACGCCAAGGAGGTGCTCGGCGCCGACGAGAGCGTGCTGACCATCCTGCTTGCCGGCTTCTCCGTCGGCGTGGCCATCGGTGCCGTGAGCGCGGAGCGGTTGTGCCGCGGGCGCGGCGCGGTCGATGTGCCGCCCTGGGGGGCACTCGGCATGGCGATCCTGGTGCTGGAGCTCTATTTCGCGACGCCCGGCGCGGCCTTTGCCGCAGGGACCGATGCCCTCGCCGATCGTGCCCTCTTCTTCGAGAACGCGGCCGGGTGGCGCGTACTGGTGGATTTCGTGCTGCTCGCCGCCTTCGCCGGGCTCTATGTCACGCCGCTGAACGCCGTTCTGCAGGCGGAGGCGGAGCCGGAGGCGCGCGCCCAGTACATCGCCGCCTCCAACGTCGTCGACGCCTTCTTCATCGTCATGTCCGCGGCCGTCGTCGCGGCGCTTGTCCAGGGGCTTGGCCTGACGCCCGACGCGGTGCTCACCGTGCTGACGCTGAGCGGCTTCCCCATGGCCTTCCTCGTGGCCCGCTTCGCCCCCGGGACACGCCTGGGGACCATTGCCCTCAGCCTCTGGCCGCGGGGGCCCGTGTGACCGAAGACCGACAAGGCCTGCGCCCGCGCTTCTGGGAGCGTGTCGCGCTGTCGGCGATGACGACGGCGGAGTGGGAGGCGCTTTGCGACGGCTGCGGCAAGTGCTGTGTGCTGAAGCTCGAGGACGAGGACACCGGTGAGGTGCATTACACCAATGTCGCCTGCCGGCTGTTCGACGACACCACCTGTCGCTGTGGGCAGTATGCGCTGCGCCACCAGTTGGTCGATGGCTGCGTTCGCCTGAGCCCCGCGACCCTGCCCGAGGCTTCGACCTGGATGCCCGAGACATGCGCCTATCGCAGGCTCTATCTCGGCCAGTCGTTGCCGCAATGGCATCCGCTGCGGACGGGGGATCCCGACAGTCCGCGCCACGCCGGGCACAGTATGCAGGGCCAAACTGTACCAGAATGGGAGGTCACAGAAGAGAACCTTGAAGACCATCTCGTGGACACAGTTCACGACTGTAGTGCTGAGAGTAAGCCGTGAGAGGGGTAGTTCATGGTCACTCGTTCCACTTGCGTAGACGTGCTCAGCACGCTGTTGGCCGTCACCTCGCCGCTACTTGCCCTGGTGATCGCCGTGGACATGGCGCGGATGTTCTCGGCCGAGGGGGCATCGCTGTACACCCAGGGCTGCGTGGCACTGGCGGCCTTCTACGGCGCGCATTTCGCCATGCTGTGGATCGTGCGCCGGATCGTTCGACCCACCCTGCTGTTGGCGCTGATGCGCGAGCGCGACGAGATCGCGCGCTATGAACTTCGCGTCCGATAACGTCAGCGGCGCCCATCCCAAGCTGATCGAGGCGATTGCGGCGGCCAATGCGGGTCCCGCCATGCCCTATGGCAACGATCCGCTGACCGACGCCGTCACCGAGCGCGTGCGAAAGGTCTTCGAGGCACCCCGGGCCGCGGTGGCGTTGGTCGGTGTCGGGACTGCCGCCAATGCCCTGGCACTCGCCACGCTGTGTCCGCCCTGGGGCGCGATCTACGCCCACCGCATCGCCCATATCGAAGTCGACGAATGCAACGCGCCCGAGTTCTTCACCGGGGGCGCCAAGCTCACGCAGATCGACGGCGCGCATGCCCTGCTGGACGCCGATGCACTGGCTGAGACCCTGGCGGCCGCCGGTGCGGGGGTCGTGCACAGCGCGCAGCCGGGCGCCCTCAGCCTGACCCAGGCGACGGAGCGGGGCGGAACCTACACGCCCGAGGCGGTCGCCGGCCTGGCCCGCATCGCGCGCAATCACGGCGTTGCCGTGCATATGGACGGCACGCGCCTTGCCAATGCACTCGCGGCAACCGGCGCCAGCCCGGCGGAGATGACCCATCGCGCGGGCGTCGATGTCCTCTGCCTCGGCGCCACCAAATGCGGCGCGCTGGGCGCCGAGGCCGTGATCCTCTTCGATCCGGAGGCTCATCCCGGGCGCGCCTGGGAGCTGGCCCTGCGGCGCAAGCGGGCGGGTCATTTGTTCTCGAAGATGCGCTTCGTCTCCGCCCAGATGATGGCCTGGCTCGCGGATGGGCTCTGGCTCGAGCTGGGTGCGACGGCCAATGCCCGCGCCACGGCGTTGCGCAGGGGCCTTGAGGCGGCGGGGGTCGAGATCCTCACCCCAGCCGGCGTGAACCTCTTCTTTGCCCGGTTGACGGTCGTCCAGCACCGCGCGCTGCAGGCCGCCGGGGCGCACTACTATACCGGTCCCGCCGATACCGAGGGAGCGGTGGAGGCGCGGTTCGTCTGCTCCTTCGCGACGACCGAGGACGAGGTCAACGCGACCGTTGCGGCGCTGTCCTAGCCTCTCAAGCGCGAAAATCATCGCCACCAGCTGAGCTGCGCAAGAAAATTGCGAGGTTTGCCTCTTTCTTTTATCTCTGTTGAGAGATTCACTACAAATTTGTGACATACTTCTCAGAAAGCATCGAGCAGACCGGGAAGACTGGCTGGGAGATTGGTGACGTGATGGCGATGCGTCGGGGGCATCGCCGCTTGGTGAAGGGGATGATACGCATGACGACGGCGACGCTGCGAAAGACGACTGTCTTGGCGACACTGTTGGCGGCGGTGGCCATGGCCACGGCGATCGGGGGGGGCAGTCCGGCTTTCGCCCAATCGGCGCAGGCCGAGCCGGCGGATCCCTGGCGCTATGTCTGGCGCGTCACCAAGGAGCCCCAGCATGTGCCCGGGCTCGACTGCACCTTCTTTGCCAGCCAGGCCTTCAACCAGACCGATGACCACTACGCCAGCAAGATGGCGCAGATGTGCGCCATGCTGTCGGAGTACAAGAAGGCGGTGATCACCTCGAACTCGATCCGCTTTCGCGCCGACTACATCGAGCGTGAGAGCGTAAAGGGCAGGGGCAGCAATCCGGTGCCTCAGGGAAAAAGACGGGGCCTCGCCGCCTCCAGCGACAGCGGCAAATACCTCATCGCCCGCGAGATCGGGCTGATCGACGCCCTGGCCGCCGCCGAGGTCAAGGCGGGCAGTCACCCGCTCGACTAGGGCTTTCGACTAGGGCTTCTCCGCCTCGAACCCCAGCGTCTCCGGCGCAAAGGTGTAGCGCGCGCCGCAGAATTGGCAGTCGGCGGTGACTTGCCCCTCGGCGGTGGTCATCGTCGCGATGTCCCTGGCCGAATAGATCGACAGCGCCTGTCGGACCCGCTCCGCCGAGCAGGTGCAGCCGAAGGCCACGCCTTGCGCCGGATAGACCCGCGGCGCCTCCTCGTGGAACAGCCGATACAGCAGACGGTCCGGCGTGACATGCGGGCCGATCAACTCATAGGTCTCCACCGAGCGCATGAGGATCGAGGCGCGGCTCCAATCCTCCGCCCGGCTGCCCATGGCCGCCACATCGTCTGCAGTCATCAACCCCTCGTCGCCGGAGGGGGCGTCGGGCACAACACCGCCATGGTCGGGCAGCTGTTGGATCATGATGCCGCCGGCGCGCCAGGCCGGGTCCTTGCCCGCCTCCTGCGCCATCGCCGCCTCGATATGGAACCGCGTGGCGAGCTGCTCGGACTGGGCGTAATAGGTCTCCACCGCGGCCGAGAGCGAGCCGCCGGCCAGCGGGGTGATCCCCTGGTAGGGCGTCATCCCCGGCCCCTGGTCGATGGTCAGCCCCACGACGCCCTCGCCCAGCAGGCCCACCGCCTCCGCCTGGCTGCCGCGGAAACTGGCCACATCGCCCGCATCGAAGCTGGCGTAGGCGCGCAGGCGGGCGTCTTGCCCCTCCTCGGCCGGGGCGTAGTAGTCGGTCGCGATCAGGCGCACCGGCCCGTCGCCACGCACCTGCAGCGAGAACTTCCAGCGCAGTTTCATGGTCTGCCCGATGAGGGCGCTCAGCACCACGGCCTCCGCCACCAGGCCCGCGACGGGCGGGGGATAGCGGTGGCGGCGCAGGATATGGTCGAGCGTGGCATCCACCCGGGCGACCCGCCCGCGCATGGCGCTGCGGTCGAACTGGAAGGGCAGCACGCTGTCGTCGCCCATACCGGCACTGGCGCCGGTCGAGGGCGGCGGCGCCGCGGCGCCCATTGCGGGGCCTGGGTCTGGTTCTCGGGCGGGGATGTCATCGGGTCCGGGCATGGAGGCGGAGATAGCCCGCCGGGCGCCCGGATAAAAGGGTGCGATGGGGCGCGGGGGCCTCAGGGTTCGGCGGCGGGCGGCCGGTTGCGCTTTGCCGGGTTCCGCCGTGCTGCGGCCTGTGGCAAGGGCGGAGGATGATCCCGCGCCTTGGCGAACCCTGGCTGCCCGGCAAGCCGTACCGAGACCGCCCCGGCGCCTATGCGATCATCCTGGGGCGCGGGCGGTTCCGCGGCCGGATCCTCTGTGTCTGGCAGGGCGACGAGCTGCAGCTACCGGGTGGCGGCATCGACCCGGGCGAGAGCCCCCTCCAGGCGCTCCACCGCGAGGTCTGGGAGGAAACCGGCTGGCGCATCCAGCCCCGCACCCTCCTCGCCCGCTTCCAACGCTTCGCCTATCTCCCCGACTACGGCTACTGGGCCCGCAAGGTGCAGGCGGTGTATCTGGCGGACGCCGTCCGCCGCTTGGGGCCCCCACAGGATAAGGATCACACGCTGACTTGGCTTGAGCCAATGACATCAATAAATAAGCTTACTATCGTAGGAGATAGAACTGTTTTGATCAATTGGCTAAAAGCAGATTAGATTATCCAAATTACCCCGTTTTTATTCGCTTGGTGGAACATACCCAGTGAAGAATCGTGCGATTAGGACGGGAATATACCGGAGTAAAATAAGTATTGAAAAAACACCAATAGAGCTGTCGAATATTATAGAGATAAACTCTTCAGATCTCGAACTCTTTGGCAGGTCTGTAAGTATTATATATAGAAAGACGTGCCATACTATGAGCAATTTTACTACTTCTTCGTAAACTGTCGGCGT
The DNA here is from genome assembly GCA_039822785.1 of Pseudomonadota bacterium. Lineage (GTDB taxonomy): Bacteria > Pseudomonadota > Alphaproteobacteria > Rhodobacterales > Rhodobacteraceae > Thermohalobaculum. Next base: position 87,557 of record JBCBMO010000007.1, on the reverse strand, counting down.
ATCCGGATGGCAGTTGCGAAAGAACGGTGCATGTTTTTGGCCATTCCTGTCCTCGAAGTAGATTTTTTTATGCAGTAGTCTATATGAGTTTGCCCAAGTCTTTCTGCTTATAGAGTAAACGAGAGAAACAGGAAGAAATATCATTATAAGAAATGCTGGGAGCTTTGACAAAGAAATTATCATGGTATCCTGTTCTATCGAGTATAGCTCCCTGATCAATTCTTGGCTAGGAGGCAGTGTCACAATTGTAACTATTAGAAGAAATGAGAATATCTCTCGCGAGGGAAATGGGTTGATCCACTCTTTTTTCAAGGAAGAATTATCGATGCGACCACATAAGAAAAGCTTGCTGACGAACAAATAGGCAAAAAAAGTACATATAATCTTATCAGACACCCCAATTATAACTGCGCACACTGTGAAGATTGACTGATTTGTAGACTCCTTCATTAGTACATCTTGCGAAATTAACTCAGCCAGGCGCAACGCTGCAGCGCCAGCTGGATGATCGCCATTGAGGACTTCGTCATTCATCAAAAAACTTGGGCTTACGGAGAAGCCTGCAGCGATAACGCTGCCAACGATGGTAGAGTACAGCCCCACCTTTGCTCCAATCAGAAGAAGTCGGGGAAATACGTAAGAGAACTTCATGTCTGGGTTAAAAACATCGTTCCGTCTAGAGCGAAAGTAATATGACCACGCTAGCCCACCAAGTACGTTTACAATCGCATAGTCATAGAAATTCTCTGATCCCAATATATATTGCCCAAATATATTCGTAAGAACTGCACAAATAAGTGCAATAATTGGACCAAACGATGCTGCAGCTATTGCTGTCCCAATCATATCAAGGAAAAAAAGACTATTCGTCGAGATGGTAATTGAAAGAAAGAAGCAATTTATAAATGTGCAAATAAGTACATAGAGTAGGGCCGTGCCAACTGTTGGAGTCCTAAGTATCCTGGGCGAGTCCATTTAAACACCAGTTCAAAATCATTTTTTGCGCGTGTAGTCTGTTTTCAGCCTCAGGAAACACGAAAGACTGCTCTCCGTCAAACACTTCGCTCGTGACTTCCTCCTCTCGGTGGGCGGGGAGGCAGTGGAGGAAGAGGGCGTCGGGGGCGGCCTCGGCCATGAGGGCCTCGGTCACCTGGTAGGGGCGGAGTTGGTTGTGGCGGCGGTCGCGGGTGGAGGGGTCGTCGTGCATCGAGACCCAACTGTCGGTCACCACCGCGGCCGCGCCCTCGACCGCCGTCAGGGGATCGCGCTCGATCCGCACCGCGGCACCCGCGGCGCGGGCGGCGGCGACGATCTCGGGGTCGGGGTCCAGGGTCTCGGGGCCCGCAAAGACGAACTCATAGCCGAAGGCCGCCGCCCCCTGGATCCAGCTCGCGCAGACGTTGTTGCCGTCGCCGAGCCAGGTGATCCGGTGTCCGCGGATCGGGCCGCGGTGCTCCTCGAAGGTCATGACGTCGGCCATGATCTGGCAGGGGTGGGAGCGGTTGGTGAGCCCGTTGATCACCGGGACGGTGGCGTTGGTGGCCAGCTCCTCCAGCGTCTCGGGCGCGAAGGTGCGGATCATGATGGCGTCGACATAGCGCGACAGGACCCGGGCGGTGTCGGCCACGGTCTCGCCATGGCCGAGCTGCAGCTCGTTGCCCGAGAGGACCATGGTCTGGCCGCCCATCTGCCGGATGCCCACGTCGAAGGAGAGGCGCGTGCGGGTCGAGGGTTTCTCGAAGATGAGCGCCACGACCCGGCCCGCAAGCGGCTGGGTATCGTCCGGCGCGCCCTTGGGCCGGCCCGCGCGGGCGGCCTTCACCGCCAGCGCATCGTCCAGGATCGCCCGCAGATCCGCCGGGTCGACGCGGTCGAGGTCGAGGAAATGCCTCATGCCGCAGCCCTCCCGGCGCCGGCGGCCGCGCGGTCGAGGCGGTCGATGCCCTCGGCCAGCTCCGCCTCGGTGATCGTGAGGGGGGGCAGCAGGCGCACGACGTTGTCTGCGGCGGGGACGAGCAGCAGCCCCTCCGCCCGGGCGGCATCGACCAGGGCGGTGGGGGCCACGCCTTTGCAGAGGCGGAGGCCAAGCATCAGCCCCTCGCCGCGCACGCCCTCGATCACGTCCGGGTGGCTGGCGGCGAGGGCGCCGAGTTTCTGGGCGAGGAAGCCCGCCTTGGCCCGGACCTCGGCCAGGAAGTCGGGGGTGTTGACGACCTCCATGACCTTGCAGCCGACCGCGCAGGCGAGCGGGTTGCCGCCATAGGTCGAGCCATGGGTGCCGGCGGTCATGCCGCGGGCCGCGTCCTCGGTGGCCAGCAGCGCGCCGAGGGGGAAGCCGCCGCCGATGCCCTTGGCGACCATCATGATGTCGGGGGTCACGCCCGCACGCTCATGGCCAAACAGCATGCCTGTGCGGCCCATGCCGCATTGCACCTCGTCCAGCACCAAGAGCGCGCCGACCCGGTCGCAGGCGGCGCGGATCCCCCGTAGGCAGGCGTCGGGCAGGACGCGGATGCCGCCCTCGCCCTGGATCGGCTCGACCATCACAGCGGCCACGGTCTCGTCCATGGCGGCCTCGAAGGCCTCGTGATCGCCCCAGGGGAGGTGGAGGAAGCCGGGCATCAGGGGGCCGCAGCCCTCGGTCAGCTTGGCGCTGCCGGCCGCCGCGATCGCGCCGGTGGAGCGGCCGTGGAAGCTGCCCTCGAAGGTGATGATCTTGTCCCGTGCTGGGTCGTCGGCGAAGCGTTTGCGGATCATCTTGATCGCGCCCTCCGCGGCCTCGGTGCCCGAGTTGGTGAAGAAGACGGTGTCGGCGAAGGTCGCCTCGACCAGCATTTCCGCCAGGCGCCGCTGTTCGGGGATCTCGTAGAGGTTGGAGACGTGCCAAACCCGGCCGGCCTGTTCGGTCAGGGCGGCGACCAGGGCGGGGTGGGCATGGCCCAGCACGTTCACCGCGATGCCGGCGCCGAAGTCGAGGAAACGTCGCCCGTCCACGGTCGTCAGCCAGGCCCCCTCGCCCCGCGCGAACTCGAGCGGGGTGCGGTTGTAGGTCGGCAGAACCGGGGAAATCACGGGTGTCTCCTCCTCAATAGCGATAGCCTGCGGGCACGACGCCCCTCATGAGGGCGCCGACCGCAAGAGCGGCGACGTTTGACTGCCCCTGCTGACGGAGTCAATCGCTGCATGTCCGCGGTCTCATGATGCCCAACCGGCGCGGTTGCTCAGGCCTTCAGCCGGTAGCCGAGGCGCAGCCAGCGCAGCGTCAGTGCCGCCAGGGCGAGGTTGCAGAGGAGCAGAATGCCGAGGCCCAGCAGCGGGTCGGCATCGCCGTGTCCCAGCACGCCCAGGCGGACCCCGTCGATCATGTAGAAGAAGGGGTTGGCGCGGCTGATGGCTTCGAACACCGGGGGCAGGTTGGCGATGGAATAGAAGGTGCCCGAGAGGAAGGAGAGTGGCGTGATGACGAAGTTCGTGATCGCCGCCATGGAGTCGAACTTCTGCGCCCAGATCCCCGCCAGCATGCCGACGAGCGCGAGCATTAGGGAGCCCAGCAGCAGAAAAGCGAGCATCAGGCCCGGATGGGCGATGCCGAGACCCACAGCCGGGAAGATCAGCAGGCCCACCGCTGCGGCGCAGACGAGGCCGCGGGTGACGCCCCCCATCACGTAGCCTGCCAGCAGCTCGACCGGGGAAAGCGGGGGCATCAGCGTATCGACGATGTTGCCCTGGATCTTGGCGATCAGGATCGAGGAGGAGGTATTGGCGAAGGCGTTCTGCATCACCGTCATCATCAGGATGCCGGGGGCGAGGAACTGTTCGAAGGGCGCGCCCCCCGCCTCGCCGCGCCGCGCCGCAAAGGCCAGCGTGAAGACCACCATGAAGAGTGAGGCCGTCGCCACCGGGGCCGCGATGGTCTGGCTCGCCACGTTCAAAAAGCGCAGGACCTCGCGCCGATAGAGCGTCCAGGCGCCGAGCCAGTTGATGAACCCGAAGCGGCGCACCCCCATCTCGGGGCCCGTTACGGAGCCTGTAACGGGCCTTTGCGGCTGCGTGGTGTGTTGCATCCTGGTGTCCCCGATCCGCGTGGCGGCAGGCGCGTGTCTTGTCGCTCGCCCTCCCCCGCTTTACTTACCTGCCTGCGTGGCAAGGGGACAGAGCATGGGTTGGACCGAGGAACGCGTCGAAAAGCTCAAGGAACTATGGGCCGAGGGCATGAGCGCCAGCAAGATCGCCAAGGAGCTTGGCGGCGTGACGCGCAATGCGGTGATCGGCAAGGTTCATCGTCTTGGACTGTCGAACCGCGCGGCCTCGCCGGCGAACGGCGCGACCGCCGCGCCGGAGGAGGCGCCGACCACCCAGGCGCCGGAGCCGGCAGCATCCGCCGCGCGGCCTGCGCCCGAGCCTGCGCCGGCCCCCGTCGTCGTCGCGCGGCGCGAGCCGGTGGTGCGCGACGCGAGCCAGCCCCGCCCCCCGGGCCAGCCCACGCCGGAGGAGGAGAGCGCCCGCGCGACCCTGGCCGAGATCGAGAAGATGGCGCGCAAGCTCAGCCTGCTCGAGCTGACCGAGCGGACCTGCAAGTGGCCGATCGGCGACCCCAACGACGACAACTTCCATTTCTGCGGGCTGCCGGCGGTCGCGGGCAAACCCTATTGCATCCACCATGTCGGCATCGCCTTTCAGCCGATGTCGACCCGGCGCGACCGGGCCCGCTCAAACCGCTGAGACCCGGCGCAGGGGTCCTGACCGCGCGATGCTGGAACACGGGCGGCCGGGCCGTCGCGGCCAGAGTTGCGCCGTCATCCGACGCGAGGTGCCGCGCAACCGGGCATCGAACTGCACGATTTGGTAGCAGCGTCGTGCCTCCCCGCGGGTCGACCTCTGCCGAACGGCACGTATCTTCAGCGCCATGATGAAACGGCGCACCTTCCTGACGGGTTCCGCGGCAAGCCTGGCTGTCGCCGGCTGTGGCGTCGCTCCGCGCAGCCCGAACCTGGCACGTCTCTACGACGGTCCCAGCGTCATCGATCCGGCGCTGCGCCGGCCGATGGTGACGATCCCGGGGCTGCTTGGGTCTCGCCTGCGCCTGGGCAAGGAGGGCGAGTTCGTCTGGGGCGGTGACCGGCGTCTCTCCATAGACCCCTTCGAGGGGCGCAATATCCAGATCCTCAGCCTGCCGATCGGGCAGGGGGGCGAGCCGCTTTCCAGTCTGCGCGACGACATCCGCCACGACGGCGTACTGCGCAAGGCGCGCGCCACGGTGCTGCTCGCGACGGTGGAGGAGCAGGTCTACGACGGCCTCGCCCAGGCGCTGAACGCCGGCGGCTATGAGTTCAGCCGCACGGTGGTGGAGGAGCGGGCCCGCTCGGGCGAGAACCCGGGCTCGCTCGAGTATCCCTATGACTGGCGCCGCGACATCGTGGAGGCGGCGCAGGGTCTCGATACCTTCATCGAGCGCAAGGCGCGCCAGATCGAACGGGTTCGCCGCGCCCGCTACGGCCGCAGCCTGGAGGCGGAGACGATGCGCTTCGACTTCGTCGCGCACTCCATGGGCACGCTCGTGCTGCGCTACTGGCTGATGTACGGCGCGCAGGATCTGCCGGCGGACGGCGGACTGCCGACGTTGACCTGGGCGGGGGCCCGGCGGGCGGCCTCGGCGATCTTCATGGCGCCGCCGAACCTCGGCTCGGCCTCGGCCTTCGAGGCGCTGGTGATGGGCAAGACCTTCGGGCCGCTGCAGCCCTTCTACCCGCCGGCGCTGTTGGGCACGCATCACTCGCTGTATCAGCTCATGCCCCGCGACCGGCACAACCGGGTACGTCTTGGCGGGGCCGAGGGGGAGAGCCCCGGGCCGCTCTACGACCCGGAGACCTGGGCCGCGAACCGATGGGGCCTGTTCGATCCGGACGCCGATCAGGTGCTGGACCGCGCGCTGGGCGATCCGCGGAACGGCCGGCCCCGTCAGGTGCGACTGCTCGACTATCAGGCGCGGGTGCTCTCGCGGGCGGAGCAGTTGCACCGCGCCTTGGACGTCGGCGGCACGCCGCCGCGCATGGACAGCTACCTCGTCGTGGGCACCGGTCTCGATACGCCGGCGACCGTGGTGATCGACCCTGATAGCCGACGGATCGACACCCTGCTCGAGGAGGAGGGCGACGGCGTCGTCCTGCGTGCCTCTGCGCTGTTGACCGAAACCCAGGGTGGGTATGCTCCGCGGCGGCGAGGACGCAAGGTCCGCTATCGCACGACGCTGCTGCTGCCTGGCGAGCACGTCGAGCTGACCTCCAGCCCGGTCTTCGCCGACAACCTCCTCTACTGGCTCGGCGACACCCCGGCCTGACGGGCCTTATTGGTTGTAGGTCTCGTCGAGCGCGTAGCCGGCGGCGCGGACGGTGCGGATGGGATCGCGCTCACCGTCTTGGTTGAGCGCCTTGCGCAGACGGCCGACGTGGACGTCGACGGTGCGCGCCTCGACATAGACGTCGCGGCCCCAGACCAGATCCAGCAGCTGCTCGCGGCTGAACACGCGGCCCGGGCGCTGCATCAGACAGTCGAGCAAGCGGAATTCAGTCGGGCCGAGATGCACCTCGCGGTCGGCGCGGCGCACGCGGCGGGTCTCCCGATCCAGCAGCAGATCGCCGAAGGTCGCGACGTCCGAGGCCAGCGTCGGGCGCGAGCGGCGCAAGAGCGCGCGCACCCGGGCGGTCAGTTCCGGCACGGAGAAGGGCTTGGTCAGGTAGTCGTCGGCGCCGGTATCCAGCCCGCGGACCCGGTCGTCCTCCTCGCCGCGGGCGGTCAGCATGATGACTGGCGTGTCCCGCGTCTCGGAGCGTGCGCGGATCCGGCGGCAGATCTCGATGCCGCTCAGGCCCGGCAGCATCCAGTCCAGCAGCACGAGATCGGGCTTCTCCTCCTCGATCGCCAGCAGCGCGTCCTCTCCGTCGCCGGAGATCCGCACCGCGAAGCCCTCCTTGGCGAGGTTGTACTCTAGGAGCGCCGAGAGCGCCTCCTCGTCCTCGACCACCAGAACCCGCGCGGACATCGGCCGTGCATCGCGGTCGAAAGCGGCGTTTCGGGTCGGCGCAGCGGGAGAGGCGGACTGGGTCATGGCAGATCTCGTTCGATATCCGGCAATTCGCCGAAGGGGTCGCCCTTCGGCCGGGGGTCTTCGAGCGGCCGACCTTCGACCACGAAATACGTCATCTCTGCGATGAACGTCGCGTGATCGCCGATCCGCTCAAGGTTCTTGGCGACGAACAGAAGTTGGGAACACAGGGAGATGACCCGCGGGTCCTCCATCATATACGTAATCAACTCTCGGAAGAGCGAGTTATACATCTCATCGACTTCGATATCTCGCCGCCACACGGAAACGGCAAGATCCGTGTCCCGCGCCGTGAAGGCATCGAGCGTCTCGGTGAACAGCGTCTGAGTCTGGCGTCCCATGCGCAGGATCGAGGAGGAGACGCGCAGCGGCGGGTGATCGTTGAGGTACTGCGCCCGCTTGGCGATGTTCTTGGCCAGATCGCCGATCCGCTCCAGCGTCGACGCGATCTTGAGCGCGGCAACCACCTGACGCAGATCGCCCGCCACCGGCTGGCGCAGGGCGAGGGTCTGGATCGCCGCCTCCTCCAGCCGCATCTCCAGCCGGTCGAGACGCACGTCGGCCGCCACCACTTCGCGCGCCAGGGCGTTGTCGCGGGTGCGGACCGCTTCGAGGGCATTGCCGAGCTGTTCCTCGGCCACACCACCCATCTCGGCGATCCCCGCGGCGATCGCTTTCAGGTCCTGGTCGAAGGCCGTCACGATATGCCGTGTCGTCGACTCGTCCATTTGACTGCGGTGTCCCCTCTGCCCCGCCCCGCCTCACCCGGCGGGGAGAGGTAGACGTCGGTCCTGCGTTAGCCGAAGCGACCCGTGATATACTGCTGGGTCTTCTCGTGGCTCGGCGCCGTGAAGATCTTCCCGGTCTCATCATACTCGAGCATGTTGCCGAGGTGGAAGAAGGCCGTCTTTTGCGAAACGCGCGCTGCCTGCTGCATCGAGTGGGTCACGATGACCACCGAGTAGGACTGGCGCAGCTCGTCGATCAGTTCCTCGACCTGTGCGGTCGCGATCGGATCGAGGGCCGAGCAGGGCTCGTCCATCAGCAGAACCTCAGGCGCGGTCGCCACGGCGCGGGCGATGCACAGGCGCTGCTGCTGACCGCCCGACAGGCCGGTGCCCGGCGAGTCGAGACGATCCTTGACCTCGTCCCAAAGCGCGGCGCGCTTGAGCGAGGCCTCAACGATGCCGTCGAGATCCGCCTTGGTTGCCGCCAGGCCGTGGATCTTCGGCCCGTAGGAGACGTTCTCGTAGATCGACTTGGGGAAGGGGTTCGGCTTCTGGAACACCATGCCTACCCGGGCACGCAGCTGCACGGGGTCGATTTCCTGATCGTAGATGTCCTCGCCATCCAGTTCGATCGTGCCATCGACGCGGCAGATGTCGATCGTGTCGTTCATGCGGTTGATGCAGCGCAGGAACGTGGACTTGCCGCAGCCCGACGGACCGATGAAGGCGGTGACCGCCTTGTCCTCGATGTCCATCGAGACCTTCTTGATGGCCTGCGACGTGCCGTAGAAGACGTCCACCTCGTGGCAGCGGACCTTGATATCCCTTTCGGCGATCTGCTCGGCGCTGCGCACCGGGGAGATGTCGCTCAGGCCCGAGGCGTTCTGACTCTCGGTCTCGGTGGCGGTCGCGTTTTGCATATCGGTCTCGGTCATCACCAGCGCCTCTCGAAGCGTTTGCGAAGTAGGACGGCGAGGGCGTTCATGATCACAAGGAAGATCAGGAGCACCGAGATCGCCGCGGCGGTCTTGTCGTCGAACAGCCGCTCGGAGTTGCTGTTCCACTGATAGATAAGGGTCGGCAGCACGTTGCCGGGCGACAGCGGGTCGCCCGGCGGTTCCTGGATAAAGCTGTTCATGCCCACCAGCAGCAGCGGCGCGGTCTCGCCGAGTGCCTGCGCCATGCCGATGATCGAGCCGGTCAGGATGCCCGGCATCGCCAGCGGCAGCACGTGGTGTGTCGCCGTCTGCAGCTTCGAGGCGCCGAGGCCGAGGGCCGCGTCGCGGATCGAGGGCGGCACCGCCCGGATCGAGGCCCGTCCCGCGATGATGATCGTCGGCAGGGTCATCAGGGCAAGCACGGCACCACCGGCCAGCGGAGAGGATCGGGGCAGGAAGCCGCCAATCTGGATCTCATAGCCGAAGATGTGGACATCGATACCGGCGACGAAGATCGCGAGGCCAAGCAGACCGAACACGATCGAGGGCACCGCCGCGAGGTTGTTGATGTTCACCTCGATCAGGTCGGTCGTCCGGTTCTTCGGCGCGAACTCCTCCAGGTAGATCGAGGCCATCACGCCAAGCGGGAAGGCCAGCAGGAAGGTGACCATCATGGTCCAGAAGCTGCCGACCAGCGCGCCCCAGATGCCTGCCAGCTCCGCCGAGGCGCTGTCGGACACCGTCAGGATGCGCGAGTTGAACTTCTCGACGATCAGGCCACGGTCGGAGAAATCCTCCAGCCACACGACCTGGCGGTCGTCGATCGGCCGTTCGATCTCCGGGCTCATCATCATGAGCGCCGACCACTCACCCTCGGGGAAGCTGGCCCCCTCGATGGGCTCAAAGAACTCGCCGCGCACATATTCGCGGGCCACGGCAGTGGCCTTGATCCACCCCTCGCCCGCCCGCAGGAACAGGCTGGGGTCGCGGTTGCCCATCTCGAAGGTGATCTCGCGGCGCACCGTCGCCTGCTGCATCAGGCCGTCGGCCTTGCTGGCGGCGGCATCGCGCTGGAAGCGTGATGCTTCGAGCCGGCTTTCCAGCTCGGACCGTTCCTCTTCGGTCTCCGCATCGAGCAGGCGCTGCTCCCAAACCTCGACGGCGTTCTGCTGGCGGCGCTGCTCGGCGCGGGCGCGCTGAGCCTCCGTCAGACGCTGGTCGCGGAGTGCCTCGAAGACCTCGGTCAGGGCAGAGGGGCCGACCTTCGCTTCGACGACACCATCCTCACCCTCGACGGGCGTGAGCGTCAGGGTGCCGCTACTGTTGATCGTCTCCGGCCGCCCATAGCTGCCCTTGAGGTAGAGCTGCGTGTTGTCGTCGAGCAGGGCGTCGAAGCTGATGGTCTGCCCGATCAGCGACGGATCGGCCTTGACGAGATCGCCCAGCTCCAGGCCCGCCTCGCCGGACACCAGACCCGCCAGGGCCCGCTGCTCGGCTCTGCCGACCTCGCCCGGCACCGTTTCCTGCAGGGACGCGCCGACGACGCGGCGCAGGTTGGCCCGCAGGCGCGGGTTGGGGTCTGCCAAGCGCTCCTGATCGCGGTCGCTCACCTCGATCTGCGCTTCGAGCGTCACGTAGTACTCGTAGACCACCGAGGTGGTCTTGGTGACGATGGTCGAGGTCAGCAGCAAGAGCGCCGCCCCGGCGAAGGCGATGGCAAGCATGCCATAGGCCTTCAGCCGCACCTCGGCCCAATAGCGCTGTTTGAGGCGCTTCTTGGTCTCGTCCGAGGTGTGCTTGGCCGAAAGATCGGTGAAGTCGATCGTGCTCGTCATGGCACCCGCTCCCTCAGTCGTACATTTCGCGGTAGCGGCGCACGACGCGCAGCGCGACCACGTTGAGCGCCAGCGTGACGCAGAACAGGGTGAAGCCGAGGGTGAAGGCCGGCGGTGCCGCCGTCGCTGCCTCGGTGTCGCCGGTGATGAGCATGACGATCTGCACCGTCACGGTCGTGACCGCATCGAGCGGGTTGATCGTCAGGTTGGCCCCCTGACCGGCGGCCATCACCACGATCATCGTCTCGCCGATGGCGCGCGAGGTGCCGAGCAGGACCGCCGACACGATACCCGGCAGCGCCGCCGGCAGCACGACCCGCCGCACGGTCTCGGCCTTGGTCGCACCCAGGCCGTAGGAGCCGTCACGCAGGCTCTGCGGCACCGAGTTGATCACGTCGTCCGAGAGCGAGGAGATGAAGGGGATGATCATGATCCCCATCACCACGCCCGCGGCCAGCGCACTCTCCGAGGCGATGGAGATGCCGATCGTCTCGCCGAACCCGCGCATGGCCGGGGCGATGGTGACGACGGCGAAGTAGCCGTAGACCACGGTGGGCACGCCCGCGAGGATCTCGAGCAGCGGCTTGGCCCAGCTCCGCGTCTTCTTCGACGCGAAGTCCGCCAGGTAGATCGCCGCGAACAGACCCACCGGCACCGCCACGCACATGGCGATGATCGTCACCATGATCGTGCCCAGGAACAGCGGGATGGCGCCGACCTTGGTCGGATCCAGCGCGCCCTCTGACACGCCCGACAGGGGCGACCAGGTGGTGCCCAGCAGGAAGGCCGGCACGTCCCAGCCGATCTTGGCGAAGAAGATCAGCGTCTCGAAGATCAGCGACAGCACGATGCCGATCGTGGTCAGGATCGCGATGGTCGCCGCCGTCCAGAGCATGCCGCGCAGGATCCGCTCGGCCCGGTTGCGGGCGCGGAAGTCGCGGGCGACCTGGTTGTAGGTGTGCCAGAAGGCGTAACCCGCAGCGCCGAGCGAGCCCACGATGATCAGCCCCAGACGCCAGAACTCGTAGCCGCTGTAGGTCTCGGCGATCGAGCGGCGCAGGTCGTCCTCGGTCGAGGGCAGGCCGCCATCCGCGATCTTGACCGCGTCGCTGTAGATCAGGCTCTGCGCGATCGGCGCCAGGTCAGGCGTCGCTTCGCGAATGGCGCCCATCACCAGGTTGGTGAAGAAGGCCGAGAAGAGGATGTCGGCAACGATGAAAACACCGATACCGGCCAAGAGCACCCAGAGCAGCATGTACATCCCGTGATAGGATGGGCGGGAATGCAGGCTCGAGATCTTGCCCTCGCTGCTCGCCAGCGCGCGGGAGCGGCCGAGAGCGAAGGCGACGAGCGACATCAAGACGATCGTCAGGAGCGTAAGCGGAAGCATCGTCGGTCTCCGTCGGGCGGCCACCTCGGGGGCGGTTGCCGCCAGTGGCCGGACGTCGCGCGTGGCGCATGCCCGGATGCTCGGTGTGGGAGAGGACGGGCACCGCGGCGCCCGTCCCAGATGTCAGGGACGTGCAGCGATTACTGCAGGACGTCCTTGGTCATCTTGCGCTGGGACATCGCCTGCTCGGCGTTGTCGGTGTGCGCTTCGTCGGCCAGCGGGATCAGGCCGCGCTCGACCAGGTAGCCGCCGTTGGCCGAAGCGTCCTGCGAGACGAACTCAGCGACGTACTCCATAATGCCCGGGATGACGCCCACGTGCTGGTTCTTCACGTAGAAGTACATCGTCCGCGACAGCGGGTAGTCGCCGGTCAGGATGTTGTCGAAGGTCGGCTCGGTGCCGCCCACGGTCGCACCCTGGATCGCGGAGGCGTTCTCCTCGAGGAAGCTGTAGCCGAAGACGCCGACGGCGTTCGGGTTGGCCTGCAGCTTCTGCACGATCAGGTTGTCGTTCTCGCCAGCGTCGACGTAGACGCCGTCGTCACGCATCTCGATCTCGATGTCGAGACCGGCTTCCTCGCAGCCTTCCTCGAGCGCGAGCTCTTCGAAGGCGTCACGGGTGCCCGAGGAGGGCGGCGGGCCCAGAACCTCGATGGCGATCGCCGGGAGCGACGGATCGACGTCGGTCCAGTTGGATGGGGCCGGGTCCATGGCGCCAGCAACCAGCGCCTTGCAGAGCTGCTCGCGGGTCAGGGCGAACTGCGCGCCGTCGACCGAGTTGGCGACCACAATGCCGTCGTAGCCGACGAAGACTTCGGTGACGTCGGTGACACCGTTGGCCTGGCAGGTGTCGAACTCGCTCGGCTTCATGCGGCGCGAGGCGTTCGTGACGTCCGGGTGGTCAGCGCCGACGCCGGCGCAGAACAGCTTCAGACCACCGCCCGAGCCGGTCGACTCGACGACCGGGGTCGGGAAGCCAGCGGCCTTGCCGAAGTTCTCGGCCACGGCGGTGGCAAACGGGAAGACGGTCGACGAACCAACGATGCGGATCTGGTCGCGGGCGGCAGCCTCGCTGGCCATGCCCACAACGGCGAGGGCGGCAGCAGCCACGCCAATGCTCAGCTTGGTCACGGGTGTTCTCTCCAATCTCAAGGATATTGGCCTTCGGCACCCCCTTAAAAGGTGCCACTCAGCATGCGCCTCCTTCATGAGCGCACGCCGGACGGGTAGCGTTTGCGCGCAACGTTTTTGTGACACTTTTTAGAATGGGGCGTGATCTTCACGGCACGCCTCAGCCTCACGCTACGTCACTGGGCCGCGTTCTGCGCAGTGTCCCAATTCGTGCCGTTTTCCGCGCCGCTCTCCGCCGTCGCGTCGTGCAACGGAAGCCACACCGTAAAGGTGCTTCCCTCCTCAGGCGCGCTCTCGATTTCCAGCGTACCGCGGTGGCGATTGATGATGTGTTTCACGATGGCCAGGCCCAGACCCGTGCCTCCTCGCTCGCGGGAGCGGGAGACCGAAACCCTGTAGAAACGCTCCGTCAGCCGCGGCAGGTGCTCGCGGGCGATGCCAGGCCCGTCGTCGCGCACCGCGATGCCGACCATGCCGGGACGTCGGCTGGCGCCACGCTTCATCGAGACCTCGACCGTCGTCCCGGCGCCGCCGTATTTCAGCGCGTTCTCGATGAGATTGACGAAGACCTGCGACAGCTCGGAGCGTGCGCCTGGCACGAGCGGGCTGTCGGTCGCCGGGGGGCAGGAAATCACCGACCCCTCCGCACTCGCCAGGGGGAGCAGGGTATCCACCACCTCCCAGACGATCCGCGCGATGGGCTGCGCCTCGCGCGGCTGGGAGCGTTCGTTGATCTCGATGCGGTTGAGCGACATCAGATCCTCGACCAGATGGCGCATCCGCTCGGTCTGGGTGTCCATCATCGGCAGGAAACGCTCATGCGCTTCGGGGTCGTCGCGGGCATGGCCCAGCAGCGTCTCGATCAGCCCGGAGAGCGCGGCGAGGGGCGTCTTCAGCTCATGGCTCGCGTTGGCGATGAAGTCGCGGTGCAACTCCTCCGCCTGGCGCGCCTGGGTGCGATCCTCGATCGCGACCAGGACGTCCGGCTGCTGTTCGGGCAGCGTGGGGCGGGCAGCGCCGCCGCCTTGGTCGAGCGAGACCACATGGCTGCACAGATTCAGCGTCCGCGCCCGTTGCAACGTAAAGTCCGCCTCGACCGGGCTGCCGCTCATGCGCACTTCCTCGATCGCCTCCAGCAGGCGCGGCGCCCGCAGCGCCTGCACGCCGATGCCGACATCGCCAAGGCGGCCAAACAGGCTGCGGGCCGTGGGATTGATGAAGAGGATGGTGCCGCTGGCGGAGACTAGGATGATCCCCAGGGGCATACGTTCCAGCAGGACCCGCCCCAGGCCGAGCGGCAGGGCCCCGGGTTCCTCCGCCGGTTCCGTCGGGCTGGGTGGCCGGTCCTCCTCGGCCGTGGGGGGTGGGTCGTCGCGCTCCTGCATCATGGCGCCGGCGACGGCACCGACGGCGGCGGCGAAGGCGACGACATAGAGATCGCCGACCAGCTGATCGGCGGTCAGCGCGGCCGCGGCGGCGAATATGCCGGGGACAAGGGTGTTCCACACTGTCTTAAGCATCGTGGCGTGTCCTGTCCGGCGTGCCCCGCTTCGTCTCCTTCGATGCATCGGGCGCGGCCTCTGCTCAGTTGATACGGCGTCCGGGCGCCGCGGTCTTCCGCTAAGCAGTTTTCAAGACGCACTCTTTACACAAGGGGACGCCTGCTATCTGCGTAGAACAGGCTACCGTGGCTGCACGGCCTGGGGCTGGGCGAGTAAGTGGGCGAGTGAGGAGGTAAGCCGATGATCCGCTTCGCGCTGCGCTGCGCGCATGGCCATACCTTCGAGAGCTGGTTCGACTCCGGCGACACCTTCGATGCGCTGAAGGCAGCCGGGCATGTGAGCTGTGCGGTCTGCGGCAGCACGGCGGTCGAGAAAGCGCTGATGGCACCCTCGGTGAGCCCCGCGCGGCAGAAGGCGGCACTGCCCGCGACCGCGGAGGTGCGGCCGGAGCGCTCGCGTCTGCCGGCCCCCCGCCAGGCCGCCCTGCCGATGGCCCAGGGGGCGGGGCCTGACCTCGCCGCACTGCGCCGCCACCTCGAGAGCATTTCCGACAACGTGGGCCGCGGTTTCGCGGCGGAGGCACGGCGGATCCACGAGGGCGAGGCACCTGCCCGCCCCATCCTCGGCGAGGCGACCGCCGAGGAGGCCAAGGCGCTAGCCGAGGAGGAGATCCCGGTCACGCCGCTGCCCTGGTGGCAAGAGCGCGACGACTGATCGCTCGCAGCGAAGTGGGGGGATCTTTGTGGCCCGCCTGCGCCTTTCTTGCTCCGCGGGCGCGGGGCGCCTATAGCGGCCGTCGCCTCAAGACCCCGCGCGCCGCAACGGGCGCCCGTTTCGGACCGACCGCTCCCATGACCGACCACGCCTCTGCCGCCCCGACCGATCAGCACCGCGCCGCACCGCGCCTGGTGATGAAGTTCGGCGGCACCTCGGTCGCCGATCTGGACCGTATCCGGGCGGCCGCCCGCAAGGTCGCGGCAGAGGTGGAGGCGGGCTACGACGTGGCGGTGGTCGTCTCCGCCATGTCGGGCGAGACCAACAAGCTCGTGGGCTTCGTCGAGGGCGCTGCGCGCGGCGCGGGTGATAACGGCTACGGTTTGTTTGATGCGCGGGAATACGATGCGGTCGTCGCCTCCGGCGAGCAGGTGACCGCGGGGCTGATGGCCCTGACGCTGCAGCAGTTGGGCGTGCCGGCGCGGTCCTGGCAGGGATGGCAGATCCCCATCCGCTGCTCCGCCGCCCATGGCGCCGCCCGGATCGAGGCGATCGAGACCGAGGCGCTGGTGCGCAAGTTTGGCGAGGGGCTGCATGCGGTGGTCTCCGGCTTCCAGGGGCTGGGGCCGGACAATCGGATCGCGACGCTGGGGCGGGGCGGCTCCGACACCTCCGCCGTCGCCTTGGCGGCGGCGCTGGGGGCCGAGCGCTGCGATATCTACACTGACGTGGACGGCGTCTACACCACCGACCCGCGGATCGAACGGCGCGCGCGCAAGCTGGAGCGCATCGGCTATGAGGAGATGCTGGAGCTCGCGTCCCTCGGCGCGAAGGTGCTGCAGACCCGCTCGGTCGAGCTCGCCATGAACTACCGCGTCCGGCTGATGGTGCGGTCGTCCTTCTCCGACGACCCCGGCACGCTGGTCTGCAGCGAGGAGGAACTGATGGAACAGAACGTCGTCTCCGGCATCGCCTACTCCCGCGACGAGGCGAAGGTGACCCTGGTCAAGGTCCCCGACCGGCCGGGCGTGGCCGCCTCGATCTTCGGCCCCCTCGCTGAGGCGGGGGTGAACGTCGACATGATCGTCCAGAACATCGGCGCGGACGGGATGACCGACATGACCTTTAGCTGCGCTGCCGGCGAGGTCGACAAGGCCCGTGTGGCGCTGGAGGGAGCCGAGCCGCCCATCGGCCATCAGGACATGCTGGTCGACGATGGTGTGGCCAAGGTCTCGGTCGTCGGGATCGGGATGCGCAGCCACGCAGGCGTGGCGCAAAAGATGTTCGCGGCGCTGGCGACCGAAGGCGTGAACATCAAGGTCATCACCACCTCCGAGATCAAGGTTTCGGTCCTGATCGACCGCAAGTACATGGAATTGGCCGTCCAGGCTCTCCACGACGCCTTCGGCCTCGCGGCGGCCTGAGGTCTCGCGGTGTCTGCGGTCCCGCCAGTCCCAACCCAGGGGGTTGCGCCGGCGGCGGCCGCGTCGCATGGAGGGCCGTGACTTCAGGCAGGCCGGAGGGGGCCGCCGCGGCGGCCTTAGCGCGATGAACGAGCGGCATATTGGCGACGAGAAGGGCGGCTCCCGCGCCCTGTTGCGCTCGCTTCGCGCCGTGATGGCCCGCGCCGGCGATGGCCAGCAGCGCCTGGACAAGGTGGTGGGCCTGGTGGCCTCCAACATGGTCGCCGAGGTCTGCTCGATCTACCTCAAGCGCGACGAGCGGACGCTTGAGCTCTGCGCGACCGAGGGGCTTAAATCCGAGGCCGTGCACTCGGCCCGCCTGCGCATCGGCCAGGGCCTGGTGGGCCGGATCGCCGAGCGCGCGCAACCCTATGCCACCGACGACGCCCAGAACGCGCCCGGCTTCCGCTACATCCCGGAGACCGGCGAGGAGGCCTATAGCTCCTTCGTGGGGGTGCCCGTCCAACGCCTTGGCGAGGTCATGGGCGTTCTCGTCGTCCAGAACCGCGTCGCCCGGCGCTATACCGACGACGAGGTCGAGGCGCTCGAGGTCGTCGCCATGGTCATCGCCGAGATGGCGGAGGCCGGCGCCTTCCTCGGCTCCGACGGCATCCAGGCAGGCCCCGGCCGGCGCAAGGGGCCGGTCATGATCGAGGGCTCCGCCGCCTGCGAGGGTATCGCCGAGGGTGTCGTGCATCTGCACGAACCCCGCCTCGTCGTCTTCGACCCCATCGCCGACGACATCGAGACCGAGCGTCAGCGCCTGGCGGAGGCCGTGGCCTCCATGCGCGAGGACATCGATCGCATGATCGCCACCGACCGGCTGGGCGGCCCCGGCGAGCACCGCGATATCTTCGAGGCCTACCGCATGTTCGCCCGCGACAAGGGCTGGATGCGCCGCCTGGACGAGGCCATCGAGGGCGGCCTCGCCGCCGAGGTCGCGGTCGAGAAGGTCCAATCCATGGTTCGCGCCCGCATGGAGCGCGCGACCGATCCCTATCTGCGCGAACGCCTGCACGACCTCGACGATCTCGCCAATCGCCTGCTGCGCCACCTCGTGGGCGGAGAGGGGTCGGAGGAATTGCCCGAGGGCGCGATCCTGGTCGCCCGCAACATCGGCCCGGCCGAGCTGCTCGACCATGCCGGGCGTATCCGGGCCGTGGTGCTGGAGGAGGGGGCCGTCTCCTCCCATGCCGCCATCGTCGCCCGCGCCGTCGACATCCCGATGATCGTGCAGGCCGAGCGGATTACCCGCGATGCCAATCCGGCGGACCGTATCGTCGTCGACGGCGACCAGGGCCGGGTCCATCTGCGCCCGGAGCCCAGCGTCCAGTCCGCCTTTGTCGAGAAAATCGACCTTGCGCGCCAGAACCGCCAACTCTACCGCACGCTCGCCCAGAAGCCCGCGCTCACGCAGGACGGGGAGACGATCACGCTGCGGATGAACGCCGGGATCCTCGCCGACCTCCCCTCACTGGTCCAATCGGGGGCCGAGGGGGTGGGGCTCTTCCGTACCGAGCTTCAGTTTATGATCCGCGGGCGTCTGCCGGGGCGCGAGATCCAGACCGCGCTCTACGACCGGGTGATGACCGCGGCGCAGGGGCGGGAGGTGATCTTCCGCACGCTCGACATCGGCTCGGACAAGATCCTGCCCTACATGAAGCGCGAGGTGGAGCCGAACCCTGCCCTCGGCTGGCGCGCCATCCGGGTCGCCCTCGACCGCCCCCTGTTGTTCCGCATGCAGGTCCAGGCGCTGGTGCGCGCCGCCCGCGGCCGACCGCTCAGCGTCATGTTCCCCATGGTGACCGAGCCCTGGGAGTTCCACGAGGCCCGGGCCATGGTCCAGGCGGAGGTGGCGCGCGAGGCGGCGAAGGGCCGTCCCGTCCCCGAGCGCCTGCGCCTTGGCCTGATGCTCGAGACGCCGAGCCTGATTTTCGCGCCCGACAGCCTGTTCGAGACCGCCGATTTCGTCTCGGTCGGTGGCAACGACCTGCTGCAGTTCTTCTTTGCGGCGGACCGGGAGAACGAGCGGGTGCGCCGGCGCTACGATCTGCTCAACCACACCGCGCTCGAGATGCTGGGTCAGATCGCAGGGCGCTGCGAGAGCCTGGGCACGCCGGTCTCCTATTGCGGCGAAGCCGCCGGGCGGCCGATGGAGGCGGTGGCGCTGGCGGCCATCGGCTTTCGCGAGCTCTCCATGCGCCCCGCCTCCATCGGCCCGGTCAAGCGGGCCCTGCGCGCGGTGGACCTGGGCGAGGTGCGCATGATCATCGACGCCGCCGCGACCAAGGGCCTGCCGTCGGCCCGCCCGGCGCTGCGTGCCTTCCGCGACACCCGCCGCCTGCCGATCTGAGGACGGCGGTGACGGACCGACCGAGGGGAACCGCAGGGCGAGGGCCCGTTGCGCTTGTTCTGAAAGTGATCGCCGTCGGGCGGGCGGCTCGCTCTTGCGGCCTCGCCTTTACCCCCCATCCGACCTACGCTGCGCCGCGATGACAAGACTCGCTGCACTGCTGATCGCTTTCGCCCTGGTGGCGCCTTTGGCGTTGCCCGCCGAGGCCCTGGAACTCGACCGCCGGCGGATGCTCACGGCGGCGGAGCATAAGCCGTGGAAGGGCGTGGGTCGGGTGAACATCGCGGCGCAGAGCGAGCGGAGCATGTGCACCGGCACGCTTATCGCGCCCGACTTGGTGGTGACGGCGGCGCACTGCCTGTACTCCGACCGCACGGGTCGCCCGCATAAGCCTGGCAATGTGCATTTCGTCGCCGGTTGGCGCCGCGGCACCAAGGTCGCGCACCGCAAGGCGGCGGCGCTCACGATCCATCCGTCCTACACCCATGGCTCCGATCTCAGCTTCGAGAAGATCGGGGCGGATCTGGCCCTCATCCGGCTGGAGGAGGCGATCCCGGTCGAGGTCGCCCCGGCCTTCCGCGTCAGCGCCGATGTGCGGCGCGACCTGGAGATGACGCTGATCTCCTATCGTCAGGACCGGGCGCATGCGCTGACGCGCCAGGAGGGCTGCGAGATCAATGGTGCGCGCGACAGCGTGCTGGTGCTGGGCTGCGACGTGACCTTCGGCGCCTCCGGCAGCCCGGTGTTCGCCGAGATCGAGGGCGAGCCCCGCGTGATCGCCGTGATCTCCGCCAAGGGACAGGATCGGGATACGCGCCGCGCCATCGCCTTCGCCGTGCGTGCAGGCAGCCGCCTCGCCGATCTCCTCGAAGAGCTGAACTGATCGCGCAGGATCGTTGGTAGCGCGGCATCCCCTCCCCGACGCGGAGGGGCCCTTACGTCGATCCGATGGTCCAGCCTTGGTGCTGCGATGCGGTTGCCCCGATCAGACCCCGGGGGTCTTGAAGGGTGATTTTGCGCTGCTCATATCTTCGGTGTCAGGCGCCGAGAGGGTCTGACGACCGAACCAGGGGACGCCCGAACGGGGTTCCCGCACCGCACATCGCTTCACAGGAGGATCCTATGCGGACCATCGACCTTACCCCCCTTTATCGCTCCACCGTCGGCTTCGACCGCATGGCGCAGATGCTCGACCAGGTGATGTCGGGTGACGGCGCCGCGCCGAGCTACCCGCCCTACAACATCGAGAAGACGGGCGAGGACGCCTATCGCATCTCGATTGCCGTGGCGGGCTTTGCCGAGGGCGAGCTCAACATCGAAGTGCGCGACCAGGGCCTTAGCGTCACCGCCCGGAAGGCGCCGCAGGAAGGCCAGGAGAAGCGCGTCTACCTGCACCGCGGCATCGCGGAGCGTGGGTTCGAGCGCCGCTTCCAGCTGGCCGACCATGTACGCGTCGCTGGTGCGGAACTGGTGAACGGCCTGTTGCACATCGACCTGGTGCGCGAAATCCCCGAGGCGCTGAAGCCCCGGACGATCGCGATCGCCAGCCGCGAGGCCGCGGGGCAGACCGTCGAGGCCTGATCCCGCCGGCCGTCGCAGACAGCGTGATGTACCCCAATGCGCCCGGTCTCCGGGCGCATTTTTCGTGCGCTTGCCCGGCTTTGGTCCTCATTAAACTTCCCGCACCCAAGGGTCGGCCTTGACCTGACCCCCGCGCCATCCATTACTCAGAACCAACCGCGGTAAACGCGGGCTGAGAAGACGGCGCCGCCGCGACGGAGGCCGGGGAGGGAAGACAGCGTGCTGGACGCAGCCGATCCCGGGCGCTTGCCCGACACCTTTGCCAAGCTCATGCGCCACAACGCGGCGGTGCGCGGTTCCTTGCCCGCGAGCCGCGAGAAGGAATACGGCATCTGGCAGTCCTGGTCCTGGGCGGAGGTGGCCGAGGAGACCCGCGCCATTGCCCTCGGTCTGCGCACGCTAGGGCTCGGACCCGGCGAGCGGATGGCGATCATCGGGACGAACCGGCCGCATCTCTACTGGTCCATGGTCGCCGCCCAGATGTGCGGTGCCGTCCCGGTGCCAATGTACCAGGACGCGGTGGCCGAGGAGATGGTCTACGTCCTCGACCACGCCGATGCGACCGTGGTGGTGGCCGAGGATCAGGAGCAGGTCGATAAGGTCCTCTCGGTCGCCGACCGGCTGCCGGGCCTGCGCCACATCGTCTATCTCGATCCCCGCGGCCTCAGGAACTATGACCACGGCACGCTGCACCCGCTCGACGAGCTGCAGGCCGCTGGTCGCGCGGCGCAGGGCGAGCACGGCCCGGTCATCGACACCCTGATCGAGCAGGCGGCTGGCGAAGATACCGCCGTCATGCTCTATACCTCCGGCACCACGGGGCGGCCGAAGGGGGTGGTGCTGTCCCACGACAATATCCTCAAGACCGCGCGCGCGGCGGCGGATTTCGACGGGCTAGTCGAGACGGACTCGATGCTCGCCTATCTGCCCATGGCCTGGGTGGGCGATTTCATCTTCTCCATG
Source organism: Pseudomonadota bacterium (assembly GCA_039822785.1). Lineage (GTDB taxonomy): Bacteria > Pseudomonadota > Alphaproteobacteria > Rhodobacterales > Rhodobacteraceae > Thermohalobaculum. Next base: position 65,858 of record JBCBMO010000007.1, on the reverse strand, counting down.
GGGCAGGCCCATACCACCGGCATGTGCGTGGCCTGTCCCGAGAGCGCGGACACCATGATGCACGATCTGCGCGAGCTGGGGCCGAGCTATTTCTTCGCCCCGCCGCGGGTCTTCGAGAACCTGCTGACCACCGTGACCATCCGGATGGAGGACGCGGGCGCGCTGAAGCGCTGGCTGTTCCGCCACTTCATCGACCATGCCAAGGCGATGGCCGAGAAGGACAAGCGCGGCGAGGCGCGCAGCGGCAAGGATCGCTTCAAGGATTGGCTCGGCGAGGTCCTGATCTATGGCCCGCTGAAGAACATCCTCGGCATGTCCCGGGTGCGCGTGGGCTATACTGCGGGCGAGGCGATCGGGCCGGATCTCTTCAATTTCTACCGCTCCATCGGGGTGAACCTGAAGCAGCTCTACGGGCAGACCGAAGCCTCGGTCTTCATCACCCAGCACCCGGACGACAACGTGGTGCTGGAGACGGTCGGCGTGCCGACACCCGGCGTTGAGATCCGCATCGGCGACAACGGCGAGGTCTTCTACCGCTCCCCCGGCGTGTTCCAGGAGTACTTCAAGAACCCCGAGGCGACGGCGGACACCAAGGATCCCGAGGGGTGGGTGGCCACCGGCGATGCTGGCTTCATGGATGCCGCGACCGGGCAGCTCCGCATCCTCGACCGCGCCAAGGACGTGGGCAAGCTCGCCGGCGGCGGGCTATTTGCGCCAAAGTACATCGAGAACAAGCTCAAGTTCTTCCCCAACATCCTGGAGGCGGTCGTCTTCGGCCATGAGCGCGAGAGCTGCATGGCCTTCGTCAACATCGACCTCAACGCCGTGGGCAACTGGGCGGAACGGAACAACATCGCCTATGCTTCGTACCAGGAGCTTGCGCAGCACCCGCGCGTCTATGAGATGATCGCGGAACACGTGCGCGACACCAACCGCGACCTGGCGGGCGATGCGATGCTGAGCCACTGCCAGATCACACGCTTCCTGGTGCTGCACAAAGAGTTGGACGCCGATGACGGGGAGCTGACGCGCACCCGCAAGGTTCGCCGCAAGACCATCGGCGAGAAGTTCGGCGACCTGATCGACGCGCTCTACGGCGGCGCCTCGGAGATCTACACCGAGACCGAGGTCACCTATGAGGACGGCCGCAAGGGCAAGATCACGGCGACCCTGAAGATCGCGGAGGCTGAGACCTTCGCCGCAAGCGCCTCCGACAAGGTCGCCGCGGAATGACCGTTAGCCGCAAGATGGCGGTGCGTGGCGGGTTGGCGCTGCTGGTCCTCTTGGCGCTGATCGTGGCGCTGCGAGGCACGCATGTCTCCGCCGACCGCTTCGTGCAATACGCCCTCGACCGCTGTGCGATGCGCCTGGCCGGCGGCGAGGCGGCCGATACTGCGGGCCTGCGCGAGGTGGTCGCCGAAAATCCCCTCGGCGAGGCGCTCAACGCCTGGACCGAGGATGACGCGCTCTTCCTGCACCCGACCGAGCGGGAGACCGGCGCGGGGGTGATGCGCGGCTGCCTCGTGTTCCTGGATCACGACCAATACACCGCGGCGCTGGCCGACGATTTCGAGGGCGCCTGGCGCGTCACCTTCGAGCGCATCGGCTTCGGCCTCGACAGCCATCAGACCGCCGATTGCGTGGACCAGGCCGGCGTGCTGGAGGTCACCTACGCCAGCCGCGCGGCCAACCCCGAGGGGCGCCATGTGATCGCCGGGCTCATCCACTTCGGCGAGATCGACCGCTTCATGGCCCTCGCCTCCGAGGTTGAGGAAACCCCCGAACCCACCCTCGGCGAGGACTGCGTATGAGCCGGCGCGAAAGGAGCGTGCGATGAACAGGCCTGAGGTTGCGTCGGCGGCGGATACGGATGCGGACTATGCCGCCGCCGAGGAGGCCCATGGCCTTGAGACGCGCAAGATCGGCGGCGTGGTCATGGACATCCGCAACATCACCCTGCGCTTTGGCGGGGTGACGGCGATCAAGGATATCTCCTTCGACATCCGCGAGGGGGAGATCCGCGCGATCATCGGGCCCAACGGCGCCGGCAAATCCTCCATGCTCAACGTCATCAATGGGTTCTATCATCCGCAAGAGGGTGAGATCTGGTTCCACGGCGCCAAGCGCGGGCCGATGAAGCCGCATCAGATCGCCAAGCAGGGGATCGCCCGGACCTTCCAGAACATCGCGCTGTTCAAGGGCATGAGCACGCTGGACAACATTATGACCGGGCGCCTCACCAAGATGCGCCGGAACATGTTCTGGCAGGCGATCTGGTCCGGCCCGGCCGAGCGCGAGGAGACAGAGCACCGCGAGGCGGTGGAGAAGATCATCGACTTCCTGGAGATCCAGGCGATCCGCAAGACCCCCGTCGGCCGGCTGCCCTATGGCCTGCAGAAGCGCGTGGAGCTTGGCCGGGCGCTCGCCGCCGAGCCGAAGCTCCTGCTCCTCGACGAGCCCATGGCCGGCATGAATGTCGAGGAGAAGGAGGATATGTGCCGCTTCATCCTGGACGTTAACGACGAGTTCGGCACGACCATCGCGCTGATCGAGCACGACATGGGCGTGGTCATGGACCTCGCTGACCGGGTGGCGGTGCTGGATTACGGCCGCAAGATCGGCGACGGTACACCCGACGAGGTGCGGTCCAACCAGGCCGTCATCGATGCCTACCTCGGCGTCGCCCATGACTGAGCACGAGAAGCAGAGCCTGGGTCTGCCAGAGGGCGCGATCGCCGAGGGACTTGTCCCCTTTGAGGGGATTGCGAGGCGCTTCAGCTCCCCGCTCCGCGCCGACCCTGCCCTCGCCGACGGAAACGTGTGGTGAGAAGCCCGGCCAGCATCGTTGGTCCGCCGGGCAGCGTCGAAGCCTGGGCGACGCCTCTCTTGATCTGTGCGCGCGTCATCGTGGATCGTGCGCGAAGGGCGTTGTGCCCCGGCCAAGCCGTTCTTGAGGCACGCAGGTGGCCCGACATCTGTCGCTGGATTACCGGCGTCGCCGGGTCTAGTCTTTTGACCTCACCCTTGGGGAAGGGTGTTCGAGCACCGAGGGACAAGACGCGGCGTGCCGAAAGACAATCATCTCCGCTCGGTTTCGAGCCATACAGCCTTCGCGCAGGGCAAGCTTCGGACCTTGCGCGACAAGGTGCTACCGGCGGCGGAGCGACGGGGCACGTCCTGGCTGTTCCTGGCGACGCTCCCCAACAGCGGCTCCACCGCCTTTGCCAAGCTCATGTCGACCTCGCCGAGGGTGGTGCTGGTGCACCGCGAAGGGGAGGGGCATTGGATGGTCCCCGGGTTCGCCGATGCCGGTCGGCTCTGGGACCCGGATTTCCCGTTCGACCAGGCGGCCGTGCGGCGGATCTGGCTGGGCGTCGTCAGGCAGCAGGGCATCCGACCCTGCGTGGTGATGGAAAAGGGCCCGGCGAACATGGTGCGCATGCGCCAGTTGCTGGCCCTCTTCTCCGACATGCAAACCACGGTCCTTCGGCTCACGCGCGACCCCTACGCGATCTGCGCGAGCTGGCGGAAGCGCTATGGCATCAAGCATCTGCGCGAGCGATGGCAGGCGGAGCAATACGGCCCGATCGAGACCGAGGAGGACCGGCTGCGGACCTTCGGGGCGATCTGCGGTGCGCGCTACGAGATACTCCGCGGTTTGGAGGATCTGTCGTCGCTGACCTTCTCCTACGAACGGCTCACGGCGCAGCCGGAGGAGGTCGCGCGAGAGATCCAGGCGGCCGTGCCCGGGATCGGCTCGATCGACCTGGCGGCGAAGCTGCCGGTGAAGGATTACGCCCCTCAGAGCCTGTCGAACATGAACGCTGGTCAGATCGACAGCCTGTCAGCCCGGGATATCGATCTCATCACCGAGGGGCTCGCCCCTCACGAGGAGACGCTGCGCGCCTTCGGCTACGCCCTGAGACGCTGACACCCGGTTGGCGCCGCCGCGCTGGGCAACTGCCGGCCGCCACAATCGCTCCACCCCCTCGCTCCACCTGCCAGCCGCATAGGCCGGCGTCTGCCACGCGGGCGGCATCCCTCTGCATGCGTCAGAGGGGCTGGGGGACAGGGCACCGCACTGAAGGAGGGCACCATGGCTGACACGACAGGGGGCGGCGCGCCCGGGCTTTGGGCGCGGCTCACCAAACATGGGGTGCAGGCGGGGCCGGTGTTCCTCGGGCCCGGTGCGCTGATCGGGATCTCGGTCGCCGTCGTGGTCCTGCTGGTGCTGGCGGTCCAGGGCATGCTGCTCGACGTCTTCTTCTGGGAGGTCGTCGTCTCCGGCGTCCTGGCGGGGATCATGTACAGCCTCGTGGCGCTCGGCTTCGTGCTGATCTTCAAATCCTCGGGGATCTTCAACTTCTCCCAAGGCATCATGGCGCTCTTTGCGGGGCTCACGCTGGTGGGCTTTCAGACCGGGCAGATCCCCTTTGCGCATCTCTGGTCCTGGCTCTTCGGGGTGGAGGAACAGTTCTGGGGCACCGGCACCGGCACCTTCCTCGCCATCGTGCTCGCGCTCGTGGTCATGGTGGCGCTCGCCTGGGTCGTCGTGACGGTCGTGCTGCGGCCCCTCGTGAACCAGGAGGGGATCATCCTCTTCATGGCGACCATCGGCCTGGCCTTCGTGCTGGAGGGGGTCGGCGACCTTATGTGGGGCGCCAACGTCAAGGCGCTGGACGTGGGCCTGCCGGACGGCCCCTCGGACACGATCATCGACGCCACCGGCATGTTCGTGAACAAGCTGGAGATCGCGGCGGCGGTCATTGCGGTACTGCTGGTGGCGGCCCTCATGCTGTTCTCGCAGTACACCAAGATGGGCCGCGCCCTGCGTGCGGTGGCGGACGATCACCAGGCGGCACTCTCGGTCGGCATCAGCCTGGAGACGATCTGGTGGATCGTCTGGTCCATCGCTGGCCTGGTGGCGCTGGTCGCGGGCGTGATGTGGGGCGCGAAGCTGGGGGTGCAGTTCTCGCTGTCGCTCATCGCGCTCAAGGCCCTGCCGGTGCTGATGCTGGGCGGCTTTACCTCGATCCCCGGGGCGATCCTGGGCGGGCTGATCATCGGCGTCGGTGAGAAGGTCTTCGAGGTCTACATCGGCCCCATGATCGGCGGCGCGACCGAGAACTGGTTCGCCTACATGCTCGCCCTCGTGTTCCTGCTGTTCCGCCCCCAGGGCCTGTTCGGCGAAAAGATCATCGAGCGCGTGTGATGATGGGTCGGTGGCGTGACATCCTGCTGGCGGCCATGGCGGGGCTCTGCGTGGCAGGGGCTTACGTCGTCAATCTGCTCTTCCGCGACGACAGGCTGAAACAGCATGATCGGGTTGCGGAGGGCCTGTCGCTACCGCCAAGCGACCTGGAGCTGTTGAGAGAGGCAGCGGCAGGGATCTCCCATGTGATCACCGCGACGGCGTTTCTGATGACTGTCCTGGCCTGGGTCTTCGGCTTCCTCTTCGCGCGGGCCTGGTATGGATATGCACGGGAGAAGCGCTCGTGACGAAGCGCTCCAGGCTTGGCGGTATCAGCATCGACTGTCAGGACGCGGACCTGGCGGAGGCGGCGCGGTTCTGGGGCGCCGCGCTGGACCGGGAGGCGACGCCCGGCAGTGACCGCTTCATGCGGCTGGGGCGCATCGGGGACCTGACCGTCGAGGTGCAGGTGGTGGATCACCCCTCGCGCGTGCATCTCGACATCGAGGCGGAAGACGTCGAGGCGGAGGTCGTCCGGCTGGAGGGCCTCGGCGCCAAACGTCTACGCGCCGTCCAGGACTGGATCGTCATGGAGGCACCCACCGGCCACCGCTTTTGCGTCGTGCCCAAGCCGGTGGAGGCGGGCGGATGACGGCGGCGAGCCAGAAGCTGGACGATGTCGACTGGCACATCGAGAGCGCGGAGAGCGCGCATCCCGACCTCGATCCCGCGGATGAGGTGACCCATCCCGAGATCCTCGGCCACGCCGGGGCGCATATCGCGCTCTTCGCGCGCTGGGGTCTCAGCCGCGGGACCGGCCCGATGATCGAGGAGTGGGGCGTGGGCGAGGCGGCGGCCAAGGTCGCAGCCGGCGAGATGTCCGGCTCGACCTTCATGGATCAGGAGGCGGACTGGAAGCTCTTCTCCGGCCTCTTCGACGAGGAGACGCGGGCGTTTGCCAACGCCTACTACGGCGGCATGAGCGGGCTCTACCCCTGGGATGTGAACCGGGCGGTCGACGGCGACTTCACCTGGCGCGAGGCGGATTGCGACTTCGCCGATTTCAGCCAGCTGGTGGACCGGCGCCTCGCCGAGTTTCGTGCGGGCGGGGCCGCGGCGGTGCGCCGGGCGGGGGCACTCAAGCGCTTGTTCGGGGCCGCCGGGCCGCAACCCGCCTGCTGGGGGCCGCATACATGACCCACCACTCGCGCATCGGCGTGCTCGTGATCGATTGCCAGACGGACGACCTGGAGCCTGCCTGTGCTTTCTGGCGCGCGGCCCTCGGGGTGACCGGCAAGGTCGATGCGGATGGCAAATATGCGGTCCTCGCAGACCGGCAGGGCTACCCCAAGATCCTGCTGCAGTCGGTCACGCATGAGCCCCGCGTTCACCTGGATATCGAGACCGACGACCGGGAGGCGGAGGCGGCGCGGCTGGAGGCGCTTGGCGCCAAGCGCCTGGGTGACGTTAGGCGCTGGATCGTGATGGAGGCGCCCACGGGCCATCGCTTTTGCCTGGTCAAGCCCCAGGGTGATGACTTCCCTGGCGATGCCGCGGTCTGGGAGGGGTCATGAGCGGACGCTGTGGCATACTCCCGGGGCTTGCAGCGGCAGAGGGGGGCTTTGCGGATGTTCTTTCAGACGACCTTGATGCGCGTGCGCGCCCTGCGGGTGCTGGCGGGGATGGGGGTGACGCCCGGTGTCGCAGAGATGGCGTCGCTCGCGGTCATGGCGCGCCAGCTCAAGGATATGGGCGGCAACGCCAACGACGTGGCCCTCGGCTGGGTGGTGGCGCACAAGCTTGTGCCCGAGCCCGCGGCGATGGAGGCGGCCATCGAGGCCGCCGCGCTGAAGGCCAGCCGGGTCAACGCCCGCGGCTATGCGGAAAAGCTGAAGGCCAAGGCGCGGAAGAAGCGCGCCTGACGCCCCTACGTCAGCCGCCGAAGAGGTCGCCGAACCAGGTGACGACGGCGCCGATGGCGGCGGCGACAGCGAGCGCGATCAGGATGAACGGCGCCGCGATCATCAGCGCGGCAAAGCTCAGACCTAAGGCGCCGAGGCTGCCGGCGACCATCAAACTGGTCGCGAAGGGCGCGTCTTCGAACATCTGCTGCACGGCCAGGATCAGCACGATGCAGGCAATCGCCCCGCCCCCCAGCGCTTGGGTCCCGGGATCCGCCGCGCTGTCGAACGCGAAGACCGCATATGCCACGCCCGCTGCGATGAGCCCCAGGAACACCCAGGACGGCAACGTCGGCCCGTTGTCCCAGATCCGGCCGAGGCGCGACCGCTGCGGCGGCGTCGCCAGGAGCCGTCCCTTCGCGGCCTCGTACTCTCCCTCGGTGATCTTGCCGTCACGGCGCAGGGCCGAGAGCTTCTCCAGTTCCGTCGCGATCGACATCGCCTTTCCCCCTTCCGTGCCGCACGGTGATGCCCGTGCGCTCATTCATCGGAGATAACCGCAATGTTCTACCGCGAGGCCGGCGAATTTAAGACCTCCTATGCGCAGGATCAGGCGACCTTTCCGATTGCCTTCGACTTTTGGCGCTTCTGGGCGGTGGTGGCGGTCGCCTTTCTGATCATACCGCTGTTCATCAACGACTACTGGGAGCAGTCGATCTTCCTGCCGTTCCTGGTCTTCGCGCTGGCGGCGATCGGGCTGAACATCCTCACCGGATACTGCGGGTTGGTATCGCTGGGTACCGGCGCCTTCATGGCCTGTGGGGCCTATGCCTGCTACAAGATCATGACGGGGATGCCGTATATCCCCATGCCGCTGGTCATCGTCCTGTCGGGTGTCTGTGCTGCGGTCGTCGGGGTGCTCTTCGGCCTGCCGTCCCTCAGGATCAAGGGCTTCTACCTGGCGGTGGCCACGCTGGCCGCGCAGTTCTTCCTGATCTGGGTCTTCAACAAGTTCGGCTGGTTCTACAACTACTCCGCCACCGGGCAGATCACCGCGCCGGAGCGGGAGTTTCTGGGCGTCCTGGTGACCGGGCCGAACACCGACCCCTGGGCGACCTACCTGTTCTGCCTGGTCTTCGTCTTCGTGTTCGGCTGGGTGGCGCGGAACCTGGTGCGCGGGCGGATCGGCCGGTCCTGGATGGCGATCCGGGACATGGACATCGCGGCCGAGATCATCGGGGTGAACCCGCTCTTGACCAAGCTCTCGGCCTTCGCGGTCTCGTCCTTCTACATCGGCATGGCCGGCGCGCTCTACTTCTCCATCTGGAAGGGCGCCGCCGAGGGGACGGAGGCCTTCGCCATCGAGGTCTCCTTCCTGGTGCTCTTCATGATCATCATCGGGGGGCTCGGCTCGATCTTCGGGTCGATCGTCGGCGCGGCCTTCCTGACGCTGTTGCCGGTCTTCTTCAAGAACGTGCTGGTGGGCCAGTTCGGCTGGCCCACCGACATCGCCGCACAGACCGAGACGATCCTGATCGGCGCGCTGATCATCTTTTTCCTGGTGAAGGAGCCGCATGGCATCGCGGCCCTCTGGCGAACGACGAAGGAGCGGCTGCGAAGTTGGCCGTTCCCCTACTGACGTTTCTGTTGACTAAGGCGCTGCCACGCGGAAACTTTTCGATCAAAACAACACGCAAGAACCATAACGGGAGGAGACGACCCATGACCCTCAAGACCACCTTGGCCGCCGCGGCGGCGACTGCGGCCCTGCTGGCGGGGCCCGCGAGCGCCGATCTGGTGTTCCCCTCGCTCGACTATCGCACCGGACCCTATGCGCCGAACGGTATTCCGCTGGCCGATGGCTATGCCGACTACTTCACCCTGCTGAATGAGCGGGACGGCGGGATCGGCGGCGTCCCCACCCGGGTGCTGCCCTGCGAGACCGAGTACAACACCACCAAGGGCGTGGAGTGCTACGAGGCGACCAAGGCCGAGGGCGGGCTCGTCTATCAGCCGTACTCCACCGGCATCACCTATCAGCTAATCCCAAAGGTCACCGCGGATCAGATCCCGCTGCACACCATGGGTTACGGCCGGACCTCGGCGGCCAACGGCAAGGTCTTCGAGTGGGTGTTCAACTACCCGGGCACCTACTGGGATGCGGCCTCGATCATCGTGAAGCACATCCTGGATCAGGAAGGCGGCGACATCTCGGGCAAGCGCCTGGCGCTGGTCTATCACAACTCCGCCTACGGCAAGGAGCCGATCCGCACGCTGGAGATCCTGGCGGAGAAGCATGGCTATGAGCTGCTGCTGCTGCCGGTCGACCACCCGGGTCAGGAGCAGAAGGCGACCTGGCTACAGGTCCGCCGCGAGCGCCCCGACTACGTGATGATGTGGGGCTGGGGCGTCATGAACCAGGTCGCCATCAAGGAGGCAGCCTCAATCCGCTATCCCATGGACAAGTTCATCGGCGTCTGGTGGTCAGCCTCGGAGAACGACGTGCTGCCCGCGGGCGATGCCGCCGACGGCTACAAGGCGATCACGATGCACGGGGTCGGTGACGGCTACCCGATCTACGAGGACCTGAAGACCCACGTCTACGACAAGGGCCTGGCGGCCGGTGCCGGCGATCAGCATGGCACGGTGCTCTACAACCGCGGGATCGTGGCGGCGATGCTGGCCCATGAGGCCGTGCTGAAGGCGCAGGAGATGCACGGGGTTGCCGACATCACGCCCGCGATGATGCGCGACGGGATGGAGGCGCTGGAGATCACCGACGAAGTGCTTGCCCGCAACGGCCTGCCGGACTTCATGCCCACCTTCTCCGTGAGCTGTGAGAACCATGGCGCGCCGGGCCTGGGGGCGATCCAGCAGTGGGATGCCTCGGCCGGCACCTTCACGCTGATCACCGACTTCATCGCGGCGGACCGCGAGGTCGTGGACCCGCTGATCGCCGAGGACAGCGGGGCCTATGCCGCTGAAAACAACATCGCCCCGCGTGAGTGTCCGTAGGTCTCGATGGCCCGTCACGTCGACTGAGGAGGTGAACGCCGAAATCCAGGCCATGCAGTCTCGTCTTGACGAACTGCTGAGCATGCGCACTGAACTGTCACATGAGGTGCGCATCCTTCGCGGGTGATCAGTATCACCTCGCGGGATTGCAACTGACCGGTGGTTTCGGCAGCTTAACGACGCGTCGTCCTGTCCCGGATAAGGTGGCGGGACGACTTGGCACCTGCCGGGGAGTCCTCTCCGGCCCAAATGAACCGAGAGGAGACTTCCCGATGGGGATCATTGCAGTCACCGGCATGTTCGTCGTGCCCGCCTTCTTTGCGCTGAAGGGCATGTTCGGCGACGACTTCATGAGTGTCCTGAAGGGCGAGAGCGAGGATCGCGTCAAATACGTCCGTGACGCGGGTGCGCCGGTTCCGGCTTCTGCGGCGGGCGTGACCCCGGCCGAGGAGTAAGCGGCCCACCGACCGCGACCCAGCGGTCGGGCGCGATAGACGACCTCTGGCGGCCCGCGCATGGCGCGGACCGCCGCCCAAAACAAGAAGACTAGGCGGGAGACACGCGACCATGGACGCGGGAACGATGCTTGCCATCGCCAAGCTGGGCGGCTTTGCCATTCTCCTGCGCGCCTGGTGGGTCGCCAAGAAATCCGCAGAGGCATGCCGCGCCGAGCGGGCGGCGCGAGAGGCGGCCCTCTCGCAAGCCCAGGCCTCGGAAGCCCGACCGACCACGCCCGATTTCAGCGAAGCAGCCTGACCAAGGCAGCCCTGCGGGCGCGCATGGCGCCTGCAACAAGACCCAGACACAGATCAGACCCGGATCCGGTTCACGAGCGAGAGCGCCATGTACGACGCCGCCCCCGAGACTGCAGCCCCCGGCGCCGCCGGTGCGGAGGTGCTGATCGAGGTCAACAACATCGAGGTGATCTATAACCACGTCATCCTGGTGCTGAAGGGCGTCTCGCTGCAGGTCCCGAAGGGCGGGATCACGGCGCTGCTCGGCGGCAACGGGGCGGGCAAGACCACCACGCTGAAGGCGATCTCCAACCTGCTCCAGTCCGAGCGGGGCGAGGTCACCAAGGGCCAGATCCTCTACCGTGGCGAGCCCGTGTCGGACCTGAACCCGGCCGACCTGGTGCGCCGCGGCGTCATCCAGGTGATGGAGGGGCGCCACTGCTTCGAGCACCTGACGGTGGAGGAGAACCTGCTGACCGGCGCCTATACCCGGCGTGACGGTCGCGGGGCGATCAACACCGACCTGGAGATGGTCTACGCCTATTTCCCGCGCCTCAAGGAGCGGCGGAAATCCCAGTCCGGCTATACCTCGGGCGGGGAGCAGCAGATGACCGCCATCGGCCGCGCGCTCATGAGCCGGCCGGAGACGATCCTGCTCGACGAACCCTCGATGGGTCTTGCGCCGCAGCTGGTGGAGCAGATCTTCGAGATCGTGAAATCGGTGAACGAGAACGAGGGGGTGTCCTTCCTGCTGGCCGAGCAGAACACCAACGTCGCCCTGCGCTACGCCCACTACGGCTATATCCTCGAGAGCGGACGGGTGGTGATGGACGGCCCCGCCGCCGATCTGCGCGAGAACCCGGACGTGAAGGAGTTCTACCTGGGCATGGCGGAGGAGGGGCGCAAATCCTTCCGAGAGGTCCGCAGCTATCGCCGCCGCAAGCGCTGGCTCGGCTGATGACCGCCCAGGCCAGTCTACCGCTCGATCCGCTGGAGACCCGCGACCCCGAGGAGCGGGAGCTTTCGCAGTTCGAGTGCCTCGCCGCGCAGCTTTCCACCGCCGTCAAGACGACGCCGGCGCTCGCCGAACAACTGGGCGCGGCGGAGCCGACCGAGATCGACGACCGCGCGGCGCTGGCCGCCCTGCCGGTCTTGAGCAAGTCGGATCTCGCGGCGCGCCAAAGGGCCGACCCGCCCTTCGGTGGTCTCGCGGCGCGGCCGGCGCAGGAGTTCGAGCATGTCTTCCAGTCGCCGGGCCCGATCTATGAGCCGGGCATGTCGAGCGTGCCGGACTGGTGGCGCTGTGCCCGGGCGCTGCGGGCCGCGGGCATCACGCGCGACGACGTGGTGCACAACAGCTTCTCCTATCATCTCACCCCCGCCGGCGTGATGCTGGAGAGTGGGGCCCGTGCGCTGGGGTGCGTCGTCTTCGCGGGCGGCGTCGGCAACTCGGAGGCGCAGGCCAGCGCCGCGGCCGATCTGGGGGCGACGGCCTATATGGGTACGCCCGATTTTCTGAAGATCCTGATCGAGAAGGCGGAGGAACTGGGCCGAGCCCTCGCCTTCACCAAGGCCTGGGTCTCGGGCGGGCCGCTCTTTCCCAGCTTGCGCGAGTACTACGAGGACCGGGGGATCGCGACGCTGCAGGGCTATGCGACCGCCGATCTGGGCTCGATCGCCTATGAAACCGCGGCGCGCGATGGCATGGTCGTGGACGAGGGCGTAATCCTGGAGATCGTGCGCCCCGGCACCGGCGATCCCGTCGCACCAGGCGAGGTCGGGGAGGTCGTGGTCACCCTGCTGAACGCCGACTATCCGCTGTTGCGCTTTGCGACCGGCGATCTCTCGGCGATCCTGCCCGGGGTATCGGGCTGCGGGCGCACGGGCATGCGGATCAAGGGCTGGATGGGCCGCGCCGACCAGACTGCCAAGGTCAAGGGCATGTTCGTGCGCCCCGAGCAGATCGCCGAGATCCTGCGCCGCCACCCTGAGGTGACGAAGGCGCGCCTGACCATCACCCGCGCGGCCGAGCAGGACGCCATGACCCTGGCCGTCGAGACGGAGGCGGCGGTCGCCGAGGCCATGCAGGCGACGCTGCAGTCGGTCCTGAAACTCAAGGGCACGGTCGAAATCGCCGCCCCCGGCAGTCTGCCGAACGACGGCAAGGTCATCGACGACGCCCGCTCCTACGACTGAGCGTCCTGATCGCATAGCGCCCCGTACGAAACCGCCAATCGTGATCGCCACCCGATAGATCGCGATGCTGGACCTGCGCATCCTCCGGCGCGCCGCGTCATTGCGGCGTCCGACCGGAGACCTCCCCATGCGCTCGACGCTCCTTGCCCAAGGCTTCGTCCTCGTCCTCGTCACGGGCCTCGCCGCCCTCACGGCCATGCCCGTGATCGCCCATGTCATCGAAATCCCCGCAGACCCTGCAACCGCCGGCACGCCCGGTCTCCGCACGCTTTAGGGGCCGACCGCGCCCAAGGGGTTGCGTTTGGTCCCCGCCGGTGAGTTCGCGTTGGAGGACAGGCCTGCCGCCCTTCCCGGCCATCGCATGCGCCTGCGGTTCTTCGAGATCGCGCCGGGTGGGATCGTGCCGCAGCACAGCCACAACGGGCGCCCCGCCATCGCCGTGGTGGTCGAGGGACAGATGACCGAGCATCGTTCCGACGAGGCGGACCCTGTCATCCTGGGTCCCGGCGGTGTCAGCCTGGAGCCGCATGGCCTGGTGCACTGGTGGGAGAACACCGGGGATACGCCCGCCAAAATCATCGGCTTCGACGTCTATAGGGCGAACTGACCGAGTTCAGCGCCGCAGTAGCGGCTATCCCGCCCCCACGCTAAGCTCTCGTGACGCGATCCCCGTTTCGGGGCGCGCCGATGTTGACGAGGGCGCGGGATGGACGATGGTCTGGCAACCCCGGCGGAGGACGCCGCCCGCTTCAGCGCGTTGCAGGCGCGCCTGGCAACGCAGTTCCAGACCATCTTCCCGGTGCAGCGCGCCGCACGAACCATCGTCGTGCTGCCCAGCCTGACGCTGGATGCGGAGGTGCTGACCAAGATCGACGGCGCCATCCACTATGAGCAGCGGTTGCTCTGCATGCTGCTGCTCCTGCGCTACCCGGCCGCCCGGGTGGTCTATGTGACGAGCGAGCCGATCTCGCCGGCGATCATCGACTACTATCTCCAGCTCTTGCCGGGGATCCCGCGCGACCATGCGCGCCGGCGGCTGACGCTGTTGTCCTGCCACGATCCCTCGCCCCGCGCGCTGGTGGAGAAGGTGCTCGAACGCCCCCGGCTCATCGCCCGGTTGAAGGCCGCCATGGGGGATCCGGATCAGGCGCATCTGACCTGCTTCAACGTCTCCACGGCAGAGCGGACGCTGGCCTTGCGCCTGGACGTCCCGATCTACGGCTGTGATCCCGACCTGCTGCCGCTGGGCTCCAAATCGGGCTCGCGAAAGCTGTTCCGCGATGCCGGCATGACCCTGCCGGACGGGTTCGAGGATCTGCGCGACGGGCAGGATGTGGCGGGGGCACTTGCGGCGCTGAAGGCGCGCGACCCGGACCTGCGCCGCGCGGTCGTGAAGCTGGACGAGGGGTTCTCGGGCGAGGGCAATGCCGTCTTCCACTATGGCGCCGCGAGCGCGCCGGAGGCGATCCTGGCGACGCTGCCCGACATGGATTTCGTCGCCCGCGATCTGGACTGGGCCCGGTTCGAGGAGAAATTCGTCGAGATGGGCGGCATCGTCGAGGCCTTTATCGAAGGGGAAAACAAGCGCTCGCCGTCCGCCCAGTACCGCATCGACCCCTCCGGCCGGCTGGAGGCGATCTCGACCCATGACCAGGTGACCGGTGGGGTCTCGGGCCAGGTCTTCGAGGGCTGCCGCTTTCCCGCCGATCCCGCCTATCGCCGTGAGATCCAGGCCGAAGGGATGAAGGCCGCCGAGGCCCTGCGCCAGCATGGCGTTCTGGGGCGCTTCGGCGTCGATTTCATCTCGGTCCCGGACATGGAAGAGGGCGGCAACGGCTGGCGCCACTACGCCGTGGAGATCAACCTGCGCAAAGGCGGCACGACGCACCCCTACATGATGCTCGAGTTTCTGTCCGACGGTGCCTATGACGCCGATAGCGGGACCTATCGCGCGCCTTCGGGTCAGCCGCTCTTCTACTATGCCTCCGACAACCTCTGCGCGCCGCAGTACCGGGGGCTGACGCCGCCCGACCTGATCGACATCGTCGTCGACAACGGGCTGCACTTTCACACCTCGACGCAGGAGGGGGTGGTCTTCCACCTCATCGGCGCGCTGTCGGAGTTCGGCAAACTGGGCCTGGTCTGCGTCGCCGCCTCGCCGGAGCGGGCCGAGGAGCTTTATCACCAAACCGTCGAGGTGCTCGACCGGGAGGGGGCCGCCGGATGACTCCGCCCCGCGGGTTCCCGGACGCGGAGCATGGGGCGCGACTGGCGGCGATCCAGGCGGCGATGGCCGGGGCGGACCTGGCGGCGCTGCTCCTCACGACGGCGCCCGAGATCCGCTATGTCACCGGTTTCCTCACCCGGTTCTGGGAGAGCCCGACCCGCCCCTGGTTCGTCGTGCTGCCTGTGGAGGGTGACCCGGTTGCTGTGATCCCCGAGATCGGGGAGGCGCCGATGCGCCGGGCCGGGGTGCGCGATATCCGCACCTGGCCCTCGCCCCAGCCCGCGGACGAGGGCGTGGGGTTGCTCGCCCACACCCTGCGCGAGGTTGCTGGCCCTGCCGGCCGGGTGGGCCTGCCCATGGGGCCGGAGACCCACCTGAGGATGCCGCTCTCCGACTGGGACCGGCTGCGCGCCGCCTGCCCGGCGCTCAGCTTTGTGGGCGACGACGGTCTGATGCGGCGCCAGCGCATGGTGAAGTCCCCGGCGGAGATCGCGAAGATCGAGACCGCCTGCGCCATCGCCGGTCGCGCCTTCGACCGGCTGCCGCAGATCGCCCGGGCCGGTGTCCCGCTGGAGGCCGTGTTTCGAGGTTTCCAGGCGCTCTGCCTGGAGGAGGGCGCCGATTGGATCCCCTACCTTGCCGGCGCCGCAGGGCAGGAGGGCTATGCCGACGTGATCTCCCCTGCCACCGATACGCCGCTCGCCCCGGGCGATGTCCTGATGCTCGACACCGGCCTGGTGCACGATGGCTACTTCTGCGACTTCGACCGGAACCTTGCGGTGGGACAACCCCTCCCCGGGGCGGCGGCGGCGCATGCGCAACTGCTCGAGGCGGTGGAGGCTGGCGCTGCCGTCGTCCGCCCCGGTGCGCGTGCCGCCGATCTGTTCGCCGCGATGGCCGGGATCGTCGGGGTGGAGGGGCGCGTGGGGCGCCTCGGGCACGGCCTCGGCCTCAGCCTTACCGAGCCGCCGTCGCTGACGGTGGCGGACGAGACGGTGCTCGCCCCCGGCATGGTGCTGACGCTGGAGCCTGCGGTGACCCTTGGGACGGGCCGGCTCATGGTGCATGAGGAAAACGTGGTGGTGACCGACACCGGCTGCCGCTTTCTCTCACCGCGTGCAACCGGGCCGATCCCGGTGTTGGAGGGGTGATGCACGATGCGCCGAAGGCCACCCTGGGCCTGATCGTCCTGCAGTCCGACGAGACCATCGAGGACGATTTTCGCCATCTGCTGCCACCCGCCGTCCGGCTGCACGTGAGCCGCGTGCCAAGCGGCGAGACCGTCACGCCCGAGACGCTCGCGGCGATGGAGGGGCATCTGACCGCCGCGACTGCCCTGCTGCCCCGGGCGGCGCGGTTCGACGCCATCGGCTATGGCTGCACCTCCGGCACAGCACAGATCGGGGCGGCGCGTATCGCGGAGCGGGTGCGCGCCGGCGCCGCCTGTGCGGCGGTCACCGAACCCGTGAGCGCGCTCATCGCCGCCTGCCGCGCGCTAGGCCTGGCTCGGATCGCCTTCCTGTCGCCCTATGTCGAAAGCGTCTCGGCCCGGCTGCGCGCGGTCCTGGCGGCGGCTGGCATCGACACCCCGACCTTCGACAGCTTCGACGAACCTTCGGAGGCCGCTGTCGCCCGATTACCCACCGCCGCCACCATCGAGCGAGGCCGGGCCCTGGCGGCCCGCGGCGGGGTGGATGGGTTGTTCCTGTCCTGCACCAACCTGCGCACCCTTGAGGCAATTCCCGAACTCGAGCGCGTGACGGGCCGTCCTGTCCTGTCGAGCAATCAAGTCTTGGCCTGGCACATGGCGAGCCTCGCGCAGGTCCCTTCCTCGCATGCTCTACCCGGCCGCCTCGGCGATCCCGACGATCCACTGCCCGTCGGACATTTGAACCGTCCTTCCTGATGTCACCAGGCTGAACGGGGCGCTATCAAACTGGGACATGGGTCACTTTTACGCCATCCTGCACTGCGATGAAGTGTCGGGATGTTTCAGAAGCGTCGGGGTATTCGGATGAAAATCGGTTACCGTTGGGTCCTCATTCCGTTCATCGCTGGGTTCTCGATCTACGCTTTCTTACTCCTTGGCGCACTTCAGGATCGCGATAGTCTTGACCCTGACAATATGTCGACGATGGCCCACTTTCCCACGGCAAAGCACCTGTCTCTCTTGGGCGGTGCGCTGTTCTTCTCTCTCTTCTTCTTTCTCTTTCATCGGCATAGAGCGTTGTGGATGACGCCTGCGGCGGCCCCGCAGGCGCCGCTGCCGTGGTTCTTCATGCTGGCGACCGTGCTAAGCTGTGCGGTGGTCATCCTGTACAGCCCGAACGCGCCCTTGGTGCCGACTTGGATTGCCACGCCCTTTCCTCTCAATGTGCCGTTGATCGACCAATTCCACGAGGGTGAGTACCTCGGCCTTCACGCCGTGATCGCTGGCGATCATCCGTTGCCGCGCATGATCCACGGTCCTGGCAGGAACGCTCTGCCCGCCGCGATAGCGGTGTGGTTTGGCGCCCCGGATCATCAGATCGTCACGATGCGTCTGGTCATGCTCACAGTGGGCATCCTGTCATTGATTGCTGTCGCCATCGTCACGTATCTCGCGACCTTGGCAGTGCTGAGAGGTGGGCCGTTCGAAGGACGTCGGCACGCCTTGGCGGGCATGGCTGCCGGTCTGGCGCTTACCATCGTGTGCTACGTCGGCGGTTCGTTCGACGGGCGCTTCTTCTTCTTGGTGATGCTCGGCTGCTGCGTTCAAGCGCTCGCGGCGGTCGACGATCGGCGTCTTGGAGTTCGGACGCACGGTGGGAACTTCGCTGCCGCCCTGGCAGGTGTTTGTCTGGCGATCGCGCCGCTCCATAACTACTCCGCCGCGGTCGAGGCGGCGGCTCTCCTGTTCGGCATGCTCTTCCTGTCTCTGTCTTTCTCCCCCAGCTTGGGTGCCCGCCACGTTCTCGCGGTGCTCCTCGGCCTTTGTGGCGCTGTGGTCGTCGTGCTCGCCGCCGGCGGTGGACCGCTGTATGCTCGAAGCCTCTCTGACATTGCGTACTGGGTCCAGAACGCTTCCGCGATTTGGGGCTTTCCGATCACGATTCCGGTTCGGATCGCCGTGTTGTTTGCGACCGGCTTGCTCGCTGGTCTGGCTGGCGCAGCCGGGCTCTTTGTGTTTTGGCGATATTGGTCAGGTGACCGGCCATCGTACCTTGGCGTGGCGGTCATTTGCCTCTTGGCCGGCGCAACGTTGATCGCGACGCGAAACTCGATGGTCGTCCCGGACGTGTTTCATTTCTCGGTGGTGCTTAACACCGTGGCGATCCCCCTCTCGATTGTGGTGACGGCGGTGCTCGCTCAGCGCAGGGGCAGCTCGGCTGTCGTCCTGCGCTGGGGTTGGCCTGCGTGCATGGTCATCGTTGCGCTCACCATGGCCGGTGATGACCGCAAGAGCCTGCTGCACATACCGGCCATGATGGCAACGCCAGACGAAGCCGTCCTGACCGCGGACCTCAAGGCCTTCAAGGAAGACTTTGCCGACGCTCTGCTGGACGAGACATGTCTCTGGGCGCTGACCAATGAGGGCTCGCTATACTTTGCCACCGGTCTGCCGCCGTGCGGCGAGCCTTTACTGCCCATCTATCATTCGACGGCTCAAGGTGACGCCGGTTTCGTTGACATGGTGGAGCGCGTGAGACCGGGCGTCGTCGTCTACGAGAGCGCTGTGACACCCTGGGCCGTCGTGGTCTTTAATCCGGCGGCTCGTTTTCCGCGCGCGCTCGACAAACTCGGGGAGCAGATCGTCGACGTGCGCCAAAGCGGCGGCCGGACAGTCTGGTTGCTGGACACGCCCAGCGCGTCTGAGGTGTCCGGCGCCACAGGGGCCCCCGGCGTCGCGATGGGGTCCGAGCTGCCGCCACGGTCGAGATAGCCATTAGATCTGAGCGTGATAGCCATTAGATCTGAGCGTGGTAGAAAAGAAAAAGGGCCCGCG
Organism: Pseudomonadota bacterium; assembly: GCA_039822785.1. GTDB lineage: Bacteria > Pseudomonadota > Alphaproteobacteria > Rhodobacterales > Rhodobacteraceae > Thermohalobaculum. Next base: position 46,609 of record JBCBMO010000007.1, on the reverse strand, counting down.
CACAACGCAGACCCTCCCATCTGATAGTTAGAGCGCGCTCAGCCCTGGCGGGCCTTGAACTTCTTCTGGGTCTTGTTGATCACGTAGACGCGGCCCTTGCGGCGCACCACGCGGCAATCGCGGTGGCGGTTCTTGAGGGACCGCAGCGAGTTCTTGATCTTCATCGGTCTCTCTCCCCTCAGGCCGGCTCTGCGAGCGCGGCCTTGGCCTGCGCTGCGATCACGTTGAACGCCTCCGGCTCGCGCACGGCGAGATCGGCGAGGACCTTGCGGTCAACCTCGATCCCGGCCCGGTCGAGGCCGTTGATGAAGCGCGAGTAGCTGAGCTCCGGATCGAAGCTGCGCACGGCGGCGTTGATCCGCTGGATCCAAAGCGCGCGGAACGTCCGCTTCTTCACCTTGCGGTCGCGGGTCTGGTACTGCAGCGCCTTGTCGGCGGACTGCTTGGCGGTGCGGAAGCTCCGCGAACGGGCGCCGTAGTGCCCCTTCGTGGCGTCCAGAACCTTGCGGTGGCGGCGGGCGCGAAGGGGCCCGGTCTTGACGCGTGGCATCTCGGGTCCTCCTCAGCGTGCGTAGGGCAGGAACTGTTTGACGATCTTCTCATCCGGCGCCGACAGCACGGTGGTGCCGCGGGCGGAGCGGATGAACTTGGGCGTACGCTTGATCATGCCGTGACGCTTGCCGGCCTGTTGGACCTTGACGCGCCCCGTGGCGGTGACCTTGAAGCGCTTCTTGGCGCCTGACTTGGTCTTCATCTTGGGCATTTTCGCTCTCCAGTCTTCGAACGGTTCGTGGACCGCGCGGCAGCCCGTCCTGGCCGGCGGTCCCGTGGATTCGACCTCTCTTGAGGTGAGGCGCCCCGATACAGGCTGACCGCGCCCTTTGCAAGGGCAGCCCCCGGGTCTGCGGGTGACAGACGCCGGATCATGTCCAAATCAGGACAGTGTCATGGCAGGACTATGTTGCAGGAATCGCCGGTGCGTGGATTAGTGACGCTGTGTTGTATGCGTGAGTGAGGCCTATGGGTGCGTTGACGAAGCCGCGGGTAGAGCGCGGCATGAAGCTAAGTGTGCGTGAAGGTGGCAAGTGCATTCTTGCCTACGACTTCAGCTCCTCGGACGATGCCGCGGAAGTCTACCGCATCCTGAAGGATTATTTCCCTAAGGCGCAGTTCGTCTTCGAGCAAAGCTGACCCTCAGCCGCTCACCCTCGCTGTATCGTTGAGCGACCAGTCGTAACGGTCGTCTGCGACCCTGCTTGCCTGAGCTATGGCGTCTCGATGGGCCCCCGTCGCATATTGCTTCAGGTGCGCAATGACCCCGGCGTCGGTGTCGCCGAAATCCTCCTTGAACCACTCGTAGATCGAGGAGACGACGAGGCGCCCCCCTTCCACCGCTGCGCCGCGCGGGTGGTTGACATAGGCGCGGGCGCCCTCCTCCAGCATCGTCTCCAGCGCGGCGGCGGTATAGGGCGCCGGGGCCAGGTTGGGGCATCCGATGGAGGCGCAGTTCACCGCATAGTGGATACGCGGGTCGCGCCAGACCGGGCGCAGGATGCCATGTTCGATATCGTCGAGGCTGAGCGACTGCCCCTCCACCGTCACCAGCTTCTCGCCCCAGGGGCCGGTGTTGAAGAGCCCGCCGCGCACCTCGCGGATGCTGTCGATGGGGTACTCCTCCAGCACGATCCAGACCGTGACGGCGTTGTACATGTTGACCCAATAGGCATAGGCCGCCTCGCGGGAGAGGTCGGTGGCTGTCACGCCCGCCAATTGGTCGATGTAGGCGCCGATCGCCCCGCGGTCGGCGGCGGCGTAGTCGAAACGGGCGACCCCGTCCGCATGGCCGCTCGACAGATGGCGCGACAGGATCGCCGCCCAGGCGCCATGGTCCGGATCGCCCGCGTTGCCGAAGCGTGTCCAGCGGTCGTCGATCAGGCGCGACTTCGGCGCGGCACCGGCTGCTGTGGGCAGCACGGCCGCTGCAGCGGCGAGGGCGAGGGCGTGGCGGCGCGTCAGGGTCATCGCGGCTCTCCTATCGTTGCGGCCTATGACATGGGGCGCGTGGACCAGCGGCCTAACGCCGTTGACGCAGCCGTGAGCGCGCGTGCACCGCTGGACGACCCCGAGGGCGGGCGCTATAGCAGCGGCCATGGTTGAGACCCTCGGACAGCGCGCATACGGCACCATAGGCGGCCGGCGAATTACCGGCCCGGCCCGCTGACGCGGCGCCGGGACAGGCGGATGACGCCACCGACCAAGGGCCGCTGCGACGCGCAGCGCGACCCGCATGCAAGACACTTCAGGACGAGAGGCGAGCCATGAGCGCCGAGACGACGACTTCCGACGCGGAGCAGCCGGCCGAGGGCGGCCCGGACTACCGCGATACCCTATTCCTGCCGACCACCGATTTCCCCATGCGCGCGGGCCTGCCCAAGCGCGAGCCCGAGTGGCTGAAGCGCTGGGAGGAGATGGACATCTATCACCGCCTGCGCCGCGAGGCCGGTGACCGCCCGCCCTTTGCGCTGCACGACGGGCCGCCTTATGCCAACGGCAACCTCCACATCGGCCATGCGCTCAACAAGACGCTCAAGGACTTCGTGGTCCGCAGCCATCAGATGATGGGCTACGACAGCCGCTATGTGCCCGGCTGGGACTGCCACGGCCTGCCCATCGAGTGGAAGATCGAGGAGCAGTACCGTAAGAAGGGTAAGAACAAGGACGAGGTCCCGATCAACGAGCTGCGTCAGGAGTGCCGCAAGTTCGCCGAGGGCTGGATCGACGTCCAGCGCGACGAGTTCAAGCGCCTCGGCATCACCGGCGACTGGGAGAAGCCTTACCTAACGATGGCCTACGCCGCCGAGGCGACCATCGCCGCGGAGTTCATGACCTTCGTGATGAACGGCACCCTCTACCAGGGCTCCAAGCCGGTGATGTGGTCGCCGATGGAGAAGACCGCCCTCGCCGAGGCCGAGGTCGAGTACCACGACCGCGAGGTCGACACGATCTGGGTCAAGTTCCCTATGGTTGCCGGGGTCCATTACACCCGCGGCTCGGAATACGCCGATGTGTCTGACTTGATGAACGCAGCTGTCGTGATTTGGACGACCACGCCCTGGACGATCCCGTCCAACCGCGGCATCGCCTTTGGCACGGAGATCTCCTATGGCCTGTACGAGGTCACCGGCGAGACGCCCGAGGGCAACTACGTGGCTCGTGGCGAGCGGCTGATCATGGCCGATGCGCTGGCTGAGAGCATCCTGCATCGCGCGCGGATCGAGGAGGGCGGCTGGTCGCGCCTGCGCAATGTCACCGCAGCCGAGCTTGACGGGTTGATCTGCGCCCACCCTCTCAGACGTGTCGAGGGGGGCGATGGGTATTGGGACTACGACGTCCCGCTCATGGCGGCGGACTTCGTGACGGACGATACCGGGTCGGGGTTCGTGCATTGCGCGCCCTCACACGGTGAGGACGATTACGAGCTGTTCCGCCAGAAAGGCATGCTCGACCGCATCACGCACAACATCGGCACGGATGGTGGCTTCACCGAGCAGGTGCCCCTGTTCCACGGGACCTACATCCTCGACCGCAAGGGCAAGGAGGGCAACGCCAACAAGGCCGTCGTCGCCAAGCTGCGCGAGGTGGGCGGGCTGGTCGCGACGCGCCGCCAGACGATCTCGGACGCGCACTCCTGGCGCTCCAAGGCGCCGGTGATCCGGCTGAACCGGCCCCAGTGGTTCGTCGCCATCGACCGGGTGCTGGACGATGGGATGGGCGAGCACGGGGAGACGGTGCGGGAGCGGGCGCTCACCTCCATCGACCAGCTCGTCACCTGGGTGCCGCGGGCCGGGCGCAACCGGCTGCATTCGATGATGGAAGCAAGGCCGGACTGGGTGCTCAGCCGCCAGCGCGCCTGGGGCGTGCCGCTCACCTGCTTCATGCGCCGCAGCGCCGACGGCACGGTCGAGCTTTTGCGCGACGAGGCGGTCAATGCCCGCATCGTCGAGGCCTTCCGCGAGGAGGGCGCCGATGCCTGGTACGCCGATGGCGCGCGCGAGCGGTTCCTGGAGGGTGTGGCCGACGCCGAGAGCTGGGAGAAGGTCGATGACATCCTCGATGTCTGGTTCGACAGCGGCTCCACCCATGCCTTCGTCATGCGCGATCGCGACGACGGGGTCTGGCCGGCGGATGTCTACCTGGAGGGGACGGATCAGCACCGCGGGTGGTTCCATTCCTCGCTGCTGCAGGCTGCCGGGACGCGGGGAAGAGCGCCTTACAAGGCCGTCGTGACCCACGGCTTCACGCTCGACGAGAAGGGCAACAAGATGTCCAAGTCCTTGGGCAACACCGTCGCGCCCCAGGACATCGTCAAGCAGTATGGCGCCGATATCCTCCGCCTCTGGGTCGCGCAGGCGGATTTCTCGGCGGATCAGCGCATCGGGCCGGAGATCCTGAAGGGCACCGCCGACAGCTACCGGCGCCTAAGGAACGGCCTGCGCTTCATGCTCGGCGCCCTCGACGGGTTCGACGCGGCGGAGCGCGTCGACCCGGCGGAGATGCCGGAGCTTGAGCGGCTGATGCTGCATCGGCTCGCGGAGCTCGATCCCCAGGTGCGCGAGGGCTACCGGCGCTTCGACTATCAGGCGGTGTTCTCCAGTCTCTTCGGCTTCGTCACCTCGGACCTCTCGGCCTTCTACTTCGACGTGCGCAAGGATGCGCTTTACTGCGACGGGCCGGACAGCCCGAAGCGCCGCGCCGCGCGCACGGTGCTGGAGGCGCTCTTCGACCGGCTGGTGCCCTGGCTCGCCCCGATCCTGCCCTTCACGATGGAGGAGGTCTGGCTCGCCCGCTTCGGCGAGGGCCCGGATATCTCGGTGCACCTCGTGGACTTTCCGCAGACCCCGGCGGCCTGGCGCGACGAGGCGCTGGCGGCGAAGTGGGCGAAGATCCGCGCGGCACGGCGCGTGGTCCTGGGCGCGCTCGAGGTCGCGCGGCGGGACAAGGTCATCGGCGCCTCGCTGGAGGCCGCACCGCTCTTGCAGCTTGCTGACCCCGACACCGCGGCGGCGGTGAAGTCGGTCGATATGGCCGAGGTCTGCATCACCTCCGCGCTGCGCGTGATGGAGGGAGAGCCCCAGGACGATGCCTTCCGCCAGGATGACCCGGCCATCGGCGTCGTCTTCGGCAAGGCGGACGGGCAGAAATGCGCGCGCTGCTGGAAGATCCTGCCGGATGTGGGCAGCCACCACCATCCGGCGACCTGTGCGCGCTGCAACAGCGTTCTGGTCGCCCTCTGAGCATGGCGGAGGCGGCGAAGCCGAAGGCAAAGAAGGATGCCAGGCCTGTCGCGGGCCCGGCGCTCAAGCTGCTTGGCTGGGTGGCGCTCGGCATCTTCCTGGCCGACCGGATCTCGAAGTATGTGATCGTCGAGGTCATGGACCTCGGCAACCGGCTGGCCATCGACGTGCTGCCGCCCTTTCTGAACCTGCGCATGGCCTGGAACCGCGGCATCAACTTCGGCATCGGCGCCGGAGGGCCCGATGCCATGCGTTGGGTCCTGGTGTGCGTTGCGGTGATCATCAGCGCCGCGCTGGTGTGGTGGATCGCCCGGCGGCGGGAGCGGATGATGGCGGCGGCGGCGGGTGTCGTCGTGGGCGGGGCCATCGGCAACGCCTGGGACCGGATGCAGTACGGGGCAGTGGCGGACTTTCTCAACATGTCGTGTTGCGGTATCCACAATCCCTATGCGTTCAACATCGCCGATATCGCGATCTTCGCCGGCGCCATCTACCTGGCCTGGAAGGCCTGAAGGAGCGACCGAGATGCGTGCCGAGGACCGAGGGGAGAGCCGAGGGATGAGCCAGACAATGCCGATGCGGCGCCACACTGGGCGCACGCTGCTGACTGGCGCCGCGCTACTGGCCTTGGCCGGCTGCAGCCAGATCGGCGATCCGCTGGAGGCGCTGGGCGCCCGGCCGCCTGCGCCCGATGAGTTCAAGATCGTCACGCGCGCCCCCCTGGTGGTGCCGCGCTCGGTGGAGGGTCAGCAGGCGGCGGCCCTGCCGCGCCCGGATCCGGGCCGTCCGACCCCGCTTGAGCCCGACCCCACGCGGGCGGCGGCCGTGGCCCTGCTCGGCCCCACCGCCGTCGTCGGTGAGGCGGCGGCGCCAAGCCGCGGCGAGCGGGTCCTGCTGGACGCGGCCACCCAAGGCGCGCAGGCCGACATCCGCGAGACGCTGACCGAGGAGACGGCGGCGCGCAATGCGGAGGATGCGAACGCGCCCTACGATCCGCCCTCGGTGGCGGAACTGCTCGGCATCGGCGGCAGCGACCCCGACGCGCCCGATCCGGACACGCTGGTCGATCCGGTTGCTGAGTCGCAGCGCCTGCAGCGAAGCGGCATTCCCGCACCCGCCGACCCGACGGCGATCGCCGCGGCGGCGGCGGAAGCCGAGGCGGAAGATCGCCCCAACTTCGCCGAGCAGAACACCGCCGATCAGATCACCCAGACCAACCGCTCGGTCAGGCGGCGTCAGCCCATTATCGAGTGACCGGTTCCAGGCGCCACCTGACGCGCCGGCCGTGCCGCCCTATCTCTCTCGTCAGGGGCGATAGGGAGACAAAGCATGAGACTTCGTGAGGCGGTGGCCGCCTGTGCCATCTTCGGAGCCTTTTCGACCGCCGTAGTACCGGCACTCGGTTCAGAACTGGCCACCGAAAACGGTGTCCAACGGGTCGAAGCCCCGATCGCCCAGCCGGTCTATACCTTCACGCTGGATAACGGGATGCAGGCGCTGGTGATCGAGGATCGCCGTGCCCCGGTCGTCACCCATATGGTCTGGTACCGTCACGGCGCGGCGGACGAGCCCTGGGGCAAGTCCGGGATTGCGCATCTCCTCGAGCATCTGATGTTCAAGGGCACCGACAAGATCCCCGAGGGCGCGTTCTCCAAGGTCGTGGCGGAGAACGGCGGCCAGGACAATGCCTTCACCTCCTATGACTTCACCGGCTACTTCCAGCGCATCGCGGCGGACAGGCTGGGGATCGTCATGGGTATGGAGGCGGACCGGATGGTCAACCTGCGCCTGACGGAGGAGATGGTCACCACCGAGATCGACGTGGTGCTGGAGGAGCGGGCCGGCCGCACAGATACGAACCCGGGCTCGCTCTTGTCCGAACAGATGCTTGCCGCGCTCTACCGCAATCACCCCTATGGCATTCCCGTCATCGGCTGGCGCGAGGAGATCGAGGCGCTGAGCCTGGCGGACGCCGAGGCCTTCTACGACGCCTACTATGCCCCCGATAACGCGATCCTGGTCGTGGCGGGCGATGTGAGCGCCGCGGCGGTCGAAGCGCTGGCCGAGGAGCACTATGGGCTGATCCCGGCCTCGGGCATCCAGCCACCGGCGCGCCCGCAGGAGCCGCCGCATCGCGCGGCCCGCCAGGTCCATCTCTCCGACGATCGGGTCCGCCAACCCTATGTGCGGCGCCTCTATGCCGTGCCCGCCTATGATGGCGATGAGCCGCGCCGGGCGGCCGCGCTCTCGATGCTGTCGAGCATCCTGGGCGACGGGCGGACCTCCCGGCTGATCCAGGCGCTGACCTTCGGCGAGGAGGCGCCGGCCATCGGCACTGCCGCCTGGTACAGCCCCACGGCGCGCGATGGCGCGACCTTCGGGGTCTTTGCAGCACCCAAGCCCGGCGTCAGCCTGGAGACGGTGGAGGCCGCGCTGGATGCGGAGCTTGCCCGGATTGCGGCCGACGGGCCGACCGAGGAAGAGCTCGCGCGGATCAAGAACCGCGCCCGCGCCACCCTGGTCTATGCGCAGGACAACCAGGCGAGCCTGGCGCGCCTCTATGGTGCGGCCCTCGCGGTCGGGCTCCAGCCCTCGGACATGGCGCTCTATGTCCGCGTTTTTCAGGAGATCACCGCGGCCGAGGTGCAGGCGGCGGCGCAGGAATGGCTGGTGCCCGAGCGCTCGGTGACCGGTTACCTGACGCGCGATGAGGGGGAGGCAGGCTGATGCGGATCTTCACGTTCAAACCCGCCGCGGCGCTCGCCGTTGCGGCCTCGGCGCTGCTGGCGGGACCGGCGGCGGCCGGGATCGAGATCGCGGAGGAGACGAGCCCTGCCGGCATCGTCTTCTGGCATGTCGAGGAGCCGAGCATTCCCATGGTCGCGCTGGAGGTCCGCTTCGAGGGCGGCGCGGCGCTCGATCCGGCGGGGCTGGCCGGGCTCTCCCGGATGACCGTTGATATGCTCGACGAGGGCGCAGGCGATCTCGACGCCACCGCCTTCGCCGCGGAGGCCGATGCGCTGTCCATGCGCATGGGCTTCTCTGCCGGGCGCGATGCGACGAGCATCAGCGCGCGTTTTCTGACCGAGACCCTGACGCCCGCGGCGGCGCTTTTGGCGGAGGCCCTGGCGGCACCGCGGTTCGACGCCGATGCGCTCGATCGGGTGCGGGCGCGCATGCTGTCTTCGATCGCCTCCTCAGAGACCGATCCGGGCACGCTTGCCCGCGACGCCTGGTATGTGAGCGCCTTTGCCGGCCACCCCTATGCGATCCCGGCCCGCGGCACGGCGGAGAGCGTTGCGGCGGTGACGCTCGAGGATCTGGCGGCGCAGGTCCCGCGGCTGATGTCGCGCGACCGGGCGATCGTGGCGGTCGTGGGGGCCATCGATGCCGCGGCGGCCGGTGTACTGATCGACCAGGTGCTTGCGGGGCTGCCCGAGACCGCGCCTGCCGATGCCGTCATCCCGCCTGTGCCGGCCGTCGCGCCCCCGGCGGGCGTGGAGGTCATCGAGCTAGACGTGCCTCAGGCGACCGCGCTCTTCGGCCATGGCGGGCTGGAGCGCTCGGACCCCGACTACATCCCCGCCTTCGTCATGAACTACGTGCTGGGCGGGGGCGGCTTCTCGTCTCGTCTGATGACCGAGGTGCGGGAGAAGCGAGGGCTCGCCTATGGCGTCTACAGCTATTTGAGCGACCTGGAGGGTGCGCCGCTCTATCTCGGTAGCGTCCAGACGGAGAACGCCCGCATCGCCGAAAGCCTGTCGGTGATCCGGGCGGAATGGGCGCGCATGGCGGCCGAGGGCGTGACGGATGAGGAGCTGGCCGATGCCAAGCGCTATCTGACTGGCGCCTTTCCGCTGCGCTTCGACACCAACGCCAAGATCGCGGGCTTTATGATCCGTGCTCAGCAGGCGGGGCTGTCGCGCGACTATGTCGATCTGCGCAATGGGCTGATCGAGGCGGTGACGCGCGAGGATATCGCCCGGGTCGCCGCCCGGCTGTTGGACGAGGAGGCCCTGTCCGTCGTGGTCGTCGGCACGCCCGAGGGGCTCTGAGCCGGCCAGAGCCCAAGCGCCGCGTCTGCTCCTGCGCGTCTGGCGGGCCTCCGGCGCGCGGCGGGCGGCCGGCAGCAGGGCTCCTTGGCGGGCCTTGCCGGCGCCCAGACCAGCGACCAGGGGTTTCGACTCGGCGCGGTGCATGCTAGCGATAGTGGTATGGCCTCTGCTGACCTCAACATGGTGAATGATCGGGGGACGCCGACCCGGCGCCGGCCGATCAGGCGGTTGGATGCGGTGGCGCAGAACCGCATCGCGGCCGGCGAGGTGATCGAGCGCCCGGCCTCCGCCGTGAAGGAGCTGGTGGAGAACGCCCTCGACGCAGGTGCGGGCCGGATCGCCGTGACGCTGGCCGATGGCGGCAAGCGCCTCATCCGGGTGGAGGACGATGGCGCGGGCATCCCCGCGGCGGAACTGGCGCTGTCGCTAGAGCGCCATGCGACCTCGAAGATCGACGGCGACGACCTGGTGAACATCGCGACGCTGGGGTTCCGCGGCGAGGCGCTGCCCTCCATCGCGGCGGTATCGCGGCTCTACATCGTCTCGCGTCCCGGCGAGGCGGCGGCCGAGATCGGCGCGGTCGCAGGCACGATCGAGCCTGCGCGCCCCGCGGCCCGGGCGCCGGGGACGACCGTGGAGGTGCGCGATCTGTTTTGCGCGACCCCGGCGCGCCTCAAGTTCCTCAAGACCGCGCGAGCGGAGACGCAGGCGGTGGTCGAGGTGCTCCGGCGCCTCGCGCTCTCCGCGCCCGGCGTGGGTTTTCGCCTGACCGATCTGGGCGAGGATCCGGCGACCGGCACGCCGCGGGTGCTGCTGGACTGCCCGCCTGAGCGGGGGGAGACGGAGGCGGCACGGCTGGCGCGTGCCTCTCGCCTCATGGGCGCTGACCTTGAGGCTGACGGTGTAGCGATCGCGGCCGAGCGCGAGGCCTTCCGGCTTAGCGGGATCGCCGGGCTGCCAGGGCTGGCCCGGGGATCGGCGGTCCACCAGTACCTCTTCGTCAACGGCAGGCCCGTGCGGGACCGGCTACTGCTGGGGGCGGTCAAGGCCGGCTACGGCGATTTCCTGATCCGCGGCCGCCACCCGGTCTTCGCGCTCTGGCTCGACTGCCCCCCGGCCATGGTCGATGTGAACGTGCATCCGGCGAAGGCGGAGGTGCGGTTTCGCGAGGCGGCGACCGTCCGGGCGCTGGTGGTCGGCACCCTGCGTCGCGCGCTAGGCGCAGCAGGGCATGAGGGGGGTAGCACCCTGTCCGCCACGGCCTTGGCCCAGATGACCCCCATCGAGGGGCCGGCAGCCGGCGCGTCGAACGGAGATGCGGCTGAGCGGGCGAGAAACCTGGGCGCAGGGGCGCTGCGCTGGATGGGAGCCGCCCGTCGCCCGGCGACCGGGGGAGAGTGGCGGCCACCGGCGCCGACCGCGACCGAACCACTGCCGGGGCTGGCCGAGACGGCGACCCCCTTCGCACTACCCGCCGGCGCTGAGGCGGCGCACGCGGAAAGCGAGGAGGTGGCGCTGAACCACCCCCTGGGCACGGCCCGCGGGCAACTGCACGAGACCTATATCCTGGCCGAGACTGCGGAGGGCCTGGTCATCGTCGATCAGCATGCCGCGCATGAGCGGCTCGTGCTCGAGCGGCTAAAACGCGAGCGCGCCGAACAGGGGATCAAGCGCCAGGCGCTGCTCATCCCCGAGATCGTCGACGTGGGCGCGGAGGCCGAGGGCGTCCTCGCCGCCGCTGAGGATCTTGCCGCACTTGGTCTTGTGATCGAGGGCTTCGGGCCGGGTACCCTCTGCGTGCGGGAGGTGCCGGTGCTCTTGGGCCATGCCTGCCCCGCCGCGCTCCTGCGCGATGTCGCCGACGAGTTGGCCACTGCCGGCACGACCGAGGGGTTGGAGGCGCGGCTCGACGCGGTCCTGTCGCGCATGGCCTGCCATGGCTCGGTGCGGGCCGGGCGCCGGCTGAGCCTTGCGGAGATGAATGCGCTGCTCCGCGAGATGGAGGCGACGCCGGGCGCGCAGTGGTGCAACCACGGGAGGCCCACCTCGGTGCGCCTCGGCAAGGCGGATATCGAGCGGCTCTTCGCCCGGCGCTGAGGCGCCGTTTTCACCGGCTGCTTACGCTTGCATGGCAAAACGCAGGGGTGGGCGCGCTGCGGCGCGCACCGATCCGGGTTTTCCTGAGCGGCGGGAGCAGACGGGATGGAGCGAGCAAAGACGCCCTTTGCAGAGGCGCGCGTCATGGCGAGCCGGGCGCTCGATCTGGCGCAGCGGCATCGGACGCCGCCCTTTCCCCGCGCCTATGAGGTCTGGTTCACCTATGTCTCCGGCAGCAATCCGGGATTGAGCGACCGTCTCAACAACACCTTGCGCGAACAGGGCAGTGTTCCGCCGGGGCTGATCGATCAGCTCTATGGGGAGTATCTGAGCCCCAGCGCCATCAACGCGGGCGTCGAGCGGATCGGCGATCAGGTCGACAGCGATCTCGGCGCCGTGATCGAACTCTTGGAAGGCGGGGTCGAGAACGGCGAGCGGATGGCCAAGGCGCTCGACCAGACGGAACGGTCCCTGTCCCGCGCGCGCACGGCGGAGGAGCGGGAGCGCCATATGGCCTCGCTCCGCGATGAGGCGCGCCAGCAGGTGCGCGCCTGCAGCCGCCTTGGCGAGAACCTGGACCGGTTGCGCAGCCAGTTCATCGCCATGCAGCGCGAACTGCGCGAGCTGCGCCAATCGGTGCTGTTGGATCAGCTGACGCAGCTGCCGAACCGCCGGTTCTTCGACGAGGCGCTACAGCGCTTGACGCGGGAGGCGCAGGAGGCCGGCGAGGGCCGCGCGCAGCGCCGGGGACAGCTCTCGCTCATGATCATCGATCTCGACCATTTCAATGCCTTCAACGACCGCTGGGGGCGCAAGGCCGGTGATCAGGTGCTGATGCAGACCGCGGCGATGCTGCGCCGGGTCATCAAGGACGGCGATCTTGCCACGCGCATCGACGGCGACCGTTTCGCCCTGCTGCTGCGGGAGGTCGGGGAGGAAGCGGCACTCAGCCTTGCCGAAGGGATCCGCCATGCGGTGGGCGAGATCCGGATGGTCAGCACCTCGACGAACGAGGCGGTGGCGAAGCTCAGCGTCTCGCTGGGCGTTGCCTGCATGGAGGCGGAGGATACCGCGGCGCGCCTGCTGTCCCGGGCCGAAAACGCACTCTACGAGGCCAAGTCGAAGGGTCGCGACCGGGTGGTGCACAGCGGGCTGAAGGCGGCCTGATTGCCCGTCGCTCGCCGCGTGGCGAGGGCGCCGTCGGCGCTACGGGATCGGGAGCCCCTGGTCGGAGTGGCAGGATTCGAACCTACGACCCCCGCCTCCCGAAGACGGTGCTCTACCAGGCTGAGCTACACTCCGATCAGGGCAGGCGCTCTATACGCGCGGCCCTGCCGCTCCGCAATAGGCCTCGCGCCACGCCGTGGCCCATCGCCCTCGCCCGCAGCGCTTGCGATGGGGCGGCACTGGCTCTAGGTCTTGCGGCCGGATGGGGCGTCGCCAAGTGGTAAGGCAGCGGTTTTTGGTACCGCCATGCGCAGGTTCGAATCCTGCCGCCCCAGCCATCACACGGACATCAAGACCGGTTGTCGGAGCCAAGCGCCGAGAGCGCCCGGTCGACCCAGGGGCGTAGCAGGCTTACACCCGCGATGAGCGCGAGGCCTGCCAGCGGGTAGCGCAGCACCGAGAGGGATCGGGCGAGGTCTCGCGGCAGATCTGCCGTTAGCCCCCGGATCTCGAAGACAAGCTGATAGGCCAGCCAACAGGCCCCGAGCGCAAAGGCCGCGGCGAGGACACGCGCGGCCCAACCCAGCGACGTGACGGGTGCCGGATCGCTCATGGCGGGCCAAGCGTGTCGGGGTCGGCATGCAGGACGAGGAGATCGTCGATGCGCGATACCTGCCCTTCCAGGCTGACCAGCTCTGCGGTGCGGTCGAGCAGGGCCTGCGGTGCCGCGCCGCCGTCCGGGCCTGTGACGAGCAGAAACCGAGCACCCTCCAGCGGGGCCGTCGTCGCCATGACCATGGGCACGCCGCCGACGATACAGAGATTGGCACAGGCCTTGTGGCTGAGGCCGAGGCCGGGGCGCATGGCGCCGGCGGCGCATTTGCCGTCGCAGAGCTCTCCGGTAACCCGCCAGCGGCCGAGCGGTTCGGGCGGGCTCAGGGTCGGGACCGTGCCCTCCGCCGCTCTCAACCCGTCCTCGCCGCCGCGAAGCTGCAACATATCCAGATCGCCGCGGGTGAGCAGCACGCCCTCCACCGTCACCAACTGGCCGGCGAGGGGCGCGGCACGACCCTGCACGCCGTTCTTGCCCTGGCCGGAGAGCATCAGGGTGTGCCCCGCCGGCAGACGCTCGTTACCGGAGGTGATGCGCAGGACCGGGTAGCCCCCGCCGACCAGGACGCCGGTGACGGTCTGCCGGCCGAGGTCGAAGCGAAAGGCCCCGTCGCCGGGATCGTCCTGCGTGGCCGCGACGGTGTAGCCGAGGGCGAGCGCGCCGATCAGCAGCGCAGTACCGAGCCAGGCGAGAAACGGTTTCAACGAGGCCGGTGTCGCAAGGTAGCCGACGTAGAACGGACCTTCGTCCGGCTTGCTCATGCCGTCTCCTCCTGCGTGAGCATGACCGGCGTCGTGGGGCTGCCGGGCGGGTTCGGCGTCGTGCGGATCTCCAGCACTCCGTCGCGGACACGCAGGTCGTAGGTGGGCACCGTCTCGGTGAACGGAGGCGGCGAGCGCCCGTCGACCAGCCGGTACTGAAAGCCGTGCCAGGGGCAGGTGACGCAACCGTCGATGATCCGCCCCTCTCCGAGTGGGCCGTTCTGGTGCGCGCAGGCGTGGGAGATCGCGGCATAACGGCCCTGGTCGCGGAAGACGGCGGCGCGGGTGCCGTCGGGCAGCAGGACGACGCACGCCCGCCCTTCTGCGATGTCTTGGGGCGTGGGGACAGCCAGCCACTCGGCCGGGGGCGCCGGGCTGCCCGTGCGCCAGGTCAGTAGGTGCAGCGCCGCGACCGTTCCCGCCGCCGCGACGGCCAGCATTGCAAAGGCGGGATGCTGCTGGCTTTGCAACGCGCCGAGGGCCACGTGCCCAACGACCGCGGCATAGGCGGGGTAGATCGCAAGATGCAGCGCCTTCCAGATCGGCGCGCCCAGGAAGCTGAGCCAGAAGTCATGGCTGGTCGCCGCGAGCACGCCGAGGGTGATGAGGGCGAAGGCCCCCAGCCACTCGAACGGAAAGCCGATGAGCCGGTCGGTGGCGGTGTTGGCCGTCAACAGCGCCTCCAACGGCGGGGTGGGGCTGAAGGCGAAGTACCAGTCGAGCACGAAGGTCGCGTGGCCAAGGGCCACCAGAGCGGTCAGCACCCCAAAATGGCGGCGGTTGTAGAGCAGCGGCAGAAAGCGCGGGTCTAGCCGGGCGAGCGGGCCGATCATCAGCACGAGGCTCATCATGAAGAACGCGCAGGTCCCCAGCGCCCGGGCGTTCAAGATCGCGCCGTCCACCGGTCGCGTGAAGCCCGCCGCCGGGGTGCCGAGGGCGATGAAGGCCCAGACGTAGAGGAACACGCCGCCGAGGAGCACCGCGTCGTACCACCATTTGGCTCGGTTCCACTGGACCGGGATGTAGGCGACGCTCATTCCGCGGCCTCCACCGGTGGGGCGAGCAGCACGGGCGCCCGCTCCAGCGGCCCGGCCTGGCGCAGCACCATGGCGCCCAGCAGGAGGCTGGGCACCGCGATGCCGAGGGCGAGGGCTAGCGCCGCCTGAGTGCGCCGCGGTGGGGTGTGGCGCGCACAGCCAAGGTCATCGCCGCGGGCCAGCGCCGCCCAGCGCCAGGCGGCGAGCGGCCAGATCAGGATCAGCCCCGGCACGATGAGTGCGCGAAAGGCATAGGCGCCCCGGGCATTCGGCTCTACCCGGTCGAGGCCGAGCAGCAGGAAAGCCACAGCAAAGAGGCCGCCGAGCCAGAGATAGGCCTCGCCGAGCTGAAGGAGGGTTGTTGCGGTCATCCCCGCCTCGTCGTCGTGATCACGCCAGCGACCCTAGCGCCAAGGGCACCCGCCGGGAATGCGCAGATCGAAACGCTCGGTTCACAACCGGTGCCTCACGCGGCCGTCGCTGACCCGGGCACGGAAAGTTGCCGGGCGAGGGCCGCAGCGCCGGCGAGGGCGAGCGCGATCACGAGCGCCGCCCCCGTCCAGCCGCCTGCCTCGTAGACGAGGCCCACGACCAGGGCGCCCATGAGACCGCCAAGGTAATAAGCGGTAAGGTAAAGACCGTTGGCGGCGGCGCGGTTGCCCTCCGCTACGCGCCCCACAAAGGCCGTGGCCGCGGCCTGCATCTGAAAGGTCGCTGCCGCCAGCACCGCGAGGCCCAGAAGCGTTGCCATCAAGTTTCCCGGCAGCGTCGCGGCAATGGCCGCGAGCGACAGGGCAGCCGCACCCATGAACAGCCGTTGCGGCCCGAAGCGCGCGACAAGGTCACCGGCAATGGGGGTGGTGATCAGCGAGGGAAGAAACACGAGATACACGAGGCCAAGATCCGCTGGTGGCAGGCCATAGGTCGGCCCGACCAGCTCGAAATTCACGTAGGTGAAGACCCCGACGAAGACGAAGAGGATCAGAAACCCCAGGCCGAAGGCGGCGCGGAGCGGTGGGTTGGCCATGTGGCGGCGCCATGCCTCCAACGGCGGGCCGCTTCGTGCGGGCGGCTGGGTCGAGCGGACGCCGATCACCAGGATGGCGAGCAGGGCCCCCACAAGGTTGAGGGCGGCGAAGACGTAGAAGGTGTCGAAGACACCGATGCCCGCCGCGACCTCCGACGCCATGAGCCTGCCGAACAGGTTCGAGGCGACGTTGCCGGACACATAGGCCGCCATGGCGCCGGCGGCGGCGGTCAGATCGCACTCCTCCGACAGAAAGGTCATCGTCAGGGTGAAGGCGGTGGCCATGCAGGCGCCCTGGATCACGCGCAGCACCGTGAAGAGCACCAAATCGTCGACCACGGCCAGCAGGGCCGTCGGGACGGCGAGCACGACCAGGCTAACCCAGATCCCCAGACGGCGGTCGATGCGGTCGGAGAACCAGGCGACCGTCAGCCCCGCCACGGCCATCCCGACCGCCGCCATGTTGAGGGCCAGGCCCATGCTGGCGGTATCGGTGCCATAGGCCTCGGTCAGTTGGGGCGCCAACGCCTGGGCGGCAAAGAGGTCGATCAGCGTGAAGAACGCGATCAGCCCCACCAGCATCATGCGCCGCAGCACATCGCGCTTGAGCTCGCCCTTGAGGGCGCCGGTCAGGGTGAGTTGCATGGATCCCCCGGCAGGGCGGCGTTAGCCGTGGTGGTTGTTGCCGATCCCCTGGAACATCCCGCGGATATCGACGGTGGAGCGGTGGCCGATGTCATCGAAGTTGTTGCGCAGCCATTTGTCCGCCGAGCTGCGCCCGATCTCGAAGAGATGCATCAGAAAGGCCCATTCGGTGTTGAGCTTCGACGAGGCACCGAGCGGGCGCATGCGCTTGCGCGACTCGATGATATGGATGTGCATGTCGCGGTAGTTGTTCGTCAGCCGCCCTTCCTCGATCAGCCGGCGCACGAAGTCGATGGCGCGCAGCTCCTTCAGCAGCGAGCTGTTGAAGGTGATCTCGTTCATCCGGTTGAGGATCTCCCGCGCGGTCTTGGGCACCCCCTCGCGCAGGACCGGGTTGATCTGCACGATGATGATGTCGTCGACCGGGCTCTCGTCGATGAAGGGGAACAGGACCGGATTGCCCATGAAACCGCCGTCCCAGTAGTGCTGGCCTTCGATCTCCACCGCCTTGAACATCAGCGGCAGGCAGGCGGAGGCGAGGACCGCATCGCGCGTGATCTCATGGCGGTTGAAGACCCGCACGCGCCCCGTCTCGACGTTTGTGGCCGACAGGTAGATCGGCATGTCGTCGCATCGGCGCACCTTGTCGAAATTGACGTGTTCGTCCAGCAGCTCGCGCAGCGGGTTGAGGTCCAGCGGATTGGTCTCATAGGGCGAGGAGACCCGCGACAGGAGATCGAAGAAGACGTAGCTTGGCGAGGTATCCAGGGACCAGTTACCCAGGATCATGTCGATGGGTCCGCGCTTGATGGGCGAGGCTTCGCCGGCCTTGGACACCGCGCGCCAGAAGTCGTGCATCTGCTTGCGCGCGCCCTCGGCCTGACCATCGTACATGCCCTGGGCCGCCACGACCGCGTTCATCGCGCCGGCCGAGGTGCCGGAGATCGCCTCGATCCAGATGCGGTCCTCCTCGAAGATCCGGTCGAGCACGCCCCAGGTGAAAGCCCCGTGGGAACCGCCCCCTTGCAGGGCGAGATTGACCGATTTTGTGTGCCGCGCGCGCTTGGGCATGCATCGCTCCCTTATGGTGGTGCCGCTGGGCGGCGGTCGCTGCCCGGGTCGCAGCGTCACCA
Organism: Pseudomonadota bacterium; assembly: GCA_039822785.1. GTDB lineage: Bacteria > Pseudomonadota > Alphaproteobacteria > Rhodobacterales > Rhodobacteraceae > Thermohalobaculum. Next base: position 28,780 of record JBCBMO010000007.1, on the reverse strand, counting down.
TAGGCTTTTGCAGCGCAGCGGACAGGGATCAGTTGCACTCTGGGCATTCACACTCGGTCTCGCCGCAGCATGGCACGCCCCTGCCGCGGTTTTTTATTGCACCTGCGGTCTCGCGGTCGCGGGGGCGTGTCGGTATTGGCGACGGTCGGGTGTCTTGAGCGCATGAAGAGATCGGAAACGTGGATGCGGTGACGGTAGCGGCGGTCGTGGTCGCAGGCATAGCGGTCTGCGCGCTCGGCTACTTCTTCCTGGCGCCCTCGGGCATCGAGACGCCGGCCTATCGGGTCCTGCGCGCCGATGGCCCCTTCGAGCTGCGCGATTACCCGGCAATGGTCGTGGCGGAGAACCACCAGGCCGGCAGCCGGCGCCAGGCGGTGCAGCGTGGGTTCCTGCCGCTCGCGCGGTACATCTTTGCCCGGCGCCGCAATGGTCCCCGGATCGCGATGACCGCACCGGTGCTGCAACGCCCCCTGGCGCAGGGTTGGGCCATCGCCTTCATTATGCCCGCCGCCCTGGATCCCGCCGTGCTGCCGGCGCCCGCGGGACCTTCGGTCCGCCTGCGCAGCATCCCGTCGTGCCAGCAGGCCAGCGTTCGCTTTTCGGGGGTGGCGACCGATGCCCGTCTGGCGGAGCGGGAGCAGGCCTTGCGGTCTTGGCTGGCGGACCGCGGGCTGCCGTCGGGGGGTGTCGCGGCCTATGCCTACTACAACGATCCGATCACGCCAGGGTTCCTGCGTCGCAACGAGATCCTGATCGAGATTGAAGGCGATTAACCAAACGTCACGTTAACGCTTTAGCGGCGCGATCTCATGACGTTAGGACAAAAAGAGAAAAGGGCGCATCGAGTGGATCGATGCGCCCGAAGAACGCGCGAAGCACGCTCACGATTGGTTAAAACCACAGGACGCTCACTCACCCGAGCGAGGAACCTTTGGGCTGATGCGAACGCTACAGCTTGAGCTCGGTTAATGTGAAAGTACCAAAACTGCTGCTCTGCGCAATGCACTTTCGGCTTTTGCCGGTGATATGGCGCGGTTGGGCAATTATTAACGTTAAGCAGGCTGATACGTTGGTTAATTAAGCGATAAAGAAGAATAATCCTTTATGGAGCGGCGTTCCAAAACCCGCGAATCTGTCCCACTTTGCGAAAATCAGCTCCACTGCAGCGGACCAGCGCGCCACCGCTTCCCGGAATGGGAGAGTTTACGGTCAGATTGCTCGCCTTGCGTGCAGAAACACTCCGTCGCCCGTTAACGGTCAGGCCGTGGAGATGCGGTCGTCGTCGCCGAAGGAGGCGGCACCGCTGCTGCCGGTAGAGGGGGGCAGGCCGCTGTCCACCAGCGGGCGGGGCAGGCGCGGGAACAGGCGCGACCAGCGGGGGGCGGGCACCTGGTCGAGCCCTGCTTCCCGCAGCGCCATGATGCTCCAGCCGGGTCGGTGGCGCAGGATGGCGCGCCAGGCGGTCATGGCCCCGGGGTCGGTGTAGAAGTGCCAGTGCGAGATGCTCTCACCCAGCCGCTCCAGCCCATGGCCGCGGGCTTGGAAGTGTCGGGCGGTCGTGTCGTGGTCGAGCTGAATGTCGATCCAGCGACGGTGCCCACCGCGCAGGGTCAGGCCCGCGCGACCCAGGGTGCGGCAAGGGCGCCCGGCCTCGACCGATCGGCGCCGCGGCGCGAGGGTCCAGAACAGCGCGTCGAACAGATCGTTGGCGCGGCTGAGGACATGGTAGATCTGCGCGGTGCCACCCGCACGGTCCTGCGCGGCCAGAACCGCCTCCGCCGTCTCGGAGAACTCGGCCGCCCCCAGCAGCACGGCGCGATCCAGGGTAAGCCAGGGCGCCTTTGCCATGGCAGCCAGCGCCACCCGGGCGCCAAGGCTGTGGGTCATGAACCCAGGGCGAAGGTCCGGGCGCCGCGCCGCGAGATGGGTGAGCACATCGGCAAGCGCCTCCCCCGCCGCGCCGGCGGCATCGAAGACCTCGACGAAATCATGCCGACCGCTGCGCAGGATCGTCGACAGGACCGGGCGCCTGGCATCCCAGCCAAAGGCAATGCAAAGGCCTTGGGTCCCGCGCCCCTCCGCCGTGAAGCCGAGGCCGGCGGGCCAGTTCGCGGCCCGTGGCCAGACGCCCTGCACCGGCGTCTTCGGATCGATGCTATAGAGCCTGGTTTGCGGGCAGAAGGGGGCGCCGCTGTTCTGCCGGGTCGCCCAACTGAAGCGGTATCCGTGGACCAGAACGACGACGGGGGCCTGATCGGGCAGGGCGTCGAGGGCACCATCGAGCGCCTGCCGCCAGGGGGCTGACCCGCCCGCGGCATTCGGAGCGATCATCGCGCCCTGGCGCGTCGCGTTGATCCTCAGGATCGCCATGCTCGCCTCACTGCCCGGCGGATTTTCCCGCTCTCCCCGAGGCTTATACGTCGTCTTCGACTCAACTTCGTGGCTGAAGCGTTTCACTTCCATGACAGTCAAGGATCGCGGGACCCGACCCGCGCCGTGACCAACCGCGGGCGATAACGAAATCGTCGCCTTGACCGGCGGTGCCGGCGGCGTTAGCGGGATGACGTGGCGGTTTGTCGGACCGGCTTGCGGGCCACGTTAAAGATGCCGCTAAAGAGGTCGATGCCGAAGCGCCCTGGCGCATGGCATCCGCTCTGCCTGCCGGCCCGGTTTGATATGTGCCCCATGCGATGGGGCCGACAAAGGACGTGAGCGCGATGCCTGACACTGCCCGCCCGCCCAAGGCCTATCGTCCGCGCACCAACCTGGTGCACGCCGGCACCCGGCGCAGCCAATACGGCGAGACGTCCGAGGCGATGTTCCTGACCCAGGGCTTCGTCTACCCCAACGCCGCCGCGGCGGAGGCCCGGTTTAAGGGCGAACTCGCCGAGGGCGAGGAGGGCTTCATCTACGCCCGCTACGGCAACCCCACCGTCGCGATGTTCGAGGATCGCATGGCAGCGCTCGAAGGTGCCGAGGCCGGTTTCGCCTTCGCCTCGGGCATGGCGGCGATCAACGCCTCGATCATGTGCCAGCTCAAGGCGGGCGACCATGTGGTGGCGGCGCGCGCGCTCTTCGGCTCCTGCCTCTACATCATCGAGACCCTGTGCCCGCGGTTCGGCATCGAGGTCACGCTCGTCGATGGCACCGACTTGGCGCAGTGGCGCGCGGCGGTGCGCGACACGACGAAGGTGCTGTTCCTCGAGACCCCCTCCAACCCGACGCTGGAGATCATCGACCTGGCCGCCGTCGCCGAGGTGGCCCGTGGCGCCGGTGCGCGGCTGGTGGTCGACAACGTGTTTGCGACGCCGATGTACCAGCGCCCGCTCGACCACGGCGCCGATGTGGTGGTCTATTCCGCCACCAAATACGTCGACGGACAGGGGCGCTGCCTGGCCGGCATCGTGCTTGGCACCGAGGACTACATCCGCAGGGAGGTGGAGCCCTTCGCCAAGCACACCGGCCCGGCGCTCAGCCCCTTCAACGCCTGGGTCATGGTCAAGTCGATGGAGACGATGGCCCTGCGCTGCGACGCGCAGACAGACGGGGCGGAGCATGTGGCGCGTCATCTCGATACCCGGGTGCGCGACGGGGCGCCGGTGACCCGCGTGATCTATCCGGGTCTTGCGTCGCATCCCCAGCATAACCTTGCCGCCCAGCAGATGAGCCGGCCGGGCACGGTGATGGCGCTGGAGATCGCGGGCGGCCAGGCCGGGGCTTTCCGCTTTCTCGATGCGCTCGCGCTGGTGGGGATCTCCAACAATCTCGGCGATGCCAAGAGCCTGGTGACCCATCCCACCACCACGACCCACCAGCGCCTGACCGAGGAGGATCGTCTGCGCCTCGGCATCACGCCCGGCCTGGTGCGCCTGTCGATCGGGCTGGAGGATCCGGCGGATCTGGCGGAGGATCTCGATCGGGCGCTGGCGGCGGTGTGACCCGCAGAAGCCATCGCAACCGTCGCGTGCGGCGGCAAACCGCAGGCTGAACGGTGGCGTTTGGGAACCATTCACGCCCTGTGGATTGTGCGACGGGCGGCCCGGGCTAACTCTGCTCCGCAACGCTGCCGGCCCTCGAAGGGGATAGACCACCATGAACAAGATGGATCCAGCCGCCAAAATCCGTGCCGCCAAGGCGCAGGAAGGCCAGCCAACCGAAGACGAGGCGATGGATGCCGTCCGCACGCTGCTGCGATGGGCCGGCGACGATCCGGCGCGCGAGGGGCTGCTCGACACGCCCGGCCGCGTGGTCCGCGCCTATCGCGAATGGTTCCGCGGCTATGAGGAAGACCCGGCGGAGATGCTGGAGCGGACCTTCGAGGAGGTCGAGGGCTACGACGAGATGGTCGTCCTGCGCGACATCCGCTTCGAGAGCTACTGCGAGCATCACCTCGCCCCGATCATCGGCCGCGCCCATGTCGGCTATCTGCCGACGAACCGCGTCGTCGGCATCTCCAAGCTGGCCCGACTGGTCGATGCGTATGCCAAGCGCCTGCAGGTGCAGGAGAAGATGACCGCACAGATCGCCCATACGCTGCAGGATGCGCTGATGCCCCGCGGGGTGGCGGTGGTCCTGGAGGCGGAGCATCAGTGCATGTCCACGCGCGGGGTGCACAAGCACGGCGTCTCGATGGTGACCTCGACTATGCTTGGCGCGTTCCGCGAGGATAACGGCACCCGCAAGGAGTTTCTGGACATCATCGGCAATCCGACCAACCGGATGGGCTGAGCCCGCCGATGGCGCATCTCCCGTTAGGGGGGTGAAAGCGGGCGCAAGGCCCGCTTTCGGGTCTCACGCCGCGAGCTTCGCCACCTCGGCCTCGGCGGCCGTCACGGCCTCGTCGCCCTTCATCATCTGCTGGCCGGCGTCGATCACGGTGACGTCCTGGATGCCGATGAAGCCCAGGACGTGCTTCATCCAGGGCACGGCGAAGTCGATCTCGCTGCCCACCTCGGTCCCGCCGGATGCCGCGACCAGGATCGCACGCTTGCCTTCCAACAAACCGACCGGCCCATTCTCGGTGTATTTGAAGGTGACACGCGCGCGGGCGACCAGGTCGAACCAGGCTTTGAGCGCCGCGGGCACGCCGAAGTTGTAGATCGGCAGGCCGATGACCAGCGTATCCGCCGCCTGGATCTCCGCGATCAGCGTGTCGGAGAGGGCGAGGGCGGCGCGCTGTTCCTCGGTCCGGGCGTCGGGGTCGGTGAAGTTGGCGTTGATCCAGGTCTCGTCCACGAAGGGCAGCGTCTGGGTCAGATCGCGGGTGGCGACCGTCGCCTCCGCCCCGATCTTGGCGATGACCGCATCGGTCAGGCCGCGGGTCGTGCTCTGGTTATGGCGCATGCTGGCATCAATGCGCAGAATGTGACGTTTGGTGACAGTCATCGCAGAATCTCCTTGGGCCGCTGAGGACAGTGGGGATGTCCAGGTCAACATGGTGCTTGCCTTCCTTGCCGGCAGTGTCATTTTCTGGCCAAGAGTTTTGCCGGGGGGTGAATAATCGATGGATCGCTTCGAAGACATGCGATGCTTCGTGCATGTCGTGGATCATGGCAGTGTGACCCGTGCGGCGGAGACGCTGTCGATCGCGCCCTCTGCCGTGAGCCGACGCATCAAAGAGCTGGAAAGCCGTCTAGGCGTGCAGTTATTGATGCGAACGACCCGACGCATGAAGCTAACGGACGCTGGGCAGACGTTTTACGACCGCTCCATCCGCATCCTCGCGGAGGTCGAAGAGGCGGAGGGCGAGGTCTCAGACGCGTCCCGGGCCCTCACAGGACCGCTGCGCGTGGCCGCGCCGCTCGATTTTGGCACAACGCACCTTGCGCCAATGATCAATGATTTCGTGGCGACCAATCCGGGCCTCACGCTCGATCTGGACCTGGCCGACCGGCTGGTCGATCTGATCGGTGAGGGGTTCGATCTGGCACTGCGGATCGGCACATTGCGCGACAGCACGCTGATTGCGCGCAAGCTCGGGTCCACCGGCATGGCGGTCGTGGCGGCGCCGGAGTTTCTGGCCCGCGTCGGCCATCCGGCGACGCCAGAAGACATGATCGACTGGCCGGCTCTTGCTTATGTGGGATCCGAGCGGTCGGACATCTGGCGCTTCCGTCGCCCCAACGGTGAGGACGGCACCGTGCAGATGACGGTGCGCATGCGCGCGAACAACGGCAGCGTGCTGGCCGCCGCGGCGGCGCAGGGCTTGGGTGTCACCCTACAGCCCGACTTCATCGTAGAGCGCTTGGTTGCGACCGGCGATCTCGTGCGGGTGCTCGACACGCATGCCTGGCCGGAACTCAGCCTCTATGCGGTCTATCCGCAGACGCGGCATCTTTCGGTCAAGGCGCGGGTGTTCATCGACTTTCTGCGCGAAAGGCTGAGCGGCACGCAGAACTCGATGGTGGCCTGATGCCGTCTTGGGGCCGTCTGCTCAGGTGCGAACGGGCATGCCCTGGGACGACCGGCGGTCGCAGCGCGGCAGAACGGGCTCCACGTCCTTGGCCGTCTCGGCCGGTCCGCCCGCTTGGGAGCGGTAGCTCGGATAGCCTTGGGCATTCTGGGCGGCGTTCTGGGCTGCGATCGTGGGCGCTGCAAAGGCAAGCATGGTGTCCAGGCGGTAGAGCCCGGCCTCGCAGGCACCCACGGGCCCGACGGTCATCCGGCCCGTGGCGTGGAAGGCCGCGCCCACGGCACTGAAGATCGCGCCGCCGTCGCGGGCCACGTCGCGGGCGTGAACCCAGCGCGCCGGCTGACGCGCGGCATCCTTGAAGCGGATCACGCGCAGGCGGCGATGACGCGCCATTGTCTCTGCCATGGTCATTGCAGCACTGTAGCGCCAGGGGCGGCCCAGGCTGAGGACCTTGGGCTTCTGCGCCTCCAGCAGCCGGCCGAGCGGGCCTTCGGGACCCATGGCCCAGTCCCTAGGGTGCTGGGCGACAATCTGCGATGCCCGCTCGCCATAGGCGGTAAGCGAGAAGACGGGATGAAAGCTCCGCTCGACGCCGGGCCAGGTGCGGAACGCCTCGGCGAGGGGGCCCGAGATATCCGCGGGCGACAGCAACGGGTCGAAGCCGGGCACCCGCGCCTCCACCCGCTCCCGGATCTGCCAGTCGCTGTCGATGTCCACCGGCGGCATGAGCGCATCGGACGAGAAGGCGGGCATCATGATCAGGCCGTGGTCGCCGACGACGTGGATCAGGGCCTCGATCACCGCGCGCGTGCCGCCGATGACGGTTCCGATGCTGTCGAGGTCAGCCTCCACCAGCACCCGGTCGCCGGGGCCGAGGCCGAGGGCGCCGATCTCGATGGCGAGCTCTTCCGCCCCGGGGGCGGTGCTGCGCAGCAGCCTCATTCGATGCTCTCCTCGACGGGCGCGGCCGTCTCGGCGCTCAACGCAGAGACGTCCTGAGCATCGTCCGTCAGATCCGCCTCCTGCGGCGCCGGCGCCGGCGCTGCCGGCGGCAGGGTCGCCTCGAACCAGTCAAGCATCACGTCGAACTGCAGTGCCGAGGTGCGCGCGCTTTCGGGATGAAGCACGAGCGAGAGCGAGGCCCCCTCCGCGCAGCCCGACCAGGCGACACCGTCCCATCCCGCGGGCAGGCTCAGGTCGCTGCCGCCACGCCCTTCGCAGCCGAACGCGGCTGCAGCCAGGGTGAGATGATCTTGGATCGGCACAAAGGGCGCCGCGCCCTCGGCTGTCTCGCCGGGGGCAGCCAGGGGCCAGCCGCCCTCCACCGGGGCATGCATGTGCAGGACCGCAGTGTCGCCGGCGCAGGCCTCCGGTAGGGCGGCGAAGTAGCCGCCGTTGCGCGGGGCAAAGGCGGCGGCGGCCTCGGGCCGCGCGCAGGCGGCCTCCCACGTAAGCGCTGCGCCATGGCCATAGCCGGTCACCAGGATCCGCGAGGCGTCGATCCCGTGCTGCTCGGCGCTATCGGCGATGACCCGCTCGATAAAGGTGATGTCGTCGCGCCCGCCGCTACGGGTCCCGCTAAGGCCCCAGCCGGGCATCACGCTGCCGTCGGCCATCGTCTGATCCAGCGCCTGCGGCACGATCACGGCAAAGCCACGGGCGAGGGCGCTGTCCAGCAGGCTTGAGGCGCCCATAAGCTGTGCGGCGCTGCCACCGGCGTCGTGCAGCAGCATGACCGCAGGGTGCGGTCCGTCGCCCGCAGGGCTCAACAGGTGGTAACTGCCAGCGGGCAGAGTGCAGGCAGCATCGGCGCCGCCGCAGGTCTCTGCCGTCGCCGTCCCTGGCGCGGTGATCGCAAAAGCGGCGCCCAAGGCCCCCGCTGCCAAGATGACTCTGTTGCACCCCATCGGCACCGCCGTCCCCCACTTCCGCGTCAGCACTGCGGCGTGGGGGGAACGGACAGCGCCGGCGGTGCCTCAGGCCCCGTCTGCGCGGCGTTGCACGTAGCGGCCAGGGGCGGGCTCGATGCGCCCCAGGACCGCGCCCGGCTCGCGGGCTGTCACCTGGGCGCCGGCCTTCTTCGCCAGCCATTCGTGCCAGTCGGGCCACCAGGACCCGGCCGTCTCCGTCGTCCCCTCGCGCCAGTCGCTGAGCGATGTCCCCTTCATGCCGGACTTCGTCCAGTACTGGTACTTTCCGGCGGCAGGCGGGTTCACGACCCCGGCGATGTGACCAGAGCCCGCAAGAATGAACCGGTGCTGCCGACCGCCAAGCAACTTTGCACCACGATACGCACTGTCAGCGGGGGCAATGTGGTCCTCGACTGTGGCGACATGATAGCAGGGCAATGTCACCTTCTTGGGGTCCAGCGTGACGCCATGGACCACCATCTCCCCCTTCGCCAGCAGGTTCTGGTTGTAGAAGGTGTCGAGATACTGCAGGTGCACGTGCCCCGGCATCGAGGTGCTGTCGGAGTTCCAGTAGAGCAGGTCGAAGGGGAAATTCCCCTTGCCCAGCAGGTAGTTGTTCACGACGAACGACCAGATGAGATCGGTCGAGCGCAGGCAGTTGAAGGCGTTGAACATGTTCTCCGAGGAGAGCACGCCGTGCTCCTCCACCGCGGGCTTCAGCCCGTCCAAGACCTCCTCGTCCACAAAGGCCTGAAGCTCGCCGGCATCGGAGAACTCGAGCTGCGTGGTGAAGAAGGTGGCCGATGCGAGTCGCTCGTCACCCTTTGCCGCCAGGTAGCTGAGTGTGGTGCCCAACATGGTGCCGCCGATGCAGTATCCCACGATGTTGAGCTTGTCGGCGCCGCTCTCCTCCAGCGCTTTGTCGATCGCGGTCAGCACGCCCTTTTGCATGTAGCTGTCCCAGGTCTCGTCCTTCTGCTTCTCGGACGGGTTGACCCAGGAGATCAGGAAGACCGTGTGCCCCTGGCTGGTCAGCCAGCGCACCATCGACTTCTTCTCGTTGAGATCGAGGATGTAGAACTTGTTGATCCAGGGCGGGCAGATCAGCAGCGGGCGCTTATACACCGTGTCGGTGCTGGGCGCGTACTGGATGAGCTGCATGACCTCGTTCTCGAAGATCACGGTGCCGGGCGCATTGGCGACATTATCGCCGACGGCGAAGGCCTCCATGTCGGTCTGGCGAATGCGCAGAACCCCGTCGCCCTTCTCGATGTCGCGCACCAGATGCTCGATGCCGCGGAGCAGGTTCTCGCCCTTCTCCTCGATGGTCGCTTCCAGCACGTCCGGGTTGAGGCCCGCGAAGTTCGAGGGGGCGTGCGCCTCGACGAAGTTGCGCAGCACCAGGTCGAGTTTCTTGCGGTCCTGCACCGAGAGAGTCTCGGCGGTCTTGACCCGGTCGGTCAGCCAGTCGGCGGTGAGCAGGTAGGACTGTTTGAGATAGTCGAGGAAGGGATTGTTCTCCCAGGCCTCGTTCTTGAAGCGCTTGTCGGCCCGCGCCGGCGGCCGAATGGGCTCGATCCCCTGGCCGCCCATCCCCTTCTGCCAGATGCTCAGCCAGAGATCCGCCTGGGCGGACCAATAGGCGACCGCCGCCTCCATCCCCTTGGCGGGGTTGTCGACATAGCTGTAGGCGAGGCGCGCCATGGCGGGTGTGGCGTTCAGCGGATCAGGGCGCAGCGTGGTGATGTCGTCGATGGCGCGGTCGAGGGAGCGCATCCAGATCTTCTGCGACCGATCCGCCAGCGCCTGCAGCCGCTCGGTCAGCGGCGCCTCCTGGGCGACCGGGAGCGGGGATCCCTTGGGTGCGGGCGCACTGCCGGATTTCTGCGCGTCATCCTTAGCCATGGCGTCTCCTCCTCGCCCCGCTTGATCGGGGTCCATAATCGCCCCGTGTCCGGGGTCCTGTGGTTTTGGCCCGCGTGGACAGAACCGGAGACGGCACTGGCCCTCGATGCGCGCTGCGTTCTAATGTGCCCCATCTCGCCCGGCGTTGATATAAGTCAGTGAGCCCGAATGCGCCCTGCCAGTCTTGCCCTGCTCGTCCTTCTCGGCCCCCTGGCGCTTGCCGGTTGCGGCACCGTTGCGCTGTTCGGGGAGTATGACGTGCCCGAGAGCCCCGACGTGGCCGATGCGCCCTATCCGCGGCTGGTCGATGTGCCGGAGGCACCGGCGCCCGGCGCCTTCACCGACGATGTGCCCGACCCCGCGGAGGGTGTTGCGATCACCGTGGATCTGACCGAGGCCGCACGCCAGCAGAACGCCGCCGCAGCGGCTGCGAGCGCCCCGGTGCTTACCGATGCCGACCGCCGCGCCCTCGGGCGCTAGCCCTGGGCCGCATCGGTCTCAGTCCAGCATGCGCTGCGTCGTCGTCTTGCCGTTTCAGCAGTGTGCCGAACCGATGGGCAGTGGCATTGGCTACCTGCTTGACGAGCGATCGCGCCTACCGGTTTAGCTCGGCGCGCCGTTGTTGCGGTGCAGAAGAATTTCAGAGAGCTGGGGTGATCATGAGACTCGCCAAAAAGCTTCGCTTGATGGTGCAAGATCCCGGACGGTTCGCGGAGTTTGCCCTGCGAAACCGGTTGTTTGCGCAGATCGAAGATTGGTGGCTGGATTACCGGCGCCCTCTCGGTGAGGGCGTGGTCAACACCTTTGAGCTACGTGTTCTGGGCATGCGCCGAGCCGGCAACCATGCGGTCGTCAACTGGCTCATGCGGTCCCGAGCGGCGAGCAGGCCGACGGGACGACAGCTGCATCTCAACAACGTCAGCCCTGGCGCCAATGCCTTCCGGACGCGGGCCCAGTACTGGGCCCCGGCGCCGCCACCCGCCGAGCCGGCGGCCTATTTCACCGAGGTGCGCCGACGCCGGCGGAGAGATTTCGATCCGCTCGATTTGCTCGTGCTGAGTTACGAGGACTTCTCGATCGATGCCTTCCTGAAACCGGTCAATCCCGCCTACCATGGCCGCTCGGCAGCGATCCGGCCGATCGTCATCCTCCGCGACCCGTACAACCTGCTCGCCAGCCGCATGAAATCGGACAAGCGCCAGACCCGCGATGGCCGTAGCGAGATCGCGCTGTTCAACGATAACTTTCGGGTCCTGGACGAGCCGCATGACGGTGTGATCCCGGTGATCTACAATCGCTGGCTCACCAGCGTGGATTATCGACAGGAACTCTTGCACCGGGTCTTCGACGGAGAGGCGATCGACCGTATGGATACGAAGCCCTCCTTCCAGGGAGGCGGCAGCTCCTTCACCGGTCGCAGCCAGGTGCTGGCGTCCCAGGATTTGATCAGTCGCTGGCGCAGGCTGGAGAATGATCCAAGCTTCATGAGCGAAGTGCTCGCCGATCGAGGCCTCCGCGAGGTGATGGAACGGGCGTTCCCCGAAGCGCTGGTTGCACCGTCGACCCAGGGCGCGCAGGCATCAGACGGCAATGGACAGTCCTAGCGCGTTTGAGATCACCGGTCTCTGAGGCTCGTGACCGATGACCTTGCACCTCGCGCGCCTTTCGGGCACTCGAAATCGACGGTGATCTTGAGGAACCTGAAGCGCGATGCCCGAGGAGTTTTACCGCATCAAGCGGTTGCCGCCTTATGTCTTTGCCGAGGTGAACCGGCTGAAGGCCGAGTTTCGTGCGGCCGGGCGGGACATCATCGACTTCGGCATGGGCAATCCGGACATGGATACGCCCAGCCATATCGTCGACAAGCTGATCGAGACCGTGCAGCGCCCACGGACGCACCGCTACTCCGCCAGCCGCGGCGTGGCCGGGCTGCGCCGGGCGCAAGTGGCGTACTACAAGCGCCGCTTCGGTGTCGATCTCGACCCGGAGACGGAGGTGATCGCGACGCTCGGCTCGAAGGAGGGGCTCGCGAACCTCGCCATGGCGATCACGGCGCCGGGCGACGTGATCCTGAGCCCCAACCCGAGCTATCCGATCCATCCCTATGGCTTCATCATCGCCGGCGGCGCGTTGCGCCACATCCCCGCGCTGGTGGAGGGGCGCTTCGATCCGGAGGCTTACCTCGAGACGTTGGAGCGGGCGATCCACCACTCGGTGCCCGAGCCCGTGGCGATCATCGTCAACTTCCCCTCGAACCCCACGGCGCAGGTCTGCGACCGCGATTTCTACACCCGCCTGGTGCGCCTGGCGCGCAAGCATGGGATCTGGGTGCTCTCGGATCTCGCCTATGCCGAGATCTATTTCGACGATGTGCCGCCTCCTTCGATCCTGGAGGTCGAGGGCGCGCGGGAATGCGCGGTGGAGTTCACCTCCCTGTCCAAGACCTTTTCCATGCCGGGCTGGCGCATGGGTTTCGCCGTCGGCAACGCCCGGCTGGTGGGCGCGCTGGCGCGGATCAAGAGCTATCTCGACTATGGAGCCTTCACGCCGGTGCAGGTGGCGGCGGCCCATGCGCTGGACGGGCCGCAGGACTGCATCGGCGAGATCCGCGGGGTCTATAAGGCCCGCCGGGATGTGCTGGTCGAGAGCTTCGGGCGCGCGGGCTGGGATGTGCCGCCGCCGCCCGCGACCATGTTCGCCTGGGCGCCGGTGCCGGCCGCGTTCCGGGACCTGGGCTCCATGGCGTTCTCCAAGATCCTGCTGGCGGAGGCCGGTGTCGCGGTCTCGCCCGGCGTCGGCTTCGGCGAGCATGGGGAGGGGTATGTCCGCCTCGGCCTGGTGGAGAACGAGCAGCGCATCCGCCAGGCGGCGCGCGGCGTGAAGGCGCTGCTGTCGGACCCGGCTGCCGCCATCGCGCGCCACCACGGCACCCGGGCGGCGGCGGAGTGAGCAGCGCGCCGTGAGCGAGGCGCCGGCCGATTGGGATTTTGCCCGGCAGGAGCAGGAGACCGCCATGGTCTGCCTGGATCTGGTGAGCAAAGGCGCGATCGCACCCGGCGATGCGATCACCCTCGATCTGCATTTCGTGGCCGCGGGCCCCGGCGCCGATCGCGCGGGCTTTGTGGCGGCCATGCAGGCGGCGGGCTATAGCGGCCATGCCTATACCGACCCCGAGGGGCAGGAGACCATCGAGGCGAGCCTGCCCGGCCTGGCCTTCGGCGCCGCCGCGATCTGGGCGGAGGAGGAGCGGGCGAGCCGCATCGCCATCGCCTTTGGCTACCTGCCCGATGGTTGGGGCTTTGCCGAGCCCTGATCGGTGGGCGCGGGGCGGACGTCGGACCTTGTCCTGCCCGTGCCGGGCAGAACGCCGGCCCGCCCGCCCGCGGATCCCCCACCGCCGCCCCATGGCCTGCACGCAGAACGCAGAACGCGGGGCGCGGGTGCGGTGGACCGCTGCGATCGGGCCCGCTAGAAGGCCGGCGACAGATCGCCCGCCGCCCGCGCGGGCCAGGACGACGGAGCCCCGGTCATGAGCAGCGCCCCCTTTCGCATCGGCATCGCCGGCCTCGGCACCGTCGGCGCCGGCGTCGTGGCCCTCTTGGAGGCGGAAGCCGAAGCGATTGCCGCCAAAGCCGGGCGGCCGGTCGCGATCACCGCGGTGTCGGCGCGCAACCGCCAGCGCGACCGCGGCGTCGACATCACCCCCTTCGCCTGGGAGGACGACCCGGTCGCCCTCGCCGCGCGCGAGGACGTCGATTGCTTCGTCGAGGTGATCGGCGGCTCCGACGGGCCGGCCAAGGCCGCCGTCGAACGCGCCATCGCCGCCGGCAAGCAGGTGGTCACCGCGAACAAGGCGCTGATCGCCCACCACGGCCAGGCCCTGGCCACGGCGGCGGAAGGCGCGGGCGTCGGCCTGTTGGCGGAGGCGGCGGTTGCGGGCGGGATCCCTGCGCTGCGGGGCCTTGGCGAGGGGTTGGCGGCCAACCGCATCACCCGGGTCTTCGGCGTGCTGAACGGCACCTGCAACTACATTCTGAGCGAGATGGCGACTAAGGGTGCCGCCTATGGCGATGTGCTCGAGAGCGCGCAGCGCCTGGGCTATGCCGAGGCCGATCCCACCACCGATGTGGGCGGCTGGGATGCGGCGCATAAGCTGGCGATCCTCGCCGCGCTCGCCTTCGGCACTGAGATCGATTTCGAGGGCGTGGTCGTCGAGGGGATCGAGCGCGTGAGCCCCGACGACATCCGCACGGCGCGCGATATGGGCTTGGCGATCCGGCTCCTCGGTCTCGCGCGGCTGACCGATGGTGGGCTGGAGCAGCGGGTGCGCCCCGTCATGGTGCCTGACGGCAGTGCCATCGGCGCGCTGCCGGGGGTGACCAACGCGGTGGTGATCGAGGGCGAGGCGATCGGGCAGGTCACGCTCAGCGGGCCGGGCGCGGGGGCGGGCCCCACGGCCTCCGCCATCCTGGCCGATGTCATGGCGCTCGCGCGCGGGCCGGTGCCGCCGCTCTTCGGGCGCCCGGCCGCCGTGCTGGCCGCGGCGCCGCGCCTGGCGGAGACCGATGAGCACGCGCCGCATTACCTTCGGTTCATCGTGACCGACGCCCCGGGGACGCTGGCCAAGGTCGCCGCGGGCCTGGGCGAGGCGGGCGTGTCGATCCAGCGGATGCACCAATACGATGGCACGCCCGCCGCGGTGCCGGTGGTGATCATCACGCATGAGGCACCGCGTGCTGCCATCGACCGGGCGCTGGAGCGCATCGCTGCCAGCGGGATCTGCACCCTGCCGCCGGTGGCGATGCGCATCGAGGAAGTGTGAGGCGCGTCTAACGCCCGACACCGACGACGCTGAGTTCCTCCCGACGACGAGCCGTAGGCCAGCACCGCTGCAAAGGCGGTGGATGCGGGCTCAGCCCTCCTCGCCCTCTCCCTCTCCCTCGCCATGCTCGGCGATCAGCGCGACGGAGGTCACGGCCTCGTCCCCTGCGGTGTTGAACACCTTGACCCCGCCCGCCGAGCGGGAGCGGAAGGAGATGCCCGAGACCGGGCAGCGGATCGACTGGCCCTTGTCGGTGACCAGCATGATCTGGTCGTCCTCCGCCACCGGGAAGCTGGCGACCAGCCGCCCGCCGCGCATGGCCCGGTCCATGGCCGCCACGCCCATGCCGCCGCGCCCGCGCACCGGGTAGTCGTGGCTGGAGGAGAGTTTACCCGCCCCGCGCGCGCTGATCGTCAGGATCAGATCCTCGGCGGCGGACATCTCGACGTAGCGCCCCTCCGGCAGGGCGATATCGGCAAGCTCGCCCTCTTCCTCCGCGACCTCCTCGGTCTCCGCCACATCGCCGGCGACGGCGCGGCGGCGTTTGAGATAGGCGTGCCGTTCCTCCGCGCTCGCCTCGAAGTGGCGGATGACGGACATGGAGACAACCTCATCGCCGCTCGCCAGCTTCACCCCGCGCACGCCGGTGCTGTCGCGGCCCTTGAAGACCCGGACCTCGGTCACCGGGAAGCGGATGGCGCGGCCGAGCGCGGTCACCAGCATAAAGTCGAAGCTCTCGTCGCAGATCTGCGCGCCGATCAGGCGGGTGCCATCGTCGGGCAGCTTCATCGCGATCTTGCCGTTGCGCATGACATTGGCGAAGTCGCTGAGGGCGTTGCGCCGAACCGAGCCGTCGGAGGTGGCGAAGACGATCTGCAGGCTCTCCCACTCCGTCTCCTCCCGGTCGACGGGCAGGATGGCGGCGATGCCGGCGCCGTCGTGCATGGCCTCGATCACGTTCTTGAGGTGCTTGCCGCGCGCGTTGCGCCCGCCGAGCGGCAGGCGCCAGGTCTTGAGCTTATAGACCATGCCGTCGGTCGTGAAGAACAGCAGCGGCGTATGAGTGTTGGCGACGAAGAGGCGGGTGACGAAGTCCTCGTCCTTCATCGCCATGCCCGCCAGGCCCTTGCCGCCACGGCCCTGGGTGCGGAACTCGGTCAGCGGGGTGCGCTTGATGTAGCCGCCGTGGGTGATGGTGACGACCATCTCCTCGCGCTCGATCAGGTCCTCGTCCTCGAGGTCGCCTTCGTACTCCACGATCTCGGTGCGCCGCGGGGTGGCGAACTTCTCGCGCACCTCGGTCAGTTCAGCGCGGATGATGTCGAGGATGCGCGCGCGCGAGCGCAGGATGTCGAGGTAGTCGCGGATCTTCTCCGCCAGGGACGCCAGCTCGTCGCCGATCTCGTTGACGCCCATAGCGGTCAGGCGCTGGAGGCGCAGATCCAGGATCGCCCGGGCCTGGGCGTCGGACAGGTTATAGGTGCCGTCCTCGTTGATCGTGTGGTTGGGATCGTCCACCAGCCGGATGTACTCGGCAATCTCCGCCGCGGGCCAGCGCCGTTCCTTCAGCCGCTCCCGCGCCGTGGCGGGGTCGGGGGACGAGCGGATGGTCGCCACCACCTCGTCGGCGTTCGAGACGGCGACGGCGAGGCCGGTCAACAGATGCGCCCGCTCGCGCGCCTTCATCAGCAGATGCGCGGTGCGCCGGGCGACCACATCCTCCCGGAACGCCACAAAAGCTGTGAGGAAGGTCTTGAGGTCGAGCTGCTCGGGCCGTCCGCCATTGAGCGCCAGCATGTTGCAGCCAAAGGTCGTCTGCAGCGGGGTAAAGCGCCAGAGCTGGTTCAGCACCACCTCTCGGGTCGCGTCGCGCTTGAGGTCGATGACCACGCGCACGCCGAAGCGGTCACTCTCGTCCTGGATATGGGCGAGGCCCTCGACCTTCTTCTCCTTGGCGAGCTCGGCGATGCGCTCGACCAGGGTGGATTTGTTCACCTGATAGGGGATCTCGGTGACGACGATGCGGGGGCGACCGCCGGCCTCGACCTCCTGCTCATCGATGCGCGCGCGCACCATGACGCTGCCGCGACCGGTCAGGTAGGCCTTCCGCGCGCCACCGCGGCCCAGGATGATGCCGCCGGTGGGGAAGTCGGGCGCGGGCACGATGTCCCAGAGCTGCTCGATCGTGATCTCGGGGTCGTCGATCACCGCGAGGGTCGCGTCGATCACCTCGCCCAGGTTGTGGGGCGGGATGTTCGTGGCCATGCCGACCGCGATGCCGCTGCCGCCGTTGACCAGCAGGTTGGGGAACCGGGCCGGCAGCACCGTCGGTTCCAGACGCTCATCGGCGTAGTTGGGAACGAAATCGACGGTATCCCGATCGATGTCTTGTAGAAGTGCTAGGCTGGAGACTTGCTGCAGTCGGGCCTCGGTGTACCGGTAGGCTGCGGCCTTATCCCCATCCATAGAGCCAAAGTTACCTTGTGGCTCGATGAGCATTAGGCGCATCGAGAAGTCCTGCGCTAGCCGGACGAGAGAGTCGTAGACGGCACCATCCCCATGCGGATGGTAGCGGCCCATCACGTCACCGACGACTGTCGCGCATTTCCGGAAGGGCTTGTCATGGGTCTGCCCGTTCTCGTGCATGGCGTAGAGGATGCGCCGGTGCACGGGCTTCAGTCCGTCGCGGAGGTCGGGGATAGCGCGGCTGACGATCACGCTCATGGCGTAAGCCATGTAGCTCTCTCGCATCTCCTCCTCGACGGCGATCGAGGGGCCGGAGGGGGCCGGCGGCTCCCCGGCCGCACCGGTCACCACGCCGCCATCGCCCGCGCTGCCGTCGCCGCCCGGAAGGGTCTCGTCGTCATCGCTCAAGCGTTCTCTCCCCACGCCATTCCGGCGCCTATCGTCATGGGTTCGTTATAGAACCCGGCGGAGAGCGCTGCAACGCACGCATACCAATATCTCGCGCTGAGCCGTTCAGATCTTACAAGAAGCTGCGCGGTTTGTCGGGCGATCGCAATTTAACATCAGTTCCCTTGACAGATAAAACATCACTTCTTAGATTTTCAACGTGGCCGATCACGAGCGAGTATGCGGCCATGACCGCTGGAGATGGTGAGAAATGCCCCTGCTAACAGCATCTCGCTATCTCTGGTACCTTAGTCAGAAAAGGAGGTGCTAATGAAATGAATGAGCTGGCAGTTCTCAACTTTCGCAATCTATGTCCCTGAGAACACCACAGGAGGAGCTAGTGTTCTCTATCAATCGGTCGGAGTGCCAAGATGATACGGCTCAGTATCGGACTTGGTCGATCATCATCAAAGGATGACTTTCGGATTGGGCCTGTACAGGAAGCAGTACTCAGAACTGTGCGGGATCATCCGAGCGAAGCGGATAGCATCTCGATTGCTAATCACCTTCGGAAATCGACCGAAATAGACATCGCAAATAGCCAAGCATTGGTTGCTTTGCGAAGACTTGAAGCTCGGGGTCTCGTTGCCGAGCTATCCGACACTGCGATCGAAACTGCCGATCGTGATGGAAGACCCTCCAGAGTTGGGCGGCCCCGCCTGATGTTCAGGATAACCAAGTTGGGTAGGAGGGTATTAGGGGCCGCATCAGGTGACGACCTGAAACCCAACCAACGAGAAGGAGACGCCAATGCCGATGTGGCTGAAGCGTCGGAAGGTCCGCATCCCTTGGGTGCCTAGGGCCCTGCTTTTCTCGGCTCACTGGCCGGGCAAAGAATACACTAACCAGCGGCTCGCCCTACACTTCAGGTATGGCCGCATGATGAGGCAGAATGAAAAACAGGCGCGACGCATATTGATGAAGGAGACGCAATACAATGTGATTGCCACCTTCAGCCGCTCCTTTTGGGCGCTGGTGCGAATGCTTCGGGCTATCCTTTCCGGCTGATTTCGAGTCCCCTCGTCTCGGCGGTCTCTTAGGCAGGGCTCTTGCCCTGTCTTTTTTTCAGCCCTTGGAGATGAGCTGTTGGGCCATGTTCTCGCGCAGCATCTTGACGTACTCGTCGCGGAAATAGGCGACGGCGTCCTCGTCCACCTCGCCGGGGGGCATGCCCTGGGTTTGGGCGGTGAAGGCGTTGAAGCGCGCGCAGGCGAACATCATCGCCGCCGAGACGGCGCCGGGGCTGGCGTCGCCCGCTTCCTCGTTCGCGATGGCCAGGAACTTGTCGGCGATGGCGAAGAACGCCGCCTGTTCGTCCGGCGACATCTCGGCGGAGGTCGGCACACCGCCACCGCCGCCATCATCCCCGCCGGGAGGAGGCGCGCCGGGCGGCATCGAGAAACCACCGACCATCAGAAGGGGATCTCGTCGTCGAGATCGGCGTTCATGCCGCCGCCCATGCCGCCCTGACCCCCGCGACTGCCATAGCTGCTGCCGCCCTGGCTACCACCCTGGCTACCACCCTGGCCACCACCGCCGCTGCCGACGCGCGCGCCGCCGAAGTCGCCGCCGCCCATCTGTGCGCCGCCCCCGTCACGCCCGTCGAGGAAGGTCATCTCGCCCTTGTAGGGGCGCAGCACCACCTCGGTCGTGTAGCGGTCCTGGCCGCTCTGGTCCTGCCATTTGCGGGTCTCAAGCTGGCCCTCAAGGTACACCTTGGACCCCTTCTTGAGGTACTGCTGCGCCAGGCGCACCAGGTTCTCGTTGAAGATGGCCACCTTGTGCCATTCGGTCTTCTCCCGCATCTCGCCGGAGTTGCGGTCGCGCCAGCGCTCGGACGTGGCGATCGACAGGTTGCAGACCTGCCCGCCGTTCTGGAAGCTCCGCACCTCCGGGTCGGCACCGAGATTGCCGATGAGGATCACCTTGTTGACGCTGCCTGCCATGGCGCTCTCCCGCTGTCGCTGAGCGCGCCACTTTAGGCAAGCGCCCGGCCGGCGCAATGCGCGATGTCATCATCGCATGGCAGGGGGACACCAAGCCTACGGGCCGCCAGGCGGTTTCCGTTGCGGTATCCCAAGATCGTGATGCGCCGGGGCGCCGGGCGACAGAAACCGGAGTTGGGGCGGTTAAGGCGTCACCGGCAATGAATGGAGCTTTCCATGAAAACCCTGATGATGTTGGCCGCGGCCCTCTTCCTCGCCGCCCCTTTGATGCCCGCCAGCGCGGGTGATGATGATCTCAACGACCGCCGCACGCTGCGCGAGCTCGAGAAGGCGAATGGGTACATTCACCGCGAGAGCCGGGCGTATCGTGAGGCAAAGCGGGAGACCGTTCGGCGCCAGGAGCTGCGGGAGGCGGACCGGCGCGCGCTGCGTCGTCAGGAGCTGAGGCAGGCAGAGCGTCGCGCGCTGCGTCGTCAGGAGCAGCGGCAGGCAGAGCGTCGCGCGCTGCGCCGCCAAGAGCTGCGGCAGGCGGACCGGCGCGCGCTGCGTCGCCAGGAGCTGCGGCAAGCGGAGCGCCGCGCTCTCCTGCGCGAGGAGCGGCGCCGGGCAGAGCGGCGCGCCGAGCGCCGGGCCGAAGAGCGCAGGGCCGAGCGGCGCCGCGCCGAACGCAGGGCCGAGCGCGAGCGGGAGCGGCGCCAGGAGAAGCGACTCTCTCAGCGCTTCGACGGCCGTTTTCTGGGCGACAATCCGCGGCAGATCCGACGCAACCTGCGCTCGCTTGGGTTCCGCGACATCGAGATCGAGCGGGAGGGCCGCCGCTTCGAGGTGGAGGCAGAGCGTCGCGGCCGTGAGCTTGAGTTCGACGTAAGCCGCCGCTCGGGCCGTATCACCGACGTGGATCGCGACTGATCCGGCCCTCGAGACAGGCATAACGGGGCGAAGACCCTGTCGAGCAGAGGGCCCGACCGCGGCGGCATGCCGGGTCGGGCCCTACCCCAGCACCAGCTTCGCCAGGAGCGGCAGCAGCGCCGCCGTGGCCAGGGCATTGAGCCCCATGGCGAGCCCGGCGAAGGCCCCGGCGACCTCGTTGACCTGCAGCGCCCGCGCCGTGCCGATCCCGTGGCTTGCCGTGCCCATCGCCAGCCCCCGCGCCGCCCAGTCCCGCACCCCGAGCGCCGTCAGCAGCGGCGGGCCCAGCATGGCGCCCAGGATGCCGGTCAGGATCACCAGCACAGCCGTGAGGGAGGGGAGGCCGCCCAAAGCCTCGGTAATGCCCATGGCGACCGGCGCCGTCACCGATTTAGGCGCCAGCGCCACCAGCGTGTCGCGCCCCGCCCCCATCAGCCAGGCCGTCCCTACGGCCGTCGCCGAGGCGCAGACGGAGCCTGCCAGGATGCTCGCCAGGATCGCGGGGCCCGAGCCGCGCAGCCGCGCGAGCTGGCGGTAGAGCGGGATCGCGAGCGCCACCGTCGCGGGGCCCAGCAGGAAGTGCACGAACTGCGCGCCCTCGAAATAGCGCTCATAGCCCGTGTCGGTCACGGCCAGCGCGGCGACGACCAGCAGCACCGCGATCAGCACCGGATTGGCGAGTGGGTTCAGCCCCATGCGCCGATAGATCCAGGACCCGACCTGAAAGGCCGCCAGCGTCAGGGTAAGGTGCAGCAGCGGATCGCGCGCCAGATAGACCCAGACATCGCGCAGAATGTCGGGTGTCTCAGCGTCCATCGCCGGCGTCCTTCGCGCGCTGGCCAAGCCGCGCCATCAGCACGCCCGTGACCGCCACCGTCGCGATGGTGGAGACGACCAGGGCGGCCAGCAGCGGCAGCCACTCCCGCCCCAGCAACCCGGCATGGACCATGACGCCGACCCCCGCCGGGACGAAGAGCAGGGAGAGGTTGCCCAACAGCCCGTCCGCCACACGGCCCAGATCCGCTGGTAGGCCCCGCAGGCAAAGCCCCGCAAACAGGATCGCCATGCCGACCACAGGGCCGGGCAAGGGCAGGCCGGTTGCGGCCACCAGGCTTTCGCCCGCCAATTGGCACACGAGGATGAGGGTCAGAAAAAACACCATGGGGCAGGCTCCGATCGGCTGGCGAGGGCGTCAGCCTGCGCTGCGGCCCAGGCGCCGTCACCGCAGCAGTTTCGGCTTGCGACCGCAGCGCCCCGCGGCCGAGCGCCACGGCCTCTGCCCCTTTGTGACAACCTTCCGGTGGTGGGGATGCGCAAGGGTTGTGGGGCGGGGGTAGATTTTCACCCTTTGTTCGCTTATTGCGACTCGCAACCGCCGGTGTTTCGCTTACTTCATGCGGCTGGCGGAACAGCGGGGCAGTATGGCCGAGCTCAAGAACATTTCGGTACGCGGGGCGCGGGAGCACAACCTCAAGGGCGTCGACGTCGATATCCCGCGCAATACGCTGACGGTGATCACCGGGCTCTCGGGCTCGGGCAAGTCCTCCCTCGCCTTCGATACGATCTACGCGGAGGGGCAGCGGCGGTACGTCGAAAGCCTCTCTGCCTATGCGCGCCAGTTCCTCCAGATGATGGAGAAGCCCGACGTCGACCATATCGAAGGGCTGTCGCCGGCGATCTCCATCGAGCAGAAGACGACCTCGAAGAACCCCCGATCGACGGTCGGCACCGTCACCGAGATCTACGACTATCTTCGGCTGCTCTTCGCGCGGGCGGGCACGCCCTACTCCCCGGCGACGGGGGAGCCGATCGAGGCGCAGCAGGTCTCCGACATGGTCGACCGGGTCATGGCGATGGCGGAGGGGACGCGCGCCTATCTGCTCGCTCCCATCGTGCGCGACCGCAAGGGTGAGTACCGCAAGGAGTTCCTGGAGCTGCGCAAGCAGGGCTACCAGCGGGTCAAGGTCAACGGACAGTTCTACGACCTCGACGAGCCGCCGGAACTGGATAAGAAGTTCCGCCACAACATCGACGTGGTGGTCGACCGGCTGGTGGTGAAGGAGGGGCTGGAGCAGCGCCTGGCCGATAGTTTCACCACCGCGCTTGGCCTGGCCGACGGCATCGCCATCGTCGAGACGGCGCCGGTGGCCGACGAGAACGGCAATGCGCCTGAGCCGGAGCGGTTCACCTTCAGCGAGAAATTCGCCTGTCCGGTCAGCGGGTTCACCATCGCGGAGATCGAGCCGAGGCTCTTTTCCTTCAACGCCCCCTTCGGTGCCTGCCCGGATTGCGACGGGCTGGGCCATGAGTTCTTCTTCGACGAAAAGTTGGTGATCCCCGACGATGCGGTGAGCCTCAGCAACGGCGCCATCGCGCCCTGGGCAAAGTCGAAGACCCCGGTCTTCCGCCAGACGCTGGATGCCCTGGCCACCCATTACGAGTTCTCGCCGATCAAGCCCTGGCGCGATCTGCCCGCGCATGTGCAGCAGCTCATGCTCCACGGCTCGGGCGACGAGAAGATCAAGTTCCGCTTCGACGACGGCGGCCGGGTCTATACGGTGAACCGGACCTTCGAGGGGGTGATCCCGAACATGGAGCGGCGCTTCCGCGAGACCGACTCGAGCTGGGTGCGGGAGGATCTGGAGCGCTACCAGGCCAAGCGCGCCTGCGGCACCTGCGGCGGCCACCGGCTGCGCCAGGAGGCATTGGCGGTCAAGATCGGCGGCAAGCACATCGGCCACATCACCCAGATGTCGATCCGCGAGGCCCGCGACTGGGTCGAGACGGTCCCTGACCACCTCAGCCAGCAGAAGAACCAGATCGCCGTCGCCATCCTCAAGGAGATCCGGGAGCGGCTGGGCTTCCTGGTGGACGTCGGCCTCGACTACCTGACGCTGGCCCGCGGCTCGGGCACGCTGTCGGGGGGCGAGAGCCAGCGGATCCGGCTGGCCTCGCAGATCGGCTCCGGCCTCACTGGGGTGCTCTATGTGCTCGACGAGCCCTCCATCGGGCTGCATCAGCGCGATAACGGGCGGCTGTTGACCAGCCTCAAGGGCCTGCGCGACCAGGGCAACACGGTCATCGTGGTCGAGCACGACGAGGAGGCGATCCGCGAGGCCGACTATGTCCTCGACATCGGGGAGGGTGCGGGCATTCACGGTGGCCGGATCATCGCCCAGGGCACCCCGCAGGAGGTCGCCCAGACCGAGGGGTCGGTGACCGGCGCCTATTTGCTGGGCACGCGGGAGGTCGCGATCCCCGCGATCCGCCGCCCCGGCAACGGCAAGTTCCTGCGGGTCGAGGGCGCCACGGGCAACAACCTGCGCGACGTCGACCTGGAGATCCCGCTGGGGACGCTCACCTGCATCACCGGCGTCTCCGGCTCGGGCAAGTCCACGCTGATCAACGAGACGCTGTTCAAGCACGCCGCCAATCGGCTGAACAACGCGCGGATGCAGCCCGCGCCATGCCGCACCGTCCGCGGGCTCGACCAACTCGACAAGGTGATCGACATCGACCAGTCGCCCATCGGGCGCACGCCGCGTTCGAACCCCGCGACCTATACCGGCGCCTTCGGCCCCATCCGCGACTGGTTCGCCGGCCTGCCGGAGGCGAAGGCGCGGGGCTACAAGCCCGGCCGCTTCAGCTTCAACGTAAAGGGCGGGCGCTGCGAGGCCTGCCAGGGCGACGGTGTCATCAAGGTGGAGATGCACTTTCTCCCGGATGTCTACGTCACCTGCGAGACCTGCAACGGCGCGCGCTACAATCGCGAGACGCTGGAGATCAAGTATCGCGGCAAATCCATCGCCGACGTCCTCGAGATGACGGTCGAGGACGGGGTCCAGTTCTTCGACGCGATCCCGATGATCCGCGACAAGCTGGTCACGCTGAAGGAGGTTGGCCTCGGCTACATCAAGATCGGCCAACAGGCGACGACCCTGTCTGGGGGTGAGGCGCAGCGCGTTAAGCTCTCCAAGGAGCTCGCCCGCAAGGCCACCGGCCAGACCCTTTACATCCTCGACGAGCCCACCACGGGCCTGCACTTCGAGGATGTGAACAAGCTGCTCGAGGTGCTGCAGAGCCTGGTGGACCAGGGCAACACCGTGGTGGTGATCGAGCACAACCTCGACGTCATCAAGGTCGCCGATTGGCTGGTCGACCTGGGCCCCGAGGGCGGCGACGGCGGCGGGCGCATCATCGGCACCGGCACGCCGGAGGATCTGGCGAGCGTCGAGGGCAGCCACACCGGTCGATACCTGCGCGATATCCTGGCCGCGAAGGGCCGCATCGCCGCGGAGTAAGAAATGCTGCACGCGCGAAAGGATGTTTCGCGTGCGCACGCCACATTGACACAATCGTAGGCAGACCTCAGGCTTGTCTCAATCAACGAGATCAAGTCCTGGGAGAACGCCATGAAAGTCATGCAGATCCTCAAGATGAAGGGATCGACTCACGTGGAATGCATCGAGGCCGAGGCCCCGGTCGGCGATGCGGTGACGGTCCTGTCGGCCAAGCGCATCGGTGCGCTGATTGTCCGCGGGCGCGACGGTGACCTGGCCGGCATCCTGTCGGAGCGCGATATTGTCCGCGTCCTCGGCACCGACGGGCCCGGCGTCATGAGCAAGCCGGTGAAAGCCATCATGACGGCCAAGGTCTCCACCTGCTCGCCGGAGGAGGACGCGCTCTCGGTGCTGGAACGGATGACCGAGGGACGTTTCCGGCACATGCCGGTGATGCTGCGCGGCCAGCTCGCCGGGCTGTTGTCCATCGGCGATGTGGTCAAGGCGCGCATCGACGAGATCGAGGCCGAGAACGAAGCGATGGCGCATATGCTGGCCGGCTGAGCCGGCATCGCCGCACCCTCCTCCTTTGCCCTTGACGCGTTTCGCGCGGCGGGCTTGCCTGCCGCGCAAAAGACGCGAGGGACCCCATGCGCACTGGCCTTTATCCTGGCACCTTCGACCCCGTGACCCTGGGGCATATCGACGTGATCCGCCGGGCCGCGCGCCTGGTGGACCGTTTGGTCGTCGGCGTCGCGATCAACCGCGATAAGGGCCCGCTGTTCAGCCTGGAAGAGCGGACCGAGATGCTGGAGGCCGTCTGCGCCGAGGTGGCGGCCCAGAACGGCACCGAGATTATCGTTCGCCCTTTCGAGAACCTGCTGATGCAGTTCGCCGAGGAGGTGGGCGCCAACCTCATTATCCGCGGTCTGCGCGCCGTCTCGGATTTCGAGTACGAGTTCCAGATGGTCGGCATGAACCGGGCGCTGAACGACGACATCGAGATGGTGTTTCTGATGGCCGAGGCGCAACACCAGGCCATCGCGTCGAAGCTGGTCAAGGAAATCGCCCGGATGAAGGGCGACATATCCCAGTTCGTCACCCCCTCGGTCGAAGCGCGGCTGAAAGCGAAGTTCCACGCGGAGACGCGGGCCTTAAAGAGCGGCTGACAATCACGTGAACGCGCGCTGCTGAACGCGGCCGTTGGACGCTCCAGACACACACACCATGTGAGCCGCGAGCGAGCAACGGAGTGTCCGGTCATGATCGATCGCGCCGAGAATCCGCGAAACCCAGATCGGAGAGGTTTCTTTGCGGCCCTGGTGCTGACCCTCGTCTGCACAGCATGCACGCCGACACCGCCCCCAACGGGGCGTGAGCGCCGTCCGTTCGAAAACAACAGGGCCGTCAACAGAGGGAATAGAAGGGGCGGCCGCTGAGAGAGCGCCATTGCCGCCCTTCACGGTAAGCCCTGGACCGCCTCCCGCTTTGACAGCCGCCGCCGTCTCCCACTTCATGACAGAACGGTGAATTGGAGAGACGCGCGGGAGGCGAGGGTGAGCAAGAAGAAGGCCGAGAGCGACAAACCACGCGTTCCCCGCGCCGTCTACGACAAGGAGTTGAAGCGGCTGCAGATCGAGCTCTGCGCGCTGCAGGGCTGGGTCAAGCAAAAGGGGCTGCGCATCGTCGTGGTCTTCGAGGGGAGGGACGCCGCCGGCAAGGGCGGCGTGATCAAGCGCATCACCGAGCGGGTGAGCCCCAGGGTCTTCCGCGTCGTGGCCCTGCCGGCCCCCAGCGAACGGGAGAAGACGCAGCTCTACATGCAGCGCTATGTCCGGCATATGCCGGCGGCGGGCGAGATCATGCTGTTCGACCGAAGCTGGTACAACCGCGCCGGGGTCGAACGGGTGATGGGCTTCTGCAACGACGAGGAATACGAGCGCTTCCTGCGCGGCACGCCCTACTTCGAGAACGCGCTCATCGAGGACGGGATCATCCTGATCAAGTACTTCTTCGACGTGAGCCAGGCGGAGCAGGAGAAGCGCTTCAAGGCCCGCGCAACCGACCCGCGCAAGCACTGGAAGCTGAGCCCCATGGACCTGGAGAGCTGGGCGCGCTGGTGGGATTACACCGAGGCCTATGCCCGCATGATCGAGGCGACAGACACGCCGCAGGCGCCCTGGTACCGGGTGCCGGCGGACGACAAGCGTGCAGCACGGCTGAACTGCATTAGCCATCTGCTCGCGCAAATCCCCTATGAGACGTTGCCCTTCGAGCTATCGCCACCACCGAAACGCAAGCCTCGGCGCAAGGGCGCGCCGCAGGGGGTGAACTTCACCAACACGGTGCCCGAGCGTTTCTGAGCTGTCTCTCGGCCCTCAGTAGCGGCCGTAGTAATAGGCGTCGCGGCGACGCTCCCGCCGGCGTTCCTTGCGCACCTGGCCCACGATGGCACCGGTGGCGGCCCCCGCGGCGGCCCCGATCGCAGCGCCCTTGCCGCCTCCGGCGATAGCGCCGATCAGCGCGCCGGCCCCGGCGCCGCGCAGGGCGTTGCGCGAGACGGGACCGGCCTCCGCCGGGGCAGGGGTGATCATCGCGACCGCGCCGCCCAGCAGGCAGGCGAGGGCCAAAGCCGACAGCTTCATGGTCATTCTACCTTCTCCCCGTCCTTCCAGGTTTCGGTGGTCTGCGTGCCATCCGCACGGGTGACCAGGATCAGCCCGTCGGGTTTGCCCGCCTTGAAGTGACCCTGGAACACCGTGCCCTCGGCATCTACGCCAGTGCCGGGACCCTCCGGCAGGCCATCGGCAAACATGCCCATATAGCGCCGGCCGTCCTCCGTCTCGATCAGCCCCGCACCGGCCGGGACGCCCGCCGCATAATCCCCGCGGTAGACGGTGCCGTCGGCCATCTCGTGGATCCCGAAACCCTGGCGCTGACCGTCTTCGTAGCTGCCGAAGAAGACCTCGTCCTCCGCCGGGACGGTGTAGACCAGAACGGGGCCCACGCCGGCGCCGTCCTTGATCTCGCCGCGGATCACCGTGCCGTCGGCCAGGCGCAGCGTACCAGGGGCATGGGCGATACCGTCGATGAGCTCCCCGATGAAGCGGTGGCCGTCAGCGGTGATCAGGATCCCCTCGCCCACCGGCTGGCCATCCTCGAACGACCCCATGTAGCGGTCGAACCCCTCGCCACCTTCGGCGCGGATTATGACCGTCCCTTCGCCCTGCGCCTTACCCTGCAGCATCGTACCGGTGTAGCGCGCCGACAGCCCCTCGCTGTCCCAATAGGTCAGCTCGCCCCGGCCGGCGATCTTTCCATCCTGGCAGGCCCCGCTCCAGGTCGCACCGTCGCCGGGCTCCACCGTCTCCGCCGACCAGATCTCGCAGCCGGTGACGGGATCGCTCAGCCATCCTTCGGCCGCCGCCGGCTGGGCGAGCGTCACTGCGCTCAGGGCAGCGGCCAGGACTGCGGTAACGGGGATGGTCAGGGGGGCCGCAAGGGTGATCGTGGCACGCATCGGCGTCTCCTCTCTCGTCGCGCCGCCCGGGCGGCAGTCCAGGCACGGTAGTCGCGAAATCATGACGACTGTAACCGCTGCACCGTGGTGTTCCCGCGCTCACGGGGTTTGGTTTTGACGCTTTGGGGTGGGTCGGCTAGGGAGGCGCGACCTGAAACGGAGG
>JBCBMO010000006.1:0-402454 GCA_039822785.1 Pseudomonadota bacterium | reverse complement strand
TCTACTCAGACCGCGACGCCCGCGGCACGACAGTCGAAACCTTCACCTACGACTTCGAATTCACCTAAAGCCCCCGCTGCGCGGCGCCCCGCGCAGGCAGCATGATCCGGCCACCGCCGTGGTCGTGCCGCGTTCGCGACGTGAGAGAGAACGGGTGATCCGAGGCGCTCGGGTCGCGCCGATGCGGACGTCAAAGCGTCGAGGAGCTTTTGCCACTTTCGCCTTGCCTTGGCAGCATCACGGCTGTCACACCTCTGGGTGACGGCAACTTTCCACACGGCCTTCACCATGATCGGAGAATCTTGTTTTGCGACGCGGTCGAGCTGCGTCGCAGACGGTGCCTCTCCGCAGGCCGTTTCGATCAGAGTACAGTCCGGGCGAGGCCAGCCCTGGCCTCACCTCAAGCAACGAAAAACGCCATCAGCGAGGTGCTTGCCATGAAGACGTTTTCCCGTCTGGCGCTGCCGGTTGCGACCGCCGCAGCCTTCTTTGCCTTCGATATGCGCCTTGAGCCAGCGATGGTGACGGCACCCGCCGGGGACAGGGCGCTCTCGGTCTCCCTCGTCACGCCCGCGGCCGCTCAGACCGTGCGGGCGCAAAGCCGCCGGGTCGCGCGGCGCACCGCGCGGCGGACGACCCGTCGGCAGTCATACATCCGCAGCCTGCCGGGCGGCTGCGCCTGGCGCCCGCCCTACCACTACTGCGGCGGCGTCTATTACAGCGAAGTCGTCCAAGACGGCGCGACCGTCTACATCGTCGTCAACCCGTGATCCCGAGGACCCTGCTTATGGTGCGCACTGCTCTTCTTGCCGCTGTCTCGGCGGCGCTTCTCGCCACACCCACCGTCCAGGCCGCCGATATCCTTGGCGCCTGCGCCGAGGATATCGCCGCGCGGTGTGCTGAGGTCGAGCCCGGCCACGGCCGCGTCATGGCTTGCCTCTATGCCTATGAGGATAAGGTCAGCGACAGCTGCGATCTGTCGATGGCGGATACCGCCGATGTCATCGATCTGATGTTCGACCGCCTCAACCGGCTGAAGACCCAGTGCGGCGAGGACATTCGCGCGCTTTGCCAGGGCGTGGACGCCGGCCAAGGGCGGATCCTGAGCTGCCTCGTCGAGCAGCAGGCATCCCTGTCGCAGAGCTGCAGCGGCCTGGTCGCAGACGTCGAGCTTCCGAGCGAGTGATCGCGGCCGGATCCTCACCGCGGCGCATGTCAGTCGCTCCTCGGTTGCCGGGTATCTGCAACCGGGGGCGGCACGAGCTGATCGAGCAAGGCCATGACCGCCGCGGTGTGCCCTGGGTCCAGGGCCGCCGGGTGCGGATCGCCGAAGCGCGCAGTATCGTTGTCGAAATAGGCCCCCGACGCGGTCGCGAAGCGCGCGCCGAGGGCCGCGTCGCATAGAATATCCGCCCCAATGGCCAGATCGTTCCCGGCGATGCCAAAGCCCTGCTTCACCATCTTGGAGGCAAGCAGCGAACCGGGGTTCACCGCGACCACCACGGGGCCCTCCGGGTGCCGCGCCGACATCGCCCGCGTCCAGATCGTGATGGCGAGCTTGCTCTGGGCGTAGGCGCTCATGTCGTCGAGGCGGCCGCGCCCCTGGATGGCGTCGAGGTCGACCGGGCTCTGCGCGGCGGACGACACGTTCACGATCCGCCCGTCCGCCGGGATCAGCGGCAATAGCCGCTGCGTCAGCAGATAGGGGGCGAGGGCATTCACGACAAAGCGGATGTCGAGTCCGTTCTCCAGCCGCGGTTGCGGGGCCTTGAGCACGCCCGCGTTGTTGATCAACACGTCGAGCCGGTCGTGATCTGCCTGGATCTGCGCGGCCATCGCCGCCACCGCCGTCAGATCCGCTAGATCAGCGCGATAGCGCCTCGTCGTGCCGCGCACCGTCGCGGCGGCGGAGGCGAGCTTCTCCTCGCTGCGCCCATGCAACAGCACGACGTGGCCTTGGGCCGCCAGGTTCTGCGCCGTCAGCAGCCCGATCCCGTCCGTGGCACCGGTCACGAGGATGATCTTGGCCATGCGCCTCCTCCTGGCAAGTGCTCGCGGTGTTGAGGGCCCTGAAACGATCGGCCAAGGCCTGGGATGATGGCCCCTCGGGTGCCCCCGATCACTGCCTAGGCATCGAGGCCCTCTAAGCGCTTGATTTCGTTGGTGAGCGGGGTGGGGATCGAACCCACGACCAGCTGATTAAAAGTCAGCTGCTCTACCGCTGAGCTACCCGCCCTCACCGCCGCTGTGTTAGGCGGCGCCGGGCAGGGGGTCAAGCGGGCGGTCTGGCACCTGCGCCCTGGCGGCGCCTGGGCATCGCGGGGCGCCACGGCGCCCACTGGCGCCTGTCAAAGGACGCGGTTATATGCCCGGCCATGAACAAGCAGCCGCGACTGGCCCCCGCGCCGCTTGCCTTTCGCAAGATGCACGGGGCCGGCAATGATTTCGTGATCGTCGACCAGCGCCAGGGCGCGATGCCCCTGACGCCAGCCTTGGTGCGCGCGCTCGGCGACCGTCATCGCGGCATCGGCTTCGATCAACTCGCGGTGCTCGAGGCTGCGGCGGACGCTGATCTCGCCGTGACGTACTACAACGCCGACGGCACGACCTCCGCCGCCTGCGGGAACGCCACGCGCTGCATCGCCGCGCTCCTCGATGCGGAGGGGGCAGGGCCCCAGATCAGGATCGCCGTCACCGGGCGCGGGCTGCTGACCGCCGAGCGGCTGGCGGATGGGCGCTATGCGGTCGATATGGGCGCACCGGCCGCGGACTGGCAGGCGGTGCCGCTGGCCCAGGCTGCCGATCTCGACGCGCTGCCGCTGCCCGATGCGCCCTCGGCCGTGGGCATGGGCAACCCGCACTGCGTCCACTTCCTCGACACCCTCGACGGGCTGGACTGGCAGGCGCGCGGGGCGGCGGTGGAACATGATCCGCTCTTCCCCGAGCGCACGAATGTCCATTTCGTCACCCTCGCCGGCCCCGACCGGCTGGTGGCGCGCGTCTGGGAGCGCGGCGTTGGCCGCACGCTCGCCTCGGGCTCCTCGGCCTGTGCGATCGGCGTGGCGGCGCACCGCCGGGGCCTCACGGGCCGCCGCGTCGCCATTGAGATGGAGGGCGGCACGCTGGAGGTCGACTGGCGCGACGATGGCCGCGTGCGCCTGACGGGCCCCATCGCCCATGTCTTCGACGGCACCATCCCCGCCGAGGTGATCGCCCGCCTCACCGCCGAGGTGGACGCGGAGGTCACGGCATGAAGGACCTCGCCACCACGCCCCCGGTCTTCGCCACCTTCGGCTGCCGGCTCAACGCCTATGAAACCCAGGCCATGACCGACCTCGCCGCCGAGGCCGGGCTGGAGAATGCGGTCATCGTCAACACCTGTGCCGTGACCGTGGAGGCCGTGCGCCAGGCGCGCCAGCAGATCCGCAAGCTGCGCCGCGAGAACCCCGCCGCCCAGGTCATCGTCACCGGCTGCGCCGCCCAGACCGAGCCCGAGACCTTCGCCGCCATGCCGGAGGTCGACCGGGTCATCGGCAATCTGGAGAAGATGCGCCGCGAGACCTGGCTCTCCCTCGCCGATCCGGCGGCAGTGACCGAGCCGGTCAAGGTCGACGACATCCTGAGCGCGACGGAGACCGCGGGCCATCTGATCGACGGCTTCGGCAGCCGCGCGCGCGCCTATGTCCAGGTGCAGAACGGCTGCGATCACCGCTGCACCTTCTGCATCATCCCTTTCGGCCGCGGGAACTCACGCTCCGTGCCGGCGGGGGTGGTGGTGGAGCAGATCCGCCGCCTGGTGGACCGTGGCTTCAACGAGGTCGTGCTGACGGGGGTCGATCTCACCTCCTGGGGCGGGGACCTGCCCGGGCGCTCGCCGCTGGGGGATCTGGTGCAGCGGATCCTGCGCCTGGTGCCGGATCTTGCGCGCCTGCGCATCTCGTCGATCGACAGCGTGGAGGCGGATGCGGCGCTGGTCGATGCCATGGCCTCGGACCACCGGCTGATGCCGCATCTGCACCTCAGCCTGCAGGCGGGCGACGACCTGATCCTCAAGCGCATGAAGCGCCGGCATCTGCGCGACGATGCCATCCGCTTCTGCACCGAAATGCGGGCCAAGCGCCCCGGCATCGTCTTCGGCGCCGATCTGATCGCGGGTTTCCCCACCGAGACCGAAGCGATGTTCCAGCGCTCGCTCGACCTGGTGGCGGACTGCGGGCTTACCTGGCTGCACGTCTTCCCCTATTCCGCGCGCAAGGGCACGCCGGCCGCCCGCATGCCCCAACTGCCTAAGGCTGTGCGAGCGGAGCGGGCCCGGCACCTGCGTGCGGTGGGGGCCGAGGCGGTGACGCGGTATCTCGCGGGCGAGGTCGGGCAGCACCGCCGCGTCCTGGTGGAGCGCCCGCGCCTGGGCCGAACCGAAGCCTTCGCCGAGGTAACCTTCCAGAGCGATCAGCCTGAGGGTGCCATCGTCGAAGCGCGCATCACCGGGGTCGAGGGCGAGCGGCTGACCGCCGTCGCCCCGGCCTAGGCTCGGCCTGAGAGGACCCGCATGGCCTTTTTCTCCAAGCTCAAGGAACGCCTGTTCAAGAGCCAGAAGAAGCTGGACGAGAGCCTCGACGCCCTGGTCGAGGAAGGCGGCGAGGTCGAGGTGGTCGCGGAGCCTCCGAAGACCACCGCGCGTCCCCCGGAACCGGCGCCTGAAGTTCGGTATCCCGCGCCCGAGCCCGAGCCGATGCCGGTTGTCGAGCGCGTGCCCGAGCCGCTCCCGGTTGCCGAGCCTGAGCCCGAGCCCGAGCTCCATCCTGAACCGGAGCCCGTGGCCGCGTCGGCGGAGGAGGTCAGCCGCCCCTCGTTCCTGGCGCGTGCCTTTGGCGCCAAGCCCAAGAAGACCCGCGTCCTAAACGACGAGATGCTCGAGAGCCTGGAGGAGGTCCTCATCCAGGCCGACATGGGGGTCGAGACGGCGCTTGCCCTCTCCGCCCGCCTGTCCGAGAGCCACTACGGCAAGCGTGTCGGCACCGACGATCTGAAGCGCCTGCTCGCCGATGAGATCGCGGAGATCCTGCGTCCCGTCGCCCGGCCCCTGCCGATCTACGCCAAGCGCCCCCAGGTCGTGCTGGTGGTGGGCGTCAACGGCTCGGGCAAGACCACGACCATCGGCAAGCTCGCCTCGCAGCTCTCCTCGGCGGGCAAAAGGGTCGTCATCGCCGCCGGCGACACCTTTCGCGCAGCCGCGGTCGAACAGCTCCAGGTCTGGGGGCAGCGCGCCGGGGTGCCGGTACTGACCGCCGATCAGGGCTCAGACCCCGCCTCGCTCGCCTATGAGGCGCTGGTGAAGGCCGAGGCCGACGGCGCCGATCTGCTGCTGATCGACACGGCGGGGCGGCTCCAGAACCGTCAGGACCTGATGGAGGAACTGGCCAAGATCGTCCGCGTGCTGCGCAAGAAGGACCCCAGCGCGCCGCACAACACCCTGTTGGTGCTCGATGCGACGACCGGGCAGAACGCGCTGTCTCAGGTCGATATCTTCGCCAAGATCGCCGATGTGTCCGGGCTGGTGATGACCAAGCTCGACGGCACCGCCAAGGGGGGCGTGCTGGTTGCGCTGGCCGACCGCTTCGGCCTGCCGATCCATGCCATCGGGGTGGGTGAGAGCATCGACGATCTCGCCCCCTTCGACCCCGAGGATTTCGCCGCCGCCGTCACCGGCGCGGAGAGCTGAGCCCCCAGTCCTGCCCCACAGTCCTGCCCCCTAATCCTGCCCTCGCAGCCTGGCCATATGCGCCTCGAACGCGGCGCGGTCGCGCAGCGCCGGCAGCACGGCGACCTGGCTGACGAAGTGGAGCGCGTCGTTCGTCACGTTCATGGTTTCGCCGTCGGAGAGATAGGTGGCGATCTCCACGCCGATGATCGCAAAGCCGCTGCGCGTCTGCATCAAGAGCGGGCTGCCGCTCGCCCCCACCAGGCTGTCGCAGTCGGTCTCCAGCGTCTCGTCGTCGAAGCGCGCCAGGATGCGGCAGTCGCGGTGGACCTGCATGAAGGCCCCCGCATCGCCGGAGTATCCGGGCAGCATGACCTCCAGGCCCTTGTCGCGGCCGAAGTCGCTCAGCGGCCGGTTGCCGATGGCCGTGACAGGTAGCCAGCCATAGGTGTCGCCCAGCGGCTCTTCCAGCCAGCCGATGGCCCAGTCGAGCGGATCCTCGTCGGTCTTGTCCTCGGTGCCGAGCAGCGCCTCTTCGAAGCCCGGCGGCAGGTACCAGTCGACGACCGTCGTCACGGCACGCTCCGTGGTGCCATGGGGCGCCAGCACGAAACGGGTCGGCAGATCGTCGCCACCCTGGTCGTTATACAGGCAGTGTGCGGCCGTCAGGATCGTGTTCGGCCCGATCAGCGACGCGGTACAGAGGCTCGCGAGGTTCGCGAAATCGAGCCGCCCGATCAGATCGAAGGGGGCGTGGTCCGGCACAACGAACGTCCGGTCGTCGGTGCCCTTGAACGGCAGCGACTGATCGAAGCCCGCGGCCCTGCAGTCGGTCGTGTCGGTGTAGGGCATGCAGGGCCCGCCGCCCGAGAAGGTCTCGTCGCACTCGCCGTCGTTGGCGAATTCGCAGCTATCGGCAGCGGGGGAGGGGCCGGTTCTCCGGCAGTCCCAGGTATCGGTGCCTGCGCTGCAGACACCCGTCGGCTCGTCGCAATAGCCGTCCCAGGCGTGTTCGCAAGTATTGTCCGCGCTTGCGCCGACGGGCCAAAGGATCAGCGCCGCCGCCCAAAGCCGGACAGATCTCACTTACTCTCCGCCGTAGAGCATCGCCCAATCGGCGACACAGACCGGTTGTGTGGGGTTGGGGGTCTCGCCCTCCAGGACCTTGGGCGCAGGCCCCTCGGTCGCCACCGCCGCCGGGCTGTCAATCCCGCGCGTCGCATCCACCCTTGCGTCTTCGTCCGGCACCTCTGCCTCCTATGCTCGACCCGCCGCTCCCAGCGGGATGTGTCTCTGCCTGTCCTCAGCTGGGGTGGGTTGACCGCCGCCCCTGTGCTGCCCGCCACTCTCTGCGCGCAGTTTCCTTACAGTGTGTAGCGCGTTCCGGCTTTTTTATGTCTCTTCCACGACATGCGAAGGCTTGTTGTAGGTTGGAAATCGCAACTGTTTCACCGCGGGACGCCGACCGCGCTTGCTCAATCGACGTGCCCATGCTGCCACGGTTCTAGGCAGTGTTTCCGGCACATCGAAGGGACAGCGCGGCGCATGGGAGAGATGATCGCGGGCATGGCCGGCACGCCGGAGGGGGAGATTCTCGCCCTCGTCCTCGCGCTGCTCTCGGCCATGGCCCATGCCACCTTCGGCGCGATCAACAAGGGTGGGGTCGACCCCTATCTGAACCGTGGGGCGATCAACATCTGCTACGCCCTTGGCGCGCTGCCCTTCGCGCTCTTTGTCTTCCCGCTGCCGAGCGGGCCGCTGATCCCGATCCTCGCCGGCGTCTGGGCGATCCATCTTGTGTACGAGTGGCTACAGTCCGCCGCCTTCGAGAAGGGCGATTTCACCCTCGTCTACCCGATCGCGCGGGGCACGGGCCCGCTGCTCATCGCCATCGGCTCGGTCTTTCTGTTCGGCGAGGTGCTGGGGCCGCTGCAATGGGCCGGGATCCTGCTGCTCTCCGCCTCGATCATGGGACTTGCGGTGGTGAACCTGCGCGCGCGGGGGCTGGAGCTTGCGGCGTTCACGCGCCTGCGCTCGGCCATCGTGACGGCGCTGCTGACCGGGGTGATGATCGCGATCTACACGCTCTATGACGCCTACGGCATCCGGCTGGCCGAAAACCCCTTCACCTTTCTCGCCTGGTTCTTCGTGCTGGGCGGCGTCGGCTTCCCCTTCGTCGCCGCCTGGCGCTGGCGCTCGCTCAGCCCCGAGCAGCGCCCGCCGATCCCGGATCTGATAACCCGAGGGCTGTTTGGCGCGCTCATCGCCTACATCAGCTTCGGCGCGGTGATGCTCGCCACC
The DNA here is from genome assembly GCA_039822785.1 of Pseudomonadota bacterium. GTDB lineage: Bacteria > Pseudomonadota > Alphaproteobacteria > Rhodobacterales > Rhodobacteraceae > Thermohalobaculum. Next base: position 394,452 of record JBCBMO010000006.1, on the reverse strand, counting down.
CGCCTCGACAAGGTCGGCGAGGCGGCGGCGCTGCGCGAGACCTCGATCATCTTCGCCACGGCCATCGGGGTCTTCTTCTTTCACGAAAAGATCGACGCGCCGAGGCTGTTGCTGATCGTCCTGATCCTGGCCGGCGCCCTCCTGGTGGAGTTTGGCCATGGCTGAACGTGTTGCAGTGCAACGATATTCAGGCTGCCGCACGGGTCAAAGCGCCTCGGTGACAGGGCCCGCGGGCGGGCGTATCTGCGGCCAATGAAGGACACTGAACACCCACCGCTGCTGAAGTCCGTGCTCGAGTTCGGGCCGCTCATCGTTTTCTTCGTCTGCTTTCAGTTCGGCGAGGAGATCCTGGCGCTCGAGCCGGTCAAGGCCATGCTGGGCAGTTGGGCCGACAGCCAGGCACTGACCGGGGACAGCGCGGCGCTCTTCGTGGCGACGGCGGTCTTTATGGTGGTGACCCCGCTGGCGCTCGCCACCTCCTGGATCACGATGCGCGACCTGCCGAAGATGGCGATCGTCACCTGCGTGGTGGTGGTGGTCTTCGGCGGCCTCACGCTCTGGCTGCAGGACGAGACCTTCATCAAGATGAAGCCCACCATCGTGAACGGGCTGTTCGCGCTGGCGCTGGGGATCGGGCTGATGCAGGGGCGCAGCTACATCCAATACCTGCTCGGTAGTGCGCTCGCCATGGATCACGAGGGCTGGATGATCTTTACCCGCCGCTGGTGCGGGTTCTTCGTCTTCATGGCCCTGCTGAACGAGGGCGTCTGGCGCACCATGTCCACCGAGTTCTGGGTGAGCTTCAAGACCTTCGCCAACATCATCACCTTCATCTTCATGGCCTTCCAGGTCCCCCTCCTCAAACGCCACCTCATCGAGGACCAACAACCGGGCGAGTGACGCGTCTTCCCTCCGGGACGGGACAACCGCTACACGTTCGGCAGAGCTCAGGGGACACCGGTGTCGAAGAAGCGAACGATCAAGGAAACGGTCAAGGGCGGCTCGGTAACGCGGGACAGGGACACGGGCCGCGCCTTGTCCGTGGAAAGCGGTAAGGCATCGTCCCGTGCGACGCCCGCGACCGCGACGATCCTCAACGAAACCGCATCCAGGCGGCATGACGCGTTGAAGAGGCTCGTCAATCGCTAAGCGGCACTATCGGGTCACCTTGGCCGACGCCATCTTGGCGCATGACGCTGCGCTGGCGTTCGGTGGGCGCGCCGGCATCAACAGTCTGCACCAGATCCAATCCGCGATCGCGCGACCGTACTCTGGATACCATCGCAAGCCTGGCGCATAAATCCGCGGCGCTCCTCCACAGCGTGGTGAACAACCACGGCTTTGTGGATGGCAATAAACGGACGGCCTGGCTGTTGGTCGAGTTGTTGATCGAGCGCAGTGGCTACTACCTCGATGTCCCTGACGATGAGCCAATCGACGATCTCGTTGTCGCCGTCGCCGAAGGCAGCACCGCCTTCGAAGCCCTGCAGGCTTGGTTTGCCGCCCGGTTCAAGCGCCACTGAGCGTCGCTCGTCAGTCGGTGATCGGGCCTTTGCCGCAGCGGGGGTGGGGGCGGGGGCCGTCGGCGAAGGCGAGGCAGAGGACGATCTCGTCCGGGCGCGGGGCGTCGGCGACCATCACGGTCATGGTGTCGAAGTGGTCGAAGGACCAAGCCTCGTCCTTATGGCCAAGCGGCAGGTCGATGGGCGTGCCTGCCGCCGCCACCTTGGCATTGGATGGGATCAGCGCCGCCCCGCCACCCGCCGCCGCCCGCATGGGCTTGCCGAGCCGCGGGTGGATCATCGCTCCGCCATGCTCCATCGCGCCCGCCAGCCCAACGATAGCTGCCTTGCCATAGCTGACCGGCGCCCCGCCGAGCAGTGCCACGGCCTCGCCAGCCAGCCGTTCGCCGAGGGCCCCGCCCAAATCGAAGAGCGGGCCCAGATCCTCGCCGAAGGTCCCGGCGAAGGGGTTGCGGACCACCGCCAGTGCGGCGACGCGGGTGACCGGCGGACAGGGGCGGCCGGTCTCGTCGGTGTCGATCACTTCGCGCAGGATGAGCGTCTTGCGCAGCGGCGTCGCCGTCACTGTGCCGGTGCCGGCGGGTAGAGCTGGGGGAAGAAGTCGCCGGCGATGCGGTCGCCTTCGCCATAGCCCGCCGCCTCGAAGATCGCGCGCTCATCCGCGGCCCAGTCGCCGCGGTAGCGGATCCTGCCGTCGGGTGCCGTCATGCGCAGGGTGAAGCGGCGCACGGTCTTAGTCGGCACCGTCTCCGCCAGCCCGCCGTGCAGGGTACGCATGTCGAAGAAGATGCAGTCCCCCGCATCCAGATCCCACTGCAACAGCTCATAGGCCCCCGGATCCGCGGTGATATCGGGCGGCGCGAAATAGCGCTGGCCGTTCACCTCGATGCCCTCGTCGCCGGTCACCGCGCCCGCCTTGTGGCCATCGGCAAAGCGCACCCGCATGAACAGCTTGTCCCACAGGTGCGAGCCCTTCACGAAGGCGATCCCGTTCTCGCGCGTCACCGGCTCCAGCGGCAGCCATAGCACGCACATCGTGCCCTCGAAGTCGAAGTAGGCCAGGTCCTGGTGGAACGGCGGGCGCGAGCGCGACCCAGCCTCGCGCAGGAACCAATTGTCCATCACCAGGTTCACGCTGGGCGCCCCCAGCAGCCGCGCCGCCAGCGCGCCGCAGGGGCTCTCGTGCACGAAGCGGCGGAACTCGGGGATGTCGTTCCAGACCCAGAAATCCTCGATATAGGCGGGCGCCCCGGGCTCCTTGGTGTGCCGGGCCAGGCGCGGGGAGGGCGCGGCGAGATCCGCCTCGATCCCCGCGGTCAGCGTGCCGAGCCAGGCCGGGTCGAAGGCCCCGCGCAAACACACGGCCCCGTCGCGCCGAAAGGCCTCGATTGCATCCTCGTCGACGACGTCGCGTGCCATGTGCACCTCCCTGTGTTGTCCCGCCATGGAACGGCGCCCCGCGTCCGCGGTCAATGGGTTTGCTGGGGCGGTGGGGGGCTAGCGCTCGAAGTCGGTGCGCAGCACCACGATGGTCTCGTACCCCTCCACGGGCGCTTCGAAGAAGTAGCGGTCGCAGAAGGTCTTGAAGTCCTCCATCGAGGGGCACTTCATCACGACCACCATGTCGGTCTGCCCGGTGACCGTGTAGATCGCCTGCACCTCCTCCAACGTTCGCAGCTTGGCGCTGAGTTGGTTGATCTGCTTCGGATTGTGCTGGGTGATCTGCAACAGCACGATCACCGTCGTCAGCTTGGGTGCGACGGCGCGTGAGAGGATGGCGACCTCCCGTTCGATCACGCCGAGCTTCCGCAAGCGCTGGAGCCTTCGCAGGCAGGCCGCAGGCGACAGCCCGACAGCCTCGGCCAGTTGGTCGCCCGTGCGCCGGCTATCCGCCTGCATCAGCGCCAGGATCTGCCAGTCGAAGCTGTCGAGGTCCGTCATGAGTTATCGGCCAGGTGAGATGATTCCACGCGACTTGCGAGATTTTCGCATTCAGTGCGAGATCTTGCGATTGGAAATCGTCCTCCGGGGGCATTTCGCGGCCGATGGGCTGCCGCCGTCTCTAACCCTTCTCCCACCAACGCACGCACGATGAGAGGAGATCGAGATGGAAGCTCAACCGAAGCACGCGCCGCTGGGCGCCCATTCCCCAAACCGGCTCGATAGGGCGCCCTCGCCCTGGCGCGCAGTCTTATCGCGGCTTGGCTGGTTCGTCGCACGGCTCCAGGCGTTCCGCGAGCACGAGCGCCTGGCACGTATGCCGGACCGCATGCTGAGGGACATGGGCCTCACGCGCGACGATGTGCTCGCCGCGCAGGACGACCTCTGGTCGGCCCGACACCGGGAGCATCGGGACGATTGAGCCGAACTGGCTCAGCCCTCAGCGCCGCCCAAGCCCTGGGCGGCCTCGATGGCCGGCAGCAGACGCTTCTGCAGGGTCTCTCCGGTGATGGGGCCGATGTGCTTGAAGACGACCCGCCCCTCACCGTCGATCACGAAGGTCTCCGGCACACCATAGACGCCCCAGTCGATCCCCACCCGACCGGAACTGTCGGCGCCGATGCGGGTATAGGGGTTGCCGAGCTCCTCCAGAAAGTCCTGCGCCCCCTGCTGGCTGTCCTTGTAGTTGATGCCGTGGACCGTCAGCCCCTTGTCGCGGGCCAGCCCCTTGATCCAGGGGTGCTCCGCCCGGCAGGGCACGCACCACGAGGCCCAAACATTGACCAGCTTCACGCCATCGCCGGCCAGATCGGCGGTGCTGAAGCCCGGCCCGCCCTCATAGACATCGGCCAGCTCGAACTGCGGCGCCGGGCGGTCGATCAGGGTCGAGGGCAGCTCCTCGGTCTTGCCGAAAAGCTGGACCAGAAAGGTGAGGAACACCCCGGTCGCGCCCAGGGCCGGCACGATCATCCAGGGGCGAAAACCGCCACGCTCCGTGGTCGCCGTCTCGTCGCTCATCGCACCGCTTCCCGTTCCGCTTCCGCCATCTCCCGGCGCGCCCGGGCGTTCGCGCGTACTGTAAGGGCAACCAACCCGCCGATGACGATCACAGTCGCGCCATAGGCGAGGGCCACGTACCCGATGTGAGGGTCAGCCAGCAGCGTGCTCATGCTGGCGCCTCCTGGCTCGCCGGGCCAGTGTCACGCCCTGCTGCTTCCCTCGCGCGGTCGGCCCGTGCCCGCAGCGCCTTGGCGCGGCGGCGGCGGATCTCGGTCCGGGCGCGGGTCACCAGGATGGCAGCGAAGAGCACATAGAAGGCGACCATCATCAGATAGAGCGGCAGCCGGTAGGTGTCGTCGACGCGCTGCCCCTCCTGCAGGGTCAGCGAGGCGCCCTGGTGTAGCGTCGCCCAGAAGTTCACGGCGTAGCGCGAGAGAAAGGCGAAGACGACGCCGACCAGGCAGAGCACGGCGGTAAGGTCGGCGGCCTTGTCCTCGTCCTCGATCGCAGCCCAAAGCGCCATGTAGCCGACGTAGAAGAAGAACATGATCAGCACAGCGGTCAGCCGCGCATCCCAGACCCACCAGGTGCCCCACATGGGCTGGCCCCAGACCGCGCCGGTCACCAGGGCTACCAGGGTAAAGGCGGCGCCCACGGGGGCCGCGGCCTTGGCGACCAGAAAGCTCACATGGTGGCGCCGGATCAGCCCGATGGCGGAGGCAAGCGCCATCAGCGCATAGGTATTGATCGCCAGCAGGGCGGCGGGCACGTGGATGAACAGGATCCAGACCGTCAGCCCCTGCTGATAGTCGGGCGGCACGCTCACCGACCAGGCCAGGCCCACCCCGACCAGGACAGCGGCCGCCACCCAAAGCGGGGCGACGATCCAACCCGTCAGCCGCATGAACTCGGCGGGGTTCGCGTAGCGCCATATCGACATGCAACTGAATTAGAGGGCGCGCGCCGCCCAGACAACCGCCGCAATGACGCGTCCCCGGGGGGTTGCTCCGCCTTTAGTCCAGGGGTTTGAGCGCGATCAGCAGCGGCGTGTGATAGGTGCGCTTCAGCCGCCCGCCGAAGCGTCCCTCGGCCAGGGTGCGAATACCCTCCAGAAAGCGATCCCGCGCCGCCTGGGGCAGACCGCGAACGACCGAGAAGCTGGCGTAGAGGGCGACCATCCCGGTGCTGTCGTGCTCGGCCTGCCAGGTGATGGTCTCGGTCGTGATCGGCTGGAAACCCGCCGCCCCGAGCGCCGCCCGATAGCGCGGCAGATCGGGCAGGGAGGCGGCGATAGCCGCCGCCATCGCCGCCCCGTCATCGTCGGCCTCGGCCAGCAGCCCGGCGGCGGCGCGCGAAAACGCGTCCTGCCCCTCGACGGTCTGATAGACGTTCCAGAACAGGGCCAGCGCGCCGCCCGGGCGCAGCGCGGCGAAGGCCGCGGCGCTGGCGACTGCGCTGTCGCACCAGTGAAACGCCGTCGCCGCCACGCCCAGGTCATAGGCACCGGGCGCCAGCGTCGCCTCCTCGAACCGGCCGACCACGGCCACCAGCGCGCAGGCGGGGTCGGGCAGGGTGGCCAGACGCTCGGCCATGCGGGGGTCGGGCTCGATCGCGGTGACCCGCGCCGCCCCTGCCCCAAGGACCCGCCGCGTGGCCAGCCCCGTGCCGGCGCCGATCTCAAAGACCCGCGCACCTTGGCCAAGGCCGACCCCGGCAAGCCGCTGCCAGAGCGCCTCAGGGTAGGACAGGCGCCCCGCGTCATAACCGGCTGCATCGGCGCCGAAACTCAGGGCCTGGGTGTCGTCGCTTGCCGTCATTGCCCCACCCTCATCGCTCCACCCTCATCGCCCCACCCTCATCGCATGGTGATCCGAATGGCCAGGGCGGCGGCGAAGGGGGTGATCGCCGCCGCGAACAGCGTCAGGCCGCCCAACAGGGCGAGGGTGGGCACCCAGGGCAGATCGAGGAAGGCGTTCTGGACCACCCGCGCGCCGAAGATCAGCGTCGGCACATAGAGCGGCAGCACCAGGATCGACAAAAGCAGACCCCCGCGACGGATACCCGCCGTCACCGCCGCCCCGACCGCGCCGATCAGGCTGAGCGCCGGGGTGCCTGCGGCCATGGCAGCCGCCAGCGCCGGCAGAGCATGGACCGGCAGGTTGAGCATCAGGCCCAGGAGCGGGGCGAGCACCACCAGCGGCAGCCCGGTGGTGATCCAATGCGCCAAGGCCTTCGCCAGCACGACCTGCTCCAGCGGTTGGGGTGCCAGCATGAGCTGCTCCATCGTCCCGTCTTCAACGTCCGCCTGGAACAGCCGGTCGAGCGACAACAGCGCGGCGAGCAGGGCCGCGATCCACAGCACCCCACCGGCGACACGGGCCAGCACCTCTGCCTCTCGACCCACGCCGAGGGGGATGAGCACGACGGCCAGCACGAAGAAGGCGAGCCCCACGGCGCCGCCCCCGCCCAGGCGCAGCGCCAGCGCCAGGTCGCGCCGCAGCACTGCGATGACGCTGCCGCCTGCTGGGGGCGCCGCATCTGCCGCATCGGCCCGTGTCAGGCTGCGCTCCCCGTCCGCCATCACCAGGCGCCTGCGAGAAAGGGGTCGTCCTCCGCCGCCGGGGCGTGGCCGCCGGCACCCTCCGTGCCGGTCATGGCCAGCGGCACGGCGTTCTCGAGGCCCAGCTCCAGATGCGTCGCGATCACCGCGATGCCGCCCCTCTCGCAGTGCCCGCGCACCAGCGCCGAGACTTGCGCGGCGGCGGCCGTGTCGAGCGAGGCCGTCGGCTCGTCCATCAGCCACACCGGCCGGTCGGTCACCATCAGCCGCGCGAGGCCCAGGCGCCGCTTCTGCCCCGCCGAACACTCCCCCGCCTGCCGCCCCGCCAGGGGGCGAAGGCCGAAATGATCGAGCGCCGCGGCGACCCGCTCAGGCCCCGCGCCATGGAGCCCGGCCCACAGCGCAAGGTTCTCCGCCACCGCCAGTGCCGGCTTCACCGCATCCAAATGCCCGGTATAGGCGAGATGCTCCTGCAGCGCGCCAGGGGTTCGCGCCACGTCGCCGCCCGCGACGCCGCTCAGCACGATCTTCCCCCGTTCCGGCGGCAGAAAGCCCGCCAGGACCCGCAGCAGCGTCGACTTGCCGGCCCCGTTCGGCCCCGTCACCACCAGCGCCTGCCCCGCCGCCACACGCGCCGAGAGGCCCGAAAACACCGCCCGGCCGCCGCGCCGCGCCGCCAGATCCTGGATCATCAGTTCCATACCGCCCTGGCTAGACCATTGGCGCCATGGGCGAAAGCACCCGCCCGCCGCAGGACCACCGCCCACCCCAGGCCCTTGGCCGCGACAGTGGAGTGCGTTGCGCCGCGGCACGCCATGCGCGATATGGCGGGGAAACGCTTTTTTTGAGCGCCCCTGCCGCAGGCCGGAAGCGCCACCTCATCCTGGGAGAGGAGCCATCCATGCCGATTACTGTCGGAGCCGATAGCGCGAAGACCCGCCGTACGCTCGAGGCCGGTGGCCAGACCATCGACTACTACTCGATCCCCGCCGCAGAGGCCGCCGGTCTGGGTGCCTTCGCCAACCTGCCCGCGGCGCTCAAGGTCGTGCTCGAGAACATGCTGCGCTTCGAGGATGGCGGGCGCACCGTCTCGCTCGACGATATCCGCGCCTTCGCTGAATGGGGCGCCAAGGGCGGCAACAACCCGCGCGAGATCGCCTATCGCCCCGCCCGCGTGCTGATGCAGGACTTCACCGGCGTGCCGGCGGTCGTCGACCTTGCTGCCATGCGCGACGGCATTGTGGCGCTGGGGGGCGATCCGGAGAAGATCAACCCGCTCAACCCGGTGGATCTGGTCATCGACCACTCGGTCATGATCGACGAATTCGGCAATCCCCGCGCCTTCCAGCTCAACGTCGACCGCGAGTATGAGCGTAACCTCGAGCGCTACACCTTCCTCAAGTGGGGCCAGAGCGCCTTCAACAACTTCCGTGTCGTGCCCCCGGGTACCGGCATCTGCCACCAGGTGAACGTCGAATACCTGGCCCAGACTGTCTGGACCGACACCGACCAGGACGGCGCCACCGTCGCCTATCCCGACACGCTGGTCGGCACCGACAGCCACACGACCATGGTCAACGGCATGGCCGTCCTCGGCTGGGGCGTCGGCGGGATCGAGGCGGAGGCGGCGATGCTCGGCCAGCCGATCTCCATGCTGATCCCCGAGGTCATCGGCTTCAAGCTGACCGGCGAGATGATGGAGGGCACGACCGCCACCGACCTCGTGCTCAAGGTCGTCAAGATGCTGCGCGACAAGGGCGTCGTCGGCAAATTCGTCGAGTTCTACGGCGACGGGTTGGACCGTCTGCCGCTGCCCGACCGCGCCACCATCGCCAATATGGCGCCGGAGTATGGGGCCACCTGCGGCTTCTTCCCCATCGACGACGAGACGCTGCGCTATCTGCACATGACCGGCCGCGAGGAAGCGCGGATCAAACTGGTCGAGGCCTATGCCAAGGAGAACGGCTTCTGGCGCGGTGCGGACTATGACCCGGTCTACACCGACACGCTGTCGCTCGACATGGGCACCATCGTGCCTGCGATCTCCGGGCCCAAGCGGCCGCAGGACTATCTGCCGATCACCGACTCGGCGCCTTCCTTCGAGAAGCTGGTGGCCGACTACCGCGGCATCGACCTTGGCGGCGGGGCTGACGACGGCGATGTGCTTACCCGCCCGACGGAGATTGCGCGCACCGTCCCGGTCGAGGGGCAGGACTACACCATGCGCGACGGCTCGGTGGTGATCGCCTCGATCACGTCGTGCACCAATACCTCCAACCCCTATGTGATGATCGGCGCCGGCCTCGTGGCGCGCAAGGCGCGGGCCCTCGGCCTCGACCGTAAGCCCTGGGTCAAGACCTCGCTCGCGCCTGGGTCCCAGGTGGTGACCGAGTATCTCGAGGCAGCGGGCCTGCAGGAGGATCTGGACGCCCTCGGCTTCAACCTGGTGGGCTATGGCTGCACCACCTGCATCGGCAACTCCGGCCCGCTGGGGATCCCCGAGATCTCTCAGGCGATCCACGACAACGACCTGATCGCGGCTTCGGTGCTGTCGGGCAACCGCAACTTCGAGGGGCGCATCAGCCCCGATGTGCGGGCGAACTACCTCGCCTCGCCCCCGCTGGTGGTCGCCTATGCCATCGCCGGCGACATGAACATCGACCTCACCAAGGACCCCATCGGCCAGACGCCGGAGGGCAAGGACGTCTACCTCAAGGACATCTGGCCCACGAACGCCGAGATCGCGGACCTTGTGCACCAGACCGTCACGCGCGAGGCCTTCATCAGCAAATACGCCGATGTCTTCAAAGGCGACGACAAGTGGCAGTCGGTCGAGACCACGGACAGCCAGACCTACGACTGGCCGGCGACCTCGACCTATGTGCAGAACCCGCCCTACTTCCAGGGCATGGACCCCGAGCCGGGCACGATCACCGATATCCAGGGGGCGCGCGTCATGGCGATCCTCGGCGATATGATCACGACCGACCATATCTCTCCGGCGGGCTCGTTCAAGGAGACCACGCCGGCGGGGCGCTACCTGGTCGACCGCCAGGTGCCGCTGCGGGAGTTCAACTCCTACGGCTCGCGCCGCGGCAACCACGAGGTGATGATGCGCGGCACCTTCGCCAATATCCGCATCAAGAACGAGATGCTGGATGGCGTGGAGGGCGGCTACACCCTCGGCCCCGACGGCGAGCAGACCTCGATCTTCGAGGCGGCCATGGCCTGGAAGGCGCAGGGCGTGCCGCTGGTCGTCTTCGGCGGCGAGCAATACGGCGCGGGGTCCTCGCGCGACTGGGCGGCCAAGGGCACCAGCCTGCTGGGCGTCAAGGCCGTGATCGCCGAGAGCTTCGAGCGCATCCACCGCTCCAACCTGGTGGGCATGGGCGTCATCCCCTTCGAGTTCACCGGCGGCGATACCCGCAAGTCGCTGGGCCTGAAGGGCGACGAGACGGTCTCGATCACTGGGCTCGAGGAGGATCTGAAGCCCCGCAAGATCGTCCCGGCCACGATCACCTATGCCGATGGCACGGTGAAGGAGATCGAGCTGCTCTGCCGGATCGATACCGAGGTCGAGATCGAATACGTCGAGAACGGTGGCGTGCTCCACTACGTGCTGCGCAACCTCGCCAAACAGGCGGCGTGAGGCGCAGGGCCATGCGCCCCGCTTTGCTGCCGTTGCTCTGCGCCGCTGGGTTCGTCCTGGCGGCGTCGCCGTCTCTGTCTCCGTCTCTGGCGGATCCGCTGGCCAATCTCTGGCTCGAGGACTGTCTGGCGGCCGATCCCCAGGGGGAGCCGGACTATACCCTCGACGTCTGCGACCGGGCGCTGGATGGTCCGCTCTCCTCGTCGGAGCTCATGGAGGTCGACTTTCAGCGCAACCTGGCCCTGCAGATGGTCGACCAGCGCACCGCCCCGGGCCGCCGGATCGAGCCCGATGTCGAGATCGAGATCCGCCCCCGGGTGCCCCGCCTCTAGGAGCCCATGGGCCCTTTGCGCTGGGCGCGCGGACCTCGCGGCCTGTCATTGCCCGGCTAGACCGGGCAATCCATCCCCCTTGGCGCCGATCGCCCGAGGATGACCCGCGATGCCCGGGTCAGTGACCCGGGTTGCCGTTGCCCGCGGTGATGCCGCGAATGCCGGCGCGGACGATGATTTCGAGATACTGGCGGGGGGCAGCGGGAGCCGGGGTCAGCAGGCGCCGGCCGGCGGCCAGCTCCACCACGCCGTGCACCGCGGCCCAGAGGGCGAGCAGCGCATCATCCGGCACACCCTCGCCGGCGGCGGTGCGGAGCAGGGTCATCAGCGCCTCCGCCTCCGCTTCCACCGGCGCCTCGGGCGGGGTGTCCAGGCGATGTCTGAACAGCGCGTCCCACAGCGTCGGGTTCTCGAGCGCAAAGTCGAGATAGGCGCGGGCCAGCGCGATGAGCCGCGTCTCCCGCCCCGGCGGCGCGGCCTCCAAGGCCTCCGACAGGGTGGTGTGCAACCGGCTCATCGTGCGCCGGTTCACCCCGCGCACGATGCCGTCAGCGTGGCCGAAAATGTTGTAGAGCGTGCCGACCGAGACCCCGATGGCGCCTGCCAGGCGCCGGGTCGACAGACCCTCCACCCCGTCCTGTCGTACGTAGTGTTCGGCCACCGCCAGGGCCGAGGTGCGGATCGCATCGTGGGAACGACGTGCCATGAGTCCTCCGTTTGACACTGTTCAAATTTAACTTGAACGGTGTTCAGAATCGCCTTACACAGCATTTGAACGGTGTTCAAAAACTCGCCCGGCGCTGCCGGGTTTCTTTTGGCCCAAACTTGAACGCTGTTCAAGAAAGGAGGTGACGGATGCTGACGACCCTACGAACGCTGTTGCGCGCCGGCGCAGCGGAGGCCGAGGAGGGCGTGATCGACGCCAATGGCCCCCGCCTGCTGGCGCAGCACCTGCGCGATGCGGAGGCAGACCTGAAGCGCGCGCGCCAGGGTTTGGCCACGCTGATTGCCCGCCAAAAGGCCGAAGGGCGCCGGCGCGAGACCGCGGAGGCCGAGATCGCCAAGCGCGAGGCGGAGGCGCGGGAGGCCCTGACCGCTGATCGGCAGACCCTGGCCGAAGACCTCGCCACCCGGCTCATGGCGTTGGAGGACGAGGTCGAGCGGGCCGTCGCGGCGGAGCGGGAGCTGGACACCCGCGTCGCCGAGATCCGCCGCGCCATCGCCGAGGGAGAGCGGCGCATGACGACCCTGGCCGCCGACCTGCGCGCCGCCAGGACCGGGCGGCTGGCGCGGGGGCTGCGCCGCGATCTGGACGCAGGCCTCGCACCGGCCCCCGCCGCGCTCGACCGGGCGGAGGCACTGGCGGAGCGGCTGAACGAGACCGGACGGGAGGCCGATGACCGCTTGGAGGCCCTTATGCGCGAACCTCGCAACAGCGGCGACGACCTGGACGACCGGGTCGAGACCGCGGGCCTGTCCACCACCCGCAGCGCGCGGCGCGACGCGCTGCTCGCCCGGCTCAAGAGCGGTACCCAGCAGTCGCCGCGATCCCAAGACCGTGAGACCCCGACCGACAAAGGAGAGAACTGATGGAAGCCGCGAACGGAAACTCGAACTCGCAGTCCTGGATCTACTACTGCTACGCCAACTTCGTCGTCGCCGCTGGCATCCTGGGCATCGGCATCTGGCAGGCGGAGTTGTCGCTCACCTTCCAGGCCTTTCTGACGATGGGGGCGCTCTACATCACCTCGTCGGCCTTCAACCTGGCCAAGGTCGTGCGCGACGAGTTCGAGGCGAGCAAGCTGCACTATCGCCTGGACGAGGCGAAGACCGAGCGGCTGCTGCGCGACGTCGAGGCCGCCTGACGACGGTCCGGCGTAGGCCGGTCGTGCGAACGACCGGCGGGCTAAGAACGGTCGGCCGAACGACCGGCGGGCGAACAACGGACGGCTCCCCCTCTCGCGGGGAGCCGTTTGACGTGACGCAAGGCGCTCGATGCTCGATCGCGCGACCCTTCGGGAAACAATGAAGGGAGGTCAACATGTTCACCCGTATCCTGGTTCCCATCGATCTTGCCCATCTGGAGGCACTGTCGAAGGCTACCCATGCCGCGTCGGTGCTGGCCAATGCCGCTGGCGCGCGGCTCGTCTTTCTCGGTGTCACCCCCTCGGTGCCGACGGCCATCGCCGCCTCGCCGCAGGAGTTCGAAGCGAAGCTTCAGGCCTTTGCGCGCGAACGGTCGACGGCGCATGGCGTGCCGGCGGAGGCGAAGGTCATCGTGACCGGTGATCCCACGACCGATGTCGACCGCCGCATCATCACCGCGGCGGAGGAGGTGGGCGCCGATCTTGTGGTCATGCAGACGCATATGCCCGCGGCGTCGGATTTCCTGTGGCAGTCGCGCGGGGAATACGTCGCGACCCATGCGCCATTCTCGGTGATGCTGGTGCGGTGACGGCGCTTTTCGTTCGCGGGCGAAGTATGACGATGGCGCCCCGTTTTTCCTAGCTACCAAATCGCAAACTGAGTCGCGCAGACTGGTCGAACCGCAAGGGTCCGGGGCCGTGCCGCAACGCACGCCGGGCCTGCGCGCATGGTGCGCCCCAGACGTGAGACCCTGGATGACGACAATCGACACTGACTTTCGCGCGCAGCTTGAGGGCTATGCCCTGGCCACCGCGGAGATCACCTATCGGATGCCCGATGCCCGCTCGCTGCTGCAGACCTATGTCTGGCAGGACTACGACATCGCCCCGCGCTTTCCTAAGCTAAAGACTTTCCTGGGCTTTTGGGAGCGGGAGCTGGAGGGGCCGATCCATTCGGTGCGCCTGTCCCACGCAAGCCTCCTGGGCCCGCGGGAGGTGCGCATGGTCGCGGCGGAGTATCAGCTGCACTGACGCGCTGAGGGGGTGACGCACGGTCCCGTGACCCCGTCCCGCGTCCCGGCGCGCGGAAGCGTGATTGGTGCGGACCGCGGGATAGTCCATGTTAGCCGCCATGGAAACGATGCCCTGCACCCCGCGCCGACGCCGCCTCGCTGTCCGCCGCTCCGCCGCCCCAGGGGCGGTCCCAGGGGCGGTCCCTGTGGGGGTGGGGACCCTGCACCGGATCGCCCGCGCCGCCGGTAGCGCTCTGCGCGTGGCGGGCTTGGCCCTCGGGCTCATGCTGCCGGCAGCGCCTGCCCTGGCGGGGTCGCCGATGCTGGTGGAGCTGTTCACCAGCCAGGGCTGCAGCTCCTGCCCGCCGGCGGACGAGACGCTGAGCCGGCTGGCCGACCGCGAGGACATCGTCGCGCTCTCGTTCCATGTGGATTACTGGGACTACCTGGGCTGGCGCGATACCTTCGCCGATCCGGTCTTCACCAAGCGCCAGTTCGACTATCGCGACACCTGGGGCGAGCGGGTCGTCTATACCCCGCAGATGGTGGTGGGCGGTGACCGGCCGGTCGTCGGCAGCCGCCGAGGCGAGGTGGAGGCGGCGCTGGCTGACGGTCGTGAGACCGGCGGGCAGGTGACGCTAAAGGCCGATGGCGGCCCCCTGATGGCGGCGTTCAGCGGGGTCCCCGGGCTCGCCGAGATCTGGGTGGCGCGCTTCGTCCAGGCCTCGACCGTCGAGATCGAGCGGGGCGAGAACCGCGGGCGGACGATCACCTATCGCAACGTGGTGCGGGATCTGATGCGGATGGGCACGGTGAAGCAGGTCGGCGACGGGTTTGCGGTGCCCCAACCCTCCCCGGGCGAAGGCGTGGCCGTCTGGGCGCAGGCGAAGGACCTGGGCATGGTCTATGCCGTCGGCCGCTACGAGATCCCGGTCTCCACCGCCGCGGCGAACTGAGGCCTTAGCCCGCCCGACGCCAGCGCCGGTGCACCCAGAACCACTGGCCGGGGTCCTCCTCGATCCAGGTGCCGATGCGGCGGTTGACCTCGGTCATCATGGCTTCGGGCGTATCCTCGGGCACCGGTGCCTCGAGCCTGACGTGGAACCGGCCACGGTTGTCCATGCGCCGGGCGCGGGCGGTGATGAGGGTGGCGCCCGAGCGGCGGGCAAGGGCGGCGGCGACGGTCAGCGTCTCGGCCTGATGACCCAGGAAGGGGAGGAGCGGTGCACCCGTGGTGCGCTGATCGACCAGCACCAGCGCCACTCCGCCCTTGGCGATATGCCCCGTCAGGGCCCGCATGCCGCGCGGCCCCTTCTGCATCACAGGCTCCCCGCAGAGACGGATGAGCGAGAGCGTGTAGCGGTCGACGTAGCGGTTGTTGAAGGGCCGGTAGATGATCCCGCATTCGTGG
Organism: Pseudomonadota bacterium; assembly: GCA_039822785.1. Classification (GTDB taxonomy): domain Bacteria; phylum Pseudomonadota; class Alphaproteobacteria; order Rhodobacterales; family Rhodobacteraceae; genus Thermohalobaculum. The sequence goes on along the minus strand of JBCBMO010000006.1, from coordinate 379,159 downwards.
CCGGCGCGCAGGCAGGCGAGGCGCAGGGCCTCCCAGTTGCCATAGTGCGCGGTGACCAGGACGACGCCCTTGCCGCGGGTACGGGCCTCGATCAGCCGCTCCATCCCCTCGACCTCGGTGGTGACTTCGTCGGCGAAGCGGCGAAGGTTGAGGTATTCGATGCAGAGCCGGGTGAAATGGGCGGCGGCATCGGCGGCGATGGCGCGGCGGGCCGCGGCGGCGCGGTCGGGGTAGACGCGGGCCAGGTTGTCGGACAGCCGCTTTCCGGGCCCCGGCAGGCGGGGGATGATCCAACGCCCGAGGGTGGCGATGACCTCGATCCCGCGCCAGAGCGGGAAGGGCGCCATGGCAAAGCCGACCGACCGGGCGGCGGCATAGCTGACCCAGTCCGCGGCGCGGTCGGTCCAGCGGTTGTGCTGGGCGTGATAGGGGCTGAGCGGCGGGGCTTTCACCGGATGCCCCGTGCCTTGGCAGCCATGGCCGCGCTGGAGCCTGCGGGCGGCGTGACCGCCGCGATGGCCCGGCGGTTGAGCACCGCGAAGCGCCAGCCGAGGAGGACGAAGGCGAGGGCGCAGACCAGAGAGATCGCCATGGCCAGCCCCTCGACGCCGAGCTCGAGGGTGAAGGCCATGAAGGCGCCGAGCGGGATGAGAAACACCACGAAGGCGAGGGCGTAGATCCCGATGGCGAGCCAGGCATCGCCGAGTGCCCTGACGCTTTGCCCGGCCACGACCTGCAGCGCGTCGGGCGCGAAGATCATGGCGGAGTAGATCAGGAGCGCCGCCACCGCCGATAGCAGCACCGGATCATCGGTGTAGACGCCCGCGATTTCGCTGCGAAAGCCGATAACGAGCGTGGCGAGGATGCCCATGACCACAGTCGCCGCCGCCACGCCGCACCAGCCGGCAAAGGCGGCCTCGCGCGGCTGGCCGCGCCCAGTCTCCTGGCCAACGCGCACGCCGGTGGCGACGGACAGGCCGAGGCCGACCATGAAGACCGTGGTCACCAGGTTATGGGCGATGGAATACGCGTCGAGGGCTACCTGCCCGAGGCGGGCGGCGAGCAGGCTCATGACCGCAAAGCCCAGGGTCTCGAATCCGTTGGAGAAGCCGGCGGAGAGGCCGAGGCGGCGCATCATGGCGCCGGCGCGCCAGCCGCCCGGTCCCCAGAACCCGCCGCGGTCGAGGACGCCGCTGCCGCGAGCATCGGCCTGGAGCAGGATGACGGCGACCATGGCGGCCAGCGCGCCGTAGCGGACCAGGCTGGTGGCGAGGGCGGCGCCGGGAGCGCCCATCTCTGGCGCGCCGAGGTTGCCGTAGATGAAGATCCAGTTGAGGCCGACGTTCGCGACATTGGCCCCCAGCATCACCCAGAGCGCGGGCATCGGCCTGCGCGTCGCCTCCAGGTAGAAGGCGCAGACAGCGAACAGCACCTGGGCGATGAGGCCCGGCGCCAGCATCTCGGCCACGCCCCCGCCGCGCGCGGCAAGGTCCGGGTCCTGGCCGAGGAGCAGGAGCAGCGCCTCACCTTGTAGACAGAGGCCGGCGGCGACGAGGGAGGTGACCGTGCCCCAGACCATGGCCCGGCGCCAGGCGCGCCCCGTCTCGACCCGGTCGCCGCGGCCCTGGGCTTGGGAGACCTCCGGCACGACACCATGGGCGAGGCCGATGGTGAAGACGAGGAGCGGCACGAAGATCGCGAAGCCGAGCGCGGCCTCTCCGGCGGCGCCGACGCCGTAGCGGCCGAGCATGGCGATATCGGCGAAGGCGATGAACAGGATGCCGGCCCGGCTGAGCATGACGGGCCAAGCCAGGCGCATCAGTGCCGAGAGATGCCAGCGCAGCCGGGCGGGAAACTCCATCTCCTCCGGCAGGGCGCCCCGGTTGGGTGGGCGGCGACCGGTGGCGCTGTCGGCGGTTCTGTCGGTCATGCTCTCCGCCACAAGCCGGGCACTGGGTGAGGCCCCCGCTGCAATGCCAGGGCGGCCGGTGAGGTGCCAGGCTGCCGGAGCCTGGGGCTCAGGCGTTCGGTGGGGGGACCGCCGGGCGTCGTTCCCTGTGCCATACGTAGAGCCCTGCGCCAACAATCACGCAGGCCCCGACGACCGTCAGCGTCGCAGGCAGTTCGCCGAAGAACACAAGGCCCATCAGCGTCGCCCAGACGAGGGAGGTGTAGTTGAAGGGCGCAAGGACCGAGGCGGGCACCTGTGCCGCGGCCCAGACGAAGATCACATGGCCGATCAACCCCATGACCCCGACGGCCAGCATGGCCGGCAGCGCGCTCGCGGGCGGCGTCACCCAGGTCCAGGGCAGCGTCGCGCTGGCCAGCGCCGCGCCGACGAGCGAGGTGTAGAGCATGGTCGTCCAGATCGAGCCCGTGCCGCTCATAACCCGGGTCAGCACCTGGAAGGAGGCGAAGCAGAAGGCGGCGGCGACCGCGTAGAGGGCCGCGGGTTGGAACACGCCAAGGCCGGGGCGGATGATCAGCAGGGCCCCCAGCAGGCCGATGCCGACGGCAATCCACCGGCGCGGGCCCACGTGCTCTCGCAGCAGGAGTGCTGCGAGGGCGACGATCATCAAGGGGGCGAGCTGCACCAGCGCGATTGCCTCGGCCAGTTCCAGGGACTGGAGCGCGGTGAAGAAGAGCGCGGTGACCGTGAACAGCAGCCCGCCGCGCAGGAGCTGCTGGCCCAGGTTCTCGGTGCGGATCAGCCGCGGCAGGCTGACGGCGAAGATCAGCGCAAAGACCACCGTCTGGCTCGCGTAGCGGGCCCAAACCACCATCATGGGCGGCAGATCATCGCTCAGTGCCTTGGCGAAGCTGTCCATGGAGATGAAGAAGAAGGTCGCGACGACCATCCCCAGCGCCCCCCGTGTCTCGGGCGACAGGCGCTGCGAAAGGGTGCTCGCCCCGGTGGCCAACCGGCTGAGGAGCCTGGCCGTAGCATGCGGAGCGGGGCGGGGCGCGTCGGTCATCCTATCGTGGTGCCAGAGGGGCAGCGCCCGGGCAATTGCGCCGCGTGCAACCCTGCCTTGTCGTCGTGGGGATGCGGGCGTGCGGTCAGGCCGGCGCCGGCGTCGGCGCCAGTTCGGGCGAGGGTGTTGCGGCCAGCGCGACCCCGATCATCGCGTCGCGGCCAACCAGGGTCGCCAGGCGCTCCTCGCTCCAGCCTGCGGTGCCCTCCGGCCGGCGGGGCAGAACCAGGTATCGCATGTCGGCGGTGGAATCGTGGACGCGGACGGTCGTGTCCTCGGGCAGGGTCAGGCCGAACTCGGCCAGCACCTTGCGGGGTTCGCGCACCGTGCGGCTGCGGTAGGCGCGGGCCTTGTACCAATCCGGCGGCAGGCCCAGCAGGTTGCGCGGGTAGCAGGAGCAGAGGGTGCAGACGATGACGTTGTGCACCGCCTCGGTGTTCTCGACGACCACCAGCTTCAGCGCGTCGACCTCGATCCCCATCTCGCGGCAGGCGGTGGAGCCGTCGGCGAGCAGCCGCGCCTTGAAGGCCGGATCCGCCCAGGCCCGCGCGACGACGGCGGCGCCCAGGGCGGGGGTGCGGGCATCCATGCGCTCGATCTGGGCGGCGATCTCCGCCTCGGTCGTGACGCCCCGTTCGACCAGCAGTTCGCGCAGCGCGATCTCCATGATCTGCCAATGGCTGAGCGGGGTGTCGTCGTCGGCCCGATGGGGGTGGTCATGCGGCATGGTCAGGCTCCAGCCAATGCTCGTAGATCTCGGCGTCCAGGGTGTCGGCGAGGCGTTCGGCGGCCTCGCCCCAGACCGCTGCCATGGTGAAGCGTACCCGGTAGAGGGGCTGCTCCGGCGTGCCCGCGCGATGGTAGGCCAGTTCCTCGGGGTTGGCGAAGGCGCCGCAGACCCGTTCGACGCGGCCCACCCGCCCGCGCAGGTACCAGGGCGTGCGCAGATGGCCCGGCGCCCGACCCGCGCGGACGCGGACGGCATCGCCGGGGGCGAAACGCGGCGCGCCCGCGGGGTAGGGCGGGGCGACGGCGGGCAGGGCGACCGGGGCGAGGGTGTCAGACATCGGCGAACTCACTGTCGGCCAGCGCCTTCCAGGTCATGGGGCCCGCGATGCCGTCGCGCACCAGGCCGAGGCTGCCCTGCACGCGCTTGAGCGCGGCCGCCGTGCGCGCGCCGAAGATGCCGTCCGCCGTCACCCGTTCGCCGGCGGCGATCAGGGCGCGCTGCAGGCGGCGCACGGCGGGGCCGTTGTCGCCCTGGCGCAGGACCGGGGTCGCGTCGGCGTTCGCACGGGTCGCCACCACCGTCGCATCGATACCGAGCGCCGCCTTGGCGCGGACCAGGCGGGTGGCCCGATCCTCCAGCCCGTTGGTGCCGCCATTGATCAGGCGGGTGACGGCCAGCAGGTCGTCGTCGTCCGCCTTGGCGTTCAGGTTGCGGTCAACCCAGTACTCGCAGGCGATGGCGAGCGACAGGACGGGTTCGGCCGCGCGCTCGGGCTCGTCCTCGAGCGGCAGGCCGAGCTTGCCGCCGAAGCTGCGGTAGTTGGCGCGGCCCGTGAGCTGGATCAGCCCGCGGCCCTTGTAGCGCCGCCCGTCGCCCGGCTGGGTGTTGCCTAGGTCGAGGCGGCCCTCATAGGCCGCGCCGCTCGCGAACTCCTCGGTCGTGCGGAACCCCGCGCTCTCATGGCAGGTCTGGGCCAGGAAATGCGCGGCCCGCAGCGGTGGGTTGATCTCATAGCGGGCGAGCGTGACCTCCAGCGCAGGGCCCACGGCCTCGACGATGTCCGCTTGGGCGCGGCGCAGGGCGCCGGAGAAATGCGGGGCGACCGCCAGCATGGTATCGGCACTGAGCGCATGCTGAGGGGCATCTGCCGGGGGCATCGGTCACTCTCCGCTTTTCGGCGCTTGGGCGGCGCCATAGGTCGGCCCGCGGGCGGCGACGGCTTCCATGCGGGCGTTCAAATCCTCGATGGTAATGGCGCCGGTCTCGATCGCGTTCTCGGTGACCGCGGCGATCCAGCGCTCGTAATAGGTCATGGTATCGAAAGCGTCCGGTCCCATCGCCTCCAGCGCGCGGCGCAGGCCATCGACGGTGAAATGTCCCTTGGTGGTCAGCAGGACCATGAGGGCGTCGACGCGCTTTTCCCACAGCGCATAGTCATGCGTGGCGGGGTCGATGGCACCGGCAGGGTCGCCCCCCATGTCGTGCCAGCTGCGCCCCGGCTGATGCCCTGACGCAGGGGACGGTGCGAAGCCTGGATCATTCCCTTCAGTCATCTCTACACGCTACCGCCGCCCGAAAGTGGGGTCCATCCCTCACGATAGCGTGGTGTATCGCGATCAGGGCCTTGCCTGACAGGCGGTTCCGGGTGCCCTATCTGCCGACGCGGCTGCCACCGACGAGCGGCCGGCTCGACAGGAGGATACGATGAAAGCCACAATCGCCGTCTCAGCCATCACGGCACTCGCCCTTTCTTTCGCCGCGCCCGGCGCCCTGGCCGAGGGCACGCCCTCGCCCGAGGGGGCGGAGGTCTATTTCGTCAACCTCAGCGATGGGGACACGGTGACGAGCCCAGTGACCATCATCTTCGGCATGCGCAACATGGGCATCGCGCCGGCAGGGGTGGAGAAAGAGAAGACCGGCCACCACCACTTGATCATCAACGAGGCGATCGAGGGTGAGGAGCTCGAGTACTCGATCCCTGCGGACGATCAGCATGTCCACTTTGGCGGCGGTCAGACCGAGGCGACGCTGGACCTGCCGGCGGGCACGCATGTGCTCCAGCTGGTGGCGGCGGACCACAACCACGTCCCGCACGACCCGCCGGTGATGTCGGAGCGGATCACCATCACCGTGGAGTGATCAGCCCTTCGTGAAGGCGACGAGCAGGTTGTTCGCCGGCATCCGGGTGATCGCTGGCGGACCCATCCCGGCCGCTGCGGCCAGAGCGGCGATGGCGTCGAGATCCCGCACACCGTGCGACGGGTCTCGGGCGCGGAGTGCTGCGTCGAAGCGGACGTTCCCCTCGCCAGTATGCTGGTCGCCTTCCTTGAAGGGGCCGTAGAGGACGAGGCGGCCGCCGGGCAGGAGCGCTTGGCCCGCGCCGGCGAAGATCCCCTCGGCCACCGACCAGGGCGCGATGTGGATGACGTTGGCGCTGAAGAGCGCCGCAAGCGGCAGGAGCGGGGCGACCCCAGCGTCGCCCGGCCAGGGCCCGGTTGCGTCCAGGCGGAACGGGGCGTTGAGGTTGGGCAGGCCCGCATGGTGCCGCCAAGCCTCGATCGAGGTCAGATGCAGCGGTTCGAGATCCGTGGGCTGCCAGGTGAGCGCCGGCAGCAGGGCCGCCAGATGCGCGGCGTGCTGCCCGGTCCCCGACCCGACCTCGAGCAGTGTGCCGGCGAGGCTCCCGAGCAGCGGGACGAGCGCGTCGCCGATCGCTGCCGCATTGCGCCCGGCGGCGGGCGCATAGATGCGCCCGTCATGGGCCGAGGGGACGGTATCGGCGGTATAGGCGCTCACGAAGCGGTGGGCGCCTGCCTCGGCGGTGGTGTCGGCGATCTCGCTGGAGCCCTCGCTGGAGCCCTCGCTGGAGCCCTTGGCGGGGTCTGCGGCAGGGCTCTCGCCCGGGTCGTGCCCCGGGCCGCCCTGCGCGCCGTTTGCCATGCTCAGACGGTCTTTTGGGGCGCGATGACCATGGTCATCTGGCGGCCTTCGAGCTTTGGCATCGCCTCGACCTTGCCCAGGCTCTCGATGTCGCCGGCCACCCGGTGCAGCAGATCGCGGCCCAGCTCCTGGTGCGCCATCTCGCGGCCGCGGAAGCGCAGGGTGACCTTCACCTTGTCGCCCTCGCCCAGGAACTTGGTCACCGACCGCATCTTCACGTCATAGTCATGCGTGTCGATGTTGGGGCGGAATTTCACTTCCTTGACCTCGATGACCTTCTGCTTCTTGCGCGCCTCGGCCGCCTTCTTCTGCGTCTCGTACTTGAACTTGCCGAAGTCCATGATCTTGCAGACCGGCGGGCTGGCGTTCGGGGAGATCTCCACCAGGTCGAGCCCAACCTCCACGGCCATGTCTATGGCCTCCTCGGGGCGCACTACCCCGACATTCTCGCCGTTTTCGTCGATCAAGCGGATCTGCGGGACGCGGATCTGGCGATTGACGCGCGGGCCGGTTTCACGGGTCGGCGGCGCGTTGTGCGGTCGTCTGGCTATCGTTCTCTCCCTCGATGCACCCCGACGCGGGGCTTCACGAAAAAATGGCAAAAAGCGCCGACGGTTTCGCGGCGCTTTTGACAGATATACTACGCCTGCCGCCCGGCGGAAAGGGTGCCCGGCCCGCCTTGGCCGGTCAGTCGAAGCTGCCGGTGGTGATGTGATTGGAAAGCAGCATCACCGTCGGCTCCTGCGGCAGGTTCAACAGCGAGACCTCGATCACCTTCTCCCCGGTCTCGACGATGCGAAAGGCATCCGACATCCCATCCAGGAAGATCCGCATGGAGCCCGGCCCAAAGGCGTGCATCGGCAGCACGATCCGCGATTTGAGTCGCTTCATCATGGTGATCATGTCGTCGGTATCGACGGTGTAGGTGCCGTCCACCGGGGCCATGACCACATCGAGCTTGCCCAGCATCGTGTAGTGGCTGTCGTCCAGCAGGTGATGCAGGTGGCCGAGATGGCCGATGCAGATCCCTGCGACCTCGAACACGAAGATCGAGTTGCCGTCGACCCGTGCCTCGCCCCAGCCGCGGATGTCGGTGGTGACGTTGCGGATGACGATGTCCTCGAGCTCGAGCATGTGCTTTGCCGGGCCATCGCCGAGGGGGTTCCAGCCGCGCAGCACATGCTCGATCGCGGGGTCGGGGAAGTCGGTGAAATGCGTCTCGTGCGCGTTGTTCATGGTGACGACGGTCGGGATGATGCCGCCGCTGCCATTGGCGCCGAAGTAGTCGGTGACGACGACGATGCCCGCCTCGGTGATGATCCGATAGCTGGAGTGGGTGACGTATTCGATCGACACGCTCTGGGCCCGGCTGGCGGCGCTGGCCAGGGTCGGGCCATCCGTCGCGATCTGAGGGCCGAGCTGTGCGAACTGGACGCCCGGCACATCGCGCACGAAGGCGTGGCAGATGGAGGCGAGGGCGGGGGCAGGCAGCAACAACAGGACGGTGGCGAGGAACAGGCGACACGTCATCGGGCGGACCTCCGCAAGCCAAGGCGCCCCTAGGCCGTCAGTGCCGGGGCGCCGACCCCTTCGGCGCGAAGGGGTCCTCGGCGAAGAACAGTAGGAAGCCGTCCGGATCTTTCACGTGAAATTCGCGCATGCCGTAAGGTTGCGTGAAGGGCGGGCGCACGCGCCAGTCCGGCAGATCCGCCAGTTTGGGCGCAAGCTCGGCGAACAAGGCGTCGGCATCGGGCGTCCAGATATAGGCCGACAGATACTCCCGCGTCGCCTCCAGCGCGCGTTTGTGGGGCACGCGCAGCAGCATGAGCCGCACGGCGCCGCGCTCGACCATGGCGGCGGAGGCATCCGGGTTTTCCTGCAGCAGGGTGAAGCCGAGGCGGTCGACATAGAAGCGGCGCGAGGCGGCGACGTTCTGCACCGGCACGATGGGCGCGATTCCGCTCAGCGGCGCTGGGCGCGGCGCGGCGGCCTCGGGCGCGAAGGGACGGGCGAGGAGGGTGTCCGAATGCCCCTTTGTCAATTCTTGTACTCCTGGATCCTTCAGAGTGTCATTAATCGACTCAATTTCTGAGACTATGTGCTGCAAGGCGGAAGCTGTCCAGTCGGCGCGCTGCTTGGTCGCCACCCGACTTGCTACCCTCCACCCCTCAAAGGCCGATCGCGGCGCGCAATGCCCTCGCAGCCCCGGCCACCGATCGCGGCCTGGCGGTTAGCCCGCGCCGCGGCGGCGGCCGCCGGAGGTGACGATCTGCAGGGCCATCTTGAGCAGGGCCACGGCCCGCCTGGGCCTGGGCTCGATGCGGAGGCTGCGGAGCATGTAGCGTAGGGCAGCGCCGTGCTCTCCGCGACGCAGACGCTCCCAGGCATGGCTCTCGGCGTGGCCGGCTGCCTGTGTTCGGACGCTGAGCCGGCCTGTGCTGGCGCCATCCCCATCCGCTGGCCCATCCCCCGGTGCCGGGAGGGCCGGGGGCTTGCCGGCTGCCAAATCGTCTTCGCCGCCCGCCTGGCGCTGACGCGCGAAGCGGCGGGCCTGGTCGTTGAAGAACCTGCGCTCTGCCGCGCGCTGCTGGTGGGTGATTGAGCGCTCGCTGAGGCGGTAGAGGTAGGCAAGGCGGGGCACGAAGGTGATCTTGCCCACCTCGGCCAGGCGACAGGCGAAATCGAGATCCTCGGCCGTGGTGAACCAGGGGCGGAAACCCCCGATGGCGCGCACGGCACTCAAGCGGCACAGGAAAGTGCCGAGATGGGTGCAGGGCTTGCCGGCACGGTAGAGGTCCGTGACCTCCGCGGTGCTGTCCATGACCTCGAACTCGACGATCGGCCGGCCCCGCTCGTCGATCTCGCCGTGGCGCCCGCAGACCGCGGCGGTGGTCTCTCCGCCCTCCTCGAGCGCGGCGACCTGCCAGGCGAAGCGCCCTTCGGGCAGCAGATCATCGGCGTCGATCTTGGCGAACCAACGGCCGCGCGCGCGTGCAATCCCGATGTTCATGGCACGCGCGATGCCCCGCCCGTCGTCCGCGATGGCCGTCACCCGCGGATCGCCGGTGGACTGGGCCACGCTGAGGGTCTGATCGCTGGAGGGTTGGACGACGACGATCACCTCCTCGAGCTGCGGCTGGCTGAGCACGGAGCGCAGCGTGTCGGCGAGGGTCCCCGCGGCATCCATGGCGGGAATGACGACCGAGACACCGGGTTGCATCGCGTGCTCCGTCATTGCCGCGCCGCCGGACGATCAGCCGACCGAGAGGGCGAGGGTGCGGCTGATCTCGGTCAGGGACCGGCCGCTTTCGGCGCGCCAGGCGTTGAAGGCGGCTTGGGTCGCCGCCATGGCCTTCTTCGAGGTGGGCGCCTTGTCCACGACGCCCTCGCGGACCAGGGCGGCGGTGACGTCGGCGGAGGTGATGAAGCTGTCGACGCCCATAAACCGCAGGAAGTACTGCGCCGTGCTTCCGCCCAGGCGCCCGCCGCGTTTCTTGAGCAGTTCCAACAGCTCGACGTAGCGCTCCGCCGGCCAGTCGGCGAAGAAGGTGGCGGCGCTGCCATGCTCCGCCGCCAGCGCGCGGAACAGGACGGCGTTGTCGCGGATCGCCATGGCCTTGGCCATGTGGGGGATGCCGCCGGCGCGGGCGGCGACCTCCACGGCCTCGTCGTCCATCAGCGTGATGGGGCCTGGGGCGAAGCCGTGGAAGGCTTCCTCGAAGCTGGGCCATTTCTTGTCGACCACCGACCAGTTGAAGCCGGCGGAGAAGACGCATTGGCCGAGCCGCGACAGCCAGCGGTCGTCGGGGATCGCCCGCAACGCGGCATTGCCAAGGGGCCGGGAGAGGAGCGCTTCGACGGATTTCTCGCCGCCGTGGTGACCGGCGGCGAGGGCCAAGATCTCGTCGAAGCGCCGCATCCTAGGCCACGCGCAGGGCGATGGCGGCGGTCCGGGCGCGTCCGAGGTCGATCTCCTGCATGGGCCTCAGCCCTCCACGCTCGCCGGTTGCTGCTTGTTGGGCGGCAAGGCCTCCGCGGCGATGGCGGCGATGGCGTCCTCGAGCGGCAGCACCTTCTGGCCCTGCTCGCCGAGGCGGCGCAGGGAGACCGTGCCGTCCTCCACCTCCTGCCGGCCGACGGCGAGGATGATGGGCACATGCATGTTCGAGTGCTCGCGGACCTTGTAGTTGATCTTCTCGTTGCGCATGTCGCTCTCGACCTGGAGCCCCGCCGCGCGAAGCTTGGCGACCACCTCGGCGGCATAGTCATCCGCGTCCGAGACGATGGTCGCCACCACCACCTGGACCGGGGCGAGCCAGAGCGGGAAGCGCCCGGCATAGTGCTCGGTCAGGATCCCGGTGAAGCGTTCGAGCGAGCCGAAGAGCGCCCGGTGCAGCATCACGGGGTGCTCCCGCGCGCCATCCTGGGTCACGTAGGTCGTGCCGAAGCGTTCCGGCAGGTTGAAGTCCACCTGCAGGGTGCCGCATTGCCAGTCGCGCCCGATCGCGTCGCGCAAGACATACTCGAGCTTGGGGCCATAGAAGGCGCCTTCGCCCTCGAAGATCGTGTAGGTGTTCCCGGCCTCGTCGAGCGCCGTGCGCAGCGCGTCCTCCGCCCGGTCCCAGCTTTCGTCGCTGCCGATGCGGTTCTCGGGGCGGGTCGACAGTTTGATCCGCACGTCGTCGAAGCCGAAGTCGCGATAGATCGACAGGATCAGATCGTTGACCTTCAGGCATTCCTCGGTCAGCTGTGCGGGCGTGCAATAGATATGCGCATCGTCCTGGGTGAAGCTGCGCACGCGCAGAATACCGTGCAGCGCCCCCGAGGGTTCGTAGCGGTGGACCTTGCCGAACTCCGAGATCTTGAGCGGCAGATCGCGGTAGCTCTTCACTCCCTGGCCGAAGATCAGCATGTGCCCCGGACAGTTCATGGGCTTGAGCGCGAACTCACGCTCATCCTCGGTCTTGGTGAGGAACATGTTGGCGCGATAGTTCTGCCAGTGCCCCGAGGTCTCCCAGAGCGCACGGTCCATCATGTCGGGCGAGTTGACCTCGACATAGCCGACCGCGTCCTGGCGCTCGCGCATGTAGCTGATGAGCGTCTGGAACAGCCGCCAGCCGCGCGGGTGCCAGAAGACCGAGCCAGGGGCGACTTCCTCGAAGTGGAAGAGACCCATGTCCTTGCCGATGCGGCGGTGGTCGCGCTTGGCGGCCTCCTCCAGCATGGTGAGATGCGCCTTGAGGTCGTCCTTGTTGCGAAAGGCGACGCCGTAGATGCGCTGGAGCATCTTGTTGTTGCTGTCGCCCCGCCAATAGGCGCCGGCGACCTTCATCAGCTTGAAGGCATCCGCCGGCACCTGGCCGGTGTGCACAAGGTGCGGGCCGCGGCAGAGGTCCTGCCAGTCGCCGTGCCAATACATCCGTATCGGCTCGCCCTCCGGGATCCCCTGGACCAGTTCGACCTTGTAGGGCTCGCCGGTGCCCTCGTAGTGCGCGATGGCGCGGTCGCGGTCCCAGACCTCGGTGCGGACCGGATCGCGCGCGGCGATGATCTCGCGCATCTTCTTCTCGATGCGTTCGAAATCCGCGTCGGTAAACGGCTCCTCGCGGTCGAAGTCGTAGTACCAGCCGTGCTCGATCACCGGGCCGATGGTGACCTTCACTTCGGGCCAGATCTCCTGCACCGCGCGGGCCATGATATGTGCGCAGTCGTGGCGGATCAGCTCCAGCGCCTCCTCGTCCTTCGCGGTGACGATGGCGAGCTTGGCGTTGGCCTCCAGCGGCTCGGACAGGTCGGTGAGGCGGCCGTCGATCTTGGCGGCGAAGGCGGCCTTGCCGAGCGACTTCGAGATGTTTGCCGCCACCGTGCCCGGCGTGGTTCCGGCGGGATACTTCCGCTCAGCGCCGTCGGGTAGGGTGATCGTGATCATCGCAGTCATCGCTCGGTCCTCGGTCGTCATCCACCGGTCGGGTGTGGCATGTCACGTGGCGCGGCTGCGGGCAAGGCGGCGCGCAATCTCGGCCCGTGGTCGGGCGATCTCGGCGACCAAGAAGGGCATCACGACAGTGTGGTCGAGGTCAACATCCTCGCCCCGGGCCCAGCGCTGCCAGAGGTAACGGTCAAGCCGGGTACGCCGGTCGAGCGCCGCGCGATCGTGGGCCTCAAGATCGGCGAGGGCCATCGGCCGCCAGTCCGAGCGCGCTTCCCACTCTTCCTTGGTGTTCTCGCGTGCCGCCGTCTGGGGGATGGCGAGCAGCATCGAGATCTCGGCGACCAGCGCATCGGCGCCGGCGATATCGTCCACCCTGTCGAAGCCTGCGAGCACGGTGTCGAGGGCGGCGCGCTTGTCCCGCCGGCCCATCGCCGCCAGCCGCAGCCAAGGTTTCTCCAGCCAGCGCTCCAGGAGGAAGTGCGCCACCGGGTCGGGGGGCAGGGCGCGCAGATGCAGCCCGAAGGGATAGGTCGCCTGCCCGGCGGCGCGATAGCGCGCCATGCGGTAGTTGTACCAGGACAGGATCAGTGCCGCCGGCTCGCGGAGCAGCACGCTGCGGTGGATGGGCCGGCCCTGGAACATGGCCTCCAGCGAGCGACCGATGAAATGGCCCGAGACCGCGCGGATCTGCGACGGCTCGACCTGCGGGGGCATGGCGTGCTTGCGCCCGAACAGCTCCAGCGGCGCCTTTCGCGTGCGCTTCGGCGCCGACCAGAAGCCAGCGCCGAGATGGCGCTTCAGATGGGCCTCCACGGTGCTGCCGGCGCACTTGGGCACATGCAGCGCGATAACGACAGGCTCGGCAGTCATGAGCGGTGCGACCCTCCCCTTTCGCCCGTCGTCCTAGCGGTCATGGCGCAGCGCGGGTAGCGCAAAAGCGGGCGACAGGGCGCCGGGATCAGCGATCGGGTGCGCCGCCCAAGCCCAAGCGCTGGGCCGCGTCACGCTCGACCGCGATCATGCCGGGCTGATCGTCTAGGATGCTGGTTCCCGGGGTGAGCGGCCGGCCTCTCCCGGCCGACGCGGTCAGTGCGCCGTCCCTGACGATGATCTCCCCGCGGGAGAGGGTGAGGACGGGCCAGCCGGTGACCACCATCCCCTCGTAGGGCGAATAGCCGGTGTTGTCGCCCAGGTCCTCGGCGCGGAGGGTTCGCGTGGTCTGCGGGTCCCAGAGCACGATGTCCGCATCGGCGCCGATGGCGAGCGATCCCTTCTGCGGCGCGAGGCCGTAGAGACGCGCAGCGTTGGTGGCGGAAAGGGCGACGAAGCGTTCGAGCGTGATCCTGCCCTTGACCACGCCTTCGGAGAACAGGATGGGCAGGCGGGCGGCAAGGCCCGGGAGCCCGTTGGCGATCTTCGGAAAGGGCGCGTCCAGCCCGTTGAAGAACTTGCCCGTCTCGTCGAAGCGGGTCGGCGCATGGTCCGAGGAGAAGACCGAGAGCGTTCCCATGCGCAGCGCCTGCCAGAGCGCGGCTTGGGCCGCGGCGTCGCGCGGCGGGGGCGAGCAGACGAACTTCGCCCCCTCCCGCCCTGGACGGTCCAGATCGTGGTGGGTCAGCGTCACGTATTGGGTGCAGGTTTCGCCCCAGACCTTCACGCCCTCGGCCCTGGCTTCGGCGATCAGGCGCGCGCCGCGGGCGGTGGAGACATGGACGATCAGCAGCGGTGCATCAGCGAGGCGGGCGAGCGAGATGGCGCGGAAGATCGCCTCCTCCTCCGCCAGCGCGGGGTGGGAGGGGGCGTGGAACTTGGGCGCCGTCAGACCGGCGGCCATCAGGCGCTCGGTCATCCACGCGATCATCGCGTCGTTCTCGGCGTGCACCATTGTCAGCCGGCCCGCCTCGCGCGCGGCGCTAAGGATCGCGAGGAAGGCCGCGTCGTCGATCTTCACCTTCGGATAGGTCGTGAAGACCTTGAGCGCGGTGACGCCGCGGGCGAAGGCCGCCGGCAGCGCGGCGATGGTCTCGGGCTCGGCGTCCGGCAGGATCAGGTGGTTGGCATAGTCGATGTGGGACCGGCCGGCCGCCCGGGCGGCGTAGAGATCGAGGCTTTCGGCCACCGTCCGCTCCCGCGTCTTGGCGGCGAAGGGGACGAAGGTCGTGGTGCCGCCCAGGGCGGCGGCGCGGCTGCCACTCTCGTAGTCGTCGGCCTGCATGATCCCCATGCCCGATTCCTGGGCGATGTGGCAGTGCGCCTCCACCCCGCCGGGTAGGACGAGCTTGCCGCGCGCATCGATGGTCTCGGCGCCCGACAGCCCCTCGCCGATGGTGGCGATCCGGCCGTCGCGGATGCCCAGGTCGGCCTCGAAGCTCCCCATGGGTGTTGCGAGCCGGCCGCCGGTGATGACCAGGTCGTGAGCGGACGCGGTTCTGTCGGGCATTGGATCCCTCTCGGGCAGGTGGGCTGGGCGCTCACTGGGCGCTCACTGGGCGCGCATTGGGCCCTCAGGCGCGGGCGACTTCCGGCTGCGTGTCGGGCGCCGCCAGGGCGGCAAGGGCGGTCCGATGCAGCGCCGCATCCTCGGCATAGCGCTCGGCGATAAAGGCCTGGATACGGTCGTCTTCGAGCAGGGTCTGGTTCAGCTTGGGCACGCCGCGGGTGGTGAAGATCGGCAGCGCCGCGTCGCGCAGGCGCGTATACCCCGCCACCGGCAGGGTCTTCTTCGCCCGGTCCTTCATGCGCTTGAGGGTCTTGGTCAGGGCGGGAAAGCGATAGGTCACCGTGGGGTTCCACACCGTCTCCCGGTTCAGGTGCAGATCGTGCCGGGTGGCCATGGCCTCGAAAAGGGCGTCCAGCCGCTCCATCGGAAAGACGTGGTCGACGATCGAGCTGCCATCCAGCATCACATAGTCGATCTGGCGTTCGAACAGGACATGGACCCCGGTGAGCACCCCCTCGGCCCGTTCAAGCTCCCCGATCAGGCGGTGCGCCAGGGTCGCGATCTGGCGCGCGCTGAGGGCACCGGCCTCTCCCCCCTCGTCGCGGACGGCCTGCGCGACGGCGGAGACGAAACGCTCCGTCGGGTCGCGGACGATCGTGTAGCTCTCGACCGCCTGCAGCGCGGCGAAGGCGTCAGGATACTCCTGCCGCAGAACGGACAGGGTGAGGTGATTGCCGTTGATCCGGCCCAGGGTCGGATGCGCGATGTTGCGGTAGAACCGCCCCTTCAGGTCGTCCCGCTCGCGAAGCTGGTGGCGGATCGTGGAGCCTGCACACTTGGGGATATGGACGAAGCCGAAGTTGTGCACGGCGGAGACGATCATGGCGCGGTCCTGACCTGCTGGCACGCCCAGGTGCCACCCCCGGCTGCCGTAGCACGGCGATCTCTAAGGTTCCGTTGGGATAGATCGACAGCCCCCGGCAGAGCATCAGAGGGGTCGCTGAGTGTCAACTGGCCCGGCTCTCCAGGCTCGCCCCAAACTGTTCCGCGATGCGCGCGGCAAGGGCCGTGGTCACGCCCGAGGGCCGGTGCCCGAGGCGCATCATGATCTGCGCCGAGCCGAGCGGCGGCGCGCCCTCGGCCGGGCCGACGACCCGCGTCCCCTCCGGCATGGCGCTGGGCGGCAGGACTGAGACCGCGAGACCCCCTGCCACCGCGGCGGAGAGGGCGGTGGTGAACTCGGACTGATAGGCAACGCGGTGGGGGATATCCGCGCGCTCCAGCGCCTCGAGCGTCTGGCGTCGCCAGGCGCAGCCATGTGCTGAGAGGGCCAGCGGCAGCGGCCGTTCCTGCCAGACGTCGCAGGTGCGCGCGACCACCCAGGCCAGCGGTTCGTCAAAGAGAACGATGTCGCTGTCGCGCGGGTCCACGCCTGGCCCGCCGGTGGTGATGAGGGCGATATCGACCTCGCCGCGCTCGAGCTGCGGGCCGAGCGTGACGCTCGGCCCCACGGTCACATCGACGGTCACGCCGGGGTGGGAGCGCGCAAAGGCCGCAAGCATGGCCGTAAGGTGCACGCCGATCACGTCATCGATTAGGCCAAGGCGCACCGTGCCGCTGAGGGCGGCCGTGAGGAAGGCCTCTCGGGCGGCGCGCTCCGTCTCCACCATGCGCCGGGCATAGGGCATCAGGCGCTCGCCGGCGGTGGTGAGCGTCATGCCCGAGCGCGTTCGGTTGAACAGCGCGTTGCCGAGGGTGTCCTCGAGCTTCTTGAGCTGCATGGAGATCGCTGCGGGGGTGCGGCCCAGCCGGCTGGCGGCGACGGAGACGCTCCCGGTCTCGGCGATCGTGAGGGCGGCGCGCATCGCATCGAGGTCAAGCCGCGCGGCGGGGGAGGGTGCCATATCGTTCATGCCGTATTTTCAGCATATCTGAATCGAGGGGTCAATCCTTTCAGTTTTGCGGAATCAACATCGACTGCCACCTTCTGCGCATCGCCAACCGATGGGGCAAAGGAGACTGACGATGACCATGCTGACCAAAGCCGGCCTGCGCTGGATGGAAGAGCACCGCAAGCGCGCGCAGTTGCGCCGCCTGCTGGACCATGACGACCGCATGCTCGAGGATATCGGCCTGACCCGGATCGAGGCCGAGATCGCCCTCGGCCTGCCGATGGACCAGGACGCCATGAAGGCGGCCCACGCAGCCTCCCGCCGCTCCCTCTCCCTGGACCGCCGGGCCGTTTGGCAACCCACCACCAGCCGCTCAACGCCCCGTGCCCGGACGCCGGAAGTGGGCACCGACCTTGGCAGAACGAGTTGGCTCGGACGCCTCTGGCACGGCGCGATCCACCAGGCCTGAGTGGAGATAGATGGAGCTCTCATAGCCGGATCCGGCGCTCGCCGGATCCGGCAATCAGCGTAACGGAATCACTCTCCGTTCTGGTATCGTCGATGGATTGATACTGGAAAGGAGATTTGACATGTCGCCTACTCACACCGGGGCTTTTGCCTTTGGAATCGCAACGCTCCTCGCCGGCTGTGGCACACCACTGGGAAGCGTCGGCGACCGCGCAGAGAGCTACAACACCTCCATCGCCGACTCGGCGAACCGCGTCGTCGCCCTCAACATCGTTCGCCAGTCCTATCGGGCGCCTTTGCACTTCTCGGTGCTCGGCAGTGCGGTCGACCAGGACCGTTACACGGCCCGGCTAAGTGCCAACTTCCCCTTCGGCGGGTTGATCTCGCCTCCCGGGGTCTTCAATCCGGCCATCACGGCCAATGATCCGCAACCGCAGCTCAACTACACGACCGAGAGCACGCAGAAGTTCGAGACGGGGATCTCGCGCGCGGTCGAAGCTGGCACGCTGAACGCGCTGATCGGTCAGGGGCTGCCGCCAGAACTCGTCTATACGCTTCTCGTCGATCGCATCGAGATCGTCGAGACGATCGGCGTGGGCGATGCCGCGGTCGCCAAGAGAGAGGTATGCGTAAACGAACCTCGGATCGAACCTGTGCCACGCGGGCAGCCCGACTGCTATCGAGGTGCTCTAAGTTTCGACCGGGTGCTGCGAGCGCTGCTCGCCCGTGGCATGGTGCCGACGGTGACGAACAAGTTCACGCCCGTAGGACCAGCGCTCACGCGGCCGGAGACAGTGCAGTATTCGATTGGAAAGGCGGCGTTCGGCACGGCGCTAAAAAAGGTCGAGGGCAGGGAGCTCTGGCAGCTCAACGAGGTGAAACCGGTTCCAAGCCTTACCTTCGACGAGAGCACGACCAGCGTCATGTGCCCCGGCGAATGCCTCAGGTTCAGCGCAGCCTTGGATGCTCTGGTGGTTGGCGAGGCTGGCGATGCCGAGGCGTCGGCCGCTCCGTCGGATCAGGCCCCAATCCTGGGCAAGAGCGTCTTCGGCACCGTCTCTGGCGCGGATTTGGCAAAGCGTGTTGACCCGGCTATGAGAGCGCTTGGGCTGGCGGCTGGCGGACAGTCCTTAAAACGGGAAATCGAGATCAGGCTTCCGCTGCGCTCGGTTCGTGGGATCTTTGCCTTTCTCGGCGAGATTGCAGCGAACCAGCTGCGCGATCCGCCGAACAGGGCTGCCGCACTCAGCGCGGGCCCGGTCATCTATCCCGGCTCGCGCGCCCAAGACCTCGTCTCGGATCCGTCCTGGCATCGGCCGCTTTACGGAAGCCTGGACGATGACGGCGGTCTGTTGAGGCTGTCGGACCAGGGCGGGGCACAGCCGAATGGCGTGTTCAGGCCGCTCCAGCGCGGCGCTGTCATCGAGGGTCGATCAGCGCATCTTCTCTTCGCTGTCTGCCGTGTCGCCACGCGCACGAATGCACCGGCCAATGCGCTCACGGTAGTGACTTTCGAAGGGCAGACATATTTCGTGCCGGGCGACCGGGGCTCGAATGACAACGAAATCTGCGGTGAGGGTGCCGTCGTGCCAACCGCAAGCGGTGAACGACTGATCAAGGACAACCGTGCCGGTCAAACGGTGGCGGTGCTGCTTCAGCTTCTCGCGCTCAATCGCGATGCGAGCGAGCTATCGCAAACAGCGGTGGTCACAACGACGGAATGAGCGGTTAGCCGAGCGACTTGATTTGGCCGCCGTCGCAGCGGACCAGGCTGCCGGTGACATAGGAGGCGGGGGCGGAGCAGAGGAAGGCCGCCACCGCCGCGAACTCGGCCGGGGTGCCGTAGCGCCCGGCCGGGATCGTGCCGCGGGCCGCCGCCCGGATCGCCTCGATATCCTTGCCGGTGCGCTGGGCCGCGGCGGTGTCCAATTCGTCCACCCGCTCGGTGTGGATGCGCCCGGGCAGCAGCATGTTGACCGTCACGCCCTGTGCGGCGACGTCGTTGGACACCGATTTACACCAGGCGGCCAGCGAGGCGCGGATCGTGTTCGAAAGGCCGAGGGTGGGGATGGGCTGCACCACGCCCGAGGAACCGACGGCCACCACGCGCCCCCAGCCACGCTCCGCCATGGCAGGGATGAAACCGTGACCGATCTCCATCAGGCGCACGACCGATGTCTCGAAATGGGTGCGCATGATCTCGAGATCGCTGTCGATCATCCGTCCCGGCGGCGGGCCACCGGCGTTCAGCACCAGGATATCGACCTGGCCCAGGACCTCGGCCGCGGCGGTCTGGAGCGCCTCGGCCGCGGTCTTCTCCGCCAGATCGCAGAGGGTCCAGTGACAGCGCCCGCCCTTGGCGCGGATCGCGGCCTCGACGGTTTGGAGCTTTTCGGCCGAACGCCCGGCGAGGAGGACCTCCGCCCCCTCCGCCGCCAGCGTCTCGGCGATCGCGCGGCCGAGGCCGCGGGTGGAGGCGAGCACCACCGCCTTTTTGTCCGAGAGCCCGAGATCCATCAGCCGTCCTTTCCGTCGTCGTTGCTGCCGGCGCCGCCCGTGCTGCTGCCGAAGGCATAGCCGAGCGCGCCGCTGAAGATCGCCGCCGCCTCGCCGGTCAGCACGCCGTTCACGGCCAGGAGCGCCGTGGCGGGGATGGTGACCGCGATGACCGTGTAGCGGATGAACTGCCAGCCGATCCCGCGGGCAGGGCCGCCGTAGTAGCCTGCACGATGAAGCAGGCCGATGACGAGGACTGCGAGGATCGCGCCCGCCAGCAAGAGCGAGGTCCCGGCGAACAAGAGCGAGATCCAGTCGGCAGTGCCGCGTTCCATCGGGCGTGCCCTATCCGAGTGCCGCGAGGCGCCGGTCGAGGCGGGCGATGAGGCGGGTGACCTCGGCCTGATCCGCGGCGCTGAGTTTGGGCCCCGGCGCGCGCACGGCGGCGCTGGCGATGGCGCCGCGGCGGCGGAGGACCTCCTTTCGCACGGCGAGCCCGAGGCCGGGCTGCTGTTCGTAGCGCACGAGCGGCAGATGGGCGTCGAAGATGTCCTCGGCCCGGTCCGGGTCGGTGCCCCAGCCCTGGACGACCTGTACGAGCATCTCGGGGTAGCAGTAGCCAGTCATCGCGCCGTCGGCGCCGCGGGCCATCTCCTGCGCGAGGAAGAGCGCCGAGTTGCCGGTGAGGATCGAGAGGCGGGGGCGCTCGCCCGCCGCCTCGGCGGTGCGGATGGCGCTGAGCTTGGCGAGGCCGGGCCAGTCCTCGTGCTTGAGCATGACGATCTGCGGATGCTCGACGGTGAGGCGCAGGATGGTGTCGGTGGAGATTTTCACGCCCGTCAGCTGGGGGTAATCCTGGAGGCAGACGGGCACGTCCGGGCCAAGGTGGTGGCAGACGGCGGCATAGTAGGCGGCGACCCGATCCTCTGGCGCGGTGCCGGCGGGTGGGGCGACCATGACGCCGGCAGCCCCCATCGCCATGACGTCCTGTGCGAGGGCCCGCATGGCATCGAGCCCGCCGCCGGAGACGCCGACGATCACCGGGAAGGGCGCGCGGGCAATCATGCGGGCGGCGAAGGCGCGGGCCTCGTCGGGGGTGAGTTTCGGCGCCTCGCCCATGACGCCGAGGATGGTCATGCCGTTGACGCCACAGCCCGCGTAGAAGTCCACCAGCCGCTCCGCGCTGTCGAGGTCGAGCGCCCCGTCCTGGGCGAAGGGCGTGGCGGCGATGATGAAGACGCCGCGCGTGTCGCGATGGATCGGCTCGGGGGTCGACGGGGGCATGAGCGGGCTCCGGCACGGTGGGGCGTTCAGGCTAGACCGGCAGCACCGCACGGGTCCAGCCAAGCGGAATCGCGGCTGGTCGCCGCGATGAGTCTTCGGGAGCGCTGTTGGGCTGGTCGCGGGCGGGTGCTGCCGGCTGCGGCGCGGGTGGAAGGACTGTCGTAGGGGGCTGGGGAGAAGCCCTGAGGGCTTCTGGTCGATCGTGCGCGCGGGCCGGGCCGCGTCAAGGGCAAGCCGGCTACGCCGGGCGCCGGGCGCCCCTTGACCCGGCCCGGCCCGGCCTTTGGGGGCGGTGGCGGTGAAGGGGAGAGGCTAGAAGCGGGCTTCGATGAGATAGGGGCCGGGTTCGGTCACGGCGGCGGCCAGGCGGTCCGCCAGGGCACGGGGGCAGTCGACGGCGCAGCCCTCCACCCCCATGCCGCGGGCGAGGGCCACGAAGTCGAGGGTCGGCCGGTCGATGTCGGTCAAGCCCAGGGCCGAGGGGCCCGGGTTGGCGCCCACGCGAACGAGCTCGTGCTTCAGGATCTCGTATTGGCGGTTGGCGAAGATCACGGTGGTGACGTTCAGCCCCTCCCGCGCCTGGGTCCAGAGCGCCTGGATCGTGTACATGGCCGAGCCGTCCGCCTGGAGCGCGATCACCGGGCGGTCAGGGCAGGCGATGGCGGCGCCGGCGGCCATGGGCGGGCCGATGCCGATCGCCCCGCCCGTGAGCGGCAGCCAAGTATGGCGCGGACAGGCCGCCATCGCCGACCAGAGGCCGCGGCCCGCCGAGATCCCCTCGTCGATCAGAATGGCCCCCTCCGGCACCACGGAGGCGATGGCGGGGGGCAGCGTGTCGTAGTCGAGCGTCCCGGGGGGCGGACGCTCGGGTCGGGGCGGGGCCCGGAAGGCGATGTCGCCGCTCGCGATGCCGAGCCGGTCGGCAAGGCGCGCCACACCCTCCGCTCCGTTCTGGTCGACGTCGGCGAGCGTCACGATGCGGCACTCGGGCGGCAGCAGTGCCGAGGGCTTGCCGGGATAGCCGAAGAAGGCCACCGGCGGCACCGCCTCGATCAGGATCGCCGTGGTGAGGCCGGTGAGCTGGGCGACGCCGATATCCACGTTGTACGGCAGCCGCTCGATGTCCGGGACGTCGCCGCCGCGCTCTGCCCTGCGAAAGGAGGTGGGGCAGAGAAGGCGCGCGCCGGTGTGCGCGGCGATGGCCGCGGCGAGGCGGAGGGTGGCGGCATCGGCCAGCGCGCTGTGCCCGAGGTAGAGGACCGCGGTGGGCCCGGCCTCCAGCGCCTCGGCGGCTTCGACGACGGCCTCCTCGGCGATCGGCGCGGGGCCTTCTGGGGTGACCGGCGGGGCGAGCTGGCCGCCCGGGTCCCAGCCGGTGTCGCCGGGGGCGATGAGTGTCGCGACCTGGCCCGGCCAGGAGCAGGCGGCCGCAGCGGCGGCCACGCCATCCGCGGCGAGGCTTTGCGGGCGGGCGGCGGTCCGGACCCAGTGGCTGACGGGCTCGGCCAGGCCGCGGATATCCGAGGCGAGCGGCGGGTCGTAGTCTAGATGCCAGCTCGCGTGATCGCCCACCAGGTTCAGCATCGGGGTCCGCGCCCGCCGGGCATTGTGCAGATTGGCGGCGGCGTTGCTGAGGCCCGCGCCGAGGTGCAGCAGGTTGACCGCGGGCTTGCCGGTCATCCGCCCGTAGCCGTCGGCGGCGCCGGTGACGACGCCTTCGAAGAGCCCCAGGACGCAGCGTATGAGACCGGTGCGGTCGAGCGCGTCGACGAACTGCATCTCCGAGGTGCCGGGATTGGCGAAGCAGACCTCGACCCCCGCGCCATGCAGGCTGCGCACGAGGGCCTCGGCACCGTTCATGGTCTCCGCGCCGGGCGTGGGTGGGATCGCTGTGCTCATGGGTCGTCCTTCCGCCTTCCTCCGTCGACCGTTGGCGGGACGGAGAGTCCGGTCAAGCGACGATCGCGCCTCGCCGGGGTTTCAGGATAGATCGACATCTCATCCGGTGGCGCAGGCCGATCAGGCGCAAGGCGGTCGCAGGAGCGCTCAGGCCTCGCTGAAGAGCCGGCCCGTGGCGCGTTCGTAGACGTCGAGCGTGGCGCGCTGCATGGCGCGGATCGTGAACCGGGCGTGGATCCGCGCGCGCGCGGACATGCGCATATGCGCCTTGGCCGAGGGATCGAGGGTCAGGATCGTGTCGATGGCCTCCGCCAGCGCAGCGGCATCGCCGGGGGCGTAGAGAAAACCGGTCTCGCCATGGGCCACGGTCTCCCGCGCGCCGCCGTGGTCGGTTGCGACGACCGGGCGGCCCATGGCCTGGGCCTCCACCGCCACCCGGCCGAAGGCTTCCGGTTCGAGCGAGGCCGAGACGACGACGGAGGAGAGCTTATAGGCCGCGGCCATGTCGGTGACCTCGCCGGGCAGGAAGACGAGATCGCTGACGCCCGCCTCCTCGATCCGCCGCTCGAGGCGCCCGGCGAAGCCCGAGCCGCCGTCGCTGCCGACGATGAGGCAGAGAAAATCGCCGCCGCGCCGGTCGCGCAACAGGGCGGCGGCCTCGATCAGCGTCTCCGCCCCCTTCCAGCGCGTCAGGCGCCCGGGCAGCATCACGATCGGCCGGGCGTCGTCCAGCAGGCCCCATGCCTCTGCCAGGCGCGCGGTGCGCCCGCCGGTGACGACGTCCTCGGAGAAGGTGTCGGTATCGGCGCCGCGGGGGATGGTGACGATCTCGCCCGGCGGCACCCTGTGGCGGGCGATGATCAGCTCGCGAATGAAGTCGGAGATCGCGATCACCGGGCGCCCCGCCGCCATGACGCCGTTGTAGGACCGCTTGAGGGGAAACCCCTCGGAGTAGGTGCCGTGATAGGTCGTCACGAAAGGGGTCCCGGTGCGCCGCGCCGCCCATTTGGCCGACCAGGCCGGCGCGCGGGAGCGGGCATGGACCAGATCGACACCTTCGGCCCGGATCAGACGCTCCAGCACGCCGGCGTTCTGCCAGATGTTGAGCGGGTTCTTGGTGGCGGCGTTCATCTCCACGAGTTCACCGCCGGCGCGCTCGATGCGGTGGGCAAGCTGCCCGCCCTCCGAGGCGACGAGGGCACGGCCCCCGGCGGCGACGATGGCCTCCGCGATCTCCACGGTGCCCCGCTCCACGCCGCCCAGGTCGAGGCGCGGTACGACCTGGAGAATCGTCAACCTGGGATCGCGCTCGCTGTCGGTCTGTGCAGGGTTGTTCCCTGCCGGCATGGCCTTAGGGTTCGCCGCACGCGCGTTGGCAAACAGGGACGACCCCGACATGTCCGCTCCGGAGAAACTGGTATTCGATGACACCCGTGCGCTTGCTTACCACAGGCTCCGCGCGAGGGGCGATGGAATCGCGCGCCCTGGGATCGTTTTCCTGGGCGGGTTCCGCTCGGACATGACAGGGACCAAGGCGCTGTTCCTGGAGGATTGGGCAGCCGCGCGCGGACGGGCCTTTCTGCGCTTCGACTATCGCGGTCACGGCGCCAGCAGCGGGCGGTTCGAGGACTTCGGCATCGGCGACTGGGCGGAGGATGCGGCGGCGGTGCTGACGCGGCTGACCGAGGGGCCGCAGATCCTCGTCGGCTCCTCCATGGGCGGCTGGATTGCGCTGCTGCTGGCGCGGGCGATGCCGGATCGGGTCGCCGGGCTGGTGGGGATCGCCGCCGCGCCGGACTTTACCGAGGATAGCATGTGGGCGGCCTTCGACGACGGTCAGCGGACGGCGCTGATGGCCGAGGGGCAGGTGGCCCTGCCGTCGGACTACTCGGACGAGCCCTATGTCATCACCCGCCATCTGATCGAGGACGGGCGGCGGAACCTGGTGCTGCGCGAGGCCCTGGCGCTGCCCTTTGCGGTGCGGCTGCTGCACGGCACGGCGGATGCCGACGTGCCCGTGGACCGGGGCCTTGCGCTGCTGGCGCATATGGACTGTCCGGACGCGCGGCTGACGCTGGTCAAGGACGCCGACCATCGCTTCTCAACGGAGACGGATCTCTCGATCATCGCCGCGACGCTCCAGGAGGTCACCGCCCTCGCCCGATGACGGGCGAGGGCCTTCTGGTCCCCCCTTCCGGTGCCCCGGCAGATCAGCCTTCGACCTGCTCCATCGCCTGCACCGCCGCATGCGACGACCGCAGGAGCTCATCCAGAACCGCGGCGATCTCGGCCACCGTCGCCGCGTCGGGCGCGGGGCTCGTTGCGACCGCTTTCACGCGGATCGAGATCCTGCTCCAGCCGGCGTGCACATCGTCGAGATGGCGCTGGACATCCGTGTTGACCGGGGCCGGCACCTTCTTCGCCGCGTCGCCGTTGCGAAGGATCTGAAGCCGCTCTTCGAACAGGGCCGCGTTGGTCGTCAGTTCGAAGCGCGCGACCTCGGCGCCAACGCCGGCGGCGATGAAGCAGATGTCCTTGGCCATGCGCTGGGTCAGCATCCGCTGTGCACCGGCCCAGTTGATCGCCTTGGCATCCTCGCGGATCCCCGCCTTGGCGCCATAGGTCCGGGCCATGCGCCGCACGGTCGTGTCCATGCTCTTGAGGACCGTGTTGCTCCGCTCCGAGACGGTCTGCAGGTCCGCGTCGCTCAGTGAGCCGTCATTGAAGGTCGCCCGGAGGGCAACGCTGTAGGGCGTCCATTCCTTCCGCGTCAGCTCCAGGTACCGCAGCACGGGCTTGTTGCTCTCGGTGACCAGGTTGAGCTCCGGGTCGCCAACGCGCAGCGCGTGGATCGTTCGCGCAAAGGCGTCGAAATCGCTCTTCAGCGCCGCCTGTGATTCCTCTGGGTTGATGTTCTGGTGCAGCAGGCAGGCGTTCTTCGCCATGCGCTGAGACAGCATGCGCTGCTTGCCGGCGAGATTGATCTTGGCGCGCACGGTCGCCGCCGTCTCGAAGGCCAGGCTGACTTGCGGTGTGGCGATCACGGCACCGGTCGCCACGACGGCGGCCAGACCAAGGCAAGTGAAAAGTCGGTACTTCGGCAAGGGCCCCTCCCTCATTACACCTCCACCGAGCAGCGTGACGAACGCGGAAAGCACGCTTGTTGCACCGTGGAACTTCCTCTTGAAGTGCGGATGAGGGTGCCTAAAGTTTCATCAATGGCAAGTAAGAATTCCTGATACCTAGTTATTTTGCAACTGTAGGATGTACTAAAATAGTAAATACTCTCGCAAAGAGAGAATGGTATTTGTCAGTATCTTAGGGTTCATCCCTGATGATTCAGCCTATGACGGTGCTCTTCGGCAATCAGAAGGCCATAGCCGTGCCGCGGTAGTCCTCGAATACGCCAGAGGTCGCGGGGGAGAGGCTGGCGAAGCGTTCGAGCAGGCCCCGCGCCGCGGTCTCGACGTCGATATCGGCGCTGCCGCCGCCCATGTCGGTGCGTACCCAGCCGGGGTGATAGCTGCCGACGGCGATCCCCTCCTCCCGCAGGTCCCGGGCGAGGTTGCAGGCGAGGTTGGTCGCCGCCGCCTTGGACGCGCGGTAGATGTAGCTGCCACCGGGTGCGCGCGCCGAGGAGGCCATGATCGACGAGATGATCGCGATCCGGGCGCTCTGCGCGCGGCGAAGATGGGGCAGGAAGGCCTCCACCGTGAAGTAGACGCCGGCAACGTTGGTCATCAGCGTCTCGGACCAATCCTCCGGCGCGAAGCCGGGGTCGCCCAGACGCCCGCGGCCGCGGTACTGGCCCGCGTTGCAGACCAGCAGATCGATCGGCGCCTCGACGGAGGCGGCGGCGAGGGCGAGCGTGGCGGGATCGGTGACATCGCCCGCCAAAACGGTGATGCGGTCGCTGCCCTCGGCGAGCGCATGGAGCGCCTCGGCTTTAACGGGGGTCCGCACCAGGGCGGTGACCGCGGCGCCGCTGGCGGCGGCCTGTCGGGTCAACTCAAGGCCGATACCGCGATTTGCTCCGGTGATGAGAACGTGTTCGTTGGGCGCCATGTGGGCCTCCCTGTGGTCGTGCTAACGCTGACCCTAGGTGGCCGGTGGCGGGCTGCCCAGTCCGAACCGAGGTCATCCAGAAGCGAGATCATCAGAGGAGAAGAGGTCATGACGCCATCATTCGCGCATGCGTTGATCGTGGGCGCGGGCAGCGGTCTGTCCGCTTCGCTGGTCCGGTTGTTCCGGGCGGAGGGGCTGGCGGTGAGCCTGGCAGCGCGAACGCCGGACGATCTCGCGCCCCTGGCGGCGGAGACTGGCGCCGCGACCTATGCCTGCGATGCTGCCGATCACGGAGCGGTCGCCGAGATGTTCGCCGCACTGGATGCCGCGCCGGCCGGGGCGCCGGATGTGGTGGTCTACAACCCCTCCGCCCGCCAGCGGGGGCCGCTCACGACACTGGATCCGGAGACTGTGCGCAAGGCGGTGGAGGTGACGGCCCTCGGCGCCTTCTACACCGCGCGCGAGGCGGCGCTCAGGATGGAGCCGAAGGCGCACGGCGCGCTGCTCTTCACCGGTGCCTCGGCCGGGGTGAAGGGCTATCCCGGCTCGGCCCCCTTCGCGATGGGCAAATTTGCGCTCAGGGGGTTGGCGCAGTCGCTGGCGCGCGAACTGCACCCCAAGGGCATCCATGTGGGGCACTTCGTGATCGACGGCGGCATTCGGAACCCGCGGCGCGACGACCGGCTGGAGGCGCCGGACAAGCCTGACAGCATGCTCGACCCGGACGCCATCGCCCGCAGCTACTGGCATTTCCTGCGCCAGGATCGCTCCGCCTGGGCCTGGGAGATCGAGCTGCGCCCCTGGGTGGAGACCTTCTGAGCGCGACAGGCTCTAGGGCGCGGCCAGGGCTTCGATCGGATCGCCCACCGAGAGGCGGCCGGGTTCCACGACGCTGGCGGTGACGCCGCCATGGCCGCGGACCGCACTGTAGCCGCCGGGGCCGAGCGCCTCCTCCATCCGCGAGCAGGGGGCGCAGGGACCGGTGACCTCAAGGATCGCGGTGCCGATGCGGATGTGCCGATGGCGCAGCGCAAGCAGATTGATCCCCTGGACCAGGATGTTCCGGCGAAGCTGCGCGGGGTCGACCAGGTGGCTGGCGCAGAAGGCGGCGATGACGGGCAGATGCTCGGCCTGCACCAGGGTCACGGCGCGCTTGCCCGGGCGCGCGTGGTCCCCCGCCAGGCCCTCGGGCGTCAGGGTGGCCTCGGTCGTGGCGACCATCGCCGCCCGGCGGGCGGGGCGCAGCCCGATCCAGGCGATGGTACCCGGATGGCTGAGCCGGCGGGTCAGGGTGGCAATCGTCTCCATCGCCCGGTCAGAAGATCCCGCTCACCAGGATCAGCCCCATGCCGAGGAAGGCGAGGGCGAGGGCGATGCCGTTCTCGAGCACCATGCGGCGCATGACGGGTGTGGCGTCCTCCCCAGCCTCCCCGCGCTGGATGCGCCGCGCGGTGAGCATGATCCGGATCAGCATGACGATGGCCGCCAGGGCGAGAAGGACGCCGATCGCGGCGAGAGCCAGGGACATGGTCGCTCCGTTCGATCAGAGGGCGGTGCGGGCCACGCGGTCGGCGCCGAGGCGTGCTCGGCGGTTCCATGTGGCAGTGCAGCAGAATCGGGATTCCGGGATTTGCCGCCTGATGGATGCAGCTTCCATTATTCTGTCCCACGCTGAACGCCCACCCGCTACAACATCCGTATTGCGATGAAACTGTGGCATTCGGAGGGCGGCATTTGGCCGAGGGCCTCGATGGACCGGTGGAAAAGCGCTCACAGCGTCACAGTTCTGTAGCTGGCAATAGACGGGCGACCTTTTCGCGACTACCTTGGAGAGGTTGCAGGTTGGAGGCCGCCAATGATCACCGCCGTTTGTATCGCCGCCCTGGCAGCGATGGCTTACACGACCTTTGTGGCGATGCGCCAGAACGAGCAGCGGGATGAGCGTCAGCCCATCCGCGTTCGGGTCGAGGACGAGGATCGTCGTCGCCGTCGCTGATTACACCGATACCCGCGCTCCAGCGCTGGCTCCTTTCCGCGCCCCTGCGCTGTCGTCGTTTGATGACGCAGCGGTGCGCGACTGCGCCGAAGACGATTTGGTCGACATCGGGCGCATCTGGAATGCCGAGATAAACGACAGCTTCGCGACCTGGTCGACGACGCCCCATACCCGCGAGGATCTGACCGCTTGGCGCGCGGCGAAACGACAGGCGGGATTGCCGATTTTGGTGACAGGAACGCCGGTCGCGGGTTTCGCGACCTGGGGACCCTTTCGTCGGGGCGATGGATATGCCGCGACGGTCGAACATTCGGTCTACGTTGATCGACAAGGGCGCGGGCGCGGCATCGGCACGGTCCTGTTGAAGGCGCTCATCCGCCGGGCGGTCCTGGCGGGGGTGAGCGCCATGGCCGGAGGCATCGATGCGGAACAGGAGGCGAGCCTCGCGCTGCACCGGCGCCTGGGCTTCATCGAGGTGGGGCGCCTGCCCGGCATCGGGCGCAAGTTCGGCAGCCCACGCACCCTGGTGCTGATGCAGCGGGCGCTGGAGAGGGATCCATGACGCTTTGGCAGCGGTTGAAGGAGAGCCTTTCGGCCATCGCGCGCGGCACGCCCTTGGCCGCGATCTTCGAGCGGCTGAGCGAGGAGCCTGAGCACTCCATCGGCTTCACCATCGCGGTGATCGCGCTGGGCGCCAAGATGGCCAAGGCCGACGGCCAGGTGACCCATGCCGAGATCAAGGCCTTTCGCGAGGTCTTCCACATCCCCCCCGAGGCTGAGGCCGAGGCCGCGCGCGTCTACAACATGGCCCGCACGGATGTGGCGGGCTTCGAGGTCTATGCGCGCCAGGTCGAAAAGATGTTCCGCCACAAGCGCGCCGTCTTGCTGGATCTGCTGGAGGGGCTGACCCATGTGGCCGCCGCTGACGGGGAGTTCCACCCGGGCGAGCTCGCCTTCCTCGAGGAGGTTGCGGGCGTCTTCGGCATTACCGAGAACGAGTTCCGCGCCATTCGGGCCCGCCAGATGCCCTGGGAGGAAGACCCCTGGCAGATCCTTGGCCTGGCCCCGGGCGTGGATGCGGCGACGCTGCGCCGGCACTATCGCTGCCTGGTGCGTGATCTCCACCCCGACCGGCTGATGGCCCAGGGCGTGCCGGCAGAAGCGCGCCAGACCGCCGAACGCCGCCTCGCCCGGATCAACGCGGCCTATGCCGAACTGCGCGGCGCCGCGCCGGCCTGAGGCGCGCGCCAAGCGGAATCGCGGCTGGTCGCCGCGATGAGCCTTCGGGAGCGCTCGGTGGCTTATAACGGGCTCTTTGCCCGGGTTTCGTCTGGTGGTGGGATCGCGTTTTTGGGCTGGGGAGAAGCCCGAGGGGCTTCTGATCGAGCATGTCTCAGCGCCGGGCCGCGTCAAGGCCGGGCCGGCTGCGCCGGTCGCCCCTACGGGCGAGCCTTGACCCGGCCCGCCGCTGAGGCGGTGGTTGTTGTGTGTGGTTAGGGGCGCCGTTGGGGGCGGGTGGGGTAGAGGTGCTGGTCTGAGAGCGTCTGGGCGGTTTTAGAAACCGGTGACCTCGCCCGTGACCCAGGCGGCGATCATCGACCGGGCGATGGCGTCGCGCCGCGGCGAGGCCAGGCGTTCATGGTCCCCCGCCAGCACGCGTGCCATCTCCGCACGGCTGACCCATTCGGCGCCCTCAAGCTCCACCGGGTCCACCAGCAGCGGCCAGTCCAGCGCCTCCGCACGGTAGCCGATCATCAGCGTCGAGGGGAAGGGCCAGGGCTGGCTGGCGAGATAGTCCACCCGGCCGATGGGCACGCCCGCCTCCTCCATCACCTCGCGGCGGACCGCATCCTCCGGCGTCTCACCGGGCTCGATGTAGCCGGCGAGGAGCGAATGCAGCCCCGGCGGCCACCCCTTCTGGCGGCCGAGCAGGACATGGTCCTCGCGCGTCACCAGCATGATGACGACCGGATCGACCCGGGGAAAATGGGTGGCCCCGCAGGCGGGGCAGCGCCGGCGCCAGCCGCCGTCCTCGATCCCGCTCGGCGCGCCGCAGACCGAGCAGAAGCGGTGCCGGGCATGCCAGCCGAGGAGCGCCCGCGCCGTTGCCGTGATCTCCGCGTCGAGGGCGCTGAGCTCGGGGCTGATGGAACGCAGATCGATGAACTTGACGTGCTCGCCGAGGAGCGCCTCTGCCTGATCCTCCGTCAGCGGGCCGAGATCGGTTGCCAGCAGCGGGCTTTCGCCTTCGAGGCCAAGAAACACGGTCTCGATCGGGTCGAGCCCGGCGAGCCGGCTGCGGTGCCACCGGCAGAGCCGTTTGTCCGCATCGAGGGCGACGGCGATGCGCCCCTCGGACAGGGCAACGGTCCGGGTCTCCGGCAGGGTGGCGAGCTGCGCCATCTCGGGGCGGCGCGCATAGGCGCGGTCGAGCTTCTGCCCGGGGCTGGCGAAGGTGATGCTGGCGAGATCGGAAACGAGGTCTGGCGCTGGGGTCGGCACGGGGAGGGGCCTCCGTCGGACGGGTCCCTCGCTGATGCCAGAGCACCCCAGGCGAGGCAAGGCATTCGCGGGCGCCTGCTGTGGCGGCGCCAGCCCTGGTGCCTGCGGAGCCCTCAGGGCTGTCGGGCGACCCTGCGTTCCGCGGCGCGTTGGACCACCCCGGTCATCATCGCCTCGACCTCGGGGATGAGCGCGGTGACGACCTTGGCGACGGCTTCCTCCTGGAGGCGCTGGCGCCGGGCGTCGTTGCCCCAGCTAGTGGCCAGGGTGGAGAGGTCGGCGGTGGCGGTGGCCGTCCCGTAAGGGTAGCCGTTGCGCACGTCGATTAGGATTGCGGCGGCCTTGCCCTCCGCCTCGATGCTCCGTGTCGGCAGGATCGCACCGCCGATCAGCGTGAGATCCGCAATCGCGAGCGGGGTGGCGTCGATGTCCGTCCGTGCCCCGACCTCGTAGATGAGAACCGCGTCGAGGTGCTGGCGCGCGGCGCCGAGGCGGATCTGCTCGATCAGCCCTTGGGCGCAAAAGGCATGGGCCTGGGCGCATCGGGTGCGGATCGATTGGACGGTGGTCTCGACGATCAGCGGCTCGACCGGCACGAAGGTGCCCAGATGGCCGTAGCGGTCGGCCATGGTGCGCCAGGCGCCCGCTTCCTCGCCCGGGACAACCGTGAGCCGGCCATTCAGCACGCGGGCGAGGCCGAGGCGAGCGGGAAACTGCAGCCTGGGCTCCACCGCCGCGGCCATGACGATGGGATCGATCACCGCCGGCGCCGCGGTCTCGGCGGTGGGCGCAAGCGCCGCGAGCAGGGCGGCGGCGACCGGGTCGGGCGATGCTGTACGCGCGATGGGCCTGGGCGTGTAGCTCGCCAGATACTCGGCGCCCGAGGTGCCCTGGACGGTGTGGCCGCAGCCGGCGAGGCCGAGTGCGAGCAGGAGTGGGGCCGCAGAGATGCGGGTGAGAGATCGGATCATCGGGGCCTCTTGAAAATGTGCATATCACCCATTTACTGCAAGCCTGGTTGAGGTGCAAGTGAAAATGGGCAATTTACCCATATGAACGAAGGCTCCACTGCGCTGTTGACGGCCGCCCTGTCGCGGGTACTCCGGCCCTTGGTCCGCCTGATGATACAGCGCGGGTTGGGATATCCGGCGGCGGCGACGCTCTTGCGCCGGCTCTTCGTCGAGGTGGCGGAGGAGGCCTTTGCCCTGCCGGGCCGGCGCATCACCGACAGCCGGCTGAGCCTGTTGACCGGCGTGCAGCGGCGGGAGGTGAAGGCCCTGCGCGACGGGGCTGACAGCGCCCAGACGCCGGCCGTGCACGGGCCGCTCCCGCGTCTCTTGGCGCGATGGCGCAGCGATCCGGCCTGGCAGGAGGGCGCCGGCGGGCCCCGCCGCCTGGACCGTGCCGCCTTCGAGGCCCTGGTGGCCGAAGTCAGCCGGGACATGCATCCGCGCACGCTGTTGGACGAGTTGACCCGCCAGGGCGTGGTGCAGCGCGATGGCGATCTCATCACCCTCGCGGCGGAGGATGGCGCCCCCCGCGGCGACGAGGCGGCGACCCTCGTCTACTTCGGCGCCAACCTCGGGGATCACGGCATGGCGGCGGTGGCAAACCTGAGCAGCGGGGCCGAGAGACCGCCGTTCTTCGAGCGGGCGGTGCATTACAACCGGCTGAGCGAAGCCTCGCTCGACGCCCTCGAGGCCTTGGCCCGTGAGCGGCAGTCGGCGGTTTTGGCGGAGCTCAACGCCCGCGCTCTCGCCTTGCAGACCGCCGACGGGGGCGCGCCGGGTGCTGTGCACCGCTTCCGGGTCGGGGCCTTTGTGTATCGAAGCGACAAGCCGTCGGAGGAGACGTCATGAGGCGCCGCATTGCCCTTGCCCGGATCCTGGCCGCGGTCCTCTCGGGCTGTCGCGACATCGATCTGAACACCCCGCCGCCTCCGCCCGTCCCCGCCTGCCCGGCGGAGGAGGAGTGGGACGGCGGCGTCGGCGGTACCGGCAACGCGGAGGCTGCGTGTGCGCCGGACGAGGCGCTCTTGTGAGCTGCGGCCGGAAGCGCTATTTCGATCCTTGAGAGGTTGGCGCGGGCAGGCACCTCGCCAACCCGGTCAGGTCCGGAAGGAAGCAGCCGTAACGAGCCCCGCTTGGGTCGTTGTCCAGCCTCTCACCCCCTCCCTCAAGGCGCTAGCGCGGTCGATACCAGATCGCGAGCAGCATGACCGACCACAGCAGGAACGGCTCGATGATCCAGGCCGCCCGCAGGTCTTCGGGCTCAAGGTACCTCTCCGGCCCGCCGCGGGTGCGCCGCGGCGTCTCGAGCTTCTTCACTTCCGACAGGGCATGGAAATGGGCGGGCCAGTCGGCGGGCGGCATCAGGGCAAAGCTGACGGCGCTGCGGACCCCGGCCTCGCTGTCGAAGTCGTAGGGGCTGGGCGAGGGCGCATCGGCGGCGAGCCAGGCGGTGCCGGCCCAAGGGCCCTCGGCGCGCGCGCCCTCGGCCAGGTGCCAGCCGATCCACTGGGTCCACCACATAAGGGCCGCCAGCAGCAGGCTCGCGAGCGTCCCGCGCAGCTTGCCCAGGTTCATGTCAACCAGCACCGGCCACATGAGCGCGCCCGTGCAGAGCGGGACGAACCAAAAGACCGCGCGGGTGTCGAGGTAATGCGCCCCCAGGCCCAACCCCAGCCCACCGAGCGTGGTGTAGAGCGTGACAAGCGGCCAGAACAGGATCGGCGCATGCACGCGCACCGCCTTGAACCCCGCCTGCATGGTCACAAGCCCAGCGGACATGCTCTCTCCCCCAACGCCCTTTCGCGGTCCCCCGACCGCGCCGTTTCCGTCTGGCCCCGCTCGCCGTGCCGTCCCCGGCTCGTGGTCCCAGGATGGTGCCCGGGTGGTCCCCGGGTGGTCCCCGTCTTGCCGTCCGTGCCGCGACCGCTACAGTGGGCGCCGAGGCGGTACCGGAACCCCATGAGCCAGAGCGACACCAGCGAGCAGGCAGCCTATCAGGTGCTGGCGCGAAAGTACCGGCCGGGCCATTTCCGCGACCTGATCGGGCAAGAGGCCATGGTGACCACGCTCACCAATGCCTTCGCCGCCGGGCGGATCGCCCATGCCTATCTGCTGACCGGCGTGCGCGGGGTGGGCAAGACGACGACCGCCCGGATCATCGCCAAGGGGCTGAATTGCACCGGCCGCGGCGACGGCCCAACCATCGATCCCTGCGGCGTCTGCCCGTCCTGCCTTGAGATCTTGTCGGGCAGGAGCATGAGCGTCATGGAGATGGATGCTGCCTCCCACACCGGTGTCGATGATGTCCGTCAGATCATCGACGGGATCGCCTACCGAGAAGTCAACGCGCGCTACAAGGTCTACATCGTGGACGAGGTCCACATGCTCTCGACCAACGCCTTCAACGCGCTGTTGAAGACGCTGGAGGAGCCGCCGGAGCACGTCGTCTTCCTGTTCGCCACCACCGAGATCCGCAAGGTCCCCGTGACGGTGCTGAGCCGCTGCCAACGCTTCGACCTGCGCCGGATCGAGCCGGAGGTGATGCTGGAGCATCTGGCGGGCATCGCCGCGCGCGAAGGGGCGGAGATCGCGGCGGAGGCGCTGGGCCTGGTGGTCCGCGCGGCGGAGGGGTCGGTGCGCGACGCGCTCTCCCTGCTCGACCAGGCCATCGCCCATGGCGCGGCCGAGGGCGGGCGGATCGAGGCGCCCGGGGTGCGCGCCATGCTCGGCCTCGCCGACCGGGGCCGGGTCTTCGACCTGTTCGAGGCGGTTATGCGGGGCGATGCGCCGGGCGCGCTGGAGGAGTTGTCGCGCCAGTATGTCGATGGCGCTGACCCCGCGGTGGTGCTGCGCGATCTGGCGGAGCTCACGCATTGGCTCTCGGTCCTAAAGATCTCGCCGGCGCTGGGCGAGGATCCGACCATCGGCCCGGCGGAGCGGGATCGCGGGCGCGATCTGGCCGGGCGACTGTCGATGCGCAGCCTGTCGCGCGCCTGGCAGATGCTGCTCAAGGTGATGGAGGAGCTGCCGCGCGCGCCCACCGCCATGATGGCGGCGGAGATGGCGGTGATCCGCCTGACCCATGTGGCCGACCTGCCCACCCCCGGCGAGATCGTCGCCCGGATCGAGGGGCAGGAGGGGCCCGCGCCGCCTCCCACCCCCGGTGCGCCGAATGGCGGGCCGGCGGGGGTCGGCGCGTCGGGCACGGCGATGTCAGCGCGCGCCCGCACCGATCAGTCCGCGCCGAGCACCGCGTCGGCCTCGCCCACGGATGCAACGGCAAGCGCCAGAGTGAGCGCAGTGGGTGAGACGCCGGGGATGTCCGCGGTCGCCCAGGCCGCCTCCATGCCCTCGCCCAGTACGGGCGCGGCACTCGCGCTCGTCCCGTCCGCGCCTGAGCAGGCTCCGGCCGCGCCAGAGCCAGAGCCAGAGCCAGAGCCAGAGCCGGTGGAGGCCGCGGCCGTTACCCCCACCCTGGCGCGGATCGAGGCGAGCTTAGGTGCAGCGGGGGAGTGGCTGCTGGCCAACCACCTCGTGAATTTCGTCCGGCCCGTGCGGCTGCGGCCCGGGGTCCTGGAGATCGCACTCGCGGAGGGGGCACCGGCCGATCTGCCCGGGCGCTTGACCGCCGCCCTCTCGGCTGGGGCGGCGGGCCCCGCCGACCGGCTGGCGGTGGTCGTCAGCGGCGGCCCCGCCGGCCCGACCCTGGCGGAGGATCGCCGCGCCGCGGCCGTGCGCATCGAGGCGAAGGCGCGGGAACACCCCCTGGTCGCCGCCGCCCTCGCCGCCTTTCCCGGGTCCACGATCAAGGCCGTCCGCCCACTTGGCGCGCCGGAGGGTGGGCCAGGCCCAGGGCCTAACCCAGGGCCGGACGCGGATGACTTCGATGACATCCTCCTCGACGCCGAGGAGGAGGATGACGAGGATGATCTCGGCGATCCGTTCGAGGAGAGATGAGATGCTCAAGGGACTGGGCGATATGGCCAAGCTCATGGCGCAGGCCGGGGAGCTGCAGGCCAAGATGGCCGAGGCGCAGGAGCGCGTGGCCGGGATCGAGGCGGAGGGCAGCGCCGGCGCCGGCATGGTCCGCGTGCGCGCCACCGGCAAGGGCGTCGTCACGGGCATGGTCGTCGACCAGAGCCTGATCGACGGCACCGAGGACAAGGCGGTGCTCGAGGATCTGGTCGTGGCCGCCGTCAACGACGCGCTGTCCAAGGCGCGCGAGCAAGCGGCCGAGGAGATGGCCAAGATAACCGATGGCATGGCCCTGCCGGCGGGCATGAAG
Source organism: Pseudomonadota bacterium (assembly GCA_039822785.1). Lineage (GTDB taxonomy): Bacteria > Pseudomonadota > Alphaproteobacteria > Rhodobacterales > Rhodobacteraceae > Thermohalobaculum. The sequence continues at coordinate 342,245 of JBCBMO010000006.1, read as the reverse complement.
AACCCCTTTGGCGGCTGACGGGCGGTGGCCCTGACGTCCGAGGTTGAGAGTATGACCGAGACCGCCGCGCCCGCGCCGCGGCTGTCCTCGGCGGCCTATGGCGGCGCGGGCTGGCAGCCGCGCACAGCGACGCATCGTGCCGAGATCGGGACCCGCTGGCGGGCCTGCGGGATCGCCGATGAGACCTCGGTGCTGCGGACCGTCCTGCTGTCGCCGCCCGGACAGGCCTTCGCCGCGGCCAGTGCGGCGCCGGATGCCGCGCAATTCCTGGCACCGGTCGCGTTGGAGGCGGCGCTGGCCGAGCACCGTGCCCTGGCCGACCTCTACCGCGCCGAGGGTGTTGAGGTTCTGGAAGTGCCCGCGAGCCCCACGCATCCCAACCAGATCTTCTGCGCCGATCTCTTCGTCATGACACCCGAGGGGGCGATCCTGGCGCGCCCCGCCTCCGCCGTCCGCGCGGGCGAGGAGGTGGCGGTTGCTGCGGCGCTCGCGGCGGCGCGGGTGCCGATCCTGGCCACCCTGCGCCGTACCGCGACCTTCGAGGGCGCCGACCTTATGTGGCTCTCGCCGCAGCGGGCCCTGCTGGGGCTGGGCGCGCGAACGAATGAGGCAGCGGCGGGACAAATCGGCGGGCTGCTAGGCGAACTCGGTGTGCGTCTCGAAGTCGTCGATATGCCCATCGGGACCATGCATTTGATGGGGATGCTGCGCATTTTCGCCCCAGGTCTTGCCGTGGCCTGGCCGCGGCGCCTGGCCCATCGGGCGGCGGCGATCCTGCGCGAGGAAGGTTACCGCGTGGCCCCCGTGCCCGAGGGGATCGCCGAGACGGAGATCAACACGGGTCTGAATGCCGTGACCCTCGCCCCGGGGCGGATCCTGATGCCCGGCGGTCAGCCGGCCATGCGTCGCTTCTTCGAGGCCGAGGGCGTCACGGTGGTCGAGACGCCCATGCAGGCGCTCCGCAAAGCTGCCGGTGCCGTCGGTTGCCTGACGGGAATCATCCATCGCTCATGACCGACCCCCATGATCCCCTGAGCCGGCGAAACGACGCGCGCGCCCTGGAGCGGCTCATCGAGCTGCTCGCCAAGCTCCCGGGCCTTGGCCCGCGCTCGGCGCGGCGGGCAGCGCTTGCCTTGGTCAAGAAGCGCGAGCGACTGCTCGATCCCCTGGCGGCCGCCATGGCGGAGGTGGCGGCGACGGTCGTGCCCTGCCGGATCTGCGGGAACCTGTCCTCTGCGCCTGTGTGCGAGATCTGCACCGACCCCAAGCGGGATGCCACGCGTCTCTGCGTCGTTGTCGATGTTGCGGATCTTTGGGCGATGGAGCGCGCGGGCGCCTACAACGGCCGCTATCATGTTCTGGGTGCACTGCTTTCCGCGCTCGACGGGGTGACGCCGGAGACGCTGGGCCTGCCTGCGCTCGCAGGGCGTGTCGAGGAGGAGGGGATCGAGGAAGTGATCCTGGCCTTGCCCGCGACCATCGACGGTCAGACCACGGCCCATGTGATCCAGGACTACCTTGCCGCTGCTGAGGTTTCAGTCAGTGCATTGGGGCGCGGCGTGCCGATCGGCGGTGAACTCGATTACCTGGACGATGGGACCCTGACCGCCGCCTTGGCGCAGCGCCGACCCCTTTGATGCCTGGGCACCGAAGACCAGCGCGAAGCGCCATCGTCTTACAGATGTCACAAGCTTATTTACTTATCGTTAACCTATCGCGCGCAATTCTATTTCTGAACGCTACGGCTGGCATCGAGGCTGGCTCCGGTCAGCAGCCGTGCGCTCGGACCCTGTGTTGTTTTGGGGGAAGGGCGCGCCGGTTAGCGGGAGAAGGCGCTTCTCGCCTTCTCCCCGCCTAACACCGACACAACGAAACCACAGAAACGAACGCGGGAAACGCACACTCAGCGCTCGGGGCCGGCTGGCATCGAGGCTGTTCCCGGCAAGCAACGCCCGCCACGTCACCATCTGGCGACATGGACGTTCTGACGTCAAGCTGTGGTGCCATTGCGGCGCGGAAGCGCAGATTTACTGATTATTTGCGATAACCGCTGCCACACATCTTGCCAGCCCCCAGCCCCCAGCCCCCGCCGCTGGCTGGCGCGACTAAGGCGCCTTTGGGGCTATGCGTCGGGCAGCACCGGCGTCGCCAGCTTCTTCGACAGATGCGCCGCCGCGGTTCGTGCCGCGTCGGTCCAGGTGCCGCCGCGGCTGGCGAAGAGGCAGGCCTGCGAGCGCAGGATCAGCCCATCTGACAAGACCCGCAGGTGGTTGGCCCGCAGCGTCTCGCCCGAGGAGGTGATGTCGACCAAGGCCTCCGCCGACTGGTTCTTGGGCGCCGCCTCCGTCGCGCCTTGGCTGTCGACGATGCGATAGTCGGCGACACCGCAGCGGCGGAAGAACTGGCGGGTCAGCGCGTGGTACTTGGTGGCGATCCGCATGGCCTGTCCGTGGCGCGCGCGAAAGCGCTCCGCCGCCTCGTCCAGATCCGCCATGGTCTCGACATCCGCCCACCAGGCCGGCACGGCGACGATCAGATCGGCATGGCCAAAGCCCATGCGGCTCAGCAGCGCCACGCGGCGATCCCAGTTGGCGACCCGCTCCTGGATCAGGTCCTCGCCGGTGACGCCCAGATGGACCTGACCGGCTTCCAGCGCGCCGGGGATCTCACCGGCCGACAGGAGCGCCACACCAAGGCCCGGCACGCCCTCGACGGCCGCCGAATACTCGCGCCCAGCACCGGTGCGCCGGATGGCGATGCCGCGGGCGGCGAACCAGTCGATGGTGTCCTGCTGCAGGCGGCCCTTGCTGGGCAGGGCGAGCACCAGATCGCCGGCTGAAAGGGCGATCCGCCTGAGCGACGGTGCGCCCGCGAGCGTGGGAGCGGGGGCGGGTGGTGCGGCGGGTTCGTGCGGCGCACGAGCGGCCATCGCAGCCTCCGGGCGCAGCATGGCACCGACCGCCGGCACGCCGTGGCCGGCTGCGCCCAGTTCGATGGTCAGGCTGTCGTAGCGACCGCCACCGGCCAAGGGCGGCAGCCAGGGCCGGTCGGGCACCGTGACCTCGAAGACGAAGCCGTCGTAGTACTCGAGCGCCCGGCCGAAGCGGGCGTCGAACGCCAGCGCCTCTCCGTCGAGACCGGCGCGGTTGAAGGCATCGAGCCTGCGCTCGAAGGCCTCGATGGCGCGGCTGAGATCGACCCCTGCGGCGGCGGTCAGATCGCGCAGACGGCCCAGAACCTCGCCCGACTCGCCCGCCAGCGACAGCACCGCTTCGATCAGCGCCCCCTGTTCCGGCGCCAGATGCGGCGGCGCGGCGGCGGGGCCAGAGAGATCGATGGCCCGCTCCGCCATCTCCGACAGCCCGCGCATGCCGAGGACCTCGCCCTCCGCCCGCGCTGCGCTGTCGATCGCGGGCAGCCCGTCGCGCGCGGCGGCCAGGATGGCGCTGCGCCGCGGGCTTTGAGGCGGCTGTTCCAGCGCCACCGCCTCCTCGATCAGATCCGCGAAGCGCTTGGGCCGCCAGACATGGCGGCGCAGCCGGCGGCGCAGCCACTTCGGCATGATGATCGCATCGAGCAGGGCGAAGACGATCCCCAGATCGCCGGTGGTGACCCGATACCCCTCCGCCCCCACCGTCTCCAGCCCCTGCAGGGTGAGGGACAGCACCTGCGCCTCCGCCGCCGCAGGATCGAGCGCGCCGATGTTCTCGATCCCCGCCTGCAGGTACTCGATGGGCCGGCCCGCGCCGCGCTCCTGACGGCGGAAGACCGGGCCGCGGTAGGCGTACTTCGCGGCGCGCGCCCAGCCTGCCTCGCCATGCGCGATGGCGACGGGGACGGTGAAGTCGGGGCGCAGGCAGAGCTCCTCCATCCCGTCCTCGCCCCCGCCGCCGGGGAACAGGAACGCGCGGGAGCGGAGGTCCTCGCCGTAGAGATCCAGCATTACTTCCGCCTGAAACAGGTGCGGCGGCACCAGCGGCCGATAACCGGCGGAGGCATAGAGCCGGGTGATCGCCTCCACCACCGCGTCGACGTCGGCGAGCGCCGCGCCGTGGCGCGCGGTGCCCGCGTTCACCCAGCCCGCGTCAGCGCCTACCATGGCCGGCTCCTCAACCCGTCGCCTGATCGGCCAGCATGCGCCGCACCTCGGCCACCAGATCCCCGCGGAGGATGCTGCGCTGGGAGGGCTGCTCGGCCCATTCCTCCCGCGTCTCGATCTCGGCGGCGAGCTTCGCCCCGAGGACCAGGTCCTTGAGCTGCACCTCGCCGGTCTCCCGCTCGCTGGCGCCCTCGATGACCGCGATGGGGGCCTGGCGGCGGTCGGCGTATTTGAGCTGCTTGGCCATGTTGCCGGCGCCCATGAAGACCTCGGCCCGGATGCCGGCATTGCGTAACTCGGTGCACATCGCCTGGTAGCCCGCCATGGCGTCCTTCTCGAGCGCGAGGATCACGACCGGGCCGGGGGCGTCGGCGGCGGCGGTACGGCCCTTGGCCTCAAGCGCGGCCAGCAGACGGTCGACGCCGACGGAAATGCCGGTGGCCGGGACCGCCTGGCCGGTGAAGCGCTTCACCAGGTCATCGTAGCGCCCGCCGCCGGCGACCGAGCCGAACTGGCGCCGCCGCCCGTCCTCGTCGGTGATCTCGAAGGTCAGTTCCGCCTCGAACACGGGGCCGGTGTAGTAGCCGAGGCCGCGCACGACGGAGGGGTCGATGGCCGCGCGGCTGCCATAGCCCTGCGCCTCCATCAATGTCGCGATAGTCTCCAGCTCGTCCACGCCCTCGTTCCCGATGGTCGATGTGCCGACGACGGCGCGGAGGTTGGCCAGCGTGCGGGCGGGGTCAGGGTCCCGCGCCTCGATGAAAGCGAGGATCCGCTGGGCCTGCTCCGGCGACAGGTGCACGCCCTCGATGAAGGCGCCCGACTCGTCCTTGCGCCCGGTGGTGAGCAGCTGGAGTACCCCCTCGGCGCCCACCTTGTCGTACTTGTCGGCCGTCCGCAGGATGGCGTCGGCCTTCGGGCGCTCGGCCTCGCCTGCCGCCTCGCCGAGGATCTGCTCCAACAACCCGTTCAGCACCTTGCGGTTGTTGACGCGGATGGCGACGTCGGCTGCCGGCAGGCCCACGGCCTCGAAGGCATCGGCCAGCATCATGCAGATCTCGGCATCCGCGGCGACCGAGCCCGCGCCCACCGTATCCGCGTCGCACTGGTAGAACTGACGATAGCGCCCGGGGCCCGGCTTTTCGTTGCGCCAGACGGGGCCTACGGCATAGCGGCGATAGGGGTTCGGCAGGTCGAGCCGGTGCTGGGCGAAGACCCGAGCCAGCGGCGCCGTCAGGTCATAGCGCAGCGCCATCCAGGTCTCATCCTCGTCCTGCCAGGCAAAGACCCCCTCGTTCGGCCGATCCACGTCGGGCAGGAACTTGCCCAAGGCCTCGACGGTCTCCACCGCCGAGCTTTCGAGGGGATCGAAGCCGTAGTGGTGATAGACCTCGGTGATCTGGGCGAGCATGGCCTGGCGGCGCGTGACCTCCTGGCCGAAGTAGTCGCGAAAGCCCTTGGGCGTCTCCGCCTTCGGCCGCGGCTTCTTCTTCTGCTTCTTCTTCTCGGCCATCGTCGCGCCCCTTCGTCGGTGGGCCGGTGGCTAGCCGATGGCCGGCGGCGAGGCAACCGCACGGGCGCGCCCGGCAGACGCCTCGCCCATGCCCTGGATCACGATCTAGAGGCACCGCCCCAAGCGCCGGCGGATCGCGGAACATGCCAAGGACGCCATTCTCGGCACGGTGATGCTCTTGCGTTCATCCATCTGGATGGACGGCTGGGAGTCCTTTACGCTGACCGGGGACGGGCGGCTCTATTTCTTTGCCTTGAAAACCGTGGGTCGCCTGGAGGTTACGTTCGACGAGACCGGCCAGTCCGCCTGCCACACGGGACGAAGACTAATTCGCCCGCGAGGAGCCGGCATTCAAAGGGAAACTTGCAAATCTTTAGTCAGGAGTGGAAGTGTTTAGAATCATACTTCAAGATCAAAGATCCTGGTATCTTCGTGAGTTTTCATACTCAGGGGCGGCTGCGGCAAATGCAACAGTCATGAGTAAAAATCAGAAATGTGAGATTACTCGATCAATTCAGTTTCAAGATGTTCAAATGATCTATGCATCAGAAGAATACTTTTTTGAACCGACGACCACATGCCGTGATGCAATCGAGCATGGCGCATTCTTTGCTGAGATTTTTGATAAAGATCTTCTATCACAACATGAGAGGATTCTTCGAGCCTATTCGATCGAGAAGGAGCTTCGTTTGTTCTACTTTTTCAATCAAGATAATATGCTGTCTGTCATCTGCAGAGAGATGTACAAGGACTGGGCTTAAAGGGTCGTGGGTCTGCGGCGAGCGTAGGGTGGGTTCAACCCACCAGTGCCGCGGCGGCTCGTGCGCTGAGTGCATCTATGGTGCGCTGTGAAAGTCCGGCAGATACGGACGGGTCAGCCGAGGGCGGCTTTGACCTGGGCGCCGGCCTCGCAGAAGTCGATGCGGCCCGGGTAGCGGTCGCGGAGGTGACCCATGACGCGGCCCAGATCGCGGATCGAGCAGGCCTGGGTCTCGCGGATCGCCTCGGCGACCGCCCGGCCGACCTCGTCGCGGGACATGGGGCGCGGTAGGAAACTGCGGATGACCTCGATCTCCTCGCGCTCCCGCTCGGCCATGTCGGTATGGCCGCTCTCCTCGTAGCCCTGGATCGAGCGCTCGCGCTGCTTGACCATGGCGGTGAAGAGATCGCGCAGCGCCGCCCCCTCCAGCATCACGGCGCGGTCCTCTTCCCGCGCCTCCGCCTCCCGGTCGCGCACGGCGGCCAGCATGAGGCGCAGGGTACAGGCGCGGACATTGTCCTTCACCTCGATCGCGTCGCGAAGCGCCACTTCGAGGCGCTGGGTCGTTGTCGGCACGGGTGACTCCGGTTTTCCCAGACTGTTGGCAAACGCTACAGGACGGTGAAATATGCTGCAATGATTCATGAACTCTGTAAGTCATTGAGATCACGAGGTTAATTCTTAGATTGACCCGTGATCTCGCCCCGCTTAGTTTCCCGCGAATTTTGCCGCGAGTATGGCCGGGACAGGGCGCCGCAGGGGGTGCCGCAGGGGGGCTGGCGACTCGATCCCCCAGATCCCGGCGGTCCATGACCTGCGCCCTGCCGGCTGACGGAGCCCGATCATGCCGACCCCGACCGCCTGTATCGCCTTTGCCGATGGCACCCTGCTGCGGGGCCGTGGCTTCGGGGCGGCGGGCGTCGCGGTGGGCGAGCTGTGCTTCAACACCGCCATGACCGGCTATCAGGAGGTGATGACCGATCCCTCCTATGCCGGGCAGATCGTGACGTTCACCTTCCCGCATATAGGCAATGTCGGTGCGAACCGGGAGGACGAGGAGGCCCCTGCCCCCCAGGCCCGGGGCATGGTGGTGCGCCTGGACGTGACCGATCCGGTGAACTGGCGCGCGACCGAGGGGCTGGCGGCATGGATGCGCCGCCAGGGCCTGGTGGGGGTCTGCAATATCGACACGCGGCGGCTGACGCGGCTGATCCGCGACCGGGGGATGCCGCATGTGGCGGTTGCCTATGCCCCGGACGGCGCCATCGATACCGAGGCTCTGGTCGCCGCCGCCCGCGGGTTCGCGGGGCTCGAGGGGTTGGACCTGGCCAAGGAGGTGACGGCGGGCCAGTCCTATCCTTGGGCCGAACAGCGCTGGCGTTACGGCGGGGGCTTCCCGGCGCTGGGCGAGGAGCGGGCGCATGTGGTCGCCATCGACTATGGCGCCAAGCGCAACATCCTGCGCTCACTCGCCTCGGCCGGCTGCCGGGTGACGGTGCTGCCCGCGACCGCGACCGCCGATGAGGTGCTGGCGCACAAGCCCGACGGGGTCTTCCTGTCCAACGGCCCGGGCGATCCGGCGGCGACCGGCGTTTATGCGGTGCCGATGATCCAGGGCGTGCTGGCGGCGGAGATCCCGATCTTCGGCATCTGCCTCGGCCATCAGATGCTGGCGCTGGCGCTGGGCGCGCAGACGATGAAGATGAACCATGGCCACCACGGGGCGAACCATCCGGTCAAAGAGATCGCGACGGGCAAGGTGGAGATCACCTCGATGAACCACGGCTTTGCCGTCGATGCCGCGACCCTGCCGGCGGGGGTGGTCGAGACCCATGTCTCGCTCTTCGACGGGTCGAACTGCGGGATCGCGGTGGCGGGCAAACCGGTCTTTTCGGTGCAGCAGCACCCGGAGGCGAGCCCGGGCCCGCAGGACAGCTTCTACCTGTTCGACCGCTTCGTCGCGGCCATGACCTGAGGCCCGGCCACCGGATCATGGCTAACGAAGACTGAACCGGCTTCCTTCAGACACTATTAAGCATGGTGACCCAGCCTCCGGCGCGTCTGCGTTGCTGGAGGTTCCCGCGTGTCCCGATCCCCGACCGTCCCCGTCGATCCGGCTGACGGTGTGCCCCAGGCGCGGGCCGTCGAGGATGTCGGGGAGGTCGCCCGTCCCAGCTACGAATTTCCAATGCCCGCGCCTGCGCCCGATGCCCTGCGGACCATGGCCCGCGGCATGGCGGAGGCGCAGGCGACCTGGCGCCCGGCGCCCGCAAGACCTGTCGAGCAGATCGCGCAGCCCGCGCCGCCAGGGCTGGTGCCGAGGGAGGCCGCCTGGGCGGGGACGCGGACGGAGGCGGGGGCGGGGATTGGGCTCGCCCGCGCGGATCTGGTGGCAGATCCGCCCGACCCCGCGCTCTTGGCTGGGCAGGAGCGGCCTGGGCTATGGCTCAGCCACCGGGTCCTGCCCTGGCGGCGCTTGGGTGGACAGCTGGTCTGGGCCACCGATCGGGCGGCTGCCCTCGAGGAGACCGCCCGCGCGCTGAAACTGGACCCTGCGCAGGCGATGTTCGTCATCGGCGATACCCCGTCGATGGACCAGGCGCTGGCGGCCCGCTTCGGCGACCGTCTGGCGCGGGAGGCGGAGAGCGCCTTGCCGACACGCTCCAGCGTTCGCGGGCTCGACGCGGTGCGCGGCGGGGTTGCCGCAGCCCTGCTGGCCGTGGCGGCGGCGGCGCTCGCCTTTGGCAAGGCGGCGGCGATCGTGCTCCTGACGGCGCTGCTGGCGCTCAACACCGGCACGGCGGTCATGCGTCTCTGCGCGCTGATCGCCGGGTGGTCGCGCCGGCGGCTGCCCGACACCCCGCCGGTGGATACGCCCGACCTGCCGGTCATCAGCATCATGGTCCCCCTGTTTCGCGAGGCGGGGATGATCCGCCCGCTGCTTGTCGCCCTCGGCCGGCTCGACTACCCGCGCGACCGGCTGGACGTGAAGCTCGTGGTCGAGGCCGCCGACACCGCAACCCGCGTCGCCCTCGCCAAGGTCGCGCTGCCCGCCTGGTGCTCGCTGGTCGTCGTGCCGGAGGGGCGGCCCCGCACGAAGCCACGCGCGCTCAACTATGCGCTCGCGCTGTGCCGCGGCAGCCTGGTCGGCATCCTCGACGCGGAGGACTGCCCCGCCCCCGGCCAGTTGCGCACGGTGGCCGAGGCCTTCGCCGCCGCCCCGCCGGAGGTTGGCTGCGTGCAGTGCCAGCTCAGCTACCACAACGCGCGGGAGAACTGGATCAGCCGCTGCTTCCATCTGGAGTATGCGATCTGGTTCGACGTGCTGCTACGTGGCTGGGAACGGCTGGGCCTGCCCGTGCCGCTGGGCGGCACCTCGGTCTACTTCCGCCGCGATGCGCTGGTGGAGAGTGGGGCCTGGGACGCCCATAACGTGACCGAGGATGCGGACCTTGGCATGCGGCTGCACCGCCATGGCTGGCGCACCCGGCTGATCGACAGCACGACGCTGGAGGAGGCGAATGCCCGCGCCTGGCCCTGGATCCGCCAACGCTCCCGCTGGCTGAAGGGGTACCTGCTGACCTGGCTGTCGCATATGCGGGCGCCGCGGATGCTGTGGCGCGACCTGGGGCCGAAGGGGTTCCTGGCGATCAACTTCCTGCTGCTGGGCGGGGCCGCGAGCTATCTTGCCATGCCGCTGTTCTGGGTGGCGGTTGTGGCCTGGCTCGTCACGGGCGACAGCCTCTGGGGCCGGGTGGTTCCCGACGGAGCGCTCTGGCCGCTCTATACCTCGCTTGCCGTGGGACAGGCGATCATGCTGGCGACGGCGGCCCTGGCCATGCATCGACGCCGTGCGCTGGATCTGCTGCTCTGGGTGGTGACGCTGCCGCTTTACTGGTCGCTCGGTGCGCTCGCGGCCTGGAAGGCGATCGCGGAACTGCTGGTCGCGCCCTACTACTGGGACAAGACCCGGCACGGGGTCAGCCGGCTTGGACCGCGGCCTCCCACCGAAAGATGAACGCAACGCGATCTGGCTTCGCTTGACGAATGCAGTATGTCCTCTTTCAGACGCCCGGAAACGGGAACCGGGCGCACGCACCCCCCGGAGGACACCATGACCGATCCTGTATTCCATGCCGACCGCCGTGCGTTTCTCGCCGGCGCGGCCGCCGGCCTTGCGGCCAGCGCCGCCGCCTTGCCCGCGGTTGCCGCGACGCCGCAACAGGGGCTGCTGCGCCCCGGGCTCTGGCGCTTCTCCCTCGGCGCCTTCGAAGTGACCTCGATCCTGGACGGCGCGATCCAGATCGACGGTCCGCATCCGATCTTTGGCCAGAACGTCACCCAGGACGACGTGGCCGCCCTGGCCGCGCAAAACTTCCTGCCCGCGACGCGCATGGAGGTGCCCTTCACCGTCACCCTGGTGAACACGGGCAGCGCGCTCATCCTGTTCGACACCGGCAACGGGGAGGCCCGCCGGCCGAATGCCGGCAAGGTGGTGGAGCGTCTCGGCACCCTTGGGATCGTGCCGGGCGACATCACTCATGTCGTTATCACCCACTTCCACGGCGACCACATCAACGGCCTGACGGAAGCTGGGGAGGTCACTTATCCCAATGCCGAGGTCATCCTCGGCGCCACGGAGTTCGATTTCTGGTCGAACGAGGATCTGCTCTTCGACGAAGCGTTCCAGTCCCGGGCGCAACTGGTCCAGGACAAGGTCGTGCCCCTGGCCGAGCAGGCGCGCATGCTTGCCCCTGGCGATACGGTCGTCTCGGGGATCGAGGCGGTGAATGCCTTCGGCCATACGCCCGGGCACATGGTCTATCACGTCGAGAGCGAGGGGCAGCGGCTGCTGATCACAGCCGATACCGCCAACCACTACGTGATGTCGCTGCAGCGCCCCGATTGGCACGTGGTCTTCGACATGGACAAGGAGGCGGCGGCTGCGACCCGCAAGTCGGTCTTCGGCATGGTCGCGGCGGACCGGATCCCCTTCATCGGCTACCACATGCCCGCCCCGGCGCTGGGCTATGTCGAGCCCTTGGGTGAAGGCTTCCGCTACGTACCCGCGTCCTATCAGCTCAATCTCTGAGCGCGCGGCTGCCATAGGGGGGCGGCGCCTGAGCCGCCCCATGATCGCCATCTTGGGCCCACTAAGCTGCGCCGCACCACGGCATTGGCCTTCGGGTGAGCGACCATGACGACCCCTTCCTCAGAGGCTGCCTCCCCAGCCTGGCGCGAAGCGCAGGCATGACCGGTGCGGCGACGGAGCTGCGTGAGACGATCCTCGGCGGCAAGGTCGAGCTGGTCGCGCTCACCTCGGTTGTCGGACAGGTCGAGACGATCACGACCGAGACGCGGCGCGGGAACGGGCAGGTCGTCTCGCGACGCTTCCACTATCGCCTATCGGTGCCGGAACCGAACGGAGGCCTCGAGCGGTTGGATCTGTCGGACCGGAAGATGGGCGCCCTGCTGCTGGAGCCCGGCCATCTGATCACCGCCGTTTGGGTCGTGCGCGGCCCGGAAAAGGCGATCGTGCTCATCCACAACCGCACTGCTCGGAAATGGGCGCGGGTCCCCGGGCCGATCAGAAAATCAGGCGGCGAGTTCGTGAAGGCAGAGGAGATCGCGGCCTCGCGCAGCAGCACCGTGATCGCTGCCGTCGTCGTCTTCGGCTCCGTAGCGGTGGGGTTTGGGTCTTTCATTCTGTATCAGATGACCGACCTGATCATCCTATGCCTGCTCGCCTCGGTCATTGTCTGGGTCTGGCGCTGGTTCGTCAATCTGCCGCGGTGGCGCCAGATGAACCGCCGGGCGAGGGTGCTTGCGGGGATCGAGCAGGCCTGACGCTCGCTTTGGCTTCGACATCCGCTTGGCGCTGGACTTTGGCCATGCGCGGCGGCTCGCTCGGCGCTTTGGCTCGCAGGCCAGCCTGCCCTTGATCGCCGTCTCCGCCCGGCTATGGTGCGCCGCGACGCGGTAAGGCCCCCGGGAGAGCGACGATGAAGAAAGTGTACCAGGACGCGGCTTCGGCCCTCGACGGGGTCCTGTCCGACGGGATGACCATTGCCGCCGGTGGTTTCGGCCTGTGTGGGATCCCCGAGGCGCTGATCTCCGCCATCCGCGATGCGGGCACAAAGGGGCTCGTCATTGCCTCGAACAACTGCGGCGTCGACGACTTCGGTCTGGGTCTGCTGCTGCACGACAAGCAGGTGGCCAAGATGATCTCGTCCTATGTGGGCGAGAACGACATGTTCATGCAGCAGTATCTCTCCGGCGACCTTGAGATCGAGTTCAATCCCCAGGGCACCCTGGCGGAGCGGATGCGCGCTGGCGGCTCGGGCATCCCAGGCTTCTACACGGCGACCGGTGTCGGCACGCAGGTGGCCGATGGCAAGGAGCATAAGGAGTTCGACGGGCGGACCTACATCCTGGAGCGGGGGATCGTCGCCGATCTGTCCATCGTCAAGGCCTGGAAGGGCGACACGGCCGGCAACCTCGTCTATCGCAAGACGGCCCGGAACTTTAATCCCGACGTCGCCATGTGCGGCAAGGTCTGCATCGCCGAGGTTGAGGAGCTGGTCGAACCCGGCGAGCTGGACGCCGATACGATCCACACGCCGGGGATCTTCGTGAACCGCATCATCCGGGCCGATCACGAGAAGCGCATCGAGAAGCGCACGCTCCGCGCGGCCTGACGCCGGCGCGGGCGGCCCCGAGATGACCGGCGCGGGTGCGACAGCGGCAGCAGGGGCGATAGCACCCTCGCTGGCGGTGCAGCCCGTACTGCTCCACGTCGGCCTGCATAAGTGTGCGAGCACCTGGCTGCAGCGGCGCGTCTTTCACGACCCCGCCCTGGGCTTCGCCGCGCCCTGGGGCCCGCAGGCCCACACCGCGGTGACCTCCTTCGTCACGGTCGATCCCATCGCCTTCGATCCGATTGAGACGCGCGCCCGGCTGGAGCGAGCGCTGCCCGAAGCGACGGGCGGGATGCCGGTGTTCAGCCACGAGGCCCTCTCGTCGCGCCCGCACCACGGTCTCTTCTATGCGCCCCAGGTCGCCGAGCGGCTGAAGGCGGTTTTTCCCGAGGGGCGCTTGCTGATCGTCCTGCGCGAACAGCGCCGCCTGATCTTCTCGCTCTACGGCGAGCATGTGCGCAACGGCGGGCGCTGCACCATGCGCGAGTTCATCGGGGCCGGCGACGAGGCGGAGGGGTGGGATCACCTCTGCCGCCTGCCGTTCTTCGAATTCGACCGGCTGGTGGGCATGTACTGCGATGTCTTCGGTGCCGACCGCGTGCTGGCGCTGCCGCTGGAGATGCTGCCGGCCGACCCGGAGGGTTTCGTGACCCGTCTCTATACCTTCGCCGAGTTGGAGCGGCGGGAGGTCGGGACCGAGACGCGCGACAACACGGGTTGGGGTGCCGTCACGATCGAGCTGGTGCGTCGGCTGAATGGCCTGGTGCGCGCCAACCCGCTGGGCGCTGACCGCGGCTGGGCCTATACCTATTCGCGCAAGGCCGTGGCCCGGATCGACCGGTTGATGCCGCGGCGCTGGCATCATGGACTGGAGCAGCGCCAACGCGCGATGATTGACGCGCGCCTTGGCACGATGTTCGAAGACAGCAATCGCCGGCTGGCCGAGATGATCGGCCTCGACCTGGCACCCTATGGTTACTATCCCGCCGCCTGATCGGCCGCGGCAGAGCGACAGGAGAAAGCCCATGCCCTGGGATCGCGATCAGATGGCCGCCCGCGCCGCGCAGGAACTGGAGGACGGTTTCTACGTCAACCTCGGGATTGGGATCCCGACCCTGGTGGCCAACCACATCCCCGAGGGCGTGGACGTGACCCTGCAGTCGGAGAACGGGATGCTGGGCATGGGGCCCTTCCCGACGGAGAACGAGATCGACGCCGACCTTATCAACGCGGGCAAGCAGACGATCACCGAGCTCGACAAGACGAGCTACTTCCCCTCCTCGACCAGCTTCGCCATGATCCGTGGCGGCCACATCAACATCGCCATCCTGGGCGCGATGGAAGTGGCGGAGAACGGCGATCTCGCCAACTGGATGATCCCGGGCAAGCTGATCAAGGGCATGGGCGGGGCCATGGATCTGGTCGCGGGCGTGGGCCGCGTGGTGGTGATCATGGATCACACCAACAAGAAGGGCGAGACGAAGCTCTTGAAGGCCTGCACGCTGCCGTTGACCGGCACGCAGGTCGTCAACCGCATCATCACCAACCTTGGCGTCTTCGATGTGGTCGAGGGCGGGCTCAAGCTGGTCGAACTGGCGCCCGGTGTCACCGCCGACGAGGTTGCCGAGAAGACCGAGGCCACCCTGATCCACTAAGACTGCGCGGGGCCTCAGGACCCGGCGCCGGCCCAGTCGCAGGGATGGCGCGGGGTGATGGGCGCGCGGGCGCAGAGGTGCTCGCTCGCCACGACGCCGTCGAAAACCTTGACCACATAGTCGCGTGTTTCGCGAAACGGTGGGACGCCGTCGTGCTTGTCCACCGCCCCCTCGCCCGCGTTGTACCCCGCGAGCGCGAGGATCGGGTCCTGTCCGAACCTGTTGAGCAGCCAGCTGAGGTAGGCGGCCCCCCCTTCGATGTTCTTGGCGGGATCGAAGCTGTCATCCACGCCGAACCGCCGTGCCGTCGCCGGGATCAGCTGCATCAGACCCTGCGCTCCGGCGTGGGAGACGGCCGTCTGCCGTCCTGCGCTTTCGACGGCTATGACGGCGGTGATCAGCGCGGCGGACACTGTGTGCCGTTCTGCGGCGCGCCTTATCTGCACACCGTGCTCCGTCACGATACGGCGGACGAGCGTTTCCGAGACAATCAGGTCGCCGGTGCCGCGGCGCGCCCGCAGGCTGTCGATCGCCTGGCTCCAGCGGGTGGGGCGCGCTGCACTGCGCGCCGTGGCGTGCATCTCCCAGAACCAGTCCTGCGGTCCGGCGGCGCGCAACCCCTCGCGCGGCGGTGTCGAGGGGCGGGGCGTGAGCACCCGCTGATCCGGGCCCGGCAGGACCCGTTTCTCGCCTGGCGCCGGCACGCGCGCGATGTTCATTCGCGAGCGATCGCCGACTCGAACCGAGTTGCGCAACGTCCCCGCGACAGCAGTCGATTCGACAAAGCCGGGCAGAGGCGTCACAAACAGCGACGTTGCAAATAGGGCACAAGACATCGCCGCGCCACATTCTCGCCTCAATTCAACCCCCAGTGTTTCTGAATAAGGCAACTACGCCTTTTTCTTCGTCAAAAACGCACAGTTGTAGATAAGCCAAAGACGAAGAGCTGAACAATCGTAATGTTGCTTTGCATGGTGGCATTCTTGGTGCTATCAGTGCGGCATCGGGATTTGGGGCGAGGAACCGCATTTCCCGCCTGTGTCGGCGGTCGGCACGGGCTATCGAACCAAATGAGCTCTTTGGAGAGAAACATGACCAACTTCCTGAACGACGAGAGCGGCGCCGTCACCATCGACTGGGTTGCGCTTGCTGCTGGCCTCCTGATCCTCGGCGTTGCCATCGTCGGCGTTCTGTCGGACGAGCTGCAGGCCGTTGTTGACGCGATCGAGTCCTCGCTGGGCCAGGCCACCAGCGTTTCGACGATCACGAACTAATCGCCTACCGGGCGGCCTCGCGATCCGCGAGGCCGCCCACCCTAGGCAGCATTTATTTGCTCCGCAGAACGACCCCGTTAACGATCGTTGGGTAACGTACCGAGTCAGTGCTGTGCTCACGTTGGTTGTGCGGCATGTTTGCAAAGAGGTGCTACGATGACGCTTGACAGGTTCTTTGCCGACGAAAGTGGCGCGGTAACCATCGACTGGGTCGTGCTTGCTGCTGGGCTTATGATTTTGTCGGCCGGCCTTGCTGGATTGTTTTCTGACGAAGTGCAGGCCACCATGGACAACATGGAACTGACGATTGAGAAGTTTGACGACTTCACGCCACCAGTTGAGAACTGATCAACTTTTTGAACAATGCCGGGCGAGCATTGTTTAAGCCCGTCTCCACGTCTAGGATGGAATCGGGTGGAGCGGTGACCTAGCGAGGGTTCTATGCGGCTGATCGGAGTACTGGTGCTTCTCGTCGGGATCGGTCTCGCGGGCGGCGCGCTGTTCTATGCCAAGAAGGTGCTGTCGAGCTATCAGACGCAAGCGACGGCGGCGCCGGCTCAATCCGCCCCTGCCACCGTGCCCGTGATCGTCGCCGCCGAGCGCATCGACTACGGTCAGGAGATCGAAGAGAGCCTAGTAAAGATCATCGATTGGCCGGCGGCCGCGGTTCCTCAGGGCGCCTTTACCTCGCCTGAGGATCTGATCGGCGATGTCATGTCGGAGCGGCGCGTGGCGCTGCGCGTCATCGAGGCCAACGAGCCGGTGCTCGAGGCTAAGGTGTCCGGCTTCGGCGAGGACAGCCGTATCGCCATGTTGCTGGGCGAAGGGCGGCGGGCCTTCTCTCTGCCGATCAACGCGGTATCCGGCGTCGCTGGCTTTATCTCTCCCGGAGATCGCGTGGACATCCTCTTTGCCGAGCGCGTGGACGGCAACCTGACGTCGCGGGTGATCCTCGCCGATGTCCTGGTGATCGCTGTGGACCAGACGTCTCAGGGTAACACCTCGCTGGGGCCGCGCGTCGGCCGCACCGCGACGGTGGAAGTGGATGCTCGCGAGGCACAGAAGCTCTCGCTGGCGCAGCAGATCGGCTCGCTCTCGCTCACCCTGCGCGGCGCGGGCGATGTCGCCAAAGAGGGTGAGGAGAACTCCACGGTGAGCATCGACGACATCCGCGGTGTCTCGCGGGAGGAAGAGGCGGCGCCTGAGCGCCGGACCGTCCGGGTGCGCCGTGCCGGTCAGGCGGCGGAGATCGAACTCCAGCAGTGATCTCGGCGCACTGACAGAAACAACACCCCGCGCCCTGCGCGGGGCTTTTTTGTTTCCGCATGGTTAACACGGCTCCGTTATACGCTGCGGCAGTTCTGCCACGAAATCCGGAATGGCCGCGCGGCGGCGGGCGAAAAGCGTTGTGACTGTGTGCGCTAGCATGTGATCTTGATCCTGCGAATTTCTCTAAACGCCTTCAGGGGGGCAATGGACGCTATGCTGAGACGGAACTCTCCGCCGGTCCTGTTGTGCTTGGTACTCTCCGCCGCGATGCTGGTGGCATCGCTTCCGACCAACGTTTCGGCACAGTCCGTTCTGCGCACCGCGCGGGGTCTTGCGTCTGACAACGTGGCGGTGCTCGTGAACCGCGCCGTGGTCGTCGAAAGTGCTCAGCCGTTTGTCGAGGTCTCGGTCGCGCAGCCCGAGATCGCGGATGTGTCGCCGCTTTCCGACCGGTCCATCTACATCTTCGGCCGGGCATCCGGCACGACCACGCTTACGCTGCTGGGCGAGAACGGCCAGCTCATCGCCAATGTCGATATCCAGGTCACGCCGGATCTCGCCACGCTGAAACAGCGTCTGTCCGAGGTCATCCCGGATGAGCCGATCGACGTCAGGGCCACCGCGGGGGGTGTGATCCTGTCCGGCGTCGTCTCCGGCAAAGCGAAGATCGATCGCGCCATCGCCCTGGCGGAGGCCTTCACCGGCGGCGCCGTCGTGAACATGATGGCCGTCGGCGGCACGCAGCAGGTGGCGCTCAAGGTGCGCATTGCTGAGATGAGCCGCGACGCCGCCAAGAGCCTGGGCGTGTCCTTCGAGCTGGGCGGCAGCACCGTCGGGGCGGGCGAGACGCCCGGCGGCGGCGACGTGACGGGTGTCATCGGATCGGGAACCTCCGATCCCGGCGATGCACCGCCGTTCGTCACGCCTGCAAGCGCCTTCGGCACCGTGGGCGCGATCTTCAACATCACCGATACGCTTCTCGCCGCCATTCAGATCGACCTGAATGAAGAGAAGGGATTTGCGCGGACACTCTCGGAGCCGACGCTCGTCGCGCTCTCGGGCACCCAGGCCTCCTTCCTGGCCGGTGGCGAGGTGCCGATCCCGGTCGTGACCGAGGAAGACGGGGCCGACGTCGAGTTCAAGCCCATCGGTGTGGCGCTCGCCTTCATCCCCACGGTGCTGGACGATGACGTGATCTCCATCGCGCTCGCGACCGAGGTGACCTCGGTTGGCGATCTGACGGTCGGCTTCGAGGGCGGCCTCGCGGTGCCGAGCTTCAACACGACCCGCGCCGAGACCACGATCGAACTGCGCGACGGGGAGAGCTTCGCCATCGCCGGGCTCTTCGTCGACAACTTCTCCGACGCAGCGCAGCAACTGCCCTGGCTTGGCGATGTGCCCGTCCTCGGTACGCTCTTCCGCTCGGCCGACTTCCAGCGCGAAGAGAGCGAGCTCGTCATCATGGTCACCGCGAACCTAGTGACGCCGGTGGCCGATGCGAGCGCGCTGCAGATCCCGAACGATCGTATCGCGATCCCCAATGAGCGGTCGCTGTTCCTTCTGGGCGATACCGAGGGGCCGGCAACGGCCGCAGGTGCGGCCAGCCAGGGCTTCGACGGATCCTTTGGCTACGTGGTGGAGTGAGAGACATGAAATCGACCAATCTTCTCTGCTGCACCGCCGCAGTCGTCGCGCTGGCCGGATGCGGTGGCTTCGACCTGGGTGGGGAGGCTGGCAAGGTGAACCCCGCCTTCGGTGCCGCGGTGATCCACAACGCGCGGGTGCAGAACGCCTATGGCAACATCGAGCAGCGTCTGCGTGATCTCTCGGTGGCCTTCCGCGCCGCCGCGACGGACACGGTCACCTTCGACTTCGATCGTGCGACCCTGACAGCCGAAAGCCGCCGGGTCCTGGACCAACAGGCGATGTGGCTGCTGGCCAACGAGAACGTCCGGATGGCCATCGTCGGCCACACGGATCTGGTTGGCGGCGAGGCCTACAATGATCGGCTCGGCCTGCGCCGTGCCCGCACCGCCCTAGCGTACCTCGTGTCGAAGGGCGTCTCGCGCGACCGGCTCGATGCGCTCGAGAGCCGGGGCGAGAGCGAGCCCGTGGTGCAGACTGAGGAGCGGGAGCGCCGCAACCGGCGTGCGGTGACCATGGTGGCCGGCTTCGACCGCGTCTACGTGGGTCCGGATCTGGATGGCGAGTACGCACGGCGCGTCTACGACATCTACCAGGCCGGCGGTGCGACCGCCGAAGTGGTGGATGCCGAGGATACCGGCGACTGATACACGTCTAGGGTGCCGCCTGGGTGGGCGGTACCCCTCCGACCCCTATTGTCTAGCTGCTGCCACAATTCCAGAGCATGACCCGGGGCGTTGTGAGAGCTTCGCGCTGTGCGGGTGACACGCTAGCGTACTTGATCGTTTGGGTGTGACCGACGGCCATCTGAGTAGGCCACGCATCGCCAAGGGCGCGTCGCCACGATGCCCCTTTCAGCAGGATCTATAGACAGGGACAAGCCCGCCATGGTGCTGCCTTTCATGAAGGACAAGAAGGCCGACGCACCAGAGGCCGTGGTTTTCTCAGACGACTTCGTTGAAATCGATGCCCTGGCCGAGGATCTCGATAACGAGATCGGTCCGGAAGGCTGGGTCGAAGTCGGCAACGACGAAGCGGACGAAGTCTTCACCGACAGCGATCGTGATCAGACCTTCGTCATTCTGACGCTGAGCACCGACACGCCGGAGGCGGTCGATCGCACCTGCAACCTGATTCGCAAGGCGAACAATGCCGAGATGTTCGTGCTGCTCGTCTGCGGCGACATCTCCTCGCGCTCGATGCATACGCTGATCCGGGCCGGTGCAGCGGAGTTCGCGCCCTATCCTGAGCCTACCGGCGCGCTGAAGGAGGCGATCAACAACATCCGCGTCACGCGCACGCAGGGCCGCCAGGGTGCCAGCGCCTCGGGCCCCAAAATGAAGCGCGAGGGCAAGATAATCGCGGTCTATGGCGTCGCCGGCGGCGTGGGCGCTAGCACGATCGCGGTCAACCTTGCGTGGGAACTCTGCAACGCTGTCCGCCAGGAGGGACGCCGCGTCGCGCTCCTCGACTTCAACTTCCAGTACGGGGCGATCGCGACCTATCTCGACGTTCCGCGCCGCGAAGCCGTCTACGAACTCGTCTCCGAAGCGGGGAACATGGACCAGACGGCGCTGACGCAAGCGTTAACCACGTACCGTGATCGGTTGCACGTACTTACGGCCCCGCGAGACGCCCTACCGCTCGATATTGTCTCACCAACGGACATAAAGAGCATGCTTCAGATCGCCCGCGACAGTTTCGACTATGTTATATTGGATATGCCACAGGCTTTAATGAACTGGTCTGAGACGGTGTATTCGGCTTCGAACGCGTTTGTGTGTGCCATGGAAATCGATATGCGCTCTGCGCAAAACATGTTCCGCTTTACGCGAACCCTGAAGTCGGAAGATTTGGATCTTTCAACGCTTATCTGCGTGCTTAACCGGGCGCCGGGGTTGACGGACCTGAGTGGCAAGACGCGTGCGAAGCGACTGGCTGAGAGCCTCGCCATCGAATTTCAGCATATGATGCCGGATGGTGGAAAAGCTGTGGCCGCAGCCTGTGATGAAGGCGCTCCGCTTGCTGAAGTTGCGAAGTCGAACCCGTTGCGCAAGGAGATCGTCAAGCTCTCTCAGCGCTTACTGCAACAACTGGCCGCCGAGGCGGACGACAAGCAGCAGTCTTCGTGACCGCCGCGAAGGGATAGAGGAAACTGCCGATGTTCCGCCGCATGCGCACCGAACCCGAAGAGGCGCCAGAACCCGTCGTGGCGGAAGCCGAAGCCCGACAGCGTCCCGCCGATCGCCCGGACGCCACCACACCGCCCCAGACGACCAAGGAGCGCCTCAAGAGCATGGGCGTCGCGCCGAGCGAGCGTATGGCGAGCAGCGAGACGGAGACCAAGCGCCGGCGCCGGCTCATCAATCTGCGCGTCGACATGCACGGCAAGCTGCTCGACACGCTGAACCTATCGGCCCTGGACAAGGTGTCCGAGAGCGAGCTGCGCCACGAGATCAGCGAAATCGTTCGCGAGGAGCTCTCCGACGGCGAACTGGTGCTCTCGCGCCCGGAGTTCGACGCGCTGGTGCGGGATCTGGTCGACGAGGTCATGGGCCTCGGCCCGCTTGAGCCGCTGCTTGCCGACCCGTCCATCACCGACATTCTGGTGAACGGCTTTGAGCACTGTTACGTCGAGCGCAACGGCAAGCTCGCCCGCACCAATGTGCAGTTCAAGGACAACCAGCACCTCCAGCGGATCATCACCAAGATCGTCTCCGCGGTCGGCCGACGGATCGATGAGAGCAACCCCTGGGTGGACGCCCGCCTGGCCGACGGCAGCCGCGTGAACGCCCTGGTGCCGCCCTGTGCCGTTGATGGCCCGCTGCTCTCGATCCGTAAGTTCTCCAAGAAGCCCTTCACGGTCGACAAGCTGATCGGCTTTGGCGCCTTCTCCGAGGAAATGGCGCTGTTCATGCACGCCTGCGTGCGCTGCCGCCTCAACATCATCGTCTCCGGCGGCACCGGCTCGGGTAAGACGACCACGCTGAACGCGCTGTCCAGTTTCATCGGCCATGATGAGCGCATCGTGACCATCGAGGACACCGCCGAGCTTCAGCTTCAGCAGGAGCACGTGGGCCGGATGGAGAGCCGCCCGGCGAACATCGAGGGCACGGGCGCCGTCACGATCCGCGATCTTCTAAAGAACGCACTGCGGATGCGGCCCGACCGCATCATCGTGGGTGAGTGTCGTGGCGAGGAAGTCATCGACATGCTCCAGGCCATGAACACCGGCCATGATGGGTCGATGACCACGATCCACGCCAACAGCCCGCGCGACTCGCTCTCGCGCCTGGAGAACATGATCGGCATGTCCGGCATCGAGCTGCCGCTGAAGGCAGTGCGCACCAACATCGCCGGCGCCGTTCACCTGATCGTGCAGGTGAGCCGAAATTCTGATGGTAAACGTCGCATGATGTCGATCTCGGAGATCGTCGGTATGGAGGGCGAAGTCGTCACCATGCAGGAGATCTTCAAGTTTGAGCGTTTTGGTACAGACAGCGAGGGCGCGATCCGCGGCAAGTATACCGCCACCGGGATCCGCTCGCGTTATGCTGACCGGTTCCGGCAATGGGGTTACGAGTTGCCCCAGAGCTTGTTCAAGCCGGACATCTGAGAAGAGGTAGGACATGCTGTTTCAGCCGCTGATCTACGCACTGATCTTCGTCGGGGTCTTCCTGATCGTGGAGGGTGTGTACCTCGTCGTCTACGGCAAGACGCTGAAGCGCGAGAAGCGGGTGAACCGGCGCCTCTCCCTGCTGCAGGAAGGCAAGGACACCGAGGAGGTGCTGTCGATCCTTCGCCAGGAGCGGGAGGGCGACAAGCGCGACTACAAGCTGCCGGTCGTCGGCGTCCTGTCGGAGAAGGCGCGTCACGCCAACATCAAGATGACGCCGGGATCGCTCTTCCTGTCGATCGCCGTGCTGACGGTCATCGCCTTCGTCGGCCTGACGTTCTTCACCAGCGCGTCGCTGCCTGTCCGGATCCTGGTTGCGATCGTCTGCGGCTACGGCGCGCTCTACATCTGGCTGTCGAACAAGGCCAAGGCGCGCATAGCGATGCTGGAGGAGCAGTTCCCCGATGCCATCGATCTGATGGTTCGGTCGCTGCGCGTCGGCCACCCGATCACGGCCGCCATCGCGATCGTCGCGCGTGAGATGCCCGATCCGCTGGGGTCGGAGTTCGGCCTGATCGCCGACGAGGCGACCTATGGTATGAACCTGAACGATGCACTGGATCGCCTGGCGACGCGCGTGCCGCTGCCGGATCTGCGCTTCTTCACCATCGCCATCAACATCCAGAGCCAGTCGGGCGGTAACCTCGCCGAGGTGCTCGACGGCCTCAGCCGCGTGATCCGCGCGCGCTTCAAGCTGTTCCGAAAGGTCAAGGCGATCACGGCGGAGGCGCGCTGGTCGGGCTGGTTCCTTTCGGTCTTCCCGATCATCGCGCTGTTGCTCGTTCAGCTCGTGAAACCCGACTACTATGACGCGGTCGATGACCACCCGCTCTTCATCCCGGGCGCCATCGTCACCTTTGTGCTGCTTGTGCTGAACATCTTCTTCATGCGCATGCTGGTGAACATCAAGGTGTGAGGTCATGGATTTCATCGCCGGCTTCTTTGACCGGATCGCAGAAGCGCTGATCGAGCAGTACGGGGAGGCGGGGCCGTTCTACGCCATCGCCGCCGTCTCGATCATGCTTGTGCTTGTCGCGATCCCGCTGGTGATGCGCGGCAAGAAGGACCCGCTGGACCGCTTCAACTTCCGCGAGGAACGGCTCAAGGGCGAGCTGGTCAAGCTGCGCGATACCGATACCGCTCAGACCGGTGGCCTGGCGGACTATCTGCAGCCCTCCGACAAGGAGCAGATGTCCGAGACGCGGAAAATGCTGCGTCAGGCCGGCTTCAATGGTGCCGGCGCCGTGCGCAGCTACTACACGGCGCGCTTCGGGCTTTGCATCGGCCTCACGGCGGTGGGGGCGCTGATTACGCTGATCTTGCCTGCCGAGCCGAACATCGGCCTTGGTGTCGTGCTGACGGCGGTCTTCGGTCTGCTGGGTTTTCTTGGCCCTGTGTACTGGGTCCAGCGCTCGATCCAGACCCGCCGCGACGAGATCCAGAAGGCCTTTCCCGATGCCATGGACATGATGCTGGTCTGCATCGAGGGCGGCCAATCGCTCGACCAGGCCATGAGCCGGGTCGGCAAGGAGATGGAGGCGGCGGCCGGTCCCCTGGCCTACGAACTTGGGATCGTCAGTCAGGAGTTTCGCGTCGGCAAGGACCGCATCACCGTGCTGCGCGACTTCGCCGAGCGGTGCAATGTGAACGACATCTCCTCCTTCGTGACGGTGATGATCCAGTCGACCGCCTTCGGTACCTCGATCAGCCAGGCGCTGCGCGTCTACGCCGCCGAGATGCGCGACAAGCGCCTCATGCGCGCGGAGGAGAAGGCGAATACTCTGCCGACCAAGCTGACGCTGGGCACGATGTTCTTCACCGTGCCGCCGCTGATCCTGATCCTCGTCGGCCCCTCGCTGATCCAGATCCTCCGCGCCTTCGCTCAGCTCGCGGGCGGATGACATGACGGCCTGGGCCGTCCCTTCAGCACGCCGTCTGACACGACAGGCCGTCTTGGTGCCTGCCTGTTTTCTGCTGGGCGGCGGTTGCATGCAGCTTGGCGATGACGGCCCCGGTCTGAGCCCCCTGTCCCCGACGGTGGCGGAGGCTAGACGCGCCGCGGGCCTGGATGAGCCTGCGGTTGCGGACGAGGCCTCGGCGGAGCCCGAAGCGCTGCCAGGCGCGCTTTCCCCGCTTCGCCCGACCAGTGGTCCCGATGACGGCACGCGCAGCGCCGATGCGGCAGAGGCGGCGGCGCAGGCCGCGGCGGACGCGGCCGCTGTCGCAGAGGCCTATGACGGCGCCATCGCCGGCGCCGATGGTCAGGGGCTGGTGGCCACCGCCCGGCCTGCCACCCTGACGCCGCCGGTCACCCTGCGTCGCCCAGCGGGCCAGAGCTGGACCGAGGTCGGCCAGCAGTTCCTGCGCGAAGGGCGCCACGTGCCGGCCGAAGCGGCCTTCGTCCGCGCCCTCTCTGTCGAAGAGCCGACGCAGCCTGCCCTGACCGGTGCGGGGCTGGCGGCGGCCGGCCAGGGGCAGCTTGCGCGCGCCGAGCGATATCTGCGCTCTGCCCTCGTCCTCGATCAGACCAGTGTCGAGATCAACGTGGCGCTTGGCACGCTGCTGCGCCGCCGGGGCGATCTGGAGGGGGCGCGTCAGCACCTGCGCACCGCATTCCTGGTGGGCAGCGGACGTAACTCCCTGGTGGAGGCGCAGCTTGCCGACGTCGAAGCCGCTCTGGTGGCCCGGCGTCCCATCGACCCGGGCGCAGGCGACGCGGTGGCCTTCCGCACGGTGCGCACGGGCCGCAGCGAGTACCGCCTAACCCCGGTCGGCGAGATCGAGATCGCGCCCGAGGTCGTGCGCGCCGTGGCCCCCCAAGAGGTCAGCGCCGAACTCGATGTCTTGGGCCTAGAAACTGGCGACCCCCTACAGGATGGGGAGACGCCGACCGCAAACGAAGGTAATGTGTCCGACCAGGGGACAGGACCATAGGACGATCCAGGGGGACGACCGATGTGGAAGAGTGGTGTGGCAGCGCTCCTTGGCGCGGTGCTTCTGGCCGGCTGCGGGACCGAGCCGATTAGCGAGAAACAAGACCCGCTCGCCGGCGACGTCATCGACGAAGCCCAGCTGACGCAGCTTCTGCTGAGTTCGAGCGACCCCAAGAGCGCGATCACCTACTTCGAACGCGCCCTGGCCCGCGAGCCGGAACGCGCAGATTTCCGCCGCAACCTGGCGAAGTCTTATGTCCGAGCAAAGCGATACCCCGAGGCCGCGCGGCTCTATCAGGAGCTCTTGGCGCTGGAGCAGGATCAAGCCACCGACATTCTCGACTATGCCTATGTCTCGGTCCGGCTGGACCGGTGGGAGGATGCGAAGGCCTTGTCCTCTCGTCTGCCGCCCAGCCTCGATACGCCTCGGCGCTATATGATGGATGCGCTCGTTGCGGATCACGACGGCGACTGGGACGCGGCGGATCGGCACTACGCCCAGGCCGAGCAGCTCTCGGCCAACCCCTCAAAGATCCTGAACAACTGGGGCGTCAGCCTGATGTCGCGCGGCGATCTGGAGGAGGCGGAACAGGTCTTCCAGCGCTCGGTCTCCTACGACTCGACCGTGTTCAGCGCGAAGAACAATCTGGCGATGAGCCGGGGCCTGCGCGGCGACTATCGGATGCCGGTGGTCCCGCTGACCAGCGAGGAGCAGGCGATCATTTCCTACAACCTGGGTGTCATCGCGCTGCGCCAGGGTGACACGCGCACCGCGCGCGGGTTGTTCGCCGCCGCGGTCGATCTGCACCCGCGCCACTACCAGCAGGCCGTCGTTCAGCTCGCCCAGCTCGACAGCGCCATCATCCGCTGAGGACTGAGCCATGATCATGTCGAACGAGGCGCTCGCCCTGGCGATGGCGGGGCTGGTGCCGGTGTTGCTTTACATCATGTACAGCGACGCGAAATCGATGCGGATCCCTAACATCTGCGTGCTGCTGATCCTGGCGATCTTCATCCCCGCCGGGCTCTATGGCCTGCCGCTCGAAACCTTCCTCTGGCGCCTGGGGCATGTGGTGATCGCCTATGGCATCGCCTACGGCGTCTATGTGCTGGCGGGCGCTGCCAATGTGGGCGGGGGCGACCTGAAGCTGATCATCGCCATCGTGCCCTATGTGCCCGGCGCCTATTTCGGCCTCTTGCTCGTGATCTGGGCGGCAATGACGCTGGTGATGGTCGGGATGTTTTTTGCACTGCGCAAACTCCTGCGCGGCAAGGACTACGGCTTCGTCTCGCTGGGGCAGAAGAAGCATTTTCCCGCGGGCGTTAGTATCAGTGGCGCGATCTTGACGCTGATGGGGATGCAACTGGCCGGCTCGATCTAGGGCGGGGAGTCCGGCATCGACCAAGCCGCCCAGGCCGGGTCGCTGAGGAAACGCTCAGGGAAATCGGTGAAGACCGCGTCGAGCCCCGCCTCCCGCAGCACCAGCGCCGCGCCGTCGGTCTCGTTGACCGTGTAGCAGCGCAGGGCGATCCCCGCGGCATGGGCAGCGGCGATGTCGCTCGGCCCGGTCTCCTTGAGGCGGCAGTGCACGGCCTCTGCGTTAAGCGCCGTGACGGTCGTGCGCCAGTCCTCCCGCAGGGCGTAATACAAGGCGGCGACCGGCGTGGCCTCGTCATGTGCCCGCAGGGCGCTGAGCGCCCCATGGTCGAAGCTCGAGATCGTGACGCGACCCGCCCGCGTGGGCCGCTGGCGCAGCGCCTCGGCGGTGGCCTGCGCCAGCGGGTTCGGGTCGGCGCCGTGTGGCTTCAGCTCCAGGTTCACCGCCAGGCCGATAGCATCGATCAGGTCGAGCGCAGCCGCCAGCGTCGCAAGCGGCTCGCCGCGAAAGGCGGGGTCGAACCAGGCGCCGGCGTCGATGCGATCCAGGTCGGCCACCGTGATCGCGCTCAACGGTCCACTGCGATCGGTGCAGCGATCGAGGGTGTCGTCGTGGTGCAGGATGACGGTGCCGTCGCCGATGATCGAGAGGTCGACCTCGACCCAGGCCGCGCCCAGACCCGCGGCCCGGCGGAGCGCCGCCAGCGTGTTCTCCGGCGCCGTGCCCGAGGCACCGCGGTGGGCGACGATGCGCGGCGCGCGCTCCGGGCGCGGGGGCGTCGCGGTCATGGTCGTCTCCCTCTCTCGCCGGCCCCTCGGGTGCCGGCGGCGGCGGCTTGCGCGGGATCTTTGCCACAGCGCTGCGGTCTGGGCTATGCCGCTCGGTGCAACGGTTAAGCCACCGGGCAAGCCGCCGTGAAACCCCGCCGAAAGCACCGCCGCGATGCGAGCCATGTTCTCTGTCACCCTGCGCCGTGTGGTCGTGTTCCTGCCCCTGGCCTTAGCCCTCGGCTTCGGGCTGCGCGCCACGGGTGAGCGGTTAGCGACCCTGGTCGAGGCCCGGGCGGCCGCGGCGGCACAGACTGTGGCCCTGGCCCTTGCGACCTCGGCGGGCGCGCCGGATGCGACGCAGGCGCCGACGCCCTGGGCCGATATCGAGACGGACGGCCTGGTGCTCACGGTCAGGGGGCAGGAGCCTCACGCGGGGGAGGCCGCCTTGCTGGTCAGCACCCTGTCGCGCGCGCTGCCGCGTGCCAGGGTGATCGACGAAACGGCGCCGGCGCGGCCATCGCCGACCCGCGCCGCGCCCATGCAGGTCGATCTTTTGCGGGCACCGGGGGGTGTCACGATTACCGGCAGCTTCGCGGGCTCTGCGCTGCGGGCAGAGCTGCTCGACCTGATCGCCAGGGCCCTGCCGGCGGTGCCGGTCCATGACCTGTCGGGCCTCGACGCCGGCGTGCAGCCGATGCACGGCGCCGAGCTTGCCGTGGCGGTCCGGGCGCTGGAGGCGATGACGCAGAGCGCGGTGCGTATCGAGCCCGCCCATGTGGAGGTTGCTGGAAACCTGCCAAGCCGTGGTGCCAGTGGGGCGCTGGAGGCAGATCTGATGCGCATCGCTGGGCCCGGGCTCGCCCTCTCCCTCGCGCTGCGGGTGCCGCGTCGGCCCATCGACCCCTTCCGCCTGGTGCTCACCCGCGACGCGACGGGGCTCGAGGTCATCGCCTGCGCCGCCCGGGACGAGAGCGAGGCCGAGACGCTGGAGGCCGCCTTCGCGGCCTCGGGCATCGCCGAGGCGACCTGCGAGATCGGCACTGGCGGGCCCTCGCTCGACTGGACCCGCGGGGCGCTGTCCGGGCTGGCAACCCTGGATGTGCTGCCGGCCGGCCGCTTCACCCTTTCCGGCCGCTTCGCCCGGCTGGAGGCGCCAGCGGGCACCGAGGAGGCGGTCTTTCGTGCGGCCATGGCTGGGCTCGCCGCGGCCCTGCCCGCGGGCTTCACCCTCACCGGCAGCGTCGCGGAGGGTGGCGGGCGGGACGTCGCCGAAGGCAGGCTTTGGTTCCAGGCCCGGCGCGAGGGGCCGGTGCTGGGCCTTGCCGGTCGGATCGCCGGCACCGCGGAGCGTCGCGTGCTGACCGCCCTCGCCGCCAGCACGCTCGGCACCGACCGCATCGACTACGCCGGGCTCCAGCCGCTTCCGCCGCGCTTGATCGAGGACAGCGGTGTCGATGCTGCGGGGTTCCATGCGGCGGCCAAGGCGGCGGTGGCTCTCCTGGCGACGGGCGACAGGGGTGGGACCGTGACGGTCATCGACCGCGCCGTCGTCATCGCGCTGCAGGTGGATCATGCGGAAGACGCGGCACAGGGCCTCTCCACCCTCACAGCGGCCTTGCCGCCCGGCTATCGGCTGTCGAGCGAGGTGACGGTGGATCTGCCGGGAGCCATGGCCCGCCTGCCGCTCAGCGAGGATCGCTGTGCCTCGGCACTGAACGAGGCGGTCACGGCGCGCCCCATCAGCTTCGATCCGGGCAGCACGCGGCTGGATGACGACAGCGGGCCGCGCCTGGATGCCATGGCGCGGATCCTGGCACGCTGCAGCGGGGCGCGCATCGAAGTCGGCGGCCATACCGACAACCAGGGCCGCGCAACGATGAACCTGCGCCTCAGCCGCGCCCGGGCGGAGGCCGTGGTCGCCGCCCTGACCGAACGGGGGATCACCCCGGCCCAGGCTCTGCTGATCGCACGGGGCTATGGCGAGGAAGAACCGGTGGCGCCCAACGATAGTGACGCGGGCCGCGCGCTCAACAGGCGGATCGCCTTTCAGGCCAGCCCACCGTCGGATCTCTCCGATGCCGCGGCCGAAGGGGGTAGCCAGTGATGGATGCCTATGCGCTCGAGATCACCCTGACCGCCACGCTGTGCTTTGCGGTGTTGATCGGTTGGGTCCTGCGCTGGCTGTGGGACCACCTGGCCCGGCGCACAGTGCGGAACAAGCCGCCGCCAGCGCCTGCCAGTCCTCAGCAGGGGCATGACAATCCCGACGGCCTTGGCTAGAAGCGCCGCAGGATCTGCCCGCCCCGCCAGAAGGACCCCAGCACCATGGCCGAAAAGCGCCCCGAAGACGCCGATGAGAGCCCGCCTCAAGTGAGCCTCGAAGAGCATGAGGAGACCTTCAACGGGTTTCTAAAGGTCGCAGCCGTCGTCGGGATCATCAGCGTGTTGGTTCTGATTTTTCTCGCTATCGTCGGTACGTGAACAATCGGCGGCGCGCCGATGCGTCGCCTAACAAAGAACGGAAGCAAGGCGGCGCCAAAGTCCGCAGGCTTCGATCTGGGAGAGAACGTCCGGGTGTCGGCGGCCTTGCCGCCCCTTCCTGACCCGGGCCGACCGTCACCCCGCAAGGGCAGGAACGAAGGATGGTTTCATGAAGATCGGCGCACCCAAAGAGATCGAGCCGGGCGAGGCGCGCGTCGCGCTGACGCCCGAAAGCGCGGGACGGCTGCAGAAACTGGGCTATGACTGCCTGGTCGAGAGCGGGGCAGGGGCGCTGGCGTCCTTCTCCGACGATGCCTATCGCGCGGCTGGGGTCACCGTGGTCGACGGCGCCGCCGCCCTGTGGAGCGAGGCGGACATCATCGCCAAGGTGCGCGGCCCCTCGATGGAGGAGATCGCCGCCGCGCCGGAGGGCAAGATCCTGATCAGCTTCATCTGGCCCGCCCAGAACGAGGAGCTGCTGGCCAAGCTGAACGAGAAGAAGCTGAGCGTCCTGGCCATGGACATGGTCCCGCGGATCAGCCGCGCGCAGAAGATGGACGCGCTTTCCTCGATGGCCAACATCGGCGGCTACCGCGCCGTCATCGAGGCGGGGAACAACTTTGGCCGCTTCTTCACCGGTCAGGTCACCGCCGCGGGCAAGGTGCCGCCGGCCAAGGTGCTGGTTGTCGGCGCCGGCGTCGCGGGCCTGGCTGCCATCGGCACGGCCACGGCGCTGGGCGCCATCACGCTCGCCTTCGACGTCCGGCCCGAGGTCGCCGAACAGATCGAGAGCATGGGCGCCGAGTTCGTCTATCTCGACTTTGAGGAGGAGCAGACCGACGGCGCGGAGACCGGTGGCTACGCCAAACCCTCCAGCCCGGAGTTCCGCGAGAAGCAGCTCGAAAAGTTCCGCGAGCTTGCCCCCGAGATCGACATCGTCATCACCACGGCCCTCATCCCCGGCCGCCCGGCGCCCAAGCTGTGGACCGAGGATATGGTCAAGCTCATGAAGCCCGGCTCGGTCATCGTCGACCTGGCGGCCGAGCGTGGTGGCAACTGCGACCTGACCGTGCCGAACGAGCGGATCGTGAGCGAGAACGGCGTCGTGGTGATCGGCTACACCGACTTCCCCAGCCGTATGGCGACCCAGTCCTCCGCGCTCTACTCGACCAACATCCGGCACATGATGGATGACCTGACGCCGGAGAAGAACGGCACGCCCTTCGTCAACATGGAGGATGACGTCATCCGCGGCGCGCTGGTGACGCATGACGGCGAGATCACCTTCCCGCCGCCGCCGCCAAAGGTGAAGGCGATCGCGGCGCAGCCGAAGAAGAAGGAGCCCGAGGAGACGGCCGAACAGAAGGCCGCCCGGGAGGCTGAGGAGCTGCGCAAGTCGAACAACGTCACGACCGGGCTGCTGCTCGGCGGTGGCCTCACGCTGCTCGCCATCGGGACGGTGGCGCCCGGCAGCTTCATGCAGCACTTCATCGTCTTCGTGCTGGCCTGCATCGTCGGCTACCACGTGATCTGGAACGTGGCGCATTCGCTGCACACGCCGCTGATGGCCATCACCAACGCTATCTCCTCGATCATCATCGTCGGTGCGCTCTTGCAGATCGGATCGTCGAGCGGGGTCGTCGTGGTGTTGTCGGCGCTGTCGGTGCTGATGGCCTCGGTCAATATCTTCGGCGGCTTTCTCGTGACGCGCCGCATGCTGGCGATGTTCCAGAAGAGCTGAGAGGGAACGGATAGATGAGCATCGGTCTTGTGACGGCCGCCTATGTGGTGGCGGCCATTCTCTTCATCCTCGCCCTCGGCGGTCTCTCCAACCAGGAGAAGGCGAAGCGGGCGATCTGGTATGGCATCATCGGCATGGCCCTTGCTGTGGTCGCGACCATCGGCGCCCCTGGCGTGGAGGGGATGGGCCTCATCCTGCTGATGGTGATCATCGGCGGCGCCGGCGGTGCCTATGTCGCCAACAAGGTGCAGATGACCCAGATGCCGGAGCTGGTGGCGGGCTTCCACTCGCTCGTCGGCCTGGCAGCGGTCTTCATCGGCTTTAACGCCGACGTGGAGATGAGCCGCGCCCTGGCTGCGATAGAGGCTGGCACGGTGGACGAACTCACCGGTTTCGCGGCGACGGTGGCCAAGAAGACCTCGGTGGAGCTGAGCATCCTGAAGGTCGAGCTCTTCCTCGGCATTCTGATCGGCGCGATCACCTTCACGGGCTCGATCGTCGCCTACGGCAAGCTGGCGGGGAAGATCTCGTCCGCGGCACTGACGCTGCCCTTCCGGCATCAGATCAACCTCGGCGCCTTCATCCTCTGCTTCGTCCTCGGGTACCTCTACCTTCAGGGGGCGGGGGTCTGGACGATGATCCTGGTGGCGATCATCGCGGGCGCCATCGGCTGGCACCTGATCATGGCCATCGGCGGGGCGGACATGCCCGTCGTCGTATCGATGCTCAACTCCTACTCGGGCTGGGCCGCGGCGGCGATTGGCTTCACGCTGGGCAACGACCTGCTGATCGTCACTGGCGCGCTGGTCGGCGCCTCTGGTGCGATCCTGTCCTACATCATGTGCCGCGGCATGAACCGGTCCTTCGTGTCGGTCATCCTGGGTGGCTGGGGCGGTGAACAGAGCGAGGCGCAGGCCATCGACGGTGAGATGATCGCCATCGACGCCGACGGCGTCGCCTCGGCGCTAAACGACGCGGACAGCGTGATCATCGTGCCAGGCTACGGCATGGCGGTGGCGCAAGCCCAGCAGTCGGTGTCGGAGCTGACGCGCAAGCTGCGCGACAAGGGCAAGACGGTGCGCTTCGCTATCCACCCGGTCGCCGGGCGCCTGCCGGGGCACATGAACGTGCTGCTGGCCGAGGCGAAGGTGCCCTACGACATCGTGCTCGAGATGGAGGAGATCAACGACGATTTCCCCCAGAACGACGTCGCGATCATCATCGGTGCGAACGACATCGTGAACCCGGCCGCCCAGGACGACCCGGGCTCCCCCATCGCCGGTATGCCAGTGCTTGAGGTCTGGAAGTCACGCCAGGTCTTCATCTGCAAGCGCGGCCGTGGCACCGGCTACTCCGGCATCGAGAACCCGCTGTTCTTTAAGGAGAACAGCCGGATGTTCTACGGGGATGCCAAGGCTTCGATGGACGCGCTGTTGCCCCAGATCGCCTGACGTTCTTGATCCGTTAGGGGATCGGGTGCATAGTGCCGGAGACGGTATTGATGCAGATTCATCACTGGTGGGCTCGGGAGTGTCGGCTCCCGGGCCCTGCTCGTCCCAGGCTAGCCAAGGAAGAGCTTCGCGGCGGTTAGCAGCAAGCCGGCAACGCCGATTGCCACCATCGCCAGACGGTATTGCTTTTGATCCAGGTCCATCACCTCCTTTCGCGCCGATGGGTCGGCGCGGGGGGCATGGTGAGGAGAAGGTGAAAAGCCATGGTTAACGTCCGGTGGATGGGCCGCGTGCTGTCTCGGGCGGTGCTGCTCGGTGCCTTCCTCTGGCTCGTGGCCGCGGGCACGGTGATCATGGAACGCCGGGCGCTGATCTACCCGCTGAGCCAGGCCTTCGACGCCACCGTGATCGACGGTCTGACCCGTGGGCGCGTTGAAACGCTCACCGCCCCCGATGGCACGCCGCTGTCGGTCTGGGTGGCGCCGCCCGTGGGGGACAGGCCGGTGATCCTGCACTTCACCGGCAACGCGGGCTACACGCCCGCCGCAGCCAGAACCGTGACGCCCTATGTGATCCGCGGCTATGGCGCGGTCCTGCTCAACTATCGCGGGGCGGGCGGCGCCCCGGGTGAACCGAGCGAGGAGCGCTTCGTTGCCGATGCGCTGACGGTGTACGACGCCCTGCCGCGACTGCTCGGCACCGACCGGCCGCCGGTGATCCAAGGGGTCAGCCTGGGCGCCGCCGTCGCCGTCGCGGTGGCGGCAGAACGGCCGGCCGCGGCGCTGATCCTGACGGTGCCCTTCGCCCGGGTCTGCGAGGTGGCGCAGCACCACTACCGCTGGCTGCCCGCCTGCCTGCTCCAATGGGATGAGACCTGGGAGAGCACTGCGCGCGTCGGCGCCGTCTCAGCGCCGATCCTGGTGGTGGAGGCCGGACGCGACAACATCATCCAGGCGGGTCAGGCCACCGCGCTCTATGACGCGGCGCCCGAGCCAAAGCGCCTTCTGCGCCTGCCCGACGCCGGTCATGGCGATTTCCAACGCCATGGCGCGGTGGAGGCGGTTCTCGCCTTTCTGGAGCAGCACGGGCTCTAGCGCGGCAGCGACAGCGGGCGTCGTCCGCCCTCCTCCAGCAGCGCGATGCTGTCGTCTTCGATCACGATGGCGCTCAGGTCACCGCCCTTGCCGCACCCGGTGTCGACGCAGATCCGGGCAGGGCGAACCTCGACCCCGCGCGTGGGCGTATGTCCGTGGACCACGACAACCTCGTGCGGGCCCGGATGGTCGAGGAAGGCGTCGCGGATCCACATCAGGTCGCGCGGCGTCTGCGCGTCCCAGGCAACGCCGGGTCGCAGCCCCGCATGCGCAAAGCCGAAATCGCCGAAGCGCACCTGCAGCGGCAACCGTTCCAGAAACCCGCGGTGATGCGCCGGCATCGCCTTTTCGAGATCGAGCCGCAGCGAGGAGGCCAGCTCACGGTCACCGCGATAGAGCGCAGGCGTCGCGTCGATCCCATAGGACGCAAAGGCCATCAGGCCGCCATTGGCCAGCCAATGCTGCAACGTCACGGGATCGCCTGTCTCGAGGAAGCTGTACATATAGTCGTCGTGATTGCCGCGCAGACAGATCCGCCGCGCGGCCTGGGGCCAGGTCGTGAGCGCCTCGATCACGCCGCAGCTGTCGTCGCCGCGATCCACGAAATCGCCCAGCCAGATCTCGCGCCAATCCGCCGGGGCGCGGTCCTCAAGATCCGCGTCGATCCGACGGCGTATCTCGAACATCGCATCGCGCTGTCCATGGACATCGCCGATGGCATAGAGGCGAAGACCCGCCGGCGGGCGGGCATCGGGCAGGCTGATCGTTCGGCGCTCGACATCCATCGCCTACAGGCCTAGCGCGTGCGGCGGCCGATGGCAGCCCGCTTGCCCTGCGTCAGGCCGCCTCGGCGATCGCAGCCGGAATGGCCGCCGGATCGGGTGCCAGGCCGTCCAGATCGCCTGCACGGAGCGTCATGGCCGTCGTGCCCTCCAGCACCAGTGCCGCCGGATCGGCCTTGTCGAGGCTACCGAGCGCGATGCGGTTGCCCCAGCCGGCAATACCCGTCGCTGTGCCATGGCCGTGGACGACCACGGCGGGATGGGGGTGCATGGCGTCCAGAAAGGGCTCGCGAATGAACATCAGGTCACGGGGGCGCTGCGCCTCCAGCGCGACGCCCGGGCGGATGCCCGCATGGGCAAAGAAGTAATCGCCGAAGCGCACGCCATGGGGCAGGGCGCTGAGGAACCCGGCCTCCGCGGGGCTGAGCGCCTCGATCAGCATGATGCGCAGCACGGCACGGGCCATGGCGTCGTCGATCTCGGCCAGCGTGGCGTCGATGCCGTAACTTCCCAGTGTCGCCAGCCCACCGTCCAGCAGCCAGGGGTAGAGACAGGCGGCCTCCGGGTCGGCGATGACATCCAACAGGCACTGCTCGTGGTTGCCGCGCAGGCAGTAGGTCCGGTCCTGTGGGCCCAGCCCCGCGAGCATGCGCAGGACCGAGCGGCTGTCCGGCCCACGGTCGATGTAGTCGCCGGTCAACACGACGCGCCAGTCGCAAACCGGGCGGCGGCGGAGATCGGCCTGGATATCGTCCAGGATTGTCGCCAGCGCATCGGCCTCGCCATGGACATCGCCGATCGCATAGACGCGCAGGCCGTGCGGCAGCCGCGCCCGGCCAAGGGTGACCTTGGGTGTCATCCGTTCTTCCTGCTCAGGCCAGCCGCATTGTTTTTCAATGCTTTGCCAGCGTTACCTCAAGTAGAAGCAGGCCATTGGAGCGGACAAAAGAAAACCCCCGCATGGAGACCATGCAGGGGTTTCGGTTCCAGGGTTGCATCCCGGCCGCAGTGCCGGGCGCCCGTTTGGCTCAGAGAAGACCTTCGCGCTGCGCTTTCTTCCGCGCCAGCTTGCGCGCACGGCGGATCGCTTCCGCCCGCTCCCGCGCCTTCTTCTCCGACGGCTTTTCGTAATGCTGCCGGAGCTTCATCTCGCGGAACACGCCTTCGCGCTGCATCTTCTTCTTGAGCGCACGGAGCGCCTGATCGACATTGTTGTCGCGAACCAGTACCTGCACCTAGGTCACCACCTTTCCGTCGCTGCATGTTTAAACGAGCGCGCTGTATATACCGAGGCCGCGCGCCATGTCTACTGATGGGCGGGCCGGGAATGGGGTCCGGGTACAGATGGCAACGAAGGGCAGAGCGATGACCGACGAGCAGAGCCAAGATCCGATGGGCGAGATCCGAGACAGCCTGTTGGACGCGGCCTTGCCCCACGTCGTGTTCGACGGCTGGTCGGCGGAAACCCTGACCCGCGCGGCGGAGGATGCGGGGATCGAGATCTCTGAGGCGGAGCTCGCCTTTCCCCGTGGCGGGGTCGATATGGCGCTCTCGTTTCACCGCCGTGCCGACGATCGGCTGGCGGCGGAGCTTGCCGAGACTGACCTGTCGGCCATGAAGATCCGTGAGCGCGTGGCCCATTGCGTGCGCCGGCGGATCGAACTGGTGGCGGAGGATCGCGATGCCGTTCGCCGGGGGGCGACGCTGCTCGCGCTGCCGGTCTATGCCACGGATAGCGCGCAGGCGGTCTGGAGCACGGCGGATGTCATCTGGTCGGCCTGCGGCGATACCTCGGACGACTACAACTGGTACACCAAGCGCGCGATCCTCTCGGGGGTCTACTCCTCCACCGTGCTCTACTGGTTGGGCGACGAGAGCGAGGAGAACGCGGCGACCTGGGCCTTCCTCGACCGGCGCATCGAGAACGTGATGCAGGTCGAGAAGCTGAAGGCGCAGGTGAACGCCAATCCCCTGGCGCGGGCGGCCCTGGCGCCCCTCGGCGCGGCCCTGTCCATCGTGCGCCCGCCCCATGCCCGCGGTCAGCGGCCGGCGGCCGATCCCGCGCCGGAGCCGGCCCCGTCCGAGACGTAGGGTGCGTGCTCGCCACGCACCTTTGGCGCGCGCGATGCGTGCTCGCCACGCGCCCTTGAGGGCGCGGTGCGTGCGGAGCACGCACCCTACGTGCGGGGTGTCAGCCGGGTGACATGGCCCATTTTTCGGCCGGGGCGGATCTCGTTCTTGCCGTAGAGATGCAGCGCTGCCCCGGGCTCGGCCGCAAGCCGGGCCCAGTCTGCTGCCTCCGCGCCGATCAGGTTCTCCATCACCGCATCCGCGTGGCGCCTGGCATCGCCCAGCGGCCAGCCGGCGACAGCGCGGATCTGTTGGCTGAACTGGTCGGTGGCACAGGCCTCCATTGTCCAATGGCCGGTGTTGTGGACCCTCGGCGCGATCTCGTTGGCCAGCAGCCGGCCACCGGGTGCGAGGAAGAACTCGACGCCCATGACCCCGACGTAGTCCAGGCTCGTGACGATCTTGCCCGCAGCCAGCACCGCGTCCTGCAGAACCCGCGCCGGCAGCCCGGCAGGCACCGTCGTGCGCCGAAGGATCCCCTCCGCATGCTCGTTCCGACCGGGATCGAAGGCGGCGACGGCGCCATCGGCCCCGCGGGCGATGACCACGGACAGCTCGGCGGTGAAGGGGATCATCGCCTCCAGCACGCAAGGGACGCCACCGAGCGTCGCGAAGGCATCCGCGACCGCGTCTCCCGGCGCCAGACGCACCTGCCCCTTGCCGTCATAGCCCAGGCGCGCGGTCTTCAGGATCGCGGGCATGCCGGTGACGGCGCTCGCGGCCTCGGCCTCGGCCTCCGCCGGCGCCGTGACGGGGGCCCAAGGGGCGACGGGAATGCCGATCCTCTCCAGGAACGCCTTCTCGCGGGCCCGGTCCTGCGCGATCTCGAAGGCCTGCGCGCCCGGGCGAACGGGGCAGCGCGCCGCCAAGACGGCGGCAGTCTCGGCGGGCACGTTCTCGAACTCGAAGGTCACCACATCCACCGCCTCGGCAAAGGCCGCCAGGGCGGCTGGATCGTCGAAGGCCGCGGCCGTATGGGCGGCGGCAACCTCGGCGGCCGGCGGCGCCGCGGCCGGGTCGTAGACATGTGCGCGCAGGCCGAGCCGCGCCGCGGCTATGGCGAGCATGCGGCCAAGCTGCCCGCCGCCCAGGATCCCGATCGTGGAGCCTGGGGGCAGCGGCGCGGGGGTTTCGCTCACGGGTGGTCCTTGTCCGCCGGCTCGTCCGCCACCGCCGCGGTCGCCGTGGCCCGCCAGGCATCGAGCCGGGCTGCGACGGCAGCATCCTCGACCGCGAGCAGGGCGGCTGCGAAGAGGGCGGCGTTGGCGGCCCCGGCCTCCCCGATCGCGAAGGTGGCGACCGGCACGCCCTTTGGCATCTGGACGATGGAGAGCAGGCTGTCGAGGCCGGAGAGCGCTCGGCTTTGGACCGGCACGCCCAGCACCGGCACGCGCGTCTTAGCGGCGATCATGCCCGGCAGATGCGCCGCCCCGCCTGCGCCCGCGATGATTGCGGCAAGGCCGCGCTCCGCCGCCGTCTCCGCATAGGCGAACATCCGGTCGGGGGTCCGGTGGGCCGAGACGATGCGGGCCTCATGCGGGATCGACAGGGCTTCGAGGATGCGGACGCCGGCGCGCATGGTGGGCCAGTCCGATTGGCTGCCCATCACGACACCCACCCGCACCATGCCGCCGGCCTGGTCTTCCGCTGCTGTCGCCTGGGATTGAACGGAGGGATCGGTGTTTGTCATATCCCGGTTCTGCGGCGCAGACCGTTGCAAGGCAAGGCCCGGTGGCGGCGGCTCAGGCGATGATGTCGGGGTAGAGCTGATCCTCGATCCGCGCGATGGCGTCCTTCAGGGCCAGTTTGCGCTTTTTCCGCTGCCGCAGGGCGATCTGATCGCAGAGCGGATCGGCGGCGGCGGCCAGGATCTCGTCATCCAAAGCGCGGTGTTCGGCCTTCAGCGCCGCAAGTTGGGTGGCGAGGATGTCCTCTGGGTCCATTACTTTCATACGTGGCACCCCAGAAAAGGAACTGCGTCTCACCTGACAACATAGGGGAAAGTGCCGTCAAAACAATTAAGACCACAAAGCCCGCTGATGCTGCATTGCACGCACGACGATCCGGTGGGCGGCGTGCGACCGCCACAGCGCGAAAGGCCCGGTTGAAGCCGAGCCGCGCGCTCCTTTATGAGCGAGTGGGTAAGGAGCGCGCAGCACCGTGTTAAGCAAGATAGCGTTGACTGTGCTCGTGATCGCGGTGGTGTTCCTGCTGGGGCGCTTCACCGGACGCGCGGCGCAGGAGCGGGAGACCCGTCGATCGTTACGCCGGCGCATGCCGCGCTGGACGCGTGGGCGGCAGGGCCCGGTGGAGGATCTGGTGCTCTGCCCGCGCTGCGGCAGTTATGTCACGGCAGGCGAAACATGCCGGTGTGATCGGTCCGTCGGGGGAAATTGATGTATCGCCCCTCGCGTCTCCTACCCTGCGCACCTACATGGGCACGACCTACATAGGGATCAAAGCTACATGGTAGTCGACATTCTGATGACGCTGGCGGGTCTGACCCTGCTGGTCGCAGCGGGCGATCTGCTCGTGCGGGGCGCCGTGGCGCTTGCGCTCAAGCTCGCCGTGCCTGCGCTTGTCATCAGTGCGACTGTTGTTGCTTTCGGCACCTCGGCGCCCGAACTGCTGATCTCCATTGAGGCGGCCTTGAGCGACGCACCCGGCATCGCGCTCGGCAATGTCATCGGCTCGAACATCGCCAACGTCTGGCTGGTGCTCGGCGTGCCGGCCCTGATCGCGCCCTTGGCCGGTTGCGCGCCGGAGGCACGGCGCTCGCTCTATTTTATGCTCATCGGCACGGTGCTCTTCACGGGCTTGCTGCTGAGCGGGACGATTGGCGCCATGGGCGGGCTGGCGCT
The DNA here is from genome assembly GCA_039822785.1 of Pseudomonadota bacterium. Classification (GTDB taxonomy): domain Bacteria; phylum Pseudomonadota; class Alphaproteobacteria; order Rhodobacterales; family Rhodobacteraceae; genus Thermohalobaculum. The sequence continues at coordinate 302,035 of JBCBMO010000006.1, read as the reverse complement.
CTTGGTCGTCGTCGCCATCATGATCGCGGACAGCCTGCGCGAGAGCTTGCGCCATCGCGCCCGTGTGGCGCAGATCGCCGCGGCGGGTGGCGGCACGGTCGGCGCTGCCGCGGTCGGCGGCACGATGGACGACGATCTCGCGGATCTGGAGGATGCAGATCCCGACATGGCTTGGTGGAAGGTGGCGTTGTTCCTGGTCGTCGGCATCATTGGCCTGCCCTCAGGCGCCAGTCTGCTGATCGACGGCGCCCAGGGCATCGCCCGCGCCGCTGGCGTGTCGGAGGCTGCGATCGGCCTCACGCTCGTGGCGATCGGCACGTCGCTGCCTGAACTGGCGACGACCGTGATGGCGGCGCTGCGCAACCAGACCGACGTCGCGATCGGGAATGTCGTCGGCTCCAACATGTTCAACATCACGGCGGTGATCGGCGCGGCCGCCCTCTTCGCACCGCTGCAGGTGCCCGCCGTGATGGTCGAGCTCGATATCTGGATCATGCTCGCGGCCACCGCGATGCTGGTGCCCTATGTGCTCCTGTCGAAGATGCTCTGCCGTTGGACGGGCGCGGCCTTTGTGGCGTTCTATATCGCCTTCGTGGTGATTGCCCTGGGCTGACGGCACGGTGCTCCTGCGGGAGGGTCGGGTCACGATGCCGAGGCGCGGCGCCTGCGTGACGAAGGGCCTACACAGATGACGACGGACGATGGCGCGCCCCGGCGGCGCGCCTTGATTACCGGGGCCGGCATCCGCCTCGGGCGGGCGATGGCGCTGCATCTGGCGGCGCGCGGCTGGGATGTCGCCCTGCACTATGCCAGCTCCGCCGGACCTGCAGCCGAGACCGCGGAGCATGCCCGCGCCAGCGGCGCCACCGCGGTGACCCTGCAGGCCGATCTTCTGGATCCCGCGGCCGCCCGGGCCCTGGTGCCGCGGGCGGTGGAGGGGCTGGGCGGGGCCCTCACGCTGCTGATCAACAATGCCTCGATCTTCGAGCCTGAGACGCTGCAGACGATGACCGAGGAGAGCTGGGATCGCGCCGTGGGCTCGAACCTTCAGGCGCCGGTGATCCTGTCCCAGGTCTTTGCCGGGCAGGCCCCCGGACCGCTGATCGACGCGGGCGGTGAGCCCGTCGCCCAGGCGGGCATCGTGAACATGCTGGACCAGCGGGTTTGGAAACCCACGCCCTTCTTCGCGTCCTACACCTTGGCGAAGGCTGCGATGCTGACGTTCACCCGTACGGCGGCCCAGTCGCTTGCGCCGGCCGTGCGGGTCAACGCGATCGGCCCGGGCCCGACGCTGCGCGGTACACGGCAGAGCGAGGCGCATTTTGCGGCTCAGCGCGCGGCCTGCCCCCTCGGCCGTGGGGCGGACGCGGAAGACATCTGCGATGCACTGGATTTCATCGTCGCCTGCAAGGCGTTGACGGGTCAGATGATTGCTGTCGACGGCGGTCAGCACCTTGCCTGGCAAACGCCTGACGTCATTCAGAGCGGGGAATAACGGTGTGCAATTTGATATTGTCCACTGTTATCGAGGGCGGTTTTGACGACGACGCACGGGTGTCCGGCCGTGTGGCTAGCTCTCACAGGCGTGAATTATCCTGTTCACGCCATAGTTTAGAGGGATCCGAAGGAACCGATATTCATGGCCATGGCCGGGGTGCGACATAATCGACCGCCCATCCACTGTATGACCCACAGACTTGTCCACAGAGAGCCCTGATAACGATGGCGAGTGACGCGCCCACAGATCTCGACCAGGCGCCCGCCCCCGCGGGAACCGGCCCGTCCGTCATCCGCCGCTATCTCAAGCGCCTCGACGACCGGCCGGGCGTATACCGGATGCTCGGCGCCGCCTCGGACGTGCTCTACGTGGGTAAGGCGCGCTCGCTCAAAAAGCGCGTCGCCAGCTACGCGAATGCCGGCGCGCACAACAGCCGCATCACCCGGATGATCCTCGAGACCGCCTCGATGGAGTTCATCACCACCGAGACCGAGACCGAGGCGTTGCTGCTGGAGAGCAATCTCATCAAGCAGCTGAAGCCCCGCTACAACGTGCTGCTGCGCGACGACAAGAGCTTCCCCCATATCCTGATCGAGGACGGCGACTATCCGCTCTTGCGCAAGCACCGCGGCGCGCAGCGGGAGAAGGGGCAGTTCTTCGGCCCCTTCGCCTCCGCCGGCGCGGTGAACCGGACGATCAATCAGATGGAGAAGGCCTTCCTGCTGCGCACCTGTTCGGACAGCGTGTTCGAGAGCCGGACGCGCCCCTGTCTGCTGCACCAGATCAAGCGCTGCTCCGCCCCCTGCACCGGTGAGATCAGCCAGGAGGATTACGCCGCCCTGGTCGAGGATGCCGTGCGCTTCCTGCAGGGCCGCTCCACCCGCGTACAGGAGGATCTGGCGACAAGGATGGCCGAGGCCTCGGCCGCCTTCGAGTTCGAGCGTGCCGCGATCTACCGCGACCGGCTGCGCGCGATGGCCCACGTGCGCGGCGCCCAGTCGATCAACCCCCAGCGCACGGCGGAGGCGGATGTCTTCGCCCTCCACCGCGAAGGCGGACAGGCCTGTGTTCAGGTCTTCTTCTTCCGCAGTCATCAGAACTGGGGCAACCACGCCTATTTCCCCCGCGCCCAGGCGGAGATGGAGGACAGCGAGCTGATCGGCGGCTTCGTCGCGCAGTTCTACTCGCCCGACCGGCCGCCGCCGCGGATGATCCTGCTGAGCCATGCGCCGGACGAGCCCGAGATGCTGGCAGCCGCGATGGCCAGCCTGCGGGGGCGCCGCGTCGTCGTCGCCGTGCCGCAGCGGGGTGAAAAGCGCGATCTGGTCGACCATGCCGCCCAGAATGCCAAGGAAGCGCTCGCCCGAAGGATGGCCGAGAGTGCGAGCCAGGCCAAGAACTTGAGCGCGCTGGCCGACGCCCTGGGCATGCCTGAGCCGCCGGGCCGGGTGGAGGTCTACGACAACTCCCACATCATGGGCACCAATGCCGTCGGCGGCATGATCGTCGCGGGCCCCGAGGGGTTGATGAAGAACCAGTACCGCAAGTTCAACATCTCGATCGAGACCACTGCCGGCGACGACTTCGGCATGATGCGTGAGGTGCTGACCCGCCGCTTCAGCCGCCTGGTCAAGGAGGATCCTGACCGGGAGACCGGCGCCTGGCCCGACCTGGTGCTGATCGACGGCGGCGCGGGCCAGGTGAGTGCCGCCGCCGCGGTGCTGGAGGAGATCGGTGTGCGTGACCTCGCGCTCTATGGCGTGGCCAAGGGCACCGAGCGCGACGCGGGCAAGGAGCTGTTCCACACCCCCGATAAGCGGGTATTCGCGCTGCCCTTCCGCTCGCCCGCGCTCTATTTCGTGCAGCGCCTGCGCGACGAGGCGCACCGTTTCGCCATCGGCGCCCACCGCCAAAAACGCGCCAAGGCGCAGACGGCGACGGCGCTGGACGAGGTACCGGGGATCGGCCCCGCGCGCAAACGCGCGCTCCTGGCCCGTTTCGGCTCGGCCAAGGCGGTGTCGCGCGCCGGCCTCGCCGATCTCAAGGCCGTCGAAGGCATCTCCGACGCCATGGCCGAGAGCATCTACGCCTTCTTCCACGGCGCCCGCTGAGCTGAGCCCACCGCGCGCCCACCGTGGAGGGGATCGAGGATGCAACCCACCGGTCTGACGATCCACGCTTGTCCCGGGTGCCCCCCGCTGCTCTAACCGGGTCCATGTGGACCACGACCATGTTCCTCGCGCTTGCGCGTATCGCTGCCGCCCCCGTCGTCGCGCTAGCCGCCACCGCGCCAGCAGGCAGCGGTTGGACGCTGCTCGCGCTGGCGCTCTTCAGCATCGTCTCGCTCATCGATCTCTTCGATCTCGCCTTCCTCCGCCGCAACGCCGCGCGCCCGGCCTATTGCGTGCTGGTGGAGCGCACCGGCGACCGCGTCATGGTCATCACGACGCTCGCCGTGGTCATCGGCATGTCGGCCTCCTACCGCGGCGCCGGTACCGGTGCGCTGGCGGAGGTTCCGGCGGTAGCGGTCGCCCTGCCGGCCCTGGTGATCGTCATCCGGGAGATCCTGGTGTCGGGCCTGCGCGAACATCTTGGGGCCGCCAACCTGCCGATCACCCCGCTCGCGCGCGCCAAGGCGGCCTTGCAGCTCATCGCGGTCTTCCTGCTGCTCCTGGTTCATGCCCTACCGGCCCTCGAGATCGTGCTCTCCCGCGGCACCGGCGGGATCCCGCCGCATCTGTTCCTGACCGCCGACCCGCCCTATCAGGACGAACTCGTGATCGCGGGTCTCGCGTGCCTCTGGCTCGCCACCGCCGTCACCGTCTGGTCGGCCATCGACTACTTCCGCAAGGGCTGGCCGCAGGTCTTCGTCGACCCGGCGGAGTAGCCCGCGCTTGCCCCTACCCCCGGGCGCTGCTCTAACCGCGCGCATGTGGACGATCCCCAATCTGCTGACCGTGGCGCGGATCGCGGCGGCGCCCGTGGTGGCCCTGCTGGTCGTCTTCGGCGGCGACGCCGGTGCCATCGCGGCGCTCGTCCTCTTCGTCGTCGCGGCGCTGACCGATTTTCTCGACGGCTGGATCGCGCGGCACTTCGACCAGATGAGCCGCCTTGGCGCCATGCTCGATCCCATTGCCGACAAGGCCATGGCGATCCTCGTCCTCGCCGCCCTGATTGCCAGCACGGCCCCCGGTACGGTCCCAGGCACGGTCCAGATGGGGGATGGTCTCTGGACGGTCACCCAACCGCATGCCCTCGCGCTCGCGATCCCGGCGCTCCTGATCATGCTGCGCGAGGTCCTCGTCTCGGGCCTGCGGGAGTATCTCGCCGGGGTGCCGCTTGCCGTCACGCGGCTGGCGAAGTGGAAGACGACGGCGCAGCTTGTCGCCATCGCCGTGCTGCTGCTTGCCGAGGCCTGGCCCGCCCTGCGCGGTGCCGATCCGCGCGACTATGCGGACAGCCTGGCGATCCTGGGAGAAGCTGCGGATCTTCGCCTCGGCGGTATCGCGCTGCTCTGGCTGGCGGCGGGGCTGACAATCGTCTCGGGTCTGGACTATTTTCGCAAGGCATGGCCGCATCTGAGCGCGCCACCAGCACGCGAGGACTGAGATGCAGGTGCTCTATTTCGCCTGGATGCGTGAGCGCATCGGCGCCGCCGCCGAGGAGGTGGATCCCGGCGAGGCCGCGACCGCACGCGCACTGATCGACCAGCTCAAGACCCGCTCCGAGGGGCATGCACTGGCCTTCGCCGATCTCACCTCGGTCCGCTGCGCCGTCGATCAGGAGATGGGCGATCTCGACATGGCGATCACCGGCGCGCGGGAGGTCGCTTTCTTCCCGCCCATGACCGGGGGCTGAGATGGACGGTCAGACCCCCAGCGCGCCGCCGATCCGCGTCCAGGTCCAACGCGAGGCCTTCGACATCGGGGCGGAACAAGCGCGCCTTGCCGCGCTCTCCACACGCATCGGTGCCATCGCCGCCTTCACGGGCCTGGCGCGGGAGGTCGAGGGCGGTGGCCCGGACCAGGCCCTGATGCTGGAGCATTGGCCCGGCGTGACCGAACGCGCCCTGGAAACCATCGCCGCAGAGGCAGCATCGCGCTGGCCCCTGGATGGCCTGACGATCATCCACCGCTACGGCGCGCTCGCCCCGGGCGATGGCATCGTCCTGGTCCTGGCGGCCAGCCGGCATCGCCGGGCTGCTTTCGAGGCGGCGATGTTCATGATGGACTACCTTAAGACCCGAGCCCCGTTCTGGAAGAAGGAAGCCGGTCCCGAGGGTGACCCTGCGGGCGGCACATGGGTCGATGCCCGCGACAGCGATGACGCCGCCGCCGCCGCCTGGGCGCAAAAGCCAAGCTGAGCCCCACCTAAACCCCCACACCAGGCGAAGGACAGGCCGGGTCAAGGATCGGCTCTGCCGACGGGCGCAGCCCGCTTGTCCTTGAGGCGGCCTGTCCTTTACCGCCACGCTGGTCCTGAAGCCCCCTGGGGCTTCTCCCCAGCCCCCTCTTGATCCCGACCGCCCCGGGACCATCCGACGGCCTCCACCGCGGGGCCAGCCAAGCGGCGCTCCCGCAGGACTCATCGCGGCGACCAGCCGCGATTCCGCTTATCTCAACGCCATCAGGTCAGACGCCAGAAGAGGGCTCCGTCCGGCCCCGGGCGGCTCTCGATCAGCCCGCGGCGATGCAGGTGGTTCACGTGGGCCACCGCCTCGGCCAGTGCGAGCCCGAACTCGGCCTCGCCAAGCGCGCGCCGGTAGAGGGGTTGGAACAGCTCAACCGCCGTCTTCGGCCCCTCGGCAAGGGCGGCGAGCATGCGCGCCAGTGCATGCTCGTGGTTGTCCACCAGCGCCTCCAGCCGACAGGCGGCGCCCGTGAAGGGACGCTGGTGTCCCGGCAGCACCAGAGGATCGGTCTCGCCCACCATGGCGCGGAACCGCCGGCAACTCGCCAGCCAGCCCGCCAGCGGATCGGCCCGCGGTTCGGTGGGGTAGACACCAATGTTGGGCGAGATCCCCGGCAGGATCTGATCCGCCGCCAGGACAATCTTGTCGTCCGACCACAGCGTCACCTGATCGGGCGCATGGCCCTGGCCAAGGTGCATCCGCCAGGACCTCCCCGCCGCCTCGACGACATCCCCCTCCGCCAGCGTCTCTACGCCAAGGGGCAGGGGGGCCACGCAGTCGGCGAAGTTGAACGGCCTCGCCGCCGCAAAGGCCTCCAGCGCCGCACCGGTGACCCCGGCCGCGCGCCGAAAGGCGATCTGCGCCGGGGTCGCCTTGGGTTGCACGTCGAGCACCAGCATGCGGGCCAGAAGCCAGGCCGTGCGGCTCATGGACAGCCCCGCACCCTCTGCCACCAGATCGCCCGCCAGCCCCACATGATCCGGGTGATGGTGCGTGACGATGACCCGGCTGATCGGCCGACCGCCCAGCGGCCCCGCGCGGAGCGCGGCGAGCGCCGCGCGCCCCTTCGCCCACATCAGCCCCGTGTCGACCAGCACCCAGCCGCCAGCCCCGTCGTCCAGCGCATAGATATTGACGTGATCCAGCGCCATGGGCAGGGGCAGCCGGGCCCAGAGGATGCCCTCGCCGACCGCCAGGGCCTCCCCCGGCGCTGGCGGGGCATCAAAAGGGTGGCTGAGCGGCGGAAGTCCCGCCGCGGTTCGGTCCTGTCTCAGATCGTCGTCGCGCACCCGGTCGCCCCGTCGTCGCCGCGTCCAGGCCTCTCCTACAGGGCCGGCCGGTCGTTTGGCGAGGGCCGCCGGACGGCCCAGACCCGATCAGCCGGCCAGGGTCTCAGGCGTCAGTGCGAAGAGATCCGCGCTGCCGGCACAGACCGCCTGGGCCAGGGCGTGCACCTCCGGCAGGCGCCGGGCACACCAGAGGCGCGCCAGCGCCGCGGTCTCCTCAGCCGCGGCCTCCTCTTCGTCTGCGCTCTCCAGGGCGGCTTGCACCAGGTAGTGCCCGCCAAGCGTCATCGCGATGAGCCGCAGATAGGGCGTTGCACCGGCCGCACGGTCGCGCGCCTCGGCCTCCAGCATCCAGCGCGTCACGCCCTCGGCCTTCGAGACTGCGGCGGCGAGGGCGACTGCCTCCGCCTGCCGGCCCGCCGCCGCGGCGGCCTCGGCGGTGCGCCCGGCCGCCGCCAGCAGCGCCTGCATGGTCGCCCCGCCGTCACCGGTCAGCTTGCGACCAACCAGGTCGGCAGCCTGCACGCCGTTGGTGCCCTCATAGATCGCGGTGATCCGGGCATCGCGCAGGTACTGCGCCACGCCGGCTTCCTCGCAATACCCCATGCCGCCATGCACCTGGATCGCCGTGTTCGCCACGGCAATGCCGGTATCGGTGGCAAAGGCCTTGGCGATAGGGGTCAGGAGTGCCCCGCGCCGCTCCTCCGCCGCGCGCTCCTCGGCGGTGTCGGCGGCATGGGCGAGATCGAGCGACACGGCGCAGTCGTAGCAGAGCGCGCGGGCCACCCGTGTCTCGGCCGCCATCTCCGCCAGCATCCGGCGGACATCCGCATGGCCGATGATCGTGGGGCTGCCGTCATCCGTGCGCCCCTGCACGCGCGCGGTCGCCCAGGCCACGGCGGCCTGCAGCGCGGCCTCCGCGACGCCCACGCCCTCCACCCCGACGCCAAGGCGCGCGTGGTTCATCATGGTGAACATGCAGGCAAGGCCCCGGTGCTCCTCGCCGACCAGCCAACCCGTGGCGCCCTCAAAGGCCATCACGCAGGTAGGCGAGGCATGGAGGCCCATCTTATGCTCGAGTGACACGACCTTGAGCTGGTTGGCGACGCCGGGCCGCCCGTCCGCATCCGGCAGGAACTTCGGCACCAGGAACAGGCTGATCCCCCGGCTGCCGGCTGGAGCATCCGGCAGGCGTGCCAGCACCAGATGCACCACGTTCTCCACCGCGTCGTGGTCGCCCCAGCTGATCCAGATCTTCTCGCCCGTGATCCGATAGGTCCCGTCCTCCGCAGGCACGGCCTTAGAGCGCAGCGCGCCCACATCTGTCCCCGCCTGCGGCTCGGTCAGGTTCATCGTGCCGCTCCAGTCCCCCGAGGTGAGCTTCGGCAGATAGAGCGCCTTCATCCAGGGCGCGCCGTGGCGCTGCAGCGCCTCGATCTGGCCCTGTGACAGCAGCGGACAGAGCGAGAGGGAGAGGCAGCCCGACGCCATCATCTCGCCGACCATCACCCCAACCGAGTGGGGCAGGCCCATGCCGCCGTGCTCGGCATCGGCCGAGAGACCGACCCAGCCACCCTCGGCCATGGCGCGATAGCCCTCGACGAACCCCGGTGGCAGGCGAACGACGCCGTTCTCCAGCCGCGCGCCATGCAGATCGCCCGGCCGGTTCAGCGGGGCGATCACCGTCTCGGCCAGCTTCGCGGCCTCCGCCAGCACGGCGGCGCGGGTCTCGGCCGTCGCCTCGGCAAAGCGCTCGGTCTGCGCCAGGCGGTCATGGCCCAACTGACGGGCAAGGCGCAGCATCTGCGCCACGGGGGCTTGGTAGGTCATGGCATCCTCCCCGCTCACCGGGTCGAGGTCGCCCGGCGGCTTGTTGGTTATGGGTGAACAGTCTAAGCGCCTGAGCGGTTCAGGGAAGGCACAGGACGTTGCGACAGGGTGCCCTTTACGTGAGGTTTTTCGTCTCTTGGCGGCGGCGCGCATCGAAACCAGGCTTTTGAGGCCCGATGAGACCGGGATTGAGGTCGCGGCGGACCTCCTCCGTGCCGGCCGGCTGGTCGCCTTCCCCACGGAGACTGTCTATGGCCTTGGGGCCCTGGCCACCGACGCCGCGGCGGTCGCGGCGATCTATGCGGCTAAGGGCAGGCCCGCGCGCAACCCGCTGATCGTGCATGTGCCAGCGTCGGAGATGGCGGCGACGCTGGCCGAGATGCCGGCGGCGGCGGAGGCCCTGGCGCAGGCGTTCTGGCCTGGGCCCTTGACGCTGGTCCTACCGCGCCGATTGGGGGGTCCGCTCGCCGATGCAGTCAGCGCGGGGGGAGCAAGTGTTGGGCTGCGCGTGCCGGCGCATCCGGTGGCCCAAGCGCTCCTGCGGGCGGTGGACGGGCCGGTCGCGGCGCCCTCTGCCAACCCCTCCGGCCGGGTGAGCCCCACGACCGCGGCGCATGTGCTGGATCCCGACAGCGGGCTTGGCGGCCGCATCGACGCCGTGCTGGACGGCGGGCCCTGCCCGGTGGGCGTCGAGAGCACGATCGTGGCGGTCGGGGCGAGCGGGGCTGCCAGGATCCTCCGCCCGGGGGGCATCACCGCGGAGGCGCTGGAGGCAGTCCTAGGTGCTTCGTCCGAAGCGCCGGTCTCTCCGGTTGAGGAGGGCGCCCTGGGCCCGCTCATCAGCCCGGGCCAGTTCGCGAGCCACTATGCCCCCCGCGCACGCCTGCGGCTGGCAGCGACGGAACCTCGACCCGGCGAATGGTGGCTGGGCTTCGGCCCCGATCCGGACGGCGTCGATCCGGCACGCTCCCTCTCCCTCTCGCCCAGCGGTGATCTGCGGGAGGCGGCGGCGCGGCTGTTCGAAGCGCTGCGCCACCTCGATGTGCAAGCTGCCCCCGGCGAGGGGATCGCGGTTGCCCCCATCCCGGCGGAGGGGCTCGGGATCGCCATCAACGACCGGCTCGCCCGAGCCGCCGCCCCGCGGGGCTAGAGCGACGCGCCGGTCTCGCCCCTTGGGATGGGCGCTGGCGGCTGGGCCTGCGTGATCTTAGACTGGCGCCATGGCGGACGATCTTGGCAGACATGGGTATGGCGCGGTCACGGAGAGCGACCTGCAGGCGCTCTCGGCGATGACCGATGCGGCGGGCGTGATCCTGCCTGCCGACGACCGCTTTGCACCCCACCTGCAGGAGCCGCGGGACAAGCTGCAGGGGCGGGGTGCCCTGCTGCTGCGCCCCCGCACCACCGCCGAGGTCGCGGCGATGATCGCCCATTGCAACGCGCGCCGCCTGCCGGTGATCCCGATCAGCGGGGGCACGGGCCTGGTCGGCGGCCAGGTCTTCGCCGATATGGGCAACTTGCCTGACCCGGTGCTGATCTCGCTCGCGCGCATGGACCGCATCCGCGACATCGACCCCCGGGACAGCGTGCTGGTGGCCGAGGCAGGCGTGACGCTGGAGGCCGCGCAGAACGCCGCGGCCGAGGTCGGACGGCTGTTCCCGCTCTCGATGGCCAGCCAGGGCTCATGCTGCATCGGCGGCAACCTCGCCACCAACGCGGGCGGCGTGCAGGTCCTGCGCTACGGCAATGCCCGCGACTTGGTGCTGGGGGTCGAGGCGGTGCTCGCCGACGGCAGCGTCCACCACGGCCTGAAGCGGCTGCGCAAGGACAACATGGGCTATGACCTGCGCGGGCTGCTTGTGGGGTCGGAGGGGACGCTGGGCATCATCACCGCCGCCTCGCTCAAGCTTTTCACGCAGCCGGGGGAGCGGGTGACGGCGATGCTCGCGGTGCCCTCGCCCAGCGCCGCGATCGACCTGCTGGGGGCCATGCGCGCACGCCTGGGCGATGGGGTGACGGCCTTCGAGCTGATTGCGGCCCAGGGTCCCGCCTTCATCGCCGCGCACTTCCCCGACTGGCGCGATCCGCTGGGGGGCATGCCCCCCTGGCGCGTCCTGGTGGAGGCGACGGGCCCGGCGGAGGGGGGGCTGACCGCGCGGGCGGAAGCGGCACTGGCCGAGGCCATGGAGGCTGGGCTGGCCGAGGACGGGGTGGTCGCGACCTCCGAGGCGCAGGCCGCGGCGCTCTGGTGGCTGCGCGAGACGATCCCCGAGGCCAACCGCAAGACAGGCGCGCTCGTGAGCCACGACACCTCGGTGCCCCTGTCGGCGATCCCGCGGTTCATCGAGGAGGCCTCCGCCGCCGTGGCCGCCGTCGCCCCCCGCCTGCGGATCAACTGCTTCGGTCACGTGGGCGACGGCAATCTGCACTACAACCTGTTCCCTCCGGCCGGCGAAGGGCGGGAGGCCTGGCGCGCCCCCGCGCGTGCGGCGAGCGAGGCGGTCCATGCCGTCGCGCTCTCCCTCGGCGGCTCCATCGCGGCGGAGCACGGCATCGGCCGCATCAAGCGCGACGCCCTTGCGGCCACCCTCGACCCCGCCAAACTCGCCGCCATGCGCGCCATCAAGACCGCCCTAGACCCCCACTGGATCCTCAACCCCGGCGCGGTCCTCGCTCCGTAACACCGATAGCGAGAACGCAGCGAAGGTTCGCGTGGAGCCCAATCGAGACATGCGGGGCGCCGCGGTGAACGGCGGCTTGGGCCACTGACTGCAGAGACGAAGCACTGTGTTTGCGGCTGGTCTCTGCAATCTGTGCCTAGTTCATCGCACCTGGGCCTGTGGGGCGCACCACACTTTCACCCATGCAAACCGTGTCCGTTTCGGTTCAGGATCTTGCCGCCGCATCTCGCCTATGATGGTCAGAAACACCGCATGCCGCGCGCAGCGGCGTATAGGCGTATGGCCGCAAGATGCATGCGTCTACGCTCCTCAGGCGTAAGGGCTCTCAGACGCTCCTCCAGCGTAGCCAACGCATCCTCCGGATGCGTGAGGACGGCCTCCTGCCATGTCGGGCTATACTCTCCAGCCCTTTCAACGAATTGGGGCGGTCGGAAACTATCGCTCAGAACCACTGGTATACAACCGACAGCCAGCGACTCCCAGAGACGCAAAGTATTCGGTCCCGCCCCACTAGGGCAGAGCGAAAATACTGAGTCCGATATCAGTTCATTGTAACGCGCCGTCTCCGCCCTCTTAGTATCAATATCGGCCAGAGCTCTCCCGGCGACTTGGTGGCGGTATACGATGTCCTCAAAGTGCCACTTGCTGGTCATTTCCACAATCCAGGCGTCGTCCGCTCGGGCTCGGCGTCCGAAGTATTCAGCAAGCCTCAAACGCACCGAAGAGAGGTAGTGCGGCATCCAAGCACCACGGAAGGAGGCGAATTTCGTTCTCTCATCCGGCCGTCGAGCAAAAGTCAATCCCTCTCGGCGTGCAGGATCTTCAACGTTAACAGCATATAGGGGCCATGACCAAATCTGCAGTCTCCTATCCAAGTGTCTCTCGGGTGGCGCGTGGGACAACCAAAGATCCGTAACGCCGAGCAGACGAAAGGCCGGCAACATCGCTCGCCAGTAGATGTGCTGGCATACCGTGTGTAACCGAAACGATAGTCCTCGCTCTGCGGTCCATGCGCGGAGCTTGGTAACTCGCTCATTTACGATGGCGATATCCTCGCGACAACTGTACTGGCAATCAATCCAAGTCGCCCACGGTAGCCCCAAATAGACATTAACTGCCTCGCCTATGGCGACTGGTCCAGGCAGTGCTCGATGACGCTCCCACGCAGCCTCTTCTGTTCGACACGGGAACTGCCAAAACCATGTGTCTTTATCTTTCAGTGAACTATGCACTTCGCGGTGAAGGGCGATACAGGCGCCGTCAAGCAGGTGCAGCGGCAGCTGTGCGGTTGCATCTGCAACAGCGCCGAGCGGGACGTGACTGGCGCTTTCTTCTGCCATGATCGACACCGGATCTATTCGAGAGGGGAGGTAGTTGGCCAAGTCGCTATCTACGGGAAGCTCTTGGCTACGGGCGTGCCGATCCATTCCCAAAGGTACCAAGCTCTCCGATCCGGTAGCCCTGGGGGTAGGTTGGCCGTGGCAGAGACGTAAGCAAACGCGGCTTTCGTCGAAGAGGGAGCATTCTCAACACGTGAGAACGGGCGCGCAGCCCGACCATCACGATGCGCTGAAGCCACGTTGGGGCGGCGGGAAGGCCCATGCTGAGGCGGAGCCGGTCATCGAGAAACGCATGGACGGCCGGCCGGCCCGCGACGACCAGCCACTTCGGCAGGTACATGCTGAGGAGTAGGTCTCGGGTGATCTCCGCGATCTGGCGATTGGACTCGGCGAAGCTGAAACTCACCGCCTCGTAGTCGACATTCCACTGCATCATCTCGTCGAGGCTTTCGGGAATGTCGTGAATTCCCATGCGCAAACCCAGGGAACGATAGTATTCGAACCACGCTTGCCGCTCCGGATCGGTCATCGGCCTCCGCCCAAAACGCTCCAGCCAGCGCACAGGCTCACACACAAAAGTCGACAGCACATAGAGCATGTCATCGTTCTGGATGCGGAAGCGCGCATGCATCGCGTTCATTCTTTCGATCGCCTGTCGTCCGCGTGCGCTCCCCTGTCCGTGTTCCATCGCCTCAGCCAGGATCAACTCGGTATCGTCGTACCGCTTGCGCGGTCTCGTACTGAACTCGCCGGTTCTTGCGAGCACCCCTGAGATCGATGGGACCGCGTAGGTGCGGAACAGCGCGAATTGCAGCGCAGTCTGGATATCCCACGAGAAGTCCAGGGCGTAGAGGCGACGCGCGAGCGCTTCGCTTCTTTCATCTGCAGGCAGGTCGAAGCGTTCGCCGTCAGGACATCCCTCCTGCGTCACCTCTGACGAAGCTCGTTTTGACGTGGTCATCTGTACAAATCTCCTGCCCCACTGCGTTAGTGTCCGCAAACGACATGTGGGTTCATGGGAAGCTTCTGTCCGACGCTGCCTCGTCGCAGCGAGCGCTGCGGCACCCACTGACCGAACCTTGTGTCGCGTCTCCTCCTACGACACGTCTCAGCGCGACCGAACTGGCAATCAGCCGAACGCGACGGCGTCCTCGGGATCGGTGCAGGTGATCATGTCTATCAGATCGAACCGGCGCAGATCCGCGAACAGTGTGCCAACGGCGCGCTCTGCGTCACCCAACGAGAACAACGACGCTCCCAGATCGACCGCGTCGCCCCCGAACGCTTGGGCCCAGAGCGCGTAGAGCTCGGTACCAGCAGGCGCAAAACGAAGCCCGCAAACGAGCAGATCGCAACAAGGTGCGCAACACGATAGCGGCTTTGACTGGGCACAGCCTTTTTGCGGAACGTTCCCGTTCAAGTTCTCAGCAAAACCGACCTTCGTTCTCCGTGCAGCGAACTGGCGCGCGGTCCCGCAGAGCGCCCGGCGGTCCCGCCTTTAGTGCCCAGGCCTGTGAGCGGACGCTGCGCATGGCAGGAACCAGGAATGCGACTGCAGCATCGAGCTTCCCGATGAACGGCAGCGAGGGGCCGCGACTGACGCTAGCGGGCATCACATCGCCCGCCTCTCTCGCGCGGCAGAGAAGGTCGGCTGGGAGCCCAAATGCACAAATGCTGTGATTGTGATGAATGACCGAATTGCGATAGCAGGCCCGCTGTGTGCGAGCCCGCTATGCCCTTCAGTTTATGCCCAACCTAGCGCTTCACAAAGTCCAGAAGATCGGCGTTCACGAGGTCAGGATGGGTGGCAAAAAAGCCGTGTGACAAACCTGGATAGACCTTCAGTTCGCCGTTGGGCAGGAGCTTGACCGCTTTCTCGGCCGAGTTCCCGATTGGCACAACCTGATCGTCGTCGCCATGCATGACGAGCGTAGGCACAGTCATCGCCTTTAGGTCTTCGGTTTGATCCGTTTCGGAGAAAACAGCGATGCACTGATAATGTGCCGAGGCGCTTCCCATCATGCCCTGACGCCACCAGTTGTTGATCAAGCCTTGGCTGACTTCGGCCCCCTCACGGTTGAAGCCGTAGAACGGCCCGGACGGCACATCGATAAAGAACTGGGCGCGGTTGGCGGCAAGCGCCGCACGCAAGCCATCAAACACCTCCAACGGGACCCCGTCGGGATTGGTGTCGGTCGCCAGCATCAGCGGCGGGATGGCACCCAGAAGGGCCGCTTTTGCAACGCGGCCCTGTTCTGCCTTGGCGACATAAGCGGCAACTTCGCCGCCCCCTGTCGAGTGGCCGATGTGGATCGCGTTTTTCAGGTCCAGCGCGGCGGCAAGGTCAACCACGTCGTTCGAATAGGTCGCCATATCGTGACCAAGATCGGTCTGGTCAGACCGTCCATGCCCGCGCCGGTCATGGGCAATCACCCGGTATCCTGCGGCAAGGAAGAACAACATCTGGTTGTCCCAGTCGTCGCCGCTCAGCGGCCAGCCGTGGTGAAATACAATGGGCTGTGCGTCCCGTGGGCCCCAGTCCTTGTAAAAGATCTTTGTCCCATCGCGTACTTCGATCGTTGACATGGTTACGTCTCCATTTTCGTCTGTGAGTTCTTGCGCCGCCAGTGCGGCTGGCATTGCTAAGAGCAACGCGGTCGCGCTACCGGCCTTCAAGACGTCCCGGCGCGTTGGCATGGTTGGTTTGGTGTCCATTGGTCTTTCTTCCGATGTCGATGACGGGAATATTGCAAGTCGCATCGGCTCCTGCGATTGTCAGATATGACAATCTGGAGTTCAAAAGTGACAAAAGACGTCTGGGTCGCTGAAATCGGCCTTTTGATCTATCCCGAGTGCCAGCTTTCGGCTGTCTACGGCTTGACCGACTTGTTTCGGATCGCAGGGGAGTGGGCCGAGGGCGGCATCCAAGCCGTCCGCGTCACGCATTGGCAACGTCAGGACGACGGGGAGCCGACCTGTATCTGGGATACTCACCCCGGCACGGCCCACAAACTCGACTATGTCATCACGCCGCCGAGCATCGTGATGCCGGAGCGGATGCAAGCCATGCCACTGGAAGCCGCATGGCTGAACGGCCAACATCAAAACGGCAGTCGCGTCTGCTCGGTGTGCGCTGGTGCCTTTGTGCTGGCCGAAAGCGGTTTGTTGCAGGGGCGCCGCGTGACGACGCATTGGGCCTTTGCCAAAGAGTTGGCGGAGCGTCATGGGGACATCGACGTCGCCGACCGCAATCTGATTCTGGACGATGGCGATATCATCTCCGCCGGCGGCATTCTTGCCTGGACAGATCTGGGCCTGACCCTGGTCGAACGTTTCTTTGGACGCAGCACGATGCTCTCAACAGCTCGGTTTCTGGTGATCCAGCCCCCACGCGCCACGCAATTGCCCTACACTGAGTTCATTCCGAATTTCGACCACGGGGACGCAGCCATATTGCGGGTTCAGCACCATATTCACGCCAATCTAAGACTGGCACTGAAATTGGATGATCTTTCAGAAATTGCTGGTCTGGGGTTGCGGACATTCATGCGTCGGTTCGCAAAGGCCACGACGCTAAACCCAAATCTGTACGTCCAACAAGCGCGTATCGCAAAAGCCCGCAGTATTCTCGAGTTAACAGATCGTCCGTTGGATCAGGTTTCTTGGGAGGTGGGCTACAAGGATCCGTCGGCTTTCAGTAAAACCTTTCAGAAACTCTCAGGAATTTCTGCATCAGAGTATCGAAAGCGGTTTGGAATGGTACGTGAATAGATGAAAGATCCAGATATTAGGGCGAGTTAATTAGACATCCGTTTGTCCGCAAAGCAGTCTCCTGGCGGGCCCTTTAGGAGGTGGTGAAAGGGCGGGTGTTGGTGAGGCTGGGGATGCGGGTGCGGGCCTCGGTGACCTGGGCGAGGTCGATCTCGGCGAAGGTGACGCCCGGGCGCTCGCCGTCGGCCTCGGCGATGATCTCGCCCCAGGGGGCGACGGCGAGGGAGTGGCCCCAGGTCTGGCGCACGCGGCCTCGGGTGGCGGCATGGGTGCCCACCTGAGCGGCGGCGAGGACGAAGCAGCCCGTCTCGATCGCCCTCGCACGCAGCAGTACCGCCCAATGCGCGCGACCCGTGGGCACGGTGAAGGCGGAGGGGACGGTGATGACCTCGGCCCCCGCCCGCGCCACCGCGCCATAGAGCGCCGGGAAGCGCATGTCGTAGCATATCGTGAGACCGAGCCGGCCGAGCGGGGTGTCGGCGACCACGGCCCGCTCGCCGGGGCGGTAGCCCGCGCTCTCGCGGTAGCTTTCCTCCCCACCGAGGGTCACGTCGAACATGTGGATCTTGTCGTAGCGTGCGGCGATGGCGCCGTCGGGGGCGATCAGGAACTGGCGGTTCACGAAGCGCTCGTCCGCCCCGGACTGCAGCGCGAGGGAGCCGATGGAGAGCCAGATCCCGACCTCTGCCGCGACGGCGCGCAGACGGGCGAGGGTGGGATCGGCCTCCTCCTCGCACAGCACGGCCCGCTGCTGCGTGCGGCTGGCGGAGACGATGTTCGTCACCTCCGGGGTCAGCACCATGGCGGCACCGCCGGCTGCCGCCTCGCGCACCAGCGCCTCGGTCAGGGGCAGGTTAGCGGCGGGGTCATCGCTGCAGTTGAGCTGGACGAGGGCGGCGCGGTAGCGCATCGGCCGCCCCTAGCCGCCCCAAGCCCTCACGCGGCCGCGTCCTTCAGCATCGGATCGAGCTTGCCCGCCTGCTCGAGTGCGTAGAGCTCGTCGCAGCCGCCCACATGGGTCTCCCCGATCCAGATCTGCGGGACGGTGCGGCGACCGGAGCGTTCCATCATCTCCTGCTTCTTCGCGCTGTTCATCATCACGTCGATCTCGGTATAGGCGACGCCCTTGCTCTTCAGCAGGTTCTTGGCGGCCCGGCAGTAGGGGCAGATCGGCGTGGTGTACATCTCGACCTTGGCCATTGGCTCAATCCTCCGTTTGCGGGCCGCCGGGAAAAGGCTCCTGCCCGCTATGGGTTGAGGCGGGCATATGGGCGTCGTCGGTCTGTTGCACCACTGCAATCACGAGCGCGTCAACCCGCGAGGCGCCTGCTGCAATCAGTGCGCGAGCCGACGTGTCCAGGGTGGCACCCGTGGTCATGACGTCATCGACCACCAGCACCCGGCGCCCGGAGAGCACGCGAGCTGCGTAGCGAGCGGGTTGGATGGCGCCGTGCAGGTTGGCAAGCCGCTGCCCCCGGTCAAGGCCGCCCTGGCTGGGTGTGGCGCGCACCCGGCGGAGCAGATCGGGGCGGAAGGCGCGGCCCGGGGCGGCGAGCGGCCGGGCAATCTCGGCGGCTTGGTTGGTCCCGCGCTTCAGCCGCCTGCGCCAGTGCAGCGGGACGGGGACGATGATCTCCGTCTCCTCCAGCAGCGGGCCTGCGGCGGCGGCGAGCCAGCGGGCCATGAGTGGCGCAAGCTCCTGGCGGTCGGCGTGCTTCAGGCTGAGGATCATGCGCCGGACCGTGCCGCCATAGACCGCCGCTGCCCGTGCCTCGGTAAAGGCATGGGGCGCGCGGAGGCAGGCGGAGCAGCGAAAGTCCGGGTCGGGCAGGGACAGCCGCGGTTCGGGCCGGCCGCAGCCGCCGCAGATCGGCCCGGCGATAAAGCGCGCCTCGGCAAAGCAGGAGCCGCAGAGCTGCCGTGCCTCCGTCTCCGCGCCGCAGGCGGGGCAGACCGGCGGGGCCATCACGTCGGCGACCTTGGACAGCGTGCGCGACAGCATGCTGGAGAGTGCGCGGGACAGCAGCGGTGGTTGAAGGGTGGGCATGATGGGTCGGCAGTCTAGTCTTCCCGCCATGACGCCGAGCGACAAAGCGCAATCCGCGGGGCAGCAGGGCCTCTTCGATCTCGAGTTGCTGGCGCGGCGCCGCGACCGGGCGATGCTGAGCGGCGACTGGGCGGGGGGCGGTGATTTCCTGATGCGGGAGGTCGCCGAGCGGATCGCGGAGCGGCTGTCGGAGGTGCAGCGGACCTTCCCAAGCGCGATCCTCGCCGGCACCGGCGGCGGGGCGATGGCGGCGGCCCTGCCCGAGGGGCTGGCGACAGGGGAGGCGGTGGCGATGACGGATCCCTCCCGCGCGATGCTCGCCGCGGCCTCGGCCGCCCTGCCGGGGGCCGAGGCGCTGGCCTGGGACGGTGAGACGCTGCCGTTTGCGCGCGGCGAGGCTGCGTTGGCGCTTTCCGCGGGGCTCATGCACTGGGTGAACGATCCGGTGGGGCATCTGGTCCAGCTCCGCTTCGCCCTCGCCCCCGACGGGCTGATGATCGCCGCGGCAGCGGGCGGGGAGACGCTGGCTACCCTGCGCCAGGTGCTGGCGGAGGCGGAGGCGCTGGAGACCGGCGGCCTCAGCCCCCGTGTCTCGCCCATGGGCGAGCTTCGTCAGATGGGGGCGCTGCTGCAGCGGGCGGGCTTTGCCATGCCGGTCGCCGACAGCGACGTCTTCGAGGCCAGCTACGCCGATGCCTGGGCGCTGATGCATGACCTGCGCGCCATGGGGGAGGGGAACGCCCTGGCCGACCGCCTGCGCGTCCCGACCCGCCGGCGCGTGCTGGAACGGGCCACGGAGCTTTATGCCGCCCGCGCGGGCACACCCGACGGCCGGGTCACCGCCCGCTTCGAGATTGTCTTTCTCACCGGTTGGGCGCCCGCCGACGACCAGCCCCAGCCGCTGCGCCCTGGATCTGCCAAGGCACGCCTCGCCGATGCGCTGGGCGTGGAGGAGCGGTCCGCGGGGGAGAAGGTGGATAAAACATAGCTTGCAAGTGATATAACTTTAGAGCTATGTAATGCCCATGGACCGGAACGACGCCTCCCCCGATCTCTTCGTCGCCCTCGCCGATCCGCATCGGCGACAGATCCTCGCCTGGTTGCGGCACGAGCCGCTCAGCGTCGGTGCCCTGGTCGAGCGCTTGCCGCTCAGCCAGCCCGGGGTGACCAAGCATCTGGGGGTGTTGGAGCGTGCCGGCCTGATCGAGCGCCAATCCCGGGGCCGTACGCGGATCTGCCTGCTGACGCCGGAGGGGTTGCGGCCCCTCGACGCCTGGCTCGCCGATTATCGCGGGTTCTGGGAGGACGCGCTGGATCGGATTGCAGCCATGGCAGAGGAGGCCCCCAGCGATGGGCACGACACCACAGACCCAGACCCGACCCCGGAATGAGGCGGATCCGATGACCGCCGATGCGATGGAGATCAGCATAACCCGCGACATCGCGGCGAGCCCGGAGCGGGTCTTCGCCCTCTGGACCGATCCCGACGCGATGATGACGTGGTTCGGCATGGCGCCCAACATCAACGAGCGCATGGTCTTCGAGGCGCATCCCGGGGGTGCCTGGGCCGCCTACGCCCGTGATCCGGTGGGCAATCGCTTTCGGATGGAGGGGGTCGTGCAGGCGATCGAGCCCGCGAGGCGCCTGCTCCAGACCTGGGCCTATGTCGATCCCGAGGGCACACGCCACAACGAGACCGAGGTCGAGGTTCTCTTCGCCCCCTCGGCCAAGGGCTGCCTGGTCACGGTGCATCACCGCAAGATCCGCTTCACGCCCGAAGCGTTTCAGGAAGGATGGCGACAGTCCCTCGACCGGATCGAGGCTGCGGCCGCCGCCTGACGCCGCCTTGGCGCCCCCTAAACGCTCCCTAAACGCTCCTGCCGGGTGGCGGGGGCGTTCCCCTGGGCGGGCGTTGCGCTTAGATCTGCGGCAAAGGTCTTGATGACGGATCGCCGCAGAACGCGGATTTGATCCTCTGGCCTGCAATATTATTTTCCGTCGCATCCAGGACGCGACCGCAGGAGAGGGCCGAGGATGCTCGATAAGACCAACCAGTCGATGGTGATGGCAGGTGCAGGCCGGCTGGCCCACGCCAACCCGGACCATCCGCCGGTGCCCCCGGCGAAGGTCGGCATCCTGCTTGCGAACCTCGGCACGCCCGATGCCACCGACTATTGGTCGATGCGGCGCTATCTGAACGAGTTTCTGTCGGACAAGCGCGTCATCGAATGGCCCTCGGCGATCTGGCAGCCGATCCTGCAGACCATCGTTCTGACCAAGCGGCCCTTCAGCTCCGGCGAGGCCTATCGCGGGATCTGGAACAACGATCTCGACGAAAGCCCGCTTCTGACCATCACCCGCAGCCAGACGGACAAGCTGCGCGCGCGGCTGACCGCGGCCTTTGGCGATGCGGTCGAGGTCGATTTCTGCATGCGCTACGGCAATCCCTCCACCGACAGCGTGATCAAGTCCATGCAGGCCAAGGGCTGCGAGCGCATCGTGTTCTTCCCGCTCTATCCGCACTACGCGGCGGCGACCACGGGCACGGCCTGCGATCACATGTTCCGCACCATGATGACGCTGCGCTGGCAGCCCTCGGTGCGTACGGTGCCGAGCTACCAGGACCACCCGAAGTTCATCGATGCGCTCGCCCAGTCGGTCGAGACGGCCTATGCGGGGTTCGAGGAGCGCCCGACCGCGCTGGTGACCTCCTACCACGGCCTGCCGAAGTCCTACTTCATGAAGGGCGACCCCTATCACTGCCTCTGCCAGAAGACGACGCGCCTGATGCGCGAGCGGCTGGGCTGGCCGAAGGAGGAGGTGCACACCACCTTCCAGTCCCGCTTCGGGCCGGAGGAATGGCTGACCCCCTACACCGTCGAATACGTCGCCAAGCTCGCCGAGGAGGGGCACAAGAGCATCGCCATCATGGCGCCCGGCTTTTCCTCCGACTGTGTCGAGACGCTCGAAGAGATCAACGAGGAGATCAAGGAGAGCTTCGAGGAAGCGGGCGGCGAGCACTTCCACTACATCCCGTGCCTGAACGACGACGAGGCGCATATCGACATGATCGAGGCCATCGTCCGCACCGAGGCCTCCGGCTGGCTCTAAGGTTTTTGTTCAACGACTGTGTTTTTCGTTGAACACCAGCGAATGTTCAACGATCTTGAAGTTCGTTGAACATTCCTTGGATCCAGGATGGACCGTCACTCGCCGACCGCGCATAGCGCCTATCATGACCTGCGTCGGCTGCTGCTGGATGATGCGGCGTCGGCGCTTCGCGGGACACCGACGCGGGTCGAGCGCGCGGGCCGTGCCTATTGGTACGACACCTATCGCGTGGGGACGGATGTCAGGAAACGCTATCTGGGCGAGGCCACGACCGCGATCAACGAACGCCTCGAGCGCCATGCCGCGCTGAGCGAGGCGCGTGAGGAACGGCGCAAACAGCGGACCCGCCTGGTCCGCCTGCTGCGCAGCGAAGGCATGGCGAGCGTCGATGCCGGGACAGGTGGCCTGCTCAACGCCATGGCCACCGCCGGTGTCTTTCGCCTGGGCGGCACCATCGTCGGCACCGTGGCCTTTCAGCTCTACGAAGGTGAACTGGGGCTGCGCCTCGGCGTCGACGATGCCGCGCGCACGGCGGACCTGGATATCGCCAGCTTCGAGCGGCTATCGCTGGTGCTGGCAGAGCAGGAACAAGCCGACCCGCCCATCGAGACGGTCCTGTCGGAGTTTCGGTTCGAGGCGGTGCCCAGCCTGGAGCGCGGCAAGGTCTGGCGCTGGCAGCAGGCCAAGGCCGAGGCCCTGGTCGAGTTCCTGACGCCCTCCTTCGAGGATGATGAGAGCTTGCGTGATCTGCCCGCCCTCGGTGTCATGGCACAGTCGCTGCATTTTCTGAACTTCCTGATCGCAGCCCCGATCCAGGCGGTGGCGCTTTATCGAAGCGGCGTGCTGGTTCAGATCCCTCGCCCGGAGGCCTTTGCCATCCACAAGCTTATCGTGGCTGACCGGCGGCGGGAGGGGGCCGATAGCCTCAAGGCGGAGAAGGACCGGCGGCAGGCGGCGCTCTTGATCCGCGTGCTGGCGGAGGACCGGCCGGACGAGTTGGCCGAGGCGCTGGCGGACGCGCGCGAGCGCGGCCCGGGTTGGCGCCGGCGGCTCGACAGCACCCTGGCGCGGCTGCCCAAGACCGCGGGCATCCTGGCGGCGCTACCGTCTTGACCCTCGCCGCGCCCCATGGCGCTGTCAGTGCAAGTCGAAGATCTGGGAGCGGCGATGGAGACGGTCAGGACGGTTGAAGCGCTGCGGGCTGCGGTGCGGGCGTGGCGAGGCGCCGGGGCCCGTGTCGGGCTGGTGACGACGATGGGGGCGCTGCATGACGGGCATCTGAGCCTGGTGCGGCTGGCGCGCGAGCACGCGGACCGGGTGGTGGCGACGATCTTCGTCAATCCCACGCAGTTCGGGGCGAACGAGGACCTGGACACCTACCCGCGGGACGAGGCGCGGGACGCGGCGCTGCTGGAGAGGGAGGGTTGCGCCCTCCTGTTCGCGCCGACGGTCGAGGAGATGTATCCGCCCGGTTTCGCCACCGAGGTGCGGGTCACCGGGCTGACGGACGTGCTGTGCGGCGCGGCCCGGCCGGGGCACTTCGATGGTGTCGCGCAGGTAGTCACCAAGCTCCTCAACCAGGCCCAAGCCGATGTGGCGGTCTTCGGTCAAAAGGACTGGCAGCAGCTGGCCGTGATCCGTCGTCTTGCCCGCGACCTGGACATCCCCACCGAGATCCTGGGCGCGCCGATCATGCGTGAGCCCGACGGGCTCGCCATGTCCTCGCGCAACCGATACCTCTCGCCGGAGGAGCGCAAGATCGCCGCGCGCCTGAACCTGCGGCTGCGTGAGGCGGTCGTGCGGCGCCGGGCGGGGGAGGCGCCCGAGCCGGTGACGGGGGCGGCCACCGCGCAACTCTTGGTCGATGGGTTCAAGAGCATCGATTATCTAGAGCTGCGAAGTGGAACAACGTTGCGTCCCGCATCAGCGGCGCTTACTGATGATGAGCGATTATTTTGCGCAGTGCGCGTGGGGGCAACGCGCTTGATCGATAATATGGGGATCTTCGGAAAATGACCGCGGCGATGAGTGTGTTCCGCCTTCTCGATCTACCACCAGTCTGGACCTTGGGTTTTATGGCAGCGGCCGCCAGTCTGGCACAGATTGATGCGCCCTTTGGCACCTCGATCCAGGTCTCCGGGACGATCATCATGATCGCCTCCGTGCTCGTGATGCTTTGGGCGGTGTATCACCTCCGCCGCGCCGATACGGCTGTGATGCCCGGTGCCCAGCCGCGGGCGCTGGTCCGCTCCGGGCCTTACCGCTTCTCGCGCAACCCGATCTATGTGGCGGACCTGACGCTGCTGATCGGCTTTGCCTTCTTCCTGGGTCAGCCCTTTGGCGCGGTCTTCGCGCTGCCGCTGGCCGCTGTGCTGACGACGCGCTTTATCCGGCCCGAGGAAGCGATGCTCGAGCATCAGTTCGAGAACATCTACTTGGCTTGGAAGGCGGAGATCCCGCGCTGGCTTTGAGACGCCCCTAGCCCTATTGCGCCAGCGCCTTGAGGGGGGTTGCGGCCGGGGCCTGCGGTGCTTCGGCCAGCCGTGCTTCGAACCAAGTGAGCGCGGCGTCGAGCCAGCCATCGGGCACCACATGGCCGCCGGGGTGCAGCACGAAGTCGAGCCTACCGGGCAGGGCGCATCGGGTCCAGGTGCGCTGCCAGCGCAGGCTCTCATCCGCCCTGCGCTCGTCCGGCTGGCGCAGATCGCAGCGCATCGTCCGGCGCATGACGCTGAGGGCGGCGAAGACGTCGCCCTGCATCAGCCGGCTACCGATCGGCCGCCCCTCCAGCGGCACCACGGTGTCGCCCCAGCCGTGGATGTGGAACAGATCGACAGGCCCGGCGCAGCGCTCGGACAGCGGCTCCCAAAACGCGCCGGCGATGGGCGCATAAGCGCGCGCCATGACCGGGGCGCGGCAGGCCAGGTCCCAGACCATCGAGCCCCCGCGAGAGAACCCCGCAAGCAGCACGCGATGCCGGTCGACCCCCCGGCGCGCGGCATCGCGGAGGACGGCGGCCAGAAACTCCACATCGTCGCGCGGATGCTGCCCGCCATCCCGCACTGCCCAGTCACGCTGGGTACGGCCCCGGCGCGGCAACCCCCGCGGCACGATGAGGGCATAGCCACGAGAGAGGGTCGTCTCCACCATCTCGGCGCGCCCGTTCAAGAAGCCCTCGGGAGAGGCCGCCCAGCCGTGCAGATACAGCATCGCCGGGACCGGCCCTTCCGCCGCGCCTTCGGGCAGCAGCAGCAGATAATCGCCCGTCTGCACCGTGCAGGGATCGCCGGGCCCGGGGCAGGCTGCAGCGGGGCGGGGCGCCGTGAGCAGCGCGCCTGCCAGGGCGGCGACCAGGCAGGCGAGGCGAAGATGGCGTGTCATGCGATGCGGTCTCCCTCCGAGTGACGGTGGGAAGGATAGGGCGCGGGCCGCGCCGCGCCCCCTCACCATCTTGCTACTCCACCCGGGACGGTGCCCAAGGCGCAACAGCCCCGCACCCCGCGCAGATGGTCCCTTGTTCGCGACCAGCGACGCTTTAGTTCCCGCGGCATGGGCGATGGAACGGCAGAGGCGTCGACGGTGCCGACGGCGGAGGGTGCCGCTGCGGAGGCCGCGCTCTATGCGCTCTTCGAGACGCTCGGCATCGCCTTTACCCACCACGTGCACCCGCCGTTCCACACGGTCGAGGACAGCCGGGTCATGCGGGGCGACCAGCCCGGCGCGCATGTCAAGAACATGTTCCTCAAGGAGAAGAAGGGTGGCCTCTGGCTCGTCACCTGTCTTGAGGACCGCGCCATGCGCATCCGCGACCTGGAGAAAGCCATCGGCGCGAAGAACGTCAGCTTCGGCAAGCCGGATCTGCTATGGGATGTGCTGCGGGTGCGCCCCGGTGCTGTCACGCCCTTCGCGCTGATGGTGGAGGAGGCGCGGCAGGTACGCTTCGTGCTGGATGCGGGCCTTGCGGCTCATGACATGCTGAACGCGCACCCCCTGCATAACCGGGCCACGACGGCCGTGCGCTATGCCGACTTCCGGCGTTTCCTCGCCCATGTCGGACACGATCCGCTGATGCTGGACATGGACCCGCTCGAGGCGGCGGCCGAGGCACATGCCGCCGGAGCAGCCTCTTGACCCGCACGGCAGACAGTGACACCGCCGCGGATACGCGGCGCAGAGTGATTGCGCTCGCCCCCCTGGCGTCCTATTCGGCACCGTGGCGAGATGTGCGCCCGCCGTGGGCGCCGAGACAAGCTACTGCATAGGGGACGGGAACGCGCGATGATCGAACTCGGCAAGGGGCAGGCGCAGACGGGCGGCGTTGCCAAGGACACAAGCGACGCGACCTTTATGGCGGATGTCGTCGATGCCTCCATGCAGGTCCCGGTCATCGTGCTGCTCTGGAGCCAGGCCGACCCTGGGTCGCTTCAGCTCTCACGCACGCTGGAGGCTGAGATCGCCGCGACGGGCGGGGCGCTCTCGCTGGTTCGTCTTGACATCGATCGGAACCCGATGGTGCTGAGCCAGCTTCAGGTACAGGCCTTCCCGGCGGTGATCGCCTTCTTCCAGGGCCAGGGCGTCACCGGTTTCCAGGGCGTGCCTGGGCCCGCGCAGATCAAGGAGTTCGTGCAGAAGCTCGCCGCCGCCGTGGGCGCCGCCGGCCCGCAGGACGATGCCGGCGGGATCGAGCAGGCCATCGAGATGGCCGAGAAAATGCTCGAGCAGGAACTGTACGACGACGCCGCGCAGACCTTTGCCGCGATCCTGGCGGAGCTGCCGGCCAACCTGCCCTCCATCGCCGGTCTCGCCCGGGCGCAACTCGCCCTTGGCCAGACCGAGGAGGCCGAGGCGACCCTGGCGACCGTCCCGCCGGAGAGCGCCGAGGATCCCACGATCAAGGCCGTGCGCGCCGCCATCCAGCTTGCCGCCGGCGGCGCGGCTGCGGGAGAGGAGGCGGGACTGCGCGCGAAGCTCGCCGCCGACCCCGCCGACCATGCGGCACGGATGGAACTGGCCGACGCGCTGATTGCGCGCGGCGACAATGCTGACGCGGTGGACGAACTGCTGGAACTGTTTCGCCGCGACCGGGAATGGAACGAGGGTGCGGCGAAGGCGAAGCTGCTGACCCTGGTCGATAGCCTGGGGCCCAAGGACCCGCTGGCTGCGAGCGCGCGCCGCCGGCTCAGCTCCCTCATCTTCGCCTGATCGGAGACCCATGCGCCGTTTCTCGCCTGCCGACCTGCCGGAGGTCATCCCGATCTTCCCGCTGCCTGGGGCGCTCCTGCTGCCGCGCTCGCGCTTGCCGCTGAACATCTTCGAGCCGCGCTACCTCGCGATGCTCGACGACACGCTGCGGTCGGATCATCGGATGATCGGCATGGTCCAGCCCTTCGTCGACAGCGGTCAGCCGCCCAAGCTGCACAAGATCGGCTGTGCCGGCCGCGTCACCTCGCTGTCGGAGACCGAGGACGGGCGGTATCTGATCGCCCTCACCGGGATCAGCCGGTTCCGGATCAAGAACGAGCTCGACGGCTTCACGCCGTTCCGCAGGATCCGCGCCGATTGGGACGACTTCAACGCCGACCTCAGCGGGCCCGAGACCGCGCCGGGGTTCGAGCGCGAGGAGTTCATGGACCTGCTGAAGCGGTATTTCACCTCAGCCCAGCTCAGCTCCGACTTCGAAGCGATCCAGGAGGCGGACGAGGAACTGCTGGTCAACTCGCTCTCGATGATGTGTCCCTTCTCGGTGGAGGAGCGGCAGGCCCTGCTCGAGGCGCCGCGCCTGTCGGACCGCTTCGAGACGCTCATGGCGCTGATGCGCTTCGCCATCGCCTCCGGCGGGGGCAGCGACAAGGTGCAGTGATGACGACGGAGCGTGACGAGAACGGGACCGGACCGAAGCCCTCGCCCGAGGATCACGCGGCCATCCCGCTCGCCGGCGACGGTCATCTGGAGCGCACCACAGAGCGCCCGGCGGGCCGCATGCTGGAGGCACTGGTCTGCCCCCTGACCGGTACCCGCCTTGTCTATGACGCCGAGCGTGGTGAACTGATCTCTCGCTCCGCGCTGCTGGCCTTTCCCATACGATCCGGCATCCCGATCATGCTGGTCGACGAGGCGCGCAAGCTGCACGACTGACCCCTCCGAGAAGGCGTGGCGCAGGCAGGGCTCGACCTTAAATCCCCGTTCGTCGTCCCGCCGATCATCCCGCTGCCGGCGCCGGGGGCACTTCCGTTCTCGAGGCTGCGCCGGATCACGGATTGTTTCCGTCGCCGCTCAAATGCGGCGGAATTGTGCCAACGGTCACAGCCCTGCTTGGCGCGGCATCTCCATATCGCCCCACGAAGATCGACGTGGAGTGGTCCGATGATGTTTCGAAGTACCCTGACCAGCTATGAGTGCACCCTGTCCGAGGCGCGCCACGACGGCTGCACCCTGCCCAGCGCGCTGATCGTGGGGGCGCTGCTCTTTGCCGCCCTCGTGGTGATCTGCTGAGGCGAATGAAAAAGGGCCAGCCCCCGTCGGACTGGCCCCCTGTACCCCTTTGGTGGGTGGCGCGCTCAGCGCGCCTCGGCGCCGTCGCCCTTGGGCTTCAGCGGCTTGTACTTGGTGTCCTCGGCGATCCGGGCGGACTTACCGCGGCGCGAGCGCAGGTAGTACAGCTTGGCGCGGCGCACGGCACCCCGGCGCACCACCGTGATCGAGTCGATGTTCGGGCTGTAAAGCGGGAAGACACGCTCCACCCCTTCGCCGAAGGAGATCTTGCGCACCGTGAAGCTGGCGGCCAGGCGGTCGCCCTTGCGCCGCGAGATGCACACCCCCTCGAAGTTCTGAACGCGGGTCCGCGTACCCTCGGTGACCTTGAAGCCCACACGCAGCGTATCGCCGGCGGAGAAGTCGGGGATGGTCTTGTCGAGGGCGGCGATCTGCTCCGCCTCGAGCTGTTCGATCAGGTTCATCGCATCAGTCCTGTTGTCGCCCGGGTGCCCCGGGACTGTTTGTGTCCGATTGCTCTGGACCGGTCTCGCCGGCTCTCGGGTCGCTATACGCCCGCCAGAGATCTGGACGCCTTGTCCGCGTCAGCCTTTCGGCCTCGGCCCGGCGCCACTCGGCGATCCGGGCATGATTGCCGGAGGTGAGCACCTCCGGGATCTCGCGCCCCTCCCACGCATGTGGGCGGGTGTACTGCGGATGCTCGAGGAGCCCCCGCGCGAAACTCTCCTCCTCGACCGAGGCCGCATTGCCCAGCACACCGGGGCGCAGGCGCAGCACCGCATCGATCAGCGCCATGGCGGCGATCTCGCCGCCGGACAGCACGTAATCCCCCATCGAGACCTCGACGAGCGCCCGCCCGTCGATCACCCGCTGGTCGACCCCCTCGTAGCGGCCGCAGAGCAGGATCACCCCCTCTGCCGCTGCCAGCCTGGCGGCCATCGCCTGGTCGAAGGGTTGGCCGCGCGGGGAGAGATAAAGCGCCGGGCGCGCCTGCTCCCCCCTAACAGCATCGGACCGGCGCGCGGCATCCACCGCGGCACCGACCACATCGGCCCTCATGACCATCCCCGCGCCGCCCCCAGCCGGGGTGTCGTCAACGGTGCGGTGCTTATCTGTCGCAAAGCGCCGGATGTCCAGAGCGTCAAGCGACCAAAGCCCGTCCTTCAGCGCCTTGCCCATCAGGCTGTGCCCCAGCGGCCCCGGGAACATCTCCGGAAACAGCGTCAGCACCGTGGCGCGCCAAGCCTCCGGCCGGGCCCGCTCCGCCATCAAGGGCCGCGGCCCGGCGCTGACGACGGGACGCAGCATGCCCGCGGAGCGCGGTTTGGGCGGCTCATCGGTCATCGGCTTCGCCCTCCGGCTCCTCGGTGTCCTCGGGCGGGTCGGCGATCAGGATGCCGGCTGCGAGGTCGACGGTGGGGACGGCCCAGCGGGTGAAGGGGAGCATGAGGCCTGCTGCCGGCCCCTCCGCCACCTCAAGCACGTCGCCGGCGCCGTGGTCGTGGATGGCGCGCACCCGGCCGAGGACGGCGCCGCCGGTGTCGCGCACCTCCAGCCCGATCAGGTCAGTGTGGTAGAACTCGTCGTCGGGCAAGCTCGGCAGCCGGTCGCGGGCGACATAGAGGCGGGTGCCGCGCAGCGCCTCCGCCTGCTCCCGCGTCGCGATGTCCGAGAGGCGGGCCGCGAGGCCTCCCTTGACCGGCCGGGTGATGCGGATCTTGAAGCGCCGGGTGGCGTCCTCGCTCTCGACCGGGCCGTAGGTGGCGATCGCCTCGGGCTCGGCGCAGAAGGATTTGAGGCGCACCTCGCCGCGCACGCCAAAGGCGCCGGCGATGGCGCCGACACAGACCCGGGCTGTCTGCTGTTCCGCTGTCATCGCCCTAGCGCTCGATCATCTCGAGGGTCTGGCTGCGGGCCTCCCAGCCTGCCCGCTCCAGCTCCGGCGTCTCACTCTCGGCGGTGGGCCAGCCGATGCAGAGATACCCCACCAGCGCCCAGTCGGGGTCGACCGCGAGATCCGCCGCAAGCTGTGCGGGATCGAGGATCGAGACCCAGCCGACGCCGAGCCCCTCCGCGCGGGCGGCCAGCCAGAAGTTCTGGATGGCCGCCACGGCGGAGTAGCGCCGCATCTCCGGCATGGTCCGCGCACCGAGGCCCGCGCCCTTGGCGGTGGCATCGTCGCAGAAGACGGCGATCTGGACCGGCGCCTCCTCGATCCCATGCAGCTTGAGCCGGGCATAGAGCGCCGCCTGCTCGCCATGGTAGCCCGCCAGCGCCTCGGCGTTGGCCGCTTCGGCGTTTGCCAGAGCCGCCCCACGCGCCGCCTCGCTGGTCACGCTGACCAGGCGCCAGGGTTCTGACAGGCCGACCGAGGGGGCGAGCCGCAACGCCTCCAGGCACCGCGCCAGCACCGCAGGGTCGACCGCATCGCGCCTGAAGCGGCGCACATCGCGGCGCCCGCGCATCAGCCGCGCCAGTTCCTCGCGAAACGACGGCGTGAAGGCCTGCATGGCTCCACCCTCAAGCGGCGGCACGGAAGGGCGGGCTTACTCCGCCTTGGCCGGCTCTTCGTCGGCGGCGGGCTCTTCGGCCGGGGCCTCGGCGGCCTCAGCCTCAGCAGCCTTGGCGGCTTCTTCGGCCTCCTTCGCGGCCTCCTCGGCGGCCAGGCGCTTCTCCTCGCGCTCCTTCGCGCGCTCCTGCGCCTTCTTGCCAGGCTCGGCCTTCTGCATGTTCGCGCGCTCGGTCTTCTCGCGCACGCCCGCCGCCTCCAGGAAGCGCGCCACGCGGTCGGTCGGCTGCGCGCCGACGCCCAGCCAGTGCTGCACGCGCTCCATGTTCATCTGCACGCGCGCCTCGCTGTCCTTGGGCAGGAGCGGGTTGTAGGTGCCCAGCTTCTCGATGAAGCGCCCGTCGCGGGGCATGCGGCTGTCGGCAGCGACGATGCGGTAGAACGGCCGCTTCTTCGAGCCGCCGCGGGCGAGCCTGATCTTGATTGCCATCTGTGTCTTCCTCTCGTTTGTGCGTGCCGCCCCCGGCCGTTCCGCGCGGGGGCGCTGTTCTCAGTCTCGGAAACTCCGGTGGTTGCGGATCACCTCATCGACGATGAACCGCATGACTTTCTTCGCGAACTCGGGGTCCAGCCCGCTCTCTGCGGCCAGATGCTCGAGCCGGGCGATCTGCGTGGCCTCCCGCGCTGGATCGGCCGGGGGCAGGTCGTGAGTGGCCTTGAGGCGACCGACCTCCTGGGTGCATTTGAAGCGCTCGGCCAGAGTATGGACCAGGATCGCATCCAGGTTGTCGATGGAGTGGCGCAACCGGCCCAAAACCTCGGCCGCGCGCGCCGTCTCGTCCTCGCTCATGCCGCCCCCCTCGCGCCGCTGGGGCCGGGATGGCGGTAGATCCGCATCGACCCATAGACCTCGTGGTTAAAGTCGCCGTCGTGCCGGGCGCCCAGCCGCTCGGCCAGCGCGATGGAACGGGCGTTGCCGGGATCGATCAGACTGATGCAGGTGGTCCAGCCCAGGACGCGGTAGGCATAGTCGACCGAGGCCTCGGCGGCCTCCCGGGCGATGCCGCGCCCCTCGGCGCTGGCGAGCAGGGTCCAGCCCACCTCCGGCTCCGGCCAACCCTCCGGGTTCCACGGGCCGACGTTGCCGCAGAACTCACCGGTCTCCTTGAGGTCGACCGCCCACATGCCGTAGCCGCGCAGCGCCCAGTGGCCAAGGTAGCTTGCAAGGCCCCGCCAAGTCTCGTCGCGGCCCTTACGCCCGCCGACAAAGGCCGTGCGGTCGGACTGGTTGAAGGCGACCCAGGGCTCCAGGTCCCGCTCTGCAGGCGGGCGCAGGATCAGCCGCTCAGTCTCGATGCTTGGGATTTCGAAGCGCGCCGTCATGCCGCCAGCACCTCGATCGCGGGGTGGCGGAAGACGAGGCAGGGCTCGTCCGGGTGGGGGCCGGCATTGCCTGGCTCGATCGTCGCGCCCAGACGCTGCGCGAGGCGCCGCGACCGGACGTTCTCAGGATCGATGTAGGAGACGGGCCGGGCGAGCCCCGGCTGGGTGGCGCCCCAGCGGCGGACGGCGAGGGCGGCCTCATGCGCCATGCCGCGCCCTTCGAAACCGTCGAAGATGGACCAGGCAAGCTCCGCTTCGGGCCAATCCCCAGGGTGCCAGAACCCGACCAGGCCGGCGGTCTGTCCGCTGTCGCGGTGGATCACCGCGAAGTGCCCATAGCCGCGCAACGGCCACTGCCCGGCGAAGGCTGCGAAGACCCGCCAGGCCCGGCCGGCGTCGAAGGGGCCACCATGCCAGCGGGCGCGATCACTGCCCAGAAAGCCGGTCACCGCGGTCTCATCACGCAGCTCGGGTACGCGCAAGATCAGACGCTCGGTCTCCAGGATCGGGGTCGCAGGGGCGGTCATCCCAACCTCCCGTGGCGCCAGACGTTGACGCCGGCGTAGGGGCTGGCGTCGGGCACCGCGCCCAGGCGCGCGGCGAGGCGGGCGGAGGGGGCATTGGTCTGGTCGATGCAGCTCACGAAGGTGTCGAGCAGATCGAAGCCGAAGTCGCGGGCCGCCGACGCGGCCTCGGCGGCATAGCCCTGGCCGCGGGCCTCGGGCGCGAACATCCAGCCAAGCTCGGGCTCGGCGTCCCCCCACTCCAGGCCCAGGTGCACAAAGCCGATGAGCGCGCCGTCGGACCGCCGCTCCACCGACCACAGCCCGTGGCCGTGGAGGAGCCAGCCCGCCACATAGGTGCTGAAGTTGGCCCAGGCTTCCTCGGCGTCGAAGGGGCCGCCGAACTGCGTCGCCTCCGCGCTGCTGAAGATCTGGGTCCAGAGGGGCAGGTCCGCCATGACCGGCACGCGCAGGCGCAGGCGCGGCGTCTCCAGCTCCGGCAGCGCGGCGCGGTGGCGGACGGCCGCGGCCGCCGCGGCGCCTTGCGGCGCCTGGGTGCAGCGTTGGCGGTCGGTCATTTCTTCTTGCCGAATCCGCCCAGGCCGGGGGGCAGGGCGGGGCCGCCGCCAAGACCGGGCAGGCCACCGGGCATCGGGGGCAGCTTGCCGGGCGCCGCGCCGCCGGGACCCATGCCGGGCGGCAGCGCGCCGGGGGGCAGGGCACCGGGGCCGCCCGGGGGCATGCCGCCGCCCTTGCCCATCATCTGGCCCAGCATGCCGCGCATGGCGCCCTTGCCGCCCATCTTGCCCATCTTCTTCATCATGTCGGCCATCTGGCGCTGCATCTTCAGCAGCTTGTTGACGTCCTGCACCTCCATGCCGGCACCGGCGGCCACGCGCTTCTTCCGGCTGGCGGCCATGAGATCGGGCTTCTTCCGCTCCTCCTTGGTCATGGACTGGATGATGGCGATCTGGCGGCGCAGGACCTTGTCGTCCATCTGCGCGGCGTCCATCTGCTTCGCCATCTTCCCCATGCCGGGCATCATGCTCATCATGCCCTGCATGCCGCCGAGCTTGAGCATCTGCTCGAGCTGCATCCGAAGGTCGTTCATGTCGAAGCGGCCCTTCTGGAACCGCTTCATCATGCGCTCGGCCTGCTCGGCCTCCATCGTCTCCTGCGCCTTCTCGACCAGGCTGACGATGTCGCCCATGCCGAGGATGCGCCCGGCGATGCGCTGGGGATGGAATTCCTCCAGCGCGTCCATCTTCTCGCCGAGGCCGACGAACTTGATGGGCTTGCCGGTGACCGCGCGCATCGATAGGGCCGCACCGCCGCGCCCGTCGCCGTCCATGCGCGTCAGGATGCAGCCGGAGATGCCAATGCGCCCGTCGAAGTTCTCGGCGGTGTTGACCGCGTCCTGACCGGTCAGGCCGTCGACGACCAGCAGGGTCTCGCGCGGGCGGGCCTCGTCGCGCACCGCCTCGACCTCGGCCATCAACTCCTCGTCGATGCTGAGGCGCCCGGCGGTGTCGAGCATGACCACGTCATAGCCGGCGAGGCTGGCCTGGGTCTTGGCCCGCTTGGCGATCTGCACCGGGGTCTGGCCCGGCTGGATGGCCAGCGTATCGACACCGATCTGCTGGCCCAGCACCGCCAACTGTTCCATCGCGGCGGGGCGGCGGGTGTCGAGGGAGGCCATGAGGACCTTCTTGCCCTCGCGCTCCTTCAGCCGTTTGGCGAGCTTGCCGGTGGTCGTCGTCTTACCCGAGCCCTGGAGGCCCACCATCATGATCGTGGCCGGCGGGTTGTCGATCTTGAGGCTGGTGGGGTCCTCACCCTCGCCCGCCAGCACGGTGATCAGCTCGTCGTGGACGATCTTGATGACCATCTGGCCCGGGGTGACCGATTTCAGCACCGTCTGGCCGGTCGCCTTCTCCGAGACGCGCTTGATGAAGCTGCGGGCGATGGGCAGCGAGACGTCAGCCTCCAGCAGCGCGACGCGCACCTCGCGCATCGCGGCCTTGACGTCCTCCTCGGTGAGCGCGCCCTTGCCCTTGAGCTTTTCGAGCGTGGCACTCAGCCGGTCTGACAGCGCCTCGAACATGACCTATCCCTTTTGATGGCTGTAGGGCCGCCATAACGCCAAAAACGCCGGTGGGCGAATCCTCGCTGACCGGCGTGGGACGCTGGCTATGCCGGCCCCTTGCGCGTGTCAACGTTCCCCAAGCAGGAGATCACTCGGTCAGCGTCGCCGGATCCAGGACCTCGACATAGGCGACGAAGCGCCCGCAGCCGGTGTAGGGCGGCGGCGCACGGCGGCTGGAGAAGGCCCGCGCCTTGGTGCCCGGCGTCAGCGCCGGCAGGTCGAGGGTGATCGCGTCGCCCTCGCCCCAGCTGTCGGCATAGGGCAGCACCTGGATCCGCGCGCCATCGCCCTTCGTCTCAACGCGTGCCCTGATGGGCTGGGCCGCGGAACTGAAGAGATGCACCCGCTGCCAGGAGCCGCCGCCGGCCATGTCCATCATCTGCCTGTTGGCGTCATCGAGGGAGATGCAGGACGTCCAGGCAGCCGGGCTGGTCACCAGGCTGACGCGGAGCGCGAGTTGGTCGGCGGAGGTGACGGGGCCCTCATCGCGGGTCTCAGGCGCCGCCGGTTCCACCGGGATCGCAAGTGCCAGCACCTCTGCGCCCCCTGCCATGGCCGCGTCGATCCCCGTGCTGATGCTCGGCTCTGACCGAGGGCTGTCGACCCTCTCCGCTTCGCCGAACTCCGCAAGGCTTGCATGCAGAAACGCCGTCCGCCCGCTTGGCCGTTGGACCTGCAGCCATCGGTCGTTCCCCGAACCCACGGTGCCGGTGACGCGCACGGGCATGCCCTTCGCGAGGCCTCCCACCACCGCGCTGCGGGTGGTCGGCGCTGCGCGCAGCCGCGCCGCGGTCCGCACGGTCGCCGCCGCCTCCGCGGCTTCGATCCTTGGCGTCGTGGGCGATGCCGCGGTCTCGGCGCTTGCTACCGGTCCGGGCGCTGTCGCGGTCGGCAGGCCCTGGTCGCTCGTGGGCCAAAGTGCCAGCGCCGCGAGCGCCGCTGCCGATGCCGCCACCACGCGCCAACGGCGACCGCTGCGCGGCGGCTCGGGCGCGGCCAGGGCCGGCATCTCTTCGTTGTCGTGCAGGATCCGGAAGACATGGACCGGTCGTTTGATGTTTTTGACCGGGATCTCGCCCCAGTCCTGGGTCGCGACCTTGATCTTGCCGAGGATCTGATCGTGCACCGCGCGTGTCACGCAGATGCCGCCCGGCGGCGTCAGTGCCTCGACCCGGGCTGCGACGTTCACGCCCTCGCCGAACAGGTCCTGCCCATGCGGGATCATATCGCCGAGCGAGATGCCGATCCTAAGCTGCAGCGGCGAGGCAGGGTCGGCGGTGGCCGGATCCTCCTCCATCGCCCGCTGCACGGCGATGGCGGCCTGGACGGCGGAGATCACGCTGGGAAACTCCGCCAGCAGCCCGTCGCCCATGAGTTTGAAGATACGGCCGCCTTCAGCCTCGACCCGGGTCCGCACCAGCCCCTCGAGACACTCGGTCACGCGGACAAAGGTCCGGACCTCCTCCTCGCTCATCAAGCGGGAGAACCCAACGACGTCCGCAGCCATGATCGTGGTGAGCCGCCGCCGCATTGGCTGCCTCTCTCCGCTCGCTAACCCTTAGGTCTTATAGCACGTCACGCAGGGTTTGGCCGCCCTACTTGGCGGCATTCATCCAGACGCGCACCGTCTCCACGATGGCGGCGGCCTCCTCGTCGGCATAGTCGCGGGAAAACTCGTGCTCGGTCCCGTCACTCAGCCGCAAGAGCGGGGTGTAGTTGGTGACGTCAGGCGCCTCGAAGCTCGTTTTCTTGTACTGGATGTCCGTCGTCGTCTGGCCCTTGGAGACACGGATTCGCCGCCCCACCGAGGCGACCGTGCCGAGCGGGACGACCGTCTCCTGGTGCTTCGTGCCGTGAAACTCCGCGACGGAGATCGAGGCCTCGCCCTTCTCCTTGTCCAGGACCAGGCGAAAGTCCTTGAGCTTGCAGCTCGCGATCAGAATGAAGAGGCCGACCACGCCGCCCAGCACCGCGCCGGCATCCGGATGGGCCAAGCCGTCTGGCTGCGCCGCCGCATAGGCGAGGCAGCCGGCGACGAGGCCGATGCCCAGCACCAGGGCGATCATCCTCCCGGTCTTGGGCTTTGCCTCCATCACCAGCCGCGTCGGCGTGTTCTCGATCGTTTTCATCGCATGCCCCACCCTGCCCAGCACCCACCATTCACGCGCGAGCGAACCATGTCTCTGCCCTGGGGGCAATCATCCGGTTTCGCGGATTCGCCGGTGATGCGCTCAGGCGACGGCGGGGCGGTGGGCATAGGGGCGGTCCTGCACGCCAAGGTGCACGATCGCCGAGAACACGCCGAGCGCGATGGCCGCATACCAGATCAGGTCGTAGCTGCCGGTGGCGTCGTAGACCTTGCCCCCCAGGTAGACGCCCAGGAAGCTGCCGATCTGATGGCTCATGAAGACGATGCCATAGAGCGTGCCGAGCGCGCGCGGCCCGAACATCGTCGCCACCAGCGCCGAGGTAAGCGGCACCGTCGACAGCCACAGGATCCCGATGACGCCGGAGAAGATGACCACGCTGACCGGGGTGATCGGCAGCGAGATGAAGACCAGGATCACCACCGCCCGCAGCGCATAGATCGCCGCCAGGATATAGGGCTTGGGGTAGCGCGCCCCCAGTTGGCCCGCCAGCAGCGTGCCACCCACATTGGCGAGCCCGATGATGGCCAGCGCCGTGGCGCCCAGGGTCACCGAGTTGCACATCTCCGCCACGAAGGCCGGGAAATGCGCCGTCAGGAACGCGATGTGAAAGCCGCAGACGAAGAACCCCAGCGCGAGCAGCACGTAGGACGGGTGGCCGAGCGCATCCTTCACCATGGCGCCCAGCGCGACCTCGGCCGTCGCGGCGGGGTTGGCGCTGCCCTCGGTCCGCGGGTTCAGCATCGGGATGCAGGCCGCCATGGGCAACAGCAGCGCCGTCATGACAATCAGCGTCGTCTGCCAGCCATAGACCTCGGTCAGCCAACCCGCCATCAGCGGCATGGCCACCTGCCCGAAGGCACCCAGCGCGGCGGTCAGCGCCAGGGCCTGTGAGCGCTTCTCCTCCGCTACCGCGCGGCCCACGACGCTGAGGACGATGCCAAAGGCCGTGCCCGCGATGCCCATGCCCACCAGCAGGCCTGCACCCAGGTGCTGCATCCAGGGCATGAAGCCCACCACCGACAGCGCCATGCCCGCGACGTAGAGCCCGAGCCCCAGCCA
The DNA here is from genome assembly GCA_039822785.1 of Pseudomonadota bacterium. Lineage (GTDB taxonomy): Bacteria > Pseudomonadota > Alphaproteobacteria > Rhodobacterales > Rhodobacteraceae > Thermohalobaculum. The sequence continues at coordinate 263,818 of JBCBMO010000006.1, read as the reverse complement.
CAGCGCCCGGCGGTCGCCGTAGCGGTCCGCGATCATCCCAAAGAACGGCTGCGCCAGCCCCCAGACCATGTTCTGGATCGCGATCGACAACGAGAAGGTGGCGATCGGCCAGTCATAGGTCTCGGAGATCGGGTCGAGCACGATCCCAAAGACCGACCGCACCCCGAAACTGAGCGCGAGCACCACGGCTCCGGCGGCGATGATGACGCTGGTGGGTGAGAGCTTCGACATGGGCGACCTCCTCGTCGGGGTCACCATCGGCGGGGCCGCAGGTGCCGGTCAAACGAGTTTTCGTGAGCGCTCACGCAAGGACCGCTTATGCGGCAGTGCACCAACTGCCGCGCCGCAGCGACAGGCCGCAGGAGCGGGCGTTCCGTGGGCAGCGGCTTTGCGGCATAACCCGATGCGAAACGGCAAGGGGTTCCGAATGCCGGAAGGCGCACCAGCCAGCACCACGCCCGTCGCCGCGGGGCCGATGCCGCGGTACCGCGCGCTCGTCGCCGGCGGCGAGATCCGGGCGGACACGGCGCAGCGCGCGGCGGTGGAGAAGCTGCAGCTTTTGCACATGCGCCTGCGCGACTATCAGCCGGCGCGCGGCAAGCGGGTCGCCCGCGGCTGGTTCGGCTTCGCCAAGGGCGCGCCGCACAAGATGGTGCCGCTCACGGGCCTCTACCTCTACGGCGGCGTGGGGCGCGGCAAGTCCATGCTCATGGACCTGTTCTTCGAGGGCGCGCCGATCCCGCGCAAACGCCGCGTCCACTTCCACGCCTTCATGCGAGAGATCCATGTCGGCGTGCACATCGCGCGCGAAAGCAACGTCCCCGACCCCATCCAGCCCGTGGCGGACGAGGTGGCCGAGGGGGCGACGCTGCTGTGCTTCGACGAGTTCCAGGTGAGCGACATCACCGATGCCATGATCCTGGGCCGGCTGTTCGAGGCGCTCTTCGACCGGGGCGTGGTGGTGGTGGCCACCTCCAACCGCCCGCCGGACGACCTGTACAAGGACGGGCTCAACCGCGGGCTCTTCCTGCCCTTCATCGACCTGTTGAAACAGCGCCTCGACGTGGTCGAGCTGGTCTCCGAGACCGACTATCGCCAGGGCCGCGTGGGGGCCAGCCGCTATTTCACCCCGCTGGGCCCCGAGACCGCGGCGGCGCTGGAGGCCGCCTGGACCGCCGAGACCGCCGGGGAGCATCCGGGGCCCATCACGATCTCGGTCCATGGCCGCCGGGTGCGCATCGAGCAGGCGACCGAGGAGGCGGGGCGTGCCGGGTTCGAGGCGCTCTGCGAGGTGCCGCTCGGCCCCAGCGACTACCTGGAGATCGCCTCGCGCTTTTCGGTGTTCTTCGTGGAGGGGGTGCCGCGCCTGACCTGGGACAAGAACAACGAGGCCAAGCGCTTCGTCACCCTGATCGACGCCCTCTACGAGGCCAAGACCCGCCTCTACCTCAGCGCCGAGGTCCCCGCCGAGGCCCTCTACACCGAAGGCAAAGGCTCTTTCGAATTCGCCCGCACCGCCTCCCGCCTCGCCGAAATGACGGTGGATGGTGCGCACAACGCGCTTTAGGTGACATTGATGCCAACAGCGTGGAGGATAGTTGCGCGGAGTTTATGTCGACCAAGCTTCCTTAGACACATGTCCCGAACCAAATTTGGACCTCGTCATGACATCCGAGCATCTTTGGACTCTCAAACTCGGTCCAAGCACATGTTATAATTAAATGCTTCGTTATTACTCCTTCAGGTCTGACGCCGCCATGAGCTCTGCTAGTGCATTAAAGTAGAAATGAGAATAGTGGTGGGATGTAATTGCGCTATTTGTCCGTGTAAAATACAAGGATCATCTTCAAAATGAAGAGTGTTTTCGACGAATATTCAAGTACATTTCTGAGCACGCTTCCAACAGCGACGATATTTGTGTACATTGGCTTCTCATTTTATTTTTCATATGAATTAACTTTAGGCCAGATTTGGTCTGGCAAAAATAGATTTGGACTTACTCCTCAAGAAAGTGGCCTTATGAATCTGACATTCACATTGTTTGTTCCTCACATAATTTACGTTTTTCATGCTATATCAGGAAGAATACGGCAATCAACAATGGCCTTTTTGTCATTGTGGTTTGAAATCGGATATATTTGTGTCGGTAGCTTCATATTGATTGTGTGGTGTCTTGAGTCTGGTGGGTGCAATGAAAGTGAGGAGCCCACTCTTGAAAGCGCTGAGCCCTTATTTGTTTTGGTAAGTGTTTCACTGGCTATGTTTGAGTATAGAGAGAGGCTGTGGAGGAGAATTAAAATATTGTGGCAGACAAGTAAGATAGACAAAGGGGAATGAAATTAAGGTGCTCCAATTCCCCTTGCATAGCAGTGAGCTCAACGGCAACCTCGTCCTGCAAACTCTGAAGGATGACCTCGAAGCCGTCCTCGATGTGAAAAGCTTGAGCATCCGCCAGGAATGGGAAATCAGAGAGTGCGTTCGACCATGAGTTTCTTGATCTCCGCGATGGCCTTGGCGGGGTTGAGGCCTTTGGGGCAGGTGGAGGCGCAGTTCATGATGGTGTGGCAGCGGTAGAGGCGGAAGGGGTCCTCCAGGTGGTCCAACCGCTCGCCCGTCGCCTCGTCGCGGCTGTCGATGATCCAGCGATAGGCATGCAGCAGCGTCGCCGGGCCCAGGTAGCGGTCGCCGTTCCACCAGTAGGACGGACAGGACGTCGAGCAGCAGGCGCACATCACGCACTCATAGAGCCCGTCGAGCTTCGCGCGATCCGCCGGCGTCTGCTTCCACTCGGTCGCCGGGGTCGGGGTCTTGGTCTCGAGCCAGGGCTTGATCGAGGCGTGCTGGGCGTACCAATGCGTGAGGTCCGGGATCAGGTCCTTGACCACCGGCATGTGGGGCAGCGGATAGATCTTCACCGTGCCCGCAACCTCGTCCATGCCCTTGAGGCAGGCGAGCGTGTTGGTGCCGTCGATGTTCATGGCACAGGAGCCGCAGATCCCCTCGCGGCAGGAGCGGCGGAAGGTCAGCGTCGGATCGATCTCGTTTTTGATCTTGATGATCGCGTCCAGGATCATCGGGCCGCAGTCGTCGAGGTCGATGAAATAGGTGTCCACGCGCGGGTTCGCCCCGTCGTCCGGGTTCCAGCGGTAGATCTGGAACTCGCGCAGGTTGGTGGCGCCTTCGGGCTTCGGCCAGGTCTTGCCCTTGGTGATCTTCGAATTCGCGGGAAGGGTGAATTCCGCCATGGCTGCCTCGTCGCTCACACGTGCATGGTTCGGGTCGCTGGGGTCATGAATAGGCGCTCGGGGCCCCGGTTGGCATGTGTCGAAACGTCCGGCGCGGCGCTGTTAGCCCAAGCGCGCTAAGCCTTTCGACCGATGAAGAGGCGCTCGCCCCGGTTCAGCGCATAGGTCGAGACGTCGGGCTCCAGCGCCGGGAATTCCTCCAGCGACAGACCCGCCGCGGCGATCCGGTCGCGCAGGTCGCGGCCGTAGAAGCGCAGGTGGTCCGGGTCGCCGAAGAGGCGGCGGCGGGTGTCCGGGCTGGTGTGACCTTGGGCCTCCAGCGTCTCGTCCCAGCCCTCGATGATCGGCACGCTGAGGACGGCCCGGCCACCGGGGGACAGGATCCGGGCGATCTCGCCCAGCGCCTTGGCGTCGTCCACATGCTCCAGCACGTGGTTGGCGATGACCAGATCGCGGCTGGCGTCGGGCAGGGCGATGGCGGTGATGTCGAGCGTGAGATCGAATTGGCCGTTGATATCGGCGGTCTCATAGGCGCAGCCGGCGGTCTCGAAGACCGCGCGGGCCCATCCCTCGGCGGCGAAGTGCAGGACCCTGAGGCCGGGGGCAAGCGCGCCATGGCGGTCGAGCCAGAGGCGCATCAGCCGGTGGCGCGGGCGGCTGTCGCAGCCGGGGCACCAGGTGCCGATCTTGTGGCGCACGGGGCTGAAGGCGCCCTCGTAGCCGCAGATGGGGCACAGCCGGTCGGGCGCGGCCTTCGCCGTCTCCTTGAACCAGGTCTTTGCGCGCTCGATGCGAAAGCGGTGGATCGCGGCGCGCTCCTCGACCGTTCGCGCCGAGGGTGCTGACCAGGGCGGCTCGGTGCGGTGGCTCACCGGTCCGGGTACTTCTCTTTGAACTCGCGGATCTTGGCGATCAGCCGGGCCGCTGCATAGACGAAGCCCGCGCCGCCGAGGGCCGCAATCACGCCGTTCTGCACCATCAGGCCGGGCAGCACCGACCAAAGATCCGGCTTGGGAAACAGGGTCTCGATCGCGAGCGTCCAGAAGGCCGACATGATCCCCGCCATGCCGGCGGCGACCGGCACCACGATCCGCATCCCCGCGCCGGCCGACGCCGCCTGCAGGGCGACGAGGGCAGCGACGGCGATGGAGACCAGGATACCGCCCATCAGTAGACGCGTGCCTTGGGCGCGATCCTGGCCAGCGGGATGCCGCCCGCGTTCTCCCCGGTCAGCGGATCGGTGTGCACCGGGCGCAGACCGAGGGTGACGTTGCCATGCTCGTCGAGCCAGGCGAGCGAGTGCTCGCGCCAGTTCACGTCGTCACGCTCGGTGAAGTCCTCGCGCGCATGGGCGCCGCGGCTCTCCTTGCGCGCCTCGGCCGAGTAGACGGTGGCCAGCGCATTCGGCAGCAGGTTCGAGAACTCCAGCGTCTCCATCAGGTCGGAGTTCCAGATCATCGAGCGGTCCGTGACGCTCACGTCGTCGAACAGGCTGTTGACCTTGGCGACCCGCGCGCAGCCCGATTGGAGCGTCTCGGCGGTTCGGAAGACGGCCGCGTCCTCCTGCATCGCGCGCTGCAGGCTGAGACGGAGCGAGGCCGTGCCGGTCGCGCCCTTGGCGTGGCGCAGGCTGTCAAAGCGGTCCATGTGCTTGTCGCTCTCGCGCTCCGAGATCTCCGGCACGGCGCTGTCGCGATCGACCGTCTTGCCCGCCTTGATTGCGGCGGCACGGCCGAACACCACGAGATCGATGAGGGAGTTAGAGCCGAGGCGGTTTGCCCCATGCACGCTGGCGCAGCCCGCCTCGCCCACGGCCATCAGGCCGGGGACGATGCCATCCGGGTTGTCGGCGGTGGGCTTCAGCACCTCGCCCCAATAGTTCGTGGGGATGCCGCCCATGTTGTAGTGCACGGTCGGCAGCACCGGGATCGGCTCCTTGGTGACGTCGACGCCGGCGAAGATGCGCGCCGACTCCGAGATCCCCGGCAGGCGCTCCTTCAGCGTCTCGGGCGGCAGGTGGTTGAGGTGAAGGAAGATGTGATCCTTCTCCTTGCCCACGCCGCGACCGTCGCGGATCTCCATGGTCATGCAGCGGCTGACCACATCGCGGGAGGCGAGGTCCTTGTAGGTCGGTGCATAGCGCTCCATGAAGCGCTCGCCCTCGGAGTTGGTCAGATAGCCGCCCTCGCCGCGCGCGCCCTCGGTGATCAGGCAGCCTGCGCCGTAGATGCCGGTGGGGTGGAACTGCACGAACTCCATATCCTGCAGCGGCAGGCCCGCGCGGGCGACCATGCCCCCGCCGTCGCCGGTGCAGGTGTGGGCGGAGGTGGCGGAGAAATAGGCCCGCCCGTAGCCGCCTGTGGCCAGCACGACCATCTTGGCGGCGAAGCGGTGGATCGTGCCGTCGTCCAGGTTCCAGGCGATGCAGCCCTGGCACTCTCCGTCGTCGGACATCAGCAGATCGGTGGCGAAATACTCGATGAAGAACTCCGCGTTGTTCTTCAGCGACTGGCCATAGAGGGTGTGCAGGATCGCGTGGCCCGTACGGTCGGCCGCGGCACAGGTGCGCTGCACCGGCGGGCCCTCACCGTATTGGGTGGTATGGCCGCCGAAGGGGCGCTGGTAGATCTTGCCCTCCTCGGTGCGCGAGAACGGCACGCCGTAGTGCTCAAGCTCGTAGACGGCCTTGGGCGCCTCGCGCGCCAGATACTCCATCGCGTCGGCATCGCCGAGCCAGTCCGACCCCTTCACGGTGTCGTACATGTGCCACTGCCAGTTATCCGGCCCCATGTTCCCCAGGCTGGCTGCGATCCCGCCCTGTGCGGCGACCGTGTGCGAGCGGGTGGGAAAAACCTTGGTGATGCACGCCGTCTTGAGCCCCTGCTCGGCCATGCCGAGCGTCGCGCGCAAGCCGGCGCCCCCGGCTCCGACCACGACGACATCGTATTTATGATCGACGTAAGTATATGCGGACATTCCGTCTTTTCCTCGTCTCGATCAGGCCTTGAAGGCGATCTTCAGCACCGAGAAGACCCCGGCGAAACCGGCTGCGCCGCAGACCAGCGCATTGGCGACCAGCGCGCCGACCAGCCAGCCCTTGTGATGAACATAGTCCTCGATCACCACCTGCAGCCCTTGATAGAGGTGGTGAAACGCCACACCGATGAACAATGCGGCGACGATGGCGTTGAAGGGGCTGCGGTAGATCTCCAGCACCTCCTCATGGCTCGACCCCAGCGCGCCGGCGAAGGGGAAGATGAAGAGGACGGTCAGCGGCACCAGCAGGATCCCGGTGAGGTTGATCTGCGTCCAGTGGTGCGTGCCGCCATGGGCAGTACCCAGCCAGGCGGCGCGGGCGCGGGGGGTGCGAAAGCTCATGGGGCCCTCCCTCAGGCGATGACGGCGACGAGAAGCGTGCAGGCGGCGGTGGCGCCGAGGACGACGAAGCCCGACTGGCGCACTTTCTCCAGCTCGAAGCCGTAGCCGAAGTCCCACCACAGGTGCCGAATGCCGTTCAGCGTGTGATAGATCAGCGCCGCGAGCGAGCCGAACATCACCAGATCGCCCAGGAAGCTGGTCACGATCCCGTCCACGGTGGCGAAGTACTCGGGCCCCGTGGCGGCGGCGAGGAACCACCAGACCATCGCCAGGCCGCCGACGGCCAGGCCGACCCCGGTGATGCGAAAGAAGATCGACATCGCGCTGTGAAGCTGCGGTTTGTAGATCTGCAGATGCGGCGAGAGAGGGCGGTTGCCCCGGTTCACGTCGGCCATGGAAGGCCCTCCCAAAATCGACGGCAATTTCCTTTCGTTTAGGTAGACCCGCAGCCCAGGGGCCCGCCATCCCCACATTTGACGCACGTGCACACGTATCGGCGATCGCGGGTGTGACCTGAGGGCCGGATCAGCCGAGGACCAGGCGTTTGAGAGACGTGGCAAGGGCCCATGCGGCCTGCGGCTGGCCGGCGCCGGCCATGAGGCTGAGCCCGCGGGTCCCCGCGGCCAGCGTCTGCGCCAGCAGGGCGGGATCGGCGCCCTCCGGCAGCTCTCCGGCAGCGGCTGCCCGTTCGAAGCGGCGCTGCAGTGCCATGGCTGTGGTCTTGAGCCTGTCGCGGACCAGGGCGCCGAGGTCGCCGTCCTTGGACGCCAGTTCCGCCGCGCTGCGGCTGATGAGGCAACCCGGCGGATGATCTTCCCCCGCCCCCTCGATCAAAAACCGAAGGTAGGCCGCCACACCTTCGGCCAGCGGCACGGTGTCCAGCTGGGAGAGGTTGGCTTCCTCGACCTGCTGGGCGTAGCGGGAGAAGGCGATCGCGAACATCGCCTCCTTCCCACCGAAGGCGTTGTAGAGGCTGCCGCGTTTCAGTCCTGTCGCCGCCTCGAGGTCGGCGATCGAAGTGCCCTCATAGCCCTTCTCCCAGAACACGTGCATCAGCGCCGCGACCGCTCCGTCCGTCACGAAACCCTTTTTTCCGGCCATGCCATGCTCCCCGTGCGCGTTGCCGGTGGGGTAATAATCTTTGACTGATCAGTCAATTGAATGATCAGTCAAAGATGAGCAGGTTCTCCGCAACGGCGCCGGCGACGGGCTGGCGCCTGCGCACAGGAGAAAGACCCATGACCGACCTGAACACTCTCCGCCTTGCCGGCAAGCGTGCCGTGATCACGGGCGGGACCAGCGGCCTCGGCCTCGAGATGGCGCGCCGCTACATCGCCGAGGGCGCCGAGGTGATCATCACCGGCTCCAACCCCGAGCGGACCGCTGCGGCCGCTGCCGAGATCGGCGCCGAAGGCGTCGTCGCCGACGTCCGCGACCACGCCCAACTCGGCGCGCTGGCCGAGCATGTGCGGCGGCGTTGGGGCGGCCTCGATGTCCTCGTCGCGAACGCCGGGATCGGGGTCTTTGCGCCGATCGCCGACGTCACGCCGGCAGCGTTCGATCGCCAATTCGACATCAACGTGAAGGGCGTCTTCTTCTCGGTTCAGGCACTGCTCCCGCTGATCGGGGCGGGCGGCAGCATCGTGCTCATCGCCTCCGGCGTGAACGCCAAGGGCGCGCCGGGCGCCAGTCTCTACTTCGCAACCAAGGCAGCCGTGCGCTCCTTCGCGCGCAGTCTCGCCGCGGAACTTGGCCCGCAGGGCATTCGCGTGAATGCGCTAAGTCCCGGCGTCGTGCGGACTGGGTTCCAGGAACGTGCAGGGATGGTCGACGAGGCCTCGGAGGCCTTCATTCGCTCGGTGATCGAGGCATCGCCGCTGCGCCGTGAGGGGGCGCCGGAGGAGATCGCGCGGGCCGCCGTCTTCCTCGCCAGCGACGACAGCAGCTACATGGCAGGCTCCGACGTGGTGGTCGACGGTGGCTACATGAACGTCTGAGGCGATCTTCGCCCCTTAATAACCGGTCGTCCCGGCGCGCAAGGCTGCGCCGAGACGACCGCTGGATGTTGACGGGGGGCCTTGGGGGCTGTCTGAATTGCACGCAGTGATCATGGCAACTGGGAGATATCTGGGCATGAAGCGCACGCTTGCCGCCATCCTGTGCATCGCCGCCACGCCGGCGCTTGCCGCCGACGTCGACATCTGCGTTGAGGGAGCCTATCCGCCGTTCTCCGAGACCACGCCCGCGGGCGACGTGATCGGCTTCGACATCGATATCGCCAACGCGCTCTGCACCGAGATGGGCAAGAGCTGTGAGATCGTTCCGACCGAGTGGGACGGCATCATCCCCGCGCTGCTCGAAGGTAAGTGCGACGCGATCATCGCGTCCATGTCGATCACTGAGGAGCGCAAGCAGGTCATCGACTTTTCGGAAAAGTACTACCAGACGCCGGCGAGCTTCCTTGCCCGGGCCGATGCCGGGCTCGACAGCACGGCAGAGTCGCTGGCCGACAAGGTCGTGGGCGTGCAGCGCGCGACCACCCACCAGCAGTTCATGGAGGGCGAATTCCCCGACGTCGAGCTACGGCTCTACGGCACGCAGGATGAGGCCTATCTGGACCTCGTCGCGGGCCGGGTGGATGCGATCATGGCTGACTCGGTCGTCATGGATTACGGCTTCCTCCGTACCGAAGACGGCAAGGACTTCGCGTTCTTCGGCGAACCCTTCTCGATCCCGAAGTACCACGGGGAGGGCGCGGGCATCGGCGTGCGCCAGGGTGAGGAGGAACTGCGCGACGCCCTGTCGGCGGCGATTGAGGCCATCCGCGCCAGCGGCGAGTATCAGAAGATCCAGGCGAAGTACTTCGACTTCGATATCTACGGCTCGGGCGTCTGATCCCCCGGCTCGAACTATGCCCGCGCCGATCTGATCGGCGTGGGCCCTGTGGGGAGGCGCGGCAATGCAGGCGCTGATCGAGTACGCGCCTCTGCTTGCCGAGGGCACGGGCGTCACGGTGGCGCTCGCCGTGCTCTCACTGGCGCTTGCGACCGCACTCGGTGCCCTTGGCGCGGCGGCGAAATTGTCAGGCATGTTGGCGGCGGACTGGACGGCGCGCGGCTACACCACCCTGGTGCGTGGCGTGCCTGACTTGGTGCTCATCCTGCTCATCTATTTTGGCGGTCAGCGCCTAGTGAACACCGTCGGCGGGGCGCTGGGCTTCGAGTACATTGAAATCTCGGCCTTTTGGGCGGGGGTCTTCGCCATTGGCTTCATCTACGGCGCCTACCTCACCGAGACCTTTCGCGGCGCCTATCAGTCGGTGCCGAAGGGCCAGAGAGAGGCCGGTTTCGCCCTGGGCCTGTCGCGCGGGGCGATCCTGTGGAACGTGCAGATCCCGCAGCTCGTGCGGTTCGCGCTGTCCGGCTATGCCAACGTCTGGATGGTGCTGGTCAAATCCACCGCCGTGGTGTCGGTGATCGGGCTCGCCGATCTGGTGGGCATCGCCGATAAGGCCGGCAAATCGACCCGGCAGACCTTCACCTTCTTCCTCGCGGTCCTGCTGGTCTATCTCGCGATCACCGCGGTGTCTGAGTTCCTGTTTGCGCGGGCCGAAAAGCGGGCCAATCGGGGGATGGTACGATGAAGTGGCATCTGGTCCTGGAGAACTGGGATAAGTTCATCGAAGGGGTCTGGATCTCGCTGCATCTGACGGCGCTGGCGCTGGCGATCGGGTTTCTGCTGGCCCTGCCCATGGCGCTGGCGATGTACCGCGGCAGCAGGGCGGCGCCCTTTGCACGCGGCTTCGTCTATGTCTTCCGGGGTACGCCGCTCCTGGTGCAGACCTACCTCATCTACTATGGCCTCAGCCAGTTCGAGTGGGTGCGCGGCGGGCCCTGGTGGCTCATCCTGCGAGAGGCCTGGTGGTGCGCGCTCATCGCCTTTTCGCTCAATTCGGCGGCCTATCAGGCGGAGATCCTGCGCGGGGCCTTCGCCACGACGCCGCGCGGCGAGATCGAGGGGGGCAAGGCGCTGGGCTTGAGCGAGCGCCTGGTGACCTGGATGGTGCTCCTGCCCTCGTCCCTGCGCCGCGCCCTGCCGCAGTACGGCAACGAGACGGTGTTCATGCTGCACGGCTCGGTGGTGGCGAGCGTGATCACGATCCAAGACATTCTGGGCGCCGGGCGCTGGCTGAACGCGCGCTACTATGTGGTCTATGAGGGGCTGATTGCGGCGGCGCTGCTTTACATGGTGATCACCTTCGCCCTGGTCGGCGTGTTCCGGCTGATCGAGCGGCGGTATCTGCGCCACCTGGCTCCGCCCAAGGATGATGCGGCGGATGCGAAGCCCGCGCCGAAGGGCATGCTCGCCACGGCGATGCGGTGAGGCGGCCGACGGGTCTGGTCCCGCCCGCTGGCGCGCGCGGAACGCCGACCCGCCCGGCTGCCCCCCCCAAGGGCCGCCCCCTAGGGGCCGCGCCCTCAGAGATCGCCGGCGGGCACGCTGCGGATGGAGGGCCAGTTCGCCGCGGCCTTGGCGATGGTCCCTTCGCGGTCCGCCTCGAAGGCGGCGAAGACCTCCGCGTTCAGGAACACGTAGAGCTTGCCGTCGACCACGGCGGCGAAATCCGGGTCGCCGTCGAACTTCTTGCCCTTGGAGACACCGAAGGTACAGAACCCGCCGTTCTGCGGCAGGAAGGCCGCCGGATCCGCCTGGAACGCGGCCTTGGAGGCCGCTTCGGCGAAGTAATAGGCGACGCCGTCATGCACCGCGGTATGCGCCGCAGCGCCATCGGCGGGCGTCGCGGTCTTGGACAGGGCGACGGTGTCGACGCCGTGCAGGCCGAGCGGCGCACCGGCTGCGGTGAGGCCTGAGGAGACGTTGTACTCGTCCGCCGCCAGGGCCGCAGCGAGCGGGGCGACGACCAGGGCGGCAGTGACAATGGAAGCGAGGACGGTCGATTTCAGCATGGGAGATCCCTTCCTTCTCGGATGGCCGCCCGGCAGGGAGCGGCGTTTGCAGAGTGACGCGCTGCCCACGGCAGCGAACCGCCGGGGTTGAAACCTCGGACGCGCTGCAATCTCTGGCGGACGGAGGGTGCGGCTTAGCCCACCTCGCCTAGGTCGGCATCGTCCGGCCCCTGGCGGTAGGCGCTGGGGGAGAGGCCGAAGCGCCCAGCGAAGGCGCGGCTGAAGGCGGCGGCAGAGGCATAGCCGACGCCCGCCGCCACCTGCTGGACGCCGAGGCGCCGGTCCTCGAGCAGGGCGAGCGCGCGCTGCATCCGCCATTCGGCCAGATAGGTCATGGGCGGCTGCCCGATCACCTCGGCAAAGCGTTCGGCGAAGACGCTGCGGGACATCCCGGCCTCCACCACCAGGCTGGCGACGCTCCACCCGGCGGCGGGATCGGCGTGGATCGCGGCGACGGCCCGGCCCACCTGCGGATCGGCCAGGCCCGAGACGAGCGCCGAGAGAGCGGGATCGGCGGACACGCCGGCGCGCAGGGTTTCGAGAAAGACGACCTCGGACAGGCGAATGAGCGTGGCCTCGGCCCCTGCGTCGGCCGAGAGGGCGCGCTGGCCGAGCAGGTCGAGCACCGCGTCGAGCCAGGGGTGGCGGCGCCGCTGCTCTGCGGTGATCAGGATGCAGGGGGGCAGCGCATCGATCAGCGGATGGGCGGCCATGGGGCGAAAGGCGAAATGGCCGCAAAAGGTCCGCGTCGCAGCCTCCGGGTCGCCCTTGCCGATGGTCAGTGTGCCGCGCCCGGTGAAGCCCGCCTCCTGCAGCACCGTCTCGAGCGGCGCCGCGCGTCGGCCCGGCCGATCGGCCAGCATGTGGCTTCGCCCGCGCGGGACCAGCACCATGTCGCCCGGGCCGAGCGTCAGACTGGGGCCATCCTCGATCTCGATATGGCAACTGCCCTGCAGCACCAGGTGGAACCGGGCCGCCGGGACCAGCGGGGGGACCCGCACGGCCCAGGGCCCGCTGAAATCGCTGCGAAAATAGACGACGCCGCGCAGCGCAAGGGTGTCGAGAATGCTGTCGAGGACGTCCATCGTGCCGACTATCGCGGCACCAGGGCCCAGTAGTCGAGGTCCAGGATCACGCTCGCGTGATGCTTTCCATCCGCGCCGCGATGCAGGAAACCCGTGGCCGGGGTGTTCTTGACCGCGACCAGGCGCAGGCGCAGGGCGCCAACGCTGGGCTCGGGCGTCTCCGCGCTGTCGAGCACTTCGGACCAGGCATAGACGGTGTCGCCGGCAAAGCAGGGTGCTGCGTGGGTGCCCGCGTTGATCCCCGCGATGAGCTGCGCATTGGCCAGACCGTTCACCGACAGCCCTCGGGCGAGCGAGATGACATGGCCGCCGTAGATGAGCCGGGGCTGGCCGCCGCGGGCGGCGGGATCGAAATGCACCTTGGCGGTGTTCTGCCACAGGCGCGTGGCCATCATGTGCTCGGCCTCCTCGATCATCGCGCCGTCGACGTGGTCGATCCTTTCGCCGACCGCGTAGTCGCCCCAGCGGTGCGGGCTGCCGGCGGCGGCCGTGTCGTAGTCGTGAAAATTCAGGCCGGGGGGCAGGGCGAGATCGGCCGGTGCCACGGCTTCGGCGAGCGCCGGCACCACGGTCTCGGGCGCCGGGGCGGCGGCGTCGCGCTTCTTGACCAGGACCCAGCGGACGTAAGTCAGGACCGCCTCGCCGTGCTGGTTCGTGCCGGTGGTGCGCACCCAGACGATACCGCTGTCGCCCTTGCCGGTCTGGCGCAGGCCGATCACCTCGGAGCGCGCCGAGAGCGTATCGCCGGGCCAGACGGGCGCAAGAAAGCGCCCCTCCGCGTAGCCGAGGTTCGCGATGGCATTGATCGACACATCGGGCACGGTCTTGCCGAAGACGACGTGGAAGACCGTGAGCGGATCGATCGGGCTCGCCTTCAGCCCGCAGGCCTGGGCGAAGGTATCGGCGCTGTCGATGGCGAAGCGGTTGGGATAGAGCGCGGTGGCCAAGGCCCGCTCCGCCGCCGTGACGGTGCGCGGCGTGGCATGGATCAGGGTCTCGCCCAGGCCATAGTCCTCGAAGAACCGGCCTGGATCCGTCTTGGTGGGGGTTTCGGCGGCGGCCTCAGCCAAAGGGGTATACTCCCAGCCAGTTGTGCGCGGCGGTGGCGCCGAGGAAGGCGACGACCGTCACGCCGCCGTGGATGAGGTTCGGCATCAGCCCCTGCGGCGCGGGTTTCGGGCCCTTGCCGTCGCGCTTGTTGATCATGATCAGCGTGACGACCGCCCAGGCGAGCAGGCCGCCAAAGAGGATGATCGAGGCCAGATCCCCGTTCACCAGCAGATGCGCCACGGCCCAGAGCTTGAAGCCCACCAACTGGGGGTGGCGGATCCAGTGGCGCACATGGCCGGGGATGCCGCCGGCGATGAAGATCCCGATGGCGAAGATCATCAGCAGGTTGTTGATGCCGGTGAAGAAGGTGGGCGGGAACCAGACATTCACGAAGGTGGCGCTCTGGTAGCCGATCGTCATCAGCACGACCGAGAGCACGAGGCTGAGGGCGAAGACCCCTTTGACGCCGCCATCCCCGATCTTCTCCACCAGGGCGGCGCGTTGGGGCAGGGCCATGGGCTTGGGCAAGTGCAGCGCCGCAAAGAGCGCGAGGCCGAGGATAAGGAGGAACATCGGGGGAGACTCCGGTAGCTGGCAGGGTGGCGGGCAGCCGGACTATGCACCTTCCTTGAGGCTCTCCTCCAGTGCCGCGATGGCCTCTGCCTCCGCGATCAGGCGGCGGGCGGCGGCGGCGTGGAGGTTCTCGACGATCTTGCCCTCCACGACGGCGACGCCCTCGCCCTGTGCCTCGGCGCGTTCGAAGGCTTCGACCTCGGCGCGGGCGGTGGCGATCGCGTCCTCGGTCGGGCCGAAGACGGCATTGGTAATGGCAAGCTGGGCCGGATGGATCAGCGTCTTGCCGTCCATCCCCAGGTCGCGGCCCTGTTCCGCCTCCGCCCGCAGGCCGTCCTCGTCCTTGAAGGCATTGTAGACCCCGTCGAGCACGGCACAGCCATGGGTGCGGGCCGCCAGCACGGTCTGGGCGAGGGCCGGCATGAGGGCGGCACGATCCGCCCGATAGCGCGCTTTAAGATCGGCGAGCAGATCGTTGGTGCCGAGGACGAGGCAGGTCATGCGCGGATGTCCGGCGATCTCTGTTGCCGCCAGCACGCCGGCCGGGGTCTCGATCATCGCCCAGAGGGGGAGCGACGCGGGCGCCCCCGCCGCATCCAGCGCCCAGGCGACCTGATCGACCATCGCGCTGCTCTCGACCTTGGGCAGCAGCACCGCATCGGCGCCCATGGTGGCGGCGGCGCGCAGGTCGTCATCGTGCCAGGGCGTGCCGAGGCCATTGACCCGGACCGCCACCTCGCGCGGGGCATAGCCGCCGGTGGTGATGGCCACGCCAAGCTGGGCGCGCGCGGTATCCTTCTCCGCCGGCGCAACCGCATCCTCCAGGTCCATGAGCAGCACGTCCGCCGCCAGGCCCCGCGCCTTCTCCAGCGCCCGCTCCCTGGAGGCGGGCATATAGAGGGCAGAGCGGCGCGGTCGGACGGTGACGGACATGATCGGCTCTCTCCCGGGGCGGCCTGTGCAATTTCGTTGCGCCATAATGCAGTGCGGCGAGAGGGGCGCAAGGACACTGCCGCCGCGTGTCGCCGGCGCAGGAGGGCCTGTGACCCTCTTTCCCTTGCCAACCTTTGCGCGATGGTGCACGGCCACACACGCCCGATTTTGGATACGGCTGCCGCGCTGCGGTTTCGCGCCTGCACGACGGCCGGCAACGACGGAGGAACGGATGGCCAGAAGCAAGATCGCGCTCATCGGCGCGGGGCAGATCGGCGGCACGCTCGCCCATCTGGCGGGTCTGAAGGAACTGGGCGATGTCGTCCTGTTCGACATCGCCGAGGGCACGCCCCAGGGCAAGGCACTGGACATCGCCGAAAGCGCGCCGGTCGACGGCTTCGACGCCGCCATGTCAGGGGCGAACGACTATGCCGACATCGCGGGGGCGGACGTCTGCATCGTCACCGCCGGCGTGCCGCGCAAGCCCGGCATGAGCCGTGACGACCTTCTGGGCATCAACCTCAAGGTCATGAAGGCCGTGGGCGAGGGCATCGCCAAGCATGCCCCCGACGCCTTCGTCATCTGCATCACCAACCCGCTCGACGCCATGGTCTGGGCGCTCCGCGAATTCTCGGGCCTGCCGCGCGAGAAGGTGGTGGGCATGGCCGGCGTGCTGGACAGCGCCCGCTTCCGCCACTTCCTGGCCGAGGAATTCGAGGTCTCGGTCAAGGACGTCTCGGCCTTCGTGCTGGGCGGCCATGGCGACACCATGGTGCCGCTCACCCGCTATTCGACCGTTGCGGGCATTCCGCTGCCGGACCTGGTGGCCATGGGCTGGTCGAGCCAGGACAAGATCGACGCCATCGTGCAGCGCACCCGCGATGGCGGGGCGGAGATCGTGGGGCTCCTCAAGACCGGCTCCGCCTTCTATGCGCCCGCCGCCTCGGCCATCCAGATGGCGGAGGCCTACCTCAAGGACCAGCGCCGCGTGCTGCCGGCGGCGGCCTGGGTCGATGGGATGTACGGCCAGAAGGGCATCTACGTGGGCGTGCCCGTCGTCATCGGCGCCGCGGGCGTCGAGAAGGTGGTCGAGATCAGCCTTGATGAGGCCGAGCAGGCGATGCTCGACAAATCCATCGATGCGGTGAAGGGCCTGGTCGAAGCTTGCAAGGGCATCGACCCCAGCCTGGAGGGGTAAGCGCGCCGCCGCGGCGTCGAAACACAAAGGGCGCCCCCTGGGGCGCCCTTTTGCGTTGGCGGTTGGACTGTGCCGGCCTAGCGGGCGCTGCCGATGCCGAAGAAGCGATGGACCGGGCCCAGCCAGCGCCGGCGCGGCGCCCGCTCGGCCGCGGTGCGGCGATGCCTGGGCGTGGCGTCCAGGCGCGCCATGATCAGGCTCAGATCCATGTACTCCGCCAGTCGGCGACGCGGTCGGGTGCTGGCCGTCAGGAGCATCTTGGCATCATGGTCGAAGCTGGCGGCGGGCGCTTTCAAACCGTCGTCCATGTCACCTTCCTTTCGCGCGTTGCCCCATGGAAGCGGTCCCCCCTCTTCCCTTACCGTCCCAGAATGCTGCACCCACCATTACCAAGACGTGCCGTGCGACACAGGAAAGTCCGGTTCTTGGAAGGATATGACCCACCGAGGTGCGCCAGCGCCCGATGCGTAGATACAGGAGAATGCTCATGGACCCCCGCAACCATCTGACACAGCTCGTGGCGGAACTGGCCGCTCGGGTCGATCTCGAGCTGGAATTCGATGCCGAGGGTTATGCGGCCATTGAAACGGCCGACGGTGTGCGTGTGCTCCTGCAAGCGGGCTTTGAGACCGATACGATGCGGCTGAACACGCTTCTGGGCGAGGCGCCGACGGTTGAGCGTGAGGCCTTCCTCTCTGACATGTTGGTCCTGAACGCTCAGCCAGAGCTGTTCGGTCGTGCCTACTTTGCGCTCAATCAGACGCACACGCATGTGATGCTGGTGATGCGCGAGATCCTGACCGACTTGGATGTTCAGCGGCTCGGCACGATGCTGCGGATGCTGGTGACTGCGACGACCGCGCTGCAGCCGGCTTTCGACGCGGCGAAACAGCCGGGCAAGAACCTGATCGACGAATTCAAGACCGCTGTGACGGGCATCACGTCGACCGATGCGTCCCAGTCCATATTCGAAGAAGGCGAAACGATCTTCCGCGGGTAGCCGCAGGAGCCGAAGGGAAAGGAGTGACGATCATGTCTGGTGGTGGCGCGAGTGCGATCAACACGGGTACCGTAGGCGGTATTCACACCGGTTTTTCCCAGACGGAGATGCCTAAGGAAAAGGGCGACTTCACCGGCATGAAAGCAAGTCAGACCAAGGCGGTCGACAACGAGTCGAAGTCCTCCAGCATGGTCTCGCTTGGCAGTCTTTCAGAAGTTTACAAGTTTGAGGAGCAGGGAACGGTAAAGGCTTGGTTCAAGAAGAACTTCCCTGGCACTTACAAGATGTTCGGGAGCGTCGACGGCTTTAAGGAGAAGTGCCAGAGCGCCTGGAACAGTCTTTGCAGCTTCGGCAGTTCGATGCTGCAGGGCCTCCGTGAAGCGGCGGGGCCTGTCGCAGCCAAGTTCGATGCCGCCGAGAACGATCAACCCATCGAGCTCAAGAGCGCGAAGGACGAGAGTGCGCTGGTGGCCAAACTCCACGAAAACCTCTCGCGCCAGGCTGAGATCCAGGAGCGGCTCGACAGGATCCAGGCCGCCCGTGACAAGGCATACGAGGCGTACGAGGGCTTTAAGGACGCTTACATCAACGGCTCCAAGAGCAACGCTCAGGGTTCAGAGGGTTCCAGCGTCGTGGCGAAGCACGTGAACGATGATCAGATCGAACCCGAAGGGAGTGAGACGTTTGCTGTGCCGCTGAACGGCGAGTTAAACGACGAAGATGCGCTGTACATCGCGCAGGAGTACAGCAAGCAGGAGATGAAGAAGTTCGAGGCCATGGAGGGCAAGTCGCCACGCCCGGGTGATGACGAGAACTTCACCGGTGATTTGGTAAACGGTCTCTCTGAGGAAAAGAACATGCTTGGCAGCATCCTGAACGAGATGGCGTTCGAGAACGACAACCTTGCGAACGCCGACAAAGAGTTCGGGCTCTATGGCCTCACGGTCGAGGAGATCGCCGAGATGGACCCGGAGGATATCGACGCCGCGAAGAAGCTGTGGGACCTGAAGCAGATCTGATCTGCGCGCTTCGTCGCTGAGCCGGCAAGTCCGCGGCGCTGGGGTCACCCGGCGCCGTTTGCCGTTGATGCGGCGCTTGCGCGCTGCGGAAGGGCTCTCCATTGCGGGGCTTGGGGACGCGGGGTAGAGGTACGCCCGGCGCTGCAGCGCCGTTCACCGATCCTGCCCCGCCGCCCCCCATGCCGGCGGCCGCCCCTCAACGATAGGGAAGCGCCATGAACATCCATGAGTACCAGGCCAAGCAGATCCTCAAGGAGTACGGCGCCCCCGTCGGCCGCGGCGTCGCGGTCCTGGATGCCGCCGATGCGCGCAAGGCGGTGGATGAACTCGGCGGCCCGGTCTGGGTGGTGAAGGCGCAGATCCACGCCGGCGGGCGCGGCAAGGGCAAGTTCATCGAGCCCGAGGCCGGCGAAAAGGGCGGCGTGCGCATCGCGACCTCCGAGGACGACGCCGTCGCCTTTGTCGAGCAGATGCTGGGCAAGACGCTGGTCACCCACCAGTCCGGTGCCGCGGGCAAACAGGTCAACCGCATCTACCTGGAGGAAGGCGCCGCTATCGCCTCGGAGCTCTATCTCTCGCTGCTGGTGGACCGCGAGACCTCGGCGATCTCCTTCATCGCCTCGACCGAGGGCGGGATGGACATCGAGGAAGTGGCCGCCGAGACGCCGGAGAAGATCCTGACCTTCTCGGTCGATCCGGCCACGGGCATCATGCCTTTCCACGGCCGCAAGGTCGCCAAGGCGCTGGGGCTCGAGGGGCAGGCCGCCAAGGACTGCCTCAAGCTGGTCGGCACGCTCTACAAGATGTTCGTCGAGACCGACGCGAGCCTGGTGGAGATCAACCCGCTCATCGTGACCGAGGCGGGGCGGCTGGTTTGCCTCGACTGCAAGATGAACTTCGACAGCAACGCGCTCTACCGCCAGAAGGGCATCGTCGAATACCGCGACGAGACCGAGGAGGACCCCAAGGAGCTCGAGGCCTCGAAGTTCGACCTCAACTACATCGCCCTCGACGGTGAGATCGGCTGCATGGTGAACGGCGCCGGCCTCGCCATGGCGACGATGGACATCATCAAGCTCTACGGCTCGGAGCCTGCCAACTTCCTCGACGTGGGCGGTGGTGCCACCAAGGAGAAGGTGACCGAGGCCTTCAAGATCATCACCTCCGACCCGCAGGTGAAGGGCATTCTGGTCAACATCTTCGGCGGCATCATGCGCTGCGACGTGATCGCCGAGGGTGTGATCGCCGCCGTGACCGAGGTCGGCCTCAAGGTGCCGCTGGTTGTCCGGCTCGAGGGCACGAACGTCGAGCTTGGCAAAGAGATCATCAACAACTCCGGCCTGGACGTGATCGCCGCTGATAACCTGGCCGATGCCGCCGACAAGATCGTCAAGGCCGTGAAGGGCTGAGACGCGCGCGGCCATAGCGGCAAGGCGGGATCCCATGGGTATGCCGGCAGAGCAGGTGGAGGAGACAGTCGCGCCCTTGCGGGCGTGCCCCCACTGCGGTGCCCTCGAGCATCGGCCGCTGCCGGCCTATAGCCGCGATGGCTGGGCGGTGGTGGAATGCGCCTCTTGCGGCTTCGTCTACCTCTCCAATCCCCCCGGCGACGATGCCCTGGAGGAGGAGTTCGCCTGGGAGAAGACCATCGACCAGGAGGCGGTGGCGCGGAAGAAGCGCGCGCCGATCCTCTATGGTTTGGACTATGCCACCCGGCGCTGGCGGGCGGTGCTGAAGCCCGACGAGAACCGCGGCTATCGCCGCTGGTTCGGCGACAACGCCCGGGTGCTGGACGTGGGCTGCGGGCACGGTGGCCGGCTGGCCCCGCCGCTTATCCCCTTCGGCATCGAACTTTCCCGGGTGCTCCACGCCGAGGCCGACGCCGCGATGCGGGCGCGCGGCGGCTATTGCGTCCATGGCCCGGGGGCGGAGGCGATCTGGGCATTCCCCGAGGACCATTTCGACGGGATCGTGATGCGCAGCTATCTGGAGCATGAGAGCAGCCCGCGCCGGGTGCTCGATGGGGCTGCGCGGGCGCTGAAACCGGGCGGCGCGGTCTATGTGAAGGTCCCCAACTACGCCTCGCTGAACCGCAAGGTGATCGGATCCAACTGGTGCGGCTTCCGCCACCCCGATCACGTCAACTACTTCACCCCGAGCTCGCTGGCGGCCATGGCGGCCAAGTCGGGCTTCGCGATGACCATTCTCAACCGCTGGAACCTGGCGCTGGACGACAACATCCACGCGCTGCTCAGACCAGCCTGACCCCCACTGCTCCCAGCGGATAAGGAGACGCGCATGGCCGTCCTCGTCGATGAAAACACCAAGGTGATCTGCCAGGGCTTTACCGGCAGCCAGGGTACCTTCCACAGCGAGCAGGCCGTGGCCTATGGCACGCAGATGGTCGGCGGCGTGACGCCGGGCAAGGGCGGCACCACCCACATCGGCCTGCCGGTCTTCGATACGGTGGGCGAGGCGGTGGAGGCCACCGGCGCCAACGCCAGCGTGATCTACGTGCCGCCGCCCTTCGCCGGCGACGCGATCCTGGAGGCGATCGACGCCGAGGTCCCGCTGATCGTCTGCATCACCGAGGGGATCCCGGTGATGGACATGATGAAGGTGAAGCGCGCGCTCGAGGGCTCCGCCTCCCGCCTCATCGGGCCGAACTGCCCGGGGATCATCACGCCGGATGCCTGCAAGATCGGCATCATGCCGGGCCACATCCACCGGCGCGGCAAGATCGGCATCGTCAGCCGCTCTGGCACCCTGACCTATGAGGCGGTCGCGCAGACCACCGCCGCGGGGCTCGGCCAGTCGACCTGCATCGGTATCGGCGGCGACCCGATCAAGGGGATGGAGCATATCGATGCGCTCGAACTCCTGCTCGGCGACGCGGAGACCGAGGCGATCATCATGATCGGTGAGATCGGCGGCTCGGCTGAGGAGCTGGCGGCGGAGTTCATCGGATCGGAGAAGAAGGCCGGCCGGGGCAAGCCGGTGGCGGGCTTCATCGCGGGGCGCACGGCGCCTCCGGGTCGGCGCATGGGCCACGCGGGCGCGATCATCGCAGGCGGCAAGGGCGGCGCGGACGACAAGATCGCGGCGATGGAGGCGAACGGCATCGTCGTCGCCGACAGCCCCGCCTCCCTCGGCGAGGCGCTCCTCAAGGCCATCGGCTGATCACTGGTCGAGGCGGTGCCGCTCACCTGGGGGCTTTGCCTCGCCACGCTGAACCGGCGGGACGCCCTGCTAGAGTGCGTCCGCCTCGCGCTGTCGCAGAGCCGCCCGCCGAGCGAGATCGTCATCGTCGATGCCAGCGAGGACTGGTCGGCAACGCGCGAGGCGGTGGCGGCCCTGCTGCCGGACGGTACGGTGCGCTTCTGCTACGAGCCCGCCACGATCCGCTCCAGCGCGGCACAGCGCAACCAGGCCGCCCGGGCCGCCAGCGCCGACATTCTGTTCCTGATCGACGACGACAGCTTCCTCTATCCCGACTGCGCCGAGCGGATCCTGGCGGTCTATGAGCACCCGGCGGCGGGCGACGTGGTGGCGGTCCTCGGCAGCGAGCGCTCCGGCCCGCCGACGGCCACGGCCAAGCGCGGCGCCGAGATCGACCGCAAACCCCGCGGCGACCGTCGCTCCAGCCTCTATCGGCGCTTCAAGGGCAGCCGGCTGGGGCAGTGGTTCCTGCGGGAGATCCTGCTCGAGAAAGTGGGCGCCGGCCTGATCCCCTACGACGCCCCAAGGTTGGACGGGCTGCCGGCGGGGTTGGATCTGGAGGGGCTCCGTCCCGTCACCCTGATGCCGGGGTTCCGGACGACCGCGCGGCGCCAGGTGGTGTTGGCCGAACCCTACGAGGAAGCGCTGCGCTACTACGCCTCGATGGAGGATCTGGACGCGAGCTATCGCTGGCGGCGCCATGGCCTCAGCGTCGCGGTGCGTGAGGCTGCCATCTATCACCACACCGCCGCCTCGGGGCGCCTGCCGCGGCGGCTGGTCACCGCGCTGCAGGTGATGAACGCCGCTTTCCTGGTGCGCAAGAACGGCCGCGATCCCGCGCAGCTCAAACGCCGGGTGCGGACCCTGCAGTGGCGCCGCCTGCTGGCAGAGGTGCTGAAGGACGCGGTCTCGCGGCGCTGGGATTTTCCGCAGGTCCGCGGCGTGCTCTATGCCATGCGCCACTGGCGGCGGATCTGGGACCTGGATCGTGATGCCCTGGACGAGGTCTATCCCACCCTCCAGCGCGAGATGATGGAAACCCTGCGCTAGTGTGACGCCACCGAGCGCCTTTGATCACGCAAGCTTCCCGCTAACCCATGTCGCAGAGAATGGTTTGGGGACGGGGTGTAAAACCCCGCATGCTGTGATTAGAAACGGAACCATCGCCCGCTTGGCGAAACAGATGGCACGGCAGCGCCCGCGGCACGCACGGCTGGGAGGGACGCGCCGGGAGACGAAGCGAGGATCCGATGGCCAAGGACACCGACCCCAACCAGACGCTGCATGCGACCTCCTTTTTGCAGGGTCACAACCAGGCCTATGTGGAGCAGCTCTACGCGATCTGGGCAGCGAACCCCGGCGCCGTGGACCCCAGCTGGTCTGAGTACTTCGAGAGCCTGCGCGACGAGCCTCTGGCGGTGCGCGAGGAGGCCGCTGGCGCCCCCTGGCAGCGCCGCGACTGGCCGCCCACGGCGAACGGCGAGCTGGTCGCAGCCCTGGATGGCCAGTGGGACAGCGTGCCGGGCGCCAAGGAGATCGCCAAGAAGGTCGCCGCCAAGGCCGACAAGGAGGGCAAGACGCTCGACAAGGAGGCGCTGCGCCACGCGGTCCTCGATAGCATCCGGGCGATCATGTACATCCGCTCCTTCCGCTCGCGCGGGCACTTGGGCGCGGATCTCGACCCGCTGGGCATCGTGGGGCGCAAGAACCACCCGGAGTTCGACCCCGCCTTCTTCGGCTTCGACGATAAGGACATCGACCGGCCGATCTTCATCGACAACGTGCTGGGCCTCGAATACGGCACGATGCGGGAGATCTCGGCGCTCCTGAAGCGGACCTATCAGGGCACCTTCGCGCTGCAGTTCATGCACCTGCAGGACCCCGAGCCAAAGGCTTGGCTGCAGCAGCGGATTGAGGGCTTCGGCAAGGAGATCGCCTTTACCAAACAGGGCCGTAAGGCGATCCTGAAGAAGCTGGTCGAGGCCGAGGGCTTCGAGAAGTTCCTGCACGTGAAATACCAGGGCACCAAGCGCTTCGGCCTGGACGGCGGTGAGGCGCTGGTGCCGGCGATGGAGCAGATCATCAAGCGCGGCGGCGCGCTGGGCGCCAAGGAGATCGTGGTGGGCATGCCGCACCGCGGCCGGCTCAACGTGCTGGCCAATGTGATGGCCAAACCCTTCCGCGCGATCTTCCACGAATTCCAGGGCGGCAGCTACAAGCCGGAGGAGGTCGAGGGTTCGGGCGACGTGAAGTACCACCTCGGCGCGTCCTCGGACCGGGAGTTCGACGGCAACTCGGTGCACCTCTCGCTGACCGCCAACCCCTCCCACCTGGAGGCGGTCAATCCGGTGGTCATCGGCAAGGTCCGCGCCAAGCAGGAACTCTTCGACAACAATCGCCAGTCGGTGATCCCGGTGCTGCTGCACGGCGATGCGGCCTTCGCCGGTCAGGGCGTCGTGGCGGAGTGTTTCGGGCTCTCGGGCCTCAAGGGCCACCGCACGGGCGGCACGATCCACATCATCGTGAACAACCAGATCGGCTTCACGACCGCGCCGCACCACAGCCGCTCCAGCCCCTATCCCACCGATATAGCCAAGATGGTGGACTGTCCGATCTTCCACGTGAACGGCGACGACCCGGAGGCGGTGGTCCATGCCGCCAAGGTCGCGACCGAGTTCCGTCAGAAGTTCGAACGCGACGTGGTGATCGACATCTTCTGCTACCGCCGCTTCGGCCATAACGAGGGTGACGAGCCGATGTTCACCCAGCCGCAGATGTACACGGCGATCAAGAAGCAGAAGACGACCCTGTCGCTCTACAACGACCGGCTGGTCAGCGACGGCCTGATCGCCGAGGGCGAGGTCGAGGAGATGAAGGCGGGCTTCCAGTCCTTCCTCTCCGACGAGTTCGAGTCCGGCAAGGATTTCCGCCCCAACAAGGCCGACTGGCTGGATGGCCGCTGGCAGGGCCTCGGCCGCAAGGAGGGTGAGTATCAGCGTGGCCAGACCTCGGTGCCCGAGCCTGTGCTGCGCCGGGTGGGGCAGGGTCTGACCCGGCTGCCCGAGGGTTTCGTGCCCCACAAGACGATCACCCGGATCCTGGATGCCAAGGCCAAGATGATCGACACGGGCGAGGGCATCGATTGGGCCACCGCCGAGGCGCTGGCCTTCGGCACGCTGCTGCTTGAGGGCTATAAGGTCCGGCTGTCGGGGCAGGACAGCGTGCGCGGCACCTTCTCCCAGCGCCATGCCGGCATCACCGAGCAGAACACCGAGGAGCGCTACTTCCCCCTCAACCACCTGGAGGAGGGGCAGCCGAAGATCGAGGTGATTGACTCGATGCTCTCCGAGTACGCGGTGCTCGGCTACGAATACGGCTACTCGCTGGCCGAGCCCAATGCGCTGACCCTTTGGGAGGCTCAGTTCGGCGACTTCGTGAACGGCGCTCAAATCATGATCGACCAGTTCATCAGCTCGGGCGAGCGCAAGTGGCTGCGCATGTCCGGCCTGGTGATGCTGCTGCCGCATGGCTACGAGGGGCAGGGGCCCGAACACTCCTCCGCCCGGCCGGAGCGGTTCCTGCAGATGTCGGCGGAGGACAACTGGATCGTCGCCAACTGCTCGACGCCGGCGAATTACTTCCACATCCTGCGTCGGCAGCTCCATCGCAGCTTCCGCAAGCCGCTGATCCTGATGACGCCCAAGAGCCTGCTGCGCCACAAGCGCTGCGTCTCGACCCTGGCGGAGATGGGGGAGGGCTCGAGCTTCCACCGGGTGCTTTGGGACGATGCGCAGCTCGGCGGCTCCGAGCTGAAGCTGGTCGATGACGCCAAGATCGAGCGCGTCGTGATCTGCTCGGGCAAGGTCTACTATGACCTGCTCGAGAAGCGCGATGAGATGGGCCTCGCCAACACCTACCTGCTGCGCCTGGAGCAGTACTATCCGGTCCCCGCACAGAGCCTGGCGCGCGAACTTGCCCGCTTCCCGGGCGCCGACATCGTTTGGTGCCAGGAGGAGCCCAAGAACCAGGGCGCCTGGTTCTTCGTCGAGCCGAACATCGAATGGGTGCTGACGCGCATCGGTGCCAAGCGAACCCGCCCGATCTATGCCGGGCGTCCGGCCGCCGCCTCCCCGGCGACGGGTCTGGCCAGCCAACACCGGGCCGAGCAGGAGGCGCTGGTCGGCGCCGCGCTCGGCCTGAACCAAGACAAGGGGTAAGGAAATGACGGTTGAAGTGCGGGTCCCGACCCTCGGCGAGTCGGTGACCGAGGCGACGGTGGCAAGCTGGTTCAAGAAGCCCGGCGAAGCGGTTGCGGCAGACGAGGTGCTCTGCGAGCTCGAGACCGACAAGGTCTCGGTCGAAGTGCCCTCCCCCGGCGCCGGCACCCTGGGCGAGGTCGTCGCGGCGGAGGGCGCCACCGTCGGTGTCGATGCCCTGCTGGCGACCATCGAGGAAGGCGCCGCCGCGGCGAACGGCAGCTCCAACGGCGCGGCCGCACCCGCCCCGGCCGCCGCCGCTGCCGCTCCTGCCCCCGCGGCCGCCCCCGCCGCCGCCGAGGCGATGGATGTTATCGTGCCCACGCTCGGCGAGAGCGTGACCGAGGCGACCGTCTCGAGCTGGTTCAAGTCCGTCGGCGAGGCCGTGGCGGCCGATGAGGTCCTCTGCGAGCTGGAGACCGACAAGGTCGCTGTCGAGGTGCCCGCGCCCGCTGCTGGCACGCTCACGGAGATCACCGCGGGCGAGGGGGCCACCGTTGGCGTCGGCGCGGTCCTCGCCAAGCTCTCCGCCGGTGGTGCGCCTGCCGCCGCCGCCGCTGCCACTGCGGCACCGGCCGCCGCTTCCTCTGGCGCGGATGTTGAGGACGCCCCCTCCGCCAAGAAGGCCATGGCCGAGGCGGGGCTGAGCCGCGATCAGGTTGAGGGCTCCGGCCGCGACGGTCGCGTCATGAAGGAGGATGTCGCCCAAGCCGTGGCCCAGGGCGCCAAGGCCCCGGCACCTGCCCCCGCGGCCCGTGCCCCCGCGCCGACCCCGGCCCCGGCCGCCGATGCGGTGCGCGAGAAGCGGGTGAAGATGACCCGCCTGCGCCAGACCATCGCCCGGCGCCTGAAGGAGGCCCAGAACACCGCCGCCATGCTCACCACCTACAACGAGGTGGACATGACCGCGGTGATGGACATCCGCAACGAATACAAGGCGGTCTTCGAGAAGAAGCATGGCGTGAAGCTCGGCTTCATGTCCTTCTTCGTGAAGGCGGTGACCCATGCGCTGCAGGAGGTCCCGGCAGTCAACGCCGAGATCGACGGCGACGAGATGGTCTACAAGAACTACGCCCATATCGGCGTGGCCGTCGGCACACCGAACGGCCTGGTGGTGCCGGTGGTGCGCGATGCCGATCAGATGGGCTTTGCCGCGATCGAGAAGAAGATCGCCGAGTACGGGCTGAAGGCGCGCGACGGCAAGCTCTCGATGGCGGAGATGCAGGGCGGCACCTTCACGATCTCCAACGGCGGGGTCTACGGCTCGCTGATGTCCTCGCCGATCCTGAACCCGCCCCAGTCGGGCATCCTGGGCATGCACAAGATCCAGGAGCGGCCGATGGTGATCGGCGGTCAGATCGTGGCGCGCCCGATGATGTACCTCGCTCTCAGCTACGATCACCGCATCATCGACGGCAAGGAGGCGGTGACCTTCCTCGTCCGCGTCAAGGACGGTCTCGAGGACCCCCGCCGCCTGCTGATGGACCTCTGACGGCCTATGGTCTTAGGCATCGACTTTCTGCTGACGGCGCTGGTCGTCGTGATCGCCCCGGGCACAGGCGTGATCTACACGGTTGCCACCGGGCTGGCGCACGGTCCGCGGGCCAGCGCCGCTGCTGCCGCCGGCTGCACGCTGGGGATCGTGCCCGGCGCGCTCGCGGCGATCCTGGGTCTGGCCGCCCTGGTCCATGCAAGCGCGCTCCTGTTTCAGGCGGTCAAGATCGCAGGCGTTGTCTACCTGCTCTATCTGGCCTGGATGACCCTGACCGACCGCGGCCCGCTGCGCTTTGACGACAACGCGCCGACGACGCGGGGGCTGTTTCAGATCGCGCGCGCGGGCTTCTTGATCAACGTCCTCAACCCGAAGCTGTCGATCTTCTTCATGGCCTTCCTGCCGCAGTTCATCGATGCGAAGGCGGGTGGCGTCGCGCTGCAGATGGCGGGGCTGACCGCTGTCTTCATGGCGATGACGCTGGGGGTCTTCCTGCTCTATGGCTTTTTCGCCGCGCAGGTGCGGGACGGGCTGAGGCGCCGCCCCGCGATCATGACCTGGGTTCGGCGCACGGTGGCGGGTGCCTTTGCCGGTTTCGGACTGCGCCTCGCCCTGGCAGAGCGGTAGATGGCGGTCGAGCTGCAGGTTCTCGGCTGGGCCGGGGTGCTGGCGATCGTGCAGCTTGTGATCTTTTCCGCCGTTGCCAACCGGGAACTGCCGCAAAGCTGGCTGGTCGGGCCGCGCGACACGCCGATGCCGAAGGAGATGTCGGCGCTCTGCGGGCGGATGCAGCGGGCCTTCAACAACCACATCGAGGGGCTGATCCTCTTTGCCATCGCGGCGGCGGTGGTGGTGGCCGGGGCTGCCTCCTCGCCGCTGACCGAGGGGGCCGCGATCATCTACCTCATCGCGCGGATCGCCTATGCCCCGGTCTATTGGGCGGGCATTCCGTGGCTGCGCTCCGCCATCTGGGGCGTGGGCATGTTGGCGACGCTGGTGATGCTACTGGCGGCGCTGCTCTGACCGATTTCCGGCCCTCATGCGACGGGCCCGCCGACACCTTGGGAGACCGACATGGCTGACTATGACGTGGTGATCATCGGGGGTGGCCCCGGCGGCTATGTCTGCGCGATCCGCGCGGCGCAACGCGGGCTAAAGGTCGCCTGCGTCGAGGGCCGCGGCGCGCTCGGCGGCACCTGTCTGAACGTGGGCTGCATCCCCTCCAAGGCGCTGCTCCATGCCTCGGAGCTGGTCCATGAGGCCGAGGGCAACTTCAAGACCATGGGGATCAAGGCCAAGGAGATCGAGATCGACGTCCCCCAGATGCTGAAGTTCAAGCAGCAGGCCATCGACAGCAACACCCAAGGGATCGAGTTCCTCTTCAAGAAGAACAAGGTCGAATATGTGCAGGGCTGGGGGGAGATCGTCTCGCCCACCCAGGTCAAAGTCGGCGAGCAGGTGCTGGAGACCAAGAACATCGTCATCGCGACGGGCTCCGAGCCCGCGACGCTGCCGGGGGTGGAGGTCGACGAGAAGCGCGTCGTGACCTCGACCGGCGCGCTGGAGCTGAATGCCGTGCCGCAGCGGATGGTCGTGATCGGCGGCGGGGTGATCGGTCTCGAACTCGGCTCGGTCTGGCGCCGCCTGGGGGCGGAGGTGACGGTGATCGAGTTCCTCGACCACATCATCCCCGGCAACGACGCCGAGGTGCAGCGCCAGTTCCAGAAGATCCTGACCAAGCAGGGGATCAAGTTCGTCCTGGGCGCCGCGGTGCAGTCGGTCGACAAGGGCAATGCGCTGACGGTGCACTACAAGACCCGCAAGGACGACGAGGCGCATGAGATCGACGCCGATATCGTGCTGCTGGCGACCGGGCGGCGACCCTATACCGCCGGCCTGGGGCTCGACCGGGCAGGCGTGGAGATGACGGACCGCGGTCAGGTGAAGACCGACGGGCATTGGCGCACCAATGTGCCGGGCATCTGGGCCATCGGCGACGTGATCGCGGGGCCGATGCTGGCGCATAAGGCCGAGGACGAGGGCGTCGCGGTCGCCGATCAGATCGCCGGAAAGCATGGCCATGTGAACTATGGCGTCATCCCCGGCGTGATCTACACGGCACCCGAGGTGGCGAGCGTGGGCGAGACCGAGGAGAGCCTGAAGCAGGCCGGGCGCGCCTATAAGGTCGGCAAGTTCCCCTTCATGGCCAACGGCCGGGCCAAGGCGAACCTGGCGGCCGAGGGCTTCGTCAAGATCCTGGCGGACAAGGCCACCGACCGGATCCTGGGCGCGCATATCATCGGCCCCGGCGCGGGCGACCTGATCCACGAGGTCTGCATGGCCATGGAGTTCGGCGCCTCGGCCGAGGATCTGGCGATGACCTGCCATGCCCACCCGACCTACTCCGAGGCGGTGCGGGAGGCGGCGCTTGCCTGCGGCGTGGGCGCGATCCACGCCTGAGCCCACCCAAGGGCGGCGCGTCAGGAGCCGAGGCCTGAGAGGCGATCGATCAGCGATGGCCGGCGCATCCATGGTGACGCCGGCCGCGACCAGGGGTGGCTGGGCCATTTGGTGACCGCCTGTTGCAGCGTGGGCCGCTCGAAGGCCGCCGCGGCAAAGCGCTCGACGGGGCCCATCCCCCGCCACAGCCGGTCGTAGCCGAGCCACTGGAGACGAAAGAGGCTGACGGCCCAGAAAAGGTCGGCGAGGGTCGCCCGCTCACCGAACAGCCAGGGTCCTTGGTGCTGGGCGAGATCCGCGGCGAAGGCGCGCAAAAGCCCCTCGGTCGTGTCGATGGCGCCCTGCATCCGCTCGGCTGAAGCGACGAAACGGGCGCCCGCGCGCTCCTTCGCCAGCTTCGCGGCATAGGCGGTGTCCAGCGCAGTGTCGCTGCCCCGCACCTGGTCCCACTGCGCCTCGACGGCGCTGGCCTTGCGCCGATGCGCCCCGCGAAGGGCGAGGCGGATGATCCAGGGCCGATGATCCCCCGCCGGATCGAGGCCATAGAGCAAGGCGACATGCGGGGTACGATCCACATGGGCCAATTGAGCCCGCACCTCGGCCTCCACCTCCGCCGGCACGAGATCCGTCTCCCCCCGATGGCGCTCTGCGAGATGCAGGCAGATCCGCAGCGAGTCCGCCACGACTGTCTGCGCCTGCCGATCGACCAGTGTCGGCACGGCCAGCGCATCGAAGCCGGCATCCGCCACCGAGGAACCGCCGTCCCATCCGGTGGCCGGGCGCGCGCCCTGCGCTGCGGACGAGGCGAGGCGCAGGCGCACGTAGTCGGGCGCGTAGTTCTCAAGCTTCCTGGGATCGAGTTCGAGCGATAGCCAGCCGTGCCCAAGCTCCTGGAGCACCAGGCGCACCTTGTGCGAGCAGATGGAGAAGCCGAAGTGGTAGAGGTCGAACGCAGGCTCGGCACCTGCGCCGCGCGTCGCTGGCATCACGCGCCGCCGCGCCGGCGGCACGACCGTATCGCGGGCCCTGTCCGCCAGATCGAGCGGTTCTGCGCCGTCGGCCATGGCCTTCCCTCCGCGGTCCTCCCCGGTGCCGGTGCCGGGGCAGGGTAGCACGGCGGATGATCTTGTCGTTCTCGCGCTGGATCGTGCCTGCCTGGCGGGATCGGGGATCAAAGTCTCGATAGATGACTGGATCGTGGGCGATGCCCCGTTAGCCTCTGGCCCGGATCCCCATGACGAAAGGCACGCCATGAAACTGCTCGGCATCTCTGGGTCGCTGCGCCGCGACAGTGTCAACACCAAGCTGGTGAAGGAGGCCGCCCGTGCCTTCGCGCCGAGCGAGTTCGTGCTGGCCGACCTCAACCTGCCGCTCTTCAACGAGGACCTTGAGGCGGAGGGGATGCCCGAGAGCGTGACCACGCTGGTCGGGCAGATCGAGGCGGCGGATGCCGTCGTGATCTCGACGCCGGAGTACAACAAGGCCCCGCCGGGGGTGATGAAGAACGCGCTGGACTGGATCAGCCGCGTGCATCCGGTGCGCACCGCCGGCAAGCCCTGTGCGGTCATCTCGGCCACCGCGGGCAATGCGGGGGGCGAGCGGTCGACCTCGGCGCTCTACCTGATGCTCGTGCCCTTCAACATGAAGATGGTCTTCAACCCGGAGGTCTTCGTGGGCCGGGCCGGCACCAAGTTCGCCGACGATGGCACCCTGTCGGACGAGGCGACCTTCACCTTCCTCACCAAGAAGATGGACGCGCTGAAGGCCGCGATCTGAGCGCTCAGCCCTCGCGGCGCGGATGGGCGGCGGCATGGACGGCGCGCAAGCGCGCGTCGTCGACACTGGTGTAGACCTGGGTCGTGGACAGCGAGGCATGGCCGAGCAGGGCCTGGATGGTCCGCAGATCGCCGCCGGCCGCCAGGAGCTGCGTGGCGAAGGCATGGCGCAGCGCATGGGGCGTGGCGCTATCCGGCAGACCGAGCGCCCGGCGCGCCGTCGCCATCGAGGCCGCCAGTTGCGAGCGATGCAGTGGGCCGCCGCGCGGGGCCAGGAACAACGGCCCCTCCGGCGCCGGGCGATGGGGGCAGAGGGCGCGATACCGCTCCACCGCCTCCGCGCTCACGGGCAGGACGGGCAACTCACGCTCCTTGCCGCCCTTGCCGATGACCCGCACCGCCGGGCTTAGCGGGGCATCGCGCCAGCGCAGGCCCAAGGCCTCGGAGATCCTGAGGCCAGCGCCCCAGATCAGCGTCAGTGCTGCCACGTCGCGGGCGGCGATCCAGGGCTCATGATGCGCACCGACGGCGGCGATCACGGCGCGGGCATCCTCGGCCGCGATGGGCCTGGGCAGGCCGGGTGCGGTCTTGGGCGTGGCGAGGGTGAGGAGCGCGGGGCAGTGCAGGCCCTCCGCCTCCTCGAGCCAGGCGAAAAAGCCGCGCACCGCCGCCAGCTCGCGCCGCAGGGTGCGCGCCTTGATGCCCGCCCGCCGCCGCGCCGCCATCCAGGCCCGAAACTCCGCCGTGCTCAGCGCCGCCAGCCGCGCCGCCGTCGGGGTCTCCCCGCCGTGCTGCGCGATGAACAGCAGAAAGCCCCGCAGCGTGGTGGCATAGGCCTCACGCGTCAGCGGCGCCCGACCGCGCACGGCCGTCAGATAGTCGAGCCAGCGAGCCAGCAGTGCCGCCGGCGCGTCCTCCAAGACCGCTGCCGCCCCGCTCATAGCCCGTCGAAGGCAGCGGCGTCATAGGCGGCGAGATGGCGCTGCGTCTGCAGTTCCGTCACCCGGCGTAGGAAGCCCAGCAGGTCGGTCCCCTGCTCCGGCGTGAACCGCTCGGGGTCGGCGGAGCCGAGGGCGAGCAGCCCCACCGTGCCGTCCAGAGTCAGCGGCAGCAGTGCCTCCGACGCGATGGCGCTGCGCTCATAGAAGGTCTCGGCCTCGGGCGGCGCGGCGCGCAGGACGATCGTCTGGAGCGCCGCGTCCTCCTGCATGCCGGTCTCCACCTGCAGGTACCGCTGCACGGTGCCCTTGGGCAGCAGGAGCAGCGCCTCCCCGCCCGGCCCCAGCGCGGTAGCGGCATGGATATCGTCGACCTCGGCCTCCACGCCCAGACGCGCGGCCTCGATGGCGACCCTGGGCGGCAGGACATCGGCCAGCGCCCGCGCGAGGCCCGGCAGGTCGCCGGCCTCCATCACCGAGAGCACGGCGGCATGGACCGCATCGGTCGAAGCCACGTTCTCGTAGGCCGCCGCGATCATGGAGCGGTTCTGCGACACCAGCCGCGACAGCCGCGTCTCCAGCCGCTCCACCAGCTTGTCGCGCAGATCGACGACCTTGCGTTCGAGCGGGCCGGTCGCGCGGATCAGGGCGCGCATGACCTGGTCGTCCGCCAGCACCAGCTCCGGGTCGGTCAGGATCAGCGAGCGGATGAGCTCGCGCTCCTCGCCATCGAGCGTCACGGTGCCCGCGCCTTCCTCCAGATCCATCACAGGATGGTCTGCCCGGTCTTGGCCCAGTCGGCGAGAAACGCCTCCAGCCCCTTGTCGGTCAGCGGGTGATCGGCCAGCTTGCGCAACACCGCAGGCGGCAGGGTGGCGACATCGGCGCCGATCTTGGCAGCCTCGGTCACATGGCCGACATGGCGGATGGAGGCGGCGAGGATCTGCGTGCCGAAGGCGGGGTAGTTGTCGTAGACCTCGCGGATGTCAGCGATCAGTTCCATCCCATCCAGCGCGATGTCGTCGAGCCGCCCGATGAAGGGTGAAATGAACGTGGCGCCGGCCTTGGCAGCCAAGAGCGCCTGGTTGGCGGTGAAGCAGAGCGTGACATTGACCATGGTCCCCTCGTCCGACAGCACCTTGCAGGCGCGCAGCCCCGCCCAGGTGAGCGGGACCTTGACCGCGATGTTGGGGGCGATCTTGGCCAGGTGGCGACCCTCGGCGATCATCGCCTCATGCTCGGTCGCCGTGACCTCGGCCGAGACGGGGCCGGAGATGATCTCGCAGATTTCCTTGGTGACCTCGATGAAATCGCGGCCGGATTTGGCGATGAGCGAGGGGTTGGTGGTGACGCCGTCCACCATGCCGGTCGCGGCCAGGTCGCGGATCTCGGCGATGTCGGCGGTGTCGACGAAGAACTTCATGGCGCGCACTCCGGCGGTCGAGGGGGATAAGGGGGGGCGGCCGTGCCCGGCGCCCGGTCGCGCGGACCCTAATCCGAAGCATGTCCGCGCGCCAAGGCGTCCCGGGGCCGATCCGGCGGGCCGCGCGTGGCTGTGAGCGCAGCAGCACAGGCGGCCATGACCGGGGCCTATGCGCCCGGCGACCGGGTGGGCGTGGTGGTGCCCATGCCCTTCGACACGCCGCTCGATTACCTGGTGCCGGAGGGGTTGATGCTCACCCCCGGCGATCTGGTGATCGTCGAGCTTGGTCCACGCCGCACCCTGGGCATGGTCTGGGGGCCGGGC
Organism: Pseudomonadota bacterium; assembly: GCA_039822785.1. Taxonomy (GTDB): domain Bacteria; phylum Pseudomonadota; class Alphaproteobacteria; order Rhodobacterales; family Rhodobacteraceae; genus Thermohalobaculum. Next base: position 229,483 of record JBCBMO010000006.1, on the reverse strand, counting down.
GAGGGCAGCATGGCGGCGACGCGCCTGAAGCCCGTGATCGACCGGCTGGACCTGCCGCCCATGAGCGAGGGCATGCGACGGTTCGTGGAACGCGCGGCCGACTATACGCTGACGCCGCTGGGCATGATGCTGCGCCTCGCGACCCGAGTGCCCGACCCCGCGGCGCGGCCGCGCCTGCGCCGGGTGCTGGACCTGACCGGCACGGCGCCCGTGCGGATGACGGAGGCACGCCAGCGCGTCCTCGACGCCGCCGTGGCGCTGGGCGGCCACGCTCTCCTCCCCGCGGATCTGGCGCGGGAGGCGGGGGTCGGCACGGGCGTCCTCAAGGGCCTGGTCGAGGCGGGGGCGCTGGCCGAGCGCCATGTGGCGGCGGAGCCGCCGTTCGCCCCGCTCTTCGGCCAGCCCCGCTCCGAGACACTGTCCGAGGCCCAGGCGGAGGCGGCGGCTAGCCTGCGGGCGGCGGTCTCAGCGGCGGCGTTCTCTGCCACGCTGCTCTACGGCGTCACGGGGTCGGGCAAGACCGAGGTCTACCTGGAGGCTGTCGCCGAATGCCTCGCCGCCGGGCGCCAGGCGCTGGTCCTGATCCCCGAGGTGGCGCTGACCCCCGGTTTCCTCGCCCGGGTCGAGGCCCGCTTCGGCGCCCGCCCGGCAGAATGGCACCACGGTGTGGCGGGCCCCGAGCGCCGCCGCGTCTGGCGCGGTGTGGCGGAGGGGCGGGCGCAGTTGGTCGTGGGCGCGCGCTCGTCGCTTTTCCTGCCCTTCGCCGACCTCGGGCTGATCGTCGTCGACGAGGAGCACGAGGCCTCCTTCAAGCAGGAGGATATGGTCCTCTACAACGCCCGCGACATGGCGGTCCTGCGCGCCTCGATCGAGGGAGCGGCGGTCGTCCTCGCCTCCGCCACGCCCTCGCTCGAGACCTGGGCCAATGCGGCGGCGGGCAAGTACAAGCGGATCGACCTGCCCGAGCGCTATGGCGCCGCCGTCCTGCCACGGATCGCCATGGTCGACATGCGCGCGGAGTATCCCGGGCGCGATCGCTGGCTGACCGAGCCCTTGGTACAGGCCGTGGAGGCGCGGCTGGCGGCGGGCGAACAGTCGCTGTTGTTCCTCAACCGCCGGGGCTATGCGCCGCTGATGCTGTGCCGCGCCTGCGGGGCGCGCTTCGGCTGTCCCCAGTGCGATGCCTGGCTGGTGACGCACCGCTTCCGCGAGCGGCTGATCTGCCACCAGTGCGGCCACACCGAGCCGATCCCGCCGGCCTGCCCTGCCTGTGGGCGCGACGACCGCCTCGCCGCCTGCGGCCCCGGGGTGGAAAGGCTGGCGGAGGAAGCGGCGGAGCGGTTCCCCGACGCCCGGATCGAGGTGCTCTCCTCCGACACCACCGAGGGGCCGGCGGCGCTCAAGCTGCGCCTGGCCGCAATCGCGGCGGGGGAGGTCGATATCGTCATCGGCACCCAGATGGTGGCCAAGGGCCATAACTTCCCGCTGCTGACCCTGGTGGGGGTCGTCGACGCCGACATGGGGCTGCAGGGCGGGGATCTGCGCGCGGCGGAGCGGACGTTTCAGCTTCTCTACCAGGTCTCCGGCCGGGCGGGGCGGGCCGACCGCCCTGGGGCTGCGCTGGTGCAAACCACCAACCCCGACCACGCGGTGTTCCGCGCCATGCTCTCGGGCGACGCGGAGGGGTTTTGGCGCGGCCTCGCCGATGAGCGCCATGCCCTCGGCCTGCCGCCCTATGGCCGGCTCGCGGGGGTGATCGTGTCGGGAGAGGACGAGGACAAGACCGCCGCAGTGGCCCGCGCCCTGGGTCAGGCGGCGCCGGTGCTGACGGACCGCGGGATCGATGTTCTCGGCCCCGCCCCTGCGCCCATCGCGCGGCTGCGCGGCCGCATTCGCTTCCGCCTGCTGATCAAGGCTGCCAAGGGCGCGCCGCTGCAGGCCGCCATCCGCGACTGGCTGGCCGCCGTAAAGGTGCCCTCCGCCGTCCGCGTCACCATCGACGTCGATCCTCAGAGCTTCCTGTGAGCGCGCAGGAAACGGGTCGCCCCTGGGACGCGCCCACGCCACCCTCCGCCCTGCAACCGGCAGGAGGACGTTCATGATCCGCTTCACCCCTATCCCCACCGCCGCCGCCGAGGCGCTGCGCCAAGGCGGCCTCGACGCCAATGGCCAGCCGGCCGAGCGTGCGCTCTCGGACGGTGAGGGCAATCCGTGCCGCCATTGCCTGTGTGACATTCCCGCGGGGCGAGAAATGCTGATCCTGGCCTGGCGGCCCTTCGCGACCGTGCAGCCCTATGCCGAGGTCGGGCCGGTGTTTCTGTGTGCCGAGGCCTGTGCGCCCTGGGCCGGAGCGGGCCCGCCGCCGATCCTGGCCACCAGCCCACGCTATCTGATGCGCGGCTACGGCACCGACGAGCGGATCGTTTACGGCAGCGGCGAAAGTGTCGCGGCGGACAAGCTGGAGGCTGCCGCGGCAGCACGCCTCGCGGACCCCGCGATCGCCTTCGTCCATGTCCGCTCCGCCACCAACAACTGCTTCCAATGCCGCGTCGATCGGGCCTGAGCGGGCCGTTTCGCTGCCATGGTGAGGCGATTCCGCCCAAGGCGTGGCATGGGCGGCCGGGAATGTTGCAAGGCCGAAACCGGCGTGCTAGCTGACCGGCAACTCAGGCGAGGCGGCCTTTCGGCGTGCCCGATGCCGACAATCCCCTGCGCGGCCCGCCTCCTGCCGCCGCTCACTGTGAAAGGTTGGTTGTGGCCGAAAGCTCTGTGTCGAACGCCGGGGTCGCTGAGCGGTATGCAACCGCGCTGTTCGATCTGGCGCTGCAGCGCAACGCGATTGAGAGCGTTGAGACCGACGTCAACGCCCTGGCTAGCGCCATCGACGACAGTGACGATCTGAAGACCATGCTGGAAAGCCCGCTTTTCTCGCGGGAGGCGCAGGGCAAGGCCATCGCCGCCCTCGGCCAAGCCATGGGTCTAGGGGTGCTGACCGCCAACACGCTCGCCGTCATGGCCGCCAAGCGGCGCCTGTTCGTGACGCGCGACATGCTCACGCTGTTCCGCCGCCGCGTGGCCGAGTACCGCGGCGAAATCACCGCCGAGGTGGTGGCCGCCCGTCCGCTTAGCGACCAGCAGCAGGGTGCGCTGGCCGAGCGGCTGAAGACGGCCACCGGGCGTGACGTCAAACTCGATATCACCGTCGATGACAGCATCATCGGCGGGCTCGTCGTACGGGTAGGCTCCAGGATGATCGATACCTCGATCCGCTCCCAGCTCACCCGCCTGCAGAACACCATGAAAGAGGCCGGCTGATGGGCATCCAGGCATCCGAAATCTCGTCGATCCTCAAGCAGCAGATCGAGAACTTCGGTCAGGAGGCCGAGGTCTCCGAGATCGGGCGCGTCCTGTCCGTCGGCGACGGCATCGCCCGCGTCTATGGCCTGGACCAGGTGCAGGCCGGCGAGATGGTCGCGTTCCCGGACGGCACCCAGGGCATGGCGTTGAACCTCGAAGAGGACAACGTCGGCGTCGTGATCTTCGGGTCGGACCGCGCGATCAGCGAGGGCGACACGGTCAAGCGCACCAACTCGATCGTGGACGTGCCCTGCGGCAAGAGCCTGCTCGGCCGCGTGGTCGACGCGCTCGGCAACCCCATCGACGGCAAGGGCCCGGTGACCTTCGAGGAGCGGCGCATCGCCGACGTGAAGGCCCCCGGCATCATCCCGCGCCAGTCGGTGCACGAGCCGATGGCGACCGGGATCAAGTCGATCGACAGCCTCATCCCCATCGGCCGCGGCCAGCGCGAGCTGATCATCGGCGACCGTCAGACCGGCAAGACCGCCATCGCCGTCGACACGATCCTCAACCAGAAGGCCTATAACGACGCCGCCGCGGGCGACGAGAGCAAGAAGCTCTACTGTGTCTACGTGGTCGTCGGCCAGAAACGCTCCACCGTCGCCCAGCTCGTGAAGAAGCTCGAGGAGAACGGCGCGCTCGAGTACTCCATCGTTGTGGCCGCCACCGCCTCGGAAGCGGCGCCGATGCAGTACCTCGCGCCCTACTCGGCTTGCGCGATGGCGGAGTATTTCCGCGACAACGGCATGCACGGGCTGATCATCTACGACGATCTCTCCAAGCAGGCGGTCGCCTATCGTCAGATGTCGCTGCTGCTGCGCCGCCCGCCGGGGCGCGAGGCCTATCCGGGCGACGTCTTCTACCTCCATTCCCGCCTGCTGGAGCGCGCGGCTAAGCTGAACGCCGATTTCAAGTCGGGCTCGCTCACGGCGCTGCCGATCATCGAGACCCAGGCGGGCGACGTGTCGGCCTTCATTCCGACGAACGTCATCTCGATCACCGACGGCCAGATCTTCCTGGAGACCGACCTCTTCTTCCAAGGTGTCCGTCCGGCGGTAAACGTCGGTCTGTCGGTGTCGCGCGTGGGCTCCTCGGCCCAGACCAAGGCGATGAAGTCGGTTGCGGGCTCGATCAAGCTGGAGCTGGCGCAGTACCGCGAGATGGCGGCCTTCGCGCAGTTCGCCTCGGACCTCGACGCCGCGACGCAGCGCTTGCTGAACCGCGGCGCGCGCCTGACGGAACTGCTGAAGCAGCCGCAGTACTCCCCGCTCACGAACGCCGAGCAGGTCTGCGTGATCTTCGCCGGCACCCAGGGGTATCTGGACGACATGCCGGTGGGCCAGGTCGGCGCTTTCGAGGAAGCACTGCTGGCGGATCTGCGCAACAACCACGGCGATCTGCTGAACGACATCCGCGACAACGACCGCAAGGTCGCGGGCGAGCTGTCGGACAAGATCAAGGCCGTCATCGAGGGTGTGAAGAAGGGCTTCTCCTGAACCGCGAGAAGACCTGACACGACACCCTAGGGAGAGCCCGCGATGCCGAGCCTCAAGGACCTCAAGAACCGGATCTCCTCGGTCAAATCGACCCGGAAGATCACCAAGGCCATGCAGATGGTCGCCGCCGCCAAGCTGCGCCGCGCGCAGGAGGCCGCCGAGGCTGCGCGCCCCTATGCCGAGCGCATGAACGCCATGATGGGCACCCTGGCGCTGTTCGCCAAAGACAGCCCGACGGCGCCCAAGCTGCTGACCGGCACGGGCAAGGACGACACGCATCTGCTGGTCGTCTGCACCGCGGAGCGAGGTCTTTGCGGCGGCTTCAACAGCTCTATCGTCCGCCTCGCCCGCGCCGAGATCGCGCGGCTGGAGGGGGAGGGCAAGACGGTCAAGGTCCTGACCGTCGGGCGCAAGGGGCGCGATCAGCTCAAGCGCTTCTACCCCGACAGCTTCGTCGGCCATGTGGACCTCGCGGGGATCAAGCGCATTGGCTACGACCAGGCCGCAGGCATCGCCGTCGACGTCCAGAACCGCTTTTTCGAGGGCGAGTTCGACGTCTGCACGCTGATCTACTCCAAGTTCCAGTCGGTGATCAGCCAGGTCCCCACGCCGCTGCGCCTGATCCCGCCGGAGGTGCCGGAGGCGGAGGCCGAGGAAGGCGTCATTTACGACTACGAGCCGGACGAGGAGGAGATCCTCAAGGTCCTGCTCCCCAAGAACATGGCCACCCAGATCTTTACCGCACTGCTGGAGAACGCCGCGTCCGAGCAGGGCGCCCGCATGGCCGCCATGGACAACGCGACCCGCAATGCGGGTGAGATGATCGACAAGCTGAACCTCGAGTACAACCGCTCGCGCCAGGCTGCGATCACCAAGGAACTCATCGAGATTATCTCGGGCGCCGAAGCGCTCTGACGACGGAGAGAACGCATGGCTGAAACAGGCAAGATCACTCAGGTTATCGGCGCCGTCGTCGACGTTCAGTTCGACGGCCATCTGCCGGCGATCCTCAACGCGCTGGAGACCACGAACAAGGGCAACCGCCTGGTGCTCGAGGTCGCGCAGCACCTGGGCGAGAGCACGGTGCGCACCATCGCCATGGACGGCACCGAGGGGCTGGTCCGCGGCCAGGAGGTCAGCGACACCGGCCAGCCCATCAAGGTGCCGGTGGGCAACGCCACGCTGGGCCGCATCCTGAACGTCATCGGTGAGCCGATCGACGAAAAGGGCCCTGTCAGCGCCGATGAGGAGCGTCCGATCCACCAGGAGGCGCCGGAGTTCGCCGCCCAGTCGACCGAGGCGGAGATCCTGGTCACCGGCATCAAGGTCGTCGACCTGCTCGCGCCCTACTCGCGCGGCGGTAAGATCGGCCTGTTCGGCGGTGCGGGCGTCGGCAAGACGGTGCTCATCCAGGAGCTGATCAATAACGTCGCCAAGGTGCACTCGGGCTTCTCGGTCTTCGCCGGCGTGGGCGAGCGGACGCGTGAGGGCAACGATCTTTACTACGAGATGATGGACGCAGGGGTCATCAACGAGAAGGACCTCAGCCAATCCAAGGTGGCGCTGGTCTATGGCCAGATGAACGAGCCGCCGGGTGCCCGTGCCCGCGTGGCGCTGTCGGGTCTGACCCTGGCCGAGCAGTTCCGCGACCAGTCCGGCACCGACGTGCTGTTCTTCGTCGACAACATCTTCCGCTTCACCCAGGCGGGCTCCGAGGTGTCGGCGCTTCTGGGCCGCATCCCCTCGGCGGTGGGCTATCAGCCGACCCTGTCGACCGACATGGGTGCCCTGCAGGAGCGGATTACCTCGACCAAGAACGGCTCGATCACCAGCGTGCAGGCGATCTATGTGCCGGCGGACGACCTGACCGACCCTGCGCCGGCCACGTCGTTTGCCCACCTCGACGCCACGACGGTGCTCAACCGCGCGATCTCGGAGCTCGGCATCTACCCGGCCGTGGATCCGCTCGACAGCACCTCGCGTATCCTCGACCCGCAGATCGTGGGCGAGGAGCACTACGACGTGGCGCGCCAGGTCCAGTCGATCCTGCAGCGCTACAAGGCCCTGCAGGACATCATTGCGATCCTCGGCATGGACGAGCTGTCGGAGGAGGACAAGCTGACGGTGGCCCGCGCGCGCAAGGTGCAGCGCTTCCTGTCGCAGCCCTTCGACGTGGCCAAGGTCTTCACCGGCTCCGATGGCGTTCAGGTGCCGCTGGAGAAGACGATCGACGGGTTCAAGCGTCTCTGCGCCGGCGAGGTCGATCACCTGCCCGAGGCCGCCTTCTACATGGTGGGCGATCTGGACGACGCCATCGCCAAGGCCGAGAAGCTGGCCGAGGCGGCGTAAGCCGCACGCCATAAGCCGGGCCGCCATGGCCCGGCGCCCCCTACCGGAGCCTGACCCATGGCCGAGACCATTCATTTCGCGCTGGTGAGCCCCTCGAGCAAGCTCGCCGATGCCCAGGCCGAGGCGGTGACCGTCCCGGCGGTGGAGGGCGATCTGACGGCCATGGCGAACCATGCGCCCTTCCTCTCCGCGCTCCGCCCCGGCGTGATCACGGTGACCGGCGGCGACAAGCCGGGCCGTTATGTGGTCACGGGCGGCTTCGTCGAGATCCTGCCGACCGAGGTTGGCGTGCTGGCCGAGGATGCCGCACCCGCCGAGGCCGTCGACCAGGCCTGGATCGACGAGCGGATCGAGGCGGCGGAGAAGGCCATCGAAGCACTCGGCGAGGATGACGAGCGTCGCCCGGCCGCCATGCAGGCCCTCGCCGACTTGCGCTTTCTGCCGCAACTCCTCAGTGTCTGAGCGGTAGGTCCGTTTCAGGGGGAAACTGGCATGCGGGGCAGCGCCGCCGTCTCAGTGTTAATCGCCGCTGGTTTGCTCGCCGCCTGCGAAAGCAGCGATCTCGACCTCGACGGGTCCAGCCCGGCGGAGGGTGAGGATCTGGTGGACCGGGGGATCAAACCGCTCTCCGAGGCGCAGGTGCGGGTGTTTCTGAGTGACAGCACCCTCAGCCATGCGGGCGAGGACCGCATTTGGCACGTCTATCTCGCCGAGGACGGCATGCTCTATGGCCTGTCGGAGACCGTGACGGGCGGCGAGGAACGCGCCCGCGGCAGTTGGTTCGTGCAGCCCGATGGCCAGATCTGCCGCCAGTGGGACGGCGATTGGTCCGGCGGCACTCAGGGCTGTGCCCAGGTCTACCGCTTCGGCAGCCAGTACAGCTTCGTTCCCGATGGCACGCCCCTGGAGGAAGCCATCCGCCGAACCCGCACCCCCGGCAACAGCGAAAACGTCCTCTGAGCTGACTTGACCCGGTTGAGCGCTTTGCGCATGGGCAGTCGTTCAAACCTGAGTAATCACCATCAAACTCGGCCGCCGCCCTCGGAGGAGACGGCAATCATTATTTTGTGTATACTTTACGATATATCAGTACAGTAGAATGGAGGACAATGTTATGTCCATGCGTGCCTTATCAACTATCTCTTTAATTGTGCTTATGTCATGCACGTCCACAGAGGAAAGGCTCGTTGCTGACGGGGTAGTTCCCCTGACCGGCCCTGAAGTCTCGGCGCTCGTCTCCGGTAACACACTCTCCACCAAAGGGGACGGCTGGACTCACGATACCTTCATCGACGCAAGTGGTCGACTAACAGGGCGAGCTGTCTGGAACGGTGGCAGCGAGACGGCCGACGGCGTGTGGGAGGTGACGGAAGACGGGCTCTACTGTCGTGACTGGGAGAATGACTGGGCAGGCGGCGGCTACGGTTGTTCACGGGTCTACCCGGCCGGTGACGGCGGACACTGGTTCATCTACGCCAATGGATCACGCGGCGAGGTCACGGAAATCTACGTCACCGTAAGTGAGGGAAACACGCAGTCCCTTTGAGCCTTACCGGCGGAGCAGGTCCTCGAATTCCTTGAAGACGGCGCCGTAGGTGTCGCGCTTGAAGGGCACGATCCGCATGATCAGCTCGTCCGGCGCCATCCAGGCCCATTGGCGGAACTCGCGCTCATGGGCGTCGAGGTCGATGTCGCTGTCCTCGCCCTCGAAGCGGATGGCGAACCAGCGCTGGCTCTGGCCGCGGTAGCGCCCGCCCCAGAGCCGGCCGATCAGATGCGCCGGCAGGTCGTAGTCGAGCCACTGTGCGCTCTCGCGCAGGATCTCCGCCTTGTCCGGGTGGACGCCCGTCTCCTCCCGCAGTTCGCGTAGCGCGGCCTCGCGGGGGCTTTCGCCCGGGTCGATCCCGCCTTGCGGCATCTGCCAGGCGTCCTGGCTCGAGTCGACGCGCTGTCCCGCGAAGATCTCGCCCTCCCGGTTCAGAAGGACGATCCCCACGCAGGGCCGATAGGGCAGGTGCGCGCTGGCAGAGGAACGGTCGGTCATGAACGTCGTTCACATTCGGAAGGGCCAGACGCGCCCCCACGCCGGTCAGGCCGGCGTCAGGGGCGCGTCAGCCGATCTCAGTTCTCCGCCTGGCGGTCGTAGACGGACAGACCGGTGAGCAGATCCAGGGCATAGGCGAGCTGGAAGTCCTCGGCCCGCAGGCGGGCGGTCGCCTCGTGGCGGGCCCGTTCGTCGTCGAGCTGCTTACGCTCGTCCTCGGACAGATCGCTCTGCAGGCTGCCCCGCAGATCGGCCTCCGACCGGCCGGGCCGGCTCTCCTCACCCTCAGCCGAGGCGATGCGCCGCTCTTCGACCAGGATATCGGGCTCGATGCCCAGCGCCTGGATCGAGCGGCCCGAGGGCGTGTAGTAGCGCGCCGTCGTCAGCTTGATCGCGCCCTTGTCGCCCAGACGCATGATCGTCTGGACCGAGCCCTTGCCGAAGCTCTTGGCGCCCACGACGATCGCGCGGCGGTGGTCCTGCAGGGCACCCGCGACGATCTCGGAGGCTGAGGCCGACCCCTCGTTGATCAGCACGACGATGGGCTTGCCCTCGGTGAGGTCACCCGGGCGGGCGTTGACGCGCTCCGCCTCGTCCAGGTCGCGGCCGCGGGTCGACACGATCTCCCCGGTCTCAAGGAAGGCGTCGGAAACCTCGATCGCCTGCGACAGCAGACCGCCTGGGTTGTTGCGCAGGTCGACGATGTAGCCGGCGACATCCTCGCCCAGCTCCTCGCGGATCTCCTCGATCCCCTGCTCCAGGTTGCGGTAGGTCTGCTCGTTGAAGGTCGTCACGCGCAGGACGCCCACGTTCCCCTCGGTGCGCGAGCGCACGGCGCGGATCGTAATCGTGTCGCGGGTGATCTCGATGTCGAAGGGCTCTTCGGCGCTCTCACGGCTGATCGTGATGGTGATCGAGGAGCCGACCACGCCGCGCATCCGCTCCACCGCATCGGAGAGGGTGAGGCCGAGCACGCTCTCGCCGTCGATATGGGTGATGAAGTCACCGGCCTCGACGCCCGCCTCCGCGGCCGGGGTGTCGTCGATGGGGGCCACGACCTTGACGAAGCCGTTCTCCATCGTGACCTCGATCCCGAGCCCGCCGAACTTGCCCTGCGTCTGTTCGCGGATGTCCGCGAAGTTCTGCGGCGGCAGATAGGAGGAGTGGGGGTCGAGCGAGGCGAGCATCCCGTTGATCGCCGCCTCGATGAGCTCCTGCTCATCGACATCCTCCACGTAGGCGCTGCGCACCCGCTCGAAGATATCGCCGAAGAGGTCGAGGTTCTCGTAGGTCGACCGGGCGCTGTCCTGCGCATGGGTCACCGTTGCGATCTGCGGCAGGGCCGCGCCGAGCGCTGCCCCCGCCGCCAGCGCCATCATCGTTTTCCGCATATCTTTCCTGATCCGCATCATTCCAAACCGGCGAACCACGGCACCGGATCGATCGGCACGCCGTCTCGCCTGAGTTCCACGTAGAGCTTTCTGTTTCCGATCAGACCACGCTCATCCATGTGTGCAAGTAAAATCTCGTTCGGTTCGGGCAAGGTTTCGTCCATGACACCGATCGTCTCGCCCGTCGCCAGCACCTCGCCGATCTCCCGGTCGGCGCGGGCAAGGCCCGCCAGGGTGATCAACCAGCCCGCCTCCGGCTCGAGAATGACGATGGTGCCGAAGCCCGTAAGCTGGCCGGCGAAGCGGACGGTGGCGCGCAGGGGTGCGGTGACCGTGGCATAGGCCGGGGCGCTGATCGTCATGCCCGCGCCTGCGTTGCCGAAGGGGTCGGGGTCGCCGAAGCGGCCGGTCACGCTGCCTTCCACCGGCAGGGGCAGGCGGCCCTGGACGGCGGAGAAGGGCAGCGCCAGCGCCCCCGCCGTGCCCTGCGCGGCGCCGGGAACCTCGGTCAGGGTCGTGGCGATGTTCTCGGACAGCGCGCCCAGGTCATCGGCCGTGGCCCGCGCCGCCTCGGCCTGTTGGCGCATCAGCCGGCGCGGCGGCAGCGACCGGCGGCGTTCGTCGAGCGCGATCGCCGTCTCGGCCCTCAGATCCTGCAGCCCCGCCAGGGCCGTGCGGGCACCGTCGCCGGCGGCGTTCTGCTCGGCGCGCAGCGTCTGCAGACCGCTCAACTCCGCCGCCAGGGCGATGCGCTGCTGCTCCAGCGCTGGCGTCACGGCGGCCAGCAGCATCTGCGCCCGCGCCGCCCGCAGCGGTCCGCCGGGATAGGCGAACAGGGCGGACTTTGGCGCGGTCGACAGCGACTGCAGCGAGGCCAAAAGGCGCGAGACCTGGGCGCCCCCGGTCTCGATGCGCGTGTCGATGATGTCCGCGCGCCCGGCCACCAGCCGCATCGCGCGCCGATAGGCCGCCAGCGCCGCCTCCTGCGCGCGGATCGCCAGGCCCAGGGCGGCGAGACGCTCGCTGCCGTCGGTCGCGGCGGCCAGGGCCGCTTCTGCGTCGCTGAGGGCGGTCACCGCCTGCTCGAGCGTGGCGACCGGATCGTCGGCGCGGGCTGGGGTGAGCGGGCCGCCGGGCCAGACCACGGCCCCGACCACGACCCAGACCATGGCGAAGATCGGCAAGACGGTCGCGAGCCTGCGCCTCAGGGGCGAGGAGGCAGGCGCCGGTCTCAACCGACCGTCGCCTCCGCCGTCTCCGGCGTCAGGCCGCTCTCCGCGGCGGGGGTCAGGAGGGAGCGCCCCGTCATCGCGGCGGGCTGCCCCAGGCCCAGGAGCGCCAACAGGGTCGGCGCCACATCGGCGAGCCGTCCCGTGTGAAGCCCATGCCCCGCAGCGGCCGGTCCGGTTTCGATCAGGATTGCCGGCACTGGGTTCAGGGTATGCGCGGTATGGGCGCCGCCGGTGACCGGATCGACCATCTGCTCGCAGTTGCCGTGATCGGCGATGACCAGCATCGCGCCGCCGACCTCCTCCAGCGCCGCAACCGCCGCGCCGAGGCCCCGGTCCACCGCCGCGCAGGCCCGCATGGCGGCATCCAGGCTGCCGGTATGCCCGACCATATCCGGGTTGGCGTAGTTGCAGACGATCAGGTCCGTGCCGGCGCGGATCGCCTCCACCAGCACTTCGGTCACCTCCGCGGCGGCCATCTCCGGCGCCTCGTCATAGGTCCGCACCTTGGGGCTGGGGGCCATGTGCCGCCGCTCACCCGGCGCCGGTGCCTCCCGCCCGCCGTTCAGGAAGAAGGTCACATGGGGATACTTCTCGGTCTCGGCGAGGCGGAGCTGGGTAAGGCCCGCGGCCGCGACCACCTCGCCCAGGGTGTCGGGGATGTCCTGATCCTCGAACATCCGGTCCATGTAACGATCGAGGGTCTCGGAGTAGCGCACGATGCCGAGCGCGGCGGCGGGCCGGGTGAAGGCGTCGCGCTCGCCTTCGAAGTCCGGGTCGACCAGAGCGCCGAGGATCTCGCGCACGCGATCGGTACGGAAATTCATGCAGAGCACGCCGTCCGCGGCACCGATGGGCCCCGTGGGCCCGTCGATGGCGGTGGGCAGGATGAACTCGTCGCTCTCGCCGCGGTCATAGGCGGCGTCGATGGCGTCCATGGCGCTGGCGGCCGGCGCCCCAGCGGCACTCGCGCGGTTGGCAATGGTCGCCGCGGCCAGGCGCACCCGGTCCCAGCGCTTGTCGCGGTCCATCGCATAGAAGCGGCCGATCACCGAGGCGATCTCGACCCCATCGACGCCCTCCAGGTCCGAGAGCAAGGTTGCCACCTGGTCGCGCGCGGTGCGCGGCCCGACATCCCGCCCATCGGTCAGCAGATGCAGCGCCACCGGCACACCGGCGGCGGAGAGGGCGCGCGCCGTCTCGACCATGTGGCGTTGATGGGCATGCACGCCGCCGGGGCTGGCGAGGCCGATGACATGGGCGGTCCCGCCGGTGCCGCGCAGGGTTTCCGCGAAACGCCCGAGGGCGGGGTTCGCCGCAAAGCTGCCGTCGTCAATGGCGCGGTCGATGCGCGGCAGGTCCATCCAGACCACGCGGCCCGCACCGATGTTGGTGTGCCCGACCTCGGAATTGCCGATCTGGCCCGGCGGCAGCCCCACATCCTCGCCCGAGGCTTCGAGGGTCGTGTAGTGCCGGGTGGCACGCAGGCTGTCGAAGGTCGGTGTCGCGGCAAGCGCAGGCGCATTGTCGGCGCCGCCCTCGCGCACGCCCCAGCCGTCGAGGATGCAGAGGACGACCGGGCGGTGGCCCGGGCCGCGGTCGGTACTGGGGTCGGTACTGGGGCGGTGGGGCTGACCGTCGGTCGGCTCTGACATGGCCTGCTCCCGTTTCGAAACTTAAGGACCTACTTCGGGGTTCGGGTACGCGCCGTCAAGGCGCTTGCGGGGGCTGGGTTACTCACGGTGATAGGGCGTGCCCGCCAGGATCGAGACGGCGCGGTAGAGCTGCTCAGCCACCATCACCCGGACCAGGGCATGCGGCCAGACCATGGGCCCCAGCGACAGCGTCAGATCCGCCGCGGCGCGGGTCGTCTGCGCATGCCCGTCCGCCCCGCCGATCAGAAAGGCCATCCGCCGGGTGCCGCCATCGCGTTGGCCCCCGATCCGCTCAGCCAGGTCGGGGCTCGACAGGCTCACCCCGCGTTCGTCGAGGACCACCCGAAAGGCGCCCTCGGACAGGGCGATGAGCCGGGCGGCCTGGCTCGTGTCATCGCGGGCGCGCCGGTCGTCCACTTCCTCGATGCGGAGCGGGCCGAGGCCGAGCGACCGCCCGGTCTGACCGGTGCGCGCAGCGTAGTCGGCACACAGATCCGCCTCCGCGCCGCGCAGACGGCCGACGGCGGCGATCAGCAGGTCCAATAGAGGCCGGTCAGGCGCGCTTGGCGGCAGCGTCGGGCTGGGACTGCCACATCTTCTCGATCTGATAGTACTCGCGTACCTCAGGGCGAAAGAGATGGACGATCACATCGCCGGCGTCAATCAGCACCCAGTCGGCGGTCTCCCGCCCCTCGGTCTTCGCGACGACGCGGGCGTCGCGCTTCAGCCGCTCGATCAGCTTCTCCGCCACCGCCGCCACATGGCGGGTGGAGCGGCCGCTGGCCACGACCATGAAATCGGCCATGTCCGACTTGCCTGCGAGATCGATGTCCACGATCTCCTCGGCGCTGTCGTCGTCCAGCGATTTCAGGATCAGATCGAGGAGGGGTTTGCCACCCATAACCTCGGTTTCGCTCGTCCCTGCGGGACCCTGCGTCGGAGCGCGCGCGGCGCTCATCGCGATCGGTTCAGACAGAACGGACCTCCGTCGTCGGGCCGCCGGTCCCCCAGCGGGACCGGAAAGACGGCCGTGATGACACCCCAAAGGTAGCGGATGGCGGCATTGCGCTCAAGTCCTGGTCAACGCCTGCTTAAGCCTGCGGCAGGGCAGGCCGCCGGGTTTTATCGATCGCCGCCGACAGGGAGCGGCGATCGCCCTTGGGGCTGTGGCGTCAGTGGTTGCCGCGCACGACGCGCTCGTAGCCCGTCGCGATCTCTTTGGCCAGCGCGCCGACCTCGAAGTTGTAGCTGCCGATCTGGCCCACCGGCGTGACCTCCGCCGCGGTGCCGGTCAGCCAGCACTGCTCGAAGCTCTCCAACTCCTCCGGCATGATGTGCCGCTCGATGACGGGCACGCCACGCTCCTGCAGCATCCCGATGACCGTCTGCCGGGTGATGCCGTCCAGGAAACAATCCGGGTCGGGCGTATGCACCGCGCCGTCCTTGACGAAGAAGATGTTGGCGCCCGTCGCCTCCGCCACATAGCCGCGATAGTCGAACATCAGCGCATCCGAGCAGCCCTTCGCCTCGGCGGCGTGCTTCGACATGGTGCAGATCATATAGAGACCCGAGGCCTTGGCCTTGCAGGGGATCGTCTCCGGGCTCGGGCGTTTCCACTGCGAAATGTCGAGCTTCGCGCCCTTCATCTTCGCGTCGCCGTAGTACGCGCCCCATTCCCAGGTCGCGACGGCCATGCGGATCGGGTTGCGCGCCGAGGCGACACCCATATCCGGCCCCGCCGCGCGCCAACAGATGACCCGGACATAGGCATCGCCCAGGTTGTTGGCGCGCATCGTGACGGCCTTGGCCTCCTCGATCTCCTCGACCGTGTAGGGAACCGGGATGTCCATCGCCATGCCGCTGGCCAGCAGCCGCTTGGAGTGCTCTTCCGACTTGAAGATCCGCCCACCGTAGGCCCGCTCGCCCTCGAATACCGCAGAGGCATAGTGCAGCCCGTGGGTGAGGACGTGCACGTTCGCCTTGCGCCACTCCACAAGGTTGCCGTCCATCCAGATGAAGCCGTCGCGGTCGTCGTAGCCACTGCCGGGGGCCATGGGTCGTCTCCTTCAGGGGTGCCAGATTCCGGCACCCGATTTCCGTTTATTGCGCGTCACGGGCATGCTCGCGACAGAATCTGCCGCCACGCCTCGCGGAACAGCGGGTATCATTGCGATTGCTATCGGTCAACCTGACTGACATATATTTCATCTGACGGCGGGCTGCGTGAGGGAGACAGTCATGAGCGGCAAGGGAGGACAGGATCGGCGGGCGGTCGGCCGGGGGGCGGACCAGCTCCTGTTCCTGACCGAGGAACAGCTGCGCCAGGGCATCGAGCTGATGTTCTTCGCCTATCGAGATTTCACCTCGGACCCCGACGCGGTGCTGGCCGAGCGCGGCTATGGCCGGGCGCACCACCGGGCGATCCACTTCATCAAGCGCCGGCCGGGCATCACGGTGCAGGGGCTGCTCGATATCCTGAAGGTCACCAAGCAGTCCCTCAATCGCGTGCTGCGCCAACTGGTGGAGGACGGGCTGGTGGACAGCGCAACCGGCACCGTCGACCGCCGCCAGCGCCATCTCAGCCTGACCGAGGCCGGGGAGACGCTGGAGCGTGCCCTCTCCGCGCCCCAGCGTGAGCGCCTTCGCCGCGCCTTTTCGGAAGCGGGTCCCGAATCCGTCGCTGGCTTTCGTGAAGTATTGCAACGTATGCTCGACGCCGAGGGTCGGGAGGCGGTCCTCAGTTTGGTGGAGCGTGACCCTCGATGAGCCTCGCGGAGGCGGCGCCGCATATCCTCGTCGTCGACGACGACCTTCGCATCCGGGAACTGCTGAAGCGCTTCCTGGTGAAGAATGGCTTTCTGGTCACCGCTGCCCGCGATGCCGCTCATGCCGAACGGCTGCTGGTCAACCTCGCCTTCGACCTCATTGTCCTGGACGTGATGATGGAGGGGGAGAACGGCGTCGCCTTCACCCGGCGCATGCGCGCGGCCATCGACGCGCCGATCTTGCTGCTGACCGCCCGGGGTGAGACCGAGGATCGGATCGAGGGGCTCGAGGCCGGGGCGGACGACTATCTCGCCAAGCCCTTCGAGCCGCGCGAACTGCTCTTGCGCATCAATGCCATCCTGCGCCGGGCGGTACCGGCGGCCCCCGCCCCCGCAGAACCGACCGAGATCGTGCTCGGCGATACGCTCTACGATCTGGCGCGTGGCTCGCTGGAGCGTGCCGGGATCACCATCCGGCTGACGTCCTCGGAGCAGGCGCTGATGCGGGTCTTTGCCCGCCAGCCGAACGAGCCGGTCAGCCGCTCCCGCCTGGCGGAGGAATTGGGCGGCTCGGCCGGTGAGGTGCAGGAGCGGGCGGTGGACGTCCAGATCACCCGCCTGCGCCGCAAGATCGAAAGTGATCCGAAGACCCCGCGCTTCCTACAGACCGTGCGCGGGGCGGGCTATATGCTGACACCGGATTGAGTGAACGCGCCCATAGCAGAGCGACCTGCGGCCCCGATGCCCTCCGGGGGCCGGGCCGGCTGCGTTCCGGAAAGCAGACCTTTGGGACGACCATGAGCGACGCGCCGCATTTCCCCCCCTCCGTCCCAACAGCCCGGGGTCGGTGGTACGGCCCCTGGCGGCGGCTTTGCCTGCTCGCGGCGGTGGCCTGGCTTGGCGCCATGCCGCTGAGCGCGCCGGCGCAACAGGACGAGGGGACTGACGCCGCGCGCGAGGAACGGCTGGAGGATGTGGACTGGTCCCAGGTCCTCAGCCAGGTTCAGGGCTTTCCGGGCGTCAAGCTTTTCGACATGCCGCGGGTCCTCACCCAGTCGCGGCTGATCGCCGAACTGGCGCAGGAGGGCGACGCCGAGGCGGCGCTCAGGGTCCTGCGGGCGATGATCGCGCGATATCCCTATGTCTCCGATTTCCACGCGACCGAGGCGCTCCTGCTGGCCGCGAATGGCGATCTGCCCGGGGCTTTCGAAGCCTTGGACCATGCCCTCGACCTTGGCTACCAGCAGATCGGCCAGATCCGGCGCACTGCCGCCTACAGCCGCTTCACCGATACCAATGGGTTTCGCGAGGTCGCCGCGAAACCGCGGAACCCGCCCGTCTTTCCGGTTCCTCTCGCCAAGGCCGCCCTGATCGAGAGCCAGACCGGCCTGGTGACGCAGGAGAACGTGTCCTGGGATCAGGCCAACGGCGTGCTGCGGGCCCGCTTCGCCTTTCCGGATAGCCTCCAGAACCGCTCCCCCATGGGAGATGCCCGGCGGGTGCGCGACGAGCTGAAGACGCTCATCCTGCGCGGCCGCGCCGCTGGGCTGGCCGGGGTGCTCTACGACAACCGCGACGGCGATCACTCCACCCTGCGGCGCGAGGATTATCCCCGGCTGACCTTCGTCGAATACGGCGAGGCCGCGCAGCAGCGCCGGCTGCACTGGGGCCTGGCGGAGCATATGGTGTTCAACGCCACGACCTTCGGCAATTCCTCGACCGCGCAGACCGCGGGGCCGTTCTGGCGCAGCCAGGGGCGCAGCGCCTTGACCGAACCCGGCGGGCCGACCCAGCTCAACGTGCTGTTTCGCCTGAACCACCTCTATGTCTACCCCGAGCACCGCGATCACGACCCGACCGCGACCGGCGGCAAGGGCGATCTGTTCCCTGCGAACACGCCCTTCTTTCTCGTGAGCCAAGGGTCTTCCGGCTCGGACAGGGCGCATCTGAACGCGGTCGCGCATATCCTCGCGGCCCTGCCGCCCGACACCCGCACCAGCCTGGAGGCACGGGGCCTGATCGCCCCCACGGTGCAGATGATCTATCGCCGCGGCCGGCAGGGCATCGACGATGACCCCGAGCGCTACATGAGCGGGGCGGCGCATCCCTCGGTCTTCGATCGCGAGAGCATCGATCTCGGCCGGATGGTCCAGATCGCCCAGCGCCTGAAGCCGGAGACGGCGCCCCCCGCCGCAGGGATCGAGATCCTGCAGGACTGGGACAGCACGCCGGGCCGGGACGTCTTCGGCAACGGCCTGGGCGAGACCTTGTTCCAGACCCCCTATGCCATCGGGCGCGTCTGGCGTTCGACGCAGCAGCGGCGCAGCCTGCTGCTGCGCGGCCGCGCCGACGGGGCCTTCGAGCCGGATGCCGTGACCTACGAATGGCGCGTGCTGCGCGGCGATCCGGATCTGATCACGCTCGAACCCGGCGGTGCCCAGGGCGAGGTCGCGCGGCTGGAACTCGACTGGCACGCGCCCTATGCCCTGCCGGACGGGATGCGGACGAATCGGGTCGATATCGCGGTCTTTGCGCGCAACGGCACCGAGATCTCGACCCCCGCGATCCTGTCGATCCTTTTCGCGCCGCGCCAGCGCCGCGTCATGGAGGGGGAGGGGCCAACGGCGCGGCTGGGTACGATCGACTTTGCCCCGGCGGATACCGCGACGGCCTATGCCGACCCGCTGATCTTCCCGCGCCGTCGCTGGTCGGACGCGATCCTCTACGACAGCGAGGGGGAACGGGACGGCTGGATCAGGCGCTATGACGATGGCCGACCGGACGAGATCTACATCGAACAGGGCTTCGTGATGCTGGACCGCGACAGCCGGGGCAGGGCGCTTGCGGTCGAGACGGTCGACTACCCGACGCGGCGCGGCCCGGACGGCGTGCTGGTGGTCGAGCCGCGACGCACCGGTGACCGCTTTCGCATCGTCTACACCGAGGATGAGGCGACCAACGGGATCCTGGTGCCGCTGGTCGAGGAGGAAAGTCAGTAGCCTGCGGGACAGGGGTCGCCACGGCAGACGCCACGACCCCCGCAGCGCTCAGCTCACGACGATGGCGTGCAGGCCCGTCGCGGTGGTGCCGGTCGCGAGCACCCGGCGGACACCGCAGAGCAGATAGCCGTAGTTCGGCACCTGAACGCTGCGCTGCACGCCCTTTTGCGAGATGAAGGTCACGCTGCCCGCGCCCTCGGCATAGAGGGCGACGGCGACGGTCGCCATGTCGGTCAGATCGTCCGGGGTGACCGGCACATAGTCGATGCCCGGTCCGGTGACCGAGGTGGCGCGGTTGAGAAAGGGGTCGTTCATGGCCTGGGCTCCTGAGCGGTGCGGGTGATCGTGATGGATCACCGTGCGCGGTGTTCCGGGCGCATCCTTCCCCAGGGCCAGCCCGCGTTGCGTCATCGCCCCGCTGCCCGTGCGCTCGCACAGCGCCATCGGCGCCCCTGCAACGGTCGACTGGCTTTGGGGCGCGACATCCCGCCTCCCGTTGTCGGCGCCCGACCGGGCGGTCTAGATTGAAGCCATGACGGTGATGATCTTTAACCATGCCAGCAGCCATCAGCATGTGACGCCTCCGGGCCACCCCGAGCGCGTGGCGCGGATCCAGACGGTCGATGCGGTCCTGTCGAGCGCGGAGTACGATGGCCTTGTGCGGCGGGAGGCTCCGGCGGCGGCGGACGACGCGCTCGCCCGGGCCCATGACGAGAACTATGTCGCCCGGATCGTGGCGACGGCGCCGAGTGCGGGCAGCGTGCCGCTGGACCCGGACACCCATATGTCGCCCGGCAGCCTGACGGCCGCGCGCCATGCCGCGGGCAGCAACATTGCCGCCGTCGATGCGGTGATGGCCGGCGAGACGCAGGCGGCCTTTTGCGCCGTGCGCCCCTGCGGCCACCACGCCGAGCGCGACCGGGCCATGGGGTTCTGCCTGTTCAACAACGTCGCCGTCGGCGCCCACCACGCCCTGACCGCCCATGGGTTGGAGCGGGTCGCCATCATCGATTTCGACGTGCACCACGGCAACGGCACCCAGGACATCTTCTACGATGACCCCCGCGTGCTCTTCGTCTCCTCGCACCAGATGCCGCTTTATCCCGGCACCGGCGCACCGCATGAGACTGGGGTCGGCAACATCCTCAACGTGCCGCTCGATGCCATGACCGGGGGCGCCGCGATGCGTGCGGCCTATCAGGGAACCATCCTGCCGCAGCTCCGGGCCTTTGCGCCGGAACTGGTGATGATCTCCGCCGGGTTCGATGCGCATACCAACGATCCTTTGGCGGGCCTGAACTGGCTGGACAGCGACTTCGGATGGGTGACCCGCGAGATTTGCGCTGTCGCCGCGGATGTGGCAGGCGGGCGTGTGGTCTCGACGCTGGAGGGCGGCTACGACCTCGACGGGCTGGCCGACAGCCTGCGCGCGCATCTGGACGCCCTCATCGCGCACGACGCCGCGGCTTGACGGAGAGGGACATGGCCGAAGAGCCAAAGGACATCGCGAGCCTGAGTTTCGAGGAGGCGCTCAGCGCCCTCGACCATGTCGTCACCAAGCTCGAAGGCGGGGATGTGCCGCTCGATCAGTCCATCGCCCTCTACGAGCGCGGCGAGGCGCTGCGCCAACACTGCGAGCGGCAGCTGAAAGAGGCGGAACTCAAGGTCGAAAAGATCGTGGCGGCGCGTGACGGTACCGCCGATGTGGCCCCCTTCGACGCCGGGTAGACATCGCCGCTTCACGATATGTCAGCGCAGGCCATCTGTGAATTGATCCTTACGCCAACTGCTGTCAAGATAAATTGACACTTGACGTCTCCTCGGAGGAACCCGTGACCGATCGACCCCAAACCCCGCTTCTGGACAAGGTGAGCGATCCCGCCGACCTCAAGCAGTTCAGCGATGAAGAACTCGCCCAGATCGCCGACGAATTGCGGGCCGAGACGATCTCGGCGGTCTCGGTCACCGGCGGCCATCTGGGCGCGGGCCTCGGCGTGGTGGAGATGACGGTGGCGATCCATGCGGTCTTCGACACGCCGCGCGACAAGCTGATCTGGGACGTCGGCCACCAGTGCTATCCGCACAAGATCCTGACCGGCCGGCGGGACCGCATCCGCACCCTGCGCCAGGGCGGCGGGCTGTCGGGTTTCACCAAACGCTCCGAGAGCGCCTACGACCCCTTCGGCGCCGCCCATAGCTCGACCTCCATCTCCGCCGCACTCGGCTTTGCCGTGGGCCGCGATCTGGGGTGCGAGGGCACTGGCGACTGTATCGCCGTGATCGGCGACGGGGCGATCACCGCCGGCATGGCCTATGAGGCCATGAACAACGCCGGGCATCTGGACACCCGGCTGATCGTGATCCTGAACGACAACGAGATGTCGATCGCGCCCCCGGTCGGCGCCATGTCCGCCTATCTGGCGCGGCTGCTGTCGGGAAAGACCTACCACGACTTCAAGGAAGCGGCGAAATCGGCGCTCGACCTCTTGCCAGCGCCCTTCCGCACCGCCGCCGGCAAGCTCGAGGAATATGCCAAGGGCATGACCGTGGGCGGCACGATCTTCGAGGAGCTGGGCTTCACCTACATCGGTCCCATCGACGGGCACGACATGGGCCAGCTGCTGCCGGTGCTGCGCAACGTCCGTAAATACGCCGACGGCCCGATCCTGATCCACGCGATCACGAAAAAGGGCAAGGGCTATGGCCCGGCCGAGAACGCGCCGGACAAGGGGCACGCGCGGGCCAAGTTCGACGTGATCTCGGGCGAGCAGAAGAAGCCGCCCGCGAATGCGCCCGCCTATACCAAGGTCTTTGCCAACGCCCTGATCAAACAGGCGGAGAAGGACGAGAAGATCGTCGCCGTCACCGCTGCCATGCCCGATGGCACGGGCCTCGATATCTTCGGCAAGCGCTTCCCCGAGCGGACCTTCGATGTCGGCATCGCCGAGCAGCACGCCGTCACCTTCTGCGCCGGCATGGCCGCGGCGGGGCTGAAGCCCTTTGCGGCGATCTATTCGACCTTCCTGCAGCGCGGCTATGATCAGGTCGTCCACGACGTGGCGATCCAGCGCCTGCCCGTGCGCTTTGCCATCGACCGTGCAGGCTTGGTGGGCGCCGACGGCTCGACCCATGCCGGCAGCTTCGACATCACGTACCTTACGACACTGCCGGACATGGTCGTCATGGCCGCCGCCGATGAGGCGGAGCTTGTCCACATGGTCGCCACCGCCACCGAGATCGGCGACCGCCCCTCCGCCTTCCGCTATCCGCGGGGGGAGGGCATGGGCGTCGAGCTGCCCGACATCGGCACACCGCTGGAGATCGGCAAGGGCCGCATCATCCGCGAGGGGACCAAGATCGCGCTCCTGAACTTCGGGGCGCGGCTCAAGGAATGCCTCATCGCTGCGGAGGAGCTGGAGGCGCGCGGCCTCTCGACCACCATCGCCGATGCCCGCTTTGCCAAGCCCCTCGATCGCGATCTGATTCTGCGGCTCTGCCGCGAGCATGAGGCCGTGATCACGCTTGAGGAGGGGGCCGTCGGCGGCTTCTCCAGCCACGTTCTGCACATGCTGGCGCATGAGGGGCTGCTCGACCAGGGCATGAAGATCCGTCCCATGGTCCTGCCCGACACCTTCATCGACCAGGACAGCCCGGCGAAGATGTATGATATCGCCGCGATGAACGCCCCGCAGATCGTCGAGCAGGCGCTTCTGGCGCTGGGACGGGGCGAACAGGCGGCGCGCGCGGGCGCCTGAGCGCGTCCTAATACCACAACGCATAGTTGCGCTGTGCCATTCTGGGGCGTCGTGCCGCTGCGTAACACTGTATGATGACCTGTGACCCGCGCCGGAACGGCGGGGGAGTGCCGCGCGCGGCCATCTGTGTAAGCGTACGAGAGGGGGGCGAGGATGCCCAAGACGGCGATGTGGACGCGCCCGCAGTATACCGAAGCAGGGCAGCCCGTGCTCCGCTTCGCCGTATTCGGCAACAATGACGTCGCCCGCCTGGACGTGACCAGCGATGTCCCTTCCGGGATCGTTGCACGGTCGGTTCCGCCGGGCGATCTGCAGGGTCTCTTGGGCCAGGTCATGCTCACGCGCCTCTATGCCGGGACGCCGGCCATGGCCTCGGCGCGTTCGGCGGCCTCTGTCAGCCTGGTCGAGGGCGCGCCTGAGGCGTTCGAGGATCTGGCCTATCTGCGGGATACGATCGGGCTGGTTGCCGCCCTCGCCGCCCCGGCCGACGACGGTCAGGGCGCGGCGATCCTCGATCTCAACAGCTTCCATCTGCGCACCCGGCGCGATTGGGAGGAGAAGCTGCATCGCGGCACGCCCGAACCGGCGGATTTTGTGCAGATCTTCGTCGACGAAGGGCTGGATGGATCGATGATCAGCACGCGCGGGCTGCTGACCTTCGGTCGCCCGGACATCGCCTTTCCGGATGTCGCCCATGGCTGGCGCGACGGGGCGCTGGCGGCGGTGAACGGCCTCATTGGGCTGGCCGCCGATGGTGCCGCCTTCGACACCGGGCAGGTGGTCGAGGTGCCGGGGGTGGCGCTACCGTTCCAACTGGTCGAGGGCGGCAGCCCCGACGATCCCCTGTTCAACAACCGTCACGTGAAGATCGCGCCGGTCACCTGAGGCGGCTGGAGACTACGCCTGGGCTGTCCGCGCAGACCGGGCGCCAGCGAGTCCAAGCGCCCCGATGGCCGTCAGCAGCATCATCGCGGGCAGCGGCAGCGGTACAACCCTGACGCCCTCGATCGTGAGCTCCGCGATGAAGGGATCGGCCGGGTCGATGGAGCCGAAAAAGGCCCCGCCGACGGCCGAGGCGCCGACGGTGAAGAAGTCGTCCATCGCAAGCTCGATATCCCGACGCGCCTTCTCGTTGAGAACGAAGACCAGCATGGTGACACCGTCGACATCGCCCTCGGTGATCGGGGCGGAGGCGTAGAAATCGCTGTTGTCGTCCTCGACGCCTAGGTCCGCGAAGATCGCGTCGTCGATGGTATTGCGCTGCGACAGCTCACCCAGCGAGGACTCGACCCCCGCGATCGTCATCTCGGCGTTCGGCTCCACCCCCCGGCGGTTGCCAACCTTCACGGTCAGCGTCGCCGCCAAGACCGTCGCCTCATCCCCAAGGTCAGGAATGTGGAAACTGAAATAGCTGCGGGTGTTGAACGAAACCCCGTTCGGTTGAGTGTCGACACCGAAGGCGGTCGAGTCGTTTGGCACCGGGTTGTTCACCCGACCCTCGCGCCACCAGCCCTGGGTGGCATCGCCCCCGTTCGACTTGTCATCCGTCCGGAGCTCGAGCGAGAAGGGCTTGGTGAAGGTCTTCGCCGCGGCGGGCGCAGAGACGCCGATCAGGATCGGCACGGACAACGCCACAAGGCCCAGGCAAGTCAGTAACCGCATCACAGCATCCAGCACAGCAAAACTACGGCGCTCGCCGCCGTCCCAACTCGGTGCAACGTACACACGAATGGGTTGAGCTCCAATGCCCTCTTCCGTCACATCATGGCCTGACAGCGGCGCCCGGCCGCTAAGGGCTCGAGCGTCAGAAGTCGAAGCGCTTGGTGATCGAGGTTTCGAAACGGAAGTTCTGGTACTCGAAATTCGGCAGGTTCGAGAACACGCGCCGGTAGCTGCCGCCCACGTTCAGGCTGAGGTTCCGGGCTACCTCGCCGCCATTGCCGACGCCGGCGAGCCGCAACAGCTCATCGGCCTCCAGGATCACGCCTATGCGGGCGCTGACGGCGTTGTCGCGCTCTTCCTCGGTGGTCGAAACAAAGGGATCGGGGTCGTCGAAGATCACCCGCGCGTAGCGTGCCGAGAGCTGCAGGACCGCGCCGTCGCTGATGCCCACCTGCGCAAGGCCGCTGATGGCATGCGAGGAGAACGACTCGAAGTCCTGATCGGCCATGCGGCGGCGGAACGTGTACTTGCCGATGAGCTGCACACGGTCGGTCGGCTGATGTGCCACGCCGATCCCAGCAGTGACGAAGGGGCCGCTCTGTTCGAAGGCGAATTCATCGGCCTCCACCGCCTCGAAGTCGTCGTAGCCGCCGCTTGCCTCGGCAAAGGCGATGGTGCGCCGGTCGGTGCCGACGGCTCTCTCGACACGCAGGCCGCCCTCTGCGGCGGTCAGGTAGCGATCGCCGCCCAGGTTGATGTTCCGGACGCTCACAAAGGGCAGCACATCGGCCACCGTCGCATCGACCAGCGCGGAGACGCCGAGAAAGCCTGAGCCGACATCGAACTCGTCGAGGTCGAGCTGCTTCACGCCCAGGACCGTACCCTCGAACCGGATGCGCCGGATCCGCTGGCTGGGCGGGGTCCAGTCCAGCGTGCCGCTCACGATCCCGAAGAAGCCGATATCGCTGGTGCCGTCGTCATTGGTCGTGATCGTCGTGGGCCCGACGCCCGGCAGTTCGACCTGAAAATCACCGCCCAGCGGGAAGCCATCGCGGTTGGTGTCGAAGTGAAAACCGCCCGTCAGCCCGACGCTGCCAGTGACCGTGCGCTGCGCCCGGATCGCTTCGGCCTGGTATTGCCCCAGGGCTTGGCGGTCGGCCTCGCTGAGGGTCGACGGATCGACCGCCTGGAACTCCTCCAGCGCTTCCTCCGCCTGACCCAGACGCAGCAGAACCAGCGCATAGAGCAGCCGCACGGCGTTTTGACCCGGGGCCAGGATCAGCAGCCGCTCCAGCGTCGCGGAGGCGCCCGGCAGGTTGCCCTCCGCGATCTGCTGGCGGGCGTAGGCGACGTTGAGGTCGATGTTGCCCGGATCCGCCAGCACGTCCTCGAACGCGATGCGCGGCGCTTCCTGCGCCAAAGTGGGCAGTGCGCCGCAGACCGAAAAAGCGGCGGCGATCAAAACCCGGATCGCGCCGTTGAGCCGTGAACCCTGCATGCGGAACAAACCCCGCCCAATCTTCGACGAAACAGAAGCTTAACGTCGAGGTACCTGATGGAAAGAATGGTTTCGCGGGTGCGTAATAACCGTCCCCTTGTGGTGCATTATGGCGTCTATGCCCGAATTCAGGCATGCATAGCGCTGGATCGCCGCTGGACGGCGCCATAGGGCCGCGTGCGATGGTTTTGGCTGCGCGTTGTGGGGAGATCGGTCATGATCGGCAGTATTCTTTCGAGACACACCGCAGACGGGTGCATCGTGGCTCCCATGGCGTGGTTGCTTGCGGCCGCGCTTCCCATGGGCGCGCTGGCGGCGGAGCAGGCCGGTGTAGCCGCCGCGGTCGTCAGCCCCGTGGAGATCGACGGCGTCCCCCGCGACGGCATCGACGACGTGCAGACCGGTGCTCAGATCTTTACCGAGGATCGGATCACTACCGGCAGCGGCGCCCGGGCCCAGATCCTGTTCCTGGACGAGACTGCGCTGACCATCGGACCAAACAGCGAGGTGGTGATCGACCGCTTCGTCTACGACCCCAACCAAGGGACGGGTGAGATCGCTGCGGAGATGGCGACCGGCTTCCTGCGCTATCTCTCGGGCAGCGTGGGTTCGAACGCGCCGGAGAATGTGAGCATCGGGACGCCGGCCGCCACGATCGGCATCCGCGGCTCGGCCGTGATCGTGGCGCAGACGACCGACGATCCCGACACCTGGTTCTGCGGCGTGCTTGGCCCGGGGCTGGTGAACAATGCTCTTGCCCGCCGGGGGGCCTGCATCGTGTCGAATGAGGAGGGGGAGACCGAGGTGCGCGCCTCCGGTTTCGGGTCCTTCGTCACCAAGGGGCAGCCCCCGGGCGACCCGGTCCCGCTGACCGAGGATGTGCTGGCGCGGGTGCATGAGCTGCTGCGACCGACCGAGAGGATCGTGCGGCGCCCGGTCGACGGCGTCGGCGACCCGGTGCAGTCTTCGGGCCAGGGGGCCGCGGAAGATACGCAGGCCGGCGTCGAGCAGGCGGGACTGCTGGGCGATCGCTTCGACCAGCTTTCGGTCAATCTCGACAGCAACGTGATCAACCCGATCATCGACGTGCCTGATCCGGACAACCCCGACCCGGTGGTGGATTTGCCGCTGACGGTGGAGCTCACGGCGGAGACCGAGGGTGACTTTGGGCTCAACATCACCGGCGAAGACCCCTTCGGCGGGGAGCGCTACAACGTGTTTCGCGATGAGCCCGAGGGGCCGCTCAATTTCGACGGCACCCGCGTCGTGACGCTGGAGCTGGGGCCGGAGGGCAGTGCAACGCGAGAGGTTGCGGTCGTAGAAACCCTGGGATTCGAGGATCTGACCCGGATCTCGGTCTTCAACATCGGCGATCACACGCCCGGCGGCACCGGCCTATCGGACTCCGACGTCCTGGTCTCCCTGTTGGCGAACGGCGTGCTCGAGCGCGGGCCGGGCGGCACCGTCGTGATCAGCGGCGATGTGATCGACCAGATCGGCCCGCCATCGGGCAACGGCAACACCTTCGTCGCCTATGAGATCGCGCCGAACGGTGACATCACCCGCATCAACGACCTGACCGACTTCGAGACCCAGGCCGACGTCGAGTGACATCGGCCCAGCGCCTCAGGCCAGGGCGATCTCGCGGCGCGGGTTGAAGACCTGATCCCAACCGCTGGGCGGCGGGTCGTCCTTGAGGAGGGCGATCCGCTCCGAGTAGATCTCCGCCACCCGCTCCAGCCGCAGGCTTGCGGGGCGCCAATCGCTGGACACCGCCAGGGCATCGTAGACCTCGTCCAAAGCCGCCTCCGCCTCGGGCCAGGCGCAGCGGCGATAGGCATCGATCAGCCGGTTCTGCGCGGTCAGATAGGCGGGGAACGAAGTTCCGGCCAGTGCCTCCGCGGTGCCGGCCAGCACGAAGATGCGCACGGGCTTTGCCCGTCCTTTCACCCGGATCTTGTCGAGCTCCACCGTCTCGAACCCCGGCCCGGCGGCATCGCGTGTCGCCTCGGAGAGCAGGATATCGACGCCATAGATCTTGGTCTGCCCCTCAAGCCGGGCGGTTAGGTTCACGTCGTCGCCCAGCACCGAATAGTTGAGCCGCTGCTGCGAGCCCATGTTCCCCACCCGGCAGACCCCGGTATGCAGGCCAAGGCCGATGCGCACCTCGTCGTAGCCCTCGCCGTTCTCCCGCGTCTGCCCGGACAGATCGGTGTTCATCACCGTGAGGGCGTCGCGCATGGCGAGCGCCGTCTCGCAGGCCCGGCGCGGATGCTGCGCCACATCCAGCGGCGCGTTCCAGAAGGCCATGATCGCGTCGCCGATGTATTTGTCGATGAAGCCCTCGCGATCCAGGATCTCCGCCGACATGACCGAGAAGTAGTGGTTCATGAAGCCGATGAGCTCCGCCGGGGTCATCCGCTCGGAGATCGTGGTGAAGCCGCGGATATCCGAGAAGAGCAGCGTCAGCTCCCGATCCTCCCCGCCCAGGACCAGGGCCTTGGGGTTCTTGGCCATCTGCTTCACGAGCGCGGGGCTCAGGTAGCGGCTGAAGGCGCCGCGCACGAAGCGCTTCTCCTGGTCCGACATGATGAACTGGATCGCCGTCATCGGCAGATAGACCCCCAGCGCCGCGGCGATGGGGTAGAGCGGATCGAAGAGCATCTGCAGTTCGCTGAAGGCGTACCAAGAGGCGCCCAACCCGCCCGCGGCAGCCGCCGCGCCGACCAGCGCCGTCGCCGTCGGGCCCAGCAGCGGGATCGCGGTCACCAGGACCAGACCCAGGCCGATCATCGCCACGACCTCCAGCCCGTCGGCCCAGTCGGGGCGCAGCAGGTGGTGGCCCAGGATCATCTGTTCCAGCGCCTGGGCATGCAGGCTGACGCCCGGCACGATGGGCGACAGCGGTGTCGCGCGCAGATCCTTGAGCCCGGCGGCCGAGGTGCCGACCAGCACGATATGCCCCTCGACCTGGGCCCTGAGCCCGCCGCGACGGCCGGGGTCGAGCACCTGCCAGGCGGGCAGATAGCGCTCCGCCACAAAGCCCGTGTCGTGCAGATAGAGCTCCCCCGCGGCAGTCGTGGGCACCTCGACCTGGCCGATGCGCGCGGCGACCATCGTCACCTCGCCGTCGCGCCCCTCGGCGGTCTTGAGCAGGTGGCTCCGCGCGCCCTGTGCCACGCGCAGCGCCTCCGCGCTCAGGCTGGGATAGATCGTGCCGCCGACGGACTGGTAGAGGGGCACGCGGCGCAGGATGGCGTCAAAGTCGTTGCGGATGCCGAAGCTGCCGTTGCCCGCCGCCACCGCCTCGAAGGGCGCCAGGTTCACGGTGGCACCGGCATAGCTGCCCAGGATGGACGCAGGGTCGGGGCCGCGCACCGCAATCCCGGCAATGGGGTCAGGCAGGCGTTCCGACGCCGCACCCGTCGGCGCAAAGCCGAGGACGACGCGGTTCTGCCAGATCGCCTTGCCGAACATCCGGTCCGGATCGGGCAGGCGGCGGACAGCGTCCTGAAGCTCGGTGTCGAGCTCGGCATCGACCAGCGTGCGCAGCATCGCGGTCGGCTTCATTCGGTCGCTCTCGGCGAAGACGACGTCGAAGGCGACCGTGGCGGCGCCCATGCCATGGAGCGCGGTCACCAGGTCGGCGAGGTGATTGCGCGGCCAGGGCCACTGGCCGTAGCGCTGCAGCGAGGCCTCATCGATATCGACGATCCTGACGCCCGCGGGCTGGTAGGCACGAGGCTCGATCTCCTGGTAGAGGTCGAAGACCCAGGCGCGCAGCCGCTTCAGCGGTTCCGGATCGGCCACGCGCACACCCAAGAGCAGCGCGAAGGCAATCGCGCCCACCATGAAGGGGAGGCTGCGCTTCAACATGGCTCACCCATGGTCCGCTATCGCCGAAACCTGGCGAGCCTGCCCGCGAGAGTGCTGACGGGCAAGCGCTTTTTGTCGCGGCGCCCTCGGTGCGATGCGGGCCTCAGGCGTCGACGCTGGGCCCCTTGGCCGGGCTGTCCGCGGGTGCGGCGGGCTCGGACGGGCGATCAACCGCCGCGGCCTCGGTGGGTTGGCGACGCTCATTGTCGGTCTTGCCGATGCCCGGATTGAAGCTGTTGGTCGGATCCAGGCTCTCGTAGAACGCGGCCAGCGCGGGCTTGGCCTCGTAGAGGTGCCCGACGTTATGCTCCGCCGGATACTCCGCCTGCCGCTCGTCCAGAAGCGCGAGCATCTTCTTCTTGATCGCCTTGGGGTCGGCGCCTTTGCGGACCATGTAGTCCTGATGGAAGACGTAGCAGAAGAAATGCCCGTAATAGAGCTTTGAGATGATGTCCTTCTCAAGCTCCTCCGGCAGCGTCTCCAGCCAGTTCTCGTCATTGCGCGCCAGTGCGATGTCCAGGGCGATGACATCCTCGACCTGATTGGCGTGCACCGCTTGGTAGCGCACCGCCGCGCCTGCGGCGGCGAAGCGATGCAGCATCGCCTTCTTCGCCTCGGCCTCGGTGCAAGCGAACCAGGCGTCCTTGTCCAGCACATCGGCCAGCACCGCCTCGGTGCTCTCCGCCGCCCCGGTGCCGACCTTCAGGATCAGGTGGTGCTCATAGCGCGCGCGCCACTCCAGCATGCGCTTGGGCAGGGGCTCAGGGATAAGGCGGCTGAGCGCCTGCATGATGTGATCGACCAGATTGCGCGGCAGGAACGGCACCTTGTTCAGACGCGCATCCAGCGTGCTCTTGATCGCGAAGAACACCGGCAGGCGATCCGTGCCGAACCAGTGGATCATCATCAGCGTGTCTTTGCTGTACTTCTGCGCCAGATCGAAAAGCTCGCGATGCACGTATTCGCCGCAGATCGGTAGCTCGTCGCACTCGGTCAGGATGCGGCGGCGCAGGACCGTCAGATCCGCCGGGTCGTTGGTGCCGATATAGTAGACCCGCTCGCCCTGGATGGCCGGATAGGTGTCGAGCCGTACCGCGAAGACCACCAGCCTGCCGGCCGAGCCAGAGGCCTCGAACAGCCGGTCGGGGTCGGCGTTGTAGCGCGAGGGCGTCGACGCGGTGACGTCGCGAACCTTGGCGGCATAACCGTCGTCCGAGGCGCGCCCCACCCCGTCCTTGATGTCCGCCTCGGTGAACTGGCCGTTGTCCAGCCGCTCCAGGATCTCCTCGGGCGTGCTGCCGAGCTCGATCCCCAGGTGGTTGACCAGCCGCAAGACGCCATCGCTGCCCACCTGGGCGTAGAGCGCCAGCTCGGTATAGGCCGGCCCCCGCTGTGTCAGCGAGCCGCCGGAGTTGTTGCAGACGCCCCCGATGATCGAGGCGCCGATGTTCGAGGAGCCGATGACCGAGTGCGGTTCCCTGCCGAGCGGGGCCAGCATCTTGCCCAGCTTGTAGAGCGTCGCGCCCGGATGGCTGACGATCTGGTGCCCGTTTTTCAGGATCTGGATCTTATCCAGGCGCAGCGTTTTGACGATCACCACGGGGCGGTCGTAGCGACCCTTTGGTGTTGAGCCTTCGGTCAGGCCCGTATTGGCCGCCTGCGTGATGACGATGCGGTCCGCCGCGACGCAGGCCTGAACGACGCGCCACATCTCCAGCAGCGTCCCCGGCTCGACGGCTGCCTCGGCCTCGCCCTCGCCCGAGCGCCAACCCTTGCGAAAACGGTCGAGAGAGGCCGCGTTGGTGTGCAGATGGCGCTTGCCGACAATCGCGCCGAGCGTGTCGAGAAAGGCGGTGTCACTCATGGTCGCTCTCCCTGTTTTGCGCAGCCTGCACAAAACCGCGGCTCAAGGGAGCAGGGCATGTCGTCGCCGGAGGAACGGTGAGGCCAGAAGACGGCCAAGAGACGGGCCAGAACACGGGCCAGAATACGGGCAAGACGATGCGGCCAGCGGGGGCGGCATCCGGTCCGCATTCTTTTCGTTGCATCGGCCGGCTGCAGCGGACACTCTCTTGCCGTGAACAAAAACACATCACAACAAAAATACCCCTAGGGAGGACATCGATGATCTTCGGAAAGATGCTGCCCGCCATCGGCGCGGCGGCTGTTGGCGCGGTACTCGCGCTCAGCGCCACCGCCGATGCACAAACCGTCATCCGCGTGCAATCCGTGATCCCCGCCGCGGCGGACGAGGTCACGATGCTCACCGAATTCGCCAACGACGTGGAAGCGCTGACCAACGGCGAGGTGAAGTTCGAGATCCTGCCCGCCGGCGCGGTGGTCGGCGTGAAGGAGACGCTCGACGCGGTCGATGCGGGCCTGATCGAGGGCGGCTTCGCCTGGACCCACTACTGGTCGGGTAAGCACCCGGCGGCCATGCTCTTCGGCTCCCCCGTCGCGGGTGCCGGCGTCGGCATCGACAACATCGCCTTCCTGTCCTGGTTCCAGTATGGCGGTGGGCGCGAGCTCTACGACAAGCTCTGGGACGAGATGGGCGTCAACGTGAAGGGCTTCATGCTGCAGCCGGTGGGCCCCGAGGCGCTCGGCTGGTTCTCCGAGCCCATCACCTCGATGGAGGACTTCCGCAAGTACCGCTTCCGCACCCCGCCGGGCATCCCGGGCCAGACCTATAAGGACATCGGCATCGCCTCGGTCGCCATGGGCGGCGGTGACATCCTGCCGGCGCTGGAGAAGGGGACCATCGACGCCGCCGAGTGGTGCTGCCCCAAGCCCGACAGCGTCTTTGGCTTCCAGAAGGTGCTGAAGCATTACTACTTGCAGGGCCTGCACCAGGTGGTCGTCAACGCGGACATCTACATCAACAAGGATGTCTACAACTCGCTGACGCCGCTGCAGCAGAAGGCGATCGAGGTGGCGGCCAATGCGTCGCTGTCGAAGTCCATGTCCTATCGGATCTACGAGAACGGCAAGGCGCTGAAGGACCTGACCGAGAACCACGGCGTGCAGCTGCACGACACCCCGGCAGACTACTTCAAGGAGTACATGGACGCCGCCCGGGCGAGCCTGGAGAAGAACGCGGAGGAGAACGAGTTCTTCGCCGAGGTCTGGCAGAGCCAGAAGGACTTCGCCGAGATCGCGGTGCCCTTCTGGGCCGGTGCGCAGGCCTCGAACGCCTCGCTGGGCAAGGCTTTCGCCGACAGCCTGAAGTAAGGCTGGCCACGCGACGGCCTCCCCCCTAGCCCCCCTCCGGTCCGGAGGGGGGACGCGGCCGCCACCGCCTGCGCGCACACCAGAGGCTCGCGCAGGGCGCGACGGGGCCGCCCCCCTCTCCCCGCGGGAGGGGACCCGGGGGAGAGGATGCCGACCCATCCGCGCGGCGAAGGAGCACGCGCCATGTCCGCCAATGACGTCTCTCCAGACGATCTCGACATCACCGACGAACTGATCGCCGAGCGGCGCACGCTGCCGCCCGGCCAGACCCCGTCTGACATGACGCCCTGGATGCGCCCCGTGGTGGGCGGCATCGACGTGCTCAACCTCTGGGTCGGCCGGATTACCTGCCTGCTGCTGCTGCCGGTCATGGCGGCCATGGTCTTCGAGGTCGTCAGCCGCGAGGCCTTTCGCATCTTCGCCGTGATGGGCGCCGACGACCTGGCGCGCGAGATCGGGCTTGGCCCCACCCTCTGGGCCTATGAGACGACGCGCATGTTCGCGGGCGCGCTCTTCATGCTGGGCGCGGGCTATGCGCTGATGCGTGGCGTGCACATCCGGGCCGACTTCCTCTACCGCAACTGGCACCCACGCACCCAGGCGACCGTCGACGCGGCCCTCTACCTCGCCTTCTACTTCCCGGCGATGGTCTTCTTCCTCTGGATCTCGGCGGAGTACACGATCAGGGCTTGGGAGACCGGCGAGCGGGCCATGGACACCACCATGATGGCCCCGTTGGCGCCGGCGCGCACAGCGATGCCGCTGGGGGTCCTATTCCTGCTCCTGCAGGGCGTCTCAGAGCTGCTGAAGTGCTTCCACAAGATGGGGCCGGAGCGCTCGGCGCGGTTCCTCAAGGCCATGCCGGTCTACCTGGTGCTGCTGGTGGTGATCACGCTCTCGATCTTCGCGCCGACGATCATGCCGCTCGGCGGGATCTGGTCGGACATGGTCGATGGAGCCGGCCTCACCTCGATCCCCGCGCCCTGGATCGGCGTCATCATGCTCAGCGTGATGCTGTTCGCGATCTTCCTGGGCTTTCCGATCAGCTTTACGCTGATTTTCCTGGGCTTCGCCTTCGGCGCCTGGGGCTTCGGCACCAAGCTCGTCTTCTATCTCCAGACCCTGCAGTTCAACTCCGTGATGCTGGAGGAGACGCTGGCCGCCGTGCCGCTCTTCGTCTTCATGGGCATCATGATGGAGCAGGCGGGCCTGATGGAGCGGCTCTTCACTTCCGTCCAGCTCATGCTGTCGAAGACGCGCGGCTCACTCTATCTCGCGGTGCTCTTCGTCTCCACGATCTTTGCGGCGGCCACCGGGATCGTCGGCGCCTCGGTCACGATCCTGGGGATCATGGCGGCCAAGACCATGAACCGCTCGGGCTACAATGTGCAGCTTGCGGCGGGGACGATCACGGCGGGCGGGACGCTCGGTATCCTGATCCCGCCCTCGATCATGCTGGTGGTCATGGGCCCGGTGCTTGAGATCCCGGTGACTGACCTCTTCGCCGCGGCCATCGTGCCGGGGATGATGCTCGCCGCGCTCTACGCCTTCTATGCGCTCGGGCGCTGCTGGCTGAACGCCGATCTCGGCCCGCCCCTGCCGGAGGAGCAGCGCAGCAACGACATCGTCTTCATCGCACGGGAGTTCTTCCTGGGCCTCGTCCCGCCGGCGGCGCTGGTGACCTTCGCCCTGGGCTCGATCCTGCTTGGCTATGCGACGCCGACCGAGGCGGCGGGCTGCGGTGCTTTTGGCGCGCTGATCCTGACGCTGGCCTATCGCAAGATGACCGCGTCGCGGTTCTACGAGGCGCTGATCAAGACGCTCGAGATCACGGTCCTGATCATGTTCCTGGTCGCGGCCTCCAACTTCTTCGGCGCCACCTTCTCGCGCCTTGGCACGCCGACCATGCTGACCGAGGCGCTGCTCGATCTCGATCTCTCGGTCACCTGGGTGCTGATCATCATCATGGCGCTGATCTTCCTGCTCGGCTGGCCGCTGGAGTGGGTGCCGATCGTGCTGATCATCGTGCCGATCATGGTGCCGGTGCTGGTCGAGCTGGAGGTCAACCTGACCTGGTTCGCGATCCTGGTCGCGGTGAACCTGCAGACGGCCTGGCTCAGTCCACCGGTCGCGCTATCGGCCTATTTCCTCAAAGGGGTGGTGCCCGAATGGGACCTGCGCGACATCTACCTCGGGATGATGCAGTTCATGGTTATACAGTTGATCGGCCTTGCGCTGATCTTCAGCTTCCCGCAAATCGCTTTGTGGTTGCCTGAATACATATACGGAAGCTGATGCGCGCCCTTGTTTTCACAGCGCCTGAGACTCTGGAGATCCAAGAGGTTGCCCCGCCCCGACCGCGCCGGGATCAGACCCTGGTCGAGGTAGCGCTCTGTGGCATCTGCGGCTCGGACATGCACGCCTGGCACGGGCACGACGCGCGCCGGGTGCCGCCAATGATCCTGGGTCATGAGGGGGTGGGTGTCGCCGCCAGCGGGCCCTTCGCGGGCAAGCGGGTCGCGATCAACCCGCTCATGACCTGTGGGCGCTGCTCCTTCTGCGTCAGCGGGCGCAGCCATCTGTGCCGCCACCGCGAGATGATCGGGATGCGTATGCCCGGCGCTTTCGCCGAGGAGGTGATCGTCGCCACGCGCAACCTCACGATCCTGCCCGACGATCTGCCCTTTGGCCGCGCCGTCCTGGCGGAGCCGCTCGCCTGCGCCATCCATGCCGTGGGCCTGGCCCTTCGCCACCAGAGGGCGCTTGGCGGCGGCACCGAGGCGGTGGTGCTGGGCGGCGGTGCCATCGGGCTGCTTTCGGCGCTGGTGCTGCGCGCCAAGGGCGTCTCCCCCATCCATATCGCAGAGACGAACGCCCGCCGGCGGGCCGCGCTGGAGGTGCTGTTTCCCGGCGCGGTCTACGATCCGGCGGACCCGGCCTATGACAGTCTGCGTGCCGATATGGTTCTCGACGCGGTGGGGACCGGGCGCACCCGGGCCGCTGCCTCCCGCATCGTGGCGCCTGGCGGCGTCATCATGCATATCGGCCTGCAGGACAATGCCGACGGTCTCGACACGCGGCGTCTGACGCTGCAGGAGGTCGCCTTCATGGGCGCCTATTGCTATCTGCCCCAGGATTTCGCAACGGCGATCGAGATGTTGCGCGACCGGACGATCGATCCGGCGGGCTGGTCCACCCTTCGGGATCTGGGCGAAGGCGCCGCCTGTTTTGCCGAGATCGATGCGGGTGAGGCACCCGCTAAATTGATCCTTCAGGTCTCCGAAACCGCTGACGCCTGATTCGACCCAAAGAGTATCTCGTGGCGCCCATGTCTCTGTGTTCACGGGCGACGCAGTCTCCTTTGGCGATCTCTGTTTGGCGCATTTCAACTCAGCATTGCTGGCAAGCGACTGGCAACCGGCTTTGTTGACCGCTCTTGGGCACTGTTTCGCGAAGAAGAAACGTCTCGCCCTGGCACGAACGACACAAGTTTCGCCGTGGGACTGCACTTGCCTTTTGCGCTCCCCGCGAAGCTGATAGCGTTCATCTCATGGTAGACGGGCCACCGATCTGATCAGCTGTCGCACGACTTCTGAGACGGGCCGCCGGGTTCGCGTTCTCGTCGGTGTAACGGCGATGGGTGGGTGATCGAGGGGAGAGTGGCATGACCCGGGCGAAGATCTCTCAGTGGCATCTGCCGCGCCTTATGACGAGCACGGCACTGGCGCTCTGTCTGGCGACGGCACCGGCAATCGTGATGCCCCAGGCCGCGGCACAGGTCACCAAACCCGCACCGGTGCGCGGTGAGAGCAGGCTGGCGGCCCTGGAACGCGCCGTCGCGGAAGCCGAGGCCGCGCGCGATGCGGCCCTGGCTGAAGTGGAGGAGGCCCGGCGCGAGACCGAGGCACTCGAAGCCCGCCGCGCCACCGCTGCCTGGGAGCTTGCCGAGATCGAGGAACGCCTCGCCGCTGCCCTGCGCACCGCCCCCGACGACGCGACGCCGGAAGCGGCCGCCCTGTCCGAGGAGACGGCCCTGCTGACAGCGGCGCGCGATGCGGTGATGGAGGAGTTGACCGCTCTCGAAGTCCGGCGCGACGACCTGGATCTGGAGATCGCCGACTACGCCTCGGCCGTCGCGGGGATGAAGCGTCGGCGCGATGCCCTGGCTGCAGACCTGGAGTCCTCTGCCGAGGAACTCGACACGCTGCAGGCGCGCCGCTCGGAACTGGCCGCGGCGCTGAGTGCAGGGCGGGCGCAGCTCGCCGATCTGGAGGATACGGCCGCCGAGGCTGAGCAGACGATCGCGGGCTACGAGAGCCGCATCGCCGGCCTGAGTGGGGATAAGGATATCCTCGCCGCAGCTCTGGTGGAGGAGCAGTCGGCGCTTGAGGCTGCGATTGGCGAGCGTGAGGGCATTGCAACGGCCATCCAAGGCGAGCGTGACGCGCTCGCTGCCTTGGCCGCGGAGCGGGCGGACCATGCCGCGGCGCTCGAGGCGGCGGACCTGGAGCGGACCGCGCTCGAGGCCCGTGCCGCGGAGCTCACGTCGATGGTGATCGCGGGGCAGGCGGAGATCGACGACATCGACGAGCGCCGCACAAGGGTCACCGAGGAGCTCTCGGCCCAGGAGGCCGCCGTCGCCACCCTGCGCGATGAGCAGTCGGCGCTGCGCGAGACCGTCGCGGCCGATGAAGCCGCGATCGCCGCCCTTCTCGACCAGGGGCAGGCCCTTTCCGCTCAGCTCACCGCGGATCGTGAGGAGATTGAGCGTCTGGAAGCGCGTCGCAACGCCGTGCAGGACGAACTCACCACCGGCGCCGAGGAGATGATCGCCCTCGACCGCACCCGCGTCGAAGCCCAGGAGGCCCTGGCCGCCGAACGCCAGGCGTTGGCCGCTTTGGACGAGCGCCGCGCCGCCCTGGTGGAGGATATCACCGCCGGCGAGGCGACGCTGGCGTCCATGGACGAGTTGAAGAGCGATCTGACGGAGACCGTGCGCGGCCAAGAGGGGACGATCGCCCGCCTCGCCCAGCAGGAGACCACGCTCGCCGCCTCCATCGAGCGCAGCGTCGCGGAGATCGCGGAGCTGAAGTCGCGCCAGGACGGCCTCCGCACGGAGATCACCGCTCAGGAGACTCTTCGCGCCGAGGCCGAGGCCGTCATCGCTGAGGCGGCGGACCTTGAGGAACGCCTGTCCAGCCTGGACACGGCCGTCGCGGACAAGGAGGCGAGCCTGCGCGAGCTGATCGGCGTGGCCGACGGCCTCGCAGCGCGTATCGAGGATGGCGAAGGCGAGGTAGAGCGGCTGATGGGCGAGCGCGACGCCTTGGTGGCCGCGCAGCGTGACCTGGAGGCCGCCGTCACCTCGCTCGAAGCCGTCCGGGAGGAGCGCCGCGGAGAGGTGGAGGGCCTCGAGAACAGCCTCGCCGCCCTCACGCGCGAGGAGACCGAGACCGGTACCGCGCTTGCCGAGCAGAAAGCGAGCCGCGAGACGCTGGCGGCGGAGGTCGAGACCCTCGCCGCCGAGGTGAGCAGTCTGAGCACGCAGCGTGACGAGGCGACGGCAGCGGTTTCTGCCATCGACGAACGCATGGCGACGCTCACGACCGAGGTCGCGGCCGGCGAGGAGCGCCTGTCCGCCCTCACCGCT
The DNA here is from genome assembly GCA_039822785.1 of Pseudomonadota bacterium. Classification (GTDB taxonomy): domain Bacteria; phylum Pseudomonadota; class Alphaproteobacteria; order Rhodobacterales; family Rhodobacteraceae; genus Thermohalobaculum. The sequence goes on along the minus strand of JBCBMO010000006.1, from coordinate 190,526 downwards.
GAGACTGAGGCCTTGGGTGTGGAGCGCACGGCGCGGCGTGAGGAACTCGAGGCAATCGCCGCCCGCCATGCGGCCCTTGTGGCGGAGACCGAAAGCCAGGCCGAGCGGCTGACCGCGATCGAGGCGGAGGAGGCCGCGCTGACCGCCCGGGTGGCCGAGGGGCAGGCGACCGTAGCCGATCTGGAGGCACGGACGCTGCGCGCGGAGGAGGCCTTGGCAGCCGGCACCGCGTCCCTCGAAAGTCTGGAGCAGGAGATCGCCGCCGCAGCCGACACGCAGCGGCAGGCCACCGATGCCGCAACGGCGGCGGAGGAACGGCGCCTTGCGCTGGAGGGCATCGTGACAGACCGGGAGTCAGAGGTGTTGGCGCTTGCACAGGAAAGCGATGCGCTGACGGCTCTGCTCTCCGAACAGCGGTCGGCCCTCGACGCGATGTCTGCGGAACGGGCTTCCCTGGGTGAGGCACTGGCCGTGGAGACCGAGGCCCTTTCGGCGGCGCAGACCGCGCGTGAGCAGTTGGAGAGCGAGCAAGGCGCGCTGCAAGAGAGCCTCTCCGGCCTGAATGCCGAGCGGGAGAGCCTGGGCGCCGAGGTCGATGCGCTGCGCGCCACCGAGGCCGAGGCGGCAGAGGCCGCTGAGGCCGCGCGCGGCGCCCTCGCCAGCCTGCGCAGCGACATGGCGGCACTGGAAGAGCAGCACGGCACCATGATGGCGGAGCTGCAGGCCGCCCGCGGCGAACGCGACGACATCAAGAGCGAGGTTGTTGCGCTGACGACCGAACTGGCGGTGACCGCGGCGGCCATCGAGGCGGCGGAACGGCGCCTGCGCATCGCCGAGCGGCGTCTGTCGGAGGTCGAGGCGGAGGACGAAAGATCGGGTGTCGCCGATCCCACGACCCAGACCGCAGCGGTGGATGGTGCCGGGCAAGAGCTGCCCACCGCCTCGATGATGGCGATCACGGCTCTGCCGGAGCGTTCATTGGCAAGACCAGCGCCGCCCCCGGGGCAAACAACCGCGTCGCCGGCGGCCCCCACAACAGGCCCCGAGACGGCCCCCGCGACGGCGTCGGTTACGCCCGACCGTACCCTGCGGCCTCGTCCGGCGCCAGTGGTGGCCGCCGCCATGGCCGATGCCCCTGGCATGTGGGCCGTGACCGCGGCCCAGCGCGAGACCCTGACGGCGGAGCTGGAGGCCGGGGCCTGCGTGACCGATGCGCTGCAGGGCGTCTTTGGCACGGTGAACCGGCAGATGGCCGTGGCCCTGATCCGGCGCCTGCCCAACTGCTGAGACTGCACGCGCGGGCTGCAGAGAGGACGCGAAGACCATGATCCGGATCGCCAGCTTCTGCCGGGCGCTCTGCCTCGGCCTTCTGTTGCCCGCGCTCACCGTCCCGCCGGCCGCGGCGAGCGATTTCGCCACGACGATCATGACGGGCGTACCGGGCGGCACCTACATCGAGATCGGACGCGACATCAGCCGCATCGCGGGCGAGTGCGGGCTGACGGTGAACGTGACCGAAAGCGCGGGCTCGCTGGAGAATTTCCTGGCCGTACGCCAGCGCCCCAACACCCAGTTCGGCATCGTCCAGAACGACGTGCTGGAGTACTTCAAGACGTTCCAGGCCGACGATCCGGTCATCCGCCGCGCGCTCTTCGGCGTGCAGATCGCCTTTCCCCTGTACAACGAGGAAGTGCACGTCCTGGCCAGCCGACAGGTGCGCAGCCTGCGCGACCTCGCTGACCGGCGGGTCTCCATCGGCAATGCGGACAGCGGCACCTTCCTGACCGCCTCGCTAATCCTCGATTTCATGCGGCTGGCGCCGGGCGAGACCCTGACCCTCGACCCCGCCGAGGCGCTGGATGCGCTGCTCGAGGGGGAGATCGACGCGTTCTTCTATGTCTCCGGCGCGCCAATCAGCCTGTTCGATGATCCGCGGATCGACCCGCAGCGCTATCACCTGCTGCCGATCACCGACGATGTGCTGACCTCGGTCTATACGCCGACCAGTATCGCGGCCAGGACCTACCCCTGGCTGACCGACAGCGTCCCGGTCGTGGCGGTGAAGGCGGTGCTCATGACCTATGAGTTCAACCCGCGCCAGAATGCCTATCACCGCTTGGCCTGCGATGCGGTGTCCGAGGTTAGCCACCTGATCGTGAACCGCTTTAACCGCCTGCAGGTCGAGGGGCATCCCAAGTGGCGCGACATCGATCTGACCGATATCCCGCCGGGCTGGCGCATCGCCTCCTGCGTCAATCGCGGTCTCGCGCCCGACTACCGCTCCGAGTGCACGACACCGCGCCCGCCGGTGCCGCCAGAGCCTGAGGTGAACACCCTCTACCGCCAGCGGATCTGCGCCGTCCTCGGCTGCTGAACGCACTGACGCTGGCTGGTCCAGAACGAAGGGCTGTGCCCACCGGTGCGGCAGCCTGCCTCTGATCGGCGCTCTGCGTAGTGTTGAATTACGGAACAACTGCGAGCAGAGTTTCGAAAACAGGGAGACAACCATGAAGCTTATGCGCACCGCCGTGATCGCGGCGACCATCGGAACCTTCGCCACCACTGCGATGGCGGAGGAGAAGTTCATCACCATCGGCACCGGCGGCCAGACCGGCGTCTACTACGTGGTCGGCCAGTCCATCGCGCGGCTGGTGAACCGCGGCTCGGCCGAGCATAGCCTGAAGGTCACCGCGCCCTCGACCGGCGGGTCCATCGCGAACATCAACGCGATCAAGGCCGGCGACATGGACATGGGTGTCGCTCAGTCCGACTGGCAGTTCCACGCGCTGAACGGCTCCTCCAAGTTCGAAGGCTCTGCCTTTCCCGAACTGCGCGCCGTCTTCTCGGTGCATCCCGAGCCCTTCACCGTGATCGCGCGCGCCGATGCGGGCATCGCGTCCTTCGACGATCTCAAGGGCAAGCGCGTGAACGTCGGGAACCCGGGCTCGGGCCAGCTCGGCACCATGGAGGTCGTTCTGGCCGCCAAGGGTTGGTCGATGGATGACTTCTCGCTCGCCTCGAAGCTGAAGGCGGCGGAGCAGTCCCAGGCGCTCTGCGACAACAAAGTGGATGCGATCATCTACACCGTGGGCCACCCCAATGGCTCGATCCAGGAGGCGACGACTTCTTGCGCCTCGAACCTGGTCACGGTCGATGGCGACGCGATCGAGGGGCTCGTGAACGACAACCCCTTCTACTCCTTCGCCACCGTGCCGGGCGGCATGTACACGGGCTCGGACGCGGACACGACCACCTTCGGCGTGCGGGCAACCTTCGTCTCCTCGACCAACACCGACGAGGAGACCGTGTATCAGATCGTCAAAGCGGTCTTCGACAACTTCGACCGCTTCAAGCGTCTGCACCCGGCCTTCGCGAACCTGAAGGAGGAGGAGATGATCTCCGCCGGTCTCTCCGCCCCGCTGCACGACGGTGCGGCGCGCTACTACAAAGAGCGCGGCTGGATGGAGTGATCCTCCGCGGATCGCGCCTGATCGCCTGTGCGCGATAACGACCTTCGGCCGTCCCGCCCGTTCGGGGCGGCCCCCACACAGCCAAGGCGCAGCCGTGCCTTGCCAGCTTTCGGGATAAGCCCGGCACCCCGCAGGCGTCCCGCCTGAGCCCCAACCGGGAGGCCGACCGATGAGCAACACCACACCCGCCCCCTCCGCCGATCCGAAAACGGGCCAGCAGGACGGGCTCAGCCAAGCCGAACTCGACGAACTGGTCGCCGCTGCCGATACCGGCGCGCGCAACCCCGCGGGGCCGGTGGGGATGCTGTTGATGCTCACAGCACTCGCCTGGGCGCTATTCCAGCTCTGGTTCGCCTCGCCCATCCCCTTCATCGTCGGCTGGGGCGTCTTCAACGACACCGAGGCGCGGTCGATCCACCTCGCTTTTGCGATCTTCCTGGCCTTCTGCGCCTATCCGGCGGCGCGTGGGCTGCCGCCCCTGATCCTGGCGCTCGGCGTGCCCCTGATCCTGGGCGGGATCTTCATCTACGGGGCGGAGGACGATCTCTCCCCCTTCATCATCGTGGCGCTGATCCTGCCGATCATGGCGGCCGTGTTCCTTGGCTCGCCGCATGACAAGATCGCGCCCTGGGAGTGGGCGCTGGCCATCGTGGGCGCCGCCGCCGGGCTCTATCTGTTCCTGTTCTACGAGGGCATCGCCGACCGGGTGGGCGCCCCCATCGCGCAGGACTTCATCGTCGGCATCATCGGGATCATCCTGCTGCTCGAGGCAACGAGGCGCTCGCTGGGACCCGCGCTGATGATCGTGGCGACGATCTTCCTGGTCTACACCTTCCTCGGCCAGCACATGCCGACGATCATCTCGCACAAGGGCAACTCCCTGTCCGAGGTCGTGAACCACCAGTGGATCACCACCGAGGGTGTGTTCGGCATCGCGCTGGGGGTCTCGACCTCCTTCGTGTTCCTCTTCGTGCTCTTCGGCTCGCTGCTCGATAAGGCGGGTGCTGGCAACTACTTCATCCAGGTCGCCTTCTCGCTCATGGGCCACCTGCGCGGCGGGCCGGCCAAGGCGGCGGTGGTCTCCTCGGCCATGACCGGGCTTATCTCGGGCTCCTCCATCGCGAACGTGGTCACCACGGGCACCTTCACCATCCCGCTGATGAAGAAGGTTGGCTTCAGCTCCGAGAAATCCGGCGCGGTTGAGGTCGCCTCCTCCGTCAACGGACAGATCATGCCGCCCGTCATGGGCGCGGCCGCCTTCCTGATGGTGGAATACGTCGGCATCCCCTATTTCGACGTGGTCACCCATGCCTTCGTGCCGGCGGTCATCTCCTACATCGCGCTCGTCTACATCGTGCACCTTGAGGCGATGAAGGCCGGCCTCAAGGGGATGGAGCGCGCCTATGTGCCGAAGCCCATCGTCCAGCGGCTTATCGGCACGGCCTTCGGCGTCGCCTTCATCTGCGGGCTCAGCCTCGCGGTCTACTATGGCATGGGCTGGATCCGCCCGGCCTTCCCCGAGACCGCGGGCTACATCATCTTCGGCCTGCTGACGGCGATCTACCTGGGCCTCCTCTGGCTCTCGACGCAGTATCCCACGCCCAGCATGGCGGATCTGGACAAGCCTGACGCCAAGCTACCGCTACCGGGACCGACGGTGAAATCGGGGCTGCACTTCATCCTGCCGGTCGTCGTGCTGGTCTGGGCGCTGATGGTCGACCGCCTGTCGCCCGGTCTCTCGGCCTTCTGGGCCTCGGCCTTCATGATCTTCATCCTGGTCACCCAGCGGCCGCTGGCGGCGATCATGACCGGCCAGATCAGCCTGCTGCCGGCCGAGGTCTCGGGTGGCTTTCGCGATCTGATCGACGGCCTCGTCGCAGGCTCGCGCAACATGATCGGCATCGGCATCGCCACGGCGACCGCCGGCATCATCGTGGGCGCGGTCAGTCAGACCGGCGTCGGCTCCGCGCTGGCCGATGTGGTCGAGGTGCTCTCGGGCGGCAATATCATCGCCATCCTGTTCCTGACGGCGATCCTGTCGCTGATCCTGGGGATGGGGCTGCCGACCACGGCGAACTACATCGTCGTCTCGGCGCTGCTCGCCCCCGTGATCGTCACCCTCGGCCAGCAGAACGGGCTGATCGTGCCGCTGATCGCGGTGCATTTGTTCGTCTTTTACTTCGGCATCATGGCGGACGTGACGCCACCCGTTGGCCTCGCGAGCTTCGCGGCCGCCGCGGTCTCGGGCGGCGATCCGATCCGCACCGGCGTGGTGGCCTTCTTCTACAGCTTGCGCACCGCCGCCCTGCCGTTCCTATTCATCTTCAACACCGACCTGTTGTTGATCGAGGTCGGCTGGGCCCAGGGCATCTTCGTCTTCCTCACGGCCACGGTCGCCATGCTGTTGTTTGCGGCGGCGACCCAAGGCTGGTTCCTGACCCGCAACAGGATCTGGGAGACCGGGATCCTGCTGGTGGTGGCCTTCAGCCTGTTCCGCCCGGGCTATTGGATGGACATGGTCTACCCACCGTACCTGGAGAAAGCGCCGACCGAGATCGTGCTGGCCGCCGAGATGACGCCGCCGGGCGAGGATCTGCGGATCCGCGTTGCGGGCCTCAACGACGTGGGCGACCCCATCGAGTTCGTGGCGCTGGTGCCCATCGGCGACGAGGCCACCGGCGAGGCGCGGCTGGAGGCAGCGGGGCTGCTTTTCGTCGAGCGAGACGGTAAGATGATCATCGACGATGTCGCCTTCGACAGCGCGGCACAGAAGGCCGGGCTCGACTGGGATCAGGAGGTGCTGCGGGTGCTGCGTCCCACCGACCAGCCGACCAAGTACCTGATGTTCATCCCCGCGCTCCTGCTGCTGGCCGGTGTCGTCTGGCTGCAGCGCCGGCGGGTGGAGGTTGCCCCCGCACCGGCGCCCGCGCCGGCCTGAGCGGCGCCGCCTAAGCGAAGGGAAGAAATCCGATGACCAAAATCCTGCTTGCGGTGGACCTGAACCACGAGGCGTCCTGGAAGGCTGCCCTGCCGGAGGCCGTGGCCCAGGCGACGCTCAAGAGCGCCGAGCTCCACCTTCTGGCGATCCTGCCGGACTTCGGCTACGCGATGGTCCAGACGTACTTCCCGCCGGATTTCGAGCGCGAGGCGCTGGAGAAGACGATGATCGACCTCAAAGCCCTCGGCGAGGCGGAGATCGGCACTGCCGTGCCCTGGCATGCCCATGTCGGCCACGGCGACATCGACGTCGAGATCCTGCGCGTGGCCCAGGAGATGGAGGTGGCCATGATCGTCATGGCCTCCCACCCGGTCTCGGAGCTGCGGACGTTTCTCATCGGCTCGCATGCCGACAAGATCGTCCACCGCGCCCCCATGTCGGTGCTGGTCGTCCGCTAGGGGCGCGGCAAGAGCCGGGCGCCCGGGGCCCCCGGCCGGTGTGCGATCGCGTCAGTCGCGCGCGATGGCTTCCATCTCGAAGATCACCTCGACCTCGTCACCCACCAGGCCGCCGAGCGCATAGTCCATGCCGTACTCCGAGCGGACCACCGTGGCCTCCGCCGAGACGCCCAGGGTGCGCTTCTTATGGCCGAAGGGGTAGGGCGCGTCCTTGTTCAGCGTCACCGCCACCTCGATCGGCTTGGTGACGCCCAGGACCGTCAGCTCACCGCGCACGACGCCGGTGTTCTCCCCGGTTACCTCACCGCCCTCGGAGACGAAGGTGATGCTCGGGTGGTTCTCCACGTCCAGGAAGTCGGCGTTACGCACATGCTCGTCGCGCCGCTCGTCGTTGGAGAAGATCGAGGCGGGGTTCACCTCGAGCTGCACGTCGGTGACGGTCTTCTCGACCGAGTTATAGACGAAGGAGCCGGACACTTCGGTGAACCAGCCAAGCGTCTTGGCATAGCCGATGTGATCGACCAGGAACGCCACCGTGGTGTGCGTGGGGTCGATATCAAATGTCACCGGCTCTGCCTTGGCCGGCGCGGCAAAGGCGAGGGGGGCGGCGATGGCGGCGGCGAAGATAGGGGTGCGCAGGGTCATATCTCTCTCCCAAAGAACCGTCGTGGGCAGAGAGATAGGATGCCTTCGGCGCCGTGACACGGGTATTGCTTAACAGGACTTTGGATGCGCCGTGCGAGGTGCATGGCCCCAGGCAAGGGCGCGAGGGTCAGGGCACCTCGCTCTTTTGGGCACCGCGACATCGCACGCGAGATGCATGACCTCCTGCGCGGTGATGTTGCGAACGAAGACATGCAGCCGTTCGCCGAGGCACTCGACAACCCAGAGGCCCTCCTACGGGCGCGCAAAGGCGTCCATGATTTCGCTTTGCTGTATCGCCCAATCGAGCGTGCTCTCGAAATCGTCGTGCATTCTACCCCTCGCGGAGACGGTTGCTTTCAGCGGTTGACGACAAGCGGATCTTCGGTCGTCACGCACGCGACGGGTCTCGTTCTCAATTTAATGCAGGCTCACTTTTGACCGCGGGCACAGGGGTGCGCGGATTCTGACGCAGATACTGTCACGCCCTGTGACCCTGCCTTCTGCATGGGCACACCGATGGGCGCAGGGAGGCACCGATGCGCCCTCGAATTGACAACCCCTGATCCGCGCTGCCTAGATCACGGCGACCCGCGGCCCTGCCGCCCGCCCGACCCCTCACGCAGGCGCCTAGGCCTTGTTTCACCCAGATCCCCTCGCCCTGCCGGGACAGCGCATCGGCCTTCTCGGCGGGTCCTTCGACCCCGCGCACCAGGGCCATGTGCACATCACGCGCTGGGCACTTAGGACGCTGCAGCTCGATGCGGTCTGGTGGCTGGTCAGCCCCGGCAACCCGCTCAAGCCCCGCGGCCCAGCGGAGCTCGCGCGCCGCGTCGCCGCCTGCCGGCAGATCATGCAGCACCCGCGGGTGCGGGTGACCGACATCGAGGCGCGTCTGCGTTGCACCTATACCGCCGATACCCTCGACAAGCTGACTGGCCGCTACCCCGGCATCCGCTTCGTCTGGCTCATGGGCGCGGACAACCTGGCGGGCTTTCATCGCTGGGAGCGGTGGGAGTGGATCATGGCGCATTTTCCCATCGGCGTGCTTGCGCGCCCGGGCGAGCAGCTCCGTGCGGGCCTCGCCCCGGCGCTGCGCCGCTTCGGCCATGCCCGGATCCCCCAGCATGCGGCCGCGGCGCTGGCCAACGGCGACACCCCCCGCTGGGTGCTGCTGACCGGCGCTATGTCGGCCCAATCCTCCACCGCCATCCGCGCGCGCGGGGAGTGGCCCTGACGGCCCGCGCCAGCTCAGCGTTCCAATCCGGCACAGCGGTCCAGCGCCCTGTGTCTGAGCCGCCGCCTGGCTCAGCGCTCACCAGCGGTTCCGCCTTCAAATCGCCGCCTTGGCGCGATTTCCTCCTATCTTGTCGAAGCGTTTACCAGTTTTCCTTTGAGTTGCCGCGATGCATGGGTGACGGTCCGGAAGCGTAGCCCCGGGATGCAGCACCCTTTCAGGCGTGAGGACGGCATGCTGAGAGAGAAGCTCGGCGGTAGGTTCCTGACGGCGGCCCTAGCGGCGCTGCTGGCCCTCGGTCTCGCCGCCGGCGCCCCCGCCATGGCAGAGAGCGCAAGCGCGCTCGCCCCGCTGAGCGCCAAAGTCCCCGCCCCGCGCAGCCCGAACCTGCCGCCCCCGCCGCCCGCCAGCATCCGGCTTTATGAGAAAGCCCGCATCTCCGGCGTCGCGGGCTGGGAGGTGCGCGATCTGGTTACCGGCGAGGTGCTCGACGCCTGGTCGGCCGACCGCGCCTTCGTCCCGGCCTCCGTCGCCAAGCTGCCCACGGCCGCCTTTGCGCTCGACCGCCTCGGCCCCGCCCACCGGTTCGAGACCCGCCTGCTGGCCACGGCACGCCCCGCCGGCGGTACCATCGAGGGCGATCTCGTCCTCGCCGGCGGCGGCGACCCGGAACTCGACAGCGACGACCTCTGGTCCATGGCCCAGGCCCTGCGCGCGCAGGGGGTCACGCGGCTCAGCGGCCGCCTGATCGGCGACAGCGGGCCCATCGGCGGTATCCCCGCGATCTCCCCCAGCCAGCCGGAGGATGCGGGCTACAACCCCGGCGTCTCGGGCCTCAGCCTCAACTTCAACCGCGTGCGGGTCGAGTGGCCGCGTGGCGGCGGGGCTGGCACCGTTGCCGTGCGCGCTCAGGCGGATGGCCGCCGTCCGCTCACCCAGGCCATCGCCATCGTCCCCACACCGAATGTCTCGCCGGTCCTGGTGCGCGCCGACACCCCGTCGCGGGAGGTCTGGCAGCTCAACGAACGCGCGCTGCGCCGTGCAGGGGGCCGCTGGCTGCCGGTGCAACGGCCGGCCGCCTATACCGCCGACGTCTTCGCCGCGCTGATCGAGGAGGCCGGCGCCGCCCGCCCCGCGGTCGCGGTCGAGCCCGGATCGGCCCTTGGCGCGCCCCATGTGTTGGCGCGCCACCAGGGCAGGCCCCTCGCCCAGGTCCTCCAGGCGATGCTCTTCCATTCCACCAACGTCAGCGCCGAGCTTGTGGGACTCGCGGCCTCCGGTGCCGGACAGGGCACGCTACCGGGGGCGACGCTGATGGCCGCCACCACGCCGGGCAGCACGGTGCCGGTCGCGCGCCTCTCGGGGCGCGGCGCCTTCTTCGCCGAGCGGGCGGGGCTGCGCACGCTGCCCTCCTCGGCCGCGGCGATGAACGACTGGGCGGCGGCGGTGGCGGGCTTTGAGCCGGGCGACCCGGGCTTTCGCCTCGCCAACCATTCGGGCCTCAGCCTTGCCTCCCGCATAAGCCCGACGCGCACCGTCGATCTCCTGGTGGCCCTGGCCCGCCCGCCCGGGGCACTGGACGATGCGCGCCTGCCTGGCGGCGTCGGCCAACTCTTGCGCCCCCACAACATCGCGATCAAGGGCGATGGGCTCGATCACGCGCGCATCGCCGTGGCGGCCAAGACGGGCACCATGAGCTTCGTGCGCGGCCTCGCGGGCTATGTGCACACCGCCTCGGGGCGCAAGCTCGCCTTCGCGATCTACTGCAACGACCTCGTCCGGCGCGAGGACGGGCGCGGCAGCCGCGGCTGGACCGCCCGCGCCCGCGCCTTCGAACGCGCCCTCCTGCGCCAGTGGATCGCCGAGGTCGACGGCACCCTCGCCGCACGCTGACGAGGCAGCCGAAGGGCCATTGGGGCCTCCTTGACACCGCCCGGCGGCCGCTCGCGCGCGTGCCATCCCCTCTCTCTCACGGATCGCGTTCGCCGCCGCCCACCGATCGCCGCACCGCTGGATGCCGTTGGGAATTCTGTTGGGGGCTGGCTGCAGGCGGGCTCGCCGCGAGGTTTCAGCTTGAGAGCGATCCCCGAGGCTTCAGGGACCGTTCACCGGTGGCGTGCCCACAGTAACGCGGGTGGGCTCGGGGCCTCCCGCGGGGCCTCCTCCGGGAGCTCGCCGAAGGCGGTCGGGCGCCGGGCCTTGGCCTCAAAGGCGCTGGTGCCGGGCGCGGGCGCCCCGCTCGATTGCCGCAGCCGGCAGGCGGCCGACCTGCAGGTCGTAGCGCAGCATCTCCAGGAACTTCAGCTCCGAGGCATCGACGGCCCCGTCCGCTGCCGCCACGTCGCAGGCCAGCGCATAGGCGGTCTCATGCAGCCGCTCCGGCAGCGCGTCGCCCACGATCTCGAACAGGGTGTCCAGCCCGTCCTCCTGCTCGAACAGCCCCGCCACCAGCGAGGAGACGGGCCGGATCCGCTGCGGGTCGAACCCCTCGAAGACCGGCAACAGCGCGACTGTGTTGGTGATCCAGGCAAGCTCCTTGTCGTCCATGCTCTCATCGGCGGCGGCGATGGCGATCATGACGGCGACCAGCGCGTCCTGCGGGGTCAGATTGTCGGCGTCCATTAGGGGGTCCTCGGGGCGGCAAGCGAAGGGCTTTGTCGCTTTGGTCTTGCCCCGCGCCGGCTGCCGGCGCAAGCCACTCGACCTGCCGGATGCACGCGCAGGGCTAAGACCGGCCGCCGAGATCGGCGCCGTCACCACCCGCGGCGTTGACCCGACCGGTCCCCGCGCGTATGGGCGCGCCATGAGCGAGGAGACCGCCCATGAGCGCTGACACGATCCCACCGGTCGACATCGACCGCGCCGCCGCACGCAAGGCCGCCGAGAACGCCCGCGCCTGGCCGTTCGAGGAAGCGCGCAAGATCCTCAAGCGCCTGGGCGGCAAGGACCCCGAAAAGGGATACGTCCTGTTCGAGACGGGCTACGGCCCCTCGGGCCTGCCGCATATCGGCACCTTCGGCGAGGTCGCGCGCACCACCATGGTGCGCCGCGCTTTCGAGGCGCTGTCGGATATCCCCACCCGGCTCATCTGCTTCTCAGACGACATGGACGGCCTGCGCAAGGTCCCCGCCAACGTCCCCAACCGCGAGGCACTGGCCCAGGACCTCAACCTGCCGCTCACCAAGGTCCGCGATCCCTTCGGCACCCACGACAGCTTCGGCGCGCATAACAACGCGCGCCTCTGCCACTTCCTCGACCAGTTCGGCTTCGACTACGAGTTCGCGAGTTCGACCGACTACTACCTCGAGGGCCGGTTCGATGCGATGCTGCTCACCGCGCTCGAGCGCTTCGACAAGATCATGGCGATCATGCTGCCCACCCTGGGGGCGGAGCGGCAGGCGACCTACTCCCCCTTCCTGCCGGTCAGCCCCAAGACGGGCCATGTCCTCCAGGTCCCGACGCTGGAGCGTAACGTTGCCAAGGGCACCATCGTCTACGTGGAGCCCGACGGCGAGCGGATGGAGGTCCCCGTCACCGGCGGGCGCGTCAAGATGCAGTGGAAGCCCGACTGGGCCATGCGCTGGGCCGCTCTCGGCGTCGACTACGAGATGGCCGGCAAGGACCTGATCGACAGCGTCACGCAGTCCTCCAAGATCTGCCGCGCCCTCGGCCGCCCCGCGCCGGAAGGGTTCAACTACGAGCTCTTCCTGGATGGCGAGGGGCAGAAGATCTCCAAGTCCAAGGGCAATGGCCTGTCGATCGAGGAATGGCTGACCTATGCGAGCCCCCAGGGGCTGAGCCTCTTCATGTACCAAAAGCCCAAGACCGCGAAGCGGCTGCACTGGGACGTGATCCCCAAGACGGTGGACGAGTATCACCAGCACCTGCGCGCCTATCCCACCCAGGATGCCGACAAGCAGCTGGCCAACCCGGTCTGGCACATCCACGCCGGCAACCCGCCCGAAAGCCAGATGGCGGTGCCCTTCTCCATGCTGCTGACGCTCGCCTCGGCCTCGTCGGCGGAGAGCAAGGAGATGCTCTGGGGCTTCATCCGCCGTTATGCGCCCGAGGCCAGCGCCGACACGCACCCCGACCTCGACGCCGCCGCGGGCCATGCGGTGCAGTACTTCCGCGACCACGTGGCGCCGACCAAGGTCTTCCGAAGCCCGTCCGAGAAGGAACGCGCGGCCCTCGCCGATCTCGCCGCCCGTCTGCGCACGACCGAGGAGACCGAGGCCGAGCCGCTCCAGGACATCGTCTTCGCGGTCGGCAACGAACATGCCTTCGATCCGCTGCGCGACTGGTTCAAGGCGATCTACGAGGTGCTCCTCGGCACCTCCCAGGGCCCCCGCTTCGGCGGCTTCATCGCGCTCTATGGCGTCGTGGAGACCGCAGAGATGATCGAAACGGCCCTCGCGCGCCCTTGACGGGCTTGAAAGCCGGCCCCGGCCATGCCACTTCCACGATGTGGAAACCGCCGCACCGGGAGAGACCCCTTCGGAGATACGCCGAGGGGGCGCCGAAGGGGAAACAGCCTCGGAAACTCTCAGGCAAAGGGACCGGCGCGGGATCGGAAACTCCGTAGAGTGGTCGCCTCTGGCGGCCCGCCCATGGTGCAAGCGGCCGTCTCCGCGGTGGGGGCGCTCGTGAAACTCTCAGGCGAGTGACGGAGGGGGCAGACGCGCAGGGCCAAAGGGCTCGGCGTGCGCCTGCTCTGGAGAACGCGCCCATGCGTGACATTGCGATCATCGGCGCCGGGATCACCGGCATCACCACGGCCCATGCCCTGATGGACCGCGGCTTCGACGTGACGGTCTATGAGCGTCATCCTTATGCCGCCATGGAGACGAGCTTTGCCAACGGCGGCCAGCTCTCCGCCTCCAACGCCGAGGTCTGGACCCACCTTGCCACCGTGCTGAAGGGTCTGCGCTGGATGCTGCGCCCGGATGCGCCGCTCCTGGTGAACCCGCTGCCGACCTTCGCGAAGTACAGCTGGTTCGCCCGCTTCATCGCCAACATCCCTCACTACCGCGCCAACACCATCGAGACCGCGCGCCTCGCCATCGCCGCCCGCCGCGCGCTGCTGGACATGGCGGAGCGTGAGGGCGTGCAGTTCGACCTCGAAAAACGCGGCATCCTGCACTTCTACGCCAGCAAGGGCGCCTTCGATCAGGCCGCGCGCGTCACCCAGATGTACCGCGAGGCGGGGCTCGAGCGGGAGGCGGTGACGCCCGAGGAGATGCGCGCCATCGAGCCCGCGCTCACCGGCGATTTCTACGGCGGCTTCTACACCCCCTCCGACATGACCGGCGACATCCACAGCTTCACCATCGGCCTGTCGGAGGCGCTCCGCAAAAAGGGCGTGGCGCTCCGTTACGGCGTCGAGATCGCGGACATCCAGGCCGAGGACGGCATTCGCGTGACCTTCGCCGACGGCAGCAGCGCCGCGCATGACGGCGTCGTGGTCTGCGCCGGCATCCGCTCGCGCCAGATCGCAACCCGCCTCGGCGACGTGGTCCCGATCTACCCGGTCAAGGGCTACTCCATCACCGTGGAACTCGACGAGGCCAGCCAGCCGGGCGCGCCCTGGGTCAGCCTGCTCGACGACAAGGCCAAGCTCGTGACGTCCCGCCTGGGCGCGGGGCGCCTGCGGGTCGCCGGCACCGCCGAGTTCAACGGCGCCAACCTCGATATCCGCGCTGACCGGATCCGCCCCATGGTCGATTGGGTGCGCCAGTACTTCCCCGCGGTGTCGACCGAAAAGGTTGTGCCCTGGGCGGGCCTGCGCCCCATGATGCCCTCGATGATGCCGCGGGTCGGCGCGGGCAAACGGCCGGGCGTCTTCTACAACACCGGCCATGGCCATCTGGGTTGGACCCTGTCGGGGGCGACCGCCGAGATCGTGGCCGAGACCGCGCTGGCCGCCACCCGCGATGCCGGCCAGGCATGGCCGGTGCGGCACCGCCGATCGCTCTCCGCAGCCTAAGCGACGCCAAGCCTACAGGGGACGCTGCTGCACCGCGCCGGTCAGCGGCGTTCCTTCGCCTGAGGCTTGAAGGCCTCGTTGAGGTTGCGCAGGGCGCGCTCCTCCAGCCAGTCGGCGAACTCGACCGACTTCAGCGACCGCAGCTGCTCCGTCCAGAAATCGCGGATCGGCGCGAAGGCCGGCTCGGCCAACAGCGGCGCCATCCGCCGTAGCGTGACCGTGTCGGTGTCGGCGAGGAAGTTGGCATGGGCCAGGATCATCTCCTCGGTCACCGTCGACAGCACCTCCTCCTCCAGCGCCTCATGCGGCTGGCTGGATGCGGGCGGCGCATCACAGCGGAGGAAATCCGGACCGAACCAGGCGATCTCGGTCTTTTCCATGCCCTCGAACATGCCGGTACGATCCTGGATCACCAGGGGTCGGCGCCCCCGCCGGACAATCTGGGCGATCAGGGCCCGCAGCTCGTCGAGAGCGCATTTGAGCACCAGTTCCGGCGCCGCCGGATAGCCGGCAATGATCTCCACCTCGCGCGCGACCCGTTTTGCCCGGCTCGTCGCGAACTCGCGCACCACACGAAACGGCAGCACGACGGGCGGGCCATCCATCCCGGTGAGCATGGTGTCGAACTCAGCCCGCAGATTCTTGAAGATATTGATTCTCGGTTGCGCCACGAAGGCGTCGTTCGACACGAAGGCGACTTCGGACGCGACTTTCCGGTCTGCGAAGACGGTTATCGAACGCGCTTCGGATGTGACAACTTTGCGAAGAAAAGCCTCGTCACTGGTACTATTCACCACAGCAACCGCCGGCGCCTCAGCGATTTTTAGCCATGTTGCGAACTCATTGTCGCCATATTCCATACTGCTCACCAGAGTGCCGACCCACAGTTATTTTGCTTGAACAGGATTAGAGGATATTATATTACGTCCCTCGGGGACGCAATAGGGGGAACGCGTTGCAATGATCGTGTACTCGCACCGTGTGCAGCAAATTCTGAAACAGAGTGTTGTTGAGCTTGGTCTAACGGTCGTCTTCAGCGATCGAGACAGCCATGTTTCTTTGGTTAATAACGCTGAAACGTTCAAACAGGCTGCATCAATGCTGTCTGTTGACTGTGAGCTTATTGACGAGGATGGCGGGGCCAAGATGATCTTCCGACGGAAGTAGGGGATCGCCGGCGCCCTCTGTGTGAGGTGGGGAATGGCAAGCAAAGTCGCAGCATCGCGCCGTGCCGGGCTGACGCTCAGCCGCGCGACAAGGGTGGGCAAGCAAAGGCGGGGCCCCACCGGGGGCGCGGTCCTGATGGCCGTCGCGACCCTGGTGGCCAGCAGCCTGATCGCCGTGACCGTGTTCTATGGTGCCGAGGAGACCGCGGTATCGACCGACACCTCCGCCGACGATCCAGTCGCGGTCGCCGCGGCAGCGGTGAAGGAGCGCGAGGCGCCCCTCGATGAAACCTCTGTAGAAGACGTCTCTGTAGAAGACTCCCCTGTGGAAGAGGGCCCGCTGGAAGACGTCATCGCAGAAGATGTGGCGGTGGCGGTCGCGCCTGAGGCGACGGAGGAGGCGAGCGGTGCGCTGTCGGCAGGCGCCGGGTCGGACGGTGATCCGTCGTCCAGCGTCGGTGACCAGGAGACAGCATCGACCGAGGCTGGCACGGCTGAAACCGATCCCGGGAACACCGGTCAGGTCGACGACGCGGCATCGGGTCTGACGCCGGGCCTCATGGCCCTGCGCAACGTCGAGCCCTTGCCGATGCCCTCCTTCGGCGCGCCGGGCGGACCGCCTGGCGGACCCGGGCGGCGGGAAGCGGCAGCGACCGGGAACGCGGCGGAGCAGGCGACCACCGCGACAGCGCCCGTACCCTCGGCTGCTGCGCCCTGCGAGGACATTGCCGGCGAGGAGCGGTTCTTCCCGCTCAGCGAGGACAGCGACATCGCGCTGGAGCCCGCCATCGCCTTCGGGCGCGAGGTTCTGGCCTGCGACGACCTGACCCTTCGCGTCGTCGGCTATGCCACCGCCGGCGAGAATGGGCTTGCCCGCGCCATCGCCAGCCTCCAGCGCGCCAACGGCGTGGTGGAGGCCCTGGCCACCGAAAACACCGACCCCGAGCGCATTGCAGCCTCTGCGGGTCAAGGAACCAGCGACGACGTGCCCGAGACGGACGGCGTCAGGATCATCGTCAACTGACGGAGCGTGAGATGGAAACCTTTATGTCTGTCGTGACCGCCGGTGTGGCCGTACCGATCACCCTCTTGATCGCAGGCGGCTTGGCCACCTTCGTGCTCGGGCTGGCGCTCGGGCGTACCCAGGGGCGCCGGGAGACCGCCGCGCTCGATGCGGAGATGGGGCGCGAGATGCGCCGGGTCCGCCGCCACAACGTGCTCCTGTCCGAGGAGCGCGACAAGTACCGCGAGGCGGCCACCATGTCCCGGCGCAAGGGCGAGGGCCGCAGGGCCACCGTGTACTGAGGCGCCCAGACCGCGCCCAGACCGCGCCGACGCCACCGCCAGGAACCACCCGAGACAAAAAAAGGGCCGGTGCTCAGCACCGGCCCCTTTTGCTTGTGGCCTTCGACTTACTGCGTCTCGGCGGAGAAATCCTGCAGCAGATCCAGCAGGCTGTGGACGTTCACCGTCTCCGGGTTGACCTCGTTCGACGCGAAGTAACGCAGGAAGATGTCCTTGGACTTGTCGTCGCTGCTCTCGTGCAGGCCCATCGCCCAGGTCGGGAACAGCCTCTCACGGGCCTCCGAACAGTCGATCAGGATGATGTTGAAGTGCCTCGGGTCGGCCGCGATGCGGTGGTAGATCGCGCTCACCTCGGCGCGGCCACCTTCCAGCACCTGCAGGAACTGCCGGCCGTTGTAGTGCAGGATCCCCGTGATGTTCGAGGCGGCGTTGTTACGGTGGCACGCCGCCATGAGCGAGCGCATGTCGAGCGAAACCGAAGGGTTGCGCTCGCTGTAGTAAACAAGGCGAGAGAGATTCATCGTATCCGGTCCCCATCCATCGGATGCTATTTTTGCGACGAAGAAGCGATTCTCGCCCGCCTCTTCAATTCAAACAAATCGCAAACAAAGATGTCTGAAGTTTGATCCGCCTGGGTGGCGCTGTTCAATAAAAGCGCCCCCTTTGCCGTGGTTTAGCGGAAAAATTGCCCGCCGATTTTCTGCCACAGAGTCGAAGATCGGCTGCGACACGCAGCTGAGCTGCCGCCGTGGGCGGCCAGAAAGTACTCCGTCCAGACGGCCAGCACCGACGGATTCCGCCGCGAACCCACGAGATTATCCCGATTCAGTCACGGAAGGTCGCCACTGCCATCGCCGTCGCCTGGGCCGCGACGCCCGAGGGGACGTCGCTTCCCATACGTCACTGGGCGCCGGCGTGGAACATCTCGGCGATATGATCGATGACGCAGGCCTTGGTCTCGGCCGACCGGTCGCGCATGAACAGCCGCATCGTCGTCTCGGTGTAGCTGTCGTAGCCAGGCGCCGTCAGGCTGTCGCGCACCGCGCCGATGGGCCCGGAGAGATCGTCGAGCGCCGTGCAGTCCTGCACCCACTGCACTGCGGCGATCGCCTCGTATTGCGCATCCGTGGGGCCGCCCTCAGCGCGCAGACAGGCGGCCGCGGCCATCTCGCGCAGCTTCGTGCTCAGGGCCACCGGGGCAGGGCGCCCCGCCGCCAGCGCCAGGTCGTCGATCTGGCGGACCGTAAAGACGTTGTCGGGGTTGGTCGCGGCACAGGCCATGGCGCGCATCTCGGCCTTCGCGGCTTCCACCTCCGCATCGAACCGGGCTTCGATCGCGCGGTTGGCCGGGTCGCTCGCCCGTTCCTCAACCGTCTTCGCATCGTTCAGCCAGCGGCCGTCGGGTGCCGTGGTCACCATCGTGGCCGAGCGCTCTTCCTGCTCCGGCACCTCCGCCTCCAGCGTGGTGAACTGCAGCGAGATGCGGGCAAACCGCCCCAGCCGCCGGTTGCGGTCAACCTTCTCCTGCAGCGCACGCAGGCTGATGCTGTCGATGTAATCGCCGGGCTTCACGCCCCGCACCCGCCAGATCGGCCCGAACTCGCGGACCGAGTGGATCTGCAACACCCGGCGCGGCCCGACCGCCCGGAAGGGCACGGCGACCTCGCGCAGGCGCACGCCAAGCTCTTCGATCTCGATCAGCGCCTCGCGCGGCGTCTCCCGCGCCGCCTCGAAATCCGCGATCCGCGCCTGGATGAAGGGCTGGGCACTTTCGGTCTGACAGGCCTCCAGCCGCGCCCGCCGTGCCATCGCGAACTCTATGCTGTCGCGCGGAAAGCCGGCCTGGGTGAACCCATCGGCGATGAAGCGCAGTTTGTCGTAGCGCGACTTCGCCGTACGCACCAGGCCGCGCCCCTGACAGCCAAAACCCGCGATCTCCCGCAGCGCGTCGTCGAAGAACGCGGTCATCCGCTGCGTCTCCGCCTCGTCGAGCCCGCGCGCCACGAAATCCTCCAGGCTGATGCGCTCCTCGATCCAGGGGCCGGGCAGGTAGTACTGCTCGCGCAGCACCATGGGCTCAATGGCCGGATTCCGCGGGATCGAACCGTCGGCTGCGAGAAAAATGCGATTGGCGAGAAAGCGACGCTCGCCTTCGCGCTCCTCCAAGCTTTCGCGATCTCGGTGGCGCCTGAAGCGATCCAGGGGTTGCTGCAGCAGGTCACCCACCATGATACCGGCCCGCCAGGCCGGGCCGTAGGCGACGACGCCGGTGACCTCCACGGTCCATAGGTTGTGCTCGTCACCGGCGGAGGAGAGCGCCACGCGCAGCCCCAGGGCGGTGGTCTCGTATTCCTCGGCGACGCTCGGCGCGGCGCTGAGGAACAGGATCGCGGCGAGAAGGGATCTCAGAAACATTGCTGGGCCTCCGGCCAAAGGCTGCGCCCGCGCGACAGCGACAGATAGAACCGCTCGCGGGTGAAATCGTCCTCCAGGCGCACGCGCGCCTCCTCGAAGGCATGCTCGACATAGACACGCTCAAGACAGCCGCAGGCCGCGGCGGGCGGCCCCTCCAGCGCGTCGCCCATGATGCCTGGCAGCGCCGCCTCGCAGCGCGCCGCGAACAGCCAGGGCGCCTCGCCGCGTGCCTGCAACGAAGGGCGCTCGGACAGGATCGCCTCCAGGTTGGCGAAGATGAGCCGCGAGGCCGCCGTGCCACAGCCCACCACGTCGATATCGCGCTGCGCCTCCAACCCCAGATCGTAGAGAACGCGCCGGAACGTGAGGCCGAAGGAGCCGATCAGCATCCAGGGGTTTGTCAGCGCGTTCGAGCGCCGCTGAAACTGCCCGGCATACTGCGAAAGGACCTTCAGCTCCGTGTTGCTGAGCAGGGTCGCCTCGCCGTCGTCGATTTCCGTGATCTGGAAGTCGAGCGGGGTGAAGCGCTCGCCCGTCCGGCCTGCACAGACATCGCCATAACGCACGTGCATCATCAGATTATAGAGGCCGAGCTGCCGCTGAAGGGACCGCAAGGCATCCGGCTCGGGCCCCTTTTCCTGGCGGAGGGCGCGCTGAAAGCGCCCGACATAGACGTCACGCCCCCAGCGGCTGAGGCGGTCGATCAGCACCGGATCCATCGTGCCGTCATAGGCCGCACTGGGGCTGTAAGGCCGATAGGGCGTGCCGGAGGCGATGGGTGGCTCCCGACGCCGCGGCGCGGTACCGGCGGCCTCCGCCCGGGCGGCTGCCGCCAGCCGTTGCTCGCGCGCGGCCTCGCGCCGGGCATGCTCCGCCTCCAGCGCCGCCTGGAATTCGTCCGCCTCGGCGATCTCAGCCGCGGTCGCCGCCT
Source organism: Pseudomonadota bacterium (assembly GCA_039822785.1). Taxonomy (GTDB): domain Bacteria; phylum Pseudomonadota; class Alphaproteobacteria; order Rhodobacterales; family Rhodobacteraceae; genus Thermohalobaculum. The sequence continues at coordinate 169,978 of JBCBMO010000006.1, read as the reverse complement.
GCTCGGCCGCCGTCACGGCGGCGACCTCCGCCTGTTGCGCCGCCTCGCGCGCCGCCTGGCGCTGTGCCCTGGCCGCGACCACGGCCTGTGCCCTGATCTCACGGCGCCATTCGTAGATGAACACGTCCCGCGCCAAGATCGCCTTTTGCAGGCAGCCGACATGGGGGCCGCAGGCGGCGAAGGTTTCGGTCTGCCAGGTCTCCTGCTCCAACTGGGCCATCAGATCGGTGCCCTGCGTCGTCTCCTCGGCTGCCTTCAGCGTCCGCAGCAGGCTGGTATGGGTATTGGCGAGGGTGGGGTCGGTGCAGATCGCAACCTCGATGCGGGTCTCCAGTCCGGCATCACAGTCGATGCTTGCCCGGATCACCCGCCGGGGCACGACTTCCTGCGTCTCGCGCGTCGTCCAGTCCGTCGTTGCCTGGCTGAGGGCATCGGCAGCGCAGGCGGGATCGCCACGGCAGCTACGGTGGATGCTGGCCCCGGTGGAGCGACGCTGCCTGCCCGGATCGGCGAGGTAGCGCCGCGGTTTCGGCAGGGCGGCGATCTTGGCCGCGACGACGTCGACCAGCGCTGCGCGGGCCTCCATCACGGCGCCTTCGGTGCAGAGCAGATCATCCGGCTCGACGTTGCAGCGGGGCAGGCCCAGGATGCTCTCCGCCTCGATCCGATCGTCGCGCTCGATCGCCAGTGCCGGCGCTGAGATGCCGAGGCTCAGAAGCGCAACTGCAACGCCCCACAGGACGCTCCTTGAAGGATTGGGGCATGCCCGCCACGCAGAAAAACGCCCTTCACCGAGCCACATCACACGCCTCCGCCCGCCGTTCTCGACACGATCACACCAACGGCGCCTTGGCGGCAAACCGTCGCCGAAACCGCCGCTCTGGTCAGCAGCGAACCATCGTGCGGGTCAGCGCTCAACGGGGCAGGGACGGGCTGCGACGACAGGGTCGGCGCGCAATGCGCGAGGGGCAAGCGGCGGTGCGTGCGGAGCACGCACCCTACGCCGCGCCCCGGCCCTATCCCTTGGGCTGTTCGGCGAGGCGCTTGAAGAAGGCCTCGACCTCCCGCGTGGCGGAGATGTCCTGGTTCGTCTCCCCCACGATCCGCCGGCCGAGACCCGAGGGCGAGGCGCCGGGCCAGGTGTGGCCGCCGCCCTCGATGATGTAGTGGACAAGCGGCGCCTCGCAGTCCTGGTAGGAGCGCCGCACCACCGTCGATCCGTCACCCTCCACCCGGTTGGGCAGGGGCTCCTCGTCATAGCCCTCGCAGCCGTTGCGCTCCGCCAAACGCTCGAGCGTGTCGTCCACGGGCTCTACCGAGCCGCGCTCGCGCACCAGCGGGTTCCAGCCGCCGATCCGCCCGCCGTCGGGGGGCACCAGGCTGTCCTCGGTGCCGTGGATGTACAGCACCGGGCGCGCAGGCCCGCGCTGACACTCCCCGCCGTCGGGCAGGGCGGCGATGGCCACCGCGGCGCCGGCGACCAGATCCGGCGCATCGCACAACAGCCGCAACACCATGATCCCCCCGATGGAGGGGCCGGCGAAGAACACCCGGTTGCGGTCCGCGATCCCGGCTGTCACTAGCTCGTCGATCAGCCTGCGCAGGAACCCGATATCGTCCGCGGTGTCGAAGGGTACACCCCGCCAATCCGCCCGCCCGTCGTTCCAATCGCCCAGGGCCGAGGGCCAGAGCACGACCCAACCCTCCCGCGCGAGACCGACCCGCGCCTTGCGCCGCACGGTCATCGGCCCGGCCAGGCCCCCGTGCAGCACCACCAGCACCGGCGCCCGCGCCGCATCGCGGGGCGCATCCATCAAGGCCTCGCGCTGAACGCCGTCATGGGTCAGCCGCAGCACCGATGTCTCAAACCCCGCGGCAGGCACCGCGAGCAGGCTGAGCGAGAGCGTAAAGAGCAAGGATTTCATGCGTCCAATGTTCCCCTGAACCATCCACACGACACATATAGTGCGCTGCGGCAGTGTCAGGTCGCGACCGCGTGATCGACGCCCCAACGGATCAACGACACGGAACATCAGCTATGTGGATCGGTCTCACCCGGCGGCTCGCGACGCCGCTTCTCCTCGCCGCCGCCACGGTCACCGCCGCCTGCGCCGGGCCGGGAGAGCCGGTGGAGATCCCCACGACCCAAGGGTACGACTTCGCCGATTTCGCTGCCACGCCCCCGGCGGACGTGCCGCTCACAGCCCGGCTCGTCCTGCCGGAGAGCGGTGCGGTCCGCGGTGCTGCGATCCTCAGCCACGGCGCCGGCGGCACCGGCGGGCGCCAGGACCGTGCGGCGGCGTTGCTGGCCGAGAACGGGATCGCCGCCCTCGTGCTCGACCATTTCTCCGCCCGCGGCATCCGCTCGGTCGCGCGCGATCAGATCCGGCTAACCGAGCAGCAGATGGCCGCCGACATCTTCGCCGCCCGCGATCTGCTGGCCGAGCGGCTGTCCCTCAACCCCAGCCAGATCGGCGCCATCGGCTGGTCCAAGGGCGCCACCGCCGTGACCCTGGCTGCGGTCGAGCGCTTCGCGGGCTTCCTCGCACCCGAGCGCCCGCCGCTCGCCTTCGCCGCCGCCTTCTATCCCTTCTGCGGTTTCCGCCTCGATGACGAAGCCCTTGCGACGCCGCTCCTCCTGCTGCTGGCGGGCCAGGACGATTGGACCCCCTCGGCGCCCTGTGTCCGGCAGGCTCAGGCCTGGCGCCAGGCCGCGCAGCCCATCGACTGGGCGCTCTACGAGGACGCCTCGCACGGGTTCGACAGCCGCTCCGGCCGCTTCACCGTCTCCCGCGCCATCACCGTGCGCGACACCGGCCCGCGCTGCACCCTGGCGGTCGACGCGACGGGGCGCACCGTGAGCCTCGACGGGGCGCTCGCCCTCGACACCGTCGCGGCGCGCACCGACTACCTAGCTGCCTGCGGCGAGCGGGGCGTGACCTTCGCGGGCGATGACGCCGCCGGCGCCGCCGCGGCCGAGCGCCTGCTGGGCTTTGTCGCGCAGCGGCTCCCCTGAGGCCGCCCGGCGCCCGTTCCTGTCCTCGGCTCAGCCGATAAGGGAGGCGATCTGACGTAAAACACTCTTAAGGCCGCCCGTGGCAGGGTCCCCGAAATCTGACCTGGATCCGACCGCCGTCGGATGCCGTGCTAACCATCGGGGCGCCTCATGAGCCTAAGCCTGAAGATCTCACTGCTGGTCACCATGCTGATGACCGTCATCCTCGGCTCTCTGGGCTACATGGTCCTCACCAGTGAGCAGAAGGTCAGCGACATAGAGCGGCGACAACTGATCGTCCCGCTCTCCGCTGAGCTGAACGCCACGATCCATGACCTGCAGATCGAGCGGGGTCGAACCGTCGGCCTGATCTCGTCGGGCGGCGGCGCCAGTTATCGCGAGGGGCTCGACACCCACCGGCCGAAGACCGATGCGACGCTTCGGCGGATGCTCGACTTGGTGGGCGACCAGCAGATCGCGGCCTCCCTGCCGGAGATCGGGGCGGCGATCGAAGCCCTCGCGCCGCTGGCTGACAAGGTGGCGGCCCATCGCAGCGCCGTCGACGCGGGCGAAATCACCGTTGCGCAGAACATCGCGTTCTACACCGGTGAGATCGACGCGATGCTGCAGCTGATCTACGCGGCGATCAGCGTCGCGCCAGACACGGCCTCGGCGATGAAGATGACGTCCTTCGCCTTTCTCGTGCAGGCGATGGAGCATGGTGGGCTCGAGCGGGCGCTCGGTGCCGCCCTCTTCAATCAGGCGGCTGCCGGCGACATCAGCAACGCGACCCTGAAGGCCTATGCATCGCGCCTGGCGCGGGAGCAGAACGCCCTCGACCAGTTTCTCGCCCAAAGCACCGCCGATGTACGAGAGCGGTTCGAAACCAGGGTTAGCGGTCCGCATATCCTGCAGATCGCGGAATGGCGCGACGTGCTGGCGACCCTGCCCGAGACACGGGATGGCCAGGGCGTTGATGGCAGCGTCTGGTTCGAAACGGCGACGACGCGCCTCGACCAGATCTTCGATGTGTCCACCATGCTGATCGACAAATCGAAGGCGCATCTAGCGGCGCAACTCGCGGCGGAGCGGTCGCTGGCGCGCATCAAGATCGCCGTCGCGGCCGTGGTGGTGCTCCTGGCGCTCGTGGCGGTCGTCCTGATGATCTGGTCGTTCCGCCGCAGCGTTGCGATGGTGCTCGAGATGCTCAGCCGTCTGTGCAAGGGCGACGTCGATATCGAGATGCCGCGCAAACCGCCGAGCGGAGAGATCGGCCGCATCCTCAAGGACGTGGTCGGCGTGTCCGAGCATCTTCGTGGCATCGCGGACATGGCCGACCGGGCCTCCGCCGGTAACCTGGAGGCGGAGATCGTGCCGATCTCGATCTTCGACCGGTTGACCCATGCCTTCCAGATCATGGCGCTCTCGCTGAGCGACGTGCTCGAAAAGGCCCGCGCCGGCTCCAAGACCGTGGTCGCGGAGGCGACGGCCCTCGAGAAGGAGGCCCAGGCCATCACCGGCGCCAGCAGTGACCAGTCCGCCTCGGTCGAGACCGTGTCGAGCGCCATCGAGCAGATCACCGCGACGCTCGAGCGCACGGCCGAGAACGCGACGGAGACCGACAAGCTCGCGCAGCAGGCCTCGCAGGAGGCGTCGGGCAGCGCGACCGCCGTGCGTGAGGCCACCGAGGCGACCCGATCCATCGCCGAGAAAATCCTGATCATCCAGGAGATCGCGCGCCAGACCGACCTGCTCGCGCTCAACGCCGCGGTCGAGGCGGCGCGGGCTGGCGAACATGGCCGCGGCTTCGCCGTCGTCGCCTCGGAGGTGCGGAAACTCGCCGAGCGCAGCGGTGCGGCCGCGGAGGAGATCTCGGCGCTCTCCTCGAACACCCTCGCCGTGTCCGACCAGGCCTCGGCCCGCATCGACCGTCTAGTACCGCTGATCTCGCGCACTGCCGATCTGGTGGCCGACATCTCCGTGGCCGCCCGCGAACAGTCCGTCGGTGCCGAACAGATCAACACCGCCGTGCTCAAGCTGAGCGATCTGATCCGCGCCAACCTCAAGAGCGCCCATCGCATGGGCGACCAGGTCACGGTGCTCTCCCAGGAAGCGCGGGAACAGCTGAAGGTCCTCGATTTCTTCCAGCTGAACCCTGAGTTCCTCAGCCTCTCGTCGTCCGCAAAGACCGAGCGCCAACCACCGGCGATCGCCGCCTGACCAGCGCTCGCCGACCCACGCCGGCTGGATGAGAACCTGAAAGGCCGCCCGGGCTCCGGGCGGCTTGACTGTTTGGCCTTGGGGACGGCGCGGGCGGATGACGCCGAAGGGCGAGCCCGCCTCTCACGGCCCGCCTAGATCACAACTGCCGGTCCCCCGATCGCCGTCAGGCGCGGCCCCGTCCCCCGGTTGCGCCCATAGGCCAGATCATGGCTTGCACCCCCGGCGAAGATCGCGGGCAGCGCCGATCCCACCCGCCCCGCGGGCTCCAGATTGCGCACAGCCCCGTCCGCGTCGAAGAAGGCATCCCACCAAAGCGCGGGATCCAGGGCCACTGCGGTGTCTGCCCAGATCCACTCCCGCAGCTCCGCCGCCGCGGTGCCCCCCATGAGGGTCAGGCCGGCCGGGTCGGCCAAGAGCGGGCGCGCAGCCGCGGTCGAGGCCTCGACCTCGACCCCGTCCACCCAGAGGCTGACCGTCCGTCCGCCCGTCAGCCCGCCGGCCAGATCCACCGCCAGCAGGATCGAGACGAAGTCCCCCGCCACGGCCGCGCCCGAAAGCGTCCGATCCACCAGCAGGCTCCCATCGTCATAGGCCAGCTTCAAGATCAGCCGGTCCGAGGGCGAGGCGAGCGCCAGGCGATGATCCGCACCCGCCTCGAACAGCGTCCGCTCGCCACCGCCCAGGCGGGAGGCGCGCATCGCAAAGGTCAAGGTCCCGCTCTGGCTCAGCGCCCCGGCGCTGCCCAGCGCGGCCGCCCCGCCCCCGCTGCCGAAATCGATCAGGCGCCCGGCAAAGGGCTCCAGCGCCCCAAGCGCTGCCGGCGCGCCGCGCAGGGCACTCCGCATGTCGCGCACCGGCACCGCACCCGTGGCCGCACCCAGCAGAGCGCTGCCCGGCGCCGGGGCGAAATTGTCCAGCGGCATCGGATCGGGCGCTATCACCGGCACCGGCATATTGGGCGCATAGAAGACGTTGTTCTCCTCACGCACCCGCGAGAACGTTACCCCGCCGGGCTGGCGCACCGTGATGAACTCCCGATCCTCGCGGCCCTGGAACACCAGCACGGTGTTCTCCGTCAGCCGCATCGGCCCGGCCAGGTTTTCGCTGGTCGTCGGCGGGTTGCTGCCCAGCGCCAGCACGGTGATGTTGCCGGACGTGAATTCCGGCGTGACGTCGGGCAAGGTGCACAGGTTGTTGCGCACCGCCGAGGGCGTGAGACTGAAGTTCATGAAGTTCGTCGTGCGCGCCGTGCCTTCCAGATAGTTGCCCTCAACCACCAAGCCGCGGCCTCGGATCGACATCGCATTGCCCGTCGTGGCCACCACCAACACCACGTTGCCGCCCTGCAGATGGTTGCCGGCCACCGACCCGCCATGGTCGGTATCAGTGGCGGAGGTGGAGGTATTGACCCGCAGCGCCGGCTGATCGGAGGAGCCCCCGGGCCCCGTGGACCAGCCCGCCGTGCTGCGCATAAAGCACTGCTGCACCGCCGAGTTGATATGCTGGGTCGCACGCATCGGTCCGTGATCCGCACTGTTGCGCGTGACCCCATCGTTGCGCGACTTGCGGTTGTCGTTGCGGAAAGCGTCCAGGTTCTGGGCCACGTTGCACCCCATGACCGCCGTGTCGAGGCAGCCGCCGAAGAGCCCGTAGTCGTACCAATCGAAGATCGTGCAGTTGGCGATCACCATCCGCGGCGTAAAGGCGATCCCCATCGCAAGCCCACTGATCGCCACATCCACGATGGTGTTGAAGGACGAACTGCTTCCGATGCGCGCAAAGCCAGTGACCTCCACCGAGCGCTCGGGATGCTCCTCCGGCGGGGCCGGGTTCACCACGTCATAGAGCCCCCGGATCGCCAGTCGCGTAAAGGTACACTCCCGCGCGGACTGCAGGCGGAAGATATGCGACTGGCCGCTGAAATCTGGCGCCAGCTCCAGGATCGGATCCGCACCCTCGCCAAATCGGCTCACCATCTTCTGGCCAAAGACGTTCGACGAGGTCGGGACGCTGATCACCTTGCCCGCCCGGAACAGGATACGCTTCGGCGCGTCGTCCGCCCGCATCGCATCGACGACGTCCTGATAGTCGCTCGACAGGACGGCCCCGTCCGGCGCGCCGTCGAAATCGCCATCTGGCGCGTAACACAGCGTCGCTGTCCCGGCGAACAAGGGCTCCTGATCGACCACCGTCACCGTGGCCGTCGCCTGCCTCACCTGGCCGGCGCGACTGCGCATCGTCGCCACGATCTCATAGGTCCCGGGCGTCCGATAGACGTGGCCCGAGGCGAAGCCGCGGCCGAAACGGGCGCTGCGATCCACCCGCGCCTCCACCGGCAGCGCATCGAAGTCGTAATCCTCGACGAAGTCCCAGCGCACGTCGTCGGACAGGCGCTCCTCCTCGGTCAGCCCCGTCAACTCCACATGGATGCCGGCCGGCGCAAAGATCTCAGTGCGGCTCAGCCGAACGCCGAAGGGCTCCACCGACTGCTCGGGGATCGTGCCCCAGCCGATCCCCTCCGCCAGCGTATCGCCACCCCAGGAGACGCGCCCGAACTGGATCGGCAGGACGTCCGGCAGCCCGCTGAGATCGCCCTTGAAGGCGCCCGACAGGTCGATCGCCCCTGCGCTCGCCCCGCCGCCCAGGTCCAGGCTGCTGCCCGCCACGGGCGTGAACGCGAGCAACAGCGCCGTCAGCGTCCGCGGCGCCAAGGCAGGGAAACTCCCGGCTGCCAGTGCCGCAACCGCGCCTTCGGTCGTCAACAGCACCTCATCCGTGGCCGAGATCCCAGCGCCCAGACCGCTCGCGTTGGCAACGCTGCGGCTCACGCCGAAGCCCCCGCCCAGCGGCCGGAAGCCGTTGCCATGCTGCCAGCCAAGGGCGACGCCCGGCGCGCGTCCCTCCGCCAGGGCGGTCACGTCCTCGATCGACCCGGTCTCGCCGCTCGACAGCCACAGGGCGTCCGCTCCTTGCCGCGCGATCCCGCCCAGAACGACCGACCTGCGCAGCGTTAGCGGGCTGTAGACAAAGCCGAAATCCGCCTCGGCGCTGCCGTCGCCCAGGGCCGCATCGCGCGACAGCACGACCCCGGCCATCGCCGCGGTCTCGCCCTGACCGGGGAAAAACACACAGTCCTCGATGCTGACCGCGGTGCCGGGGCGATAGATCGGGTCGAAGCCCGTCGCCCCCTCGGGCGATACGGTCACCCAAGCGCCGCCGTTGACCGCGGTGGCACTCAGCGCATCCTGCATCACCACGCCTGTCAGGCTGACCGCGGTCGCCTCGGCGCCCAGCACCACCGGCCGGCTGCCGCAGCGCGCGATCCGGCAATTCTCCAGACCAACATCGCCGAGACCGCCGTCCACCACGCGTGCGATGTCCGCGACGCTGAGGCCGCGCAGTACGATCCCCGGCGCCCCGCTGCCGGCCATGGCGCTCATCCCGCCGGTCGCGGCGCCGATCAGCACCCCGGTCGGCTCCGCCGTGCCCGACAGCCGCTCGCCCATCAGGTGCGGCCCCTGCACGGTGCAGTCCTCGACGACCAGGCTGCGGCCCAGGGCGCCGATGCTCAGGATCGCCTCCGGCCCAAAGACCCCGCCCTGCGCGGCCAAAGGCGGCGCATGGCGCAGATCGACCCGCCAGGCGAGGTTGCGCACCTCAGCCAGATGCACCGGCCCGGTCACCGCCGTCGGCTCCGCCGCGTCATAGGGGGCCACGACCAACTGCGTCGCCCCGCCATCCGCATCGCCGCCCACCAGGACCAGATCGCGCAGGGCGCTCTCGGGGGAGGCCGCATCCTCCACATGACCCCAGTCGCCGCTGTTCCACAGCGCGATGGTCCCGCCGCTCGCGAAGTCGAAGCCATACGCGCCCTGACCGGCCGCCGACGCGGTGTCCTGTGCCAGCGCGGTCAGGTCCGCAAGGCAGCCGAGGGTGTAGGTTCCGCCAACCGCCGTGACGCTCACGCTGCGCCCGTCCGACAGGCTCAGCACATCGGTGCCGGTCAGCACCGCCTCGCCGCTGGTCGCCGGATCGCTGCCGGGCGTGCTGGGCCCCACGGCGGGCGCGAGGAACGCGATCCCCTCGCGCGTATTCAGCGTCCAGCGCCCGGCGCCGTTGCCGGCGGAGATCGTCGTCCCGGCAACGCCGACCGGCACGCCCAACAACCCCAGAGGCGTCAGCGCGCCAAAACCCAGCGCGCCGCCGTCCGCGTCGACCTTCCAGGTCTGCACGGTCACGGGCTCGGTCTGCCAGCTCTCCTCGCCATCGACCGAGCGCCAGATGATCCGCACCGCGACGCCCGAGCCCAGCGGCGCGACATCGGGCGTCAGCCGCAGCGTGGGCCCGGTCTCGTTCGACACCGGCGCGCCGTCGACCAGCCACTCATAGACTACCGTCGCCGCCGCGGCGCCATCGCCCGTGACCCGGCCCGGCATCGCAACCATGCGGTCGCCCCAGCGGCCGGAGCCCAGCAGCATCGGCGTGCCCACGATCCGCACCGGCACCGGGCCATCGCCGGCAAAGCCCAGGGCGAGATCCAGCACCGCCCGGGTGCCGCCATTGGTGACGACCAGCCCGACGGTGATCCGCTCGCCCTCGTCCAGCGCCAGCCCATCGGTCGATCCCGCCGGATCGACCCGCCAGGCGCCATCCGCCTCGACCCGCAGCACCGCGCCACTGCTCAGCGTATGGTCGATGCCGGCGGCGCGAAAACCGCCCTCGGCGACGAAACCCTCGACCGCGAAGGCCTCCGTCCCCAGCGCGACGCCACCCCAGGCGGCACTGCTGCCCCCCTCGCCAAGCGCCGGCCAATAGTCCCGCGCCCCCGGCCCCCGGCTCACCGCCACCGCGGCGCCGCTGCCACCGGGCAGGGCCGACAGATCCAGGCTGGGCTCGGCCAGATAGCGCCGTCCGGCGTCGGCAACGACGGCCCCGGTCACCGCACCGCCCGAGACCGTGACCTCGACCGTGCCGCCCTCGCCGCCGTCCGCCGCCAAGGTGTAGCTGCCGTCGACATAGCCCGTGCCGCCCGCGGTCACGCTCGCCACGCTCAGGCCCTGCGCCCGCGGCGGGGTCAGCGCGGTCTCCGCGACCTCGGCGCCGAAGGTGGTGAAGGGCAGGGTCTCCGGCGCGCCGTCCTCAGCCTCCAGCGCCGCGCCGCCGAAACCCGTGACGATGGGCGGGATCAGCCGCGGCACCGCGGTCGGGCCCGCGACGGCCTCGGCCACCGGCCAGGCATTGTCGCCCGCCACCCAAGCGCGCAGATCCGCCTCGGCAAAGGCCGTGTTGGCGCCGCCGATGCTGAAGCTCAGCGCGTCGGTCGCGCCATCCGCCAGCGGCACCTCCAGCGCCAGCCGGGCCGTGCCTGCCCCTGCGTCATAGGCGATCCGCACCGCCCGCGCCCCCGCCGGCCCGTTGGTCAGGCTCACGCCGCCATCCGCCCAATCGATCTCGGCGCTCGCCGTCACCGCGGGCCCAGAGGACGGGCTCGCCGCCAGCGACAGGGTCGAGGTCGCGGCCCCATCGGTCCGCAGCGACACCGTCGCCAGCACCACCGTCTCGCCCGCCGGCCGCGCCCGCGGATCGACGTCCTGCGCCGCGCTGGCCGAGGTGAAGCTTGCAAACCCATCGCCATCGACCGGCCCCGCCCAGACCGTCGCGCCGTCCCAGCGGGCGCTCGCGTTGCCCACCGGATCGACCGTGTCCGACAGCAGGTTCGCCGCCGCGAAAGCCGTCGGCGTGACCTCCACCGCGGGGGACCAGTCGCCGAAGCGTTCGAGGCCCGTCTCTGGGTCGAAATCCGCCGCGCGTACGCTGATCGAGGCTGCGACGCCCGCCTCCAGTCCTTCGATCACCGTGACGCCCGGGCCCACCGGCTGGGGCAGGTCCACCCCGATGCCGCCGCCCACGCGATACTGCAGCCGCGACAGCCGGCCGGGCACCAGGGCTCTCACCCGGTGGATCGTCAGCGCGACATCACCGCCGGTCGCAAGGTCGGTCACCGAGAAATCATCGCTCTGGAAGATCCCCAGGGTCACGGCGACGGCGGCGGGCGCCCCCTCGCTGCGATTGGCGAATAGCTGGGCGTTGCGGGCGATATGGACGGTCATCGGCCTCTCCTGCGGCAGGCGCGGCACGGGGGCCGGGCGTGGTTCCGCAGTGAGATGCCAAAGGTTTGCGCGCCGTTGCGCCAATGCGCCAGCAACCGCACGTTCATGATGTGAGAGGCAGGATCGGAATGGTGGGCGCGGCTGGGATTGAACCAGCGACCCCTACGATGTCAACGTAGTGCTCTCCCGCTGAGCTACGCGCCCATCCGATTTGGCGTGCGTCTTAGAGCAACGGGCGGGCGACGCGCAAGCCCTCTTCACGGGCCGAAAAGCGTGGTTGACCGCCACCGTCGTCGGGTAGAAGGAGGGTTATGGAAGTCGCGCCCTACAACCTGCGCCGCCCTGATGGCATCGCCGCAAGCGCGGTGTTCAGCTCGCCGCACAGCGGGCGTGAATACCCGGCAGGCTTCGTCGCCGCGTCCCGGCTCGACCGTCATGGCCTCAGGGCGTCCGAGGATGCGCTGGTCGATCTCCTCTTCTCCACGGCACCCATGGCGGGTGCGCCGCTTATCGCGGCCCACCTGCCGCGCGCCTGGCTCGACCTCAACCGCGCCCCGACCGAGCTTGATCCCGCGCTGATCGAGGGGATCGAGGCGCAGGGCCTCAACCAGCGCGTCGCCGCCGGCCTGGGCGTCATCCCCCGCGTGGTGGCCGAAGGGGCCGCGATCTACGACGGCAAGATCACCCTGGCGGAGGCGCGGTCTCGCATCGCGCAGTTCCACGCGCCCTATCACAATGCGCTCGACGGTCTGCTGCGCGCCGCGCGGGCGGAGCATGGCACGGCGATCCTCTTCGACTGCCACTCCATGCCGGCGGAGGCGCTCAGGGCGGCCCCCCGCGTGCGCGGCCGCAGCCCCGACATCGTGCTGGGCGACCGCTTCGGTGCCGCCGCGACCCGGGCGACCATGGCCTCCACCCAGGCGGCCTTTGAGCGCGCGGGTTTCCTGGTGGCCCGCAACGCGCCCTTCGCCGGCGGCTACATCACCCAGCGCTACGGCCGCCCCTCGCGCGGGTTCGAGGCGGTGCAGATCGAGATCAACCGCGCGCTCTACCTGGACGCACGCCGGCTGGAGCCCCTTCCGGGCTTCGATGCGGTGCGTACCCAGATCGATCAGGTCATCCGGGATCTGATCGATGCCTCGCCCCGCCTCGGCACCCTCGCGGCGGAGTGAACGGCGCTCCCTGGCGAGCGAATGCTGCGCCTATGCTGCGCACAATCCCTGCAACATCGTTGCGAAAAAAAACGGCCGGGTTGCCCCGGCCGAGTTTAAGGGAGGAAACGCCCAGGAAGGGCGGCGATGGAAAACCATCGCTTGAAGGAAGCTAAGTGTGCAGCGCAGCAAAGGCAAGGGTGCGTGTGCGAAGGCGCACGAAAACGCGAGTGTGCACAAGGTTTTCCACAACTGGGGTGACGCATGGGTGCGCCAGTTGCCTACCACAACGGCAGCCTGCGCAGCATTAGCGCAGCGAACGCCCCTTTATGATGGCTTCTGTCCCAAAACGGTTGCGAATCCGGTCAGTGGCCGCCTCCGCCGCCAACCGCGTCGCACGCCCATCGGCCAGCAGCTCAGGGCGCGCAGCATCGCCATCGGCCGGTGACAACTGCGCAAAACCGATCCCGATCAGGCGAAATGGCCCCGCTTCGAGGGCCTTGGCCAGCATCCGCTCGCCCGCCTCGAACAGAATCTCGGCCGCATTTGCCGGCGCCTCCAGCTTGGTCTGCCGGCTGATCGGCCGGAACCGCGCGGTCTTGAGCTTGAGCGTGATCGACCGGCCCGCCAGCCCCTTGGCCTTCGCCCGGTCCGAGGCGCGCACCGACAGCCGCCACAAATGCCCCGCCAATATGTCGCGGTCGGCGGTATCGGTATCAAAGGTTGTCTCGGCCGAAATCGACTTGGCCTGGCCGCCCGCCTCCACCCGCCGGCTGTCCTCGCCGCGGGCCAGGCGCGCCAGCCGCGGCCCCATGCTGCCATAGCGCCGCATCAGCTCGGTGGGATCGGCACGCGCCAGGTCGGCATGGGTGCGAAACCCGTCTCCCTCCAGCCGCGCCGCAAGCCGGGCGCCCACGCCCCAGATCTTGCGCACCGGGCGGGGCGCCAGGAAATCCACCGTCTCCGCCCGCCCGATCACCGCAAAGCCGCGGGGTTTGTCGAGGTCCGAGGCGAGTTTGGCGAGATACTTGTTGTGGCTGAGCCCGACCGAGACCGTGAGGCCGAGGGTGGCCTCGATCCGCCGCACCAGCCGCACCAGGCTAAGCGCCGGCGCCGCGCCCAACAGCCGCTCGGTGCCCGACAGATCCAGGAAGGCCTCGTCCAGCGACAGCGGCTCCACCAGCGGCGTCAGCCGGTCGAACTCGGCGCGGATCTTGCGGCTGACGTCGACATAGAGGGATATCCGCGGCTTCAGCACCACCGCATCCGGACAGCGCTTCAGCGCCTGGAACATGGGCATGGCGGAGTGGACGCCGGCGATTCGCGCGATGTAGCAGCAGGTCGTCACCACGCCGCGCTGTCCCCCGCCCACGATCAAGGGCCGGTCCGCCAGGCTCGGATCCTCGCGCTTCTCGACCGAGGCATAGAAGGCATCGCAATCGATATGCGCGATCGAGAGCGAGGCGAGCTCTGGGTGGGCAATCACCCTGGCGGAGCGACAGGCCGGGCAGCGCAGGCCGGGCTGCGCCTCCAGCGCCTCGAACCAGGTCTCACAATCGCGGCAGACCCCGGGCATCTCCCCCTCACCCAGCGGAAGGGCCGATCTCCGCCAGGATCGCCTCGGCGGCCGCGGCGGGGTCGGCGGCGGCCCAGATGGGTCGGCCGACGACGATATGGTCGGCACCCGCAGCCAGCGCCGCGGCCGGGGTCGCGATCCGCTTCTGGTCGCCGCTCTCCGCGCCCGCCGGGCGCACCCCGGGGGTGACGATCAGCTTGCCCGCGGCCTCCGGCAGGGCGCGGATCGCGGCGGCCTCCTGCGGGCTGGCGATGACGCCATCGGCGCCAGCCTCCAGCGCCCGGCGTGCGCGCTCCACCGCGATGGCGGCCACCTCGCCCTCGGCGATCATCATCGCGTCCAGGTCGCCGCGGTCGAGCGAGGTCAGCACCGTCACCGCCAGGATCCGGGTGGGTGCAGCGCCCCGTCCCGCCACCGCCGCCCGCACCACGGGCGGGTCGCCATGGACGGTCAGGAAATCCAGCTCGAACGCTGCCAGGCCCCGCACCGCCGCCTCCACCGTCGCGCCGATGTCGAACAGCTTCATGTCCAGGAACACGCGCTTGCCCGCGCCCTTGAGCTCATTGGCCAGCGCCAGGCCCCCGCCGGTCAGCATCCCCAGGCCGATCTTGTAGAACGACACCCGATCGCCGAGGCGCGCTGCCAGCTCACCGCCGGCCACCGCATGGGGCAGGTCGAGTGCCACGATCAGCCGATCGTCCGCGCGCGGCGCAGGGCGCAAGGAGGCGAGGGCGGCGGGGTCGGGCGGGGTCATCACCATCTCCGGTCGGCTACACCCCCTGCCTACCCAATGCCCCCGTTCCGCGCCATCCCAAGCAGGCCCCGCCCCGCGCCGTCGTGCGGCCGAGGGCGAGGCCTGAGGTGCTATCGCGGCGCGATGGGTATCGCGAAAGCCCCCGGCCGCATGGGCGCCACCCTGCCTTGTGCCCGCCGCGCGACGGCGAGGCGTGGCGCCTCGGCCTCGGCGACAGGGGTCGCCGCGGGCCGGCCCGCGGCGCCGCCGGCGCTGGGGGCAACGGGCGCGATCACCATGATCGACATCGGTTTACCTGCTGCCACGAGGGCCGGCGCCGCGGGCGCGGGGGCCAGCATGGCGCCGGCACGCAGGGGCTCCTCCGCCACCGCAGCGCCCGCGAAGACCATCACCGTGCAGGCGGCGGCCAGGGCCGAGGCCCCGGAAGACCCCCCGAGACAGCCACGGGGACGGGTCCGGAAACCGAGCCAGGCATGGGCCCAGGAACGGGGAAGGATCATGGTGCTTTCCTCTGATCGCCTTTGGGAGAACCACACGACGCGCCGAGGGTCCCCGCAGCCGGTCCAGCCGCCTTGCGGGAACGTTTCACAAACACCAACTGTCATTTCGGTGGTCAGCCTCTCGCGGAGGGGACCGCCGAACGTTCAAGGCGATGACGCCGAGGCCGCACCCGCGGGTCGTGTCATGCGCGCTAGAGGAGTCATCATGGACCTATCCAGATTTACAGACCGTGCACGCGGCTTTCTGCAGGCAGCCCAGACCGCGGCGCTTCGGCAAAACCACCAGCGTCTGACGACCGAGCATCTGCTGCTCGCGCTGCTGGAGGATGAGGAGGGCTTTGCCGCCAACCTGATGCGCGGCGCCGGTGCCGACCCCGCCCGCGCGCAGGAGGGGGTGCGCACCGCGCTCTCCAAGATCCCCGCCGTCGCGGGCGGTGATGGGCAGATCTACATGGACACAGCCCTCGCCCGCGTGCTGGATGAGGCCGGACGCATCGCCGAGAAGGCCGGCGACAGCGTCGTCACGGTCGAGCGGCTGCTCATGGCCCTGGCGCTCGCCAAGGGCACCCCGGCGGAGAAGGCCCTGTCGGACGCGGGCCTCAAGCCCCAGGCCCTGGAACGCGCCATCGCGGATCTGCGCAAGGGCCGGACGGCGGACACAGCCTCGGCCGAGGAGGGCTACGACGCGCTCAAGAAATACGCCCGCGACCTGACCGAGGCGGCGCGCGAGGGCAAGATCGACCCGGTCATCGGCCGCGACGAGGAGATCCGCCGTGCCATTCAGGTCCTTAGCCGGCGCACCAAGAACAATCCGGTGCTGATCGGCGAGCCCGGCGTCGGCAAGACCGCCATCGCGGAGGGCCTCGCGATCCGCATCGTGAACGGCGATGTGCCGGAGAGCTTGCGCGACAAACAGCTCATGGCCCTGGACATGGGCAGTCTCATTGCCGGCGCGAAGTACCGCGGCGAGTTCGAGGAGCGCCTCAAGGCCGTGCTGTCCGAGGTTCAGGCCGCCGCCGGCGGCATCGTGCTGTTCATCGACGAGATGCACACCCTGGTGGGCGCCGGAAAGGCGGATGGGGCGATGGATGCCTCCAACCTCCTGAAACCGGCGCTTGCGCGCGGCGAGCTGCACTGCGTCGGCGCCACCACGCTCGATGAGTACCGCAAGCACGTGGAGAAGGACGCGGCGCTGGCCCGACGTTTCCAGCCCGTTTTCGTGACCGAGCCCACGGTGGAGGACACGATCTCCATCCTGCGTGGCATCAAGGAGAAGTACGAGGTCCACCACGGCGTGCGCATCACCGACGGCGCGCTGGTGGCCGCGGCGACCCTGTCGAACCGCTACATCACCGACCGCTTTCTGCCCGACAAGGCCATCGATCTGATGGACGAGGCGGCCTCGCGCCTGCGCATGGAGGTCGACAGCAAGCCCGAGGAGTTGGACGCGCTCGACCGCGACATCCTGCAAAAGCAGATCGAGGCCATGGCGCTGGAGAAGGAGACCGACGCCGCCTCCGCCGAGCGGCTGGCCAAGCTGCGCGCTGAACTGGCGGAGTTGGAGGAGCAATCGGCCTCGCTCACCGCGCGCTGGGAGGCGGAGCGCAACAAGCTCGGCCAGGCGCGCGAGATCAAGGAACAGCTCGAGGAGGCGCGTGGCCAGCTCGAGATCGCCAAGCGACAGGGCGATCTCGGCAAGGCGGGCGAGCTCTCCTACGGCGTCATCCCGGATCTGGAGAGGAAGCTGGCCGAGGCCGAGGCGGCCGAGCAGAGCGCCACCCAGGGCGATGTGCTGGTCGAGGAGGCCGTGACCCCCGAACAGGTCGCCGGCGTCGTCAGCCGCTGGACCGGCATCCCCGTCGACAAGATGCTGGAGGGTGAGCGCGAGAAGCTGGTGCAGATGGAAGGCAGCATCGGCGAGCGCGTGATCGGCCAGCAAACCGCGATCTCGGCGGTCTCCAACGCCGTGCGCCGGGCCCGCGCGGGGCTGTCCGACCCCAACCGGCCCATGGGCAGCTTCCTGTTCCTGGGCCCCACCGGCGTGGGCAAGACCGAGCTCACCAAGGCGCTGGCGCAGTTCCTGTTCGACGACGACCACGCCATGGTGCGCATCGACATGTCTGAGTTCATGGAGAAGCACGCCGTCGCCCGCCTGATCGGCGCCCCGCCGGGCTATGTCGGCTACGAGGAAGGCGGCGTGCTGACCGAGGCGGTGCGCAGGCGCCCCTATCAGGTGATCCTGTTCGACGAGGTCGAGAAGGCGCACCCAGAGGTCTTCAACGTCCTCCTCCAGGTGCTGGACGAGGGGCGGCTGACCGACGGCCAGGGCCGCACGGTCGATTTTCGCAACACGCTGATCATCCTCACCTCCAACCTGGGTGCCGAGTTCCTGTCCGCTCTGCCGGAGGAGGCGACGGCCAAGGCGGCGGAGCCCCAGGTGATGGAGGTCGTGCGCGCGGCCTTCCGGCCGGAGTTCCTGAACCGGCTGGACGAGATCGTGCTGTTCGACCGGCTGAAGCGCGACGACATGGGCGCCATCGTCCAGATCCAGCTTCGCCAGCTCGAGGGGCGGCTGGAGGATCGCAAGATCGCCCTCGACCTCGATGCCAAGGCCGCCGATTGGCTGGCCGCCAAGGGCTACGACCCGGTCTATGGCGCAAGGCCGCTGAAGCGGGTGATCCAGAAGGCCCTCCAGGACCCGCTGGCCGAACTGCTGCTGTCGGGTGCGCTCAAGGACGGGGACACCCTCGCCGCCACGGCGGACGACGACGGCCTGATCTTCGGCGACCGGGCGCTCTCCGCCCGCCAGGGCACTGCGGCCACGGTCCATTGAGGGGCGATCTCGCCGTCATTGCCGGGCTCGTCCCGGCACGCCATGGGCCGATGCCTGGATCCCCCGGTCAAGCCGGGGGATGACCTATCGGGCGCGCCCGCCGGGGGATGACCTTTCGGGCCCGCCCGCCGCATCAGGTGGAGGGGCAGACGTTGCTTTCGTTCTGGCCCTTCCAGATCAGCATCTGGACCAGGCGGGGGCGGATCACCAGCTCGCTCGCCAGGCTGCGGGGCCCGACCCAGAAGCTTGAGATCGGCGGCGCCCAATAGGCCGTCGTCTCGGTCAGGATCACGTTCTCCTGCTCCTGCATCCCGGGCAGGATACCCGCCGGGACCTCGTTGTTCCTGAGCGCGCGCCAGGCGGGGCCGTCAGCGTCGTTGTTGGTATAGGACCACATCACCTTGTGGCTGCCGCCGGCAAAGCAGATGCTGCTGATGCGCAGGCCGAGGCCGCTCATGCTGTCGGGCAGCATCTTGCGCTGCAACAGTGCGATCTCCGCCAGGTCCGCGTCGGTCACCTCCTCGTCGCGGCTGACCATGTCGTTGATCACATAGGACACCTTGGCGTGCTGATCAGCCGCCCGAAAGGCGTTGAAGAAGCCGAAGCTGGAGATCAAAAGCGCCATCAGCAGCGGAAAGACGATGGTGAACTCGAACGAGATCCCGCCGCGCTGGTCGCGCCAGAACAAAAGACCGAAACGCATCTTCACCCCTCACGCAGGCTCGTTCTTGAAGGCGGTGTAGCTGATCATCTGATAGCCGCCGGTGTTGTCCTTGGGCAGCACGAGGCCCACGCCGATGCCCGGGAAGATTGGATCGACGATGACGCAGGCGCGGATGAACATCACCTCGCCGCGCGGCCCGGTGCTGAAGGTGACCTTGGGCTTCACCAGCGCGGCCCGGTCGACGCATTGCGCCTGGTTGCGCGGATAGGCGCTGGCGTATTCCATCACGCGCAGTTCCAGCAGCAGGTCGCGCTCGCAGTTGATCAGGACCACGGCGGCCTCGCAGACGCGGGTCTTGATGGTGTCGTGCGTGGGGTCGGCCAACTGACCCAGGCGCAGCTCGCGGGCGGCGATGTCCAGGCCCCGGTCGAGCAGGATGAAGCGCGCGGCGAGCAGCCCCACCTCCATCAGCGCGGCGATCACGGCAAACAGCAGCGGGAAGACGACGACGAACTCGAGCGAGGCTGCCCCGCGCCGATCGCCCGACAGCCGGCGGGCGGGCCGGGTCAGCGCCCGGGCGATGGTGAGAACGCCCATCTCAGTTCACCAGCTTGAGCTTGCGCAGCTCGGCGCCGATGTTGCCGAAGGCCGAGACGATGTCGATGTCGCTCACCATATAGTGGTTGGTGACCCGGCTCGCGCAGTCCCGCAGCACCTCGTCGACGTGCTTGCCCTCGTCGGTGTCCAGATCGACCTCGAAGCCGATGGTGTAGATCAGCGTCGCACTCTGCGCCTTGATCTGATCGCACATGCTGAGGAGGTCCGCATCGGCGACGCCGTAGGTCTGGCCGTCCTGGATGTCGTAGCGGTCGTCCAGGATGGTGCTCAGCCGGCGGTCACGCTGGTTCCAGTCGAGATCCTGCTCCGCGAGATAGGCGTCGAGATCGGCGAAATCGGCGGGCAGCAGGCCGCTTTGGCCGCCGTAGTTGATCGCATTCCCCTCGGCGTCGAGGCCCGGGTAGATGTAGTTGCCGCTGCGCGGGCGCTGTTGAACGGTGTTCACGCCATCGGTCATCAGGATCACGACCTTGCGCCCATTGCTGGTGTTCCAGCCCCGCGGCCAGCCGGCGAACTCGGCGGACAGCGTCGTGGCATCGACCTTGGCGGTGACGTAGTCGCGCATGATCGGGTCGAGCAGCGTGCCCGCCCATTTCATCCCGACCGACGACGCGGTCCAGTTCTGCGGCGTCAGGGCGTCGATCTTGTCCTTCAGCTCGGTGGGATCGTTCGAATAGGCGAGCACCGCGTTGTTTGTGCCCGGGCAGCCGTGGATCGCGCGGGTGCGGGTCTCGACGCGGGTGACCTCCACCTCCTCGAAGGTGGTCACGGTGTCGATGACGGTGCGCGTCGCCGGCACCTCGATGGTCTGGTAGATCGGGATCAGGAAGCCGAAGAAGCGCCAGTAGCCGACCAGGACGCGCTCCTCCTTCATATAGGTCTCGGTGCGCTCGACCTCGGTCACGACCTCCTGCAGTTCGGTGGTGGTGATCACCACCTCATAGTCCTCGGTCCGGGTGATGTAGTGCTCGTGCTGATCCAGCGCTGCGGTGCGCGAGAGCGCGAGCTGGCCGTAGTCGAGCGAGGCGTAGTCGATGCAGTTGCTGAAGGTGTGGTGGCGGTCGATGGTGAAGAGCGCGGCCAAATCGTCGGGCAGGGCGACCTGGGCCGAGTAGGGCACCACGGAGATCAGCATCTGATCCCCGGTCGAGCCGGTGAAGACCACGTCGACGAACTGCTTCGCGGCGGTCTTGAGGTCGTCGAGCTTGGTCTGGCCTGTCTGGAACGAGCTGTCGCCGTCCATCGAGCCCGAGACGTCGAGCACGAGGACGACCTCGGTGATCCCAAAGGCTTCCGCGGCGCCCGAGACTGCCGGCACCTTGAGGGAATCGAGTCCCATCGCGTTCAGGAAGATCGTGTCTAGCCCCAGGTCGGCCTCGGCGCGCACCTCGCGCCCGCCTTCGATCGGGGTGTTGGTGACATCGATGTTGACCGCGGTGTTCCGCTGCTGGCGCGAGATCATGTAGTCCTGGATCACCCGGGTCGCCGCGGCCTTGTCCGGCACCGTGTTGGCATAGTTGGCCGCCGCCAGCACCCCCCGGTCGAGGGCGTTCTGCAGGTCAGCCCGCGCAGTCTCGTGCCGGGCGAGGTCGATGGCCATCCCGGCGATCACGGCGATGATCAGGAAGAGAACCAGCACGAACATGATGATGGCGCCGCCCTCGTCCGACGCGAAGGAGCGGCGGTCGCCGGGGCCGTCGTCAGCGCCGTGCGCCAGGGCCCGTTCGCCTCGCCGCCGAAGGGGGCAGCGCGGGTCAGGGGTCGGCGACGGTCTGTCAGCACGGTGGGGCGCAACGTCAGAGCAGCACATCAAGCAAAATCCTCGTCTAGGCGTGTCGTACGACACAGCTAACGGTCATTTTTGTTCGCCGGCGGGCTGCCCAAGCATCGCCTTTAGTTTCATTCGATGGTTGAGAGATCGTCTAACTCCGATACGTTGCCTGACGAGACCGCGGCTCAGAGTTGTCCCATATCTTAGAATTCCGATGTTTCATTCTGAGAGAAAGACAGCTCTTGCCAAATTTGGCGGGAATTCTGGGCGGGCACCGGCGATTTTGCTGGGAATCACACAAATCATCCCACGGCCTGCGCTGCGACTCAGGCTTTGACGGTCACGGGCAAAATGACGCCGCTCGTAGCGCTTTCTCCCGCCCGACGACCACCTAGGTTCCCCGGCGAACGTCGCGCCCAGGGGACGCAAGAGGAGCCGAGCATGTCCGCCGAGAGCAAATTCGCCACCAGCCAGTCCGTGCGCCGGGTCGAGGATGATCGCTTCCTCACCGGGCGTGGCCGCTATGTCGAGGATGTGAGGATGCCGGGCATGCTGCGCGCCTTTGTGCTGCGCAGCCCCGTGGGCCATGCGGATATCACCGCCCTCGATGTCTCGGCCGCCAAGGCGCATCCGGGGGTGCATCTGGTCCTGACCGCCGCCGACCTGGACGCGGCGCCAGGGGTGAAGAACGACATGGAGGGCGGCCAGATCGCCAATCGCGACGGCACCATGTCGGCCCGACCGCCCCGGCCGATCCTGGCGGTGGACCGGGTGCGCTATGTTGGCGAGCCCGTTGCCTGTATCGTCGCCGACACGCTGGCCATCGCGAAGGACGCGGCGGAGCTGATCGAGGTCGACTACGACATCCTGCCGGCGGTGGTGGAGACGGACCTGGCACTGGCGCCCGACCAGCCCCTGGTGCAGGCGGAGGCGCCGGGCAACCTCTGCTATGACTGGGGCATCGGCGACGAGGCGGCGACCGACGCGGCGCTGGCTGCCGCGCACCGGACGGTGGAGCTCGAGCTCGTCAACAACCGCGTCGTCGCCAACCCCATGGAGACGCGCGGCGGTATCGCGAGCTGGGACGGCGAGCGCCTGACCATGGAGTACAACGGCCAGGGCGTCTGGGACATGAAGGGCGGCATCGCCAGCCACCTGGGTCTGGACGAGGAGAAGATCCGCGTGCTGACCCCCGACGTGGGCGGCGGTTTCGGGATGAAGGCCTTCAACTATCCTGAGCACTTCTGCATTGCCCAGGCGTCCATCATGCTTGGCCAGCCCGTGCAGTGGATCGGCGAGCGCACCGAGAGCATCCTGTCCGATGCCATGGGCCGCGATCATGTGACCAAGATGGTGGCGGGCTTCGATGCGAACCACCGCATCACGGCGATGAAGATCGAGGTGGTGAACAACCTCGGCGCCTATCTCTCGCTCTATGGTGTCTATATGGCGTCGGACCTGGCGAGCCGGGTGTTGACCGGGGTCTACGACATCCAGACCGCCTGGTACGGGGTAAAAGGGGTATTTACCAATACCGCACCGACAGATGCCTATCGCGGCGCCGGGCGGCCGGAGGCGCAGTATCAGCTTGAGCGGCTGATGGACCAATGCGCCCGGGTGCTGGAGGTCGATCCGCTGGAGCTGCGGCGGATCAACTTCATCAAGCCCGAGCAGTTCCCCTATCAGACCATCGTCAACGAGACCTATGACGTGGGCGATTTCAACAAGGTGCTGGATACGGCGATCGACAAGGCCGACTGGGCCGGGTTCGAGGCGCGCAAGGCCGAGAGCGCGGCGGCTGGCAAGCTACGGGGCCGGGGGCTTTGCTACTACATCGAGTCGATCCTGGGTGATCAGGACGAGCGGGCCGAGATCATCTTCGCCGAGGACGGGATGGTCGACCTGCTGGTCGGCACGCAGTCGGCCGGGCAGGGGCATGAGACCGTGTTCGCGCAGTTCCTGCACGAGCGCGCCGGCATCCACTTCGACAAGATCCGCTTCGTGCAGGGTGACAGTGATCGCATCGCCAAGGGCGGCGGCACGGGCGGCTCCCGCTCGGTCACCATGCAGGGCACGGCGGTGTTCGGCGCGGCGGACGATCTGATCGAGAAGATGAAGCCGCTGGCGGAGGAGGAGCTGGAGGCCGCCGCAGCCGACCTGGAGTTCGTCGATGGCGCCTGGCGCGTGGCGGGCACCGACAAGGCGGTCGATCTGATGGCGCTGGCCGAGAAGGCCCGGCGGGAGGGGCGGGTCGAGTTCCTCAGCCAGCGGACCAAGACCACCGTGCCCGGGCGTAGCTTCCCCAACGGCTGCCATATCGCCGAGGTCGAGGTCGATCCCGACACCGGCCACACCCTGGTGGTCGACTATTGCGTCGTCGACGATTTCGGCCGGCTCATGAACCCCATGCTGGCGGAGGGGCAGGTCCATGGCGGCGTGGTCCAGGGTATCGGCCAGGCGCTCTGCGAGAACACCGTTTACGACAGCGACGGGCAGCTCCTGTCGGCGACCTTCATGGACTACGCCATGCCCCGCGCGGCGGACGTCCCCTATATGCCGTTCCATCATGAGGGCACCCCCTCCACCGCGAACGACATCGGCATGAAGGGCTGTGGCGAGGCCGGCACCGTGGGGGCCTGTGCCGCCGTGGTGAACGCGCTTCTTGACGCCCTTTGGGACGAAGGGGTGACGCACGTCGACATGCCGGCGACGCCGCAGCGGGTGTGGACATGGGTCTCAGAAGCGAGAGATTCCATTAGCTGAGCTTGCCGATAATTACTGCTACTTAGGTTTGCAACCCTGGAGTTTATTTTTCAGGGCGCAGTAAGTGCGTCTATGTTATTTGCCTTAATCTAAACACGGTGCGGGCTGATCGCGCTCATGATTAGCGGTCCTTCTCCGGTCATGGCGATGCCGTCGCTTTAATCGGAGGATGAATTGATGCTGACAAAACGTGCATTTCTGACCGCTTTGGGTGCTTCAGGCGCCTTCGTCTCCATCAATGCTCTCGCGGATGGAGGCGATCCCGCCCTCAAGATCTCGGCAGAACGAAAGATCAAGCTGATCGCGCGGGAGCGGACCCTGGTCGAAGACATCGTCAAGGACGCCTGCCTCGTTCACCTGGGGATCAAGCCGGCGCACTACCTCGCGAAGATCGCTTACGACATCGAGGAGATTGAGGCGGTCATCCGCGGCGTCCAGTACGGTGATCCTGTGCGCGGTCTGCTGCGGGAGGAGGATGGCGAGGTCATCGCGGCGCTCCGCGCGGCGAACACGCTGTGGCTGCCCTTCGCCGATATGGCCGCCACCGTCCTGGCCAGCGGCACTGCCGACAAGGCGATGCTTCGGGCGATGAACGAGGCCGATATGCCGATCCTGGCGCGGTTCGATGCGGTGGTCGTCGAACTGGAGCGGGCCTATGCGAATGGGACCTTGCCGCTGCATGTGGCGGTGGCCACCAAGCTTGCGGTGCGCCAGACGACCCTGACCCAGCGCATCGCCAAGGAAGCCTGCTACATCACCGCCGACGTCGATGCTGCGCGCATGCGCAAGAAGATGCCGGAACTGGTCGCCCAGTTCGAAAACACGCTCATGGCGCTCAAGAACGGGTTTGCGCCGCTCGGCATCCAGGCGCCGAAGCCCGCCCTGGCAGGGGCCTGGGCATCGGTCGAGGGCGAATGGGCCACCTTCAAGGCCACGGTGGAGCCGGTGATGCAGGGAGCCACGCTGGATGTTGCCGCGCTCACGGTGGTGGGTGACCAATCCAGCAGTCTGATCGAGGCGATTGAGGCCGCGACCGAGCTCTACGAAGCCACAATCTGACGGCACCGGCGCCCTGCTCCGTTAACGATGGCTCCGGCATGGCCAGCGCAGCGGGGCGCAAAAGTAAGGCTCTGAAACCTTTGGGGATTGCCGTGGTGCAGGATCGGCCCCGTGCATGTCGGTCTCTGCTCTGGGTTGTGCGCCACGCTCTCCCGTTGCGTCATCGAATCGCCCCAGAGGCGTCGCAAGGGTGTTGCGCTGCAGCAGCCGCTGCTCATTGCCATAGGGAGAAGTGTCTAATGAAGTTTGCCCTCTTTCCGGCTGCGTCGCGGCTTGCCGGTGCGCTCGCCCTCGGTGCGGTCACCGCTTTCGGCGCCCCTGGCGCGGTCGATGCCGCCGGACCTGACGTGGATCCTGCGACCGCCAAGCGCCATGTGAACCTGGCCGCGCTGCAGCCGATGCTGGCCGAGCAGATCGCCAAGGCCGCCTGTTTTGCCCATCTCGGCGTGAACCCCTCGGCGCAGATGCAGTATCTGCGCGGCGCGCATGGGCTGTTCGAGCAGACGCACCGAGGTATGCGCAAGGGCAACTCGGCGCTGGGTCTGGTCGCCGAGACGCATCCGAACCTGCTGCAGGCGCTCGATGCCGTGGACCGCGACGCGGGGCGCTGGATGGCGCGCAGTGCGGCGCTGTCGAACGGAGACGGGGATATCAGCGCGCAGGCCCTCGAAGCGCTGATGCGCGACACGGCCTCTGCCACGGCGGTGACCGAGGCGCTGTCGCAGCGCACGGCGCGCACCTATGGCGCGGACAAGGGCGTGCCGCTGGCGCTGTCGGTGCGGATCGACCTGGCCAGCCGCCAGCGGCTGATGTCGCAGCGCATCGCCAAGGACTATTGCCTGATCGCCGCGGGCGAAGCGACGCCTGAGCGCCGGGCTGCGCTGTCGGAGGCCGTGACCCTGTTCGACAACTCGCTGGAGGCGCTGATCGAGGGCGTCGATGCCTTCGGCCTGCCGGCGGAGACGGACGTGCGCCGCCTCGCGCTGCTGAACTCGGTCGGCGACGCCTGGCGTGAGATGCGCCCCTACGTGACGGCCGTCGCCGGCGGCGCGACGCCGGATGCCGCGGCGATCTCGGCCGTCGCCTGGGTGAACAACGTGGTGCTGACCCAGGCCAACGCCGCGGTCTTCGCCTACGAGACCGGCGGCGTCGAGGGCTGATCCCGGCCCACCCGAGACACCCTGTCCGCTCTTCTGCGCGGGCAGGGTGGTCGGCACATCGCATGCTGGTGGCCGCGCCTATCGAAGCCCTGGCCGCCGGCCCGCCCTGAAAGCGAGGGTGCCGTGGCAGCCTTAAGGCCCGATGAACCCTCGCTCCTCCGTCGCCGATCGACACGATTGCCGGTGTCAGAACCGGATCTCGAATGGCTCCCCTACTGCGCCGGGTGGCAGATCGCGACGGCGATCTTGAGGTACGTTTCATGGCGCACCGATATCCTACGTCTAGGGCGGGCCGGCGGCTGGGGCTTCCGGTCCGGGCCATCTGGCTGGGGTCTGGTCTGGGGTGCCTGGAAGGGGCCTTCGGCGCCTAAAGGCCCCTCTCTCGCCTTCCGCTGTCCTTCGGCAAGCCCGGCCGTGCTCACAGCTGATCGCGGAGGCCGTACCAGGTCATGGCGGCGGCGAGAAGGGGGGCGCGGAACCAGCGGCCGCCGGGGAAGGCCGGCACCGGCACGCGGGCCATGACGTCGAAGCGCTCGGCGGTGCCCGCCACCGCCTCCGCCGCCAAGAAGCCGCCGAAGCTCGCCATATGGACGCCCGAGCCGGACCAGCCGGAGACCGAGAAGATGCCGCCCTCGAGCCGCTGAAACGCGGGGAAGCGGGTGATAGTGATCGCCAGCGTGCCGCCCCAGGCGTGCGTCACCGCGAGATCGGCGAGTTGAGGGAAGATCCGGAGCATCTTGCGCCGCACCAAGCCCGCGATGTCCCGCGGAAACCGCGTGCCATAGCTCTCGCCCCCGCCCCAGAGCAGCCGGTGATCTGGCGTCAGGCGATAGTAGTCGAGCACGAATTTGGTGTCGGCCACCGCCATGCCGCCCTTGATCAGCGCCGCCGCGCGCTCCGGCGCCAAGGGCTCGGTCGCGATGACGTAGTTGTTGATGGGCATCGAGCGGCGCGCGACAGCGGGCACCAGCCCGTCGAGATAGCCATTCATGGCCAGAACGACCTGGGGCGCCGTGACGGTGCCGTCGGTCGTTTCAACGCGCCCCGGCTGGACGGCGGTCACCCGCGTCCGCTCATGCAGCAGAGCGCCAGCGCGCGACGCGGCGCGGGCCAGGCCTAGGGCGTAGTTGAGCGGGTGCAGGTGCCCGGCCTCGCGCAACAACAACCCGCCATGATACCGGTCGGTGGGCAGCCGATCACGGACGGCGGCCCGGTCCAGGACTTCGGTGGCGGTGTAGTCGTAGCGCGCTGCCAAGTACTCGGCATACGCCGCCAGGTCGGCGCCATGGGACCTTTTCCAGGCGACCTCCAGCACGCCTGGGGCCAAAGCGCAGTCGATGTCGTGGCGGGCGATCAAACTGCGCACCAAGGCGGTGGCCTCGACCGACAGGTTCCAGACCTTGCGGGCGTCGTCCTTGCCCACCAGGCGCTCGTAGTCGTGGATGTCGGCGCGGGGACCTACACCGAGCTGACCGCCGTTGCGGCCCGAGGCGCCCCAGCCGATGCGGTTCGCCTCCAGCAGCACCACGCGATAGCCGCGCTCGGCCAGGTGCAAGGCCGCGGAGAGCCCGGCGAAGCCGCCGCCCACCACGCAGACATCGGCCGCGACCGCACCCGCGAGGGCGGGATGGTCGGGCGCCGCATGCGCCGTCGCCGCGTACCAGGAAGGGGCGTGGCGCCCCGGCGTATCGTTCGCCGTCAGATAGCCCAAGCTGCCCGCCCGCCCGCCCGTCAGCCGCGATCCGCGCTTAGCCGAGGTCCGGCTCGGTCGCCTTGAAGGTCTCGTGCACGCTCATGCGGTCCCACCAGTCCTGCACGCCCGGTACCGCCAGGAGTTCGCCCGCCACCGGGCTGATCGCGATGTAGAACACGACAGGGCCCAGGAAGTAGTCGGCCAGCGAAGGGGCGGTGCCGGCGAGCCAGGGTGCCTCGCCCCGGATCTTCATGACCAGACCCAGGAAGGTCGCCGCCCGGGCCAGCATCTCGGCATAGGCGGCCTCGTCGGGGTTGCCCAGGAAGTCGGGGAACAGGTGATAACCCACCGCGCCGATGCAGGCGCCATAGCCGTAGCTGTTGACCAGGCTGATCACCATGTTCATCCGCGCCCGGTCCTTGGGGTCGTCGGGCACCAGGGAGGGCGCGGGATGCGTCGCCTCCAGGTAGCGGCAGATCGCATCGGTCTCCAGCAGGGTCATGCCGTCGATCTCGAGCACCGGGACCTTGCCGAAGGGATGACGCGTCCGGTGCTCCGGCGTCAGCGGCTCGCCCTCTAACACGTTGAGCGGCACCTGGTCGTAGTCGATGCCTTTGTCGCGCAGGACCATGCGGACGCTGCGCACGAAGGTCGAGCCGTCGAAGCCGTAGAGGACGGGTTTGGTCATCGTGGTTCTCCTTTTGGTGGGCCGCTCAGAGATGTCCCTCGCGCAGCGCCACATCGGCGAGCATGTCAAAGGCCTGGCGGGCGCGCTCGACCAGCAGGTCGCACTCCTCGTGGCTGATGACCAGGGGCGGCGAGATGATCATGGTGTCGCCCACGGCGCGCATCACCAGGCCGTTCTCCACCGACAGGTCGCGGCAGCGGCTTCCCGCCTCGAAGCGTTGATCGAAGCGCAGCCGGGCCTCCTTGCTCTGGACGATCTCGGCGGCGCCCACCAGGCCGGTCATGCGCGCCTCGCCCACCAGCGGGTGATCGGCGAGCGACGCCCATTTGGCCTGGAGGTAGGGGCCGATGTCCTCGGCCACGCGCTCGACAAGCCGCTCTTCCTGCAGAATGCGCAGGTTCGCGAGGCCCGCGGCGCAGGCAGCCGGGTGGCCGCTGTAGGTGTAGCCGTGGAAGAACTCGCCGGCCCTCTCCATCACCGGGCCCGCGACACGGTCGGAGATCAGCACGCCCCCCATGGGCACATAGCCGGAGGTCATGCCCTTCGCGATCGTCATCAGGTCGGGGGTGAAGCCATAGGTCTGGTGACCCCACCAATTGCCGGTGCGCCCGAAGCCGCAGATTACCTCGTCCGCCACGATCAGGATGTCGTACTTGCGGCAGATCCGTTCGATCTCGGGCCAATAGCTGTCGGGCGGGATGACCACGCCGCCCGCGCCCTGGATGGGCTCGCCGATGAAGGCGGCCACGGTCTCGGGCCCCTCGCGCAGGATCGCATCCTCCAGCGCCCGCGCACAGGCCCTGCCAAAAGCCGCGGGGCTGAGGCCCGAGGGGATGCCGTCGCCGAACCAATAGGGCTGTGGGATATGGACCACGTCGGGGATCGGCAGGCCCGATTGGGCGTGCATCACCCCCATGCCGCCGAGCGAGGCGCCCACGACCGTGGAGCCGTGATAGGCATTCTGGCGGGCGATGAACTTCTTCTTCGCCGGCTGGCCCATCACATCCCAATAGACGCGGGCGAGGCGGAAGGCGGTGTCGTTCCCCTCGCTGCCGGAGTTGGCGAAGAAGACCCGGTTCATGTGATCGGGGGCGACCTCGGTCAGTGCCTCGGCGAACTCGGCCGCCGCCGGGTGGGTGCATTGGAAGAAGGTGTTGTAGTAGGGCAGCGCGCGCATCTGGCGGGCCACCGCCTCCACGATCTCCTCGCGCCCATAGCCGACGGCGACGCACCAGAGGCCGGCCATGCCGTCAAGGATCTTGCGCCCCTCGCTATCGGTCAGCCAGCAGCCGTCGGCCGAGACGATGACCCGCGACCCCTTGGCGTTGAGGGCGGCGGTGTCGCTGAAGGGGTGCCAATGGTGCGCGGCGTCCATCGCCTGATAGTCGGCGGTGGGGCGCAGGTTGAGCGGCGTGGTCATCCGGGCCTCGAGGGGTTGCAGGGCGGCCCCGCAGTGGTGGCAGAGGGGCCGAGCGCGGGCAATAGGGCTTGCGCGCGGCCCATCGCCGGGGCTGAGGTGGGCCCGCAGCATCAGGGGACGACCGGTGGACGAGCCGCGCTATCGCAAGGACTACGCCTTTCTGGCCGAGGGGCCGGGGGCGGTGACGCACGACGAGCAGATGTACTCGGGCGCCACCAGCTTCTGCCGCCGGCAGTACCGGCGCGATCTGGCGGGGATCGACCTGGCGGTGGTCGGCGTGCCCTTCGACACCGCGGTGTCCAATCGCCCCGGCACGCGCTTTGGGCCCCGGGCGATCCGGCAGGCCTCGACCCAGCTTTCCTGGAGCCACGCCTGGCCCTCGCCCTTCGACCCCTTTGCGGTGATGAAGGTGGCCGACTGGGGCGATATCGACTTCGATTTCGGCCACCCCGAGCGGGTGCCGGCTGAGATCGAGGCGGCCCTTGGCAGTGTCATCGCTCAGGGCGCCGGGGTGCTGGCCCTCGGCGGCGACCATTTCACGACCTATCCCAGCCTCAAGGCGCATGCGGCGAAGCACGGGGCGGGCCTCAGCCTGATCCAGATCGACGCCCATTGCGACACGGCGATCGACGAGGACGGGCGGATCGACCACGGCACCATGTTCTACCACGCCGCGCGGGAGGGGTTGGTGGACCCCAAGCGCTCGATCCAGGTGGGGATCCGCACAACCTATACCGACCCCTCCGATTTCGTGGTGCGGGATGCCCGGGCGGTGCATGCTGCGCCGATCGCGGAGACGGTTGCGCACATCCGCGCGGTGGTGGGCGACAACCCCTGCTACCTGACCTTCGACATCGACGGGCTCGACCCCGCCTATGCGCCCGGCACCGGCACGCCGGTGGTCGGTGGGCTCACGACGCACCAGGCGATGGAGATCATCCGCGGCCTAGGGAGTGCAGGCGGCGCGCCGGTCAACCTGGTGGGCATGGATGTGGTCGAGGTCTCGCCGCCCTACGACCATGCCGAGATCACCGCGCTCGCCGGCGCCTCGGTCGCCCTGGCGCTCACCTGCCTCTATGCCGAAGCGCGCGGGTTCGCAGGCGGCGGGGTGGCGCCATGAAGGACGCGGCCCCCGGCTTCGCCGAGCGCCTGGCGGCGATGCGCGCGGCCTATCCCCAGGCGGAGGTCGCGGAGGTCTATGTCGCCGACCTCAACGGCGTGGTGCGCGGCAAGCTGGTGCCCATCGAGATGCTGGAGAAGCTGGGCCAGGGTAAGATGCGCCTGCCGGTCTCGACGCTCGCGCTCGATATCTTCTCGGTCGATGTGCCGGAGGCGGGGCTGGCGATCGAGCGCGGCGATCCCGACGGGATCATGATTCCCATCGAGGCGAGCATCGCACCCATGCTCTGGGCCGGGCGCCCGGCGGTGCAGGTGCAGTGCATGCTGTCCGACGAGACCGGGACGGCGACCGCCGAGATCGACCCGCGCGGCGTGCTGGCGCGCGTGCTGAAGCGGGCCGAGGGCATGGGGCTGCGCCCCATTATGGCGTTGGAGCTCGAGTTCTACCTGATCGACCGGGAGGCGCCGCTGCCGCCCATGAACCCCTTGGCGGGGGGCCGTCTGGCGCGGGCACAGGTCTACGACATGGAGGTGATGCGCGCCTTCGAGCCGGTCCTGGGCGAGATCGGCGCGGCCGCCCGGGCCCTGGGCGCGCCGGCGGAGACGGCCATCTGCGAGTTCGGGCCGGGGCAGTTCGAGATCAACCTCGCGCATCAGGGCGATGCGCTGTCGGCCTGCGATCACATCGTGGCGCTCAAGCGCGCGGTGCGCGGCGTGGCACGCGGCGCGGGGCTCGACGCGAGCTTCATGGCCAAGCCTTTCGGCGATATGGCCGGCAGCGGGCAGCACCTGCACCTCAGCCTCACCGACCGCACCGGCGCGTCGGTCTTTGCCGAGGGGGAGGCCGGCGGGCCGGGCGCGCCGCTTCGTCGGGCCGTGGCCGGCGTGCTCGAGAGCCTCGCGCCGACCATGCTGCTGCATGCGCCGCATCTGAACAGCTACCGGCGGTTCCAGCCCGGCTCCTACGCGCCCATGGTGGCGGCCTGGGGGCTCGACAACCGCGGCGTCGCCGTGCGGGTGCCCGAATGGACCGGGCCCGCAGCACGGCTGGAGGCGCGCTTGGCCGGGGCCGATGCCAACCCCTACCTGCTGGCCGCAGCGGTCCTGGCGGGGGCGCTGGACGGGATCGAACGCGGCGCCCAGCCGGCCGATCCGCCACGCAGGCGCGAGCCCGGCCTCGGCGAGGGCGGGGCCCTGCCGCTCTCCTGGGCCATGGCCGAGCAGGCCTTCGCCACCTCGCCCTTCGTCACCGACTGGCTGGGTGCCGAGTTCCAGCGGGTCTATGGCGCGATGAAGCGCCAGGAGCGCACCACCCTCATGGGCCGCGTCCCCGACATCGAATACGACGCCTATCTGCGGGTCGTCTGACCAAGCGGAATCCGGCGCGCGGCGCCGGATGCTCTTTCGGGAGCGCCTGGACCTGCTCCCGCAGCACAGCCCCGAGTTCGCTGCGAGGCTGCCGCCGAGCGCTCCCGGACGACTTATCCGGCGCTGCGCGCCGGATGCCGCTTATCTCAAGCGGCGCGGAAGAGGGGGGTGTGGGTGGCCTCGGCGAGGGCGGCCTGCAGGGCCTCGCGGCCCAGCAACCCCTCGGTGGTGTCGACGACGCTGACGACGGAGGCGGCGTTGGCGCCCGCCTGCAGCATGGCCTCGGGCGGCGGGGCCCCTTCGGCCAGGGCGGCGGCGAGGGTGGCGGTGAAGGCATCGCCGGCCCCGGCGGTGCCCGCGACCTTGGCTGGCAGGGAGGGGCGCCAGAACACCCCCTCCGGCGCTGCAAGCCAGGCCCCGTCGGTGCCGTCGGTCAGCACCACGTGATCCGGTCCCGCCTCGCGCAGGGCGGCGAGAAAGCGCAAGAGCCCGATCTGAAACCCCCCGCCCGAGAGCCCCCGGGTCAGGAGTGCGGGCGCCTCGTCCGAGGGCAGACTGTCCGCGACCTCGCCGGTTTGCGCGCAGATCGCGGGGACCAGCGCCTCCGCCTCCACCCGGTTGATCGAGAGCTGGTCGACATCCGCCAAGGCCTCGAGAAACGCCGCCGTGCGGGAGGTCAGGTGCCGAATGCCGGGATTGGCCGACACCCGCGCCCCTGCCGCCCGTCCCCGCGCCGCGATGGCGCCGAACATATCCGCCGAATGCGAGGAGAGCGGCGCGATATGCACCAGGTCGCGCCCCTCGAAGGCCGCGGCGGGCAGATCGCCCTCGCCGATCCCCTCGTTCGCCCCGCGGTGCACGAAGATCGAGGCGTTGCGGTCATGGCTGGCGACCATGACGGCGGTGCCCGTCGCAGCCTCCGGCGCGGTGGCGAGATAATCGGCGCCCACACCCTCCGCCGCCAGGTGTTCGCGCACTGCGCCCGCGTTCAGGTCGTCGCCCACCCGCGCGATCACCGCCGCCTCCCAGCCCCGCCGGGCGAGGGCCACGGCGGTATTGCAGGCGCCCCCGCCCACATGGGTCGAGATCGACTGGGCGGGCAGCTTGCGCCCGGCCTCCAACATCAGGAAGGACTTGGCATCGTTCGAGAAGCTCATGCGTTCGATGTTCTGCGCCTCGACGATGCAGATGATGTCGATCATCGCGGAGCCTACGTGCAGCGATTTCATGGGATCTCCGGCGGCGGTCGGCTGGTTGCGTGTCTGATGGCCCTGCCGGGCCCCCGCTCGACCCTCCCCGCCCGGACGAGGTTGTCAACCGCACGGCCCGCCACGCTGCTGCCAAAGTCGCGGGTAATCTGACGTATGGGCAGGAGGGGGAGCGCCATGCCGATCCTGAATTACGACTTCGATCTGGTGCCGCAGAGCAAGCTCGCCGATGGCGATGACCCGCTGCAGCAGCGCCTCAGTGCCTTTGCCGGGCGCGTGGGTGACGCTGGGCGGCAGCGGCCGATCATGTTCCGCGAGGAGGCGACGGCGCTTGCACTCTCGAAGGCGCCGGAGCCGATCCGCGAGGCCTTCGCCACCGCCGGGTTCCGCTGGGGCCACTACGACAGCGGCGCGCCCGAGGGGGCCTTTCCGGCCTGCGACGCGGCGGAGCGGGAGGAGGCACTGGCGCTTCTTGCCTTTGCGCTGCGCCAGCTGAAGTCGCGCAAGACCGGGCGCAGCGGCTTCAACGTCAATGCCTTCCTCGAGACCGCCAGCAGCGCCGTGCCCGTGGATCACCGGCCCGTCGCCTATATGGAGCAGCCGACCGGGCCCATGCGCATGGCCGACGGCACGGAGATCATCGGCGGCAAGAAGAAGCCGAAGGCCTCGGCCGACGACGAGGAGGCAGAGATCGAGGCGCTGCTCGCGGGCAAACGTCGGCGCATGGCGGCGATCGCGGTGGTCGTGCTCTTCGTGGCGGGTCTGGGATCGGTGCTTGCCGTCACGCTCGGCAGCGATCCGGAGATCCTGTCGAAGATCGGGGCCGCAGTGGCCCAGGCGGACACGCCCTTCAACTGACCCTACGAAAGACGCTCGCCGCCTGGTCGTGGTGGGCTAGCGTCGCGGCGGGCGATTCGCCCCGCTGCGACCGGAGACTGCCGTGTTCCCCATCACCCGCACCCTGGACCGGTATCTGCTGTCGTCGCGGCTAGGTCTGCCGCGGCGGCGCTATCTGGCCCGGCCCTTTCCCAGGCGCGCGGCGCGGCGGGTGGCGATCTACTACGAGCCCAACCGCATCGCCTTTGCGCAGATCTACCCCTTTCTGCACTACGCCGCCGAGATCGAGCGCCGCTACGGCACGGTGCTGCGGCTGGTCTCGATGGATGCCCTGCGGGCCGGTGCCGCGCCCCTGGCCGGGGCGGACACGGTCATCGCACAGCTTTGGTGGACTACGGCCGCGGCGGAGGGCGGCGCGATCCTGGAGCGGCTGCGCGCAGCGACCCCGGAGGCCCATATCGCCTATTTCGACCCCAGCGCGCATACCGACCTGCGCCAGGGCGCCTGGCTCGACCCCTGGATCGACAGCTTCCACAAGAAGTCGCTCTTCCGCGACCCCGAGCAGTGGTTCCGGACGTTCCTGGAGGACACGAACCTCACCGATTTCTACGTGCGCCACTACGGGCTGGAGGGGACGCCCGTCGATTGGCAGGCGCCGCGCAGCATGCTGCCCAAGCTCAACGTCTCGCCCGGCTTCCTGATGGCCCCGACCCTGTTGCCGCTGTTCGCCGGGCGGCCCATGCCGATCGAGGCGGGGCAGGCGCGCCCGATCGATCTGCACATCCGCCTGGGCGTCAAGGGCTCGCCCTGGTACCGCGAGATGCGCGAGGAGTGGCTGAGCCGCAGCCGCGCGATCATGGCGCGCCGACCCGGGCTGCGGATGGCCGAGGGGCGCGGGGTGTCCTGGAAGGTCTTCATGGAGGAGCTCTACGGCGCGAAGATCGTGCTCAGCCCCTTCGGCTTCGGCGAGCTCTGCTGGCGCGACATGGAGGCCTTTGCCACCGGCGCGGTGCTGGTGAAACAGGACATGAGCCACCTGGACACCCTGCCCGACCTCTATGTCGACGGGGAGACCTATGTGGCCTGCCGCTGGGACCTCTCGGATCTCGAGGAGACGATCGAGGCCCTGCTCGACGACCCAGAGCGCCGGGTGCGCATCGCCCGCACCGCCTTCGAGCGCGCCCGCGCCTACATCGACGAGGCCCGCTTCGTTGACGACATGGCCCCGATCCTGACCGGACAGATGCCGCTGCGGGAAGCGCCGGCCGCCTGAGCGGCCGAGCACAGAGCAGCCGGGCCTTGGGCGACCGGGCCCTGGGCGCTTACTCCGCCGCCACAGTGGGGGTGGGGACGGGGGTGACGCGGCAGGCGGAGAACTTGAACTCCGGGATCTTGCCGTACGGGTCGAGTTGGGGGTTCGTCAGCATGTTCGCCGCCGCCTCCACGTAGGCGAAGGGGACGAAGACCATGTCCTCGGCCACCGCGCGGTCGGCGCGGGCCATGATCTCGATGCCGCCGCGGCGGGTTTCGATCCGCAGCATCTCCCCGGGGGCGACGCCCAGCTTGCGCAGGGTCTTGGGATGCAGTGAGGCATTCGCCTCGGGCTCCACCCGGTCGAGCACCGTAGCGCGGCGGGTCATCGAGCCCGTGTGCCAATGCTCGAGCTGGCGGCCCGTGGTCAGGATGAAGGGATAGGCCTCATCCGTCGCCTCGGCCGGGGCGATGATCTCGGCGGGGGTGAACTTGGCCCGCCCGCCCGCGCGGGGGAAGCCGTCGCCGAAGACCACGCTCTCGCCCGGCTGGTCGGGGCCGTGGCAGGGGTACTGCACGGCGTTCTCACCCGCCAACCGGTCCCAGGTGATGTTGTCGAGGCTCTTCATGCCCCGCTTCATCTCGCCGAAGACCTCGGAGGGATGCGCATAGGACCAGTCGAGGCCGAGGCGACGGGCAAGCTCGACGATGATCCACCAATCCTCCTGCGCCGCACCCGGCGGCAGCAGCGCCTGACGGCCCATCTGCACTTCGCGGTTGGTGTTGGTGACGGTGCCGTTCTTCTCCGGCCAGGCGGAGGCGGGCAGGATCACATCGGCAAAGTTCGCGGTCTCAGTGAGAAAGACGTCCTGCACCACGCAGTGCTCCAGCGTCGAGAGAGCGTGGCGGGCGTGGTTCTGGTCCGGGTCCGACATGGCCGGGTTCTCGCCCATGACATAGAGGCCCTTGATCTCGCCGCGCCCGATGGCGTCGACGATCTCGACCACCGTCAGGCCGGGGGTCGGATCGGGCTCGTAGTCCCAGATCTCGGCGAACAGGTTGCGCGGGCCCTCCTCCTTGACCGACTGGTAGTCGGGGAAGACATGCGGGATCAGCCCCGCATCCGAGGCCCCCTGGACGTTGTTCTGGCCGCGCAGCGGATGCAGCCCGGTGCCGGGACGCCCGACATGGCCCGCCAGCAGCGCCAGCGAGATCAGGCAGCGCGCATTGTCCGTGCCGTGGATGTGCTGGCTGACGCCCATGCCCCAGAAGATCATGCCCGCCCGTGCGCCCGCGAAGGTGCGGGCGACGTCGCGCAGCACGTCCGGCTCGATCCCGCAGATCGGCGCCATTTTCTCGGGGCTGAAGCCGGCCAGGTGATCGCGGAGCTTCTCGAACCCTTCAGTGAAGCCCTCGACGTAGTTCTGGTCGTAGAGCCCCTCCTCGACGATCACATGCATGATCGCGTTCAGCATCGAGACGTCCGTGCCGGGACGGAACTGCAGGACGTGGCTGGAGAAACGCGCCAGCCCGTGGCCGCGGGGGTCCATCAGGATCAGCCTGCCGCCGCGCTTGGCGAATTGCTTGAAGTAGGTGGCGGCGACGGGGTGGTTCTCCATCGGGTTGCAGCCGATGGCGATGGCGACGTCGGCGTTCTCGATCTCGCGGAAACCCGCCGTCACGGCGCCGGAGCCCACGTTCTCGCCAAGCGCTGCCACCGAGGACGCGTGGCAGAGCCGGGTGCAGTGGTCGACGTTGTTATGCCCAAAGCCCGTGCGGATGAGCTTTTGGAACAGGTACGCTTCCTCGTTCGAGCCCTTGGCCGAGCCGAAGCCCGCCACGGCGCGCCCGCCGTGGGTGTCCCGCAGGTGGGTGAAGCCGCCGGCGGCACGGTCCAGGGCCTCCTCCCAGGTGGCTTCCCGGAAGTGGGTCCAGGGGTTCGAAGGATCGACGTTCAGGCCCTTGGCCGGCGCGTCGTCGCGGCGGATCAGCGGCACCGTCAGCCGGTGCGGATGGTGGATGTAGTCGAAGCCGAAGCGGCCCTTGACGCAGAGGCGGTTCTGGTTGGCCGGGCCCTCGATCCCCTCGACCCAGGCGATGCGCTCCGCGCCGGCGTCATCCTTCTTGATCTTGAACGACAGCTGGCAGCCGACGCCGCAATAGGGGCAGACGGAGCTGACCTCGCGGTCGTAGTCCTTCGACGATCCACGCTCCTCGGCGTCCACCGCGGCGGCGGGCATCAGGGCGCCGGTGGGGCAGGCTTGCACGCACTCGCCGCAGGCGACGCAGGTGCTGTCGCCCATGGGGTCGTCCTGGTCGAAGACGATGACGCTGTCGTGCCCGCGCCCGGCCATGCCGATGACGTCGTTCACCTGCACCTCGCGGCATGCGCGGACGCAGAGGTTGCACTGGATGCAGCTATCCAGGTTAACCCGCATGGCGACATGGCTGTCGTCGCGCAGCGGCACGCGGTGCGCCTCCAGCGCCGGAAAGCGGGAGCGGTCGACGCCCTGCAGGTCCGCCATGGCCCAGAGGTGGCTGTCGCGGTCATGGGCATCGCTGCGCGCCGGCTGGTCGGCGAGCAAGAGCTCCATGACCAGCTTGCGGGAGGTCTCGGCCCGCGCCGACCCGGTGTTCACCACCATGCCCGCCCGCGGCGTGCGCACGCAGGAGGCGGCGAGCGTCCGCTCCCCCTCGATCTCGACCACACAGGCCCGGCAGTTGCCGTCGGCGCGGTAGCCCGGCGCATCGCGGTGACACAGATGCGGGATCGTGTTGCCGAGGCGCTTGGCGACGGCCCAGATCGTCTCGCCGGGATAGGCCTCCACCTCGCGACCGTCGAGGGTGAAGGCGATCGTCTCGATCTGCGTGCCGTCAGGCATGGCTGGTCTCCTTCGCGGTGGCGGCCTGCGCGCGGTAGCGCAGGAAGAGCTTTGGGTTGTCGGCAGCGCCAAGGGCGCGGTAGAGCGCGGCGGCGGCCGTGTTGTCGTGATCGGTGACGATGTCGATGCGGGTCCCCTGGGGCGCGCCGGACAGCGTCTCCTCCAGGAACCGCTGCATCAGGGCGCGGCCCACGCCCCGGCCGCGGGCGGCGGCGGCGACATAGACCTCGGAGACCCACCAGGCGAGCGTGAGGTGAGCGCCGGGCCAGGTGGGATGCGCGGTCAGCAGCCCCACCAGATCGCCTTCGTCCTCCGCCACCAGGACGCGCATGTCTCTGAGTGTCGCAAAGGCCTCGTCGATGCGATTGCGCTGGACCTCCGGCCCCGGGGCCTCAGTGCCCGACCAATGCGTCTCCATCTCCGCGCAAAGGGCGTGGAACGCCTCGCGGTCCGCGGCGCAGTAGGGGCGCACCATGACGGTCATGGCGCCCTCCGCTGGCGGTTGCGCCCGGCGCCGGTGGTCCGATAGAAGCCGCGCACTCGAATGGACGGCGGGAGCGAGGCATGGGGCAGGCAAGCGCAGGAAAGGCCGGCGCCAACGGGGCCGCGCAGCAACCCGGTACGCGGGGCAGCGAGACCGAGCCGCTGCCGCGGTCGATCGTCTGGATCGCGTCCTACCCGGGCTCCGGCGCGGGGCTGCTGCACGCGCTGCTGCTGCACTACCTGGTCGACGATCCCCTGCCGCTCGATCCCGCGATGATCCGCGAGCTGGGCGTGCTCGACAGCAACGTCGAGGCCTATCGGCGTTTCTTCGACGGTCCGCTGACCGAGATGACGCCTTGGGATCAGGTCTACAACCGCCAGCGCGTCATCGCGCGCCTGGCCCGCCAGGGGCCGCAGATGGCGCTGGTGCCCACGCAGAACGCCAACCGTGTGATCGAGGGGCTGGCGCTGGCCCCGCCGGGCATGACGCGCCTCGCGCTCTATGTGGCGCGCAATCCGCTCGACGTGGCCGTCAGCATGGCCCGCGGGCTGGGCCTGACGCAGGAGGCGGCGGTCGCGGCGATGACCGATCCCACGACGATCCTGCCGGGCAATGCGACGCTGATGCCGCGCGCCATCGGCGATTGGACCGGCCATGTCCGCGGCTGGGCGGGCGAGCGGCGCTACCCGGTGATCAGCCTGCGCTTCGAGGAGATCCTGGCCTCGCCCGAGGCCGCGCTGACCGGCGTGCTCCAGGCGCTGCAGATCGACGTGGATGCGGCGCTGGTCGCGCATACCGTGGCTGCCGCCGATCTGGACCGTCTGGTGGCGGAGGAGGCGCCGGACGGGCCGGCCGGCGAGCGCTTCGGCGACATCGGCACGGTCGGGCAGTGGCAGGATCACCTGGACCCCGGCCCGGCGCGGCATCTGCGCGACACCCTGGAGCCGCTGATGCGCCGCCTCGGCTATCTCTGAGCCGCCCCGCATCCTGTGATCCCGCATCCTGAGATCGCGCATCTTCAGATCTCGTCGGCGAAGTGCTTCATGGTCAGGCGGATCGGGTTCGGCGCCGCTTGGCCCAGCCCGCAGATCGAGGCATCGCCCATGACCTGGCACAGGTCTTCGAGCAGCCCCTGATCCCAGGTGTCGGCCTGCATGAGCTTGACGGCCTTCTCGCAGCCAACCCGGCAGGGGGTGCACTGCCCGCAGCTCTCATCCTCGAAAAACCGCAGCATGTTGAGCGCGGCGTCGCGGGCGCGGTCCTGATCCGACAGGACGACCACCGCGGCCGAGCCGATGAAGGTGCCATGCGGCTGCAGCGTGTCGAAGTCGAGCGGCACATCGTCGAGGCTGGCGGGCAGGAGGCCGGAGGACGGGCCGCCAGGCTGATAGGCCTTGAAACTGTGACCCTCCAGCATGCCGCCTGCGGCCTCGATGATGTCGAGGATCGTGGAGCCCGCCGGCAGCAGATGCACGCCCGGGTTCTTGACCCTGCCGGAGACGGAGTAGGAGCGCAGGCCCTTGCGCCCGTTCTTCTCGACCGAGGACAGGATCTCCGGCCCCTCGCGGCAGATGCGGGCGATCCAGTGCAGGGTCTCGATGTTATGGACCAGCGTCGGGCGATCAAAGAGGCCGACCTGTGCGACGTAGGGAGGCCGGTGGCGGGGCAGGCCGCGCTTGCCTTCGATGCTCTCGATCATCGCGCTTTCTTCGCCGCAGATATAGGCCCCGGCGCCGCGACGCAGGTCGATGTAGCCCGGCGCGACGATGCCCGCGGCCTCGAGCGCCCCGATCTCCCGGCGCAGGATCTCCAGCACGGCGGGGTATTCGTCGCGCATGTAAATGAAGGCGGTCTCGGCCTCGACCGCCCAGGCGGCGATCAGCATGCCCTCGAGGAACAGATGCGGCACCCGCTCGAGGTAGTAGCGGTCCTTGAACGTCCCCGGCTCGCCCTCGTCGCCATTCACCGCCAGATACCGCGGCCCGGCCTCGGCGCGCACGAAGGACCATTTGCGCCCGGAGGGGAAGCCTGCGCCGCCGAGACCGCGCAGGCCTGCGCCCAGGATCGTGTCCTGCACCGCCTCCGGATCGCCGCCCTCGCGCAGCGCCAGCAGGCGGTCATAGCCGCCCTCGGCGCGATAGGTCGCGAAGGTCTCATAGGCGGGCAGATGCGCATGGGTGTCGTCGGCGGCGATGGCGGCCTCGACCTTGTCGACCGTGGCGTGGTCGATGTGGTTGTGCCCGATCTCCAGCACCGGTGCGGTAT
Source organism: Pseudomonadota bacterium (assembly GCA_039822785.1). Taxonomy (GTDB): domain Bacteria; phylum Pseudomonadota; class Alphaproteobacteria; order Rhodobacterales; family Rhodobacteraceae; genus Thermohalobaculum. The sequence continues at coordinate 128,586 of JBCBMO010000006.1, read as the reverse complement.
CGCAGCGGCCCATACAGGGCGCACGCAGGACGCGGACATGGGCGGGGTTCATCCCCTCCTCCAGCGCGGCCTTGAGCTGTTGGGCGCCGGCAAGCTCGCAGGACAGGCTGTCGCAGACGCGGATAGTCAGTGCGGGCGGCGGTGCTTCGCCTTCGGCGATCACGTCGAAATGGGCGTAGAAGGTCGCGACCTCATAGACCTCCGCCTGGGCCATCCGCATCTCCTCGGCCAGCGCCCGGATATGCGCGGCGGAGATATGGCCGTGCTGGTCCTGGATGAGGTGCAGATGCTCGATCAGGAGATCGGCGCGGCGCGGCCGGTCGCCGAGCAGGCGGCGAACCTCGGCCAGGGCCAGATCGTCGAGTTGCCGGCCCTTCGGCGTGGCTCGGCCGCGGCCACGGCCGTCTTTCCAGACGCCTGATTTGGTGTCGAGCGGTGCCATCCCGGTGCCTCCCGCAGCGCATACTGAGATCAAAGTTCATCATGCGGAGCGCGTGCCGGAAGGCAAAGACGGTTTCAGTATGCGATGATAAGCCAGGCTTATCAGCGGGTCTCCACCGCCACTTTCTCGGCAAGGCGGAGGACGGCGGCGACGGCCGGCGGCTCGAACCCCGCATCGGGCAGAAAGGCGGCGATGCGCCGGGTCAGCACCGGCTCGGTGAGGGTGAGGCTGACCATCCCCTCCGCCACCGCGGTGCCGTCGCCGAGGGCGGCAAAGGCCGGCGCGATGGTCGCCGCGCCGCCGCTGGCAACAAAGGCGTTGAGGGTCGCCAGGTCATTGGTCTCGAACACCGGCCGGGGGCGCGTGCCCGCCTGGCGAAAGGCGCCGTCGATGATCTGGCGGTTGCGCATATCGGGCGTCAGCAGCGCGAGCGGGATGGCGGCTGCCTGCGCCCAGGTGAGGCTGGCCTCACCGGCCGCGACCCGGTCGGCGACCAGCGCCGCGGGAGCGAGCAGCAAGTACCCCTCGGCATAGAGCGGGCGGGGCGCGGAGACGCCGACGGTCATGGCGCCGGGGCCCGCGTCGTCCTCGGTCATATACGAGATGCCGATCTCGAAGCGCCCCGCCGCCAGGCCCGCCGCGATCTCGCTGGCGGAGGCGGAGCGGACCACCGGCACCACACGGGGGTGCGCCGCCCGCACGGCGGCGGCGAGGCGGGCGGCGAAGCTGAGCGCGGTGGGGATGACGCCGAGGGTGACATGGCCCGCGACCTCTCCCCTGCCCACGGTCAGTTCGGCGAGCATGGCCTCATGCTCCGACAGGATGCGCTTGGCCCAGCCGAGCAGGATCTCGCCCTCCTCGGTAAAGCCGCCGAAGCGGGCGCCGCGGCGCACCAGCGCCATGCCGAGGGTGCTCTCCATATTCGCGATGCGCAGGCTGAGCGCGGGCTGGGAGATGCCGCAGGCCTCCGCCGCGCGGGTGAAGTGGCGGTGCTGGGCGAGGGCTGTCAGCAGCTGCAGATCGCGCAGTTCGAGGCGCATGGGGGTGGGCTCCTGTCGTGGTCCGCGGACGCTAGCGCGGGCACGCGGCTGAGACCAAGGGGCGCCGGCCGGCGGTTAGGCGAAGGCCGTCGAGGCCTCCCACAGCAGTGTGACGCCGAGGGCGGTGAAGAAGACGGCGACCCCGGCGGTGATCCAGCGCCCGGCGCGCAGATAGGCGCGCGCCGCGGGGCGGGTGGAGAAGGCGAGCGCATAGAGACCATGGGCGCCGCAGGCGACGGCGACCGAGCCCAGGATCATGATCGCCATGGCCGTCCCCGACGCCTCCGCCGCAGGGAAGATCGTCACCAGGATCAGCCAGGTGGTGAGCGCCTTGGGATTGGCCGCCAGCACCCCGAGTGCCAGCAGAAAGGCCGCGCGGGGGGTCATCAGGCGCCCCTCCGCCTCCGCCCCCTGCCAGGTCAGGGCACGGCGGGCGTAGCGCGTGGCAAAGACCAGGAGCAGCGCGCCGCCCACCGCCGTCAGCACCGGGGCGAGCCAGGGCAGGGCGCTGAAGGCCGCATGGGCGCCCAGCACCGCCGCGGCCGACCAGACGAAGACGCCGATGGCGATGGCCGGCAGCACCGCCAGCGCCACCCGCCGGCCCGAGCCGAGCGCGATGGCGATGGTCGTGAACACATTGGGCCCGGGCGACAGGACGTTGGCCCCGAAGACCGCCCAGGCCGTCACCATCTCGGGCCACGGCATGGTCCCGGTCAGGGGGGCGGCCATCGTGGTGCTCAGCCCTCCCGCGGGGCGGTGGCCAGCATGGCCGGGGTTTCGCGGAAATCGTCGTACCAGGCGGTCAGCTTCGGCGCCTTGGTACGCCAGTTCAGCCCGCTGTAGCGAAAGTCGAGATAGCCGAGCGCGGCGGCGAGCGCGATCTTGTCGATGGTCATCGGGCCGGTGGTCGCGGCCTCCGCGTCCTTCTCGAAGGCGGCGAGGCCACGCTCCATCTTGGCGGTCATGGCATCGCTGATGGGCTGGTGGCGCATCCCCTCGGGCCGCAGGCGATGCTCATAGAGCGCGATGACGCCCGCATCCAGGATACCGTCGGCCATGGCCTCGCGCGTCAGGACGGCGAATTCGGTGTCGTCGCTGGGGTACAGCCCGCCGCCGGAGATCTTGTCGAGGTACCGGCAGACCACGCGGCTGTCGAAGAGGATCTGCCCGGCCTCGGTCGCCAGCGCCGGGATCTTGCCGATGGGGTTGACGCCCACCGTCTGTTTGTTCGGCTGGGTCGGGGTGCCGGAGCCTGGGACAAGCTGCACCTTCTCCACCAGGTTCTTGAGGTAGAGCACCAGCATCACCTTGCGCACGAAGGGCGAGGTCGGGGAGAAATACAGCTTCACGGTCAGGTCCTCGTCTTGGCTGTCGCGCCCGGATGCGGTGGTGGGGCGCTCTCGGGTCTCTCTGCGCCCTGTCGGACGGCGTCTGGTGGTTCTCCGCTCTCGGGGCCGCTCTCCTCGGACCCCTTGGTGCGGAACAGGCGGGCGAGCACCATGGAGGTGCGCGGGATGTAGGCGTAGGGCGCCGCGGGCTGGGCCCCCGGCCGCCGGGTCGCACGATAGAGCGCGAAGCCGATGAGCGAAAGATGCCCCAGCGCAATCAGGTCGAACATCGCGCCGGGGCCGAAGAGCGCGATGAGCTCGGCCGCCAGCAGCGGCGCCGCGATGGCCCCCACCGAGAAGTAGAAGATCAGCGAGGCGTTGAGGTCGACCACGAAGTCCGCCGGCGCGTAGTCGTTGGCGTAGGTCGCGGCGAGCGAATAGATCGGAAAGGCGGTCATGCCGAAGAGAAAGGCGCCGGCGTAGATCGCGGTGGGCGCGTCGGCGGGGACGGCGCGGGACAGCACCACACAGGCAACGACGGCGGCGAGCGAGACCGCCATCAGCACCCGGCGCCGGTCGATGCGGTCCGCGAGCCAGCCGATGGGGATCTGCGCGGAGACCCCGCCGACCAGTGCTGCCGACAGAAAGAGCGCGATGCCGGTCTGATCCAACCCCTTCTCCAGCCCATAGACCGGGCCGATCATCCGAAACGCCGAGGCCGAGAGGGCGGCCACGATCACCCCCAGCATGGCGGTGGGCGACAGCCGCCAGGCGGCGAGCGGGCGCAGACGCGGGGCCGACGGTGTGACTGGGGCTGCCCGGCGCGACAGGGCGAGCGGCAGCAGGCACAGACAGCAGAACATCGCGACGATGTTGTAGGCGGCGTAAGAGGCCGGATCGAGCACCGCGATCATGCCTTGCGCCGTGATCTGACCCACCAGGTCGACGACGCGAAAGACGCCATAGACCCGGCCGCGATTGTGGTTCTGGGTCTTCGCCTGCAGCCAGCTCTCGATCACCGTATAGGCGGCGGCGATGGCGATGCCCGTCAGCACCCTCAGCCCCGCCCAAAGGTACGGCCCCTCCAGCACCGGGTGCATGAGCGCGCCCACCGCGCCGATGGCGGCGGCGGCGGCGAAGACGCGGCTGTGTCCGACCGTGCCGATCAGCCTTGGGGCAAGGAAGCAGCCGAGCAGGAAGCCCGCGAAATGGGCCGAGCCCATAAGCCCGATCTCGCGCGCCGAGAAGCCCCGCACATCGGCCGCCAGCACGTCGAGCGGGCCGAGCGAGCCCGAGCCGAGCTGCACCAGGAAGATCGAGGCGAAGAGCGCGGCGAAGGAGAGGATGGTCGTCATGGGGGCCTTCTGCGGGGGCCGTCTGCGGGAGCGGGGCCTTCTGCGGGACTTCTGCCGGACTGGGGGCCAAGTGGTCAGCAGCGACGCCGCGCAGCGGCGAGATCGAGCGACTCGACCCCGTCGCGGCTGGAGTGTGGTGTGTCGCGGGATGCGCCTGCCGCCCGCGATTCGACAGACAGGACCGGTTTTGGGCCGGTTTCGCGTTGGTGAACGCGGGGCCCGGAGATCGCAATTTCCCGAATTGAGACGGATCCTCCCGCAGATTCCTGCATTCGGACGCGCGATTTGCCCGCCTTTCGGTTAGCAGATCGCTAACGCAGGCGGCGCAGGGACGTCGCGGCTGTGACCCGGTCGAAGAACTCGACCATCGAGCTTTTGCTTCGACCGGGGATCACGATGCACCGAGCCATCATCGCAGCGCTTACCGCCGTTCTCGCCATACCCGCTGCCGCGGTTGCCGATGGGGCCGAGGGGCCGCGCACGGCCTTCGCCGGACCCTACGTCGGGGCGGCCGTCGGCTATGCGATGACCGAGGCTGATCTCGCGCTGTCCGGACAGCCCGCCACCGGCCTGGACATCGACGGTGCCGAGGCCGGGCTCTTCGCCGGCTACGCAGTGCGCAACGGACCGTTCCTGGGGGCGGTGGAGGCGGAGGGCAACTATCGCACCGGCAGCGACGATGGCCTGACCGCCGGAGGGGTCATGGAGATCGAGGCGCGTGCGTCGGTCGGCGCCAGCGTGATCGGCGGCGTGGTGATCGAAGAGCGGGTCCTGGTCTATGGCCGCGCCGGCTATCGCGGTGTGATCTTCCGGGCCGATGGCGCGGGCAGCCGCTTCACCGACATCGCCGGCGGGCCCAGCATCGGCGGTGGCCTGGCCGTGACCATGGCCGAGGATGTGATCCTGCGCGCCGAGGCGCGGCGCAGCCTGTTGCAGGAGCGGCGTTACCGCAGTGGCGCCGACACCCTGACGGTCGACCCGGTCGAGACATCGGTCAGCCTGGGCGTCGCCTATCGCTTCTAGCGCGGTCTCGCCCGGCGCGCAGCACGCCCACGCCCATCGCTCCCACCGCGAAGGACCGTCGTGGCGGTGGGTCGCGGGCGCCCTTCTTGCCGCAGGCTTGCGATCGTTGCTAACTGGCAAAAGGTTGCGAATGAAGGATCAAAGGCGTGGCGAAAGCCGAGCAGACGGCGCCCAAAGCCGGGCCAGCAGGCGGCACCAAGACGGAGGAGCGCGCGAAGTCGCGAAAGCTCTCGCCGCTTAAGGGTCTGTTGCCCTTCCTGCGGCCCTATCGGGCGCGCATCATTCTCGTTTCGCTGGCGCTTGTCTCGGCGGCTGCCTTCACCCTGGCAGTGCCGGTCGCCTTCGGCCGGGTGATCGACGTCATCGACGCCAAGGAATTCGCGCTGATCGATGAGTACTTCCTGTCACTGATCGCCGTGGCGGCGGCCCTGGCGGCGGCGACGGCGCTGCGGTTTTACCTGGTTTCCTGGCTGGGCGAGCGGGTGGTGGCGGACGTCCGCCGGGCGGTGTTCTCGCATGTCGTGACCATGAGCCCCGGGTTCTATGAGAAGGTCATGACGACCGAGGTGGTGACGCGGCTGACCGCCGATACCACCGTGATTCAGTCGGTGGTGGGCTCTACGGTCTCGATCGCGCTGCGCAACACGCTGCTCTTGATCGGCGGGATCATCGCGCTGCTCGTCACCTCGCCGAAGCTGACGCTCATGACCCTGCTCATCGTGCCGACGGTGGTGTTCCCGATCCTGTTCCTGGGGCGCAAGGTGCGCAAGCTGAGCCGGCTCAGCCAGGACAAGCTGGCCGATGCGGCGAGCCATGCCAACGAGATGCTGCAGGCCGCCCAGACGGTGCAGGCCAACACCTATGAAGGGGTGGCCAAGGAGGTCTTTGCCGGGCGCGTCGAGAGTGCCTTCCAGGCGGCGCGGGATCGGCTGGTGGCACGGTCCTGGCTGACGGTGCTGGTGATCTTCTTCGTCTTCGCCGGCGTCGTGGGCGTGATCTGGATCGGCGCGCGCGACGTGATCTCAGGGACCATGACCCCCGGCGACATGGCGCAGTTCGTGCTGTTCGCGGTCTTCACCGCCGGCGCGGTCGGCGCGCTGTCCGAGGTCTGGGGCGAGCTGCAGCGCGCCGCCGGCGCGACGGAGCGGCTGGCAGAACTGCTCGCGATGACCTCCCCGGTTGAGGACCTTGGGGAGGACCTTGGGGACGCCGGCGTGCCTGCGGCCGCTGGGGCCGTGACGCCCATGGCGCGCGGGCGCGGCGAGATCGTCTTCGAGGCGGTGCGCTTCGCCTATCCCGCCCGCCCCGGGATCGCGGCCATGGACGGGGTCAGTTTTCGCGCCGCGCCGGGGGAGACCTTGGCGCTTGTCGGCCCCTCCGGCGCCGGCAAGACCACCGCGCTGCAGCTCCTGATGCGCTTCTACGACCCCAATGGCGGGCGGATCCTGCTCGACGGTGTGCCGGTGCGCGACATGAGCCTGACGGCGCTGCGCCGCCAGATCGCCGTCGTCCCGCAGGAGCCGGTGATCTTCGCCGACAGCGTGCGGGCCAATATCCGCTTTGGCCGGCCCGAGGCCACGGATGCGGAGATCGAGGCGGCGGCGGAGGCCGCGGCGGCGGCGGGCTTCATCGAGGCCCTGCCGGAGGGCTACGAGAGCTGGCTCGGCGAGCGCGGCGTGCTGCTCTCGGGCGGGCAGAAGCAGCGCATCGCCATCGCCCGTGCGATCCTGCGCGATGCGCCGGTGCTGCTGCTGGACGAGGCGACCTCGGCCCTGGATGCCGAGAGCGAGCGCGCCGTGCAGGCGGCAGTGGAGCGGCTGAGTGCGGGGCGTACGACCCTGGCCATCGCCCATCGCCTGGCCACGGTGAAGCGCGCCGACCGGATCCTGGTGCTGGAGGATGGCCGCCTGATCGACCAGGGCACCCACGACGACCTGGTGGCCCGCGATGGCCTCTATGCCCGCCTCGCCCGCCTGCAGTTCACCGAGGGACTGGCGGCGGAGTAGCGCCCAGCCTGGGACAAGATGCAGACCGCGACGCCGACCCGTGCGAGCGGGGCCGAACGGCGGTGAGGGGCGAGAGAAGCAGGCGGTCAGTCGAAGATGTCCTCGACGGCGTCTTCGAGCTTGTCCCAGAACCGCTCCAGCCGGTCGTCCCATCCCATCTTGCGGCGCTTGCCCTTCTTGCGCCGGACGGGGCGATCCTTGTCGAGGTGGTCGCCGCGCCGCTCCGCCGGGTGGGGCACCGGGGCGCCCTTCTTCGATTTCTTGCGCTTGCCGGAGGGCTCGAGCACCTCGATCGCGCTGATGGGGGCCCCGCAGCCGTGGCAGACCAGGCGCGCGCGCTCGGTGCGCCCGGCCGGCAGGATCGACCGCGCGCCGCAGAAACAGCAGGTCAGTAGCCGCTCAGGCCGCCCATGGCGGGCCCGATGACGTGTCGACATCCTTGTCTCCCTCACCGGCATCCATTTATCGAAGCTTTACCGCGGACTTCTGTCGCAGCGGCAAGACAATAGATAGGAAACCGTAAGGCGGTGGGGCGCCGTGGCCGGGGGGAGACGCCGGCCGGTGCCCACCAGGGCCTTGGGGACAGGGAGGACGGCATGGCGCATGACGGAAGCGCGGGCGAGGGGCGCCTGCACTGGGCGAGCGGCGAGGACAATACCCGCATCGAGGCGACGCCCATCGACGGGCGCTGGATCGCGGGATCGGTGCACGAGATGCTGGCGGAGACCGCGGCACGGCTGCCGACGGCGCCGGCGGTCAGCTTCCAGCTCAAGAGCGGCCCCAAGGACCCGGCCGAGACGTTGGACTTCGCGACCCTGCTGGCGGAGGTGAACCGCACGGCGAACCTGTTCCGGCGCCTTGGCATCGGGCCGGAGGATCGGGTCGCCTACCTGTTGCCCAATGCGAACGAGACGGTGATGGCGCTGCTAGGCGGGCTGACCGCCGGCGTGGTCTGCCCGGTCAACCCGATGCTGGAGGCAAGCCAGATCGCCGGCATCCTGCGCGAGACGGGCGCCAAGGTGGTCGTGACGATGAAACCCCTGCCCAAGGTCGACATCGCGCAAAAGGTCCACGCCGCGCTGGCCGAGGCGCCCGGTGTCACCACGGTGCTGGAGGTCGATCTCGCCCGCTACCTGACGCCGCCGATCAAATGGCTGGTGCCGTTCCTGCGGCCCAAATGCCCCCGGCCCCACGAGGCCCAGGTCCTCGATTTCACCGAGGAGCGGGCGAAGGAGAGCACGACCCTGGGCTTTCAGCCGGAGGCCGACCCGGACAAGGTCGCCGGCATGTTCCACACCGGGGGCACCACGGGGCACCCGAAGCTGGCGCGGCACACTCAGCGGGGGATGATCTACAATGGTCGGCTGACCGCGCTGGCGGTGATCCAGTCCGACGACGTGCTGATCTGCCCGCTGCCGCTGTTCCACGTTCTGGCGGCCTATCCGGTGCTGATGACGGTCCTTGCCTCCGGCGCGCATCTGGTGCTGCCGACCCCGGCCGGCTATCGCGGCGACGGGGTGATGGACAACTTCTGGGCGCTGATCGAGCGCTGGGGCGTGACCTTCATGGTCATGGTGCCGACCGCCGCCTCCGCCCTCATGCAGCGCCAAGTCAATCACGATGTCTCGACGCTGAAGTTCGCGATCTGCGGCTCGGCGCCCATGCCGGTGGAGCTCTTCAAGCGGTTCGAGGCGGCGACGGGGGTCAAGATCCTCGAGGGCTATGGCATGACCGAGGCCACCTGCCTGGTCTCGGTCAACCCGCCGGACGGCGCGCAGAAGATCGGCTCGGTCGGCCTGCCGATCCCCTATACCCATACCAAGATCCTGCAGACCGACGGCGCGGGCGGCATCCTCAAGGTCTGCGATATCGACGAGGTGGGCGAGATCTGCGTGCAGGGCCCCGGCGTGTTCCCGGGCTACAGCGACCCCGTGCTGAACGCCGCGCTCTTCGCCGAGGGCGACGGGGTGCAGGGGCGTTGGTTGCGCACCGGCGACCTCGGCCGCATGGACGCCGACGGATACCTGTGGATCACCGGGCGCGCCAAGGATCTGATCATCCGCGGCGGGCACAACATCGACCCCGCGACGATCGAGGAGGCGATGTGCAAGCACCCCGCCGTGGTCTTCGCGGGCGCCATCGGCCAGCCCGATGCGCATGCGGGCGAGGTGCCGGCGGTCTATGTCGAGCTTGCCGACGGGGCCGAAGTGACCATGGAGGCGCTGGAGGCCTTCGCCCGGGAGGAGATCACCGAACGCGCGGCGGTGCCGAAGTACATCGAGATCCTGCAGGAGCTGCCCAAGACCGCCGTTGGCAAGGTCTTCAAGCCCGATCTGCGCAAGAGCGCGATCGCGCGGACCTACGAGCGGGCCCTGGCCGAGGCGGGGATCGAGGCGGACGTGAGCGTCTACGACGACCGCAAGCTGGGCATGGTGGCCGAGGTGCGCCCGCGCGACCCCGGCACCGACGATGCCGCGATGGACCAAGTCCTCGGCGGCTTCCCCCGCCCCTGGCGCCGCGCAGGGTAAGGGCTTGGCGCGACCGACCGTCGTCATCACCGGCGGCTCGCGCGGGATCGGGCGGGCCACCGCGCTTGCGGCAGCGCGGGCGGGCTGGAACGTGGCGATCGGGTATCGCGGCAACGAAGCCGCCGCCCAGGCCACGCTGGAGGAGATCCGCCGCACGGGCGCAGAGGCAGTGGCGGTCGCGGGAAGCGTGATCGAAGAACGCGACGTGGCGGCGCTCTTCGATCACGCGGAGGCTGCTTTCGGCTCCGTCTCCGCCGTCGTGGTGAATGCCGGTATCGTCGGGCCCCCGCTGCCACTCGCGCAGATGGACATCACTCGCCTTCGGGGCATGGTGGAGACCAATCTCCTCGGCGCCCTGCTGACGGCGCGGGAGGCGGCGCGTCGCTTGCCCCGCAGGGGTGGAGGATCGGTCATCTTCGTCTCCTCATCGGCCGCCCGCCTTGGGTCCGCGAACGAGTATGTCGACTACGCGGCGACGAAGGGCGCGCTCGACACCCTGACGATCGGGCTGTCGCGGGAGCTGGCGCCGGAGGTACGCGTGAACGCCGTCCGCCCGGGCCTCATCGACACCGAGATCCATGCCAGCGGCGGTCAGCCGGACCGCGCAGCGCGCCTGGGCGCCGGGACCCCGCTCGGCAGGGCGGGCACCGCGGAGGAGGTGGCGGCCGCAATCCTATGGCTGCTGGGCCCGGAGGCGTCCTACGTCACCGGGAGCATCCTGGATATCGCCGGCGGACGGTGACCTCGTCAGGCGCGCGAAGGTCAGCAGTGAAATCCCCATCGGCGAGGGACCGGGGCCGGGCGCCCGCGGTTGACAGCGACCGGCCTTTTGCGCCATCAGCCCACCTCGCGTTCGTTAGGGCGCGTATCTGGGTGCCTGTGGGCCGCGCAAGCGGGATCCTGTCGCCCTGACCACCGAGCGGTCGGGGAGAGGAAGGCGCCATGACATTGAGCGAAGGAGAGAGGCCGTGACCAAGCGCACGTCCGCCAAGCACAAAATCGACCGCCGTATGGGCGAGAACATCTGGGGCCGCCCGAAGTCCCCGGTGAACCGCCGCGAGTACGGCCCCGGCCAGCACGGCCAGCGCCGCAAGGGCAAGATGTCCGACTTCGGCCTGCAGCTGCGCGCCAAGCAGAAGCTGAAGGGCTACTACGGCGACCTGACCGAGAAGCAGTTCCGCCGCATCTACTCCGAGGCCGAGCGTCGCCGCGGCGACACCGGCGACATCCTGATCGGCCTGCTGGAGCAGCGCCTCGACGCGGTGGTCTACCGCTCGAAGTTCGTGCCGACCGTCTTTGCCGCCCGGCAGTTCGTGAACCATGGCCACGTGCAGCTCAACGGCAAGAAGGCCAACGTCCCCTCGATGGTTGTGAAGCCGGGCGATGTGATCACGCTGGGCGACAAGGCCAAGGGCATGGCGCTGGTGATCGAGGCCTCCCAGTCGGGTGAGCGCGACGTGCCGGAATACCTTGAGGTCGACTATCAGAAGGGCACGGCCAGCCTGGTGCGCGTGCCGACCCTGTCGGAGGTCCCCTATCCGGTGGTGATGGAGCCGAACCTCGTGGTCGAGTACTACGCGAAGAACTAATTCTTCGCGATTGCTGGATGTAACGGCCGCGCCATTAGTGGCGCGGCCGTTTTGTTTTTCATGCGTTCTGCACCAGCGCGACAACGAGACCCGTTCTACATTGATCCACCCGGCGCCCTGTCTTGCTATTCTGCAGCAGGCGGCACTGGGAGGCCGCCCTCGTTGAGGAGGACGGAGAATGGCCGACACCGACAACGCTGAACCGCAGGTCAAAACGGCCGCTCAGCTGCGCGCTGAGCTGCTGGAGGCGGAAATCAAGAAGATGGACGAGGAGAAGGCGGAGCGGGAGGCGGCCCATAAGGCCCATGCCGCGTTCGCCGAGAAGTTCCTCCACGAGGACGTGACGGAGGAGGAGCGGGCCCTGATCCGTCGCCTCGTTCAGAAGGCCGTCCAGGACGGCAAGTTCCAGACGATGATCTACAGCTTCCCCAGCACGCTGTGCACCGACCGGGGGCGGGCGATCAACAACGCCCTGCCGGATTGGCCCGAGACGCTGCAGGGCAAGGCGAAGCAGGTCTACCAGCGTTTCGAGGAAGTGGCGCGCCCGGCCGGCTACAAGCTGACCGCCACGATCATCAACTTCCCCAACGACGTGCCGGGTGACGTCGGCTTCTTCCTGTCCTGGTCGGAGTTCTGAGCGAGCGTCGGTATCCCCAGATCGGCCCCGGCTCTTAGCCGGGGCCGATCGCGAAGGTGCAGGCCGGCGCGCCTGTGGCGCAGCAGGATAGGCAGGTGACCCGGGTCCGCCGGCTCACCAGGCGGCGGAACAGCCCCTCGAACACGCCCTGGTGCCAGGGACATTCCGGGACGCTGAGGGCATTGGCCGTGATCGATACCTCCAGCGGCCATACACCACGCGCCTCGAACCGGCCGGAGCCGGCGAAGGTCCAGGCATGGCGGCGGATCGCGGTGGCGAGCATCCAGGCCGAAAGCGGCGCCGGCGCGATCTGCAGGACCCATTGCGCCGGTCGCGGGATGCGGTTGGCCAGCAGATAGTCCGCCGTAAGCCGCCCGGCCTCGTGCAGGATCGCGGCGCCGTTTGGCAGGTGTCGGTGGATGTAGCCGTGCAGCCGCGCGGCATCCCCCTCCGGCACCATCGCGGTTGGCGGCTGGTCGATGTAGGGCGAGACGCCGGCGGCCGCGAAGGTCTGGGCCACCAGCGCGTCGCCTCCGCGCGCCGCGAGCGCCGCGGCGGTTTGGGTGATGGTGTTCGGCCCCACGCTGGGAAAGGCCGCGGGCAGTCGCGCGCTCTCCCTGGGCGGTTGTCTGAAGACGCCGTCGAACATCGCCTACTCCGCTGGGATCGCAGCCTCGCGCTCGGCTGCCTTCTTCGCCTGGACCTGCGCCTTGACGGCGGCCTTGCGCTCTTCGGCCTTGCGCTTGCGGTCGGCCATCGCCTCCCAGTCGGCCATCTGCGCAGGGGCGATCTGGCGCCTGTCGTCGAAATGGAAGTCGACGCTTTCCTTCGACTGCGGGCCCCAGTAGCCGACCTTGCCGAGATCGTAGAAGGTCCGCTGGAAGCCCGCCCTCAGGAAGGCCTTGAGACAGCCGAGCAGGTAGCGCCGGCGGAACCCGGTGCCGCGCCAGGGGTAATGCAAGAGCGCCTTGATCATGTAGAAGCGGCGGTAGTTGTGCATGACCCGGTCGAGCAGGGTTGCGCGGTCCATCGCCTCTGGCTTCATGATCGGGGTGACGAAGTTGTACTTCTCGAAGTCGAAGACCTCGACCTTGTCGCCCAGCTCCTGGAACAGCGGCGTGAAGGGCCAGGGCGTGTACATGGCCCAGTTCGCGAGGTCCGGGTTCCATTCGCGGGCGAAGCGGTAGGTCTCCTCCAGCGTCTCCGGCGTCTCGTTCTCCAGGCCCACGATGAACTGCGCCTCGGTGAAGATGTCTGCGTCGCGCAACAGCTGGATGGCCAGGCGGTTGTTCTCGACCTTGGTCTCCTTGTTGAAACGGTCGAGCTTCATCTGCGCCGCCGCCTCGGTGCCGAGGGAGACGTGCACCAGCCCCGCCTTGCGCCAGAGCGGCAGCAGTTCGCGGTCGCGCATGATGTCGGTGACGCGGGTGTTGATGCCCCATTTGACGCGCCGTGGCAGGTCGCGGCGGATCAGCTCCTCGCAGAACTCGGTGAACTTCTTGCGGTTAATCGTGGGCTCCTCGTCCGCCAGGATGAAGAAGCCGACGCCGTGGTTCTCGACCAGGTTCTCGATCTCGTCGACCACCGCCTTGGGGTCGCGGATGCGGTAGTCGCGCCAGAACTTCCACTGGCTGCAGAAGGAGCAGGTGAAGGGGCAGCCGCGCGCCATATTGGGGATCGCAACCCGGGTCCCGAGGGGGACGTAGATGTACTTCTCCCACTCCAAGAGCGACCAGTCGGGCTCGATGGCGTCCAGGTCCTTGACCGTGTTCGCCGCCGGGGTCGCCTTGATCTCGCCGGTGTCGTCGCGAAAGGCGATGCCCTTGATGCTCTCGCGCTCGCCCGGCCAGCGGCCATCGGCGACGGCCTGGATGAGATCGACGATGATCTCCTCGCCCTCCCCACGGACGACCACCTCGACCTGCGGTGCCTCGGATAGCACCTGGCGGTACATGAAGGTCGCGTGGATGCCCCCCAGAATGCGCATGGCCGAGGGCACTACCTCCTGCGCGATCTGGAGGATCCGCTCGGCCTTGTAGATCGAGGGGGTGATGGCGGTGGTGCCGACGACGTCGGGATCGAGGGCGATGAGACGCTTCGCGATCTCCTCATCCGGTAGATCGTTAGTCATCGCGTCGATGAACTGGACGTCCTTAAATCCCGCCTTCTTGAGGGCGCCGGCGATGTAGGCGACCCAGGCGGGCGGCCAGTTGCCCGCGATCTCCGCCCCGCCGGAGTGATAGTTTGGATGGATGAGAACGATGCGCATGACGACCCTCCACGATGTCCTCCCTGCCTGACGTTTTGGCTGTCTCGCGTCCTTGACACACGTCAATCGAACACCCTGGCGGTCATTCCACCGCTGGCCGGGCTGCCGCTCCGGCGCTTGGGGTTCACGGGTTTGGGTGTCGTCCATCAGGTCCAGGGAGCCGGACGTCGCTGAGCCTGCCCTCAAATGGGACGGGCGGCACAGCCTGCTGGGCCATTCCTGCAACGATGCTGCGCAGTTGGGGCTCAACCAGCCGCCGGCCTTGCACTGTTCGTGCACGCTTCCACTGTGGTCAGGGGTGATTGGGAGCGTTGAATGAAGTCGATTGCGATCCCGGCGGTTACGTGCTTGGCCCTGGCCGCCTGTGCAAAATCCGCTGAGAACGTCGAGCCGCAGTATGTTTCGGTCTCCAGCTACCGCTCGATGGAGTGTGCGGCGCTGGAGGCGGAGCTGCAGGACATCCAGTCGCGCGTGACTGTGGTCTCGGGTGAGCAGGACGATGCGGCCGCCCGGGACGGTGTCGCGGTTGCGGTCGGGCTGATCATCTTCTGGCCCGCGCTCTTTGTGCTTGCGGCCGATGACAGTGCAGACGAACTCGGCCGGCTGAAGGGCGAGTACGAAGCCGTGCTCGAAGCGGGCGAGGAACAAGCGTGCGACTTCGCCAAGGATATTCGCGCCGCCGAGGCCGAGGCTGCGTCGACGCCATCCGGGACCACTGCGGCCGGGACAGACGGCGCCAGACCGGTCAGGCTGGCCGCCGTGCCGGAGGACGAGCCGGTCTGGGGGCCTGAGGGCAGGGAAGTGAACATCGCGCGGTCCGCGGTCAACGCGACGCCGCGTGCCCGTGACGGTGACCCGGTCGACCCGGGCTCGGTCTCTGCCGTCGGTGCAGGTTCCGGCATTCCGGACGACGCCGCGCTACCGGACAAGCCGAGCGGTGAACTGACCTGGGAGGAGCGGCGCCAGATCGCCGCCGCCAACCGCGCCAACCGCTGGGGCGCCACCCAGGCGACGGAGTAGGCTGCGGCCACGGCCTGTGTGGGGTGCGTTCCGGGGCTCGTCCCTGGCGCGTCCCCGGCAATGCAACACTGTCTTGCATCCAGCGGCTGGCCGTCGGCCATTGGGCGGGCTAAACCCTCGGTCCTGGAGGATCGTTCATGCCCATCCCATTGCCGAACGGGTTGAACCCCAAGCCAGCGATCCTGGCGGCGGCGGCGCGGCGTGGGCCGACCGGCGTGCACGACATCGACCACCTGCCGCGCTGGCAGCGGCCCGAGACGCTGCTGATGCTGATGGCCGTCGCCTCGCCGCTGGCCTTCGCCACCTGGATGGCGCTGCTCAACAACTTCGTGGTCGAGCGGGCCGCCTTCGACGGGCTCGACATCGGCTGGCTGCATGTCTTCCGCGAGATCCCCGGGTTCCTGGCCTTCCTGGTGGTCTGGATCCTGCTGCTGATCCGCGAGCAGCTGCTGGCCTATCTGTCGCTGATCCTGCTGGGGCTCGGCACCGCCGTGACCGGGAACTTCCCAAGCTTCTGGGGGCTGATGATCACGACGACCATCTCCTCGGTCGGGTTCCACTACTACGAGACGATCAACCAGTCGCTGCAGCTGCAGTGGTTCAAGAAGGAGGAGGCGCCGCGCAAGATCGGGCGGGTCGTGGCCGCGGGCTCCTTCGGCTCGCTCGTGGTGTTCGGCGCGATCATCCTGTCCTGGCGGGTCTTCGAACTGCCCTACGAGGCCGTGTATTGGACCGCCGGGTTGCTCTGTGCCGGGATCGCGGCCTTCTGCTGGATCGCCTATCCGCGGTTCGAGGCGCCGGTGGTGCAGAACAAGCAGATGGTCCTGCGCCCGCGCTATTGGCTGTACTACGCCCTCGTTTTCATTGGCGGCGCGCGGCGCCAGATCTTCGTCGTCTTCGCGCCCTTTATGATGGTGGAGCACTTCGGGCTGGCGGTGCATGAGGTCACCGCCCTCATGCTGATCAACTATCTCTTCGTCATGTGGTTCGCGCCGGTTGCCGGGCGGCTGATCGAGCGCTTTGGCGAGCGCACCATGCTGTGCGTGGAGTACATCGGGCTCTTCACGGTCTTTGCGCTCTATGCCGGGATCTATTTCCTGGAGTGGGGTGTGGTGCTGGCCATGGTGCTCTATGTCCTGGACCACATGCTGTTCAGCCTGGCCATCGCGCATAAGACCTATTTCCAGAAGATCGCCGATCCCGCGGATCAGGCGCCGACGGCCGCCGTGGCCTTCACCATCAACCATATCGCCGCGGTGACGCTGCCGGCGCCCTTGGGCCTGTTGTGGCTCTACCAGCCCGGCGCGGTCTTTGCGCTGGCCGCGGCGCTGGCGCTTGCTTCGCTGCTTCTGGCCTTCCTGGTGCCGCGCCACCCCTCCCGCGGGAACGAGACGACCCTCGGTCCTGCCCTGCAGCCGGCGGAGTAGCCCTGCTTGGCTGACGCGCGCTTTACCCGCGGCTCGACCATGCGCCATGTCGCGGTGATGACCGGGACCGGCGCCGTGGGGCTGATGGCCCTGTTCATGGTCGATGCGATCAACCTCTTCTACATCTCGATGCTGGGGCAGGAGGAGTTGGCGGCCGCCATCGGCTTCGCCGGGACCTTCCAGTTCTTCCTGATCTCGGTCTCCATCGGCCTTGCCATCGCCGCCAGCGCCATCGTCAGCCGCGCGATCGGCGAAGGCGACGATGACGGTGCCCGCCAAAGTGCTGGCAGCGCCCTCATCGTGCTGGTCGCGGCCCTCATCCTGGTGGTGATCGTGGCGATGGCCTTTCGCGACCAGGGCCTGGCGCTCTTGGGGGCGGAGGGGCAGACGCTGGAACTCGCGTCGCGGTTCCTGGCGATCGTCATGCCCTCCATGCCGCTGCTGGGCATTGGCATGGTGGCGGGCGGGCTGCTGCGTGCTGCCGGCGATGCGCGCCGGGCGATGAATGTCACGCTGTCCGGGGGGCTGATCGCGGCCGCGCTCGATCCGCTGCTGATCTTCGGCTTCGGGTTGGGCCTTGACGGCGCGGCGGCGTCCTCGGTGCTGTCGCGGCTGTGTATCGCGGCCCTTGGCGTCGCCTTCGTCACCCGCCAGCACGACCTGTTGGGGCTGCCCTCGGCGCGGCGGTTTCTGGCGGACACACGGGCGCTGGCGGCGATCGCGGCGCCGGCGGTGGCGACGCAGCTCTCCACGCCCTTCGGCAACGCCTATCTCACCCGCGTTGTGGCCGAGCATGGGGACGAGGCGGTGGCCGGCTGGGCCGTGGTCGGCCGGCTTGCGGCGGTCGCCTTTGGCGGGCTCTTCGCGCTGTCGGGCGCCGTGGGGCCGATCCTGGGGCAGAACCGCGGGGCGGGGCTGCCGGATCGGATCCGCATGGCCTATCGCGACGCGCTGATCTTCGCCGCCGTCTATGTCGCGGTGATCTGGGTGGTGCTCTGGCTCGCGACGCCCTTCATCCTCGAGGGCTTCGGCGTCGCCGGCGCCGGCGTCGAGGTCGTCACCGCCTTCACCACCTATGGGGCGGCGGCCTGGCTCTTCTCAGGCTGGCTCTTCGTCTCGAACGCCGCCTGCAACAACCTCGGCCATCCGCTCTGGTCGACCGGCTTCAACTGGAGCCGCGACGGCGCGGTGATCCCCCTCCTGGCCCTGCTCTTCGCCGCCCTCGGCGCCTCCAGCGCGGGCAATGTGATCACCATCCAGGCCATCTCGGCGCTCAGCGTCGGCATTGCCGCCGTGGTGATCACCGGACGCTTCCTGATGGCCCGGCTCGAGGCACCGGCGGGCGAGACGACGCCGACGCCCGTGCTCGCCCCCTTCACCTCCGGCAGGGCCGCCATGGCGGGGTCGTTGGAGGACGGGCCCGGCCGGCCTGCAGCGCGCAGGACACCGCCCGACGGACAATAACCGACTTGCGCTCGTCCCCTCTGGCAACGCGGCGCATCAGGGGCTAGACACCCGCGCTGACAGAGAATTCGACGTGCGGCAAGGAGCAGGCGATGCCCAAGATCACCTACATCGAGCACAACGGCACGGAGCATGTGGTCGAGGTTGCCGAGGGTCTGACCGTGATGGAAGGGGCGGTGACCAACAACGTCCCCGGCATCGACGCGGACTGTGGCGGCGCCTGCGCCTGCTCGACCTGCCATGTCTATGTGGACGGGGCCTGGCTGGATAAGCTGCCGGCGAAGGAGGACATGGAGACCGACATGCTGGACTTCGCCTTCGAGCCCAAGGACAACTCCCGCCTCACCTGTCAGCTCAAGGTGACCTCGGACCTCGAAGGTCTCGTCGTCCGGATGCCGGAGAAGCAGATCTGAGGCTGACCTCGCTGCTGCTGGCTGCCCTGCTGGCGCCCGGCGCCGCGGTCGGCTGCGAGGTCGCGGCGGGGCCGCCCGATGCTGGCACGGCCGTCGCGCCGGATGGGCGCGGCGGGATCATGGCGGCCCGGTACACGCACGCGACCGAGGACTATGGCCACGCGGTGCTTGGCGATGGGATCGAGGCGCGGGGGCTGACCGTGACCCTTGCCGAGCCACCCGGCGCGTGCCGCACCCTGCTGCTGACCCGCGACCGGGTGTTCCAGGATATCACGCCGCGGCTGGCCGATGTCACCGGCGACGGCGCGATCGATGTGATCGCGGTGGAGACGCCGGTGGCCGAGGGCGCGCAGCTCTCGGTCTTTGGTCTGGAGCCCGGCGGAGACCGGCCCGTTCGCCTCGCCGCCACGCCACCCATCGGCCGCGCCTTTCGGTGGCTGGCGCCCGCGGCGATTGCTGATTTCGACGGCGACGGCATCGATGATGTCGCCTACGTCGAGACCCCGCATATCGGCGGGACGCTCAGGATCTGGTCCTTTGCGGGTGGCGAGGCACGGCAGATCGCGGCGCGGGGCGGCGTCTCCAACCATCGCATCGGACAGGCCTTTATCCCAGGCGGGCTGCGCACCTGTGGCCGTGGACCCGAGATCGTGCTGGCGGATGCCGGGTGGCAGCGCACGCTCTCGGCCCGGCTGGAGGGGGGAGAGATCTTCCTCGAGCCGCTGCCCCAACCCGCCACGGTCGAGGGGTTGCGCGAGGCGCTGATCTGCCCCTGAGCGGGCGCCGCCCCTAAGCCACCGCGCGGCGCAGCGCGTTGTAGAGGTCGTCGACCCTGATCGGCTTTGCCATGTAGTCGTCCATGCCCGCCGCCAGATAGCGCGAGCGGTCTTCGCCCCGCGCATGCGCCGTCAGCGCGATGATCGTCGTCTGGGGCGCGATCTCCTTGATCCGCCGGGTGGCCTGCAGCCCGTCCATCCTGGGCATGGCGATGTCCATGAGCACGATGTCGGCGGGGCGATTGCGCATGGCCTCGATCCCGCTTTCGCCGTCGGCGGCGAGCGATAGCGTCGCGCCGGTGGGCGAGAGCATGGCCTGCATCAGCGCTCGGTTCATCGCCACATCCTCGACGATCAGAATGTGCCGGCCGGCCAGCGAGGGCACCTCGCCGTTGGTCGCCTCCCGGCCCTCGCCCGGCCGCGCCCGCCGGATCAGGTCGAAGATCGCGTCGAGCAGCCGGTCCGAGGTCTTGCCTGCGCAGAGGACGGCATCGACATGGGGATGGTCGATCAGCCTCTCATCCGCCCCGGTCACGACGATCTGCAGGCGGTCGCCCCCCGGGGCATTCCGCAGCGCCTGCAAAACCGCTTCGGTCCGGTCGGCTAAGGCCACCGCGCTCAGCCCGACGAAGTCATAGGGACGTCCCTTGGCGTGGCCCTCGGCGACGCGCGCCAGCGCTGCGTCGGCGTCGGGCACGAACTCGGTGATCAGCGAGGTCAGCGCCATGGACCGCGCCAGCCGGGCCGGCGTGAGGATGGGACGGCGGATGAGCAGCAAGCGACGCCGATCGAAGGCTTTGCCGAAGGGCTCGGCGCGTGTGATCTCCGCCGGCAGAAGGTCCGGCAGATGCACGCTTACCCGCTCGGTGCCGTCCTCGATGCCAGGCACGACGCGGGTTGCGCCCAGGGCCTTCGCGGCGGTCTGGATGGCCTCGAGCTGGGGATCGGCAGGCAGGACGCTCGGCGCGGGGGCGTTCGGATGCCGACGGCCCGCCTGGAGCACCAGGCTGCCCGGGTCATCGCCGAGCGCGGTCTCTCCCACCCAGATTGCGAGCGAGGCAAGGCTGTCGCGGCCAAGGGCGACCGACCAGCGGCCAAGCGCCAGCAACAGGGCCTTGGCGGCGACGGGATTGATCTCGATCCACTCGGGCAGGGCCATGTCCGGGTGCCAGTGAAAATCAGGGCCATCATCCCCGATCTCCGCCAACAGCGCCTGCGTCGTCTCCAACAGCAATCGTTCAGGTGTCACCGTTTCCGACATGCCAAGGCTCAACAACTTGTGATACGGCACTCTACTGTTCCGGGATGTCGAAAATGTGGGTTTAGTGCGGGCTTCTTAGCGTCAAAGCCAGTCCTGAAGTATCGGAATTAGCGGAAGATCGGCTGCGGGCATCGGATAATCCCGTAATTTGTTCTTCCGGACCCATGCTAAATCCTGACCCTCTCTTCCCGACGGGTTGCCGTCCCATTTCCGACACGCAAAGAGTGGCATAAGCAGATGGAAACCATCATAAGGATGGCTGGCAAAGGTAAGCGGCGCAAGGCAGCTGTTCCAGGTCTGAATGCCCAGCTCTTCGGCGAGTTCCCGGATCAGGCAGTTTTCCGGCGTCTCACCCGCCTCGACCTTGCCGCCTGGGAATTCCCATAAGCCCGCCATGGACTTACCGGCAGGGCGCTGGGCCAACAGGACGCGGCCGTCGAAGTCGATCAGGGCGACGGCGGCCACGAGAACCAGCTTCACGAACGGTAGTCCGCGTTGATCGTGATATATTGGTGCGTCAAATCGCATGTCCAGACACGCGCCGTGCCGGTGCCGATGCCCAGGTCCGTGCCGATGGCGATCTCGGCGCGCGTCATATAGGCGGCCGCGGCGGCCTCGCTATAACCGGCGGCGCGCCAGCCCTTCTCCGCCAGGACCATATCGCCCAGGGTCACCGTTAGCCGGTCGCGGTCAGCCTTCTCGCCCGATTTGCCGACCGCCATGACGATCCGGCCCCAGTTGGGGTCCTGGCCCGCGATGGCGGTCTTCACGAGGGGCGAATTCGCGATGGCCAGACCCACCCGATGGGCCGCCGCATCATCCTCGGCGCCGGTCACCGTGATCTCCACCAGCTTGGTCGCCCCCTCACCGTCGCGCACGACCTGAAGGGCGAGATCGCGCATCACCGTCTCCAGCCCGCTGTGGAAGGCCGGCAGGCGCGGGTCCGCCGCGGTCGTGATCGGTGTCATCGCGGCCTGCCCGGTCGCCGCCAGCAGCAGCGTGTCGGAGGTCGAGGTATCGCCGTCCACCGTGATCGCGTTGAAGGTCGTGGCGTTCAGTCCCGCCAAAACCTCCTGCAGGACCATGGGTGCGATGGGCGCGTCGGTGAAGAGAAAGACGAGCATGGTCGCCATGTCCGGCGCGATCATGCCGGAGCCCTTGGCGATCCCCGCGATGGTGACGGGGGTGCCGTCGATCTCGGCGGTGGTGCCGGCGCCCTTGGCGAAGGTGTCGGTGGTCATGATTGCCTTGGCCGAAGCCTCCCACCCGCCAGGTGCCAAGGCACCGGTCATGGCGGAGAGGTGGGCGCGGATCTTCTCGTCCTCCAACGGCTCGCCGATCACGCCGGTGGAGGCGACGAAGACATCGAGGGCAGGCTGACCCAGGGCCTTGGCCGTCGCCTCCACCACCCGCGCGGTCGCGGCGGCGCCGTTGGTGCCGGTGAAGGCATTGGCGTTGCCTGCATTGACGATGATTGCCGCGGGCTGGGTGCTCGCGGCCCCGTGGCGCCGGGCGAGCAGCGTCTCGCACCACAGCACGGGTGCAGAGCGCGTGGCCGAACGGGTGAAGACGCCGGCCACGGCCGTGCCGGGGGCCAGGGCCGCAAGCCAGACATCGTCGCGCCCGCGGTAGCGCAGGCCCGTCGCGGCGGTTGCCACCTCGACCCCTGCCACAGCCGGCAGATCCGGGAAAGTCGCGGGGGCGAGGGGGGAGACATGCGGCCCCTCCAGCGCCCGGATCCGCGCATCGAGGGCGTCACGCTCTACCCGCATGGCTGCAAGCTCAGCCGACCTGTCGGCTGGCGCCTTGTCCGCGTCGCTCATCGATCGCGCGCCTTACTCGCCCGCGGGCAGATCGAGCAGGCCCGTGTCGCGGATCGCCGAGGGGGCCATGGGCGGGTCGGCCAGCTCCACCGATGCTGCCTCCCGCACGCCGCCGATGATCTCGCGCTGGGCTTCCTGGAACATCTGCTGGCGGATCTGGCCCTCGACCTCCTCGAAGGTCGGCAGGGGCCGGTCGCGCTTCTCGAAGACCTTGATGAGATGCCAGCCGAAGGCCGACTGGATCGGGCCGCCGACCTCATCGACCTCGAGTGCGAAGGCCGCCTCGGCGAACTCCGGCACCATGTCGCCATAGGCGAAGAAGCCGAGGTCGCCGCCGCGCTGCGCGGTGCCGTCGGTCCCGTGCTCGCCGGCAAGCTCGGCGAAGTCGGCGCCATCGTCGAGGGCGGTGCGCAGTTCCTGCGCCTTCTCCTCCTCGCTCACCAGAATGTGCGAGGCGCGGACCTCCGCCACCCGCTCCGTGGCGGCGAGATCGGCCTCGAAGCGCTCACGCACCGCGATGTCGGTGACGCGCTTGTCGAGCTCGGCGCGCAGGTAGCCTTCGGCAAGCGCGCTGCGGGTGCGATTGAGCACCGTGAAGGATGTGCGCGTCTGCTCGCCGATGCCCGCGGCGCGCGCGGCCTCGCTCAGCAGGTACTGGTCGACGAGCTGCTCCACCAGGCCGCGCGACAGGATCTCGTCGGGCAGTTGGCGATACTGCTCGGGCAGGTCCTCGAAGAGCACCAGCACCTCGCCAAGCTTGATGTCCACGCCATTGACGGTCGCGACCGTATCCTGGGGCGAGGGGGGTGTCTCTGGCGCCGCTTCGGCCTCGGCGGTCTCTTCGGTGGCTTCCGCTGCGGGGGCCTCGGTCGTCTCCTCGACGGTCTCCTCGACAGCCTCTTCGCCGCTTTCCTCCGCCGCGGTCTCCTCCGCCTCGCCCTCCGCCTGATCTTCCGACTGGGCGACGTGATAGTGTTCCACATCGAGATCATGCGCCGATGCGGTCGGGGCGGTCAGCACCACCGTGCCGAGGAGCAGGCCAATCGCGGTCAGCGCGCGGCGAAATCCTTGCCAGACTTCCGGGCTCGGCGCTTGGCTGGGGGTCGTATGGGTCACGGATGGGGGCTCCTCGTCCGCCTTGCACCCGGGCCGCCGTCGCGTTGACAGCACCGGGGGCGCCAAATACATGCACAGTCGTCTCATCACCGCCCTGGGGATCGGCTCGGGATTGGCGTCGGATCGGCGTCCGGACCACTCCCAGGGTTGCTGTGCCCGCCGGGTGTAGGGCTGGCAGGGCGGCGGGGCAAGCGTCCCGGCGCGCCGCCGCGATGCACCGTACTGACAAGCCCGTGTGGCAGGGGCCGACGGGCAGGCTCGCGAACCGGAGCGCGCTTCATGGTAGGACTTTCGACGCTCGGCCTCGGCGGGATCGCCAAGAAGCTGTTCGGCTCGTCCAACGACCGCAAGGTCAAGGGCTACGCGCAACGCGTCCAGGCGATCAATGCACTGGAGGCGGAGTTCCAGCGTCTCTCCGACGAGGAGATCAGGGGCGTCACCGAGAAGCTGAAGGCGCGCTTCGAGGCGGGCGAAAGCCTGGATGCGCTGCTGACGGAGGCCTTCGCGAATGCGCGGGAGGCGGCCCGGCGCGCCATCGGCCTGCGCCCCTTCGATGTGCAGCTTCTGGGCGGCATGGTGCTGAACGACGGTAACATCGCCGAGATGAAGACCGGTGAGGGTAAGACGCTGGTCGCCACCATGCCGGTCTATCTGAACGCGCTCACCGGGCGCGGGGTGCATGTGGTCACCGTCAACGACTACCTCGCCCGCCGCGACGCTTCCTGGATGGGCGAGGTCTACGGGTTCCTGGGCCTGACGACGGGCGTCATCGTGCCTGGGATGGACGACCAGGCGCGGCGCGAGGCCTATGCCTGCGACGTCACCTACGCCACGAACAACGAGCTGGGCTTCGACTATCTGCGCGACAACATGAAGTACCGGCTGGAGGAGATGACCCAGCGCGGCCATGCCTTCGCGATCGTCGACGAGGTCGACTCGATCCTGGTCGACGAGGCGCGGACCCCGCTGATCATTTCCGGTCCCGCCGAGGATCACTCCGGCCAGTACATGGCCGCCGACAAGATCATCCCCCAGCTGTCGGAGGATGACTATGAGCTCGACGAGAAGGCGCGGTCCTGCACCCTGACCGAAGAGGGCAACGAACGGGCTGAGGCGCTGTTCCGCGAGGCTGGGCTCTTGGGCGAGGACGGCTCGCTCTACGATCCTGAGAGCGTGAGCCTGCTGCACCACCTGAACAAGGCGCTGACCGCCCATAAGATCTTCCTGCGCGACCGCGACTACATCGTGAAGGGCGGCAAGGTCGTCATCATCGACGAGTTCACCGGCCGCATGATGGAGGGACGCCGCTGGGGCGATGGCCAACACCAGGCGGTGGAGGCCAAGGAGGGCGTGCAGATCCAGCCCGAGAACCAGACCATGGCCTCGGTCACCTTCCAGAACTACTTCCGGCTCTACGGCAAACTTGCCGGCATGACCGGTACCGCGATGACCGAGCAGGAGGAGTTCCAGTCGATCTACGGGCTGGACGTCATCGAGATCCCGACCAATCTGCCGGTCGCGCGCATGGACGAAGACGATCAGGTCTTCCGCACCGGCGACGAGAAGCAGATGGCGATCGTCGAGGCCATCGCCGACGGCGTGCGCCGCGGTCAGCCGGTGCTGGTCGGCACGACCTCGATCGAGAAGTCGGAGTTGCTGTCCTCGCTGCTCAAGTCCCGCGAGGCGCTCACGAAGATCGCCGCGCGGCTGCGCAAGGAACGTGAGGGGATCAAGGAGGGCGAGGCTGTCGAGCGCGTCGCCTACCTGGAGGCGGCGGCTGAGCATCTCGAGGATCTCGGCAAGGCCGGCGGCGTGCCCCACCAGGTGCTAAACGCGCGCTACCACGAGCAGGAAGCGCATATCGTCGCCCAGGCCGGACGCCCCGGCGCGGTGACCATCGCCACCAACATGGCCGGGCGCGGGACCGACATCAAACTGGGCGGTAATGCCGAGATGATGGTGGCCGACGCGGTGCGTGAGGCGGGCGAGGGCGCAGACGAGGCGGCGCTGACCGCTCGGGTCGAGGCGGAGGTCGAGGAGGGCAAGAGCCGCGCGCTCCATGCCGGCGGCCTATGGGTTATCGGCACCGAGCGCCACGAGAGCCGGCGTATCGACAACCAGCTGCGGGGCCGTTCGGGCCGTCAGGGGGACCCTGGGCGCTCGACCTTCTATCTCAGCCTGCAGGACGACCTGATGCGCATCTTCGGGTCGGATCGGCTCGACAGCATGCTCCAGCGCCTGGGGCTGGAGGAGGGCGAGGCCATCGTCCACCCCTGGGTCAACAAGGCCATCGCCAAGGCGCAGGGCAAGGTCGAGGCGCGCAACTTCGACATCCGCAAGAACCTGCTGAAGTTCGACGACGTCATGAACGACCAGCGAAAGACGATCTTCGAGCAGCGCCGCGAGGTGATGGAGCAGGAGGATCTCTCCGACACCATCGCCGATATGCGCACTGCGCTGATCGAGGAGCTGGTCGAGAAGCACATCCCCAAGCGCGCCTATGCCGACCAATGGGACGCGGAGGGGCTGGAGACCGAGATCCGCGACATCCTGAACGCCGAGCTGCCGGTCAAAGACTGGGCCGACGAGGAGGGGGTCGACGACGAGGTCCTGCTCGAGCGGCTGACGGAGCACGCCACCAAGAGCTATGCCGAGAAGGAAGAGGCGATCACGCCGGAGGTCCTGCGCCAGGTGGAGAAGCAGGTGCTGCTGCAGATCCTGGACCACCACTGGCGGGAGCACCTGGTACAGCTCGACCAGCTCCGCTCGGTCATCGGTCTGCGCGGCTATGCCCAGCGCGATCCGCTGAACGAGTACAAGACCGAGGCGTTCCAGCTTTTCGAGAGCCTGCTCGCGCGCCTGCGCCGCGATGTGACCCGTCAGATGTCGATGATCCGCGCCATCACGCCGGAGGAGCAGGCCGAGCGGGAGCGTCAGATGGCGGAGATGGAGGCGGCGATGCGCCGTCGGGCGGAGGAAGCCGCCGCCATGGCCTCGCTCGGCGCACCGGGTGGGGCGATGGCCGCCGCCTCGGACGACCTCGCCCTCATGGAACGCGACATGCCCGCCCAACCCCAGGGTGGTGCCGCCGCGCCTCGGCCCCAGGCCGAGGGTCCCGCCTTTGGCAAGGTCGGCCGCAACGAGCCCTGCCCCTGCGGCTCGGGCAAGAAGTTCAAGCACTGCCACGGCCGCGCCGTCTGACGGCGCCACCTGAGACGCGCCGTCTGACGGCGCCACCTGAGACGCGCCGTCTTACGGCGCCGTGGCCTCAGGCGGGGCCGGAGCGGTAGTCGGGGGGCAGCGAGCGCGCCGGGGGCAAGGTGCGGCCGGCGTCGCGGGTGCGGATCGTCAGATGGATGATCTCGCCGTCGCCGACACCCACCGGGCGGGGACGGCGGTTCACGAAGAACCAGGCCAGGGGGCTCGCGTCATGGGTGGTTGGGGCAGAGGGGTCCTCGGGGAACCGCTCCTCCCAGTCTTCGGGCAGTTGCACCCCGTGGCGGGCGGCGCGGCGCAGCATCCAGTTGAGGGCGATGTTTGACAGCCCGCGCGCCGCCGGTCGCGCCCGGATCTCGCCGCCCACATCGCCGTGGTTGCCCGGGAACCAGCACTGTTCGAGCCGCCCGCGCCAGTGGGGGCTGCGCTGCCAGAGCTCGGGACGGAACGCCTCCCGCGTCTCGTCCATCGCCAGCGCATGGTAGCCGTGGCGGATATGCGGGCCGAGGGCGGCGTCGTGAAAGGCGCTCGCCTGCGGCATGAACTGGTCGAGGAGCGGCACCGGCAGGCCGAGCGCCCGCACGGTGTCCCAGACCCCCAGCATCTCGACGGGGGTGTGCGGGTGGCAGAAACGGCGGTGAAAGGCGTCGGCCATGCGCGGCGCGCGCAGGCGCCCGTCCGCCGGGCTGCAGGCACGGTAGAGGCGCAGGGCCTGGATAACGTTCCGCTCCGTTGCGGCCTCCGCCCGCAACAGCCCGATCCGGCCGATCATCCCGGCCAGAGAGCGCACGGCATAGGCGCCGCGGGAATAGCCGAACAGGCAGATCCGATCGCCGGGTCGGTAGCGGCTGGCCAGGAACGAATAGCCCGCCATGATCCCGTGATCGATCGTCCGCCCGGTGATGGCATTGACCCAGCGCGCAACGCCGCGCCCCTGAATGCCCGGGTGGTAGAGCACGGCCTGACCGCGGCGCGGCCCGATCTCGCCCAGCAGACGCGCGAGCCGGCCGGCGTTGGAGCGGGCACCGCGCGCGGTGGTGCTGAGCGTGCCGTCGCAGATGAAGACGAGCGTCCGCCCCTCCCGGCTTGCCTGTACCCCGCTGTCGGTCGCCCTGCCCATGACGGGCCCTCCAAAAAACCACACGTCTCGACCATTTAAGCACGAGCTGGGTTAAGGGTGCGCGCGGGGCTGTGATCCCCGCAACAACAGCGTGACGTTTGCGTCATCTCTGGCCGTAAATGTACCGAGTTGGGGCAGGGGGCAGCCCGATTTCCCTTTCTGCGCGAAGTCGCTGCTCTTAGGCTCCCGCCTCACGGGAAATCGAACAAAGGGACGGCCCCCATGAGCAAACGGGACGCGCTGATCGCGAAGTACGCTGACGATCTTAAGAACAAATGTGGGATCGAGCCGGATATGGACCTTTTGACCAAGGTAACTATCGGCTGCGGCCCGGCGATCTATAACGCCGATGCCGAGACCGTCGCCTCTTCGCAGCCGGCGGAGTTGGAGACCGTGAAGAACAATTATCTCGTCAAGAAACTCGGCCTGGCCGATGGCCCCGAGCTGATGGAAGCGATCGACAAGGTGATCGAGACCTACGGCAAGAGCGAGCGCAACAAGTACCGCGCGGTGGTCTACTACATGCTCGCCAAGCACTTCGGCAAAGAGAGCATCTACGGCTGAGCCTGACCGTCGCCGGCCGGCTCAGCCCTGAGCGGTGCCTGCTATCCGCCGCCTATTCCGCCGCGGCGGGCGTCCGGGCGGATTGCAGCGCCTGCCAGAGGCGCACCGGGGTGTAGGGGGTCTCGACCGGCTCCCGCACGCCCGCGCGCCACAGCGCGTCGAGCACCGCGAGCGCGGTGGAGGGGATGCCGCCAACCGAGCCCGCCTCGCCGCAGCCCTTCAGCCCTAGCGCATTGGTGGTGGAGGGCACCTCCTCGAAGTCGAGCGCGAAGGCCGGGATATCCGCGGCCCGGGGCAGGGCATAGTCCATGAAGCTGCCGGTCAGCGGCTGCCCCGTCTCCGGGTCCCAGACCGCGCCCTCGCCCAGGACCTGGCCCATGCCCTGGACCACGCCGCCGTGAACCTGACCGGCGACCAGCATCGGATTGATGAGGCGGCCGAAGTCATCGACGATGGTGTAGCGCTCGACCGAGACGCGGCCGGTCTCGGGCTCCAGGCTGACCTCGCAGATATGGGCGCCGTTGGGGAAGGTCGTGGTCTTCTCGTCGACCTCGCCCTTGCCGCTCAAGCCGCCGAGGGCGGCCGCCACCGCCTCGATCCGCAGCGTCCGGTCGGTGCCGGCGATCCGATACGCGGCGCTGGCGGCATCGTACTCGATGTCATGGGCGGCCGCCTCGAGCATGCTTGCCGCCTGCTCCCGGCCGTTCTCGATCAGGTTCGCCGCGCCGACCGGGATTACCTGGCCCGCTTTGATCGCCGAGCGAGAGCCGCCGGTGTTGCCCCCGCCCGGCAGCGCGTCGCTGTCGCCCGGAGCGAGTCGGATGCGGTCGATGTCGATCCCCAGCGACTCGTGCGCAAGCTGAGCCCAGGCGGTCTCATGCCCCTGGCCCGAGGACTGTGTGCCGACGCGAAAGGTGAGCACCCCCTCGGCATCGAGCGTCATCGCGGTGTGCTCCACGGGCGCACCGCCGGTGCGCTCGAAGTAATAGCTGATGCCGATGCCGAGGTGCTGCCCGGCCTGGGCCGCCGAGGTGGCGCGCGCCTCGAAGCCCGCATAGTCCGCCGCCTCCAACGCACGGTCGAGCACGCGTTGGCAGTCGAGGCTGTCGAAGGTGAAGCCGCCCGGCGAGGGGTGGGGCAGACGGTCGGGGGTCAGCAGGTTGCGCCGGCGGATCTCGGCGCGGTCGAGGCCGAGGGTGCGGGCCGCCGCCTCCATCACCCGTTCGGTGGCATAGATCACCTCGGGCCGGCCGGCGCCGCGATAAGCATCGGTGGGCGTCGTGTTGGTGAAGGCGCCGCGCACCTCGGCATGCATCGACTTTAGCCCGTACATGCCGCCCAGCAGCGTGGCGGAGAAGATCGTGTGCACCGCGGCGCCGGCGGTGGAGTAATAGGCGCCCAGGCCCGAGACCGCGCGCATGCGCATGGCAAGGCAGCGCCCCTCCGCGTCGAAGGCCCCCTCGACCGTACCGCGCAGATCGCGCCCCTGGGCGTCGGAGAGGAAGGCCTCGGAGCGGCTGGCGATCCATTTGACGGGCCGCTCCAGCACCTGGGCGGCCAGCGCGCAGAGCGCATACTCAGGGTGGTCCATCAGCTTCATGCCGAAGGCGCCGCCCACGTCGTTGGTGTGCACACGGAAGCGATCCGGGGCGACGCCCAGCGCCTTGGACAGCTTGGTGCGCATGCCGAAGACGCCCTGGCTGGAGCACCAGGCCTCCCACCGCCCGGTCGCGGCATCAAACCCTACGTTGATGCCACGCGGCTCGATCGAGGCGACTACCACACGCTGGTTGAGAAAGGGTGTCGAAATGACATGCGTCGCTGCCTCGAACTGCGCGTCTGTCGCCGCCCGGTCGCCACATTCCCAACGATAGGCCAGATTCCCCGGCGCCTCCGGATGCAACTGTGGCGCTTCCGGGCTCAGCGCTTGCGTGGGGTCGGCAGCCACCGGAAGCTCGTCGTAGCTGGCTTCGATCAGGGCGACCGCATCGGCGGCGATCGCCGACGAATCGGCGACGACGAAAGCCACCGGTTGGCCGGCGTAACGCACGATTTCCTGTGCCAGATGAGGACAGGAAACTGATTGATAATCAAAGCCTAACGGCATGTCGTTGCCCAGCGGGGCGAGCGGTGCCGGCAGGGTCTCAGCGGTCCAGACAAGGTGTACACCGGGGAGGGCTGCCGCGGCCTCCACCGACAGGCTGGTGAGGCGAGCATGCGCAACCTCCGCGCGAAACACCGCGGCATGCGCTTGATCTTTCAGGGGGTTGTCATCGACGTAGCTGCCCTCGCCACGCAATAGCCTAAAATCCTCGACACGGTGCACGTGCTGGCCGAATCCGAATTTCATTCGTGGTTCCTCCGGTGGATGCGGGTGAAGGTGGCGGGTCCAGTAGGGTCGTCAAGCGTGGGGTGGCTGGAAAAGGCCTTGTCATTTCGCTAGGTTGCGGCAGCGAATTGAGAAGAAGTCTGGTCTGGTGGGTGGACGTGCTCGGCGGAATGCGCCGGCGAAGCGAACCGAGGGTGGTCTGACGTGTTCAAAGACGACCGGATGATATCGATCCTGTCCGGCATCGTGCTGATGCTGGCCGTGGGGACGCTTGTCCAGCGTCAGGATATGGTATCGGAACTTCTGGGCGGCGATGGCTCCCCGAATGTCATCGCGCTGCGCCCGGACGCGATCAGCGTGGCGCCCGATACGCTGACCCGCATCGATGTCCTCGCCAACGACGAGAACCTGACCGTTGCCGACTACGCCCGCCTCGAGGTGCTGTCGCAGCCCAACTGCGGTCGCGTCTTCGTGCAGGGCGAGGCGCTGCAGTTCCTGGCGGAGGTGGACTGCGAGGCAACCCAGACTTTCACCTACACCCTGACAGGCCTCGACGCGGACGAGCGCGTCGGCGAAGTGACCGTGAACGTACGCGGCGCGACCGGCACGCGGAATGCACCGGAGCCTCAGGTCAACGATCAGGTGGCACTGCTCGATCCTTCCGCGGCGCCGCGTCCCGTGACGACACCGACGGCCGAGATCGCCGACGCGCCCGCGGACGACGGCGCGACGCTGCCGCGGATCGTGGTTCCCTCGGCGCCGACCCCCTCGGCTGCGTCAACACCTTCGATCCCGCTGACCTCGGCGGCGCCTCAGCCGAGCGCGCCTCGCCCCAGCCAGCCCTCGGTCGCCGGCATCAGCAACCCCGTCGCACCTGGCGGCGTCGGTGCTGCGCCCGTTGCTCCGGGCGCGGGGACGGCGCCGGGCCGCTCCCCCGGCCAGGCTATCGGCGGCAGCGGGTTCGACAGCAGCGGCATCTCCATTGCTGCAGCACCCTCCAGCCCGCGTCCCAGCGCACCGTCCGGCAGCATTCCGCGGCCCACGATCGCGGGGCCCTCTGCGCCGACCGCGCCCCCCGGATTGGGCGTGGCGCTCGGCACGCCCGCGGCACCCAGCCTTGGCGGCGGCTTTGCGCCGGCCGCGCCCTCCGCACCCGGGGCGCCGGGTGGCGGCGCGCTTGGCGCACCGACCCGTCCGGCGACCGGGCAGCCGTCGCAGCCGCAGGTCGGCGGCCTTAAGATTGCCGGCAGCGGCGCGGAGCCGCAGGCACCGCAGTCGCCGTCGACGCCGCCCTTGGGTCTTCAGATTCCGCAGCCCGGTGCCGCGCGCGTGGCGCGTATCGACGGCAGCTCCAGCACGGTCGTCGGCGCCGGCGCCGGCCAGCCGAGCGGCATCGAGCGCAGTGCGACGCCGACCCTGGCGCTTGCCCGCGTCGAGGTGCCGACCCAGGCGGCTGCGCCGCGCCCCAGCACGGGCGGCGGCGACAACCTGGCCCTGGCCGGCCCGTCGATCGATGCGCGCAGCGGTGCTGACGTGACCGGAAACGCAGGCTCCGCGGGCTCTGCTGTTGCCTTCGCCGAGCCCTCGGCCGGTCTGGGCGATATCATCAACATGCGGGACATGATGTCGGCCGTGCCGCTGCTCGACACCACCGGCCCGGCGGCGCTGACCACCCCGCCGCGCGGCGGCGAGGACGAGGAGGTCCGCATCGGCGCGCTGACGCCCGGCACGACGACCCTGGCGCCCGACGCCACCGTGCCCGGGATCATCGAGGACAATGCGCGGCCCGAGGCCGGGGCGACACCGGAGGCCTTCGATGTGGCCCGGCTGCCGACGGCAGATCTCGCCTGCGTCGTGCCGCCCTCGGTCACCATGGACGTGCGTGCGGCCGCTGAGACGGATCTGATCATCACCTCGCCCTGCCATGCGGACAGCGTCGCCGAGGTGACCTATGCCGACATGACCTTCGGCGTGGCCGTCGACCGGGCCGGGCGCGGCATGCTGACGATGTATGGCTTCGAGCCGTCCAGCGATGCGCGCCTCGAGTTCGAGGACGGCGAGAGCGTCGAGTTCAGCGTGCCCTTCACCGGGGTGGAGCGCGTGGAGCGCGTCGCGGTCGCCTGGAACGACCCCGTGTCGCTCAACCTGCACGCGCTGGAGTTCGGCGCCGAGCAGGGCAGCGACGGCCACGTCCGCCTCGAGGCGCCGCGCGACTTCCGCAGCGTGCGCCGCCGCGGCGGTGGCTACCTGGCGTCCTTCGGCCCGGTCGATGGCGTGGGTCAAAGCGTGCAGATCTATTCGCACTGGATCCGTCGCGGCGGTAAGGCCGGCGTCGTCCAGATGTATCTCGACTACGCCAGCCGCGATGTTCGGGGCGAGGACGGCACTTGTGGCACGGGCGACTATGCGCGCCCCAGCTTCAAGGTCATCCGCTCCTCGCGCGGGCGGGTCGAGGATCCGAATGTCCGCCGCCTTGCAGCGGTTGACTGCGATGACGTTGCGACGGGGGAGAGCGTCCTGATTGGCGCTGCTGTTCGCGACATCATCATTTCGCAGCGCTGAGGGGCGCTGTCCGGAGAGGGCGTGAGACGAGGGGAAGATTATGCTCACCGATTGGAAGCGGCTCATGGCCGCGGTTGCGGTCGCCGGGATGGCACCGTTCGCTCTGGCGGAGCCTGCTCAGGCGCAGGATTCCGCCGTTACGCTGAAGTCGCTCGATGGCGCGACCGCGCTCTCGGGTAACCTGGTTGGCTTTGACGGCTCGGCCTACCAGATCCAGACCTTCCTTGGCACGCTGACCATCGATGCGAGCCAGGTGACCTGCGAGGGCCCCGGCTGCCCGCAGCTCGACATCTTCGGCGCCAACTTCGGCGTCTATGGCTCCAGCACCATCGGTGCCTCGCTGATGCCGGCGCTGATCGAGGGCTATGCCTTCTCGCTGGACGCCGACTTCGAGCGTGAACTCAGCGCCACGCCGAACGAGAGCACCATCCGCATCCGTCACGCCGACGGCCGCGAGATGGCGGCGATCGACCTGAAGGCGCTCGGCTCCGCGAATTCCTTCGAGGCGATGGCCGCCGGTCAGGCCGCCATCGGCATGAGCTCGCGCGCCATGCGTGATGCCGATGCCGACACGCTGCTTGCCGCCGGCATCCGCGATCTGCGCGACAGCCCGAACGAGCATGTCGTGGCGCTCGACGGTCTGATCGTCGTCGTTCACCCGGACAACCCGATCAACGCGCTGTCGATGCTGGACATTGCCGACATCTTCGCCGGTGAGATCACCAACTGGTCGGAAGTCGGTGGCCTCGACCTCGACATCAACGTCTACGCACGCGACGACCAGTCGGGCACCTTCGACACCTTCCAGTCGCTGGTGATGCGCGCCAACGGCGTCGAGATGGCCAATGACGCCGAGCGCTTCGAGTCGGATGCGCTTTTGTCGGACACCGTGTCGAACGACCTCGCCGGGATCGGCTTCACCGGTCTTGCGAACGAGCGGGCCTCCAAGCGGCTGGCGCTGCGTCTGGACTGCGGCATCGTCACCGAGGCGACGACCTTCTCGATGAAGACCGAGGAGTATCCGCTGTCGCGTCGTCTGTACCTCTACTCGAACCCGTCGGTGGACAATCAGCACGCCGAGGATCTGGTCGAGTTCGCCCTGTCCGAGGATGCGCAGCCGCTGGTCGAGGAAGCGGGCTTCGTGAGCCTGGCCACCGAGACCCGCGGTCTGGCCGAGGAAGGCGAGCGGATCATCTACACCATGACCTCGGGCGAGGAGTTCTCCTTCCCGCTCATGCAGCAGATGCTCGCCGACCTGCGCGGTGCCGAGCGTATGTCGCTGGCCTTCCGCTTCACGCCGGGTTCGTCGCGCCTGGACACGCGCTCGCTCGCCGAGGTGCGTCGTCTGGCCGAGAAGATCGCCGCCGGTGAGTTCGTCGGCCGCGAGATCGTGCTGGCGGGCTTCACCGACTCGATCGGTCAGTTCGACCTGAACCGCCAGCTGGCCGTGCGCCGCGCCCAGGGCGTGCTGGAGGAGATCGCCGCGATCGTCGGTCCCGATGGCCTGTCCCGTTCGCCGGTGCGCGTCGCCGGTTACGGCGAGCTGACCCCGGTGGGCTGCAACGACAGCTTCTCCGGCCGCTTCGCCAACCGCCGCGTCGAGGTGTGGGTCCGCGAGCCCCGCACCTGATCCGGCCCTAGGCTGACATCGGAAGGCCCCGCGCACCCCGCGCGGGGCCTTTTCCTTTGGGGCGCTAGGGTGCGCCCTGCATTGCCGACAGATCCAAGCGCTTGGAAATGCGGTCCACCGGCGTCCCGTCGCGCAAAGGGATAGCGCGGTCGACCTTGTAGTCCTGGAAACCGAGGGCGCCGTAGTAGCTGAGCCCCTCCCTGTTGTCGGCGCGGATGGTGGCGTTGATCGTCGCGACGCCCAAGCCCGCTGCCCGCTGCAGCGTATGCGCCCAGAGCGCCCGGCCGACGCCGCGGATCTTGGGCTCGGGCTGCGCGAAGGTGGCGATGTCCGCCCAGTCGCCGGGGAGCTTGGGATGCCGGCCCAGATATTGAAACCCCACAGGCGTCCGGTCGTCGAGTAAAGCGACAGAGCAGAGGAGCTGACTGTCGCGCTCCATGTAGGCCGCGCGGAAGGGCTCGACGTCGAAAGGCACCTCAAGCGCGGTCGTCCCGCCGCGGGCGATGATGGCGTTCAAGATCGCCGCCAGGGGGGCTGCGTCCTGGCGCGTCGCGTCGCGCGCGCTGATCTGTTCGGCCATTTGCCTATCCTCTCCTTCTCGCCTGCTTTCGCGCCTTCTCACCACGCAGGGCGCGGTCTGCATAGAGCTGGCGGCGTCGTTGCGCCTTTCGCCGGCCGGGCATCCGTGTTGAAACGGGGCAAACAAATCAGCCTGGGAGGATGATGGCATGGCGCGCGACGTGGTGATCCTGGATGGGGCGCGGACCCCGATCGGCAGTTTCCTGGGGGCGCTCTTGTCGCTGCCGCCAACCCAGACAGCGGTGCATGCGACCAAGGCCGCGCTGGAGCGGGCCGATGTCGCCCCGGACCGCATCGGCCACGCGGTCTTCGGTCATGTGATCAACACCGAGCCGCGGGACATGTATCTCTCGCGCGTGGCCTGCATCGAGGCCGGGGTGCCCGACACGACGCCCGCGATGAACGTCAACCGGCTCTGCGGCTCCGGCGCCCAGGCGTTGGTCTCGGCGGTGCAGGCGCTCGCTATGGGCGATGCGGACTATGCCCTCGCCGGCGGGGCGGAGGCGATGTCGCGCAGCCCGCATGCCCTCAACAACCGCACGGGCGTCAAGATGGGCGATGCAACGGTCGTCGACATGATGATCGGCGCGCTGTCCTGCCCCTTCGGCACTGGGCACATGGGGGTGACGGCCGAGAACGTCGCGGCCGAGCACCAGATCACGCGTGAGGAACAGGACGCCTTCGCGCTGGAGAGCCAGAAGCGTGCCGGCGCGGCGATGGCCGCCGGGCACTTCACCGGTCAGATCGCGCCGGTGACGATCAAGACCCGCAAGGGCGACATCGTGGTCGACACCGACGAGCACCCCAAGCCCAACACGACGCCCGAGGATCTGGCGAAGCTGCGCGCGGTCTTCCGCAAGGACGGCACGGTGACCGCCGGCAACGCTTCGGGCATCAACGACGGGGCCGCGGCCATTGTGGTGGCGGACGCGGAGACCGCGGCGCGCGACAACCGCTCCGTGCGGGCGAAGGTCCTGGGCTATGCCCATGCCGGTGTGCGGCCCGAGGTGATGGGCCTGGGCCCCATCCCGGCAGTATCGAAACTCTTCGAGCGGCTGGATCTCACCAAGGACGATT
The DNA here is from genome assembly GCA_039822785.1 of Pseudomonadota bacterium. Classification (GTDB taxonomy): domain Bacteria; phylum Pseudomonadota; class Alphaproteobacteria; order Rhodobacterales; family Rhodobacteraceae; genus Thermohalobaculum. Next base: position 91,992 of record JBCBMO010000006.1, on the reverse strand, counting down.
TCGACGTGATCGAGAGCAATGAGGCCTTCGCCGCCCAGGCCTGTGCGGTGAACAAGGGCCTCGGTCTCGACACGGCCAAGGTGAACCCCAACGGCGGGGCTATCGCCCTCGGCCACCCCATCGGCGCCACCGGCGCGATCCTGGTGCTGAAGTGCCTGGCGGAGCTCGAGCGCACCGGCACCAAGCGCGGGCTTGTCACCATGTGCATCGGCGGCGGCCAGGGCATCGCCGTGGCCCTCGAGCGCCCCTGACCGCCCCAGGCCGTGCCGGAGCGCCATCCCAGGGCGCCGTGGTAGAGCGTTGTCCCCGGGCGCCGTCATAGAGCGTCATCCCCCGGCTTGACCGGGGGATCCATGTCCCAGGCCCGTGGATTGCCCGGTCAAGCCGGGCAATGACACGGCAGGGCTGGGTGGGCGGCACACGACGGCAATCTAGTCGCCGGCGCCACCGCCCGTCACCGGGCCGCCATCCGGGCTGCGGTGGGCGAGGCGCGGCCGGACGTCCATGACCTCCTCCCGGCTGCCCTGGGCGTTGGAGCGGCGGAAGCGGCCGCCGAAGAACAGCGCACGCCCTGCCTGCACCTGACCGTCGCTATAGCGCACGCGGTCGATGCGCCGCCCCTCGCCGTCCCACAGGGTGACGATGTCTGACCGGTTGGACAGCTTGATCGTACCCAGGTCACCGCCCTGCAGCCGCTTGGCCTGTCCCGGCTGCAGCTTGCCGGACAGCCTTGCCTTGCCCGCGTTGTCCGTGAGCTCCCAGTCCGCAAGATCCACCGCTTCGGGCTTGAGGTTCAGGATCGACACCCACTCGCGGCCCCGGTCGGCGCCCTTGGGGTTGGGCAGCATGCCGACGATAAACACATCCTCCACCTCGTCCAGGATCGTGGGCCGCGGCGTCTCGGCGGCCACCAGATCGCCGGGCTGATCGACGGGAATGTTCTCGGGAAACTCCCGCACGTTCAGCGCCTCGCCCGTCTCACGGTTCGACGCGGTGTCGTGGTACAGAAGCGGATTGCGCTGCCCGATCACCTCCGGGAACACCAGCCCGGTCAGATGCTCGATCTCGGCGACCGTGGTCTGATAGGTCTGCCGGTCGACCCGATTGCGCCCCTGCCAATCGGCCATCGAGGCCTCGTCCTGCGGTACGTTGAAGGCCCGCACCTCGAAGTCACCCTGCTTGTTGGTGAAGCACACGACCTTGAAGAAGGCCGCGGGCACCTCGGCCGGGCTGCGGTGCTCGGGCACGACGAAGAGCGATTCCTCGCCATAGATCGGGCCGGAGAAGACGGTGATCTTGTTGTCGTTATCGTCCTGCAGGTCCTTCACCCAGTTCTCCAGGTCCAGCCATTCGTCCTGGTTGAAGCTGTCGAACTGCAGGCAGGCGTTGGTATAGAACATCGTGCTGTCGGAGGCCGCCTTCGCCTCGCGGTTGTCGTCGCCATGGGCGGCGGAGGCACGGCGCGCAATGTGCCCGCGGTCCCAGCGATTGTGGCGGTAGTAGTCGTTGTTGAGCTGGAAGTCGTTGCCGATCAGCGTGTCGACGTTCCAGCCGCTGCGGCTGACGTTGCGCAGCCCCGCCTGGTCGATGTTGAGCGCGGCGAAGATCGGCGAGCGATAGGTCTTATGCATCGCAAGCGAGTAGTTGATGTAGTCGCGATAGACCCCGTCGCGCAGGTCGTCATGGCGAAAGACATGCCCCTCCAGTCGGAGGGAAAATCCAGGCAGAGGAATGGGTGTCTTGAGGAAGTTCTCGTCGTAGCCGGGCACGGGACCGCTCCTTTCAGGCTCGTGGTGGGGTCCGAGCCAGGGTCGCAGGTTTCCGTGACATTCGATGCGACGCCCTTCACAGCGCCGCTCTCGTTTCGGGCACGTCCCTGAGTCGCGGTGCGTCGCCTACGGCTCGAAGTCTACTTATAGGCGCCGCTAGCCGTCCTTGCCTAATTAGCCATGAAAGGCTAATCATGGCTTATGGAACCGGACCGCTGGCACTATCCGAGAGCTACGCTGAACACTCAGCTCTTCACGCTGCTTGCGAGCGGTGCTGCCAAGGCCGTGCAGATCTATGCCCCTCGGCGCGTTGGAAAGTCCCATTTCCTCAAGTACGACTTCGTCCCGCACGCCGCCCGCGCCAAGCATCCGGTCGTCTACATCGATCTACAGGCTTCGAGCATCGACCCGACGGGCCTGCTGGTCTACGCCCTCGAGGAAGCCGTTCACGCCTCCACGCGGGCGACCCTGATCGACCGCTTCACCAAGATCCGACCAACGGTGAAGCTATCGGTCCCCCTGCCAAGCGGCACGCTCGGCGCCGAACTCGACCTCGGCGCAGTGAAGGAACAGCCGCCCGACGACCTCTTGCTTCACCTAGGCACGTTGATCGGCCGTATAGGCAGCCCGGAGCGCCCCGTCTTCCTGCTGATCGACGAGGTACAGGAACTGGCGAGCACCGATGCCAATGTCCCACTGGTCAAGGCATTGAGGGCGGCGCTCAATCGCCATGAGACGTCCGTTCGAACAGTCTTCACCGGCTCCAGCATGGATGGGCTGACCCGCATGTTCGGCAGGAAGACATCGCCTTTCTTCCGCTTCGCAACCACGCTTCCCTTCCCGGCACTGGATGATGGTTTCGTCGTGCACCTCGTGACCGAGTATGAGGCGCTCTACGGAAGACGCATCGACATGGACCGAGCAAAGGCCTGCTTTGCGTCGATCGATCGATTGCCGAGGCTGATGATCGATGCGTTGAACCGCTGGCCGATGCATCCGGATGAGGACTTGATCGATGTCGTGAAACGCGTGCGCCGCGAGGGGGAAGAACAGCGTGACTTCAACGACGCGTGGATCGCCCTCCGGCCCATCGATCGCGCCGTGCTGAGTTTCATCGCAGAAGGCGGCGCAAAGCCCTTCGCCGCAGACAGCCGAGATCTGATCGGCGCCGATCTCGGAGAGGTGCCATCCGCCGCAGCGGTTCAGACCGCACTACGGAAACTGCGACGCCGCCAGATCGTCGACCTCGTCGACGGCCTGCACCTGCTGCCTGATCCTGAGTTTGCAGCCTGGATCAGACGTGAGATGGCCGCGGCAGATCCGTCATGACACGTTCATCGAACCCGAGAAGCGGGCGGCCATCTCGTCGCGGGCCTCGTCGGTGATCTTGGCGAAGAGGTTGTCGGGGACCGTGAAGGGGTGGCCGGGGCTTAGGGTCTCGAGCGCCGCCGCCGCATCGTCGGGCCAGGCCATGGCGTGATCCTCGATCCCCAGGGCGCGCAGGATCGTGTCCGAGGCGTCGGGGATGAAGGGGCGCGACAGGATCGCATAGAGGCGCGTGAGGTTGAGGGCGTAGCGCACAGTGGCGCCCGCCGCCGCGGGATCGGTCTTGACCACCGACCAGGGGGCGGCCTCCTGCAGGTACTCGTTGCCGAGCACCCAGATGGCCCGCAGCTCTTGTGCGGCACGGCGGATTTCAAGCGCCTCGAAGGCCGTTTCGTAGGCCGCCAGGCGCTGGGCCAGTGCGGCGGTCACGGCGGCCTCGGCCGGGGCGTAGGCGCCTTCGGGTACCGCCTCGCCGAACTTCGAGCGGCAGAACTTCGTCACGCGGCTCACGAAGTTGCCGAGGACATCCGCCAGGTCCTTGTTCACCCCGGCCTGGAAGGCTTCCCAGGTGAAATCGCTATCCGCGCTTTCCGGCGCATTCGACAGCAGCCACCAGCGCCAGTAGTCCGACGGCAGGATCTCCAGCGCCTGGTCCATGAAGACCCCGCGCCCCTCGGAGGTGGAGAACTTGCCGCCGTCGTAGGTGAGCCAGTTGAAGCCCTTGATATAGTCGACGACCTTCCAGTCCTCCGCCCCGTCGTGGTTCGCGCCCATGAGGGTGACCGGGAAGGAGAGGGTATGGAACGGGATGTTGTCCTTGGCCATGAACTCAACGTAGCGGACGTCATCCGCGCCGCGGTCGGCGCGCCACCACCGCTGCCAGGCCGCATCGTCTTGGCCCGTCGCATCCGCCCATTGGGCCGTCGCGGCGATATAGGCGATGGGGGCGTCGAACCAGACGTAGAAGACCTTACCCTCCATCCCCGGCCAGGGCTCGTCGCCGCGCTGCACGGGCACGCCCCAGTGCAGATCGCGGGTGATCGAGCGGTCCTGCAGCCCGTCCCCGTCGTTCAGCCATTTCTTCGCGATCGAGGTCGTCAGGATCGGCCAGTCGGCCTTGCTGTCGATCCACTCGGACAGCCGTGCGCGCATGGTGCTTTGGCGCAGGTAGAGATGGCGCGTCGCCCGCACCTCCAGATCCGTCGAGCCGGAGATCGAGGAGCGCGGGTTGATGAGATCGGTGGGCGAGAGCTGCATGGTGCAGTTCTCGCACTGGTCGCCGCGCGCCCGGTCGAAGCCGCAGTTGGGGCAGGTGCCGGTCACGTAGCGGTCCGGCAAGAAGCGCTTGTCGTAGTTCGAGTAGATCTGCTTCTCCGCCACCTCCTCGATCAGCCCGGCATCGGCCAGGCGCGCCGCGAACTGCTGGGTCAGCCGATGATTGCGGTCCGAGGACGAGCGGCCGAAGTGATCGAAGGACAGGCGGAAGCCCTCGCCCAAGCGCTTTTGCGTCTCGTGCATCTCGGCGCAATAGGCGGCGACTTCCTGGCCCGCCTTGGCGGCGGCCAGCTCCGCCGGGGTCCCATGCTCGTCGGTGGCGCAGATATACAGCACCTCATGGCCGCGCGCGCGCAGGTAGCGCGTATAGGCGCAGCCCGGGAGCATCGAGCCAACGAGATTCCCCAAGTGCTTGACGCCATTGATGTACGGCAGGGCCGAGGTGACCAGGATGCGCGCCATGACAGGATCCTCGTGAGTAGGGCGAGGCCCGGTCTAGCGGGTTCGCCACGCCGCATCAAACCGTGCGCATCGGCGCCACTTGGCGATCGGTTGCAGCACGGGGTCCGACGCGCGCATCTGTCACGCGCAAAGTACTGCACGCGAGCAGGAACGCGACGATATGGACCTCGGGCCGCTCCTCGGGCCTCTGGTAGCCTCATGGCTAACCCCGATTTGCGAGAGTTGTTGAGCACTGCACGATGCAGCCAGGTCCGACATTGCTGACACGCCTTGCGGTGGCGAAGATGGTTGGGTTGATGATCGGCCTCACCGGCTTCCTGCTGATCCCGCTGATAACCCCCGGTGCGCCCGAGGTGGCGCGGTGGGGCGTGCTGCTCTGGTACCCGACGCTGGGCGCGATCATCGCCATGCTCGAGGTTTTGGACGATGGCGGTGCGCTGCCCTGGCACGTGCCGTGGTGGGTGCGCGGCGCGCTCGTCGGGGCCTGGATGAACGCGCTCTGCGTCATGCTCGGCCATGAGTTCATGGCCGATTTCCTGGCGGAGATCTTCGGGCCCGACAGCATCCTCGCCTCGCCCATCCTCTTTGTGCCGGAGGGGGCCGTGGCAGGTGTGATCATCGCCTATCTCGTCATGCGTTTCGGCGGCGAGGGCCGGGCGATCGAGGACGATTAAGCAACCAACGCGGGCATTTTCGGCCACCCGCCGGTTTCTCTCGTTGCGCCGTGGCAGCAGGCGGCGAAAATGAAGTCATGACCGAACCATTGACGATCCTCACCGCCGGTCGGGCATACCAGCCCGCGCCGAGCGGCCATAACGCCGACATGCGGCGGATCGGCTGAGCCCATGGCCGCAGTCGAAGCCGGTATCGATCCTCTGCTGGCCGGTGCGGCGGTCTTCCTGGGCGCCGCGGTCGTGGCCGTGCCGCTGTTCAAGCGCCTCGGCCTCGGCTCGGTCCTGGGGTATCTCGCCGCCGGCACGCTGATCGGCCCCTACACGCTGGGCTTCGTGACCGACGCGGACAGCATCCGCCATGTCGCCGAATTCGGGGTCGTGCTGCTGCTGTTCGTCATCGGACTCGAATTGCGTCCGTCGCGGCTCTGGCGGCTGCGGATGGAGATCTTCGGGCTCGGCCTTGCACAGGTTGCGCTGACCTCGGTGCTGCTCGCGGGCACGATCCTGTATTTCTCGCCGCTCGGCTGGCAGGCCTCGGTGGCCATTGGCGCGGCGCTGGCGCTGTCCTCCACGGCCTTTGCGGTGCAGATCCTGCGCGACCGGGGCGAGCTGACGACCGCGCATGGGGACCGGGCCTTCTCGATCCTGCTGTTCCAGGATCTAGCCATCGTGCCGCTGCTGGCGCTGGTGGCCTTCCTCGCGCCCACGGGGGAAAGCGGACAGCCCGTGTGGCAACAGGTCGGCATGGCGCTGGGTGCTGTCGCTGCGGTCATCCTGCTCGGCCGCTACGGGCTGACGCCGCTGTTCCGCGCCATCGCGCTGTCCAAGACCGAGGAGATCTTTACCGCGACCGCCCTGTTGGTGGTGGTCCTCGCCGCGGCAGCCATGCAGGCGGCCGGGCTGTCGATGGCCATGGGCGCCTTCCTGGCCGGGGTGCTGCTGGCCGAATCCGAGTTCCGCCATCAGCTCGAGGCGGACATCGAGCCTTTCCGCTCCCTTTTCCTGGGCCTGTTCTTCATGTCGGTGGGCATGACGGTGAACTGGGCCACGGTGGCGGAGTGGTGGCTGGTCATCATCCTCTGCGCCTTCGTGCTCTACGCCGGCAAGAGCCTGTTCATCTTCGTGCTCACCTGGATGTCGGGCTCAAGCTGGCGCGATGCCTTCCACATATCGATGTTGCTGGGGCAGGGTGGTGAGTTCGGCTTCGTCATCCTCGGCCTCAGCACCGCCCTGGGCCTGGTGGGGTCGGAGATCGGGACGGTCATCGCGGCGGTCGTGGTGCTGACCATGGTCATGACCCCGCTCGCGATGCTGCTGGCCGACCGGCTGACCGAGACCAATACCCAGAACATGGACGGGGTCGAGCACGCGAGCGCCGTGGAGAAGCCCGCGCCCGTGGTCGTGGCGGGCTTCGGGCGCTTCGGACAGGTCGTGGCGCGGCTGCTGCGCCTGCGCGGCTACGAGGTCACGCTGATCGATAACGACCCCGAACGGATCCGCATCGCGCAGACCTTCGGCGACAAGGTCTTCTTCGGCGATCTGCGCCGCTCCGACCTGATCAAGCTGGCCGCGGCCGGTGAGGCGAAGGCGATCTTCCTGTGTGGCGATGACCCCGAAGCGGTGGCGCGGGCGCTGATCAAGCTTCGCGCCCGCTTGCCGCAGACCCCGATCTTCTGCCGCGCCGCCGACCGGTTCGAGCAGAACCGGCTGGAGAAACTGGGCGCGACCGGCGTCGTGCGCGAGATGTTCGAAAGCTCCATCGAACTGGCGCGCCAGGCGCTGGAGGTCATGGGCGACGGCGCCGTGGCGGAGGAGGCGGTCGAGGAATTCCGCCGCCGCGATACCCAGCTTCTGCACCTGCAGGCCGAATTCGGCGCGCGTGGTGGGGTGGAGAAGATGCGCGAGCAATTCACCCTGGAGGATGACCGCGTCGGCGCCCAGAAGGGGCCGGGCTATGCCCGCAAACCCGGCATGGCCCCGGTCACGGGTCCCGCGCCATCTGGCGCGCCTAAGCCCGCCGAGCCTGCGATCACCGAGCCCCCGGCGGCTGAGGACGTGGAGCGGGCGAACCCGGCGGTGCCACCCGCTTCACCATCGTAACCGCCGAGGGCGCGTAGCCTGCGGCGGCATAGAGTGCTCGGGCACCGGCATTGTCCCAGAGCGCGCCGACCTCGATCCGCCCTGCGCCGAGCGTCAGCAAGCCTTCTTCGGCCGCCGCGATCAGCGCCTGGGCCACCCCCTGTCGGCGTGCGCGGGGCGCTACCCAAAGATCGCTGATCAGGCCGTAGTGCTGGTTCTGTGGCGCGACGAAGCGGCCGAACTCCGTCTGCATGGCGTAGACGATGAAGCCGCAGGGCCCGCCGCCGGTCGCGGTCGCCTGGTCCTCGGCCAGGATCATGCCGCCGCCCGCGCGCGCCACCTCCTTCACCAGGGCCTCGATGTGGTCGGCGGCCATGGCGGCGCCGTCCTCGCGGTTGTCATCCAGCGTCCGCTCGAAATCGTTGAGGGCGGTCATGCAGACCTCCAGCGCTGCCCGGTCCGCCGGCGATGGGGGCATCTCGACCGCCCGCAGGCGTGCCGCGGCTTGCTCAGTCATCGAGGGCACGCATCATCGCCGCGATCTCGACTGTCTGAAGCCCCGGCGTGCCGCCCGCCGCGATCGCCGCGGCCGCGCCATGGCGGGCCGCGTCGCTGCGGTTCTGGTTGAGCTTCACGGTGGAGGCGATGCTGTCCACGCGCATCTCGACCGGCAGGATCTGGCGCATCATCTTCTGCAAGGCATCCGCACTCATCTTGTCGGTCTTCCAGGGCGTCTTGCCGGCGAGCTGCCCCTCGAAATGCGCCGAGACCCGGTCCAGGTGGCCGCGCAGGTCCATGGTCGACAGTGCCAGCGTGCCCCTCACGTGCACCGCCACATAGTTCCAGGTCGGGACCTTGTCGTCCTCGCCGTACCAGTCGGGCGAGACATAGGCATCGGCGCCCGAGACGATCATCATCGCCGGCAGCGGCCCGTCGCGCAGCGCGCGCGCCAGCGGGTTGGAGCGGACGAGATGCGCCTCCAGCGCCGTCGCGTCCTCGGCCAGCAGGAAGGGCACATGGGCGGCGAGCGGGCCCTCGGCGGTGCTCGCGGTCAGCACGCCAAAGCCGCGGTGGCGGGCCATGGCGGCGGCCTCCGTCTCGGGCTGGCCGCGAAAGGCGGGGTTGGGATGCATGTCAGATGGCCGTGGCGACGGTGAGGATGGGGACGGAGGAGTAGAAGAGCTCGCCCTTCTCGTCCGCCTCGGTCAGCGCGGCGAGCCAGGCGGGTCCGGCCGGTGCCCCGGCCTCCGCCGCGATCAGGCGCGCCATCCAGGGGGCCAGCGCGTCGTCCGCCAGCCCGGTGTTGACCACCGGCAGCGGCACCTGGCGCAGCGCGCCGAAGCCCTGGGCCAGCAGGATCGGCCCCAGCTTGGCCGGCAGGTTCGGCCAGGGCATCGCCGCGCGCCAGGCCTGCAGGGCAGGGGCGGCCACCGCCTCCTCGACCCCATGCCAGAAATCGGCGTCCCAGTTGGTGGCGACGATGACGAGGCGCCCGCCCGGCTTCAGCACGCGGCGCATCTCGGCCAGCGCGCGCTCGGGCGTGTCCAGATACTCCAGCACATGGGTGGCCACGCCAGCGTCGAAGGTACCGTCGGGCCAGTCGAGTGCGCCCGCATCGCCCTTGTCGGCCCGCGCGCCGGGGACCCCGCCGATGGCAGCACGGGCGGCGGCCACCTGATCCGGCAGCAGATCGATCCCCGCCGCCAGCCCATGCGGGCCGGTCGCCAGTGCAATGTCCCGCAGCAAAAGCCCTGCGCCGCAGCCGATCTCCAGCACCCGCGCGCCGCGGTGAGCGCCCAGCTCATGCATCACCGCCAGCCGCCGCTGCGCCAGGTCGCGGGTCGCCGCCATCCGGCGCTGCAGGCCGGCCTGTTCCGTCGAGAACTCCATGGCCGCGGGGGTAGCCCTGCCGGGCGGCCGCTGTAAAGCGTCGCGCCATGTCCGGTTTCGTCTTATCGCAGGACGAAAGGGCGCTAGGCTCCGCCCGAGCGAGAATCGACCGCTTTTCGCCTTTCCGGGGGACGTTTCATGGACTTCAGCACCACGAAGCCCACAACCGAGCAGCCGCCCGGTGCCGAGCGCGGCCCCGATGTCACCGCGGCGCTGGAGGAGACTTGGCGCGGGCTGGGGCCGGGATACACGCCCCGCACCCATCTGCTGGATGCCGAGGGGCGGGCACGCTTCGTCAACCGCCTGATCCGGGAGGCCTCGCCCTATCTTCGCCAGCACGCCCACAATCCGGTCGACTGGCATCCCTGGTCGGATGCCACGCTGGCAGCGGCAGCGGCGCGTGACATGCCGATCTTCCTCTCGGTTGGCTATGCCACCTGCCATTGGTGCCATGTGATGGAGGAGGAGAGCTTTGACGACGAACAGGTCGCGGCGCTCCTGAACGTCCATTTCATGCCGGTGAAGCTCGACCGGGAGCAGCGGCCGGATCTCGACCAGATCTACATCACCGCGACCCAGCTTCAGCAGGGGCACGCGGGCTGGCCGAACTCGGTCTGGCTGACGCCGGACGGCCGGCCGTTCCACACGGGCACTTACTTCCCCAAGCCGCAGTTCATCGCGATGCTGGACGCTGTCGCCACCGCCTGGCGCGAGAGGCGCGGCGACGTGGATCGCGTGGCGGACCAGCTTTCCTCCGCCGTGCAGCGCATGGGGGCCGGGCGCTCGGATGCGGCGCAGGATCCCTCCCTGCCGCCGTCGGTCGAGGCGATGCTCTCCGCCCAACTCGCGCAGATGTACAACGCGGAGGAAGGCGGGTTCTCCAACTCCCAGCAGTTCCCGCAGGAGAGCTTCCTGCTGTGGCAGCTCGACCATTATCGGCGCAGCGGCGATGGCGCGGCCTTCGGCATCGCCGCGCATTCGCTCTCGGCCATGGTGGCCGGCGGGCTGCACGACCATGCGGGTGGTGGCTTTCACCGCTATACGGTCGACCCCAATTGGCGGACGCCGCACTTCGAGAAGATGCTCTACAACCAGGGCCAGCTCGCTCGCGCGCTGATCGAGGGGTGGGAGATCACCGGAGAGGCCGCCTGGGCCCGCGCCGCGGAGCGTTGCTTCGGCTACGTGCTGCGCGACATGCGCGCCCCCGACGGCCGGTTCTATGCTGCCGAGGATGCCGACAGCCTGGATGCCGAGGGCCAGCGGGAGGAGGGCGCGTTCTACGCTTGGACCCCCGAGCAGGCCCTGACCGTGCTGGGTGCTGAGGCCGAATGGGCGATCGTGACCCTCGGCCTGGACCAGCCGCCGACCATCGAGGCGGGGGCGGTCGCGCATCTGACGCCGGGCGCCGAGGTCGATACCGACCGGCTGGATCCCGTGTTGGAGACGCTCCGTCAGGCGCGGGAGGCCCGCCCCAGGCCAATCCGCGACGACAAGGTCATCGCGAGCTGGAACGGCCTCATGATCCGCGCGCTGGCGGAGGGCGGCGAGGCCCTTGGCCGTGCCGATCTGGTCGAGGCGGCCGCTGCGGCGGGCAATGCGCTCTGGGATCTGCACTGGGACGGATCGCGGCTGGCGCGGCTGGCCGGCGAGGGGTTTGCCGAACCGGGGCTGGTGGAGGACTATGCCTGGACCGGCCTGGGGTTCCTGGCGCTGCATGACGCCACTGGCGATCTGCCCTGGCTCCAGCGTGCCGTCAGCCTGGCGGAGGCCGCCGTGGCGCTGTTTGCCGACGACACCGGGCGGTTCCGCATGGCGGCGGAGGACGGCCCGCTCGGCCCGATCTACGAGAGCCAGGACGGTGCGACCCCGGCGGGTGAGAGCAGCCTGGCGGAACTCTTCGCCCGCCTTTCCTACCGCCTGCCGGCCCCCGACCCCGTGCTGACCCATGCGGCCCGGGCCCGCGGCGTCGTCTCCGCGCTCGCCGGCGCCCTGGTGCAGATGCCGCTGGTGCGCCCTGACGTGGTCGCCGCCGCCCGGCTGGTGGAGGCAGGCGAGAGCGGGTATCGCCGCAGCGTGGCCTCCGGCGCCGTGCGCCTGCGTCTGACGCGGGAGCCGGACCAGCCCGGCCGCTGGCAACTCACCCTGCGCATCGCCGAGGCCTGGCATATCGCGCTCGTCAGCGCCGGAGAGGGCGAGGCCGCGGTATCTGGCATCCGCATCGAGGGCGCGGAGGCGGCGCTGCCCCCGGGCCGACCGCTCAGCCCGGCCTTCGCCGGCGGCGAGACCTTCGATGTCTGGGACGGCACGGTGGTCATCGATCTTGTGCCCGAGGAAGGCGCCAGCGAGATCGCCCTCAGCCTGCAGGTCTGTGCCGACGGTCTGTGCCTCGCGCCGGAGACGACGCGGTTTCGCATGGGATAACGGGCCTTGCGGCGGCGCGCGGCGCTTGGAAAGATCGCGCCATGACAATCCACATCGCTCTCGCCGCCCTCCTCCTGTTGGCGGCTCCCGCGTTCGCGGTGACGGCCGCCGCCCAGACCGCCGGTGAAGGGGCGCCGCTCTCGCCCGAAGAGTTCGGCGACTACGCCACCGGCTACACGCTCTACTTCGAGCGCAACGGGGAGCCCTGGGGCTCCGAGAGCTTCGCCGAGGACGGCTCGGTCGTCTGGCGCTACCCCTCCGGCAACTGCCTGGAGGGGGTCTGGCGCGCCTATGAGGACCAGGTCTGCTTTTTCTACGGCCCGGGCACCGAGGTTCTGTGCTGGTCGCTCACCCAACGGGGTGAGGGCATCCACGGCGTGCTGGAGACCGGCGACGAGGCCGGGCTGGAGCTCATGATCACCGGCCGCGACCGCCGCCCCCTGCTCTGCGGCGAGGGCGGCTCCGACCTCTAGGCGGCCGATCTACCCGGCCGCACGTCGTCGCATAGCAGTCATCCCCCGGCTCGACCGGGGGATCCACGCGCCCGTGCTGTGGATTGCCCGGTCAAGCCGGGCAATGACAGGCAAATGCCCCGATGGGTGACGGCGCTAACCGAGGCCCTCGGTCACGGTGATGGTGATCTGACCGGCGCCCTCGCGCGCCTTGCGCGCGGCCTGATAGGTGTCGGATTGCCAGCAGGCCTTGGCGGCCTCCAGGCTCGGGAACTCGATCACCACGTGGCGGCTGCGCCCTGCGGCTCCCTCCAGTTCCTCCGCCGCGCCGCCGCGGGCCAGGAAGACCGCGCCGTGTTCTTCGAAGGCGGCCTTGGCGGTCGTCACATAGGCCTGCCAGGCGGTGGGGTCGGTGACCTCCGCATGCGCGATCCAGTATCCCTTGGGCATGGTCTTCTCTCCCTCAGTCGGTCTCAGTAGCCGTCGATCGGACGTCGCTGATCAGTCGGTGCTGACCAGTCGTCGCCCGTCACTCGCTGTCGAACAGCGAGCCTTGCTGCGCCGGCGTGGTCGGCGCCGTCTGGCGGCGGGGTTTCGGTTTCGGCGGCGAAGCATCGGGGGTGGGGCTGGCGGTGGCGGTCGGCTGGGCTGCATCGCCGGTCGCCGTCGCGGCGACGGACCCGTCGTGAAAGCCCAGACTGAGCGGCGTACCGGGGGCGATGGCGGCGGCGCGCACCACGACAGCACCTGCGCCGTCGCGGACGATGGCGAAGCCGCGGGCCAGGGTTTTCGCCTCGCTCAGGCTCGCCAGGATGCGCGCCTGTGCCGCCAGCCGGTCCCGTGCCGTCGCCAGGCGCCGCAGCGCCGCGGGCTCCAGCCGGGCGGCGAGGCGCGCGGTCTCCTGCCGGCCACGCCGCGCCTGGCCCGCCAGCACCTGCGGGGAAAGCCGCCCGGCGCGTCGCTCCAACTCGATCCGCCGCGTCGCCGCCACGGCCCTCAGCGCCGGGGCCAGGCGCTGCGCCTGCCGCTCCAGCGCCGTGCGCCGGTCGGCGACCAGGCGGCGGGGATCGGGCAGGCGCAGCGCGCCCAGGCGTTGGCGGCGCAGTTCGATCAGATCCTCGGGCCGCGGCAGCGCGCGGGCGGTGTCCTTCAGCCCCCGACCTGCCAGCTCCAGCCCCCGGCGCAGCGCCCGCAGGCCCCGGGCGTCGAGATCGGCCACGGTCGCGATCAGGTCGGCGCGCACGGGCACCGCCAGCTCGGCCGCCGCGGTGGGCGTCGGCGCGCGCCGGTCGGCGGCATGATCGATCAGGGTCGTGTCGGTCTCATGCCCCACCGCCGAGATCAGCGGGATCGCAGAGCCCGCGGCGGCACGCACGACCACCTCCTCGTTAAAACCCCAGAGATCCTCGATGGAGCCACCGCCGCGGGCGACGATCAGCACGTCGGGCCGCTGCATGGGTCCGAGCGCGTTGAACCCGTGGATCGCTTCGGCCACCTGCTGGGCGCTGCCGGGGCCCTGCACGGCGACGGGCCAGACCATCACATGCACCGGGAACCGGTCAGCCAGGCGATGCAGGATGTCCCGGATCACCGCGCCCGTGGGCGAGGTGACGACACCGATGCGCCGCGGCAGATAGGGCAGCGGGCGCTTGGCGGCCGCATCGAACAATCCCTCCGCCGCCAGGGCCTTACGCAGCCGCTCGAGCTTGGCCAGCAGCGCGCCCTCGCCGGCATAAGCGAGCTTCTCGATCACCAATTGGTACTTCGACTGGCCGGCGAAGGTGGTGACGCGCCCCTCGGCGATCACTTCGTCGCCCTCCTGCGGGCGGATCTCCAGCCCGCGGACGGCATTCTTCCAGACGACCCCGGCGATGACGGCGCTCTCGTCCTTGAGATCGAGGTAGACATGGCCGTTGCGATGGAACGTGACCCGGCCCAACTCGCCGCGCACGCGGACGCGGCCATAGGCGTCCTCCAGCGTGCGTTTGATGCCGCGCGACAGCTCGCTGACGGTGATTTCGGGCGCGTTGGCGCCGCGGCCCCCGCTTTCGGGCATCTCGTCGATCAGGCTCATGGGGCGGAGAGTAGAGCGCCGCCGCGGGGCCGGCAATCGGCGCTGTACCCGAGCCGCGACACCCTTGCCCCTTGGCCTGCGGCCCCGGGCGGGCGAAGCGGCGAGGATGGCGGGATCGGAGAAACGGGCGGCCTTGGCGGCGCTACGGCATCGGCTCGAGGTCGAGCCCAGCGTCACCGCGGTGCTGGAGGATTGGTGCCTCGCCCGCAGGATCGGCGAGGGACCGCTGCGCTCGGTGCAGCTCGGCACGCTGCCTGCGGCACCGGATACCGCGCGACTATGCGATGCCCTGGGCGCGGAGGCAGCGGAGGTCGTGCTGCACCGTCGGATCAGGCTGATGCGCGGTACGGTCCCCTTGCTCTGGGCCGACAACTGGTATCGCCCCGCGCTCTTGCCCGCGCCCATGCGGGCGGCCTTTGAGGACGGGGAGACGCCGTTCGGCCCCGCCATCGCCGCGCTGTCGCCCATCCGTCGCCTCCTCTCCTCGACCACGGCGGGTGGGGAGGACGGCGTGGTCCTGAGGCTCGAGGCCGCCCTCGTCTTGCCGAGCGGCGCGGCGGTGTCGGTCGTCCGCGAGCGGCTGCTCGACACGCTCCTGCCTGGCTGAGCGCGCGTGGCCGGCGTCGCGGGGCTTGCGCGCGCCCGCGCGACGCGCTTTGACGGGCCGGCATCTGAGCGGAGGCGGGCGCATGACCATCCTGATCCTGGGCGGCGGGGGCCGCGAGCACGCGCTGGCCGCCGCCATCGCCCGCAGCCCGGACTGCGACCGGCTGGTCTGTGCCCCGGGCAATGCGGGCATTGCCGCCCTGGCCGAATGCCTGCCCTGCGCGATCGAGGACCCTGCCGCGGTGGTGGCGCTGGCCCGCCAGCTTGCCGCCGATCTGGTGGTCGTGGGGCCGGAGGCGCCGCTTGCCGCAGGCGTCGCCGATGCGCTGAGCGCGGCGGGGATCGCCGTCCTGGGGCCCAGCGCGGCGGCGGCGCGGCTCGAGGCCTCCAAGAGCTTCACCAAGGAGATCTGCGACGCCTGCGGCGCCCCCACCGCCGCCTGGGCGCGTTTCGCCGAGGCCGAGGCCGCGAGGGCCTATGTCACCGCCGAGGGCGCGCCCATCGTCGTCAAGGCCGACGGGCTGGCCGCGGGCAAGGGGGTCGTCGTGGCCATGACCGTCGAGGAGGCGCTGGCGGCGATCGACCGGCTGATGGCTGAGCCCGGCGCGGAGGTGGTGATCGAGGCCTTCATGGCGGGCGAGGAAGCCTCGCTCTTCGTCCTCTGCGACGGGGAGACGGCGCTGGAGTTCGGGCGGGCGCAGGACCACAAGCGCGCCTTCGACGGCGACACAGGACCCAACACCGGGGGCATGGGCGCCTATTCCCCCGCGCCGGTGCTGAGCGATGCGGTGGCCGAGCGGGCCATGACCGAGATCGTGCGCCCGGTGCTGGCGGAGATGACGCGCCGGGGCATGCCCTTTCGCGGCATCCTCTACGCCGGGCTGATGATCGAGGACGGGGCGCCGCGGCTGGTGGAGTTCAACGTGCGCTTCGGCGATCCGGAGGCGCAGGTCGTCCTGCCGCGCCTCGCCTGTGACGCGCTGGCGCTGTTCCGCGCGGCGGCAGCGGGGCGTCTGGCGGGCGAGACGGTGGCTTGGCGGGCGGAGGCGGCACTGACCGTGGTGTTGGCCGCCAAGGGGTATCCGGGCGCCTATGAGAAGGGCTCGCGGATCGGCGGGCTAGTGGCCGCGGCGGCCCTGCCGGGGGTGCAGATTTTCCATGCCGGCACAGCGGCTCGGGACGGGGCGATCGTGGCGAGTGGTGGGAGGGTCCTGGCCGTCACGGCGCTGGGGGCGGATATCGCAGGGGCGCGAGACGCTGCCTATGCTGCCGTTGAGTGCATCGACTGGCCGGAGGGGTTCTGCCGGCGCGACATCGGCTGGCGGGCCCTTGCGACGACCGCAAAGGAAGGCTGATGCCTGTCCTCTCGCCCACTGATCATTGGGGCACCGTCACCTGGCTCGGCCTGGTCCGCGATCAGTCGGACGGTGTTGCGTCGGAGGCAGTGGAGAGCCTGACCTGCGACTGGGGCGGACCGGTGGGCGATGTCCATCATGGGCTGACGCGCGCGTCCTGCGTGCGGGTGAAGCAGCAGTATCCCCGCAGCACCGAGATCGCGAATGTCCGGCAGCTCTCGATCGTCTCGGCGGAGGAGGTGGCGGTGATCGCCACGGCGCTCGGGCTCGAGCGGTTGGATCCCGCCTGGCTGGGGGCAACGGTGGTGGTGGAGGGGATCCCATCCTTGACCATGGTTCCGCCCGCGGCCCGGCTTATGGTGGAGGAAGGCCCGGCCCTGGTCGTCGATATGGAGAACGCGCCCTGCCGCTTTCCCGCCGCCGAGATCGAGAAGGCTCACCCCGGCCACGGCGCCGCCTTTCCGAAGGTGGCGCGGCAGAAGCGCGGCGTGACGGCTTGGGTGGAGCGGCCCGGCACGCTGCGCCTTGGCCAGCGCCTGCGGCTGCATCTGCCGCCCGCCCGAGACTGGCCCCACCGTTAGGCCCCATTGATAGGCTTCGGCGCGCTTCGCAGCGGATCGTGATGACCTGGGCGGCACCGCCGGGCTGGTCAGGGGGGCGCCGGCCCGGTAACCCCGGCATGACCCAGAGTTAAAACGCCGGAGATCGCCATGATCCGCCTTGCCGCCCTTGCGCTGATGATTGCCGTCCTCGCCCTGCCGGGCCCGGCAGAGGCGTCGCAGGAGGGGTATTACTACCCGCCCGTGAACTCGGAAGAGGTGTTCGAGCGCAGGCTCGCCCCGCCGAACGACGGTGCGACACGCGAGATCCGGGTCGCCTTTGTCACCGAGATCACCAAGGCGCAGCTCGCCGCGCCAGAGACGCCGCGGTTCTCGATCTTCGCCAAGGGCGGAGAGGCGGAGCACATGATCATCGTGGCGCTCGACAACGAGGTCTTCTCGACGCTCTACCGGGCGCGGGCGGTGCTGGCGCAACTAACCTCGAACGCGCGCGGGACGGCCTTCTTCCAGAAGAACGGCATCGCGACGACGGCGACATGGTTCGACTTTGCCAAGCTGCTGGGCTTCGAGGACATCGTGATCTCCGACGGCCACCTCTGGGCGCACCGCATCGTGCTGAAGTAGCCGGGCGCCGCGCCGGCGCCTGGCTGGGCCGCTGCGAGGACGGGCCCCCCACCCACCCGTCTTCGATGATGCGCGCATCGCGTGAACGAGTGGTCAATCAAAGCGTGGCAATCGGCGAGGATTGCCGAGCGAAACCCATTCGACCGTCATCCTGCGGGAAGGGCGCTGGACCCTGCCGGGGCCTGCCGATAGACCGCGCCTCAGCCATAAAACAGGAGGGACGGGTCATGACGGCGGCGGTGATCGACGGGAAGGCCTTTGCGGCCAAGGTGCGGGCGCAGGTGGGTGAGCATGTCGCCCGGCTGAAGGCGGACCATGGGATCACGCCGGGTCTTGCCGTGGTGCTGGTGGGCGAGGATCCGGCCTCCCAGGTCTATGTGCGCAATAAGGGCAAGCAGACGGTCGAGGCGGGCATGACCTCGATCGAGCACAAGCTGGATGTGGAGACCTCGGAGGCTGATCTGCTGGCGCTGGTCGAAGAGCTCAATGCCGACCCGGCCGTGCATGGCATCCTGGTGCAGCTGCCCCTGCCCAAGCACATCGACGCGGAGAAGGTGATCAACACGATCATCCCGGCCAAGGACGTGGATGGTTTCACCATCTCCAACGTCGGGCTGCTTGGCACGGGGCAGAAGGCCATGGTGCCCTGTACGCCGCTGGGCTGTCTGATGCTGCTGCGCGATCACCTGGGCAATCTGTCGGGCAAGTCGGCGGTGGTGCTAGGGCGGTCCAACATCGTGGGCAAGCCCATGTTCAACCTGCTGCTGAAGGACAGCTGCACCGTCACGGTCGCCCACAGCCGCACGAAGGATCTGCCGGCCATCTGCAGCGCAGCGGACATCCTGGTCGCCGCGGTCGGGCGGCCAGAAATGGTGACCGCCGACTACGTGAAGCCCGGCGCCGTGGTCATCGACGTGGGCATCAACCGCGTGCCGGCGCCGGAGAAGGGTGAGGGCAAGACCCGGATCGTCGGCGACTGCGACTACGACAGCTGCGCGACGGTGGCGGGGGCGATCACTCCGGTGCCGGGCGGGGTGGGGCCGATGACCATCGCCTGCCTGCTGGCCAATACGTTGACCGCCTGTTGCCGCGCCAACGGCTTGGCGGAACCCGAGGGGCTGACCGCCTAGACACCCGCTAGTTGAAGAGCGTCGTCAGCGCCTCGAGCGTGGGGGTGGCGAGTAGGGGCGTCGCCGCCGCAAGCACGCCGGAGAGGGCCGTCTGCGGGGCCAGCAACAGGCCATGGGTCTCGCGCCAGGCCTTTCGTCCCTTGTGGTCGATGGCGTGGTCGTCCGCGGCGGCGTCGATCTCCAGCCGGAGAGCGACCAGCGCCGGCAGCGCGGTGGAGATCAGGAGCAGCGTGAAGATCGTGCCCCAGACCGCGGCGCCGGTCTGGACCAGGGGCTCCAGCCCGGCGGCGGTGGCCGGGTCCACCATCGACAGCGGCCACTGATAGAAGCTGCGGGTCCCGATCACGGCCAGCGTCAACACCACGGCGCCCAGGAGCAGAGTGACCCGCAGGCTCCGCCAGCGCTGCCGCAGCCCCTCGATTTCCCCGTCATCGGGTCGCGCCGGCCAGGCGATCTCGGCGAAACGCAGGATCAGTGCGACCGTGGTCGCCACGCCGAGGGCGGAGACCAGGGCGGCCAGCAGCAGCGCGTGCCACACGACCTCCGCGTGCAGGCCCTTGGCCGTCGCGGCGGTCAGGGCGCGGGTGACGATGACATCGCGTAGATCGTCCTGGATGCCGGGCGAGAAGGAGCCGAGGATGGGCTGGAAGGGCGCGAGCGTGGCGAGCCGTCCGCCCTCCACCATCTCCACCCGGGTGCCTGCGTCGCTGAAGAAGACGAAGAGGGCGAAGACGCCGGTCAGCCCCAGCGCGATGCCGCCTGCCGTCCAGCCCTGGCGCGCGGTGATCCCCGCCAGCGCATAGCCCAGGGTCACGATGGCGGCGGCGCTGAAGACCAGGCAGGCGAGCCCGAACTCGACCCGGGCGGCCACTTCGCGGGCCACCACGGGCGTGGTTGGCGGGCTGGCGGTCTCGGTGGCGCTCTGGGGGGCGGGCTCGGCGCTCGCGCCCTCGGGCGCGGTCTCTCCCACTGCCTCCTGGGCATCGGGCGCGACGGTCTCGATGCCGATCGTCATCGACCGCGCCAGGCCGTCAGCCGGGGAGAGGTCGTCGAGCACGGCGCCGACCAGCACCAAGTAGACCAGCGCCGGCCCGAGCACCGCGAGGGCAGGCCAGACGGGCGCCATCAGGTGGCTGACCTGCTGGGGTGACAGAGCGCTCATGACCATCCTCCAGCCGTCCCGATCCGGGCGCACGCTAGGCGGGCACTGCCGCTGGGGCAAGCGAGGGCCCGTCGGCTCGCCCTTGACACGGCCACTTTGTACGGTATTTTCAGTCACGACAGAAATTGGAGTACAAGATGCAGCTGACGCCTGCCATGCGTGATTTCATCCTCCACTGGGGGGAGATGGGTGCGCGCTGGGGCGTCAACCGCTCCGTCGCGCAGGTGCATGCGCTCTTGCATCTGGCCCAACAGCCGCTCCCGGCGGACGAGATCGCGGAGACCTTGGGGATTGCCCGCTCCAATGTCTCCACCGCGATCAAGGAGCTGCAGGGCTGGAAGCTGGTGAAGGTCACCCGCGAGCTCGGCGACCGGCGCGACCACTTCACTGCGCTCGAGGATCTGTTCGATCTGGTTCGGGCGGTGGTGGAGGGGCGCCGCGAGCGCGAGTTCATTCCAACCGTCGAGGCGCTCCGCGAGGTCGAGGCGACCGCCGAGAGCGACGGAGAAACCCCGGCCGCCGTGGCTGCGCGGATCCGCGAGACGCTGGCGATGATGGAGGCCTTCGACACCTGGTACCGCGACGTGGCGCGTCTGCCGCGGGGCACTCAGATGGCGATGCTCCGCGCCGGCGGCGCCTTGGCCCGGGTGCTCCCCAAGACTGGCTAAAATTTTGCCTCTAACTTTCAGGGAAAACAGAAATGACTGAAATCACGCACATCCGCTGGTCCGATCCCCATCGCGGCGAAGGCGGCAGCATCGACAGCAGTGCCTTCTTGACCGCTTTCATCGCCACGCCCTTCGTCATCGGTGGCGCCAGCCTTGTCGCGGGGTTCCTCTTCGGTGCCCTCACTGCAAGCTTTGGGGCCTTCCTCGCCCTCGGCGCCTTTAGCGTCGTGATCGGCGGTGCGCCCGCCTACGTGCTCCTCGGTGGGCCGGCCTTCTTCACCTACCTCAACCGCACCGCGCGACGGCAATCATATCTGCCGGTGAAGCTGGTGGCGGTCGGCTTCCTAGCCAACCTAGGGTCGCCCTTTCTGTACGGTCTCGCAGCCCTCGTCCTTGGCGGCGATGTCGCGGAATGGGCGCTCGTCGCCTTCGCGATCGGCGCCACGGCAGGCTGCCTCAACAGTCTCGTCTTCGGCTGGATCTACCGCCGCTTCGAGGCCTGATTTCCCTTCCGACAACACTCAACCAAAGGAGAATGCCCATGTTCACGATCGATCTCGCTTACTTTGCTGTGGCTCTTGGGGGGCTCGGCGCGCTTGCCACGGTGCTGGTGGTGATTGGCGGTGTCGCGGCGACCTGCCCGCAAACCGCGCCGGCGGCACGCCTCGGCACCTGGGTGGTGACGACCGGGTTCGTGGCACTCGGCTTGGGGGTCGTCGCCCTGGTGGGGGCCATGCTGCCCGTGCTGCTGAGGAGCGAGTTCCAAGGCCTCTATACCGCCGTCGGCCTGATCTTCCTCGCGCTCGGCTTTGGCTTCTACGTGGCGGCCGCAATGCTGCGGGACATCCTGGCCACGGCCCGCGTGGCGGCGCGGGAGCAGGCTGCCGCGGGGCTTGAGCCGACGACGGCACCGGCGTGACCCATGACCCAGCTCAACGAGCGAAAGGAGCCACCCATGCCCCGCCAACGCATCGCCGCTGACCTCTGTGGCTACTGGCTGCGCGACGACGGTCCGCGCCGCCTGCCCCGGCGGGCGTGCACCGACGACCCCGACGGCGCCTTGGGGTTCATCCAAAGGCTCCTCAAGTTGATCGCGCAGCCACGGGCATGAGGTGGGCAAAAGCCGGCGGCCTCAAGCGCGCTCGAAAAGCCCTTCGGGGCTTACAGGCAAGGCGCCACGCGCCTTGCTTCACTGCCCACTGATCGCCGGCTTGGGGCGTGTGCTGTCGGCCCCGCCCAGAAGGCGCCTGCGTGGCAGGGCCGCGACCTGGCGGCCCAGGACCAGCGCGCAACCATTGGGCCCGACCAGCCGGTCGAACAGCGGATCGCCCGCATCCATGCCGCCCGTATAGGTGCCGAAGGCCGGCAGGATCACCCGACCGTTGCCTGCCAGAAAGCACCGCCGCCGCATCGCCCCGGCCCGCCCGACCAGGGTCGCCCGCGGGTGGTAATGCGCGCTCACCTCACCCTCCGCCGTCGCGGGCGGGGCTTCTGCGGCGATGTGGCGAAAGGTGATCGGCCCCTCCCGCTGGAACGCTGCCGAGCGTCCCGGCAGATCCGCCACCGGGCGGGGGTCGTGGTTGCCGGCGATCCACACCAGGTCGCGCCCCGCGGCGAGCAGTTGCACCGCTTCGACCACCGCGGCCGACGCCTCCGCAGGCCCCAGGGCATCGTCAAAACTGTCGCCCACCAGGATCAGGCGGCGCGGCGCCAGGGCAGCCACCTCGGCGATCAATCGGTCCAGCGTGTCGCGATCGCCATAGGGCGGCAGCAAAGCCTCCCCCCGCCGGGCCGCCGCGGTCGCGCGCCCAAGGTGCAGATCCCCCGCCGCGAGCAACCGCGCCGCGGGCCAGTAGAGCGCGCCGCTGGCCCGCGCCTCCAGCGTCTCACCTGCGAGAGAGAATGCCCCGTTCACCATGCGTTCTGCTTAGCGCTCGAGCGAGCCGTGCTCAAGCCGGCGGAGATGCGAACGATCGGGAGAGGTCAGCCGTGTGAGGGCAGGGCGTAGATATCGTCGCGGCCCACGGCCAGGTCGCGCAGGAAGCGCATCATCTCGGGCTCGTCGATCTCCTGCAGCCGATCGAGGATGTCGGGACCGAAGCGCTGCCCGATCAGCCCACCATCGAGCGCACCGTCATAGAGACCCATGGCCCAGCCGCCGAAGACCCGCTGTTCGATCGGGTGCTTGCCGAGCAGATGCACCCGGTCATGCCGGCTGTCCCGCTCTATCGCCGCGTAAAGCGACATCACCATGTCGCGCGGCCCCTCCAGCACCTGCAGGAAGATGTCGTTGTCATAGTACAGAAAGCCCGTGAGCCCCCGCGTGCCGTTTTTGCGCTGCGAGGTCTCGGCGATCTCCGACAGCTCCGACCCCTCAGGGTCAATGAGGCTGCGACTCGCGTACATAAGGCTGAATATGTCCATGTAAGGGAGATACGACATCGAGACCTATTGGGTAAAGTGAAGGGCGCTTGACAACTCGCTGCGCGGCGCGCGGTTCCGCCCGGTGGCGGCCGCGTGGCGCTTTCGGCCTGCCGCAGCGTCTGCAGCCGCCCCCTTTCCCCGCCAGGCAGTGCGGGCTATCGAGGAGCGGCAGAAACACGGCACCAAGACGGCGGGAGAAGACGCGTGAAGGAAATCCTCGAACAGCTCGAAATCCGGCGCGCGGAGGCCCGGGCGGGCGGTGGCGCGAAACGCATCGATGCGCAGCACGCCCGCGGCAAGCTCACCGCACGAGAGCGGATCGAGCTCCTCCTCGATGAGGGGAGCTTCGAGGAATACGACATGTTCGTCACCCACCGTTGCGACGAGTTCGGGATGGGCGACAGCAAGTTCGCGGGCGACGGCGTCGTCACGGGCTGGGGCACGGTCAACGGCCGGCAGGTCTATGTCTTCTCCCAGGACTTCACCGTCTTCGGCGGCTCCCTGTCGGAGACCCATGCCCAGAAGATCTCCAAGATCCAGGACATGGCCATGCAGAACGGCTGTCCGGTGATCGGCCTCAACGATTCCGGCGGCGCGCGGATCCAGGAGGGGGTGGCCTCCCTGGCGGGCTATGCCGAGGTCTTCATGCGCAATATCACCGCCTCCGGCGTGGTCCCGCAGATCTCCGTCATCATGGGGCCCTGCGCCGGCGGCGCCGTCTACTCTCCCGCCATGACGGACTTCATCTTCATGGTGCGCGATACCGCCTATATGTTCGTCACCGGTCCGGATGTCGTGAAGACCGTGACCGGGGAGAAGGTGAGCGCCGAGGAACTGGGCGGCGCCTCCACCCATACCCGCAAGAGCTCGGTGGCCGACGGTGCCTTCGACAATGACGTCGAAGCGCTGTCGGAGGTTCGGCGCCTCGTCGACTTCCTGCCGCTCTCCAACCGCGGCACCCTGCCCGAGCGGCCGACCCACGACGACCCGGACCGGGTGGAGATGGGTCTCGATACGCTGATCCCGGCCAACCCCAACCAGCCCTACGACATGAAGGAGGTGATCCTGAAGTCGGCGGACGAGGGGGATTTCTTCGAGATCCAGGCCGATTTCGCGGGCAACATCCTGACCGGTTTCATCCGGCTGGAGGGGCGGACCGTCGGCGTGGTCGCCAACCAGCCGCTGGTGCTGGCGGGCGTGCTGGACATCGACAGTGCGCGCAAGGCCGCGCGCTTCGTGCGCTTCTGCGATTGCTTCGAGATCCCGATCCTGACTTTCGTCGACGTGCCCGGCTTCCTGCCCGGCACGGGGCAGGAGTACGGCGGCGTCATCAAGCACGGCGCCAAGCTTCTGTTTGCCTATGGCGAGGCGACGGTGCCCAAGGTGACCGTGATCACCCGCAAGGCCTATGGCGGCGCCTATGATGTCATGAGCTCGAAGCACCTGCGGGGCGACGTAAACTATGCCTGGCCCACGGCGGAGATCGCGGTCATGGGCTCCAAGGGCGCGGTCGAGATCCTCTACCGCAGCGAGCTCGGCGACGCCGAGAAGATCGCGCAGCGCACCAAGGACTACGAGGACCGCTTCGCCAACCCCTTCGTCGCCGCCGAAAAGGGCTTCATCGACGAAGTCATCATGCCCCACTCCACCCGCCGCCGCATCTCCCGCGCCTTCGCCGCCCTCCGCGGCAAGGAGTTGGAGAACCCCTGGAAAAAGCACGACAATATTCCTCTGTAAGATGAGCCAAAATCCATTTAGATCGCTGCTTCAGTGTCTTCATGCGTGCTTGCAGACTCAGGAAAATTTCAATGAAAATCCGTATTACGAGCACTTGAACCGAGCGTTTTCAATAGATGATAGTGTGGCGTTGAAATCCCAAATAACGATCATGTTTGCATTTGATACTGCAAAAAAGGAATTAATACGCCTGTCTGATGATAAAGATCAGTTGAGGCGAGATGTTGCAATTATTGAAAGATATCAGAGACTATTTTTTTCGGCTTTGCGCCTTAAATCTAGGCAGTCTTTTGCTGATCATTTTGATGTCGCTGAATGCTATCAGTGGGTAGGGTCCCTTGCCAGCCGACTTTATTCTGACGGCTCATTCTTGGATTATGGCGATCGTCCGAGCCGAGCGGAGATAAAAGAGGCTGTAGAAAGCCTTATTTCTGATCTCCTCAAATCTAATCTGGACCCTCTGATAAAAAAGGCTGCACATGCTCAGCTATCAACAATACACAAGATGTGTGATTTCCAAGAGATATTCGATGAAGATGAGATCAAGATAAGAATTAAGGAAACTATGTGTGATTTCGTGATCTACTGGGAGAGAATAAAAGATTATGATGAGCCCTTCTATCGGAAGCTTTTGAAGTTTGTTTCTTCATCCACTCGTGGGGGCCGTAGTGCGCTTGCGCTTGCCGCGGACACTACAGAGGTCTCAAGTCTAATACCTCCGTCGTCGTAAGTCTTCGTCATGACCGTGCTAAATGCCCGCTATTATAGTGTTGCAGAGGCGCCCAAGCCGGTCGCGCCATTCTCTCATGCCGTTGAGGCGGACGGGTGGGTCGTCCTCACCGGGCAGATGCCGACGTGGCCGGGGGAGCCCGACAAGGCGTTGCCGGAGGGGGTGGAGGCGCAGACCACGCGGGTGATGGAGAACCTTCGGATCGTGCTGGAGGGGGTGGGGCTCGGGCTTGAGCATATCGTGCAGTGCCGCTGCTACCTGACCGAGTTCGAGCGCGACTACGCGGCCTTCAACGAGACCTACAAGACCTTCTTTGCGCCCGACCGGCTGCCCGCGCGCACCACCGTCGGGGTTACCGCGCTCGCCGTCGGTGCCCTGGTCGAGATCGACTGCCTCGCCAAGCGCCCCTGACCGTCCCACAGGACTGTGACGCGGTGGATGTTGCAAAGCCTGCCGCGCGGGGACGATCTTGGCCCGCCTGCGCCGTGCCGAAGGGGAAGACGATCATGCGACAGGTTCTACTGCTCACGGCGCTTGCGCTCCTGGTGGCCTGCGCCCCCCGCACCCGCGAGAGCGTCACCGTCGCGCCGCCGGCGGAGATCACGCTGGAGCCCGGCGTCACCTACGTCATGGTCACGCTCGAGGACGAAAACACCCTGGTCGGCCAATACGCCGCCTGCGGCCCTGGGGCCGAGCGTTTCACCGTCGACCTCGCCTTCACCGTTGACTGCAGCGAGGGCGTCGCCTTTGGCCGCAACGAATTCATCGGCCAGTTCCGCAGCCGCGGCCGCGTGCGGCTGAGCGATGGCCGCATGATCCGCTTCATGCCGGTGCGTACCGGCAACCTCGCGATCAGTGGCAACGATATCGAGGGCGGGACCTACCACATCGCCGCGCTCCAACATCCGCTGACGGGCAACCGGTTCTTCACCGCCGATCTGCCTCGGCTCGATCTCAGCCTGGGCCAGGTGCACTATATTGGGCATGTGGCGCCGCAGCGCTTGCCGCTGTGGCGCGACCCGGGCGATCTGTTCGACGCCGTCGCGCTGGAGATCGAGGGGGCGACCCCGGGCCGTCTGGTCGTGACGCCCCTGCAGCTGAGTGAGAAGACCTGCAGGGATGAGGCGCCGCGGCAACTGGTCGTCCCCGGCGTGGGACTGACCACGACCCAGGTGGCAAGCTGCAGCTAGGCGGGCCCGACGCCCCGAGGCCATCAACCCGAGGCAAGGGCATGGGAGACGCAGATGATCGAGGCGCTTTCGACCCGTCGCCGCGAAGGGTGGCGCAGGGCCCGGCGGGGGGCAATAGCCCAGGCGGCGCTCACGCTTATGCTCTGCACGGCGGCGTATGGCGGGCCGGTCGGCCTGACCAGTGGCGCGGTGCTGGGCGGTGCCGCGGGCCCCGGCCTTGGGCCACCGGTCTTGGAGGGCGTTCCCGACGCCGACCGCCAGTCGATCGGGCAACTGGCCGGCGGCCAGTCGCTGCGCCAAGGGCGGACCCGCAGGGAAGATGTGCGCGACCGCATTCAGCGCCGCTTCGACGAACGCCGGTCCGCCACGCGCGAACGGCGACAGGCGCTGGAGGCTGACCAGCGGGATCGGGGCGAGCTCCAGCGCCAGGAGCGCAGCGACACCCTGCGCGCCGAGCGTCGCGCCCGCCAGGAGGAAGCGCGCGAGGGCCAGCGTCTGCGCCGCGAGCGCCTGGAGGAGGAGCGCCGCCGCGACACCCGCCCCTAGGCCCGCCCGTCTCGGAGGATGGCGGGCGGGCGCCGACTTGGCACCATCGGGCGGCACGCCAATCCGCCGTCTCTCTCGGTTTCAAACCGAGGATCGACAGCGCGCCCTCCTGCTTTATTTGGTGATGAACCGTACTCTTCGAGGGACCGAATGAAGCCTTTGGATGGGGAAACGCCGTCGCGCCCCGGCCAGCCGGAGGAGGGGGCACTTTCGCGCGCCAAGGATGGTGACGCGATGAGCGGCGACGGCCTCAGCGACCGCCCCAAGGAGGATCCCAATCGCCTCGTCCGCTATGTCGCGGTGGCGGCGGGCGATGGCATCACCGCCGGCTGGGTCCTGCTGCTGGTCGCGGTGGAGATGGACGTTCAGGGCTTCGGTACGCTGATGAAGACGGCGGAGGTCGGGGGGCTGGCGCTGGCCGTCAGCGCCGGGCTGACCGCCGTGACTTTCGGCATGCTGGGCATCGCCTGGCGCGTGATGGCGATCCTGCCGCACGAGGACTGACCCTGCTCCACGCGCGGGAGGCGCCCGCCGCCGCCGAGATCAGGCGCATGCTGGCCGACCTCTCCCCTGTTGCGACCACCAGCCGCCGCCCGCCACGGGGCTGTCATTGGGGCCTGTCGCCCTGTGGGACGCTCTGGCTGGCCCCGGCCAAGGGAGCGGAACTGGCGCAGGGTGCGGCGATCGCCGCGGTCGACGTCGATGCCCTGCCGGACGGGCTTCCGCTCAGCCACGACACCTTGGCGCGCCTTGCGGTCGCCGCGCGTCAGCGGTTGTGGCGCGCGCTTCAAGCCGTACCGGGCCCGGGTCCGATCATCGGGATCGGGAGAGGCGAGGCACCAGCGCAGCGCCCGGCTTGGAGCACGCATCGGCTGACGGCCGTCATGCCCGGCGTGCCGAAACGCCGGCCGCCGCCAGGCACGCTCGCGCGGATGCAGGGGGTTCTGCTCTCCGCGCCCATGGCGCGCGATGTGGACTGGGCGCTCGGGCGCACTCGCAGACGCGGCTGACCGCCGGCGCCGCATCGGCTTGACGCTCGACGGTCACTTGGCGAGAACGGCTTTCCAGC
Organism: Pseudomonadota bacterium; assembly: GCA_039822785.1. Taxonomy (GTDB): domain Bacteria; phylum Pseudomonadota; class Alphaproteobacteria; order Rhodobacterales; family Rhodobacteraceae; genus Thermohalobaculum. The sequence goes on along the minus strand of JBCBMO010000006.1, from coordinate 63,769 downwards.
CAGCGGAAGCGCCGCCGCGGCCCCCTCTCACCGGCGCAGCTCAGCGGGAGACGGCCATGTTCGACAAGATCCTCATCGCGAACCGCGGAGAGATCGCCTGCCGGGTCATCAAGACGGCGCAGCGGCTGGGGATCAGGACCGTGGCGGTCTACTCCGACGCCGATGCCGACGCGCTGCATGTGCGCATGGCGGACGAGGCGGTGCACCTTGGCCCCCCGCCAGCCGCCGAGAGCTACCTGCTGATCGACAAGATCATGGCGGCGGTGGCCGAGACCGGCGCGCAAGCGGTGCACCCGGGCTATGGCTTCCTGTCCGAGCGGGCGGCGTTCAGCCAGGCGCTCTCGGATGCCGGCGTCGCCTTCATCGGCCCGCCGCCTGGCGCCATCGAGGCGATGGGCGACAAGATCACCTCCAAGAAGCTGGCGTCCGAGGCTGGGGTCTCGACCGTGCCGGGCTTCATGGGGCTGATCGAGGACGCGGAGGAGGCGGTCAAGATCTCCGCCGACATCGGCTATCCGGTGATGATCAAGGCCAGCGCGGGCGGTGGCGGCAAGGGCATGCGCATCGCCTGGTCCGAGCAGGAGGCGCGCGAGGGCTTCCAGTCCTCCAAGAACGAGGCGAAGGCGAGCTTCGGCGACGACCGGATCTTCATCGAGAAGTTCGTCACCTCGCCGCGGCACATCGAGATCCAGGTGCTGGCCGATGCCCATGGCAACACGGTCTACCTCGGCGAGCGCGAATGCTCGATCCAGCGGCGCAACCAGAAGGTCATCGAGGAGGCGCCCTCGCCCTTCCTCGACCCTGAAACCCGCAAGGCGATGGGCGAACAGGCCTGCGCGCTCGCCGCCGCGGTCGGCTACACCTCTGCCGGGACGGTCGAGTTCATCGTGGACGGGGAGAAGAACTTTTACTTTCTCGAGATGAACACCCGCCTGCAGGTGGAGCACCCGGTGACCGAGCTCATCACCGGCGTCGACCTGGTGGAGCAGATGATCCGGGTCGCCGCGGGCGAGAAACTGCCCTTCACCCAGGACGAGATCCGGCTGGAGGGATGGGCGCTGGAGAGCAGGCTCTATGCCGAGGATCCCTACCGCGGCTTTCTGCCCTCCATCGGCCGGCTCACGCGCTATCGCCCGCCGGAGGAGACCTCGGGCTATGTGCCGGGCGTCCGGCCTAACGACATCGCCCCTGCCGTGGTGCGCAACGACACGGGCGTGGAGGAAGGGGGCGAGATCTCCAAGTTCTACGACCCCATGATCGCCAAGCTCTGCACCTGGGGACCGGATCGCACCGAGGCGCTGGAGGCGATGCGCCTCGCGCTCGATGCCTTCGAGGTCGAGGGGATCGGCCATAACCTGCCGTTCCTGTCGGCGGTCTACGATCACCCGCGCTTCATCTCCGGCGAGATCACCACGGGCTTCATCGCCGAGGAGTATCCGGACGGCTTCCATGGCGCCGCGCTGCCGGAGGTGGCGGTGCTGGCCATCGCCCGGGCGGCGGCGGCCATGCAGTTGGTCGTCGACCGGCGCGCGGTGGCGATCAGCGGGCGGATGCGCCCCCGCCGCCAGGACGAGGTGCGCGACTACGTGGTCCAGCTTGCGGGCGTGGAGCATCGCTTCTCGGGTCTCATCGAGCGCGATGGCGCAGGGCCCGTGCTGCCCGAGCCTGGGGAGGTCGATGCGGTGGCGCTGGCCGACGAGACCGGGGTGGTGAGCGAGACGCATCTGTCCTGGCTGCCGGGGCAGACGCTAGCCCTGGTCTTCGGCCCGCCTTTGCTCGAGACCGATGCCGATGGGATCACCACGGCGGTGACCGAGGGCGCCATCGAGATGGTGCTGAAGGTCGAGCTGCGCACGGAAGGGTTCCGCATCCGCTACCGCGGCGCCGATCTCGACGTTCGCATCCGCCGCCCCCGGGCCGCCGCACTGGCCGCACTGATGCCCGAGAAAGTGGCGCCCGATACCTCCAAGATGCTGCTCTGCCCGATGCCGGGCACCGTGGTGTCGATCGCCGTGGCCGAGGGCGAGGAGGTGCAGGAGGGTCAGGCGCTCTGCACCGTCGAGGCCATGAAGATGGAGAACGTGCTGCGCGCCGAGAAGAAGGGCACGGTGGCTAAGATCAACGTCGCGCCCGGCGCCGGCCTCAGCGTCGACGATGTGATCATGGAATTCGCGTGATCGCGCTTTATCAGGCGATCTGGCGGGCGAGCGGTCGCCAGCAGATCGTCCTGATCGTGCTTTCGATCCTGGTTGCCGGCCTCGCCGCGGTGCCGCTGGAGTACCAGAAGACCATCATCAACACGCTCACCGCAGCCGGTGAGGACCTGGACGCGGAGCGGCGCGAACTCTACCGCCTGGCCGCCGAGATGTTCGCGCTGATCCTTTTCAGCCTCGCGCTCAAATGGGCGCTCGGCTACCGCTCCAGCATCGTTGGCGAGAGCACCATTCTGCTGGTGCGCAAACGGGCGACGGGCAACTTCCTCGATCCGGAACAGCGCGACACCATGCGCGACGAGCGGGGCACCCAGGCGGCGCTGCTCTCCGCCGAGGTCGAGGAGGTCGGCAAATTCGCCGGCAGCGCCATCGCCGAGCCCTTGATGCAGCTTGGCACGCTGGTGGCGGTGATCGGCTACATCACCGTCGATCAACCGGCGCTGGGGCTCATCGCGCTCCTGGTGGTGCTGCCCCAGGTGGTGGTGGTCGTGACGACCCAGCGGCGTATCAATCGCCTGGTGGCGGATCGGGTCGTGATGCTGCGCCGGGCGGTCGACCGGGTAACGGCCGAGCAGATCACGGGGGTGCAGCGCGAGGTCGAGGAACTGTTCGACCGGATCTTCGAAGCGCGCCGCTTGATCTTCATCTGGAAGCTCTCGACCAAATTCGCGCTGAGCGCGCTGAACGGTGTGGGCACGGTCGGGGTGCTGCTCATCGGCGGCTTTTTCGTCATCGAGGGGCGCGAGGACGTGGGCAGCGTCGTCGCCGCGACCATCGGCCTGAGCCGCCTGCAGCAGCCCTGGCGCCAGCTCGTCGCCTTCTACCGCAGCCTCAGCATCGTGCGCGTGAAGTTCGAACTGATGCGCGAGGTGGGCCTGCGCTTCCATCATCCGCCGGGTTCCAGCCCTGAGAAGCTGTCGTAGGCCCCGCGTCTGCGGTTGCGCTGGCAACCACCGTCCCGAAGCGCGATGCTCGTCGTCGTTGACAGCGAGATCGACGAGGATGCCATGCCGACGATAGCCACGGACACCAGCCATCAAACGGTGCTGACGACCTTTGAAGTGAACCCCGGGACCTGTGCCGACCTGCTCGACATGCTCACCGACGCCTATGACGCCTTCATCTCCAAGCAGCCGGGCTTCATCGCCGCGGGCCTGCACGTGAACGACGCGCAAACGCGGATTGCCAATTACTCCCAATGGCAGCGGCGCGAGGACTTCATGGCGATGCTGCGGACCGGTGAGATGCGGGAGCGTAGCCGAAGGATCAACGAGCTCTGCCGCAGCTTCGAGCCGGTGATGTACGAGGTGGTGAAGACCTACGACTGACCCGCTGCCTCACTCCGCGGTGCGACGTTCCTTGGTGCGCATTTCGTTGCGGCGCATGGGCATCGCGTCGATCAGGGTGTTCAGCTCTTCGACGGCCACCAGGCGGTCGGCGCGGAACTTCTCGCCGCCGTCCTTGCCGATCAGGATCACGGTGAAATCGCCGGGCCGGAAGCTGCGGCTAAGCCGGCTGTCGGCCTCGGTCTCGACGATCACCACGTTCTCGCGGTCGGCGAGCTCCGGGGCCGCGGCCTCAAACCGCGCCAGTTGCTCGGCTAGGCGGGGATCGCCGTCCGCGGCGAAGACCAGGATCGGCCGGGCGTCCCAGGCATAGGCGTCGAGGTTGGGATCCACCCCCTCGGCCGCCAGAACGGTGAGGGCGCTCGCAAGGGTCACGGCAAACATCGGTCTCCTCCTGGGCGCTGGCCCGCGCCACAGAGGTATGCTGCGCGCCGCGCCCGGGAAGGGTGCCTTAGGCGTGGACGGCCCAGCGGGCGGGGCCGTGGCGGCGCTCGTGCAGGCGCCAGCGCAGGTGGGCGACCAACGCAAAGCCCACCGTCGCCATCAGCGTGCTGGCGTACAGGCCAGTGATGAGGGGCAGCAGCAGGTCCCAGCCTGCGGTCTTGATGACGCTGCTTGCCCCCAGGATCAGTGCCGCCGTCCACCCCGCCGCCGATATCGCGCCGGTCACCGCGAACATCAGCTTGCGCCACAGCGGCAGCGCGACCAGCCCTGCGCCGCGGTATTCGATCAGCGTCGGCTTCACCACCCGCAGGATCAGGACCACGTTCAGCGTCAGCACCGTGACGACCAGCAGCTTGGCGAGGAGTTTGGGGCTGGCCGCCGCGGGGTCGAGGCCCGTGCGCACCGCCACCAGCGCCAACCCCGTGACCCAGGCCGCGACCAGCGCCGGGCCGATCAGATCATGTGCCGCCTCCAGCGCTGTGCCCTGGCGATGGCCGAGGGGCAGGCCCAGCCAGCGCAGCATCGTAAGATCCGTGGCGATGACGCACCCGAAGCCCGCGGCGATGGCGGCAAGATGCGCCAGGCGCAACAGGTCGACGAGCAGGACGCCCGTGGCGGCATCCATCGGATCGGTCATGGCGGGCTCCCAGGATCGGGCGGCCGGTGGACCCCGGACCGCTCGCGCTTGTACGTTGCGACGACGCGACCGACTGAGCTGGATCAAGCACTGGGCTACACGCTGAGGTTACCGCAACGTCGGGGCGACTCGACAGCGACGCCCGCGCGAAGCGTCATCCGGACGTGCCCGGCTGGGTTGCAGGGTCTGGTATAAGGGGGCTGAGCGGCGCACAAAGACCGCGGACGCACGCCCCGCGCGGAGGAGATAGCTCATGTCGGATCCGATGGACGCCTGGCGGAAACTCGCCGAGAGGGAGCTGAAGGGCCGCGGCCCGGACGACCTTAAGCGCGAGACGATCGACGGGATCACGGTCAAGCCGCTCTACACCGCGGCGGATCTGGAGGGGTTGGGCCATCTCGGCAGCCTGCCCGGCATGGCGCCCTATGTGCGCGGGCCGCGGGCGACGATGTATGCCAACCGGCCCTGGACGATCCGGCAATACGCCGGCTTCTCGACCGCCGAGGAATCGAACGCCTTTTATCGCAAGAACCTGGCGGCGGGGCAGATGGGGGTCTCGGTCGCCTTCGATCTGGCGACCCACCGCGGCTATGACAGCGACCACGAGCGGGTGGAGGGCGATGTCGGCAAGGCGGGCGTCGCCATCGACAGCGTCGAGGACATGAAGACCCTGTTCGACGGCATCCCCCTCGATCAGATGTCGGTCTCGATGACCATGAACGGCGCCGTGATCCCGGTGCTGGCCTCGTTTATCGTCGCCGGCGAGGAGCAGGGCGTCGACCGCAAGCTGCTGTCCGGGACCATCCAGAACGACATCCTCAAGGAGTTCATGGTCCGCAACACCTATATCTATCCGCCCTCGCCCAGCATGCGGATGGTGGCGGACATCATCGAGTACACGGCCAACGAGATGCCGAAGTTCAACTCGATCTCGATCTCGGGCTATCACATGCAGGAGGCGGGTGCCGATCTGGTGCAGGAGCTGGCGTTCACTCTGGCCGATGGGCGGGAGTATGTGCGCGCCGCGCTCGCCAAGGGGATGGATGTCGACAAGTTCGCCGGGCGGCTGAGCTTCTTCTTCGCCATCGGCATGAACTTCTTCCTCGAGGCGGCGAAGCTGCGGGCGGCGCGGCTGCTGTGGCACCGGATGATGAGCGAGTTCGAGCCGAAGGACCCGCGGAGCCTGATGCTGCGGACGCATTGCCAGACCTCGGGCGTCTCGCTGCAGGAGCAGGATCCCTACAACAACATCGTGCGCACGGCCTATGAGGCCATGGCGGCGGTGCTTGGGGGCACGCAGTCCCTGCATACCAACAGCTTCGACGAGGCGATGGCCCTGCCGACGGAGTTCTCGGCCCGGATTGCGCGGAACACGCAGCTGATCCTGGCGAACGAGACCGGAGTGACCCAGGTCGTCGATCCGCTGGCGGGCTCCTACTACGTCGAAAGCCTCACCGATCAGCTGGCCGAAAAGGCCTGGGCGCTGATCGAGGAGGTCGAGGCCCTGGGCGGCATGACCGAGGCCGTCGCCTCCGGCATGCCGAAGCTCCGGATCGAGGAGGTGGCGGCGCGCCGCCAGGCTGCCGTCGACCGCGGTGACGAGGTCATCATCGGGGTCAACAAGTACCGCCCCGAGAACCCGGACCCGGTCGAGATCCTGGACGTGGACAACGTCAAGGTGCGCGAGCAACAGGTCGCCAAGCTGCAGCAGGTCCGCGCCAACCGCGACCAGGCCGCCTGCGATGCGGCCCTCGCGGCGCTGGAGGCGGCCGCCAAGGGCGAGGGCAACCTGCTGGCCGCAGCGGTGGAGGCCGCCCGCGCCCGTGCCACCGTGGGCGAGATCTCCATGGCGATGGAGACCGTCTTCGGCCGCCACCGGGCGGACACGCGCACGCTCTCGGGCGTCTACGGCCAGGCCTACCAGGGCGACGCGGGGTTCGAGCGCATCCAGAAGGATGTGGACGCCTTCGCCGAGGAGGAGGGCCGCAGGCCCCGCATGCTGGTGGTCAAGATGGGCCAGGACGGCCATGACCGCGGTGCCAAGGTGATCGCGACGGCCTTTGCGGACATCGGCTTCGACGTCGACATGGGGCCGCTCTTCCAGACGCCGGAGGAAGCGGCCCAGGACGCCATCGACAACGACGTCCATGTGGTCGGCATCTCGTCCCAGGCGGCGGGCCACAAGACCCTGGCACCTAAGCTGATCGAGGCGCTGCGGGCTCAGGGCGCCGAGGAGATCATCGTGGTCTGCGGCGGCGTGATCCCGGCGGACGACTACGACTTCCTGCGCTCCAAGGGCGTCGCGGCGATCTTCGGCCCGGGCACCAACATCCCCGAGGCCGCCCGCGAGGTCCTGGACCTCATCCGCCAGGCCCGCACCCCCGCCGCCGCGGAGTAGAGGCGCGCGATAAGAGAGACGTCGTCAGACATGCATTCTTTGAACTCACTTTCACTTACGGATTTTGGCGAGGCTCTTTCGAAGGTTGTATTTCCATCGCAGGCGGTGAGAAGTGAACAGTTTCTGAAAGGGCGAGAAGCGCAACTGCGAGGCATAAAAGAGGCCGCGTTCTCGCCTGGCAGGCAGGTCTTTATCCATGGTCTGACTGGCGTAGGAAAAACGTCCTTAGCCCTAACAGCAGCCTACACCTTGCAAAGCTCTGATGCCGAGCCAATCTATATTTCTTGTGACGAAGACTCGACAGTCTATTCAACAATACGAACAATTGCAGAAATTGGTAAGGGCATCCGTCCAAACATACTGTCGTCTGGTCAAACGATTGGCGCTGCTGGGAGCGGCTTTCTCATGCAGGCCAATGAGCAAGACGGTCGCTTTCCGGTTCCCATGAATATCCCAGAGACCATTCAAGCGCTGCAGAGTGCAATTCCAGGGTATTCGCGTAATCCAATAATTATTATTGATGAAGTGAATAAATTCCCTGAATCTGAGAAGGTAAGAGTTTCAGAACTTATTAGGGGTCTTTCTGAGGCACAGTTGCCTGGCAAGGTAATTTTTTGTGGTATTGGTGATACGCTTGATGAATTGCTTGAAACAGATCGGCAGACTTATAGGTTTCTTCATGCTGTGGAATTGAGCAGATTAGACTTTTCATCTTTGCGGGATATACTTGAGTCCGCACTAAAAAATTTTAGTGTTCAAACTGATGATACGACAGCGTGGCGTATCTGTCGTATAAGTGATGGGTTTCCAAATTTTGTTCATCTGCTTGCTGAAAAATGCCTTTGGGCACTTTATCGCTCAATACATGAGCAGCCTATTATGAGTGAGACTACACTAACGCCCTCGCACTTTATAGGAGGAGTGAGGGGTGCAATTGGGAGTGTTGAGCAAGAGCTAGTTCATGACTATGATAAGTCTGTGAAGAAATATGATACGAACTCACATTTAATCCTCGCTGCAGTAGCTGACGACCATGAGCTTGAGCGTCAGATTGTACATATCTTTGAGTCCTATCGCAGAATTTGCTCCAATAACGAGATTGCAGATATTTTGTCTGAGACACAGTTCCGATCGCGAGTATACAATCTTTGTAAAAGTGATTATGGGGAAATTCTCCGAAAGGGAACCAACAAAGGATATTATCAGTTTAGTAAGCACAGGATGCGCGGCTACGCTCGCCTTCGTGCTCAGGAGAGAGGTATCGACCTCTTTCCGGATCATCCCTTGGGGTAACTGATTGTGGAGTGTCTTTAGCCGGGTGTTTTAAAGGCGCCTCAGCACGTAGATGCGGGAGCCCATGGCGCGGGCGGTTAGGTGGTCGCCGTAGGCGTTGAAGGCGATCTCGGCACGGCCGGCCTGGACCGCGGCGGCCGTGCGGGCCTCGTAGACCTTCTCCTCCAGCGCGTGGTCGTTGAGGGTGAAGACGAAGAGGCCGCCGGGCGGCAGCAGGTCGAGCACGGTGTCGATCATCTCCGCCGGCGCATGGCCGGGGCTGAAGACCCCGATGGCGGCGATCACGCTGTACTCGCCCGGGGCAGCGGGGATCGGCTCGTGCAGATCGCCCTTGGTCAGGCGGCGGTAGATCCCCTTGCCCTCGGCGACCGCCAGCATCTCGGGTGAGAAATCCGTGCCGTCGAGGACGGTGAAGCCCGCCTCGCGAAAGGCCTCCCCCGACAATCCCGTGCCGCAGCCGAGATCCAGGATCGGCGTCGCGCGGTCCGCCAGCAGCCCGGCGAGCGCTTCGGCGGAGCGGCGGGGCGAGACATAGCCACTGGCGCGCACCTCGGCGTCGTAGCCTGCGGCATGGCGGTCATAGAGGCGCCGGGTGTCGCCGGCATCGTCGAGGCCGTAGACCTCCTCGAAGAAACCACCCTTCTCGTCACCGGTCCCGCTCATCGCCGACTCCTTCCGCTGTCGCCTGGCCAAGGCTAGGAAGCAGGCGACCCCAGGGGCAAGCGTCCCCGGGGGGGGCGGGCTCGGCAGCGGGGGATAGCGCATGCGGATCGTGATCGTTGGGGCAGGCGGGGTCGGCGGACAGTTGGCGGTACGACTGGCGCTGGCGGGGCGCGCGGTCGCGGTGCTGGCGCGTGGCCGGCACCTGGCGGCGATCCAGGCCCAGGGGCTGACGCTGAAGACCCCGTCGGACACGGTCTCGACGCCGCTGGAGGCTGCCGAGACGGCCGAGGGGATGGCGCCCGGCGATCTGGTGATCTTCGCGGTCAAGGGGCAGGACCTTGACGGGGCGATGGACCTGGCCGCCCCGCTCATGGGGCCGAAGACGCTGCTGCTGCCCTTTCTCAACGGGGTGGAGGCGCCGCAGCGGCTGGCCGAGCGGTTCGGCGATGTGCTCCAGCCCGGCCAGGCGCTCACGGGGATCGCCAAGATCTCCGCCGTGATCGAGAGCCCAGGCGTGATCCTGCAGAGAAGCGAAGGGAGCACGTACATCCTGGGCGACGCCGCGACCGGGCGGCAGGACACGGCGGCGGCCGCGGCCGTTCGGGCGGCCCTCGACGTTCCCGGCGTAGGGCTGGCCGACCACCCTGACGTGCGCGTGGCGCTTTGGGAGAAGTTCGTGCTGCTCGCGGCGCTGGCCGGCACCACGGCACCGGGGCGTTGCACCGTGGGTGAGGTGATGGCGCTGCCCCCGCTTCGCCAACTGGCCGAGGACATCGCGGCAGAGGTCGCGACGCTCGCCCGCGCCGAAGGCGTGCCGCTGCCCGACAGTGCGCCCGCCGCCACGGTGCGTACCTTCGGCCGGCTCAACCCCGCGGTCCAGGCGTCGATGGCGCATGACCTCAACGAGGGGAAACGGCTGGAGGTCGACTGGCTGAACGGCGCCGTAGCCCGCCTCTCGGCCCGCCACGGTCTCGCGGCGCCGGCCAATGCCGCGGTCGCAGCACTGCTGGCCCCCTTCAAGGACGGGCGCTGACCCCCAACACGCCCGGCTGTCGCGAAGCCGTCTGATTTCTTCGATCCTGCCGTCGCTCAACCGTTGCGTGTGGGCGCTACCCCTGCGGTACCCGGCCCCATCGCGGGCAGGTCCCCTATGTGACGGCCCTTCGAGAGATCCCCCATGACCGAACTTCGCATTGCCTCCTTCAACGCCTCGCTCAACCGCAGTGCTGAGGGCGATCTGATCGCCGATCTCACCACGCCGGACGATACTCAGGCGCAGGTCGTGGCCGAGGTCATCCAGCGGGTGGACCCGGACATCCTGCTGATCAACGAGTTCGATTTCGACACCGACGGCACCGCGGCGGGCCTGTTCCAGGACAACTATTTGTCGGTCAGCCAGAACGGGCAGGGGCCGGTCGACTACCCCTTCGTCTATGTCGCGCCGTCGAACACGGGCGTGCCCTCGGGCGTCGACCTCGACAATGACGGCGGTATCGGCGGGCCGGGCGATGCACAGGGCTTTGGCTTCTTCGAGGGGCAGTTCGCCTTCGTCATCTACTCGAAATACGAGATCGACACCGACAACATCCGGACGTTCCAGGAGTTCCTGTGGAAGGACATGCCGGACAACCTGCTGCCCGCGGACCCCGAGGATGCCGACGGCAATAGTGACACCGAGAACTGGTACACCGAGGAGGAGCTGGAGGTTCTGCGCCTCTCCTCGAAAAACCACGTCGATGTGCCGGTGATCGTCGATGGCGAGGTCGTGCATATCCTCGCGTCGCACCCCACGCCCCCGGTCTTCGATGGGCCGGAGGACCGCAACGGCACCCGCAACCACGACGAGATCCGCTTCTGGTCCGACTACGTGACGCCGGGCGAGGGCGACTACATCTACGACGACGACGGGGTGATGGGGGGCCTGGCCGAGAACCAGCGCTTCGTCATCATGGGCGATCAGAACAGCGATCCCTTCGACGGCGACAGCGTGCCCGGCGCGGCGGAGCAGATCATCGACAACCCCTTCGTGCTGGGCTCCACGACCGATGCTTCCATCACGCCCTCCAGCACCGGGGGCACGGCGGCGGCCACGAACCAGGCCGGTGCGAACACGACCCACACGGGCAACCCGGCCTTCGACACCGCCGACTTCGGCTTTGCGGGCTTCACCGACGGGGTGCAGAACCCGGACGCCGAGCCCGGCAACCTGCGCGTCGACTATGCGCTGCCCTCGCTCGCGGGGTTCGACTACGTCGACGGTGGGGTGTTCTGGCAGGCGCCGGACGAGGAGCCCTTCCCGCTGGCGGAGTTCCCGACCTCCGACCACCGGCTGGTGTTCATCGACGTGGCGGTGGAGGCACTGCTGGAGGCGGCGGACGATGCCGTGTCAACCGTGGAAGGGGTGGCGCTGAGCGCGGATGCGGCCACGGGCGTGCTGTCGAACGACAGCGGGCCTGCGGGGGATGATCTGACGGCCAGCCTGGTGACCGATGTCGCCAATGGCACGCTCAGCCTGAACGCGGACGGCAGCTTCGACTACACGCCCGATGCCGGGTTCTTCGGCGAGGACAGCTTCGTCTATGCAGTCACGGATGGGGAGGCGACGCAGAACGCCACCGCGACCATCACGGTCGAGGAGTTCGCCGACCAGGGCAGCGCCGGGCGCGACCGCTTCACGGGGCGCGAAGGGTTGGACGACACCTTCGTGTTCGAGGTGGGCGACACGGATCTGTTCACCCGCGACCGGATCACGGATTTCGAGGCGGGGGACACCATCGACCTGACGGCCCTTGGCTTCACCAGCATTGCCGAGGGACGCAACTTCCCGCTCGGCGAGGGCGTGCTGAACGTGATCGACTATCCGGGCGACAACGCGCACCTGATCGGGCGCTCGGCCAGTGCGGATGTCTCGATCCTGGTGGCAGGGGCCTTCGAGGATGTGCTCGCAGGCATCTTGATCTGATCGGCGCCGTGATCTGATCACGGGGAGGGACGGCCCGTATGGGCCGCCCCCTTCAACGTCACGCCTGGGGGACGGCGCGGCGGTAGAGGTGCCAGGTGGCATGGCCCAGCACCGGGATCGCGATCATCAGGCCGAGGAAGGCCGTCAGCGAGCCCAGCACCAGGAGCGATGCTACGATAAAGCCCCAGATCAGCATCACCCGGAGGTTCTTGGCGAAGAGCGTCATCGAGGTCCGCACCGCCGACACTAGGCCCACGTCGCGGTCCAGCAGCAGCGGGAAGGACACCGCCGAGGCCGCAAGCGCCAGCAGCGCGAACAGAAACCCGGTCAGGATGCCGAGGATCGCCATGGCCTGACCGCCGGGGCTGGTCACGATATCGCTCAGAAACGCCATGACCGAGATCGGCGCATCGCCGCCCATGGTGAAGCCGTGCAGCACCTGTGCGACTACCAACCAGGTCACGAACAGCGCGCCAAGCCCCAGGCCGAGCAGCAGCATGGCCCCAAAGCGCGGCGAGCCCATCACGTCGAAGACATGGATGAGGCTTGCGTCCTCCCCCTGCTCCCGCCGCCGGCTGAGCTCGTAGAGGCCGATGGCGAAGAAGGGGCCGAGCAGCGCGAAGCCGGAGGCCGCCGGGAAGACGCTGGGCAACAGCGCGAGGTTGAAGGCCGCCGCCGCGATGGTCAGCCCCACTGCGGGCCAGACAAAAACGAGGGCCAAGACATCGGTGCGCAGCGCCAGCATATCGTCAAAACCCGCGGTCAGCGCCGCGCGCAGGTCATCGACCCTGAGGTCGGCCACCGCAAGCGCGCTGTTGTCGACCGGGCCCGCCTCGCCGCGGGCTGCGCGCCCGGCATCGCCCATCCAACGAAGACCGTTCCAAAGCCGCTCCGCGCTCCACTCAACCGGGTTCTTGGTGGTTGCCATGTGGTGGTTCCTCCCTTGGCAATCGCTCCGCCAGTCGTGCGATAGGAAGTAAGGCCGAAACGCATGGCGGCCACCATTTCTTGCGTGTCACCCCTTTGTGACAAGCCGTTTATTGGTTGCGCGCACCATACTGCCGATATTCCACAGGAAGAGAGTGTTCAGTCATGGCTCGAGAGCGCGCGATATTTTGCAGCGCCGAAATAACAGAGCCGTGAGAACTTGGTTGCGATGGAGGATCGTCATGATCGCCTGGATGAACGCACGCCTCACCGTCACCCGCCTGACTGCCGCTGCTGTCGCCGCCGTGACCCTAGCCGTCACCCTTGCCGGGGCCGCGGTCGCCGCTGAGGTCCCGCGGTTCTGGGAGACCGAGTGGCCCCAGACCGACTTTACTCGGGCCGAGGTGCCCTTCGCCGAGATCGTCTCCGCCGGCCCGCCCAAGGACGGGATCCCCGCCATCGATGCGCCGCGGTTCCTGTCCGTGCGCCAGGCGAGCCGCCTGCACGCCGACCGTGAGCCGGTCATGAGCGTGGAGATCGGGGGAGAGGCCCGGGCCTATCCGCTGCGGGTGATGATCTGGCACGGGATCGTCAACGACACGGTGGCAAGGACACCCATTGCGGTGACCTATTGCCCGCTCTGCAACTCCGGCGTCGTCTACGACCGGCGGATCGACGGGGCGGTCACCACCTTCGGCACCACGGGCAAGCTGCGCAAATCCGACCTGGTGATGTACGACCGCGCCACCGAGAGCTGGTGGCAGCAGTTCGAGGGGCGCGCCCTGGTCGGCGCCAAGGCCGGGCGGACGCTGGATCGCGTGCCCTCGCGCCTCGAAAGCTTCGCCGAGTTCGAGGATCGCCATCCGAACGGCAAGGTGCTGGTGCCGGAGAACCCGGAGTTTCGCCGCTACGGCGCGAACCCCTATGTCCGCTACGACAGCAGCCGTCAGCCCTTTCGCTATAGCGGGGAGTACAACGGTCCCGGCTCGCCCGTGATGCGGGTCGTGAGCGTGGCGGGTAAGAACGCGGCCTGGAGCCTGGAGTTGCTGCGCCAGGCGGAGGAGATCGAGATCGGCGATATCACGATCACCTGGACACCGGGCCAGGCCTCCGCGCTCGATGCCCGGCAGATCGCCGAGGGGCGCGATGTGGGCAATGTCACCGTCACGCGCCGCCTACCGGATGGCTCGGAGGTGGATGTGGCCTATGACGTGCCCTTCGCCTTCGCCTTCGAGGCGTTTCGCCCCGGCGCGCCCATCCACCATGTGAGCCGCACTGCCTATTGAACCCCTCGGGGCGGCCGACCGCGCCGCCCCCTCCCCTCCGAACGGGAGGGACCCGATCAGCGCGGCGGGCTCAAAGTCACGGTGACCTCATAGGCGCCCGTGTTGTCGTACCAGCCATAGGCGTCCATGATCCCGAGATAGAGCCGCGTCGCGCCTTTGGGCGCCAGGAACTCCTGAACCGCGCCCTCAGCCGTCCGCCCATCCCCGATGAAGAAGACCTGCTGCAGATCCGGCGCAAGCTCGGTGAAGTCGCGCGTGGCCGGATCGGTGAAGTCGAGCCCCGGGGGCGCCTCGGGGAAGACCTCCTCCGCCAGGAACACCCCCAGCAGGCTGGCCGCTGGCGCCGTGACCGCCGACATGCCGTTGCGATCACCGGCGGTATGTTCCCAAGGGTCTCCTCCGTCGGGCTCGAAGCGGAAGAAGCCACCGGTGTAGCTCGCCCCGCCGGCGACCTCGAAGACCAGAACGGTGGTGCCGCCGCGAAGGTCCGGCAGAAGGACAGGGGACTGTTGCGGCGCCTGATCGTTGCCCGCGGGGGTGCCGTCGGGGGCACCGGACAGATAGGGGTTCGACGAGCCCGGCACCGAGAGCGTCAACCGCTCCTGAGCAAGGGCCCCGCTGCCCGAAGCCAAGGCGACGGACACAGCGGCTGACAGGACCAATGGAGGGGCCAAGGAAGGGGCCAAAGAAGGGTCCAGTCTCCGACGGATTGCCATCATCCCTCCGCTCACCACGCTGGCCGGCCGGCCCCACCGCAAGGCTCGGGCAAGGGCCGCTTCAAACCCTTATGCATCCGCTGGCCCCGGGGGCGCGCGCCCCTTTGCACAGCGCGTTGGGTCAACGCAGCGCGCTCAGGGAAGCGGTCACCGCGAACGGGCCGGGCTGGGTGTACCACCTGTCGCTGCAGCGGACGAGCCGCCTGCATGCCGATCGCCTTGACGCCATCCTCCGCGGCGCGCACCAAAGAGCGCGGCCACGCCGTTAGCACCTGTGCGCCGCACCCAACGACAAGAACGATCGGGAGGGAAGGATGGCGGACGGCTCGCGTGACGATGCGCTGAAGAAGGCGGCATTGCTCTATCACGAGAACCCCGCGCCGGGGAAACTGGCGATCCGGGTGACCAAGCCCATGGCGACCCAGCGCGATCTGTCGCTCGCCTACTCCCCGGGCGTGGCCGAGGCCTGCGTGCGCATCAAGGCCGAGCCTGAGGACGCCTATCGCTACACGGGTAAGGGGAACCGGGTCGCCGTCCTGTCGAACGGCACCGCGGTGCTCGGCCTCGGCAACATCGGCGCCGCCGCATCGAAGCCGGTGATGGAGGGCAAGGTCGCGCTCTTCAAGAAGTTCGCGAACATCGACGGCTTCGACATCGAGGTGGACGAGACCGATCCGGTGAAGCTGGCCGAGATCGTCATCGCGCTTGAGCCCACCTTCGGTGCGGTGAACCTGGAGGACATCAAGGCCCCCGACTGCTTTATCGTGGAGCGGCTCTGCAAAGAGCGTATGAACATCCCCGTCTTCCACGACGACCAGCACGGCACCGCGATCGTGGTGGCGGCGGCGGCGATCAACGCGATGACCATCGCGGGCAAGAAGTTCGAGGATGTCCGCATCGTCTCCACCGGTGGGGGCGCGGCCGGGATCGCCTGTCTCAACATGCTGCTGAACCTCGGCGTGCGGCGGGAGAACGTGTTCCTCTACGACATCGCGGGGCTGGTGCATGCGGGTCGCGATGATCTGGACGACACCAAGCGAAGCTATGCCCAGCCGGCGGGTGGCCCGCCGCTGGAGGAGGCCTTGAAGGGCGCCGATCTCTTCCTCGGCCTCTCCGCACCGCGCCTGCTCAAGCCCGAGTGGGTGAAGACCATGGCGAAGGATCCGATCATCTTCGCGCTGGCCAACCCCGAGCCGGAGATCTGGCCGACCGACGCGACCGAGGCGCGCGAGGATGCCATCGTCGCTACCGGCCGCTCGGACTTTCCCAACCAGGTGAACAACGTCCTGTGTTTTCCCTTCATCTTCCGCGGTGCGCTGGATTGCGGGGCGACGCAGATCAACGAGCCGATGAAGGTCGCCTGCGCCGAAGCCATCGCCTCGCTCGCACGCCTGTCCTCCTCGGCCGAGGCGGCGGCGGTCTACCGCGGCGAGCGGCTGGTCTTCGGGCGCGACTACCTGATCCCCAAGGCCTTCGATCCGCGCCTTTTGGGTCAGATCGCGGCGGCGGTGGCCAGCGCGGCGGCGGAGACCGGGGTCGCCCGGCGCCCGATCGAGGACATGGTCGCCTATCGCAGCCGCCTCGACGCCTCGGTCTTCCGCTCGACGCTGCTGATGAAGCCCGTCTTCGAAGCCGCCCGTCAGGGCCAGCGCCACATCGCCTTTGCCGAGGGCGAGGACGAGCGGGTGCTGCGCGCCGCCCAGTCGATGCGCGAGGAAGGCGTCGACACCCCGATCCTGATCGGCCGGCCCGAGGTGATCGAGAGCCGTATCGAGAGAGCGGGACTCACCATCCGCCCGGGCCGCGATTTCGACATCTGCGATCCCACCGACGACCCGCGCTATCGCGACTACTGGGAGACCTACCACACGCTGATGGAGCGCCGCGGCGTCACGCCGGAACTGGCGCGGACGATCATCCGCACGAATGCCACCGCTATTGCGGCGATCATGGTGCACCGCGGCGATGCCGACAGCCTGATCTGCGGCACCTTCGGCACCTACTCCTGGCACCTCAACTACGTCACCCAGGTGCTGGCCGGCGGGCCGGACAAACTGCACCCCCAGGGTGCGCTCAGCCCGGTGATCCTCGACCAGGGCACGGTTTTCATCGCCGACAGCCAGGTGCACTACGACCCCACCCCGCACCAGGTGGCCGAGGTCTGCATCGCCGCCGCCCGCCATATCCGCCGCTTCGGCATCACCCCGAAGATCGCGCTCCTCAGCCACTCGGTCTTCGGCAGCCTCGACACCGCCTCGGGGCGCAAGATGCGCGAGGCCCTGCAGATCCTCGACAGCCTTGAGGTGGACTTTCAGTACGAGGGCGAGATGCATGCCGACCATGCGCTCAACCCGGAGCTTCGGGCGCGGGTCTTCCCGAACTCCCGGCTGGAGGGGGCGGCGAACTGCCTGATCTTCGGCGGGGTCGATGCTGCCTCGGGCAGCCGCAACATCCTCAAGCAGCTCACCGGCGGGCTGGAGGTCGGGCCGATCCTGATGGGCATGGGCAACAAGGCGCATATCGTCAGCCCCTCGGTCACGGCACGGGGCCTGCTGAACATCGCGGCCCTTGCGGGCACGCCGGTGCAGCACTACGCCTGACGCGCGTCACCCCGGGCCGGTCGCCGCCCGGGCGTAGCTGGGTCTGGGCGGTCCGGGGGGCGCCGTTCGGCGGTGTCAGCGGTGAAGGGAGAGGGGCATGCCCGACAAGCCACGCGTGCTCATCCTGGCCAATGACTGCAACCCCGAATGGCCGTCCCTGCCGATCGTGGGCTTCAAGTACGCCCGCGCTCTCGCCGATCTCTGCGAGGTCGACATCGTCACCCATGTGCGCAATCGGCCGAACATCGAAAAGGCCGTCGCCGCTGGTGAGGGCGGTGCCGGGCGTTACCACTATCTGGACACCGAGTGGATCGCAGCACCGCTCTATAAGCTGGCCACCTGGATGCGTGGTGGCAGCGAGGTCGCCTGGTCCACCAACCAGCTCATGGCCTATCTGCCCTATCTCGCCTTCGAGCATGCGGCGCTGAAGCAGTTTCGAGCGGGTCTGCGGCGCGGCGACTTCGACCTGGTGCACCGGATCACGCCGATGTCGCCCACGATGCCGAGCTATGTGGCCGGGCGGCTGCCGGTGCCCTTCGTCATCGGGCCGCTGAATGGTAACCTCGACTGGCCCGAGGCCTTTGCCGAGGAGCGCCGGCGCGAGAAGGAGGGTCTGCGAAAGCTCCGCGGGCTCTATCGCTACCTGCCCTTTGCGGGCTCGACCCAGCGGCGGGCGGACCGCCTGCTGGCCGCCTTCTCCCACACCAAGGACGATCTCGACCGAGCGGACCCCGCGCGGATCGTGAGCTTTCCCGAGATCGGCTACGACGAGACCATCTTTCACGCCGAGGGACGGTCGCCCGCGGGGGCCGGCGCGGGCCCGATGACGTTCCTCTACGCCGGCCGCCTGGTGCCCTACAAGCTGCCGGAAGTGGCAGTGCGCGCCTTCGCGGGCTCGGAGATCCTGAGCGCTCATCGGCTGGTGGTCGTGGGCGAGGGGCCGGAGGCGCCTCGCCTCGAGGCATTGATCAAGGAACACGGTCTTTCGGACCAGGTCTCGCTGGTGGGCCGCGAGACCCAAGCGCAGGTGGCCGGGCGAATGCGCGCGGCGGATGTCTTCGTTTTCCCCTCGATCCGCGAGTTGGGCGCCGGTGTGGTGATCGAGGCCATGGCCTGCGGCACCGTCGCCATGGTGGTCGGCTATGGCGCGCCGGGCGACCTGGCGGCCGGTGGCCGAGGCATCGTCGTGCCGCTTGCCGACCGCGAGGGCTTGGTGACCGCCTATCGCACGGCGATGGAGCAGGCGGTGACGGCCCGCACGGACCTCGCCGCCATCGCCGCTAAGGGCCGCGCTCACGCCGAAGCCGCCTTTCGATGGGCGGACAAGGCGGCGCTGACCCGCGGCATCTACGATGACGTTCTGTCCGGGCGCCCCACCCAGCTTGACGTATATCATTGAGCCCCGAATAGAGGGCGAGGAAGAAGCCGACGCGGCCCCATGACCAAAAGGCCGTGCGATCTGGGAGGATGACGATGAGCGGCTACCACGACGCCTATGCGCGCTGGAAAGCGGACCCTGAAGCCTTTTGGATGGAAGCGGCCGAGGCCGTCGATTGGGTCGAGAAGCCGACCAAGGCGCTGGATGACAGTGCTGCACCCTTCTACCGCTGGTACGCCGACGGCACCTGCAACACCTGCTGGAACGCGGTCGACCGCCACGTCGAGGCCGGCCATGGCGACCGGGTCGCCATCATCCACGACAGCCCGATCACCGGCACCAAGGCCAAGATCACCTATGCCGAGTTGCAGGCCCAGGTGGCGCGGCTGGCCGGGGCACTGGCGGCGAGGGACGTGCAGGCCGGCGACCGGGTGGTCATCTATATGCCCATGGTGCCGGAGGCCGTGGTGGCCATGCTCGCCTGTGCCCGCCTCGGCGCCGTACACTCGGTCGTCTTCGGCGGCTTTGCTGGCAACGAGCTGGCGGTGCGCCTGGACGATGCGCAGCCCAAGGCCCTGATCGGCGCCTCCTGCGGGATCGAGCCCGGCCGTGTCGTGCCCTACAAGCCGATGATCGACGCCGCCATCGAGCTTGCGAAGCACAAGCCCGAGTTCTGCGTGATCCTGCAGCGCGAGCAGGCGCCGGCCGATCTGGTCGAGGGCCGCGACCATGACTGGCATGCCTTCCAGGAGGGGGTCGCGCCGGCCGACTGCGTGCCGGTGGGCGGCGCCGATCCGCTCTATATCCTCTATACCTCCGGCACCACGGGACAGCCTAAGGGCGTGGTCCGGCCCAACGGCGGGCACATGGCCGCGCTGATCTGGACCATGAAGGCGATCTACGACATCGGCCCGGGCGACGTGATGTTCACCGCCTCCGACGTGGGCTGGGTCGTGGGCCACAGCTACATCTGCTATGCGCCGCTGCTGGTGGGCGCGACGACCATCGTGTTCGAGGGCAAGCCGATCGGCACCCCCGATGCCGGCGTCTTCTGGCGCGTGATTGCGGAACACGGGGCCAAGGCGCTGTTCACTGCGCCCACGGCCTTTCGCGCGATCAAGCGGCAGGATCCCACCGGGGCCTTCATCACCTCGACCCCCATGCCGACGCTCAAGGCCCTGTTCCTGGCCGGCGAGCGTGCCGACCCGGCAACCGTCGATTGGGCGGGGCAGACGCTGGGCGTGCCGGTCATCGACCACTGGTGGCAGACCGAGACGGGCTGGGCCATCGCGGGCAACCCGCTGGGTCTGGGCTTGCTGCCGACGAAGTCGGGCTCGCCGACCGTGGCGATGCCGGGCTACGACGTGCAGATTCTTGACGAGAGCGGACAGCCCATGGCGCCGGGCGAGCTGGGGGCGATCGCGATCAAGCTGCCGCTGCCCCCGGGCACCTTGCCGACGCTCTGGAACGCCGACGCGCGGTTCTCCCGCAGCTATCTCGAGCACTTCCGCGGCTACTACGAGACCGGCGATGCGGGTTACATGGACGAGGATGGCTACGTCTTCATCATGGCGCGCACCGATGACGTGATTAACGTTGCCGGCCACCGCCTCAGCACCGGCGCGATGGAGGAGGTGCTGCTGCGCCACCCGGACGTGGCCGAGGTCGCGGTGATCGGCGCCTACGACCAGCTCAAAGGTCAGGTCCCGGTGGGGTTCCTCTGCGTGAACGCCGGCTGTGAGCGGGCGCCGGACGACATCGTCAAGGAAGCTGTCAAACTGGTCCGCGACGAGATCGGTCCCGTCGCCTTCTTCAAGCAGGCCATCGTCGTGGAGCGTCTGCCCAAGACCCGCTCGGGCAAGATCCTGCGCGGCACCATGGCGAAGATCGCCGATGGGCAAGACTATAAGGTGCCCGCGACCATCGACGATCCGCTCATTCTGGAGGAGTTGACCACCGCCCTCGGCGAGATCGGTTACGCCAAGCCGGCGGCGGAGTGACCTGGGCAATCTCGGGGCGGTCTCGGTGCGGGTGGCCTGACTGCCTGAGCGGTCAGCGCGCCTCCTTTCGGTCCCATTTGCCCGCCAAGAGCCGAGGGACTGGACGTGCCGGCGAAGGGGGAGAGTCATGCGCGATGCGGGACCCGGGCCATGCTGAGCGGTCTGACGGTCCTCCTGGCGGAGGACAATCCAACCAACCAAATCGTCGCCGCCGGCATGCTGACCAACCTCGGGGCGCAGGTGGAGATTGCCAACGACGGCATCGAAGCGCTTGAACGCTGTTCAAAAAAGCACTTCGACATGCTCGTCGTCGATATGGATATGCCCCGCCTCTCTGGCGCGGCGCTGATCGCAACCCTGCGGCGCGAGAGCAGTATCTATCGCGACACGCCCATCTTGGTGCTGACGGCCTATCTGACCGAGGCCGATATCGCCCTGGCCGAACGCTCCGGCGCGGATGGGTTCATCGCGAAGCCCCTGGTCTCGATCGAGCGCTTCGGCGCGGATATCGAGCGGATCCTGGCGACGACGGACCGAAGTCTGGCCTCGCGAGCCAAGACCGGGTCGGCGGCAGCGGCCGCCGAGATCGGCCAGCCGATCCTCGATCCCACGATAATGCAGGGCGTCGCGGCGGTGATCGGCGCCGATCGGGCGCGTACCCTGATCCGCCGTGCCCTGGCGGATCTGCCGGCCGAGGTTCAGGTCCTGTGCGACGCCATGGCGGCCGGCGATGCCGAGGGGGCGGAACGCCAAGGCCACCGGCTGGCGGGCATGGCCGGCGCCGTCGGCGCGATGCGGTTGGGGGCGCTAGGGCGTCGGATCCAGGACGAAGGCCTCGCCGCGGTCCCGGTCGAGGTCCTCCAAGCGTTGTGGATTGCCACCGAAGAAGCATTGAACGCTTTGCTGTCCGACGGGCTCTGACGGGCGAGATCTTCACGTTTGACGTAATTTTCAACATGCTCTCAGGCGGTTAACGAAAGATGATGTTCGACACCCCCCTGGGAGCCGCGCGACTCGGGGTGCGCGGCACCCTGTTCGGCCCTGCCGGGTTGCAATGGCGGCCCTTTGCTTTTCTGAAGACTGCTCCATCTTTCCGCACAACGGGTACAAAATGTCGCGGAGGGACCACGGAATGGATCAAAAAGCGCGGACAGCCGGACAGGTTCGGTCTCTGACGCGGGCCTTGTCGCTCTTGCGTCATCTGGCGGCGGCGAACGAGGGGATGTCCCTCACGGAGCTGTCGGAGGCCGCGGGCCTGCCCCCCTCCACCACCCACCGCTTGCTCACCACGCTCGAGGCTGAGCGCTTCGTCCGCCCGGACCCCCAGGGCGGCGTTTGGCGCGTCGGCGTCGCCGCCTTCTACGTGGGCTCCAGCTTCGCGCGGTCGCGGGACAAGCTGACCCTGAGCCGGCCCTACCTGCGCCGGCTGATGGAAGTGTCGGGCGAGACCGCGAACCTCTTCGTCGAGTCCGACGGGGAGGCCGTCTGCATCGGCCAGATCGAAAGCCGCCACGCCATGCGCGCCATCACCGGCGTCGGCGGGCGGATCGCACTGCATGCCTCGGGTGCGGGCAAGGTGCTGCTGGCCCACATGGAGCCGATGCGGCGCAATCATCTCCTCTCCTCCA
Source organism: Pseudomonadota bacterium (assembly GCA_039822785.1). Classification (GTDB taxonomy): domain Bacteria; phylum Pseudomonadota; class Alphaproteobacteria; order Rhodobacterales; family Rhodobacteraceae; genus Thermohalobaculum. The sequence goes on along the minus strand of JBCBMO010000006.1, from coordinate 41,278 downwards.
TGCCGCTCGGCCGCGTGACCGCCGCGACGATGACCGATCGGATGAAGCTCGAGGGCTCGCTCGACGAGGTTCGGGCGCTCGGCTACGCCTTCGACGACGAGGAGCATGCGCTGGGTCTGCGCTGCGTGGCGGCGCCGCTGTTCGATGAGCATGGCAACGGCGTAGCGGCGATCTCGATCTCCGGCCCCTCGGCCCGCATCCCGATGGAGCGGCTGGCGACCCTGGGCCGGATGGTGGCCCAGGCGGCGGCGGAGGCCACGCGCGACTACGGCGGCGCCCTGCCCATGGCCGCCCAGTAAGGGTACCGCGACAAGACCGATACTGAGGGGAGGGCGCCTCCGCCCTCTCCACACTGAGCCACGCCGCCGCGCGGCCTGCTTGACAGGTCGCGGGGCCGCCAGTATCTCCCGCGGGCGCGCCGTAGGGGGTCCTGGGACCGGATGGCGTTCTGGCTCTGATCCGGCGTAGCTCAGTGGTAGAGCATCGGACTGTTAATCCGCTGGTCGCAGGTTCGAATCCTGCCGCCGGAGCCACTCTCTAGACCCATCCTCAGCATGACGACGCGGCGCAGCGGCCGGATCGCCAAGGCGGGCCTTAGAGCGTCTTGAGGTACTCCAGCAGGGCGTCGCGTTCGTCCGCCGACAGGTGGTCGCTATAGGTGTGGCCGCCATTGCCGTAGCCCCGGCGCGTCGTGTCGTAGATCAGCCGCCGCGCCGCGGGGTCGGGCTCATTGTCTTGACCCTGGTCCAGCACATCATGGGCCCAGCCCATATCGGCGGGCAGGTACGCCCGTGGCGCAAGGCGGTGGCGCCAGTAGGTGGGGCGCGTGCGGCTGTCGAGCAGGGTCCGCATGTCCGGCACCGAGCCGTTGTGCAGGTAGGGCGCCGTCGCCCAGACCCCGTCCAGCGGCGGCGCGATGTAGCCTGGGGCCGGCGCCGCGCTGTCGGCAGTGCCATAGGGGGAGCGGGCCACCCACTCGTAAAACCGGTCGCGCGAGCCGTCGGTCGCGGCGGTGGCATAGGTCGGGTCGGTGCCGACCTCGCTCAGCGCATAGACCTTGTTGGGGTAGCTCTCGTTCGCGCCATAGGTGCCGTGGCAGGCGGCGCAGTCGCGGGCAAACAGCCGCTCGCCCCGCGCCGCCAGCGCCGTGTCGATGGCGAAGGGGTAGGCCGGCGCCTCGAGCGAGGCGATGAAGGCGCGAATATCGGGTGCATAGGCGTCGATCGCCGCAAGCTCCGACGTATCCTCCACGCAGAGCATCGAGGCGAGCAGCATGAAATGCGCGTGATCGCCCCGCCCGATGGTGGTGTAGAACATGGCGTTCTTCTTGCGCATCCCCCACCAGGGCGGGACGCTGACGGGCAGCGGCTCGGTCGGTGGCGGGTCGATCAGCGGGGTGTCCGACCAGGCCAGGGTCTCCGGGTCGCGATGGGCCATCAGTGCCCAGGTGAGGTTGGTCGCCGGGTTCACCCCCACCGTCGCCGTGCGCGTGTAGGGGGCGATGCCGGCGATGCGGTCGGCGAAGTGCTGCCAGGCCGCCGTCTCCGCCGTCCCGCGCACATAGGTGCCGGACTGCAGCACGGTGCGGCTGGGGTCTTGGGTGAAGTCGCCGAATTCGTTGCCGAGGCCGACGATGAGCTCGCCCTCGATCTCGGCGGCGTGGCAGGTCAGGCAGTTGTTCGAGACGATCCCGACCCCGTCCGCGTTGATATGGTGGGTGAGGGCGTAGGGAAGCTCTGCGTTCAGCCCCGTGCGGCCCGGCAGGCGCAGGTCCTGCGGCGCGGGGTCGGCCACGCGGCGATAGGCGTTGTAGGGGATCCCGCAGGAGACATAGGGCTCGTTCACCAGCGCGCGGTAGCCCTCGTCCGGGTTGCCGGGCCGCTGCTCGACCGCTGCTGCGACCGTGCCGAGCGCCGAGCGATGGGCCTCCCCCTCCGCCGTGGCGTCGCTGTCGTCGTCGCAGGCGGCGAGGGAGAGGGCTGCGCAGATCAGCAGGATCGGGCTTAGCAGGCGGCAGTTCATGGGTCCTCGTATCCCGTCAGTTGCAGCGTGCCGGTGCCCGTGACCGGGGCCCCGTCGCGGCGCCCGTCGACGCGGACCATACCGCTCCAGAGCGGTACGGCGAAGGCCGGGCGCTGGTTCTCGATCACGGGCGTCAGGCGAAGGTCGAGCGTGGGACCCTCGATCCGCCAGGCGGTGGGATAGGCAATCTCGCTGCCCGATGGCGTCCAGGTGTCGGTGGCGTTCATCGTGATGCTCGGCGTGGCAGTTGCAGCGTCCTCGATCATCAGGGCATCGACGGTGGCCTCTCCCCGGCCGTCGCTGCGCCGGGTGCGCACGACCGAGAGATCGCTGCCGTCATCGAGGTGCAGCACCAGCCGGTCATAGGCGACGGGCCCGCCTGGCAGCGGCAGGTCGCCCCAAAGGTGATCGAGCCAGGCGAGACCGGCGAGCGGCTCGGCCTCGGCACCCGTGCCGAGGGTCCCCTCGACCGCGAGGCGGGAGAGCGCATAGCCGCGGAAAGGCGCATCGCCGCCGCCCGCTGCCAGCGCCTCGTGCTGCGGGGTCAGGGTCAGGGTCAGGGTCAGCGGGGTGCCCTCCACCGTGGCGCTCAGGACCATGGGGGCCGGGGTCGCGCCGGGGCTGGCGAAGCCGATGGACCAATCCTCCAGCCAGACGGTGCCTGCGCGCGGGTCGTGGCCGGCGACGTCGAGGGCGCCTCGGCTGTAGCGCTCCTCCGCCATCAGGCGCCCCTCGGCGCCCCGGGTGACGATCACATGGGCGCGGTGCAGCGCGCGCAGGGCCCAGGGGTCATCGCCCACCTCGGCCAGGGTCCGGACGCCGAAGCGGGTGAGGGCGAACTGGATGCCGAGGGCCTCGCCTGCCTCGGTGGTGAGATGCGCGGCGAGGGTCCAGCTCTCGGTCCGGGCCTCGGGGTGGGCACCGTGGTCCTGTGGCAGCGTCAGCGTCCAGGGGCCGGCGGGGCGTTCGAAGGCCGCGTCCAGGGAGGCATCGATCAGCCCATCGGCCGCTGCCCGCGCGATCTCGGCCGGCGTCGGTTGGGCCTGAGCGATGGTGCCGCAGACGGCGGAAAGCGCGAGCGCAAGCGCCAGGACAAGCGGCCCTGTCAGCCGCTCAAACGCCGCCCGTCGCGGCCCTGTCGTCCTATGTTCGGTTTCGCCCCGCATGCGTCTGGATGTAGGGCGCCGCACGCCCATCGCGACCGGTTACGAGGCCGCGGCCCGGCGAGAACTCGTTGGTAGGATCGGGCTCAGGCCTGGTCGAGCCGCGCGGCGAGGCCCTTGAAGACAAAGGCGAGCGGCCGGCGCAGCGCGAGGCTGCAGCGGGCATTGAGCGCGAAGCGTAGCGAGGTCTCGTCGCCGCGGACACAGGCGTCGAGCACGCCGAGCACCCAGATCTCGTCGAAGCTGGGGCCCTGGGGGCCGGGGCGGCGGAACAGGACCGGGCGCCCCATGGCCTGGGGCAGCACATGCATCACCGCATCGGCGAAGCCCTCGACCGCCGCCGCCGGGTTCGCCTCGATCAGCGCGCAGAAGTGGAAGGGCTCGACCCGGGGGGAGACCCGTGCCATCACTGCTCGCTCGCGCAGCATCGCCAGCAGCCGCCAGTCGTCGCTGGTGAGGACCGCGTCCAACGACGCCCTGGCCACCCCGTCGGCGCTGACGGGGGTCTGGGTGTCGGTGACGACTGCGAGGGCGGCCATGGTCAATCCTGACTTCGATGCTCGGAAACGGGTAGACCGCGATCCCGGGCTTGTCCATGCGACCTGGAGGTTGATCCCCGCGGCGCAGCGCCGTGGCCCCGCCGTGGCCCTGGCGCACCGCCTCAACGGTGATCCACCCGTGCAGCATCACCCGGAACGTTGCTCATAGCCATGGAGCATGCGACAACCCGCCTGCGGGCTGGGGGGCCTGCGATGCGGGAACTGGGTCGGTTTCGATTGGACTTAGTCGGGGAAGCTCACGTGATGATCGGCCGGCGACTGTCGCGTTTCACCGTCATCTCCGGCTGTGGCTGGGCGCTCGACGTCTGCGTTCTGCTGGTGCTGGTCACCCTTGGCCTGGATGCCTTCAGCGCCAACCTCATTGGTGCCTTCTGCGGCGTCACTTTCGTCTTTGTCATGGCGCGCCGTCAGGTGTTCGAGCAGGTCGGCGCGCGCGAGGGCGCCCTGTCCGGGGCCTTCCTGCCGTATCTCGCCTGGCAGGCGGTGGCGATCCCCGCGGCCTCGGCGCTGGTCTGGCTTTTGGCGAGCGCGCTGGCCGAGCCTGCCGTTTGGGTGGCGGAGGGGCTCTCGTCCTGGTCGACGACGCTGGCCGCCGTGATGCTGCCTGCGCCGGTGCTGGCGGCGGGGGTGGCCAAGGCCGCGGTGACGCCGCTCACGCTTTACGCCAACTTCCTGGTGACGGCGTTCCTGATCGAGCGGCGGTTCTCATGGCGATGACCGGTGCCGGCCAACCTCAGGCGGGAGGGACCGCGACGTGACTAAGCGACCGAGCGTTCTGGTCTTCATCCCCATGTACAACTGTGAGGCGCAGATCCCGCGCGTTCTGGCGCAGTTGCGCAGCGCAGAGGCCGAGGCTGAGATCGACGGCGTGCTCTGTGTCGACAACCGCTCCACCGACGGCACAGCCGGGGCGGCGGCGGAGGCGCTGGACAGCCTGGCGATCCCGCGCCGGACCCTGCTGCGCAACGACGACAACTACGGGCTCGGTGGCTCGCACAAGGTGGCCATCGCCCATGCCCGGACCAGGGGCTACGATTTCATCGCCGTGCTGCATGGCGACGATCAGGGCTCGATCGAGGACCTGCTGCCGCATCTGCAGGCCGGCGCCCACCTTGATCTCGATTTCCTCATGGGCGCGCGGTTCATGCGCGGCTCCCGGCTGGAGGGCTATGCCGCGATCCGCACGCTGGCCAATCGCGTGTTCAACCAGATCTTCTCCGCGGTGTCGGGGCGCAGGCTCTACGACCTCGGCTCGGGCCTGAACTTGTTCCGGGCATCGGCCTTTGACACCGGGTTTCACTGGCGCTTCGCGGACGATCTGACGTTCAACTATTACCTGATCCTGGCGGTGGCGGCCCGCGGCTTTCGCCTGCGGTTCTTTCCGCTAACCTGGCGCGAGGACGACCAGGTCTCGAACGCGAAGCTGACCCGCATGGGCTTTCAGATCCTGCGGCTGCTGCGCCAGCGCATTGCGGACAAGGAGGCCTTCCTGACCGCAGAGCACCGGGCGGTGGTGCGCGAGTCCTATCCCTCCACCATCGTTCAGTCCTGGCGGCCGAAGCCTGTAGGTGGGGCCGGGAGCGAGCCCGCCGCATGATTGGGCGCCTAGTCCTCGATCTGAGGGCCGCACGGCGGCCCGGGCGCAAAGCCTTGGCGCCGCTGTCGCGCAGACTGCGCCCCTACGCCGTGGCGCTGGCGATTGCAGCGCTAGTGGCCGGGGTCGTGCTGGTCGGCCGGGCGGCGGTGGCGGTCCTTTCACCGTTGGAGATCGCGACGGTGGCGGTTCTTTTCCTGGCGGCGCATGCGCTGCGCGCCGTGCGCCTGGCGATCGTCGCGGGGCTGCTCCTCGGTGTCTCGGCCCGCACCGCTGCCCTGCTGCACTTCGCCACCGCGCCTGCGGTCCTGCTGGTGCCGCTCAAACTGGGCGAGGCGCTGCGATTGCATCAGCTCTGGGTCGCCTCGGGCAGGCTGGCGGAGGCGGCGATCACCGTGGTCGTCGACCGGGTGATGGATGCGATCATGCTGCTCCTGCTGGTCACCTGGCTCGCCTTCTCCGCCAGCGGTCTGGCGGGGGTCGGCACGCTGATCATGCTGACGGGGGCGGCGGTGGCGATTGCCGCGGTTGTCCTGCTGCTCGGCCCGCCCACGCTGCGCAGTCTCCAGGCCTATGTGATCGTCCACCATCGACGCGGTCTCGCGCTGCGGGGACTGAAATGGATCGATCTCGGGCGCCGGGTGACCGAGCGCGGCGGCTTCGTGCTGCGCCGTCAGGGCGCGCCGCTGCTGCTGCTCTCCGCCGCGATCTGGACGCTTGAGCTCACCGCCGCCGGATTGGTCGCCGTGCATACGCTCGAGCCCGGGCTGCAGGAGGCCGCGCGGTTCCTGCTGACCCGAGTGACGGAGGAGTGGCGCCTGGCGATTGGTGCGAACGTCGATCCGGCCCTCGCGGCCTCTGCGGCGACGGGGCTCCTGGTGCTGTTGGCGGCCTGGCCGCTGGCGCTCAGCGAATACATGCGCAGGCTCAAGGGCGAGCCGCTGCGTAGGCCCCCGCCCATGGCGCGCAACGGGGATGACGATGGCGCATGACCTGACCGTCATCCTGGACGACCGTGAAGCACCGCCGCCCGAGGTCGCGGCCGCCATCGGCTCGGTCCGTTTCCGCCATATCCTGCGTCGCCGCCGCCGGCTGGAGGACGAGGTCGCCGCCGCCGCGGCCGAAGCCGGTGTCCGCCTGCGCGTGGTCGACAGCGATGCGGCCGCCGTGACCCTGGCCGGCTGGATCGAAGACCGCGGCGCGGGCCCCTACTATCTGCGCCTGCCAAGCTGCATCGCGCCGCTGAGGATGGAGGAGTTGAGCGGTCTCATCGCCAAGGGCGCCTATGCGCTGGAGACCATGATGGTCGCCCCGTTGTCGGGCGATGAGGCGCCCATGCTGCTGAGCGCCGCCGATGCCGCCGCCGTTCTGCGCGCCGAGGGGCGGGAGGCGCGGCGGGCCGTGCTGCTCAGCCTGGGCGATACGGCGCAGCGGATGATCGACCACCTGGAGATGGTAGACCTTCGCGATCCGCGGCTGTTGCTGCGCTTTCTCGCGGGCTCCACCGAGGCGCGGCACTTCAACAACACGGGGACCGACGGGCGGGTGTTCCGCAAATCCTCCACCGACGTGGCCAAGATGCGCGGTGAGCACGGCTTCTTCCATGCGGTGCCCGAGCGGATGAAGCGCTTCCTGATGCCCACCTTCGACTATTGGGAGCGGGACGGTCGGGCGGGCTATGCGATGGAGCATCTGGCGGTGCCGGATGCGGCGCTGCAGCTTGTGCACGATGCCTTTTCGCCGGCGGATTTCGAACTGCTGCTCGATCAGTTCTTCGCCTTTCTCGATGCGCGGGCGCCCGGGCCCGTGGGCAAGGTCGAGGCGCTGGCGACCGCCGGCCGGCAGATCGTCGACAAGCTGAACGCCAGGCTCGACGCCTTTCTCGCGAGCGAGGTCGGCGCGCAGCTGGATCGTATCCTGGAGGCGGCGGGACCCCGCGGCGGGTTGCGCACCATGCAGGCGGCGGCGCTGCCGCTGATCGAGCGCGCCCTCGATGGCGCCGACGTGGACCGGCTGGTGGTGGCGCATGGCGATCCGTGTTTCTCGAACATCCTGTTCGACCGGCGTCTGGGGCTTATGCGCCTGATCGATCCGCGCGGCGCCACCAGCGCCGAGGGGGCGCTGATGCACCCGCTCTATGACCTGGCGAAGTTCAGCCATTCGGTGCTGGGCGGCTATGACTTCATCAACAACGGGCTGTTCTCCTGCAGCCTGGACGACGACATGCGGCTGCGGCTGGCGCTGGACGGCGGCGGCCCGCCCGCCTGGGCGGAGGCTGCCTTTCGCGCCCGCCTTGCCGCGCGCGGGGAGGGCATTGCCCAGGTGCGCGGGGTGGAGGTGTCGCTGTTTCTCTCGATGCTGCCCTTGCATGCGGATCAGCCGCGCAAGCTGGCCGGGTTTGCCCTGGTCGCCGCGGCGATCCTCGACGAGTTGGAGGGAGCCGCATGATCGCCACGGACAAGGTGCTGGTGGTCGATATCGACGGCACGCTCTGCGATATCAAACCCGCCGGCGGCAGCTATGCCGATGTGGCGCCCGAGCCGCGGATGATGGCCAAGCTGCGGGCCCTGCGGGCGGAGGGCTGGCGGATCGTCCTCAGCTCCGCCCGGGGCATGCGGTCGAACGACGGGAACCTCGGCCAGATCATGGTGACGGTGGCGCCCACGCTGATCGACTGGCTCGCGCGCCATGAGGTGCCCTATGACGAGCTCCACCTCGGCAAGCCATGGCCCGGGCGCGACGGGTTCTACGTCGACGATCGCGCCGTGCGCCCGCGGGAGTTTCTAGAGCATGACCTCGAGGGCCTAGCCGCGCTGGTCGCGCGCGACCGGGTCGCCGGCGATGGCGGCGACGGGACGGCATAGCGTGAGGGGCGGGCGATGAACGGGACCATGGCGATCACCATGGCGGGCATGGGCAGCCGCTTCACCAAGGCCGGTTACACCCGGCCCAAGTACGAGATCATGGCCCATGGCAGGGCGCTCTTCGATTGGTCGATGCTGAGCCTCGCGGCCTTTCGCGATGCCGGCTGGCACTTCTCCTTTGCGGTGCGCGAGGGTCTGGGTGCGCCCGAGTACCTGCGAGCCCGTTGCAAGGCGCTTGGGATCGCGGTGGGGGAGATCCTGTCGCTCGACGGCGTGACCGACGGCCAGGCGACCACGGCACGGCTGCTGGCCGACCGGGCGCCGGCCGAGGCGCCCTTCGCGATCTACAACATCGATACCTTCGTCACGCCCTACGCCATGCAGCCGCCCGACCCCGCGGCACTGGCCGGTTGGATCCCCTGCTTCCCGGGCCCGGGCGAAGGGTGGTCCTTTGCGCGCCTCGACACGGCCGGGCGCGTGGTCGAGGTGCGGGAGAAACAGCGCATCTCGCCCCATGCAACCGTAGGTCTTTATTGGTTCGAGAATTCGCGCCGCTTTCTCGCCGCATACGACGCCTATTACTCGGTCGCGGGGCGGGAAGAGCGTGGAGAGCGGTACGTTGCGCCGCTGTACAACCAGATGATTGCTGAGGGTCTTTCAGTGGGTATCGACGTATTGGCGTTCGACGCCGTCGGCATGCTGGGCACGCCAGAACAACTGGATGCTTTCAGTGCCGCACCCGCGCCGCAGATCGGTGATGGCGCAAGCGCCGCTCCTGGTCCTGCCTCGCAGGCCTGATCCGTTTCATGCTGCTCCTGCTCGTCAACGTCGTCCTTGGCGTCTTCGCCCTGATGACGATCGGCCGATGCGACCGGGGCCCGGACACGCTGTTGCGGACGGTAACCCTTTTTTCCGCACTCCTGGCGACGCTCGGTGTCGTGCATGCGGCCACGATGGTTGGCGTCTTCTTCAATCTAGACAACTACTTGAACGACTTCTTCTCTACCATGGAGGCGATCAACAAGGCGGCTAGCGGCGTCCGCTCCAGTATCGACTACTTCAACCCGATCGGCCCGCTCTACGAGTGGATCTTTCTGATTGCGATCGAGTTCCGCGAGCCGAGCGCGTCGACCGTTTTCATCGCCAATGCGCTTGTCGCTGCCTTTGGATGTCTGCTGGGCCTGGTGATGCTGCGCAGGCGCGCGTCGGTGCCTGCGCTGGCGCTCCTGATGCTCACGATTGTCGGAGTGGCGATCTCCGGGCGCGCGCAGGAGATGCCGATCAGCGATGCGCCGCTGGCGTACCTGGCGCCCTACAACCGCTGGGGCTGGGCCTTGTTTGTGCCGGCCGCCGCCGCCTTGGCCTTGCCGGTCCCCGACCGCGACCGGCTGGGCGCGGTGGCTATCGGCGTCGCCATCGCTCTCTTGGTAATGCTCAAGGTGACCTATGCCGTCGGCCTTCTCGGGCTGATCGCCGTGCGTGCCGTCATCCTGCCTGGCGGGTACCGAGACGCCGTTCCGGCCGTGCTCTGCGCCCTCGGGATCCTGGCCATCGCGGAGGCGCTGACGGGACAGCTGAGCGCGAACCTGGCCGACGTCATGTGGGCATCGACGTTCCCCGATAACGGCATGCGCTTTGGCAAGCTGATCCGGCAGAGCGGTGAACTGACCTTGTTCTGCGGGGTCGCGCTCTTCGTGTTGATCATGACCAAGCAGGACGGTCCGCCCGAGCAGAGCTCTTTACCGGCTTTCCTGACGCGACCCGCCCTGATGATCTTTGCGACCGCCTGTGCCGGTTCTGCCGTCCTGCTGCAGAACCACCCGGCTTTCGAAGCGCCGGTCTACGTCCTGCTGCTGCTCTTCGCGCTGGAGTGGAACCGGGTCCTGGGGTCGCCCGTCGGCAGCGGAGGCGGGCGCTCGCCCCTGCTTGAGCGCCATCAACCGCGCCTGCTGATCGCGGCGACCGTCTTTGGGATCGCCTTTCTTCCCGCCGTCGACATCACGCAGCAGATCGCGACGCGCTTTGTGCTGAAGAGCTATTCGCCGCATGAGCCTTTTGTCGGCACCGGGCTCGCGGATCTGCAGCTTCACAGCAGGCTGATCGCGCATGACGTGACCCGCACCAACCGGCATCACATCGGCTACAACGCGACGATCGCCGGGATGGAGTTGTTGCGGCGTGCCGGTCCGGACGCTCCCTCCGGCGAGGTCGTCTTGGCGCTGGCCTTCGCCAATCCCTTTCCCATCCTCTTCGGGTTGCCGTCGCCGCCCGGTGCGCCGCTCTGGCTGCATGAGGGACGGTCCTACAACGCCGCCGATCCCTTGCCGGCGGAGAAGTTCTTTGCCGATGTGACCCTGCTGCTGGTCTCGAAACTGCCCATGGAACTTAACCAGGTCTATGGGGACGCGATCAGCGAGGGTTTCGTCGAGGTCGATCAGAACAACTTCTGGATCCTCTATCGCCCTCGGTGAGGCGGCGTGTCGCTGCACCGCGGATCTAGTGTGCTGCACTGCGACATGAGACTGTCATGGGGACGTGAGAGATTCCCGCAACCGACAGTCCACAGGGCGGCGCGCATGTTCGATCTCACCGGTAACAAGGCCCTCGTCGTCGGCATCGCAAACGATCAGTCCATCGCCTGGGGATGCGCCAAGGCGTTGAAGGAGCAGGGCGCGACCATCGCCGCGACCTACCTTAACGACAAGGCCGAGCCCCATGTGCGCCCCCTGGCGGAGGAACTGGGCGCTGAGATCGTCATGCCCCTCGATGTGCGCGATCCCGCCCAGGTGGATGCGCTGTTCGCGGAGATCACGACCCGCTGGGGGCAGCTCGACACGCTGCTCCACTCCATCGCCTTTGCGCCGCGCGACGACCTGCACGGGCGGGTGATCGACTGCTCGGCCGAGGGGTTCGGCGCAGCGATGGATATCTCGGTCCACTCCTTCCTGCGGCTGATCAAGAAGTCCGAGCCGCTCATGCCGACCGGGGGCACCTGCCTGACCGTGTCCTTCCTGGGCTCGACCCGTGTCGTGGATAACTACGGCGTCATGGGGCCAGTGAAGGCAGCGCTTGAGGGAGCGGTGCGCTATGCTGCGGCGGAACTGGGGCCCAAGGGGATCTCGGTGCATGCGCTCTCGCCGGGCCCGCTGAAGACGCGCGCGGCCTCGGGCATCGCGTCGTTCGACAAGTTGCTCGACGATGCCGCCTCGCGCGCGCCGACACACCACTTGGCGACGATCGAAGATGTGGGGGCCTACTGTGCCTTTTTGGCCAGCAGGGACGCATCGAACGTGACTGGGGGGACGCATCTGATCGACGGGGGCTACGGCATCATCGGCTAAACAGGAGTTCGCACCATGACGTCGACGACCAACGGCAACGACCGCCATGTGCGGGCTTTCTTGAATGCCGCGGCCAAGACCCCCGCGGAGCAGATGGCGGCGGTGACGGCCCAGTTCGCCGATGCGAGCGAAGCCGCCGATCTGCTCCTGCGCTCCAGCAGCAGCCACGCGAAGTCGATCTCGACCACGCATCGCGGCCGGTCGCGCGCGATCCTGGAGCGGTTCCAGGAGGCTGTCGCAGACCTGCCGATCCCCAACCCCACGGAGATGGGGCCGAGCGATGTCGCCTCGGGCCATGCCATGGCGGATTACCTGCGCGATGTGGCGGAGCGTTTCGTCCTGACGCTCGATGTGCTGCGCGAGCGCGGCGACATCTTCATCGAGCATGAGGATGCCGGCTGCCCGCCAGTGCTGGTCTACGACTACGAGACCGTGATCGATGGCGGCACGCTGCCCAACCCCTGCAACTACCACCTGCTGAAGATCTTGCCCCCCGAGGGCATGGAGATCATGGAGTGGAAGCGGCCCTACATCATCATCGATCCGCGGGCGGGCCATGGCGGCGGGATCGGCGGCTTCAAGCCCGACAGCCAGGTGGGCGTGGCGTTCTCGGACGGTCATCCGGTCTATTTCGTGAGCTTCGGCCGCGATCCCGAGCCGGGGCAGACCCTGGCGGATGTCTGCCGCGCCGAAGCGGCCTTCGTGCGCGAGGTGATGCGGCGCCATCCTGAGAGCTCGAAGCCTGTGGTGATCGGCAACTGCCAGGGCGGTTGGGCCACGCTGATCCTGGGCGCCATGAACCCGGACATCACCGGTCCGCTGGTGCTGAACGGCTCTCCGGTCGCGACCTGGTCGGGCGAGGTCGGGGTGAACCCGATGCGCTACAACGGCGGCGTGCTGGGCGGGACCTGGCAGCCGATGTTCTGGTCGGACCTGGGCGGTGGCGTCTTCGACGGCGCGCACCTGGTGCTGAACTTCGAGCTGTTGAACCCCAGCCGGAACTTCTTCCGCAAGTACTACGACATCTTCGTGGACCCGGTCGGCGGCCGGCAGCGGTTCCTGGACTTTGAGCGTTGGTGGGGCGGCTACTTCCTGCTGAACGAGGCGGAGATCCGCTGGATCGTCGAGCAGCTCTTCGTCGGCAACCGGCTGACCCGCAACATGGCGCAGCTGGAACCCGGCCGGCCGATCGACCTCAAAGCGCATCCAGGCGCCGATCATCGTCTTCACCAGCCACGGCGACAACATCACCCCCCCGCAGCAGGCGCTGAACTGGATCGTCGATACCTATGCCGACGAGGAAGAGATCCGGATCCGTGGCCAGCGCATCATCTACATGGTGCATCAGGAGGTCGGTCACCTCGGCATCTTCGTGTCCTCGAAGATCGCGAAGAAGGAGCACACCGAGGTCGCCTCGACGATGAAGACCATCGAGGCGCTGGCGCCGGGTCTCTACGAGATGACCGTCGATGCGGTCGAGGGCAGCGGCCAGGACAAGAACTACACCGTCAGCTTCCGCGAGCGGCGGATGGCGGACATCAGCGCGCTGGACGACGGGCGCGAGGACGAGGCGGCGTTTGCCGCGGTCGCCCGCGCCTCGGAGATGCAGGCGGAAGCCTATGACGTGTTCCTGCGCCCCTTCGTGCAGGCGGGCGTGAACAAGGCGGTGGCGGGGCTGTCGCGCGCGGCGCATCCGCTGAGGGCCCAGCGCTCGATGATGTCCTCGCAGAACCCCTTCACGGCCCCGCTCCAGGCGCTGGCGCAGGGGATGGCGGCGACCCGCAAGCCGCTGAACGCCGACAACCCCTTCCTGACGGCGGAGCGGATCGGCGCGGATCTTGTCGAGCAGTGGATGGACATGGCCCGCGACCTGCGTGATGCGAGCTATGAGAGCATCTTCTACTCGCTCTGGGCCGGCCCGCTGACCAAGGCCTTCGGGGCGCCGCGGGCGCTGCGCCGCTCGCTCAAGACCCATGACGAACTGCGCGGCCTGCCGGAGGTACGTTCCGCGCTCCTCAACATCGCGCGCGGCGGTTTCGCCGAGGCGGTGATCCGGATGCTGGTGCTGCTGGCCGATAGCCGCGGGAACGTGCGCCGCGACCGGTTGGAGCGTTCGGCGCGGGTGCTGACCCAGGACGAGCCCTTCCGCTCGCTCAGCATGGAGCATCGGGCCCAAATCATCCACGAGCAGACGGTCATAGCGACCTTCGATGCCGAGGGCGCGATCGAGAACCTGCCCACCCTGCTGCCGAGCAAGGAGGACCGTGAGCGCGCCGCTGCGGTGGTCCAATACGTGCCGGGTAAGATCGACGAGATGAGCCCCGAGACGCTCTCGATGCTGCAGCGGTTCCGCCATGTGCTCGACCTGCCGCCGGCGACCGAGGACGTGATCGAGGATCCCCTGGGCGAGCCACGGGAGGCCGCGGAATGAAGGTTAGGGAGAACCGTCCCTACAGCGAGCTGGAGGTCGGCGACGAGGCCTCGCTGACCCGCCACGCCACCGAGGACGACTTCTACGTCTTCGCTAACACCTCGGGGAACCATAACCCCATGCACCTGGCGCATGAGGATGGCGACCACGACGGCGTGGTGGAGGCGATTGCGCCGTCGATGTGGGTGGGCTCGCTGATCTCGGCGGTGCTGGGCAACATTCTGCCCGGCGCCGGCACGCTCTATCGCCGCCAGAGCTTTGAGTTCACCGGCCGGGCGCAGGCTGGCGACGATCTGATCGCCCATGTGAAAGTCGTCGAAAAGCGCGAGGGCGGTGAGGTGGTCTTCGCCACCAAGGTCACGCGCGAGAGCGACGGCGAGGAGATCCTGACGGGAGAGGCCGTCGTCGTGGCCCCCGATCACAAGATCACCTTCGCCGACCTGGAGGTCCCGGGCCTGGTGGTGCAGCGCCACCGCCACTTCGAGGCGCTGATCGCCCGGGCCGAGCCGCTCGACCCGATCCCCACGGCGGTGATTGCGCCGGAGGAAGCGAACTCCCTGGGCGGGGCGCTGTTGGGGATGAAGCACACCATTATCACCCCGATCCTGATCGGCGATCAGGCGAAGATCGAGGCGGCGGCGCGGGAGATTGGCGAGAGCCTGGAGGGCGTCGAGATCCAGCACGTCGCCGACCACGCCGCGGCGGCCCATACGGGCGTCGATCTGGTGGCCGAGGGGCGCGCGCAGGCGGTGATGAAGGGGCATCTGCACACCGACGATCTGTTGCGGGCCTGCCTGCGCAAGGTGAACGGCCTGCGCGCGGGGCGGCGGTTCACCCATTGCTTCGTCATGGATGTGCCCGGGGTCTCGCATCCGCTGATCGTCACCGATGCGGCCATCAACATCGCGCCGGATCTGGCGACCAAGGTGGACATCGTCCAGAACGCCATCGAGGTCGCGCTCTCCATCGGGATCGAGGAGCCGAAGGTCAGCATTCTCTCGGCGGTGGAGACCGTGAACCCGGAGATCGCGTCGTCTGTGGATGCGGCGCTGTTGGCGAAGATGGCCGACCGGGGCCAGATCCGCGGCGGTCTGGTGGATGGCCCGCTGGCCATGGACAACGCCATGGACCTGGCGGCGGCCAAGACCAAGGGCATCAAATCTGCCGTCGCCGGGCGGGCGGAGGTGCTGGTGGTGCCCAACCTCGATGCCGGGAACATGCTGGCCAAACAGCTCAGCGTCATCGCGCATGCCGAAGGCGCGGGCCTGGTGCTGGGTGCCAGCGTGCCGCTGATCCTCACGTCGCGCGCCGATGGCGACATGGCGCGGCTCGCGTCTTGTGCGGTTGCGGCGCTGCATGCGCAGCGGCTGTCGGGCGGCGGGGCGGTCGCCAAGGCGGCGGAGTGAGCGCCATGGCGGGTGATGCAGTCCTGACGCTGAACGCCGGGTCCTCCTCAATCAAATTCGCCGTCTATGGCGCGGCGGAGGAGGGGCCGGTCCAACGCCTCTCCGGCCAGGTGGAGCGCATCGGCACCGAGCCCGCGATCAAGGCCAAGGGCGCCGATGGCGCGGCGCTGGCCGCCCGGGCGCTGGAGGGCGCGGAGGCCGAGGGCCATGCCGGCGCCATGGCCGCGATCCTGTCGGTGGTGGAGGCCGCGAGCGCGGGCACTCGCGTGGTCGCCGTCGGCCACCGGATCGTGCACGGCGGGCCCGAGCGCGCCGCGCCGGTCCTGCTCGACGCGGCGCTCCTCGAGGAGTTGGCGACCTTCTCCCCCTTCGCGCCGCTGCACCAGCCGCACAATATCGCGGGGGTGTATGCCGCGATGACCGCCTTTCCGGGCACGCCGCAGATCGCCTGTTTCGACACGGCTTTTCACCGCGGGCACCCTTGGGTGAACGACGTCTTCGCCCTGCCGCGCGAGTTCTACGACCGCGGCGTGCGGCGCTACGGCTTCCACGGCCTGAGCTACGAGTACATCGCCGGACGGCTGGCACAGATGGCGCCGATGCTGCACGCGGGCCGGGTGGTGGTGGCGCATCTCGGCAATGGCGCGTCCATGTGCGGGATGCTTGCGGGGCAGTCGGTGGGCTCCACCATGGGGTTCTCGGCGCTCGACGGGCTGCCCATGGGGACCCGCTCCGGCCAACTCGACCCCGGCGTGGTGCTCTACCTCATGGCGCAGGAGGGGATGAGCCCCGCGGAGGTCGAGGATCTGCTCTATCGCCGCTCCGGCCTCTTGGGTCTCTCGGGCGTCTCGAACGACATGCGGACGCTGCAGGAGACCGCGACGGCGGAGGCGCAACAGGCCATCGACTATTTCGTCTTCCGTGTCCGCCGCGAGTTGGGCGCGCTGGCGGCGGTACTGGGCGGGCTCGATGCTCTGGTCTTCACCGGCGGCATCGGCGAGCACGCCGCTCCGATCCGGGAGCGGGTCTGCGAGGGCATGGCCTGGATCGGCATCGACTGCGACCGCGCGGCCAATGCGGCGGGCGAGACGGTGATCTCCACCCCGCTCAGCCGGGCGCGGGTGCTGGTGATCCCCACTGACGAGGAGTCCGTCATCGCCCGCGCGGCCTTCGGGCTGTTGGGCGAGGCGGAGGCTGGGCACGCGCCGGTCGAAGCTGCTGCGCTCTGACCGTTGGTGAGATCGCCCTGAGACGCGGCGTCGCACCCCTTCGCGGCGGGCTGTGTTTGGCAGTGGGATGACAGCGGCTTTGCCCTGTGCCTAGCGTTTTTCCGACCGGTCAGCGCGGACCGGTGATGGCGCGCCCCCAGCCGGGGGGCCGGTGAGGAAGACGCCCCATGCCCCAGATCCAGACCGACGAGACCTCCCTCGGCGCTCAGAAACCCCTGCCGTCCCATGCCCGTGTCGTCATCATCGGCGGCGGCGTGGTCGGCTGCTCGATCCTGTTTCACCTGGCCAAGTTCGGCTGGAAGGACGTGCTGCTGCTGGAGCGGAGCGAGCTGACCTCGGGCTCCTCCTGGCATGCGGCGGGGCAGATCCACACGATCTCGTCCGATCCCAACATCAGCCGGCTGCAGGGCTATACGATCAACCTCTACAAGGAGATCGAGGAGACCTCGGGCCATTCCGTCGGGCTGCATTCGACGGGCGGCTTCTACCTCGCCTCCACCCGCGACTGGTACGACTACCTCAAGCGCGAGCGCTCCAAGGCGCGGACCATGGGGCTGGATCAGGAGTTCATCTCCCCCGAGGAAGTCGCCCGGCGCCATCCGCTGATCGACCCTAAGCACTACTACGCGGCGCTTTGGGACGATCTGGACGGCGATCTCGACCCCTCCGGCGCGACCTATGCCTTTGCCAAATCGGCGCGGGTGCACGGGGGCCAATACGCCACGCATACCCCGGTGGTGGAGACCAACCAGCGCCCCGACGGCACCTGGGACGTGGTCACCCCGCGCGGCACGGTCCACGCGGAGATCATCGTGAACTGCGGTGGCCTTTGGGCGCGGGAGGTCGGGCGGCTGTCCGGCGTCGAACTCCCGGTCCAGCCCATGGAGCACCACTACCTGATCACCGAGGCGATCTCGCTGATCGCCGAGCGCATGGCCGAGGGGGGTGCCGGCCGCCTGCCCGCCGGCATTGACTACGAGGCCAACATCTACTTTCGCCAGGAGCGTCAGGGGATGCTGCTGGGCACCTATGAGCCCAAGTCGACGCCCTGGAAGGTCGGCGGCACGCCGCAGGACTTCGGCCACGAGCTGTTGAACCCGGACCTCGACCGCATCGCCGACCGGCTGGAGATGTCCTTCGAGCGGATCCCTGCGCTGGGCGAGGCGGGGATCAAGGACATCATCAACGGCCCCTTCACCTTTGGCCCCGATGGCAACCCGATGATCGGCCCGGTGTCGGGGATGAAGAACTACTGGGTCGCGGTCGGCGTCATGGCCGGGTTCTGCCAGGGCGGCGGCGTGGGGCTGACGATGGCCGAGTGGATGATCGACGGCGAACCCTCCATCGATGTCTGGGCCATGGATGTGGCGCGGTTCGGGGAGTTCGCGACCGCCGACTGGGGCACGGTCAAGTCGGCGGAGAACTACGAGCGCCGCTTCGTCATGACCTTCCCCAACGAGACGCTGCCCAAGGGGCGGCGCCAGAAGACCACGGCGATTCACGACCGGCTGTTGGCCAAGGGCGCGGTCATGGACCAATCCTTCGGGCTGGAGCATGCGCTGTGGTTCGCCGACGGCCCGGCGGATGCGCATGAGGACCCGACCTTCCGCCGCTCCCGCGCCCATGACTATGTGGCGCGCGAGGTGAAGACCGTGCGGGAGGCGGTCGGCTGCATCGAGATCGCCAACTTCGCCAAGCATGAGGTCAGCGGGCCGGGGGCGCGTGCCTTCCTGGACCACGTGCTGGCGGGGCGGGTGCCGAAGCCGGGGCGTCTCAGCCTGACGCCCATGCTGACGGAGAAGGGCAAGCTCTATGGCGATCTCACCGTCGCCTGCCTGGGGCCGGACAGCTTCATGCTGTTTGGCTCGGGCGCGATGCAGGAGGCGCATAGCCGCTGGTTCGAGCAGCGTATCGGCACGGGCGTAACCTACCGCAATGCCTCGGATGCCTGGCACGGGATCGCGATCTCAGGGCCCCAGTCGCGGACGCTGCTGGAGCGGCTCACCCGCAGCGATGTCTCGGCCGACGCGTTCCGGTTCCGCGATATCCGGCGGATGGTCGTGGGGGGCGTGCCGGCGGTGGTCTCACGCCTCTCGTTCTCCGGCGAGCTCGGCTATGAGATCTACGTGGCACCGCAGTATCAGCTCGCGCTGGCGGAGGCGCTGGAGGGCGCAGGCGGCGATCTCGGCCTCGGCTGGTACGGCGCACGGGCGCTGATGTCGATGCGGCTGGAGAAGGCCTGGGGCGTCTGGACCATGGACTATCGCCCCGATTTCACCGCCGCCGAAAGCGGGCTCGACGCCTTCATCCACTGGGACAAGGACTTCATCGGCAAGGCCGCGGCGGAGGCTGAGCGGGCCGAGGGGCCGAAGCGCCGCCTGGTGCCCATGGTGATCGACAGCCCCGCGATCGAGGGGATGCCCATCGATGTCTCGGGCGACGAGGCGGTGATGAAGGGCGAGCAGGCCGTGGGCTACGTCTCCTCCGGCGGCTATGGCCATCACGTGGGCCAGTCCATCGCGCTCGGCTATCTGCCGACCGAGATGGCCAAGACCGGAGAAGAGGTGGCGGTCGAGATCCTGGGTGAGATGTTCCCCGCCCGGGTCGAGACCACGCCGCTCTACGACCCCAACGGCGGCCGCATGCGCCTTTAACGGCGCCCTCGCCAGCCACCGGTCACCCCTTGGCTTGACCGGGGGATCCAGCACGGCCCGCACCTGGATTGCCCGGTCAAGCCGGGCAATGACTAAGCATCGAGCGAGGTGACCTATTCCGCCGCGAGTTTCACCAGCAGGAGCGGTGGCTCCTCATCGTCATCTTTGGCCGCGGGCGGCGCGGGGCGCTGAGCCTCAGGACGCTTTGGCCGGGGGGCGAGCAGGCGGAAGGCCGGGGGCACGAAATAGAAGGACACGATCGCCGAGAGCAGGACGCCGCCCGCGATGGCCATGGCGAAAGGAGGCCAGAAGCCGCCGCCCGCCAGGATGAGCGGCAGGAACCCGCCGAAGGTCGTGATCGTCGTGCTCACGATGTGCCGGCTGGAGCCGAGGACCACGTCGCGCATGGCGCCGCGGTCCCCGGCAGCGGCCTGGGGCGATTCCTGCAGGGCGGTGAGGATGATGATCGCCGCGTTGATCGATACCCCGATGGCGCCGATCACCCCGATCAGTGCCTGGATGCCGAAGGGGTAGCGGAAGATCTCGAGCGCCAGCAGGCTGAGGCCCATGGAGAGCACCGCCACCACCAGCGTGACGATGCTGAGCCGCCAGGCGTTGAACGTCAGCACGATGGTCGCGACCGTGGCGACGACCACCAGCCCGACGACCGAGAGCAGGTTGTTCACCGTCTCACCGCGGGCATCGGTGTCGCCGCCCCATTCGATCGCGTAGCCCGGCGGAAGGTCGAGGGGCGCCGCGGCCAGGTTGGCCTGGAGCGTGACCAGCGCTTCGTCCGGCAGGATGCCGTGCACGAGGAAACCTTGAACCGTGTTCACGCGCACACCGTCGCGCCGGGAGATCGCGCTTTCCGAGGGCTCCAGCCGCAGGGTGCCGAGGGCGCTGAGCGGCACGCCCGGAAAGCGGTCGGCCCCCGTCGCGCCGTTGGGCAGGATCGTGAGCTGGGCCAGCGCATCCGCCGCCGCGCGGGCATCGTCGCCTAGGCGCAGGCGCACCGGCAGCTCTTCAGGCCCCTCCACCAGCGAGCCGCCCAGGGTGCCTTCGGTGAGGCCCTGAAGCTGGCCCGCGACCTCGCCCAGCGTCAGGCCTGCAAGGCGCACGCGGTCCTCGTCGAGGTCGAAGACCAGCTTGGGCGCACCGCCCGTGAGGGTCGCCCGGGCATGGGTGACGGCGGGCACCGCTGCGATGCGCCGGCGCGCTTCCTCGCCCAGGGCCCGCAGTACGTCGATGTTCGGGCCGGTAAGGCGCATCTCGAGCGGCGCATCCACCGGTGGGCCCTGTTTCAGGCCGCGCACCAGGACACGCGCGCCGGGCAGGGCGGTGTCGAGACGGTCCTGCAGGGCGGGGATGACGGTGTTGGTCGCCTCCTCCGACGCCGTGGTGACCAAAGCCTCGGCGAAGGTCGCGTCCTGATCGCGGTTGTCGAGCATGTTGTAATAGAAGGCCGGCGCGCTGCGGCCGATGACCCATTGCACCTGCTCGATGCCCTCGACCCCCTGCAGGTAGCTGTCGGCCGCGCGGGCCAGCCGCTCGGTCTCGGCGATGGCGCTGCCGGCGGGCAGTTCGAGTTGGACATGGAACTGGTCGCGGTCGACCTCTGGGAAGAACTGCGCGGTCAGGGTCGGGAAGGCGAGGAAGCCGACGATGGCGGGGGCGGCGGCGCAGGCCATGGCGAGGCGCGGCCAGGCGAGCGCGGCCGTCAGGCTGCGGGCGAAGAACCGGCCGATGAGCCCGCCGCCGATCCCGGCGCTGAGCCAGCTTGCCTCCGCCGGGCCATAGGCTGGCAGGAGGCGCCCGGCGATGGCCGGCACCACGGTCAGCGCGAGCAGGAGCGAGGTGAAGAGCATCACGATCACCGACAGCGCGATGGCGCCGACGAAGTCACCGGCCGGGCCGGGCAGCGCGGCCATGGGCACGAAGGCGAGCACCGTGGTGAGCGTGGAGGCGGCGAGCGGGATCGTGAGGCGGCGCACGGCCCCGGCGATGGCCTCCAGCCGTGCCGTCCCCTGCGCGAGTCTGCGCCGGATCTCGTCGGTCGTCACGATGGCCGCATCCACAAGCAGGCCAAGCGCCACGATCAACCCGGTGACCGACATCTGGTGGATGGTGACGCCCAGCCGCTCCAGCACGACGAGGGAGAGCAGGCCGGTGAGCGGCAGCATAGCGCCGACGACCACCGCCGCCCGCCAGCCCATGGAGATCACGAGGACGCCGAAGACGATGGCGACGCCGAGGGCGAGGTTGCCCATGACCTCGTTCAGCCGGTCGGCGGTGTAGCGCGACTGGTCGAACACCAGGTTCAGCGAGAGGCCTGCGGGCAGGGCCGCGTCGAAATCGGCGACCTCGGCGCGCAGGGCATCGGCCCAGACGTCGACCTGCAGATCATCCTCGACCTGCGCTGCGATCAGGAGGGCGCGCTGGCCGTCCACCAGCGCCAGTTCCGTCGCGGGGCTGCGCGCGCTGCGGCTGACCTCGGCCAGGTCGCCCAGGGTCAGGACGCGCCCGTCCGCGCCGGTGAGCAGTGGGATGGCCCGGACCCGGGCAAGCCCGTCGATTTCGCCTGCAACCTCCACCAGGTAATCCGCCGCCGCGCCGCGCACCCGGCCCGAGGCGACCTTGGCATCGGCCGCTGCGATGGCGTTGCTGACCGCGGTGGGGGTAAGGCCATGATCGGCCAGCGTATCGGGGTCGAGCGTGACGCGGATCTCTTCCTCGGGCGCGCCATAGAGCTCGACGCGCTTGGTATTGGGCACCTGGCGCAGGCGTTCCTGCAGCGCCTCCGCCAGGCGGGCGGTGACGGTCAGCGGGATGCTGCGCCCCTCCCGCGGGCTGAGCGACAGGATCGCGGTGAAGGCGCCGGTGCGGTCGTTGTCGAAGTCAGGCTCGGGCACGCCGGCGGGAAACTCCCGCGCCGCATCGGACAGGGCATCGCGGATCTCGCCCCAGACCTGCTCCAGCCGCGCGTCGGGCACGGTGTCGGAGAGCTCGATCTGCACCGTCGAGATGCCGAGGCGGGAGGTAGAGCTGATCACGTCGATCTCGGGGATCTCGCGCAGCTCCGCCTCGATCTTCTCGGTCACCAGCGCCTCCACCCGGCCCGGGTCGGCGCCGGGGAAGGGGGTGATGACGGTGGCGAAGAGGTTCGTGATCGTCGGGTCTTCCTGACGCCCGATGGTGGTGAAGGTGAGCGAGCCCAGCGCCAGGATCACGCCGATGACCAGCAACAGATAGCGCGGGCGACGATAGAGCAGGGTGTCCATGGCGGTCGTCCTTACTCGGCGGTCGCAGCGACGGTGACGGGCTGGCCGGGGGTGATGCGGTGGCGCCCCTCGACGATGACGCGGTCGCCGGCGGCGAAGGTGCCGCGCACGAAGGCGCGCCCGTCCGCGACGTGAAGGATCTCTACCGCTTCACGGGCCGCCGCGGGCACCTCGCCGCCGGTGACCGTGAGGACCGACCACAGGCCCCGCTCCGCCTCGGTCAGGGCGCCGATGGGAACCCAGGCGCCGGCATCCGGCACCTCGCGGCTGAGCGAGAGGCGGACGAGATCGCCCATGACGAGCCCGGCGTCCGCGGGCAGGTCGATGAGGGCCGAGACCGTGCGCGTGCTGGGATCGAGGTCAGGGGTGACGGCGGCCACGGTGCCCTCGAGCGCCTGTCCGGCGGCCACGAGCCCGACCGTCGTGCCCGGCGTGAGCGCCGTGGCGCGGCGCGGGGGCAGGCCGATCCGGGCTTGGGGGCGGGCGGTTTCCTGCAGGATCACCAGCGGCGTGCCCGCCTCGACGACTGTGCCTTCGTCGACCCCGCGCCGGGCGACGGTGCCGGCGAAGGGCGCGCGGATGGTCGATTTCGCGATATCCAGGTCGAGCGCGGCGATGGCGGCGTCCAGGGCCGCACGCCGGGCCTCCAGCGCGGTACCGCCGAGGCGCGCTTCGTCGAAAGACTGCCCGCTGGTCCACCCCTCGTCGACGAGCCGGCGACGGCGGTCCTCGGTGAGGGCGGAGAGGGCGCGGTCGGCCTCCACCGCCTCGCGCTCGGCGACCAGGCGGCGGCGTTCGAGCAGCAGCGGCTCGGTATCCATCCGCGCGAGCGGGGCGTCGGCGGCGACGGTGGCGCCCTCGTCGGCCAGGACCTCGAGCACGAGGCCTGCGCGCTCGAAGGCGACCGGTGCGGTGCGGGCGGGCTCGACCCGGCCGGTGAAGCGCTCCTCGATGCTGTAGCCGGGCTGGATCGCGATCGGCAGAACGGCGACGGGGATCGGGGGGCGCGGCGCGGGGCCGTCGTCGGCGACGGCGCCGCGCTGCAGCGCCTGCAGGCCGAGAAAGGCGCCGGCGACGACAGCGGCGGCCACCATCGCGGCGGTCGTCCACTCAAGGCCAAGGCGGAAGATCCGGCGCAGGCGCGACGGTTTCGCGGCTGTGGCGCTGGTCGCTTCGTCCACCGTGCTTTCCATCGTGGTCTCCATCGCGCGCCGCAGCAGCGGATTGTCTATGTAAGTAGGGCTCACATAATGTAAGACGTTCTCACGGCAAGGTCGAGGCCCCACTTTCGCCGGGGTGGGCCGGTCGGTTAGGAGGGAGGTGCAAGTCGGATGGCTGAGCGTCAGCGGGGTGTGCGGGGTATGGCGGTGGCAGAGCCCGATAGCGGGTCGCAGGGCGGACCGGGGGACGGTTCCGGGGATGGACCGGGGGACGCATCGGGGACAGGCGCCGAGGGCGCCGGGAAGCCTGCGCGCTATCACCATGGCGGGCTGAAGGCGGCGCTGATCGACGCGACGCTGACCCTGATTGCCGAGAAGCGGCTGGAGGAGGTGAGCGTTGCCGATGCGGCCCGCGCGGCGGGGGTCAGCAGCGGCGCGCCCTATCGCCATTTCGAGGATCGCGAGGATCTGTTCGCCCATGTGGCCGCTGTGGGCTTCGACGCGCTGCAGGCGCGGTTGCAGGCTGCTTGGGACAGCCGGCCCGCCGGATCGGTCGAGGGCGTGATCGAGGGTGGGCGTGCCTATACCCGCTTCGGGGCGGAGCGCCCGGAGCTGTTCCATGTGATGTGGGGGGCCACGCGCGGCGAGGACGTGGCGCATGAGGCGGGGATGTCCTGCTACGGCTCCTTCGTGCGGCAGATCACGATCACGCTGGAGGCGCAGGGGATGGGGCATCTCGATGCCCATCACTTCGGCGCGCCCCTGCATGCCATGGTGCATGGGTTCACCAGCCTGCTGATCGGCAAGGGTAGCCGGCTGGAGGCGATGATCGGACCGGTCGAGGAGCGGATCGCTGAGGCGACGCACGCCTATTTCGACGGTGCCAGGGTCCGCGAGGGCGTCGCCATACCGTCAGGCGGGATCGTGCGACAATAGGGGGTCGAGTGCCACCCCCGGTCGGCGCTATGGTCCCGCCAAAGGGACAGGAGGCGACCATGGGCCTGGCGCAGTGCCACAACTTTCACGACTTTCGGCGGCTCGCGAAGCGACGGCTGCCGGGGCCGATCTTCAACTACATCGATGGGGCGGCGGACGACGAGGTCACCTATCGCCAGAACACCGCCAGCTTCGAGCGCTGCGATCTGGTGCCGAACGTCCTGCGCGGGGTGGCTGATATCGACATGTCGGTCACGGTCATGGGCCAGAAGCTGGCGATGCCGATCTACTGCTCGCCGACGGCCCTGCAGCGGTTGTTCCACCACGAGGGTGAGCGCGCGGTGGCGGCGGCGGCCTCGAAATACGGCACGATGTTCGGGGTCTCGTCGCTCGGCACCACCAGCCTGGAGGAGGTGCGTAAGGCCTATGACACGCCGCAAGCCTATCAGTTCTACTTCCACAAGGATCGCGGGCTGAACAAGGCGATGCTGGAGCGCGCCAAGGAGGCGGGCGTCGATGTTCTGATGCTGACGGTCGACACCATCACCGGCGGCAACCGCGAGCGTGATCTGCGCACAGGCTTCGCGATTCCGATGAAGCTGACCCTCAGCGCGATGGCCGAGTTCGTGCTGAAGCCGCAGTGGGGTATCAACTATGTGACCCACGAGAAGTTCAAGCTGCCCCAGCTCGACGAGCACGTCGACATGGGCGGCGGTGCCATGTCGATCGGCAACTACTTCAGCGAGATGCTCGATCAGTCGATGGACTGGGACGATGTCGCCGAGATGGTGCAGTTGTGGGACGGGCAGTTCTGCCTCAAGGGCGTGATGTCCGTCGAGGATGCGAAGAAGGCTGTGGAGATCGGCTGCACCGGGATCATCCTGTCGAACCACGGCGGGCGGCAGCTCGACGGCTCGCGCGCGCCGTTCGATCAGCTCGCCGAGATCGTCGATGCGGTGGGTGACCAGATCGACGTGATCATGGACAGCGGCGTGCAGCGCGGGACGCATGTGCTGAAGGCGCTTGCCCTGGGCGCGAAGGCCGTGGGCGGCGGGCGCTTCTATCTGTACCCGCTGGCGGCAGCCGGTCGGCCGGGCGTCGAACGGGCGCTGCATTTGATGCGCGCTGAGATCGAGCGGGGCATGAAGCTGATGGGCGCGACGAAGATCTCGGATCTGTCGCGCGCCAACCTCGCCTGGCACTGAGCGCGCTCGGATCAGGGCTGGGCCCGAGACTGGCGCTGGACCTGGGCCTTTCGGTCTGAGCGGGGCGGGGCCGGGTGCCCGTTGGCCCGACCGGCGCTGCGCCCCGGTCGAGCAACGCCCACCCGCCAACCCGCCCACTCGCCCCGGGGGGTGGTCTCAGCCGGTGGCCATCATGCTCTGATGGCGGCTGCTCGCCGCGATGGCGTCCTCGACCGTCGCGATGTGCCGGGTCCCCAGCAGGGGAATGAGCCGGGTCAGCACCAGGGCGGTCGCCATGGCATCGCCGTGGGCGGTGTGGCGGGCGGCCGGTGGGATGACGACGTCCAGCCGCTCGGCCAGCGCATCCAGCGTGTGGTCGGTCCCGCTGCGGCCCCAGATGAGCGCCGACAGCAGTACCGTGTCGAGGAGCGCATGGTCGAAGCGCGCCCCGATCTCTGCCTCGCGCCGGGTCAGGAAGGCCATGTCGAAGGGCGCGTTATGGGCCACGATGACGCTGCCGTGGCAGAAGCGGTGGAAGCGGGTCAGGGCCTTGGGCACGTCGGCGGCATCGGCCACCATCTCCTCGGTGATCCCATGCACGCCAGTTGCGACGGACGGAATGCGGCGCCCGGGGTTCACCAGCATCTCGAAGCGCTCACCGTCCAGCAGGCGGCCGTTCAGCACCCGCACTGCCGCGATCTGCACGATCTCGTCGCCGTTGGAGGGGTCGAGGCCGGTGGTCTCGGTGTCGAAGACCACGAAGGGCGCTGCGGCAAGCGGCAGATCGGTGAGCAGGCCGGACCGCGGACGCGCCACGATGTCGAGGTCGTAGTGCGCCTCTCCCGCGCCGGTGTCCTCGGGCGTCGCCGTGGTCTCGAGCGTCAGGAGGCAGGCGGGCGCGCTGCGGCCATTGCCATAGGCCCGGGCATGGGCGGTGACCCCGTCGCGCCGGGGCAGGGCACCGTCGAGCGTGATGGGATCCTGCGCCGCCTTGCCGAGGGCCTGCCGGACGGCCGCTGCCGCATGGGGGGCGAGGCAGGTCTCTATCCGCGCGCCAAGCGCGAGCCCGTCCTCGACGCTGAGGAGCTGACGCGCCGCGCGGTTATAGAGCGCGATGCGCCCCTCGGCATTCAACAGGATCACGGCGACCGGCATCTCGGCGATAAGCGACTGGAGCTGCCCGGCCTCCTGCGTCAGGGTGGCAGTTTCCTTGGCCACCGCTTCCGCCAGGGCGCCGCGGGACGCAGCTAGATGGGCGGCCATCTGCGTGGCGGCGGGGGCGAGGTCGCCGAGGTAGCGCGCATGTTCGGCATCCAGGTCGTGGTCGAGGCCGCAGTGCGCCCGGGCACGCAGGTCGGTCGACAGGGCCTCCACCGGCCGGGCGACGTTCTCGTCGAAGAGCATCCAGACCCAGGCGTTGATGCCGAGCACGACGAAGGCCGCGACCATGCCCGCGATCAGCAGGGCTTGCAGGTCGTCGGGGTGCACCAGCTGACGCGCGCCGAAGTAGAGGCCGCCGGCGATGCCGAGCAGGCCCGCGCAGGTGAGAAAGGCAAAGAACAGGAATACCCTGAAGCGCAGGCTCCATTGCCGCCACATGGTCCGTTTCCTCCTTTTCAAGGCGGCCCTTTTGGCTGGGCCGCTCTCACGTCATGCGGGTGGGCGCGAGCTTAGCGCATCGCGGCGCCCGTGAGGCCCATGGCCGATTGGATCGTGCGGACGACGACGAAGGCGTCGTGCAGGTGGTTCCCCTCAAGGTCCGACAGCTCGCTTGGTAGCAGGAAGTTGTCGGGCGCCTGGCCCGCGCGCACCCGCGCCGCCTGATGCTGCAGCCGCGTGTCGGCGATCATGTCATAGGCGTCGAGCAGGTCGCGCGCGCCGGAGGCGCTGAGGGTCTTCTGCTTCTCGCCCTCGATCAGCCGCGCGCGGGTGTTGACCGCGGTGAGCTGGCCCTTGAGCGCGCAGATCCGGCCCACGTCGACGATGGGCACGACGCCGTGCATCTTCATATCGATGGTGTTGCGGTGCTCGCCGGAGCGGACCTTGGCGAAGCCGCCGAAGAAGCCCAGCGCAGGGGTGTGCTTGAGGGCGTTGGAGACCATGTGCGCGACGAAGATCGAGTTCTTCGAGGCACGTTCGAGCACCAGGGCCTGGAGGCTGGTGAACAGGCTCTCCTCCCCGCCGATGGGGCGCAGGTCGAACATAACCGAGGCGAGCATCTGCGCCTTGGGGTCGGGCTTTTGGATCCAGCCGCGGAAGAGCTGCTCCCAGACGCGCACCGGTTGGCGCCACTGCGGGTTGGTCGCCATCATATCGCCGGGGCAGTAATAGTAGCCGCAGGCGTTGAGCCCGTCCGACACGATCTTGGCGAGGGCGGCGAAATAGGCGTCGTGTTCCGGCGTCGCCGCGTCGGAGAGGATGAGGCAGTTGTCCTGGTCGGAGACGCCCGTCTGCTCCTGGCGTCCCTGGCTGCCGCAGGCGAGCCAGAGATAGGGCACCGGCGCGGGGCCCAATTCCGCCTCCGCCATTGCCAGCAGGCGCCGGGTGGCGGCATCGCCCACATCCGTCAGCAGGCGGGTGACCGTGTCGTGGCGGTGCCCGGCGCCGACCAGTTGAGCAAGGAGTTCGGGCAGGCGTGCGACGTGGCCCGCGAGGGCGTCGACATCCGTCGCCTCGGCGATGCCGCGGATAAGCTGGCCCGAGGTCATGGCCTGATAGCGGGTCAGATCGCTCTGGGAGACGATGCCGACCAGGGCCCCACCCTCGACCACCGGGATGTGGCCGAAGTTCTTCTCAATCATCAGGGTCATGAGATCCGCGCCCAGGGCACCCGGGGCGAGCGTGATGGGATCGGGCGTCATCACCTCGCCGACCGGCGTGTCGGGGGGCAGGCCCTCGGCAATGGCGCGGTTGGTGAGGTCGGTGTTGGTCACGATCCCGCACAGCCGGTCACCGTCGAGGACGGGGAGGGAGGAGATGCGCCGCTCCCGCATCGTGCGCGCTGCCTGTTGGAGCGTGCTGCCGGGGGTGCAGGTGATGGGCTCGGTCGCCATAAGCTCGCTGACCGGCAGGCCCGTGAGGGAGGCCATGGGCGTCTCGGCCGTGCGGCTGCGGGTGAAGACGCGGGCGAAGGCGGGCTCGGTCAGGCGCAGCTTATCGAACATGGCGCGCGGCAGGATCAGGAGGCTGCTGTCCTCCAGCGCGCGGGTCTCGGTGACCGCCATCCCATCGCGCAGCAGGCCTCGTTCGCCGAAGCTCTGGCCGGGGCCCAGGATGCTGAGCACGCGGCCGCCCTCATGGCGCACCTCGATCCGGCCGGTGACGATGAAGTAGAGGCCCTCGAGCCGCTCGCCGAGGGCATAGACCGGGTCGAAGGCGGGGACGTCGCGCTGGGTCATCGCGGCGGCGGCCTCTGCCCGGACGGCGTCGGAGAAGGCGTCGCAGGGGTGCGTTCCGGCCAGGAAGGCGGCGATGTCGTCGATGTCCTTGGGCATGGGCGCGCGCTCTCCTGCTCGGGTGGCTCAGGGGGTCGCGGCAGCGTAGCAGGAGAGGAGGGGCTGCCCGCGTTGTTCCATGTCAAACGCCGGCTGCGGCGCTCAGTCCTCGGACCGGTGATCCTTGGTGCCGAAGAGCCGGTCGCCGGCATCGCCGAGGCCGGGGATGATGTACTTGCGCTCATCCAGCCGCTCATCCATGGCGGCGGCCCAGACCGGCACGTCCGGGTGGGCGGCATAGAAGGCATCGGCTCCCTCGGGTGCCGCGAGCAGGGCGAGGAAGCGGACGTCCTTCGCCCCTGAGGCCTTGGCGATATCCACGGCGGCGATGGCGGAGCCTGCGGTGGCGAGCATGGGATCGACCAGCACGGTGACGCGGTCGGTCAGATCGTCGGGCAGTTTGCGCAGATACTCCACCGGCCGCTTGGTCACCGGGTCGCGATAGAGCCCGAGGTGCCCGACCCGGGCCGAGGGCACGAGGTCGAGCAGCCCCTGCAGCAGCCCGTCGCCCGCGCGCAGGATCGAGACGAAGCAGACCTTCTTGCCCGCCAGCCGCGGCGCCTGCATCTGAGCGACCGGGGTCTCGATCTCGACATGTTCCACCGGCAGGTCGCGCAGGAGCTCATAGGCGAGCAGCAGGCTGATCTCGCGCAGCAGATCGCGGAAGCTGGCGGTCGAGGTATCCTTCATCCGCATCCGCGTCAGCTTATGCTGGACCAGCGGATGATCGATGATGGTGAAGGTCGGAAATCGGTCGCGATCGGCGGTCATGGCGGGGTGGTAGACGATCCGCTCTCGCCCGGCAATCGCCGAGGGGGCCGCGCGAGCGGCCCGATGACATGCCTGCTGCGCGCGTCGTGGCATCGCGATTCTTGGTAAGGTGGGGCGATCTTGGACGTATAGGTAAACAGGCTTAGGCACCTCTGGTAGCAGGGGTTCGTGAGATACAACTTGAAATTGCTCACAGCCTATCGACGATGGCTTTCATTGCTGATCGTTCAGATGGTTACTGCTAGTAAAAGTCGCACTATCATCAGCGGCTCAAAATACTGCCAGGCGGCAAATTCTAGACATCGGTAGTGCTGAAGATAGGCACATATCAAAATCAACATAGGATCAAAATTGCATCAATCAGATGAACAAAGTTATTATGATTAATACAAACAAGCTTGAGCTGTCGTCTTATTTTGAAATATAGGGAATTCTGGGTGCGAGCGCGCGGTCGAAGGCATCCACCTAAAACCCCTCAACGCGGAACCGAGGGCGTAAAAGATAGCAGGCTGAAATTTTTTTCACTTGGTGCGGGCTAGATACCTGGCTGGATGGACGTCCTCCTTCGATGGAGCGCCGGCCACCGGCAGGTTTGATTGTGATTTCTAGGCTGCGGCAGGACTTCGGCTCCGCGGCGTTAACGTTGCGCTCATCGTAAATATGGCGGAATTGCGGCGAAATTCGTGGAGAGGTTGTGGCATTCCCATGGGTCAACCGGTGCTGGTGAAGCGCCGGGTGGAATCTAGGTGGGCGGAGCCCGCGCCACTCAACATCTTGTGTCTCGAAATGGTTAAGCACACTCTGTGCTGGTTTAACCCATCCTTCTGTGTCAAAAAACGGTGCCCAATTTCCTCCTACTTTTCCTGTGATCTGCGTCGAGGGCGGAGAAGCGAGACGAGGGGGTGCCCCCATGGTCGGAGAGCAAGTCTACACGCTTGTTCATTCCGAAGATCATGGCTGCGTTTGCGCTGGGTGTAATGCGCATGGCCACGAAGCAACCGGTAAGACGGACAGCGATGCCGAGCGGCTGAACGCGACCGTCGACGCCGAGGACCTAACGCCGGATGCGATCCGCGCGAACGATGTGCATCGTCTGGATGACGCTGCGTCGAGCGAGCTGGACGAGCCGCAGGAACAGACCGCGCGCAGCATCTTCACGCCTGGCTACGACACGAACACGAACGATGCGGATCAGCCGGTCGACGGCCTGATCAGCGGGCGCGCGTGGGACCGTACCAATCTGACCTTCAGTTTTCCGGACCAGACCTCGGACTACGGCAACAACTACGTCGACAGCAACGCCGCGAGCAGCGTTCAGGAATTCTCGAACAAGCAGAAGAACGCCGCCCGCGCCGCGCTCGACGACTTCGCCTCGGTAAGCGGTTTGAACTTCACCGAGCTCACCGGTAATCAGGAGGGCAACGCGGATCTGCGCGCCGCCATGAGCGATGCGCCGGGCACGGCCTATGCCTACTATCCGTCGTCCAACGCCGTGGGCGGCGACAGCTTCTACAACAAGGGCAGCTTCAACAATCCGGTCGTGGGCAACTACGCCTACTTCACGATCCTGCACGAATACGGTCACGCGCTCGGGCTGAAGCACGGCCATGAGACGAACGGAACCGGTGCAATTCCCTTCGAGTGGGACAGCTCCGAGTTCTCGGTGATGACCTACCGGTCCTATGTGGGCAAATCGACGAGCTACGGTCTGGCCAACGAGACCTGGGGTTTCGCGCAGAGCCTCATGATGCTCGATATCGCCGCGATCCAGCGCATGTACGGCGCGGATTTCACCGAGGAAGCGGGCGATACCGTCTACAGCTTCAGCACCACGACGGGCGCGATGTTCATCGACGGGGTCGAGGTCTCGACGCCCGGGGCGAACCGGATCTTTCGGACGATCTGGGACGGCAACGGCGAGGACACCTACGACTTCTCCAACTACAGCACCGATCTGGGGATCGACCTCGCGCCGGGTGGCTACGTTGACCTGGATGTGGGCGGCCTGTTCCAGCGCGCAGCACTGGAGAACGGCTACCGGGGCAATTTCGAATACGCGCGCGGCCACGTCTTCAACGCGATGCAGTACGAGGGCGATGCGCGTTCGCTGATCGAGAATGCCAACGGTGGCAGCGGCGACGACACCTTCTGGGGCAATGCGGCGGACAACGTGTTCCGCGGCAATGGCGGCGACGACACCTTCTATGACAGTGCCGGCGCTGACACCTATTACGGGGGCGGTGGGACCGACGTGGTGCGCTTCGTCGGCGACGTGGCGAGCTACACCATCGATTTCGTCGGCGGCTTCCTCGAGGTCGTGAACGATGCCGTCGACCGCGTTGCCGAGAGCATTGAAACCCTGGTCTTCGGTGGTGAGAGCTTCAGCTTCGCCGATTTCACCTCGGTCATCCTGCCGCCGCCGCCGCCGCCCAATGCGACCCCGGACGCCCGCAACGACAGCCTGCGCGGCGATGAGGGGACGAACATCGCCAACGTCGACCTGTTGTCGAACGATGCCGACCCCGAGCAGAGCGCTCTGACGATCGTCGCCATCGATGGCCGGGACATCTCTGGGGGGCAGAGCGTCACGCTCGACTCCGGCGCCTCGGTCCGGCTGAACGGCGACGGGACGGTGACCTATCGGCAGAACGGCATCTTCGACGCCCTGCTCGACGGTCAGACGGGCAACGACAGCTTCACCTACACCATTGCCGACCCCGAGGGGGCGCGCGATACCGCGACGGTGTCGGTCAGGATCGATGGCGAGGGCCAGGTCGCCAACGACCCGGAGCCCGACGAGCCCCAGGAGGAGCCGGATCCCCAGCCTGGGGGCTTCTCACTCTATCTAAATGCCGGCGGGCAGGGCTTCACGGATGACAGTGGCACCGCCTGGGTCAGCGACGGCAGCTATGCAACGCAGAGCCGGGCGACGGGCGAGGGGACGTCGATAGCAGGCGGCAGCAGCGCTGATCGGGTTTACGAGTCGCATCGTTGGGATCCCGATCTCGCCTACAACATCGCGCTCGAGAACGGCACCTACGACCTGACGTTCAAGTTTGCCGAGACCTACTTCAGAAGCGCCGGCAAGCGGGTCTTCGATGTCGACGTGGAGGGCGTGAGCGTCATCGACAACCTCGACGTCTATGGCGAGACGGGGAGCCGTGGCGCGAGCTACGACGTTGTTGTGCGCGGGGTCGAGGTGCGGGACGGCCGTCTGGACATCGATTTCTCCAGTGACAAGAACAATGCCTATCTGGCGGGGCTGGTGATCACTTCGGATGGGGCCACACCGCCCGATCCGCAGCCGGAGGGCTTTTCACTCTACCTCAACGCGGGCGGGCAGGGGTTCACCGATGCGGGGGGCGCGACCTGGGTCGGCGACGGTGCCTACGCGGCGAACGGTCGGGCGACGGGCGAGAGCACATCGATATCGGGCGGCAGCAGCGCGGACAGCGTCTACAATTCCCATCGCTGGGCATCGGATCTCGCCTACGACATCGATCTTGAGAACGGCACCTACGACCTGACGTTCAAGTTCGCCGAGACCTACTTCAGAAGCGCCGGCAAGCGGGTGTTCGATGTCGACGTGGAGGGCGTGAGCGTCATCGACAACCTCGACGTCTATGCAGAGACCGGCAGCCGTGGCGCCGCCTATGATGTCGTCGTGCGCGGGGTCGAGGTGCGGGACGGCCAGCTCGACATCGACTTCTCGAGCGATGTGAACAATGCCTATCTGGCGGGGCTGGTGATCACCTCGGAGGGTGGTGGCAGCCCGCCTGATCCGCAGCCGAGCGGTTTCTCGCTCCATATGAACGCCGGCGGCGACGGCTTTACCGATGGGGGTAGCGCGGTCTGGGTCAGCGACGGGACCTATGCGGTGAACGGCCGGGCGACCGCAGAGAGCACGTCGATCTCCAACGGCAGCAGCGCCGACACGGTCTACGCCTCCCATCGCTGGGCGTCGGATCTCGCCTATGACATCGATCTTGAGAACGGTACCTATGACCTGACGTTCAAGTTTGCCGAGACCTACTTCAGGAGCGATGGCAAGCGCGTCTTCGACGTCGACGTGGAGGGTGCGAGCGTCATCGACAACCTCGACGTCTACGCAGAGAGCGGCAGTCGCGGTGCGGCCTATGATGTCGCCGTGCGCGGGGTGGAGGTGCGGGACGGCCGGCTCGACATCGACTTCTCGAGCGATGTGAACAACGCCTTTCTCGCGGGTCTGGTCGTCACGAGCGCGGCAGGGGCTGGCCTGGCGGACGACGATGTGCCCGACCTGATCACCTCGTGGAGCGCCTATGCCGATGGGGACGGGCTCTAGCACCGAAGCGCGGTGCCCTCGGGAGCGCTGTCCCCTTGATCTCTGACGCGCGCCGGCTCAGGCAAGCGTATGGACCGGCTCCTGATCACCGGCTTCGAGGCATTCGGCGGGCGCCCGGCCAACACCAGCTGGCGCCTGGCCGTTGCCCTGGCTGCCTTCGCCGGTCCAGGGGCGGTCGCGTGGCGCCTTGAGGTTGACCACGTGCCGGCGGCGCGTGCGCTCCGTCGGTTTTGCCTTGAGCGCCCCTCGGCTTTGATAATGCTCGGGGAGTGGTCAGGCGCCTCCTTTCGCATCGAACGCTATGCGCGGCCCGGGCCGCTTGCGCCCTATGCGGGGGGCGTGCGGCAGGCGCGCTGGCCGGTCGCCTCACTGCTGAGGGCGATGCGCGGCGCGGCGCTGCCGGTGCGTCTGTCAGGGGACGCCGGGCGCTATGTTTGCGACACGAGCTACTGGGCTGCGCTGGGCATGCCTGTCCCCAGGGTCGTTTTCGTGCATGTGCCGCGGGACTGGCCGGGGCCGCGCGACCGCTCGGCCGTGCAGGCGCTCCATCAGGGATTGGTTCACGCCCGCAACAGGGGCCCTTGGGTCAGCGTTCCGGCAGGGGGATGAACTCCGCGTTATCGTCGGGGGGCAGGTGGAAGCGGCCGTTCTGCCAGTCGCCGGCGCGCCAGGCCTCCTTGGCGGCCTCGATCCGCTCTCTGCTGGAGGCGACGAAGTTCCACCAGATATGGCGCGGGCCGCCGAGCGTCTCTCCACCCAGGATCATCAGCCGCGCGGCGCTGAGCGCCTTGATCGCGATCTTGTCGCCGGGGCGGAAGACCAGCATGCGGCCGGCCTCGTAGCGCTCGCCCGCCACCTCGATCTCGCCGGACAGGACATAGACGCCGCGGTCCTCGTGCTCGTCGGGCAGCGGCAGCATGGTGCCGGGCTCCATGATGGCATCGCCATAGAACATCTCGGAGAAGGTCTTGACCGGCGCGCGCTCGCCATAGGCACTGCCGAGGATGAGGCGGACGGATTTGCCCTCTCCCTCGATCAGCGGCAGGGCCTCCTTCGCCTGGTTCTCGAAGCCCGGGTCGGTGTCCTCGTGCTGGTCGGGCAGGGCGACCCAGGTCTGGATGCCGAAGAGCGGCTTGTTGGTCCTGGCGCGCTCTTCGGTGCCCGTCCGTTCGGAGTGGGTGATGCCCTTTCCGGCGATCATCCAGTTCACCTCGCCCGGCTTGATCTCCATCGCCGTGCCTAGGCTGTCGCGGTGGTAGATCGCGCCCTGGAAGAGGTACGTGACGGTGGCGAGGCCGATATGGGGGTGGGGCCGCACGTCCATGCCCTGGTCGGTCAGGAACTCCACCGGGCCCATCTGGTCGAAGAAGATGAAGGGGCCGACCATCTGGCGTTTGGACGAGGGCAGGGCCCGGCGCACCTCGAACGCGCCGATGTCGCGGGCGCGGGGCACGATCACGGTCTCGATCTGGTCGACCTCGTCGCCGGTGGGGCAGTGGGGGTCGAGGGCGGGGTTCCAGCTCATGGCGTCCTCCGTTGTCGGTTGCTGAGGCCGAACTTAAGCGCCCGGACTGCGCGACATAGACTGCGGTGGCGAAAGCAGTCTTCTGTAAATCAGAGGATTGCGCTGCATCGGCGCCCGCGCCCGCGCCCGCGCCCGCCGACGACAGGATGGACGTGGTGCGCCGAATGTTCGGTAAACGCACCGCGGCGCTGGCGTCCCATGTGGTCAGCTGCGAGGGCTGCGTCCTGCGTCCTGCGTCCTGCGTCCTGCGTCCTGCGTCCTGAGGTCTGGGGCCCTGGGTCTCGGGCCGTTGGTCTGGGGGCCTTGGTCTGGGGCCCCGGGTATGGGGCCCGGGTCTGAGGCCCCGGGTCTGAGGCCCCGGGTCTGAGGCCCCGGGTCTGAGGCCCCGGGCCTGGGGCGCTGGGCGAAGGCTGTCTTCAGCCTCCGTTAGCCTCGGGCCCTCTAACCTGTCGTGGATGGGCGCGGGCGCCTTCCCCGCGCCGGTCAGCTGCGAACGGCGCGGGCGGCGACGACCTCGGCGCCTCGTTCCTCGGGCTCGTCGTCGGTCATCTCGGGCGGAAAGCCCGGGGCACGGACCTCGAGGCCGGTCGCCTCCTCGAGTCTGCGGATGATGTTCGGCGACAACTCCCGCGGGCCGTAGCGGCCGATGGCGTCGTCGAACAGGCGGCAAAGGAGTGGCGAGAGTTCGAGCGGCACGCCGTGCTCCTCGGCCAGCGCCTGGAAGATGCCGATGTCCTTGGCCACCAGATCCATCGTGAAATTGATGTCGCGCGAGCCGTTCAGGATCACCTGGCTCTCGGTCTCATGCACGAAGGAGTTGCCGGAGGAGATGCGGATCGCCTCGAACGCGGTGGCAAGGTCGAGGCCCGCGGCCTTGGTGGTCACCAGCGCCTCTGCCACGCTCACCAGGTTCGCCGTCGCAAGGTAGTTGGTCACCACCTTGAGGACGGAGGCCGAGCCGAGCGGGCCGGTGTGCAGGATCCGCCGGCCCATGACCGTCAGCAGCGGCAGCATCCGCTCGAAGGTCGCCCGGTCGCAGCCCGCGAAGATCGCGATATTGCCCGTCGCCGCCCGGTGGCAGCCGCCGGAAACGGGGCAATCCACCGCCGCACCGCCTGCGCCCTCGACGCGTTCGGCCAGCCGGGCGACCTCGCTGGCGGAGGTGGTGGACATCTCGGCCCAGATCACGCCGGGGCGCCAGGCGGAGAGGAGCCCGCCCTCCCCCTCCACGACCGCGGCGGAGGCGGCGGGGCTCGGCAGGCAGGTGATGACCACATCCGAGGCCTCGGCGACCGCAGCAGGGCTGTCGGCCCAGGTCGCTCCGGCAGCCAGCAAGGGGGCCGCTGCTGCGTGGTCGAGGTCGTGGACCGTCAGCGGCACGCCGTTGCGCGCGAGCGAGCGCGACAGCTTGCCCCCCACATTGCCGAGGCCGATGAAGCCCGCCCTGAGCGGAGTACCCATGCTGGATGTCTCCGGCTCAGAAGTCGGTCGGGGCGCCGCCCTCGGCCACGCGCCGGGCGACGAAATCGTCGAGCTCTTCCTTGATCGCCACATCCATCGGCGGCGGCTCGAAGGCGGCGATGATCGCCTTCCACATGGCGTTGGCGCGCTCGGGCGTCCGCACGGCGCCATCGCTCTCCCAGGCCTCGAAGTTCCGCCAGTCCGAGAGGAAGGGGCTGTAGAAGGCAGTCTCGTAGCGGTCCTGGGTGTGCTGGGCGCCGAAGAAGTGGCCCGTCGGCCCGACCTCGCCGATGGCATCGACGGCCAGCGCCTCGGGGCTGGTGTCGACCGGGTCCTGCATGGCGCAGAACTGCTGCAGCGTCTCGCAGTCCATGACGAACTTCTCGAACGACGCACAGAGCCCGCCCTCGAGCCAGCCGGCGGCGTGATAGACGAGGTTGGTGTGGCTCGTCATGCAGGCCCAGAGGGAGTTCATGCTCTCCCAGGCCGCCTGGGCGTCGGGCGTGTTGGCGGCGCAGGCGTTGGTGGCGCGCAGCGGCAGGCCGTAGAACCGCGCCATCTGGCCCGAAATCTGCGTCGCCCGCACATACTCCGGCGTGCCGAAGGCGG
This sequence comes from Pseudomonadota bacterium, assembly GCA_039822785.1. GTDB lineage: Bacteria > Pseudomonadota > Alphaproteobacteria > Rhodobacterales > Rhodobacteraceae > Thermohalobaculum. Next base: position 3,272 of record JBCBMO010000006.1, on the reverse strand, counting down.
GCGCGCCCGAGCGCATGTCGACGTTGTTCGTGAAGCTGCCGAAACCGACGCCGAGGCCCGGGCGGATGATCTGCAACAGCACGATGGCCGCCAGTGCCTCCGCCGTGGCCTGGACGACGGAGCCTGCGATGGTCACGGGTGACATCGCTCCGGCCAGCGTGAAGGGCGTGACGATGGTGGGCTGCCCCCGCTCCGCCAGCCGCATGGCCCCGTCCAGCATCGGCCAGTCGTGCTTGAGCGGGCTGGACGAGTTGATGTTGGTGTACATCCGCGGCGCCGCCTCGAAGTCCTCATGGCTGAGGCCGGCGGCGATGCGCGCCATCTCCATTCCGTCCTCGATCCGCTCGGTGCCGAGGGCGTAGGCATGCATGACCTTGTCCGACAGCACGAGCTTCTCGCGCAGGCAGTGCAGGTGGCGCACGCCGGCGTGCACATCCACGGGCTCGACCGGATAGCCGCCCAGGACGTGGATCACGTTGAAGTGCTGGCTGAGCCGGATGAGGTTCGAGAAATCCTCGAAGGTGCCCGGCCGTCGCCCGCGGTCGAGGTCCGAGCAGTTGGGCGGGCTGGAGACATTCACAAAGGCCTGGTGGCGCCCGCCGATGGTGATCGCGCGCGCCGGGTTGCGCGGGGTGATCGTGAAGGTCTCGGGCGCCATGGCGACGTAGTGGCGGACCAGGGCGCGGTCCATGCGCACATTGGTGCCGCCGTCCTCCACCGTGCAGCCGGCTGCCTTCAGGCGGGTGCAGGCGTCGGGGTGCAGGAACTCGATCCCGATCTCCTCCAGGATCCGCATGGCCGCATCGTCGATGGCGGCGACCTGATCGGCGGAGATCGGTTCGATCGGCGGGTCGGTCAGCTCGGCCTGGCCCCAGGGCCGCTGGTTGGGCAGGCCGCCGCCGCCGCGGCGCTTATTGGCGGCACGTCCGCCGCTGCGTGCGGTGCCTCGGCCGGCGGATCGGCGGCGAGGCGCCTCCTCCGCCTGCTGCTCCCCCTCGCTGGCGGGCCGGTCGGTGAGGTCCATCTCGCGCTTCCCGTGCTTGTTTATCCCCTCAGCATCGCCGCGGCGGCGCAGCCCGCGCGGTCGGCGAACCGTCACCTCTTGTCGCAAACCCGCCAGCTGGAGGTGGTCCTCGCGATCCGGCATTAAAGTCCGGCCAAGAGCGCCGGCAGCGCGTCGATGCTGTCGATGACATGATCGGCATGCGGTGCGAGATCGGCATGCGATGCCGGGCCGGTCAGCACCCCGACGCGCAGACCGCAGCTGGCCGCCCGAGCACAGGCCATGTCATGGGTGCTATCGCCGATCATCGCGATCTCCGCGGGCGCGATTCCGGTTGCCGCGGCGAAGGCAAGGACCATGTCCGGCGCGGGTTTCGGCGCAGGAACGCTGTCGTAGCCCGCGATGAAGCTGAAGACCTCGCGCACGCCGGCGGCGCGCAGGTGCTCGTCGGCCGCCGCTTCAAAATCGTTCGTCGCCACGCCAAGGGTCAGTCCATTGCCCAGCAGGCCCGTCAACAAGCGCTGCAGGTCGCGCGAGGCGGGCACCAGCGCATCGGGCTGGCTGTCGGGGCTGGTCCAGATCTCGGTCAGGCGCCGGCGCAGGCCGTCGGCGCCGAGATCGGGCCGCAGGGGCGCCCAGGCCTCGACGATCGCCGCGACATCGCCTGCCACCAGCGCCGATCCGCCCGTAAAGCGCCCGGTCGCCTGATCATAGCCGCCGCGCGCGGCCATCTCCGCCCGGTCGGCCGGATCGGGTGCGAGCGCGATCAGCATTCTCTCGACCGGATGGCGCCAGGTCGCGGCGAAGTCGAAAAGCGTCCCGTCCTTGTCGAACAGCACAGCCTGGATGGGGGGCACGGCGGCGGGTGTGGTCATGAGCTCCTCACGGCGGTCTCGGGCCTTCTGCCCGGCCCTCCGGCCGTTCGCAACGGCTTTCGCCTAGGCCCTTGGCGGAGTAGGGGTCGGGTCATGACACCCCCGCCGTCCCCGCCCGATGCCAGCCTGCCCCTCTCGGTCTTCGTGATCGCCCGGGACGAGGAAGCGCGCCTCGGCCGAACCCTCGCCGCCGTCTCCTTCGCCGCCGAGATCCTGGTGCTCGACAGCGGCTCGACCGATGGCACGGTCGCCGTGGCAGAGGGCGCCGGTGCCACTGTGCATGTCACGGATTGGCCGGGTTACGGGCCGCAAAAGGCGCGGGCGGAGGGGATGTGCCGCCACGACTGGGTGCTGAACGTCGATGCGGATGAGGTCGTGACGCCGGCACTGGCGGCCGAGATCGCCGCGCTCTTTGCCGGCGGTCCACCCCCGCCTGCCGCCTATGCCCTGCGGATCCTCAACGTCTATCCGGGCGACGATGCCCCGCGCCCCTTCGCCAACGACTATCGCGTCGTCCGGCTCTATCATCGCAGGGCGGGGCGGTACCGGGCGCACCCGCTGTTCGACCGCGTGGACCTGGTCGAGGGGCAGGCGGCGCGGCGGCTGAAAGCGCCGATCCACCATTTCCCCTTTGTCGACTGGGCCGGCCTGGTGGCGAAGGAGAACCGCTACACGAGCTATGTGGCCGAGAGCGCGGCGCCGCGTCGGTCCGGGCGCCTGCGATGGCGCCTGCTGGCGGAGCCGATCCTCGTCTTTCTCAAGTTCTGGCTCTTGCGCCGTCACGTGTTCGGCGGCTGGAAGGGCTTCTTCTTCGCGCTCACGGTGGCCTATGTGCGCACCCTGCGGCTGGCCAAAATGCTGGAGCGGGCAGAGCGCTCCGCCCCGCGGGCTGCGGGAGAAAAATGACGCTCCCGTGACTTTGGGGTGTTGACGGGGGCGCCGAGATCAGCCATATCACCCGGGTCGCCGCAGACGATGCGGTGGTTCCGGACATGATGGGCGGGGGGCCATGAACATGGCTTCAGGCCTTTTTTGTCCCGCTCTTTGACATTGTTGGGTGTTGATGAAGGGATATGCGGGTGGTTTGGCCTGTTTTCGACGGGTTGGGCTGTTTGCATGTCGGCACTTGAGGGATTGGGGTTTCGGCTCTGATTTCGGTGATGGTGCTTTAGTCAGCGGCACATTTTTTGGCGGTTTATCTGCTTGTTCTGGGGCTTTGGTTCTGGGGTTTGGCGGGTTGGCTGTTGGATGATGTGTTGTTGTGATGTGCGAAGGTTCAACGTCGTCAAGAAGGCTTGGTGCTGATTGTTTTGCGGTTTGTGGTGGGTTCGTCCCGCCGTCGAGCAGCGAAGCGGTAGGGCACTTGAGACCTTTCAACTTGAGAGTTTGATCCT